>NZ_QCZK02000034.1 GCF_003347595.2 Botryobacter ruber | reverse complement strand
CTGTTGCGACAGAGGGGAATACCTGTGGCTTATAAAATAACGTAAACCAGCTCTAAGAGAGAAATCTTGAAAAGGACAGACTCGTTGCAACAAAGTCGGTTTTATCTGAAAAGCATAAAGGAGAATGGGGTAATTTGTTAATGTGCTAATCGATTAATGTGCTGATGTGCTAATGGGTTAATGTGTTAATGTGGTAATGTAGTAATTTGTTAATGTGGTTATCCCTAATGGTGTTTACTCAGTTCCACAAACTATTTCTCCTTTGTCATCCCTTTCGGGATCTTGTGGGCAAGCTGCAGAAACATCTGCTAAAAGCAGAATCGTAATGGAAGGTTCTTTTTACTTTTGGGTATTGATTAATGTGCTGATGTGGGAATGTCTGAACTGTGATTTATTTGATTTGAATTATTATGATTTAAAAGCGAATTGAGAAAAACAACACGTAATTCTTCTGCAAATAAGCAATCAATCACATAAATCATTCAAATCACAGTTCAGACTGCTTACTTCAGCCCGAGCATCTGCCGGAAACTTTCTTTGCCCACGGGCAGCGTTTTGAGGTTGTTGATGAGGAGCAGGGCCCGGTCGATGCGCAGCTGACTGCTTTTGACGGATGCCACATATTGAATGATGTACCGTTGCTTACCGGGGGTGAGCAGTCGGAAACGGCGCTGTCCTTCGTCGTCCTGGCGGAGGAGTTCGGCTAGTTCTTCGGGTACTTCCATGCCGTATTCGCTCTCGTCCGGTTGCAGCGATACATGCACTACGTCGCCGAATTTTATGCCGGCTTCTTTCATGCGTTTGTTGTTGAGGCTGATGTAGGCGGCGCCCTGGCCCAAGGCTACGAGTCCGCACTGGAAGGTGAGGGTATGGTTGACGGTGCAGTGCAGCCGTTGCTTCAGTTTACCGCCTAACTGCTGTATTACTTCCGGCGGCACTTCGAGGTAGTGCGTTCCCATCAGGTGCTCGAGGCGGTTGATGCTGGTTTTATAAGTAACGGGTGCGGTAGCGGCCATATGATAGCAGGTGAGGAGCAGGTGTGGGTTTGGTGGCAGGTGCAGAAAGGTTTATGAAAGGTTAAGCAATGGTAACCCATTCCATTTGAGCGGTTGCCGCCAGCGAATCCTTTACCAGTTCCTGTAGTACATCCAGATTTACGTCTTCGAGCTTATTGATGTAGAGGCAGGCTTTACCGTTCTTGTACTTGCCCAGCTTTTCCATCAGCGCCTGTGGCCGCTCAAAGCCGGTCATGAGGTAGAGCGTCAGGTTTTGTTTGCGGGGAGAGAAGCCTACCAGGAAGCTTTCGCCGGAGTGGCCGCTGTTGTATCGGTAGCTGTACTTGCCAAAACCCACCATGTTCGTGCCCCACATGGTAGGCTCCAGGCCGGTTGCCTCGCGCATGAGTTGCAGGATTTTAAAAGCGTCGGAACGTTTCTTTTCGGGTTCTATGCTGTTGAGAAAAGCCTCTACCGGCAGGTCGTTCTCTTTTGTTTTTAATTCGGCCATCTGCAGTGGGTTTGGTAACGGTGGGTGCTGAAAATTAATGGTTTCGAATATAGATATTCAGGCGGAAACTTGCAACCAGGGTGAAGCATCTGGAGGATGGTACTGCTGTTTCAGAGGCTTCTGAAGAAAGGCAGGGAGAAGAAGAACAACAAAAAACCTTCCTGTTCATGGCTCCAAAGGGACCATGAACAGGAAGGTTTTTTGTTGCCGCAAGCGGCTGATCAAGCTGCTTAAGCAGCCATCGTATTGTCTTCGTAAACAAAAGGCCTCCAGCCTCTCATTACCATTTCAATATTAGAGGGGCCATATCTGAATGCATCTGTTTTGGGACATTTCGAAATCAGCGTGTTTCCATTTGAGCCATCAGCGTTAATATAAACCAGCCCGTGCTCCAGTCCCTGGTGAAGATCAGCAACATCAATAACTTTGCAGGTCCGCACCATATCGTTTGTTGTTATTGTAAATATCATATTGTATTTTTCCTTAAATTAATGTACCTATACAGAAGGTGTCAGGTTGTAAAAGTATATACAAGAAGCCTGCCAAAAAGAGTGTAAGGCTGCTTTTTTTATTATTACGCAATTCTAAAACGTTAAGATATAGGAAGATATTATTTTATTATTAATAATACTTTTAAAGGAATGTTGAACTCAAACCGAACCGGGGTACAGGAACAGAAGTATAAACAGCTGCCAGGATAAAGATTTAAAGAAAAACCTGAACCGGAAATGCTTTACCGGTTCGGAATAATTTTATATCTTTAACAAACATTTGTTTTTAGCGTGCTCCTGTATGGATTTATTTGGTATCAACGGCTATAGCCTGGAGAAGAGGGCAAAACTTGTGCTGGAGCAGGGGGCATTTGTTTCGTCGCGTAGCACAGGTAAATACAGCCTCTGCCTGTACCACATGGGTAGTTTCTTTGCAGAAGTCTGGTACCTGGAGCCGGGAAACAAAATTGTGTTGGTGCGCGGCTTTAACGACGAAGCCTCTCTTGAGCCCTATCTCAGGGCGATCGACGTGTCCGAGCTAATGCACTAACAACAGAGTCCGAACGCTTTTTGAGCTTCTTCCTTTCCTGCAAATTTATCTGCGCGTTAACTTATCCTGAATTGTTCGCAGAAATTTATTTATCCCTGAAAGTTAACCTAATCCTGTAAAATTAGTTTAATTATCCAAGCGGTACTTTTGCCCGGTAACCGTCCTGAAGGGGTGTTAATTAAATGTTCTGAATCATGAAACTTACCCAACTTTTCTCCAACGAATTTGCCAGAATAGAGGCAGATCCGGACCTGAACTTTATTCAGTTGACCTGGCTGCAGCACGTCAGCCATGCCGCCTTACGGGAGGTACTCCTGAAAGCTTCGGAGTTGGCACGTTCCCAGGGGCTTTACAAATGGCTTTTTGACATGCGCAACCTCAATTTCACGACAGTGGCTGATAAAAGCTGGTCCATAAACGAGTTGTTTCCTTCTTTTGATCTGCGTCATAAAAACCTGCTGGCTTGTGTAGCCACACCCCAGAATGTGGCACTGATATCGGGCGCTGAGGTGAAAAATTTTATTGACCAGGAGTCTGAACTGGCCGGCAAAGTTAAACTTGAAATGTTTATCAACATGGAGGCTGCAAAAGACTGGTTGTTTAACAAGGAGCATGCGGAACCGGGTGCCGTATTGTAAAACTTTTCATCTGCTTCGCAGCTCCCAAGAGGAACGTGTGTACTGCCGGCTCCAGGTATTTTTCCTGATGAGGTTATTGTTTTAGAATGCGGTAGGTTAACCGTGTGGTGGGAGAGGTATATAACAGCAGGTAATTGCCTTTTGCGAGGGAATCAATCTCTAGTACGGTCTGGTAGCTGTGGGGGGTACAGGTGAAGCTGCCTGTCCTCTTTCCGTCGAAGCTGAACAGCGTTAAGGTAGCATATTGGCCGGCTGAAGGGTGAGAAACAGTTAACTTCTCTCCAACTGGGTTCGGGTAAGCCAGCAGCGGCAGGTTTGTATTGGTTTCAGGCGCTGCCGACAGCACAGTCGCAGCTAATCCGTTCAGGTAATTTTCGAGATGGGTGTAGCCGTTGGGGGCTGTATGGGCCCGGTCGGCGGCATTGTTCGGGTTGAGCCCCTGGCTTATTTCCCAGGCATCGGGCATCCCGTCCCGGTCAGCGTCGGCGGGTGCCGGACCGCAGGTTAATGCAGGCCAGGCGCCAACGGTTTGCTCGTAAGGAGTGCCATGCGGAAAGCCACCCTGCACATCGATAATGGCACCTGTTCTGTTTACTACATCACTTACTATGCGTTGGTCGTGCAGGTCGCGGGCCGGCAGTATGCAGCCTGCATGTTGCAATACAGCTTTATATGCGTCCTGTGCCGACTGCGTGGGCAGGGGCACCAGTTCAAATTCTGAAGCCACTTTGGCCTGTACCGTGTCGGCTAAGGTTCCACCTGCCATGGCTGCTCCCAGCCAGTTATTCCGGGTTACGGGCACAGAGCCGTCTACATAATTTCCGGCCAGGTAATACTTTCCGTAAGGCAGTTCCGGTGCTGTTGTTTTCCGGTCGGGACGAACAACCTGGAAGCGGCGCGGCACTCCGTTTGCCGTGCCTGTAGATGTAGAAGGCCCGTATTTGTAGTAGTTGCTGACGATGTTGTAATTGCCTCCCATGCCGCCGTCCACGGTCCAGCCGCCCCAGTTGTAAATAACATTGTTCCGGAAATCGGCATTTTCCTGACCGGGCGTATGGGGAGCCAGGTTGGCGCTGCCGTCAAAACGGGGATTGCGGCCCTGGCAGTGGGCAAACAGGTTGTGGTGAAACGATACATGCCGGCCACCCCAGATGCCGCCAAAACCATGCTGCTGGTAATCGGTGCCGCCGGCTTCGAAGTGGTAGGAGTAGTTAAGGGGTTCGCTGATGATGTTCCATTGCAGGGTGGTACTGTCGCCGGCGTAAACACTGAAAGCTTCGTCGGTGCTCCAGCTCATGCTGCAGTGATCCACGATGATATTTTTCCGTCCATAAGCAGCCAGCGCATCGTCGTGGCCGCTGCCATCTACTTTGCCTTTGTCCTGGTACCTGTCGCCTAACCGGAACCGCACAAACCGGATGATCACATTATCGGCATTGATAATTACCGGGTGATCGGCAATGCAGATGCCGTGGCCGGGAGCGGTCTGGCCGGCGATGGTGGTGTTGGGACGGGAGATGTTGAGGCGGGAGGTCAGGTGGATCGTGCCGCATACCCTGAAAACGACTGTCCGGGCTGCCGCTGGCTGTGTGAGGGCATAGCGGAGGGTGCCCGGGGTGTTGGTATCGTCGAGGCTGGTGACTTCGAAAACAGTGGTAGGGGCAGCTGCTGTGCCTCGACCACCAGTTGTAAATTTTCCGGCTCCTTCGGCTCCCGGAAAAGCTACTTGTTGGGCATGTGTCTGTGCCAGTACAGCAAGGCAAAGCGCCAGAAGGAAGGTAAATCCGGAGGAACCGCGGGTGGTGCGCATTTCTGTCAGGTTTTTGGTGCTGATTCGTTCCTAAAGTTAATCAAATAACTGGTTTCTGCTGCGGAAGACATCGCTTTCTGTCAGGTAATCTTCTAACCACGGGGCAGGCAGCAGCAGTGGCTGTGGTGGCAGGAGCAGCCAGGTTTTGCACGATAAAAATAGTAGTGACAGGATGTTCTGACATAACAAAGACACCTGAAGCACAGGTAAATTTCCCGTGCGACAGATGTCTTTTTTGGGGTTCCTATGTAACGGCGACTTGCTTTGCTTTCAGGAGCTGTAACAGGTCAGCCTTACAAAATGTCGGGGCAGGAGTGGTCAGGAAACAGTTTCTGCAAGCAGCTCATGTTGCAGCATGGCGGCAAAGGCTGTGTTTGTTTCTGTAGAACGGACGCTCTGTGGAGGCACCACCAAAACCGGGCAGCCGGACTTATCCCTGATTTCCGAAAGCAGCGCCTGGGGGTGTGTTTCCTGGTTGCAAAGCAGCACCAGGTCTACCTGCTTTTTCAGTACCAGCGCCGGAACGGTTTCCTGTAAAAGCCCATGCCTGATTTCGATTTCATAAGAAATTCCCGCCTCCGGGTTTTGCTGCTTCAGGCGGCCTGTCAGCGCTTCCATCAGCTCCAGGTATTCGTTTCGCTCTTCCAGTTCCTCGATAAGCTGCAGGTGGCTTGGTCCGCCTTTCAGTATTTCAAACCTGGTATGGATGTTATGGAAAAGGATAATGCGGGTATTATGGAGCTGTACCTGTTCGGTTATAGAACTGATCGCTTTCTCAGCCCCTGCCGGCGCGTCAGCAACACATAAGATAGTTTTCATGGTAATTGCGTTTGATGATGTACTTCTTATGGATGTAAAATTACCTTGCCAGCCGCTCTTTTCACATGACCTGCATCATGCCGGCACATGACCGATATCATCAACCTGCCGTACCCGGAACGATGACTGTAAATGCCCTGTAGCTTGTGCTAAGGCTGGAGCACAACTGCTACCTGGTAGCTAAACCGGATCGGGCGGGTTGCCTGCTGCTACCGGCGTAATACCAGGTTTAAGTTTATACATACTGCCCGGCAAACGAAAGCAGGTCCTTCCTGTAGTTTTTAAAATCCGCTTCGAAAGCGTTCAGCTGGTCAGCATATTTTTTGTGCTCTTCGCGGTAGAGCTGGTCGTTGAAAGGCTGTTTGTTTTCCGCCAAATTCCCGAGGTATTTTTCGTGTTCCCGCAGGTCGTGTGCGAACTGGTCCAACACCTCTCCCCGGAAATAAGTCTGCAGGTTTTCAAAATGATCCAGGCGTTTTTTCTCTTCTGCCGAAGGAAGGTTAACACTGATTTTGTTGAGCAGTTTCTGGTAAAAGGCTAGCTCGATACGCCATAATTCAATTTCGGAGAGCCATGTTTTGCTCGCGCGGTGTAAACCGTCAATACTTCCTTCGAGCTGATGATCTGTAGTTGCTGTGTTGTTGGTTTCCATAACTTTAGCTTTTTTAGAAGGTTAAACATATTAGCAGGGCCTGCCACAGGCCTGAAGGCAACAGGCACACCCTGATTGCCGGGGAGGAGCGTTAACTCCGGAAAAAATTAAAAAAATATTGTATTTTATTTTAATAGGAACGTTAATTAAAGAAAGCGGTTTACCTGACGATGTGATTGTTATCATCTTGTAACAGAATAGTTTACGTGCTGCAGGAGCTGCTGATACTGAGTGAAGAACATGTATTTAACAAAAAGAAAATGAGGTTCAGAGACAGAGATGACGCAGCCAGGCAACTGGTGACCGAACTCCGGAAATACAAAGGTGAAAAGGGAGTAGTGGTGGCTATACCCAGGGGAGCAGTGCCTATGGGGGAAACCATCGCAAAGGAGCTTGGGTTTCAGCTGGATATCGTGCTGACTAAAAAGATAGGACATCCGGCAAATCCTGAATTTGCGATAGGGGCCGTGAGCACTCATGGCGCTGTCGTGTCGGGCTACCCGGGAGTGTCGGAGGAGTATATTAAAAATGAAACAGAACGAATAAAAGAGCTGCTCAGCCAGCGGTACCAGCTCTACAGGGGCAACCGGAAATCGACTGACCTGACCGGTAAAACGGTGATAATCGTAGACGATGGCATTGCAACCGGTAACACCATGAAAGCTACCATTGAACTGATAAAAGAAAGCAAGCCGCAGAAACTGGTGGTGGCTGTGCCTGTAGCTCCTCCTGAAACCGTGGCGCGCCTGTCGGCGGATGTGGATGAACTTGTGTGCCTGTATGCGCCCGAGTGGTTCGAGGCGGTCGGCCAGTTTTACGAAGATTTTCCGCAGGTGAGCGATGAGGAGGTAATCGCGCTGCTCCAGCAAAACAATCCGTAAGCAAACCCAGTTAACCTGTCTATGTCCGAAGCCGAACAATCATCCCTACAGATTATTTCTTTCCTGCAGCAGCCTACGTCCTACCCGCATCACCCCGCAGCAGTAACGCTCGTGCAGACACATGCCTCGGTGCTGGCCCTTGCGCCACCTTTTGTGTACAAAGTAAAAAAGCACGTAGACCTGGGCTTTATGAAGTTTACGACGTTGCAGGAGCGGAAAACGAACTGCGAACGGGAACGCCAGCTCAACAGCCGTTTCTGCCCGGATTTGTATGTGGCGGTACTCCCGATAGCGCAGCAGGAGGGGCAGTTACGTTTCGGAACGGATGGCGAGATTGTAGAGTATGCCCTGCAGATGAACCTGTTGCCCGACGGTTATTTTGCAGACCAGTTACTGCAGGCCAACCAGCTTACAGCAGAAATGCTGGAGGCGGTGCTGGCCGTGCTGAAGGCTTTTTACGAAACCTATCGCTCCGATGCCTCTGTCTCTGCCTATGGCGAACTTCCGGCTATCCGTAAAATTGTAGAGGACAACCTGACCATGATCGGGCAGCGGGTAGGGGAGCTGGTGCACCCGGTGTCTTTTAGCACCATCAGCTTTTACCTGCGCACATTTATGGAGCGGCACGAAGCCCTGTTCCGGAAGCGGGTGCAGGAACTCCGGATACAGGACTGCCACGGCGATCTGCACCTGGACCACATCCACATCTGGCAGGATAAAATCAGCATCTTCGACTGCATCGAGTTCAACGACCGGTTCCGGTATACGGATGTGGCCTCCGACATTGCCTTCCTGGCCATGGACCTGGATTTTCATGGCAGGCCCGAGCTGGCAACTTACGTATCGGGCCGTATGGCGGAACTGCTGCAGGACCCGGACATGCAGCTGCTCATGGACTTTTACAAATGTGCCCGGGCCTGTGTGCGTGCCAAAGTCGAGTGTTTCAGGGCAGAAGAGGAAGAGGTGCCTGCAGCAGAACGCCAGTTGAGCCGCGAACGGGCCGGCAAATACATCAGCCTGGCGCTGCGGTATGCGCTTTTTGGCTCGAAGCCTGCGGTACTCCTGGTGATGGGAAAAACCGGAAGCGGAAAAACGACAGTGGCCAGAAACATAGCGCAGCTGCTGGACTGCCGGCATCTGAACAGCGACGTGATCCGGAAAGAAACAGCAGGTTTGCCCTTGTACCAGCGCCCCAGCTCCGCGATTAGGGAGAGTTTGTATTCAAATGAGGCAAGCGATGCCGTTTACCAGCGCCTGCTGCAGGAAGCACTTGCTACCGTCAGCAACGGGCACTACATGGTGGTAGATGCTACTTTTGGAAGCAGGAACCGCCGGGCTGCCTTTGCAGAGGCACTGGAGCAGCAGCATCTTATGTATTATTTCCTGGAAATGCAGGCTCCCGATGATGTGCTGCGGAAGCGACTGGCGCAGCGGGAACATTGTGCGGAGGAAGTGTCGGATGCGCGCCTGGAGGATTTTGACCACCTGCGCCTGTCGTACCAGGAACCGGATGAAATTCCTGCACATCGGTTGCTGAGAGCAGATGCGGAAAAAAAATCAGATGAAGTCCTGCAGACCGTACTGACGGAGCTGGCGCAAAGAAAAGCCTTGCTGCCGCTGAAGGAGGCGGAGCCCTGATGGTTGACAGGTGGTAAGCGTAATTTCCTTCAACGGCCAGCAAAATGGCGCAGCAGAGGCTGTGGTGGCAGCTGCAGCAGAACTTTTTAGCCGGGATGAGCAGTTTTCCGGGAGTTTTCCGTGCCTGTTTAGGTTACTGTAGCAGCTACCACAGTTTCAACTCTTTTTCTGCTTCTTCTCTTTTTTTGAAAGCAACCTCCTGTTTCTGCTGCGGTACCACCAGGTGCTGATTGCAATTCCTAAGGCAGCGCCAAGGGCAATGTAACGGGTTGTGTCGAAACGGATGAACTTTGTTTCGTCAGCGGTTATTTCTAAAATCCCAATCGGGGTAATGGACATGCCGCCGCCCATCCCGGCGCCTTCTCCTGCTTTTCCTGGTTTGTTTCCGGTTGGTGCATTTCCTGCCGGTGCACTTGGGGCGTCATCATTTTTCCCGCCGTAGCCGCCGCCAAATCCCTGGGATACTTTGGCAACTGTAATTATGGTTTTGCCCTGTGTATCGATGGGCTCTCCGTAAACTTTTTTAATGGCAGCGTTCTGGGCAAACGATTCGATAAGCGATTGGAGCAGGTTTTTTGTGTTAGTTGTTTCCATGGGTTTTGCGTTTTGGTTTTATATTGAAGATTGTGATGCCAACAGGGGAGCCGGTTTATGCCGGAGGTAGTTGATGATTGCGCCAAAGGCTATACTTATCAGCAGGACAGATAAAAGCCATCCGGCAAAAGGAATGATGGTCAGCAGTTTGATGAGGACAAAGATCACAAAGGCCGCACCTGTCAAGGTTTTACTGCTCCAGCCTTTCTGGTAGTTGCTGTTATACCAGCCTGCCACCACCAGGGAGGTAATGACATGCGCCACCGCCACCGTAAAAGCGTAAAAAAACAGCGCGAACAAACCAATGGGAATTCCGATAACGGTAATCAGGAGCAGTACGGCCAGCAGGGGTAAGCCGAACAGGTAAAGAAGACCATACCCGATTTTCCGGGGGATTTGCTTTTCGAGGGTTGCGCCAGCCTCCCTGAAAACCGGCGCAAAAACGTATTGCAGCACAAACAGTAGCAACAAAGCGGAGGCAAGGTAAAGTAACAGAACAAGGAATGAACCGAAGCCAAGAAAGTACCACCTGGAACCGGAATCTCCCACCTGCAAGTCGGGTCTGAAACGGGCAGTAGCTCCCACCAGTGCTTTGTCGAAATTTTGCGGCCCGTCCTTTTGCCAGTAAGCTACCTCCTGGTGAAACTGCGCGTTGTCCTGCAGGATAATTTCCGTTGCAGCCAGCGTTGCCTTGCCCCGCACGGTACCATTCAGGTACAACTTCCCGCCTTTGGCCTGCAGCTCTTTCTCTACAGTGCCGTTCAGGAAGATCTCTCCGCCAGTAGCTTTCATGTTACCTTTAACGGTACCGTTCACCAGCGCCTCTCCGCTCAGCAGTATCAGGTTGCCAAAGATCCGGGCATGCGGACCGATCTCTACTTTTCCGCCTGCCACTACCACATCACCGGCTACGTCGTTTGTAATTTTAATGGTACCGCCGGCTGCACGGATGTCGTCCCCGGTAAAGCCGTTTAAAGCCAGGTTTCCACCTGCCACCAGCACATCGCCCACAACCGTATCATGCACGGCTATCGTGCCTCCGGCAGCCACAAAATCGCCTTGAATGCTGGCATTTACCACAATGGTGCCACCGCTCACATACAGGTCTTCTTTTACCGGCGTGTTGATTATTTTTTCTGATCCGGATTCCAGACCTGTGCCCGTGCTCGTTGCCGCAGTAGCGAACAGCATGCAAAACGAAACCACCACAGGTATGAGCCTTTTCATGAGATGAGGAAGAAGGTGAGCGCCAGGTTTCGGGTAACAGGCAGCAGGCTTACGTAGCTTTTGCCCCCATCTCCATTTCTCTGGAATTGGAGCGCCTGTCATCCCGCTCGTGCAGGGCCAGCAGCGGTACGGAGGAGTGCAGGATCAGTTCACGGGAAACGCTTTCGTGGAAAAGCCCCTCAAAGAAACCATGCTCATGCATGGCTATCGCCAGGATGTCGATCTTGTTTTCCTGCAGGAAAGTGTTGATGCCATCTATCACATCTTCTCCTTTTATCTGGGCAATGGAGTATTTGTTTGCAGGGAAATGACCGGTAATGTATTCAATCACCTTGTCATCAGAATCAGACCTCGGATGTTTTTCCGTTTTCACGTTGATAATGCTGACTTCGGAATTTAAGGGTTGTGCAAACTGGAACAGCTGTCGCAGGAAAGTATCTTCGTTATCTTTCAGGTTTGAGGCGAACGCAATTTTGTAAACATTATGAAAATGGGCCTTTTCAGGTACCGCCAGCACCGGGCATGTTGACTCCATGATGAGCGAAGATGTGTTGGTGCCGATCAGGTTATCGAGTGCGGAGTTGGCGCCCCTGGTTCCCATCACCACCAGGTCGGGCTGCTCTGTCCGGATCAGCTTCAGCATTTTGTCCAGGAAAACCCCGTCCAGGCAAATGGTGTCTACTTTAAACCGGAACTCGTTTACCGACAGGATGTGCTGTGCCATATCATCGAGCATGCCGGTATAATGGGCTTTTGTTTCGGAATTGGGTTCCGTAAGTACAACCGGTACCATGGTTGGCGCCACCACCTGCGTTGGAATGATATGCACTAAAACCAGCGTGCTTCTGGTCTGGTTTGCTAACGCTGCCGCGTAATGCATGGCATTGGCTGCACAGTCGGAGAAGTCGATGGGGGCGAGGATCTTTTTCATAAGTTTAGCGTTTTGTTGCTCAGGTAGCTGGTCTTAGATGCCGGCTGTTAAAGCCATCACTACCTTTTTTACCGATACGTTTTACACTTCTCTTCGTTTTAGCAGCCAGCGATCAGGTTAAGAAAAAAGGTGTGCTGTTTATCCAGTTCAGGGCTAATGAGCTGCAAAGTAACATTTGTGCAGCGCAGGTAATGGTATAACTGCTGTTGTTGTGGCTGTTGTCCGTGGGTGCTTGCTCTTCTGCTCCATCATTGATAAACAGGTTAAAATAGTGCAGGGCATTTATTTTTCCCACCTCGGCTATTTCGCCGCTGAAGTGGTTGTCCAGGGTATTAAAAATAATACGCAGCCAGTGAATGGAATTATTCAGCGAAATGAAGGGCAGCACGTGCGTTGCCTCTTTTTCGTTGCTGCTGCTCCCCAGCAGGATAATCCGCCAGAGCTGGTACAGACTGTAACAATGTTTAATGCTTAACAAAGCTTTGCCGTTGTTTTCGGGAAGTGTTTTTAATTCTGCTGCTATGGAAGCGTTGTGTAAGGCTTTTTTGCGTGTAGTATCTACCAGGGCTTTTATGTCCTCGTCTGTAACAGTTACCGCTAGAGCCTGTCTTATTTCTTGTATATATGTTGACATAGTTTCTATTTTTCTTGTTGGTTGGCGCGTCGAGACAATTGCAGGATCTGTGATAAACGCCTGATGATATCCGGAGGAGGCAGTCAGCTCCGGGAAATCAGACGTAGTGGTAAGTGCAATCAGTTTATCTGTACGATTGCGTGTGGTGTAGTGGCGGGTGAAGAACGATATGTCAGCAGTCGTGCCACTGAATACCTCGGCAAAAGAATTCGGTACTTGTAATTTTTATATTTTATTACGAGTTATTTAAAATAAAGTTCAGCTTTGCATCGTTTTGCTTACTTGGGGTTAAAATTAAAATTAACTTGCAGAAGCGGTTTTGGTTTTTGCCGATTCCTGTTCGGCCGCCAGTATGTTTTTGATTCCCTGCAGCAAAGCATCCGGATTGAAGGAGATGCTGTCGATGCCCTGCTCCACCAGGAATTTCGCGAACTGCGGGAAGTCGCTCGGAGCTTGCCCGCAAAGTCCAATTTTTGTGTTGGTTTCACGGGCGGCTTTTATCACCATGGAAATCATGGTTCTGGCGGCATTGCTGTTCTCGTCGAAAAGCTCGCTGATGATGGAGGAGTCGCGGTCGATGCCCAGGGTAAGTTGTGTCAGGTCGTTGGAGCCGATCGAGAAGCCGTCAAAGATTTCGGCAAACTCTTTGGCTAAGAGCACATTGCTCGGAATTTCGGCCATTACGTACACTTCCAGCCCGTTTTCGCCTCTTTTCAGCCCGTTTTCTTCCATTATTTGCAGCACTTTCCGGCCTTCTTCCACAGTCCTGCAAAACGGGATCATGAGCTTTACGTTGGTCAGGCCCATCTCGTCGCGCACGGTTTTCATGGCTTTACATTCAAGGCCGAAACCCTGGCGGTAGCGGGGGTTGTAATAGCGGGAGGCGCCCCTGAAACCCAGCATGGGGTTTTCTTCTTTTGGTTCAAATTCCTTGCCCCCGATCAGGTTGGCGTACTCGTTCGTTTTAAAGTCGCTCATGCGCACTATCACATCTTTGGGATAAAAGGCAGCAGCAATGGTAGCAACAGACTGTGCCAGTTTCTCGACAAAATAATCTTCCTTGTTTTCGTGGTGATGGGTCAGTTCATCTATGGAGGCTTTGGCTTCCTGGTCTTTCAGATCGTTGTAGTTGATGAGGGCCATCGGATGAATCCGGATGCTGTTGTTGATGATGAACTCCAGCCGCATCAGGCCAACGCCGTCGGTTGGGAAGGAGGCCAGCTCGAAGGCGTTGTCGGGGTCGCCGATAATCAGCATCACCTGCGTTTGCGGCTTCCCGAGGTGCTCAAAGTCGAGCTCTTTTTCTTCCCACTCCAGTTTGCCTGCATACACCAGCCCGTTCTGGCCGTCGGCACAGGAGATGGTAAGCGTCTGGCCATCCTCTATTACCTGGGTGGCATTACCGGTGCCTACCACGGCCAGCGCGCCCAACTCCCGGGCCACGATAGCGGCATGGCTGGTGCGCCCGCCTTTGTTCGTCACAATAGCCGACACCTTTTTCAGGATCGGGTCCCAGTCGGGGTTGGTGATGTCGGTGACCAGGATTTCGCCCGGCTGCAACTGGTCCGACTCCTGCGGGGAGTTGAGAATACGGGCTGTTCCGCTGATGATGCGCTGCCCGATGCCTTTGCCGCTGGTAAGTTTTTTACCTTCTTCTTTCAGGGCGTAGGTTTTGTACTTCAGCTGTTTCTGCTTCTGGCTATGCACGGTTTCGGGACGCGCCTGTACGATAAAAATTTTATCTGTTTCGCCGTCTTTTGCCCATTCTATGTCCATGGGGCGACCGTAGTGCTCTTCAATTTTCACGGCCCACTCGGCCAGCAGGCTTACCTCGGTGTCTTTTAAAACATACAGGTTGCGTTTTTCGGCGGGAGTATCGGTGTTTCGGACAGGCTGATCCGGGTTGTCTTCGGCATAGACCATCGTTTTTTCCTTCGTACCCATTTTCTTGCCGATGATGGCTTTCCTGCCCTGGCGGAGCGTTGGCTTGAACACGTAAAACTCATCCGGGTTCACTGTACCCTGCACCACATTTTCGCCCAGCCCCCAGCTGCCGGTAATAAAAACCACCTGGTCGAAGCCCGATTCCGGATCGAGGGTAAAACAGACACCGGCGCTTCCTACATCTGCCCGTACCATTTTCTGCACCCCCACCGAGAGGTAAACTTTCATGTGGTTGAAGCCGTGGTCGTGCCGGTACTTAATGGCGCGGTTGGTAAATAGCGAGGCATAGCAGCGGAGGCAGGCGTGCAGCACCTGCTCTTCGCCGGAAATATTGAGGTAGGACTCGTGCTGGCCCGCGAAACTTGCATTGGGGAGGTCTTCGGCGGTAGCGCTGCTCCTGACTGCCACCTGGATCGGCCCTTCGTACTGGCTGGCCAGGTCCTGGTAGGCTTGTTTGATGGCGTTGGCGATGTTATCCGGGAAACGGGCATTGAGGATTAGCTGGCGTATTTTTTCACCTGTCTCGTTCAGGTTGGTGAATTCCTTCGTATCCAGTGCTTCCAGTAACTTTTCAATTTTATCGTACAGCTGGTTGCTTTGTATAAACTCCTGGTAGGCTGTAGCCGTGGTGGCAAAACCATCCGGAATCCTGATGTTGCTGGCCGACAATTCCCGAAACATTTCTCCGAGTGATGCATTTTTTCCACCTACAACCGGAACATGGTCCATGGTAATTTCTTTGAAGGGAATGATAAAGTCTTTCATCGTTTTAGCAGTTTAGGGTTAGCCAGCCCAATGCCAGGCACCGGACAATTTATTATGTGATACTGCAGAACAAAGGCAGAGGTTTAGCCGCCGGCGGAAAGTTACTGGGCTGCTTTTCCAGCACCTGATGCTGGTATACCCGGGCTGAATTTTAGGTGCTGCTCCCGGAATGCGGTGCAGGGAAGGAGCAGTGGCTGTGGTGGCTGCTGCAGCAGAATTCTGGAAACCGGAAAAGGCTGAAAAACGGAAGCTTGACTTTTTATTGTGCCGATGTCTGCCTGATAAGAAGCGGCAGCTGCATATGATAGGCTGTGTTATGAGGAAATTTTCCTGCCAGCAGGTGCTGGCATTTTTTCCTGGGGTGGTTGCTTACCACCAGCATATCGGCATTGTTTTTACTGATGAACTCACTGATGCCGGCTTCCACCACCTCGCTGGCCTCTATGTAAAACGAAACATTGCGGTACGGCAGCTTGCTGTACACCTTCTGCAGCGCTTCGATGGCAAGTTCCCGGGCACCCGCACCATCCTGTGCCAGCACATGCAACAGCATAATTTCAGCATTGAACAGGTGCGCCAGCCGGAGGAGAAAAGCACAGTCGGCGGCCGGTTCGCTTTTCAGGTCGGTGGCATACACAATTTTCCAGATCGGCTTAAACGTAGCCTGCTGTGGTATGATGAGCACAGGGCAGGAAGCTTTTTCAATCGTAACGGCCAGGTCTGTAGCTGTAAATGTCTGCTGGAACTCCTCCTGCATGTCGTACCCGACAATTACCAGGTCAATCTTTTCCTGCCGGAACAGTTCTGTTAAGGTATCTCCTCCCGGTCCGCCAGGCGGAATAACTTCTACCGGCACAGTGCTTTCCGGGTAATCATTTTTTAGCTTTAAGGCCAGGGCTTCCAGCTGGTGTGGCTGGTCAGGGGCATCGTGCAGCTGGTCGGCGTACTCCTGGCCGTTGCTCAAAACAGCAACCGGTTTAGCGGTGGCGGGCTCCCAATGGAAAAGCAGCAGGCGCGCCCGCATGAGCTGCGCCAGTTCATGTGCGTATTTAACCGCATTCTGGGAGCACAGCGAGAAATCAGCAGGGCATAGTATGGTTTCCATAGCAGGAGAAGTAAATGGTTCGTGTTTTATGAATGTAAAACTAGCTTTTTACCTGTCCTTTTCAGATGACCTGTGTCATGCGCCTGTATGATCATTATCACCGGCCGTAGCCTGCCTGCTTTTTCCTGCCGGAAAGCTTCGGAAAGCTGATAACACACTAACAAGCGATAGTTTGAGGCAGTCATTAAAAACCTGGTTGCCAACGGGCGAAGACGGGACTGGTAAGTTGTAATATTCCAATGATATGTTCCTTGTCAGTTTTCTAACTCATTATTTAATAATTTGTTAATTCAAAAAAAACTAAAAAAGTTGACAAATGTCATATTTTTACTCATCTGTTTTCAGCAACTTTGTTTTGAGCAGGAGGTGAGAAAAATTTCTAAAAAATTCATTTAACCGATGAACTGAAATGGATTGGCCGGTAATCCTTTCCTTTTATTTGTGAAGCCTTCGTGTTTTGCAAACGCCTGCTCTCCGCTGCATTCCGAAACCTGAAAAACCTGATATACTATGAGAGAGTTAGGAAAACTTTACGAAGGATTAACAAACAGCAACGTGATGCTGTTGAGAGAGGTAAACAATGCCCTGGAATGCTCATTTGTAAAAGTGGGAATTGTGCACGAGGTTGTTGTGGTAAAAGACGAGGTGCTGTCGGAAGAATTGCGGAACACAGCGGAACTGGGGATACTCGAAGGAGCGGGATTGCAGCATTTCAGGAACACGTTCGACAGCTTCGTGCTGCACGTGAAAGCAAAAAGGCTGTACCTCGAATTAAGATTTTCGCTTAAGGCCGGGAAAGAAACCCCGCAGAATAAAGTGTATGCAGCCTGAATGTAAAACTAATGATGTGTCTGCCCTCAAATTTTATTAATTTGGTTTCCTCCGGAGGCGGTAAGCCGCTTTGCCTTAACTTCTAATTCTAAATAGTTAGATCGGCGAAATTCTGTTGAGGGCATCGGAATTTACCGTTAAAAAAATCAAAAGCATCAGGTGGAAAATAAAGAAAGCGCAGTGCAATACTACGATGGACAAATTGTGGTCGTCGACGATGCGGAACAATTTGCGAATGCTACAGATCAACATCTTATCAAAGACCTGGGGAAAGTTCTGCTGGAGATAGGTACTATCCTGATGAGTTCAGGAGCCAATACAGGGCGCATCCGCAACAACCTGAACCGGATTTCGGATGCCTATGGTTATAAAACCGAACTGCTGATTTCGCACCGGTCGCTGATGCTTACAATAAGCGACGAACGGAACTGTTACCATTTCAACAGCCTGAAACGGACGCCGCCGCATGGCGTTAATTTTAAAGTCGTGACCGGCATCAGCCGCCTGAGCTGGCGGGTAGTAGACGAAAAACTGAGCGTAGCCCAGATTAAAAAAGAACTGGACCGCCTGCTTTCGCTGCCGCACTACCCGAGGTGGGTGATCCTGACGCTGGTGGGGCTTGCCGGGGCTTCCTTCTGCCGGTTGGCGGGCGGCACGCTGCAGGACATGCTGATTGTTTTTGCTGCAACCTCCGTAGGTTTGTTTGTGCGGCAGGAGTCGCACAAGCTGCAGTTTAACCCGTACCTGTGTGTATATTTTGCCTCGTTAACGGCTTCGCTAATTGCAGGACTTTTCGTGAAATTCGGGTTTGGCAACACCCATGAACCTGCTTTTGTTACGTGCGTGCTGTTTCTCATACCAGGGGTGCCGCTGATCAATTCCTTCTCCGACCTGATAGAGGGTAACCTGCAGAATGCACTGATTCGCGGGCTGAGCGGGCTGATCATTTCATTTTGCATTGCCCTGGGCTTGTTAACCTCAACTGTAATATATCAGTTCTAAGCGATGATGGAGTGGATTTTACTTTTGGAAAAAAGCATCTGGTTCGGGTTGGCTGCACTGGGGTTCGGGGTATTGTTTAGCGTGCCCACCCGCACCATGGCAGCCATTTACCTGATGGGCGCTGCCGGCGGGTTAACAAAAGTGGTTTCGATGCACCTGGGCCTGGGCATTGTGATGGGTACGCTGGCCGGGGCTGCTGTTATCGGGTTACTGAGCATTCCGGCGGCGCATAAACGGCATGCGCCGCCACCGGTTTTTGCCATTCCGGCTGTTATACCTATGGTACCTGGTATTCTGGCTTACCGCATGATGCTGGGCGTGATAAAACTAGCCGGTACGGTTCAGCCGGATACCTATACCCAGGTTCTGTCCGAAACGGTTAACAACGGCTTGAAGGTTCTTTTTATCCTGATGTGCCTGGCCGGTGGTGTTGCCATCCCGATGCTGATCACACGTAAAGATTCTGCCAAACATATCCGGTTTCATACCTTAATCAAAGACTGATGCGTGGGCTGCCACAGCTCCTGCTGATAACCTGCAAGTTCTACTTTTGATCTTCCTTCTGCTTCACAAACACCGCAACTGCGCGGGGTCCTACTTCATATACTGGCTGCTGTACAGGTACCTGGTCTTCCTCCAGGAAATCGTCCGGAAACGCGGCCTGCGTGTTGATGACCAGGAACCAGGGACCGGGTGCCAGGAAGGAAAATTCTTTGCTCTCCCAGTGGGCATTTATCATCACGTACAGGTCGGTATCGTTTTGAGATTTCCCGGAGAGAAAATACGCGATGCTGTGGCTGGCAGCACTGAAGTCGGGTAGGCCGTTGGCGCCAAACCAGGTAACTTCTTCGCGCCAGAACCTGCTCCGGCCCAGAGTGGGGTGCCGCTTCCGGAAGGCGATCAGTTTTTTAACAAACTCAAAGTGGTCGCGCATCTGTACGAGGCGGTTCCAGTCGAGCCAGGTTTTATCGTTGTCCTGGTTGTAGGGGTTGTTGTTGCCATGCTGCGTTTGCAGGAACTCGTCGCCGGCTACAAACATGGGCGTGCCGTTTGCCAGCAGCAGCAGCGTGAAAAAGTTTCTGGCTTGTTGCTTCCGTAGCCTTACCACTTCCTCCGGCACGTTGGCATCGCCTTCCCAGCCGCAGTTCCAGCTCAGGTTGTTTTTTTCGCCGTCCGCGTTGTGGTGTCCGTTGGACAAGTTACGCTTTTCGTTGTAGCTAACCAGGTCGTAAAGCATGAAACCGTCGTGCGAGGTTATGTAGTTGATGCTCTGGTAGGGGTGGTAGGCATGCAAAACATCGTCCGGGAAAAAATTGTCGCTGCCGTAAAGGCGCTGCACCAGCGCACCGGTCATGCCCTCGTCGCCTTTTACAAAACGGCGCAGGTCGTCGCGGAAACCGCCGTTCCACTGGAACCAGTTGATGCCCGGAAAACTGCGCCCCAGTTGGTATAGTCCTGCTGCATCCCAAGGCTCGGCAATCAGTCGTACCTGTGCAAAATCAGGCTCTGTGGCAATGTCTGAAAAAATTGGCGCTTCTCCCACTGTGCCATCCGATCGCCTGGTAAAAATGGATGCCAGGTCAAACCGGAACCCATCCACGTGCATTTCTTTCACCCAGAACCGGAGGCTGTCCATGATCATGTGCTGCACAGCCGGGTGGTCGGTACGCAGGGTGTTGCCGGTGCCGCTAAGGTCGACAAAGCTGTTTTGTTTCGTATCGTCCAGTAAGTAGTAAGTCGTGCTGTCGATGCCTTTCAAATGATAGGTGGGGCCGGCGCTGCCTTCTTCGGTAGTGTGGTTGTAAACGACGTCGAGAATCACTTCTATCCCGGCTTTGTGCAGTTCCCGGACCATCGTTTTAAATTCAAGGATATCGCCGGAAGGCTGCTGGTTGGCGGCATAGCCTTTATGCGGCGCAAAAAAACTGAGCGGCTGGTAACCCCAGTAGTTGTTTTCCTGTGGGTCGAACTGCTGCACCGGCATAAGTTCCACAGCCGTGATACCCAGTTCTTTCAGGTAGGGTATTTTTTCGAGGAGGCCGGCATAAGTACCTCGTTTTTCGGCAGCTACACCTGCGTTCGGGTTCCGGGTAAAGCCCCGGACATGGGTTTCGTAAATGATCAGGTCATGCTCATGGTGCACCGGCTTATCGCCTTCCCAATCGAACAACCCGCCATTGGTATACAGGTAACCTAAAGGCGCTTTGCCAGCGTTGGAGCCGGGCCTGCCGGCAGCAGTACGGCTAAAAGCAGGCGGAAAGAAAACCTCTCGCGCGTAGGGGTCCAGCAGAATTTTGTCGGGGTCGAACCGGAAGGCGGGGGTGCAGGAGCCGGATGTGCCGTTTACCCGGTAGGCATAAAAGCGAGCTCCGCCCATTTCGGATCGTTTAACCCGGTAATGCCAGGTGCGCTGCGACTTGTGCCGCAAGGGATCAAAATCAAAGGAAGCGACGGGGTTTACATAGTCTCCTTCCCGGTAAAGCAGCAACGTAACCTGCGTGGCATTTTTGGAATACAAAGCAAAATTATAGGCATCCTCTTCAGGTATAAACGATACACCTAAGGGGTAAGAAGAGCCCTCCTTTGAATACCAGGAAGCCATTTTTCGGAATTTTAAACGTGGTTACACCTGTTTTCGCGCTGTTCCTGGTAAACAGAAACAAACAAAGCCATTAAGCTGCGGAATAGCAGTATATTTTTTTCTGTAGAATACGTAAATTTTTACTGTAGGTCAGCCAGTTAAAGCGACCCTCGTTTGTATTTGCTCCTCCTAAAACCAGCAGCTATGAAAACTATACTGGTCCCTCTTAAATTAGATTCTCCGCAGGACTGTAGTACTACCTTGCTGTACGCCCTGCACCTTGCCCGCCTTGCAGATTTACAGGTAGTGGTTTTCAATGCTTTTTCCATCGATCTGGAATCAACAGTATTGTATGAAGATCCAAAACGGATGCACGAACTGGAGAAGGAAAAAGCCCGGGAACTGGAAGAACGTATCCATAAAATGAAAAACTACTGCTCTTCGGATATTGTACTTAAATTCAATAGTACGGTGGGCATGGAAAACGATAAACTGTTGCAGCACCCGGTTACCAGAAGCGGGTTTCATACACTTTTGGAACATAAAGACGTATTACCCCAAAAGGCTGTAAACATTACCTGTGTCTGCAAAAGCGGCGCACCCTATGAGCAGATTATGTGTGCTACTGCTGCCTACGATGCCGATCTTATCGTAATGGGCATGCTGGAAACAGGAGTGGCTGGTGAGCCGGTTATCAGGAGCACTACCCTCTCGGTGATGCGCCATAGCCGGGTACCCGTAATAGGTGTTCCAAAAGGAAGAAAGTTTAACGGTCTGAAATCGGTGGTGTACGCCTCAGATTTATTAAATGTGCCGGAACCCGTACTGCTACAGAAGCTTCGGGATTTTGTAAATGCATTCCGGTGCAGGCTGCATGTGCTGCATCTTCATCAGAACAAAGATCTTAAGGCAGAATATGCGCTGGCGCAAAATGGACTGGATATGCTCGACCGCGAATTGTATGATGTGAGCTTTCATGTAATTTTTCAGCAAAAAGAAGACCTGGATGCAGATGTGCTGGAGTATGTGTATGAGCAAAAAGCAGACCTGCTCATCCTGAGCCCGAACAGGCACACTTTTATTGAAAAGCTGTTAAATCAAAGTTTAACCCAGCGCCTGATGGCAAAGATTTTTGTGCCGATTATGGCTTTACCCGCTGCATCCTTTTCTGCTCCTGGCGCCAGACCAGCACAGGCAAAGTCAAAGAAAACCGATACTTTTTAGATAACCGCCGAAAGAACAAAAGATGAACACCATACTCGTTCCTGTAGATTACTCCAACGCCTGCCTGAAGGCCCTGGAAGTAGCGTTAAACCTGGCCTCCCGCCTCAACGGGCAGGTACTGCTGTGCCATATCTACCATCCGCCTGTGTTTGTGGAAGCAGAAGAAGATATTGAAGACGACCCGGAAGCTCTGGCGATGGAAGAAGCAGGTACAAAGCAGGAGGCCCTGGTAAAACTCAGGGACTTTGCACAGTTGGTGAAGGCTAACAGCCCGGAGCAGGTGCCGGTTGGGTTTACGGTACAGGCAGGAAACGTAGTGGAGGAGTTGCAGAAACTGATAAAAGACAAAGCCGTGACAATGGTGGTACTGGGCAGCAGGAAACAAACCTCCATCCTAAATAAAGTATTTGGCACAACCACCGAAAAGTTGCTGAAGGAAGCAACCTGTCCTGTGCTGGCAGTTCCCGAAAGTGCGCAATCCAACCCGTTTGGCAGAGTAGTTTATGCGACTGCCCTGGAACCCTACGAAGAGAATGCGCTCAGGATACTTGTTCAGGCAAAAAATCAGTATAATTCTACCATAGCAGTGCTTTATGTCGAAAACACGGGGCTGCAGGAAGCCATTGATGTTGATGGCAGAAAAAAAAGCCTGCTGAAAGAGTTTTCGCAACAGCAGCTGATATTTTCGCAGGTAAAAAGTAAAGATGTTGCCAAGGGCATTGAAGACTATGTGCAGAGTTTCAATGCTGACCTGGTTGCCTTTACGGTGTCGCATCATACGTTCTGGCAGGATCTGTTTAAAAGCAGTGTCACAAGCCGGTTGCTGCACGAACTGGATCTGCCTTTGCTGGCATTCCCCATCAACACTCCGCCAATAAACTTTGGCCTGGCAGAAGACCGGGAGGTGGTACCCTGATCCGGTTGATCTGGAGAAGCTGCTACACCTGCATCTGTCACAGCCGCCAGTGCTAAAGCCATCGTGACAATTGCAAAAGCCCGGTTTTGAGACCAAGCTTTTTTTGCGCCGCAACTTTTAAGTTTCGGACAAGCGAAAAGCCGCTGCTTCTTTGCCTCTCGTCTGTGCCAGCCTTTCTGCCGTTGCGTTACCGACTGCTACTATGGTGGCAGGCGCTGTACCATTTATTTCAAGGAAGAGATTAAAGTTTTGAAGGAACTTCTGTTGAAATGCGCTGTGGGTAAAAATATAATGTTGGATGGAGCTTTTGTTTTTGAATTATTTGCTTATATTGTTGTAATTATTACATGTCGGTAAGCAAGCAGAATTCCGCAGTTCCGGTGCAAAAAAAGCTATATGAGGCGCAGTAAGGAATCTGCATCTAGGTCTGATAGGCGGAGGTATGGGTGGTATTATGTATTTCTGATGGTTAGGCATGATTAAACAAGCACTTAAACCCTGATGAAAGCATTAGTGATTTCCTTTTTCTGCCTTATGCCATTTTTTTTATACGGGCAGGAAATTTCGGAACCATTTGGAAGTAAATGGATTGTAAAAACGAATGTCTTAAATTTAGTGGCAAAGAGACCAACGATCTCCATTGAAAAAAATTTTACAAAGTCATTTAGTTTAGAAGGCTCTTTTGTCCATGGACATTTTAATTACATCCCTTTTGTTGGTTATTATGAATACAATGGATACTTATTAAAAGCGAAGAAGTATCATATGGAATTGGATTATGGAATTTTAATTCCATACAGTGGTATTTATGCAGGTAGTTTGCATCGAACTATTGAAACAGCAGGTGAAGTGTGGGGTGGTCCAGTTAGCGTAATTGGCTGGCGTGCCAGAAAATTTCAAGGCCATTCTATCCGAGGTGGCGGGTCATTTGGACTTACTTATTTTACTAAAAGCCAAATTAACTTTGATGGACAAATTAGTTTAGGATATGGCAGATATTTAAATCTTGACTTGTCCGACCCTAATACATATTCAAAAGACCACCCAGATGTGCAGTTTGGGGCTTCTATAGGCTATTGCTTTTAATATATCAGTCTCTCTCCATGGCAAAAAAGAAAAACCACTCCTAATAAACCCAAAACATCAGCCTTTGGCAGTTTATAGCCCGGTCCTTTGGCAAAAATAGAAATACATGAAGAACAAACTTTTACTAATCATTTTACAGGCTTCAGTTATAGGCTGCCAGACACAGGGCGCTGAAGCAGAACAGCAAGCTTATTCATTGCCGATAGAACCTGCCAAGCCAGTAGTTCAGGCTGATGCTGCGAGAGAAAATACTGAGTTTTTAGACTGGCAAAGTATCCGAATAAACGGGAAATTTCCTTTAGCGACAACTATTGATAACATCAATAGTCTTTTGGGTAAGCCAGATAGTGTCACCACTATCGATTGGGACGACACCTGCCCATCTGATTTTAAAAGCCAGGATTCTAAGCTTGCCTATTACGGTGGTTACCATTTTGAGCAGTTCGGTGACTCCTTAGATTTTCAAAGTATAGACTTTCGTAAAAATAAAAGTGTGTTTTTGCAGAGCAAAAGCCTGAAGTTAAATGCTACAACTACATTGGAAGAAATAAAAAAAAGCTTCCCAAATGCAGCCAAGAATATTTACAAGATGAATGTCTATGAAATAGGCGAAGTAGAAGCGATTACACTGCCACCTTCTAAAGCCCTTTCGGATGGTCATTGGCTACTGATGTTCCAGGATGGGAAGTTAATTAGAATCGATGACTGGTTCCCGTGCTAATGATTACATGTGACAACTTATGGAGCAGCTACGCTACTCCATAGCCCAGTACATTGGTAGTAAGCATAAAGCAGGAGTGAAAAATAATTAACAGATCATGGCAAAAACACTGGCTGAAGCATTAAAACCGGTAGCGGTAGATTGGGAAACTTTACACAAGCAATACAATCCTTTGCTGGTTCTGGTCAGAGAACTGATAGGCATTATTCCGAACTGCGATCCGGTGTTGGAAATATGGCCTCCTGGTTTCAGGACCTATAATCTGCTGGTGCCAAATATGTTTAATTTACCCAACACACTTTTTGGCAGTAAGTCTTTTAAAGCATCTATGGGGCTCGCCATGTATGCCTCCAGTAAAGCAGCATGTGCTTACTGCACTGCTCATGCCTGTTCGTTTGCTTTGCGCCGGGGCGCAAGTACAGGTGCCATCACCGGCTCACGTACCCCAAAGGAACAAGCTGTTGTAACCCTGGCTGAAGGATTGGCTGGTATCCCTGCTCGGTTAACCCTTGCCGATGTTGAGGCTGTAAAGCAGCATTTCTCCCCGTCAGAAACAGAATGGCTGGTATTTTCTATCAGCATGATGGGGTTCCTGAATAAGTTCATGAATGGGATGGGGGTGGAACTCGAACAGGAAGCCATTAATGATACTGCAGAATTGCTCGCACAGACCGGGTGGGCACCCGGAATACATGCCGGCAGCGGTTACCTGGTTACCAAAGCCGCTAAGGCCCCAAAGGATAATCTATTTACTTTTCTGCGGGTAATCCGACAGGCTCCGGGAGCAGTGCTTCTGGAAAAAAAGTGGACAAAAGGTGTTCCGGCTAATTACAAGCAGGCAGCAGAATTCTTGAACCTGCACACCGGCTATTCTTTTCCTATTCTTAAACCAATAACCCAAGGCCGTGTCATACGCGCGTTAACTACGTCTCTTCGTGATAATTTAAATATAGCGCACACCCTCGTCGGATTAAAAACTAAAATGCTTGCCGCTTATATTCTTAGCACCCTCCTGTGGAATGATACGCTTACAGCCGAAGTAAAAAGTATGATTGCGCATATAACGCCGGAATTACAAGACGTCATGTTTAACAGGCTCGCTGAATTTTCACAGATGGCAATACCTGCCGATCATACGGCGTGTAAGGAGGTGATGACTTCACTTCAGCAACAATTTCCATTTACGGAAATGGAGGCTGCTGCACTGCTTCTAACTGTGGCGGCAGCCCATAGTCCTGCACAAATAAATGAGGCCATCATTGAAACGGTATTAGCCCATTTAAAACCGGCTGGTGTGGTAGAAATTATTGTGTGGCTGTCTGTTTTACAGTTGTTAAACAGGTTGAGCATTTACTATGCCGTGGTAAAAAATATAAAATAAAAGCCTGCTTGTAAACTAGAATGCATCTTTATAGTCAGGCTGTTAAGTGTTGCTGCCGTGGCGCCCGTACTAGGCCCAGCTTTGGCTTGCTGGGCTTAGTACGGGCACCGGCCTATTTTTTGCCCGCATCAGTAGCCGGTTGTACACCCTCCGTTGTCATGATGACCCGCTTCATGGTGCCATCGGGGTTGTAGTAGAGGTAATCGATGCAGACGGAACGCCTGAAACTGCCGCCGTCGGTGGGAATGCCGCCGTTGTGATAGATGAAATAAGATTTCCCTTTGTAGTCGATAATGGCCTGGTGGTTGGTGTTGGAGTTGCCTGCAATCTCGTTCAGGATGCCTTTGAACTGCCACGGCCCATGGATGCTGCGACTCATGGCATAGGCTGTTTTTTCGGGGAACTGGTAGGCATACGACAGGTAGTACCAGCCATTGCGCTTGTGCACCCAGGGCGCCTCCGTATAATTCGGCAGACCCTCTATCTTCTGAAATGGCCCGTCCATCTCAATCATGTTCTTCTTCAGCTTGACATAGTAAGGGACCGTATTTCCCCAGAAGAGGTACGCCTGCCCGTCATCGTCTATAAAAACGGAAGGGTCGATATCGTCCCAGCTGATTTGGGTATCCTTCGTCATGTCGTTGGTAATGAGCGCAGCGCCGATAGCGTCTTTAAAAGGGCCGGTTGGGCTATCTGAAACGGCTACGCCAATGGCTTTCCCATGTATATCTTTATGGGTGACGGTGGCATACCAGTAGAACTTTCCATCCCGTTCAATTACCTGCGAAGCCCAGGCGTCGCCTTTGGCCCAGGCAAAGTCCGTTGGCGCCAGGGGCACCGGGTGCTCTTTCCAGTTCACCATATCAGTAGAAGAATATACCAGCCATTCGTTCATGATATAGCTTTCGCGGCGGGGCGGCGCCTGGTCGTGGCCGGCATAAAGGTACACGGTGCCGTTATGTACCAGTGCTGCCGGGTCTGCGGTATATTTATCCCAGATAATGGGGTTGCCCGGTCGTTTGGTAGGGTCTATGACCTGCCCGGTGGTGGCTGCCGTTGCATCCGGTGTAGCGACTGTGCCTGCTTTGGGAGCACAGTTAGTAAGTGCCAATCCTGAAAGCAGGCAGGTGGTGGCCCATAAACTGATGTTTTTTCTACTGGAAAATTCGAGCATGCGGGTGTGTTTAAAATTGATTAATTTAACTCTGGTTTGAAAGTAAGCCGGGGAGGCTGGAGGTTATGTAATGTGTAACTTACACTTATTAACTGTCTCGCAAGATACTGGTTTAATGCTAAAATCTGAAACAGCTGTTCATTGATTTTATTGGCGCATTTTTTTTGATACCAGAAAATAAATGTTCGTTAGGTTTTTTAATTGTTAATAATACACCTAATTTTGAGCAAAGCTAAATAGACAGCTGTTATCGGCCAGCTTTTTTGCAGCTACGGGCAGGATTTGATGTATGTATTGTATTTTCTTTGTCATAACCACAACTTCCTATTTACCTTAAATAAAATGATGAAACAAAAATTACTGACGTTCCTTTTTCTGTTGGGTTCATTTGCCGCTTTTAGCCAGAACACCGGCGAACTGACGGCAAAAACTGACCCCAACCGCGTTATCAGCCGCCACATCTACGGTCATTTTGCCGAGCACCTGGGCCGTAGTATTTACGATGGCTTTTATGTAGGTGAGGATAACACGAAAATTCCAAACACGGCCGGCGTACGGAACGACGTGGTGGATGCGCTTAAAAAACTGAAGATTCCGAACCTGCGCTGGCCGGGCGGCTGCTTTGCCGATACCTACCACTGGAAAGACGGCATCGGGCCAAAAGCACAGCGTCCTACGATTGTAAATACCTGGTGGGGTGGCGTAACGGAGAACAACAGCTTTGGCACCCACGATTTCCTGAACATGTGCGAACTGCTGGGCACGGAGCCTTACCTGGCCGGCAACATGGCAACAGGTTTGGTGCAGGAACTGTCGGACTGGGTGCAGTACGTAAATTTTGCCGGCGAGAGCCCGATGTCGAAACTGCGTAAGGCAAACGGCCGCGAAAAGCCCTGGAACGTGAAGTACTGGGGGATTGGCAACGAAGCCTGGGGCTGCGGCGGCAACATGACGCCCGAGTACTATGCGAACGAGTACCGCAAATACGCTACTTTCGTGACCGACTGGGACAACTCTTCCAAACTTTTCCGGATTGCTTCCGGCGCCAACTCCGCCGATTACAATTGGACGGAGGTGCTGATGAAAAATATCCCCAAGAACCTGATTGAAGGTGTGGCGCTGCACCATTATTCCGTTATCGACTGGGCCAAAAAAGGCCCCGCTACCGGATTCGACGAGCAGCAGTATTTTACCACCATGAAAAGAGCCCTGTTCATGGACGAACTCATCACCAAGCATTCTGCCATCATGGACAAGTACGACAAAAACAAGCGCGTAGCCCTGGTTGTGGACGAGTGGGGTGGGTGGTACGAAGTGGAGCCGGGCACCAATCCTGGTTTCCTGTACCAGCAGAACACGATGCGCGATGCCATGATAGCGGGCGCTACGCTCAATATTTTCCATAAGCACTCCGACCGTGTGAAGATGGCGAACCTGGCGCAGACCATTAACGTGCTGCAGGCCGTCATCCTGACAGAAGGGGAGAAGATGCTCCTGACGCCAACCTACCACGTAATGGAGATGTACAACGTGCACCAGGACGCGTTCCTGCTGCCCCTGGAAATCAAGTCGAACAACTATACCGTGGGCAACGAAAGCCTGCCTGCTGTTTCAGCTTCAGCTTCTAAAGATAAGCAGGGTGTAACGCACATCTCGCTTGTAAACATCGACTCTAAAAAAGACCAGGAAGTTTCCATCAACATCAACGGCGCGAAATACAAAGGTGTAACCGGGCGTATACTGGCTTCTAAAAACATCAACGACCACAACACCTTTGCCAAGCCCGATTTAATTAAACCCGCCAATTTTAAGGACGCAAAACTGAAAGGCGGCAACAGTCTGAATGTGAAGCTGCCACCGGCATCCGTTGTGGTGCTGGAGTTGAAGGAGTAGTTTGTTTGTTATGTTAAATAAAACAGCCTCACAAGAAAGTTGCTCTTGTGAGGCTGTTTTATTTTTGAGGGAAGTATAGAAGTCAAAAACTTCTTTTTTTCAGGAGACGAAACAGGACAGCGCAGGATAAAAAAACTTTGCTTCAACAGTAAGTTAGCAGTTTGAAGCAGCGCACAACTTAATCTTCTGAAGTTGCCTGTGTGTTTCCTTTGTGATTCCTTAACATCATACCTGCATGAAAAACAATAGCTTAGCCGGACCCGCTAATCTCAAAACGAGCATTTTCTCTTTTCATAATCTGTTGCTACTGGTGCTGATGTTGCCACTCCTGTGGAGTTGTGCAGCCAACAGGAGCACCACGGCCGGTAAAGTGGCTCCAAAACCGCTCTTCAGCGACCCGGTGTTTGATGGCGCCGCCGACCCGGTGCTTATCTGGAACAAGCAGGAAAAGAAGTGGTTTATGTTCTACACCAACCGGCGAGCAACCGACGAGTCAGCCAAAGGCGTAACCTGGGTGCACGGCACCCGCATCGGCATCGCCGAATCCACGGATGGCGGCGCTACCTGGACCTACCGCGACACAGCCAACATCAACTATCGGCCTATTTCGGAGTACACGCACTGGGCGCCGGAGGTGATCGAGCATAACGGGCTATACCACATGTACCTGACTTATGTGCCCGGCGTATTTACCGACTGGAACCACCCCCGCAACATCATCCACCTCACCAGCACCGACCTTTTTAACTGGAATTACCAGTCTACCCTGAAGCTGGTGAACGACAAGGTAATAGATGCCTGTGTGTTTCAGCTGCCCGACGGTACCTGGCGCCTCTGGTACAACAACGAGCGCGACGGCAAATCCATTTACTACGCCGACAGTAAAGACCTGTATAACTGGGAAGACAAAGGAAAAGCACTGGCCGCCAGGGGAGAGGGACCAAAAGTTTTCCGCTGGAAAGACCGTTACTGGATGATCATTGATATGTGGAAAGGACTTGGCGTGTTTTATTCCGACGACCTGCTGAACTGGACGGCGCAGGACGAGCGGCTGGTGGAACTACCCGGCACCGGCACCGACGACCAGGCCATTGGCGGTCACCCGGATGTGGTGATCAGCAACGACAGGGCGTATCTTTTCTACTTCACCCATCCCGGCAGAGCCAAAGCAAACCCGGCACCTGCCAACAGCGTGGCCGCCAAACGAAGCGTGATCCAGGTTACCGAGCTTTTCTTCGAAAACGGCCAACTCACCTGCGACCGCGACAAACCAGTGGTCATGAACCTCGAAAAGCCCGCCAAAAGCAGCAGGTGAGGCTATGGTGGCAGCTGCAGCAAAGCTTTTCAAGTTGATAAAAGCCTAAAAACACCGACTGGTTCTGCTTCAGAAGATAATTTAACATAATGAAAACAAGTATGCATTATACCCGCACCTGTTTCTTCCTCTTCGTCCTGTTGCTCCTGGGGCAAAACCTGTGGGCGCAGGAAAAAAAGATTACTGCTGCAGTCACCACAGCCACTGCTCCCGAAGCTTTTCCGCTGGTAGCGGCTGGTAAAGCAACACCGGTGCTGGTGGATGCCGCCGATGCCGAAGTCGTACGCATAGCAGCGAAAGCCTTCAGCAACGACATCCGGAGTATTACCGGGCTGGCCCCGGAAGTAAGAGTAGCGGGTGATGCGGGTAAAGGTGTCGCCGTGATAGCCGGTACCATCGGGCAGTCAAAGCTCATCGACAAGCTGGCGGAAAATGAAAATACCGGCATCAGCAGCATCAAAGGGCAGTGGGAAGCTTTTCGTATTTCGGTTGTAGACAATCCGCTGCCGGGGCTCTCCAAAGCGCTTGTCATTGCCGGGAGCGACAGCAGGGGCACCGCTTTTGGTATCTTCGAGGTTTCGCGCCTGCTGGGGGTATCGCCCTGGAACTGGTGGGCCGATGTAACGCCGGCGAAGCAGGAAAACCTGTATTATAAAAACGGACTGGTTGTGCAGGGGCCTCCGGCTGTCAAATACCGCGGCATTTTCCTGAACGACGAAGACTGGGGACTGCAGCCCTGGGCAGCGCAGAACATGGATACCGACATAAAGGATATTGGCCCGAACACCTATGCCCGCATTTTTGAGCTGCTGCTGCGCCTGAAAGCCAACCTGATCTGGCCGGCCATGCACCCGAGCACCAAAGCCTTCTTCCATTACCCCGGAAACCCCAAAGTCGCAGACGATTATGCTATTTTTGTAGGTACGTCGCATGCCGAACCCATGCTGCGCAACAACGTGGACGAGTGGCACGAGAAAACCATGGGCTCTTTCGATTACTTCAGCAACCGCAAGCGCGTGCACGACTATTGGGAGGAGCGGACCAGGCAGAGCAAAGGGCTGGATGCCATCTATACCGTGGGCATGCGCGGCGTGCACGACAGCGGCATGAAAGGGGCAAAAAATGCAACCGAGGCGGCTGCTATGCTCGAAAAAATAATTGCCGACCAGCGTGCGCTTCTGAAAAAGTATGTCAACAAAGAGGTGGCAGCCGTTCCGCAGGCTTTTACGGCCTATAAAGAAGTGCTGGACATCTACGACAAAGGCCTGAAGCTGCCCGAGGATATCACCATCGTATGGCCCGACGACAACTATGGCTACATCCACCGCCTGAGCAATCCCGCAGAGCAGCAGCGGTCAGGCGGGTCGGGGGTGTACTACCACGCCTCCTACTGGGGCCGCCCCCACGACTACCTCTGGCTCAGCTCCACCCATCCGTCCCTGATCCGGGAAGAAATGCTGAAGGCCTACGACATGAAAGCGCAGGAAATGTGGGTGCTGAACGTAGGCGACATCAAGCCGCTGGAGCACAACATCTCGCTGTTTATGGACATGGCCTACCGCCCGGAAACATTCCGGAACAGCGGTTCTGTGAAAACGCACCTACAAAACTGGGCTTCGGAAATTTTCGGTCCTGACAAGGCTGAAAAAATAGGAAACATTTTGTGGGAGTACTACAACCTGGCATTCGAGCGCCGTCCGGAATTCATGGGCTGGAGCCAGACCGAGCCCACGACACAGACCAGGCGAACTACCTACAACCACTTCTACTACGGCGACGAAGCCCAGCAACGGCTGGACCGGTACGAGGCCCTGGAGCAGCAGGTAAAAGCGCTCAGGCACCAGGTAAAACCCGAAGATGCCGCTGCTTTTTACCAGCTGGTGTACTACCCGGTAGTCGGCGCCTCGAACATAAACAAAAAGTTCTTGTACCTGGACAAAGCCCACTACTATGCCCGCCAAAACAGACTGAGCGCCCAAGACTATGCAGCGCTCGCGAAGCAGGCCTACGACGAAATCGTGAACGAAACAGATTACTACAACAACCAGCTTTCAGGTGGCAAATGGAAAGGCATGATGTCGATGAAGCCGCGCAACCTGCCGGTGTACCTGGAGCCTAAGCTGCCAAACATCGAACTGTCCGCCGCTGATGCCTGGCATGTTGCACCGGAGGGCTATGTCACCCAAGATTCCGTGTTGTTTAAAAAGGATGCCAAAGGGCTGGCGCTGCCAACGTTTACTCCCTGGGGAAGCCAGGAATACTTTGTCGATATTTACCTTTCAAAAGAGCAGCGGGTAAAGTGGAAAACAAAAACTTCTGATAAATGGATTCAGCTTTCAGCTGCCCGGGGTGAACTTACACCCGCTTTGGGTCAGAACCAGCAACGCATCCGGGTCAGCATCGACTGGAGCAAAGCACCAAAGGGAAAAGCATTGGATGGAGCCGTTGCCTTTAAAGGAGCAGGCAAAACCATGAAATTGGCCGTTCGTGCCCAGGCGCCTGCTGAGCCAGCCTTAGCAGATTACCAGGGCTTTGTAGAAAGCAACGGGTACATTTCGATGTTTGCCGAAAACTTCACCCGGAAAAACGATAAGCAGCTTGTCGGCTGGGAATTGCAGGAAGGATTGGGCCATACCGGGAAATCGCTGATGGCCTTGCCGCTAAACGCACCGCTTGTAACCAATACCGCCCAGCTTAAAGAGACAGCTCCCGTGCTGGAATACGATTTTTATGTGCTTTCGGAAGCCACACCAACCGTACGTGTTTCTACCTTGCCCACTCACCCGGTTACAAGTGACTACAGCATGCGGTATGGCATTTCAGTAGATGAGGGGCCGGTGCAGGTAGTTGATTTTAAAACCGTTGGCCGCAGCGAAGAATGGAAGCAAAATGTACTGAGCAACAGTGCCATGCGCAGCGCTAAATTCGACCCCCTCAGCAAAGGAAAACATACGCTTAAAATTTACATGATTGATCCGGGAGTAATTCTCGACAGCATTACGATTGATTTAGGCGGCCTGCTTCCGGCTTACAGTACCGTGCCGGAAACTAAAGTTGGCGGAAGTGAGACGGAGCAAATGAATAGCCGGCTGTAAAGTCGGTCTATTTTTATTGCCTGGTCAATAACCAAAGTTTGATAGTAATACCAAATAGTATTTACCTGCAATAATATAAATATTATTCCTTTGTCATCCCCGTAGGGGATGACAAAGAGAGGAATAGTTTTGTGGAACTATGTAAATACATTCTGGGATTAAACTTCATTTACAACTTTAGTGAACCTGCAGCGATAATCGAAGCATAGAAAAAAGCGGGTGTCCCATTACAAGGACACCCGCTTTTCTAAATCAATCTTCATGAAAAGCCTCATGAAGATTCTTAATAATACCTGCTCCTTAAAGCAATATCAGTTGTTTTTGAACAAGCCTTTCGGATCCGGCATCTGCGCCATCAGCTCTGACAGGTACGTGAAATCAATGGTAGTCAGGTTTAGTTCACGGCTTTGGTGGAGGTAGTTCCAGGCGTCTTCGTACTTTTTCTCATAGAACTTCACCTGCGACATGCTGAAGAGGGCAAAGGCATTGGCAGAATCAGCTTCAATGGCTTTGTTTGTAAACTCCGCTACTTTTTTAAGCGCTTTTTTCTTTTTGCCTCGCTTTTCTTCCTGCTTGTAAATAGCCAGGTACGAAGTGGCCAGGTCGCTGAGCAAGAGGCTGTTTTTGGGCTCTACGGCAAGTGCTTTTTCGTAATAGGTTATCGATTCCTCAAATTGCCCTTTCCCGAAGGTAACTAAACCGAAGGCCCAGAGGGTGTTGCCGTTATCCGGGTTCAGGAGCCAGGACAGGTTAAAACGGTACATGGCAGTGTCTGTTTTGCCTTCATTAAAATATTCCCAGCCACGGGCCAGGAAAAACTTGCTTGCTTCCTGGCGGTTTGCAAAGTTGGCATCGCAGTTCGATAAAAATTTCTGATCCTTAAGCTGCTGTTCTTCTGTTCGGGGCAGATTACCGAACATGGGCAGCACATTCGGATTAGGACTTACAGGCTGCTCCTGTGCAAAAGAAAGTGTCGCTGAAAAGAGCAGGACTGCAACGGTAAAAAATAAATTCTTCATTTGGTTGATTGGTAGATGTTAATGCTTTGTGTGCCAGGCACGAAAGCTAAAAGTAAATTAAAAGTAATTATGAAGCAAGCCTATTGTATATTCCGGTGATGGTAAATTCCCTCGGGATCCCGGTGCTTCGCCAGCAGGGCAGAAATAAACTTCTTATCGGCTATTGCTTTGTCCTGGCGCAGGCTCTTGTGCAGGTATTCCCATGCTTTTGGGTAGTCCTGGAGGTAATAGCAGCTGATGGCCAGTTTATAATAAGCATCCTCTTCGTCCGGTGCCAGTTTGATAGCCTCCTCCAGCAGTTTCCGGCTTTTCAGGAGGTCGTCCGGGGAACTTGCTTCATAAAACCTGCCCAGGTGGCTCGTGGCTATATCGGTAAGGAGGCGCGGGTTTTCCTTGTCTGCTTTGTGTGCTTTGTAGAGGATAAAAAGCGATTTATCGAATTGCTTTTGCTGCCCGTACACCAGGCCATAGCCCCAGAAAATATCGTTGTTGGTGCTGTCCAGGAGCCAGGCACGCCCGAACAGGTAAGCGGCAGAATCGGGTTTTTCATCGTTGAAATTCCGTTTGGCTTCGGTAACATAATGTGCGCCGGCAGCCTTACCGGAACTGAAGCGCTTCAGGTTCTCCTTAACAAACTTTTGCTGCTGCTGCCTGACCCTGGGCGTTGCCGGTCGCATAACCGGGACCACATCGGCCATGGTGAGTGTACTTTTATCGGAAGGAAATATTTTATCAGAAACAGCTTGTAAGGTGCTGCAGGAGCTTAAAACCGCTGCTGTTATACACGCTGCCGCTATTTGTTTCAGCATATTTTTCGGGCTTGTTCAGGTGCTATAACGCCCGGAGCAGCAAAAAAGTGCTTTTTAGCCGCAAAAACTAAAAGCACCTGCATAACCCGATGCTATGCAGGTGCTTTTCTTTATTTTTATTTAGTGCCATAGCGGTCTCCCATCTGCCGCTCCACCATCCAGTTGGGGTAGGAGGGCTCGGGTTTGCTTACCTGGTCGAGCAGCTCCAGTTCTTCCTCGTTGAGCCGGAAAGTAGTGGAGTGGATGTTGGATTTGAGCTGGTCGAGTGTTTTGGCGCCGATGATGGTGCTGGTAACGTTTTGTTGCTGGCGCACCCAGGCCAGCGCCACTTCGGCTGCCGTTACCTCATAATTCTTCCCGATCTGGATCAGGACATCAATAATGTTGTAGGCCCTGTCTTTGTTAATATGGGGAAAATCAAAATTATCGCGACGCGACTGGCCGCCGGTGTGGGTTTGCTCGCGCGTAAACTTCCCCGACAAAAAACCGCCTGCCAGCGGGCTCCAGGGCATAAAGCCCAGGTGCTGGTCCTGGGCCAGCGGCAACAGGTCTCGTTCGGCATCGCGGTTGGCGGCGGTGTAAAAGTACTGCATGGCCACGAACACATGCCAGCCCTGCTGCCGGGCAATACCGATGGCTTTCATCACCATCCAGGCCGGCCAGTTACAAACACCCACATAGCGCACCTTGCCCGTCAGCACCACATCGTGCAGCGTATGCACAATCTGTTCTACGGGCGTGGCTGCATCTACACCATGTACATACAGCAGGTCGATGTGGTCTACCTGGAGCCGCTGCAGGCTTTCCTCCACCGACTGAAACACATGAAAGCGGGAGAGACCCACCTGGTTAATTCCGGCGCCCATACGGCCACGCACTTTTGTGGCAATGAACAGGCTGTTCCGCGAAATACCGGCTTGTTTCAGTCCCTGCCCCAGCAGCTCCTCCGACTGCCCGTACGAATACACATTGGCGGTGTCGAGGAAATTAATGCCCGCATCCACAGCCGTTTTCAGCAGCTCGTTTACCTCTTCCTGCTGTTGCCTGCCTATTTTTTCCCAGATGCCGCCGCCTCCGCCGCCAAAGGTCATGGCGCCAAAACATAATTCCGATACCAGCACGCCGGTATCGCCTAATAAGTTATATTTCATATCCAAAGCTGTTTGTTTCGAAAGACTTTATTGTACGGATGCGGGCTTAAAAGTGGTTCTGCTCCTGCCACCATTGCCGCTGCAGCAGTAAAAATTGAACGGTACTGAAAAAATAATTGACGGTTGCTGTAAGCTTCCGGCGCCCGCTGCAACTAATAGAGTATCAAATGAAAAGGGGACCAGGTTAACAATGGAAAAAGAGTTTCTGGAGCTGATTGGCCCGCACCAGGCCATCATCCACAAAATATGCAGGCTTTACCGCCATACACCCGAAGACAGGGAAGACCTGTTCCAGGAGGTGGTGTACCAGCTCTGGAAAGCGTTTCCACAGTTCAAAGGAAACGCCAGCGTGAGTACCTGGATGTACCGGATCGCCCTGAACACAGCCCTGGCTACCTTCCGGAAGCAGCGGCCTGTCGTGAACTACACCGATACGCTGCCTGACATGGCCGAAGGAGCAGAAAACCCGCAAGCGGAGCAGGAGGAACGGCTGTTCCAGGCCTTGAGCGGCCTGAGTGATGTGGAGAAGGCGCTGGTGTCCCTGTACCTCGACGATTTTTCGTACCGCGCTCTCGCTGATGTACTGGGCATCAGCGAGAGCAACGTGGGAGTGCGGCTAAACCGGATCAAGGCAAAACTAAAGCAAACGCTAACAATTTAAAGAAGCAAAAAATGGAACTGGACGATCTGAAAACCAACTGGCAAAAGGCGGGAGCTGCTGCCGGTGCAGCAGATAAATTAACCCAAATAATCAAAACCGGGAAACACCTGACCGTGGTGCGGAAGGTACGGTTGAAGCTGCTGACCGAGGCTGTGTTTATGGTACTGCTGCTGTTCTTTTTTTACGATATTTTTGATGGGGACCAAAAGCCTGCGTATGCCAGTATAGCGTTGGTCGTAGGTGCTTTGTTTTATTTCCTGTCTAACCTGCTGGGCTATTTCACCTTGCTGCAGGTAGTACGGGAACAGCAGATATTAACTTCGCTGCAACAGCTCCTGAACGCGCTGAAGCGGATGAAAGTCTTTTCGCTGGCGGCCATGCTGCTGTTCTCCCTCTCGCTGCTGGTTTTCTTCACCTCAGCTGTAGAACTTACCCTGAAAAAGTGGCTAATGGTGGCTGCTTTCGGATGTTTTGTGGGAATTCAGGCTTTCTTTTCCATGCGCATGTGGAACAACTGGATTGGCAGGATTAGGCAGCAGGTGGAGGAGTTGGCGGAGTAGGTAAACAATAGTATGACAACTGTCGTTAATTTTATGACAAGTATCTTATATTTGAGAATAATTGATTCTGTATGGCAAAGGCCCTTAAAATAGACAGCAGCTTAAGTTATAAGTTAATCGACGACAGAGATGTTTTCGCGCTAATAAAAACTGTGCGCGAGGGTATAAAATATACCGTTTTCAAATCCATCGCCGATAGAAGTCCTTTCAGTTCCGAGGATTGGTCTGCATTTCTGCACCTTTCCGAAAGAACGTTTCAGCGTTACAAAAAAGAGGAACGTACATTCGATCCAATTCATTCCGAAAAGATTATCGAGATTACGCTGGTCTATAACAAAGGAATTGAGGTATTCGGCAATCCTGACAAGTTTAACACCTGGCTCGAATCTAAGAATGTCGCCTTGGGCGGTGTAAGGCCAAAAGAGCTGTTGGATAGCACTTTTGGAATCAGCTTGTTAAGGGATGAACTGACGCGTATAGAGCATGGGGTGCTGGCATGATCGTGTATCGCCTGAGCAAAGGCAAATTCAGGAACGACTTATCAGGTAAAGGAGCAGAACTGGCGGGAGGCCGCTGGAACACCAAGGGCGTCGCTATGCTCTATACCTGTGAATCGATTGCCCTTTGTACCGTAGAGATTGCGGTGCATACGCCGCTGGGTGTTATTCCCGAAGATTATTACCTCATCAGCGTCAATATTCCTGATATGATTGCTATAAAGGAACTTACAGCTGATTCGCTGCCTCCAGACTGGAAGCTGTTCCCGCACCCAAATGCTACCCAGGAGCTGGGAGATGCTTTTGTTAATGAAGCGGAGTACCTGGTATTAAAAGTGCCATCTGCAACTGTAAAAGGCAATTACAATTACCTGCTAAACCCACGTCACAAAGATTTTCAACAAATAACAATTATCAATTCCGAACCTTTTGAATTTGATCCGAGGTTGTTTGTAAAATAATCGGGAATTAATGCAGCAACAGCCACTTTTACACCAACTCCCTTGCCTGCAGCTCAAACACATCTTTCAGCGCTACCCGTGCGGCATGGTAGCCGCACATGCCATGCACGCCGCCACCGGGCGGGGTAGAGGACGAGCAGATGTAGATTCCTTTTGCGGAGGTTCTGTAGGGCGAGAGCCGCAAGGCCGGGCGGGTATATAACTGCCTGATATTTAGTTTGCCGCCATTGATGTCGCCGCCGATGTAGTTCGGATTGTACTCGTGCATCTGGGCGGTGTGCATGGTGTGCCGGGCCAGGATCAGGTCTTTAAAACCGGGGGCAAACCGCTCCACCTGGTTTTCGATGGCAGCAGTCATGTCTGTCTCGGAGCCATTAGGTACATGGCAATAGGCCCAGGCTGTGTGCTTGCCTTCCGGTGCCCGCGTGGTGTCGAAGAGGCTTTGCTGTGCCAGCAGTACAAAGGGCCGCTCCGGGTGTATGCCCACAGAGGTTATTTTTTCCGCCGAAGCTATTTCTTCCAGTGTATTTCCGAGGTGAACGGTGCCCGCCTGCCGGCATTCTGCTGCCTTAAAAGGCACGGGACCATCTAATGCCCAGTCGATTTTAAACACTCCCATGCCGTACCGGTACCGTTGCAGCTGCCATTTATACAGGCTCGAAAATTCATGGCCGGCAATAGACAACAGCTGCTTTGGCGTTACATCCAGCAGCACGGCATGAGCAGAAGGCAGCTGTTTCAGGTTTTTTACGTAAACACCCGTTTCAATTTTTCCGCCGATGGATGTGAAATAGGCTGCCAGTGCGGTTGCTATCGACTGGGAACCTCCAACTGGAACAGGCCACCCATTCAGATGTCCCATCGCCATAAGTACCAGTCCGATTGCTGAGGTCGTAATTTTAGATAAGGGTTGAATGGCGTGTGCCGCCATACCTGCCCAAAGGCCACGTGCCTCAACTGTCTGAAACCGGAGCCTTGCCAGGAACTCTGCTGAAGTTAAGGCATTCCAACCAAACCGGGCCATAGCCAGCGGGTGCTTCGGCAGGCGGAGCGGACCGAGCGTTGAGAGCGCAATATCAGGCCAGTCGTTTACCAGGGGCGCTATCAGGTTGAGGTAAGCGTTTTTGTCGCCGTTAAGCGAGCAGGCCGTTTTTTCTATTGATTTTTGCAGCACAGCGGCTGTGCCATTATCAAAGGGATGAGCTGCAGCAACGGTTGGAGTTACAAAGCGGAGTCCGTGCGCGGCCAGGGGTAAGGTTTTAAAAAAAGGCGATTCAACAGCCAGCGGATGAATGGCAGAACAGATATCGTGAACAAATCCAGGCAGGGTTAGTTCAGCAGAACGTAAACCTCCCCCAATCGTATCCTTACATTCCAGAAGCAGAACCGACAGGCCAGCTTCCTGCATGGTAATAGCAGCTGCCAGCCCATTGGGTCCTGAACCGACAACGACGGCATCAAAATCTCGTTTTTTCAACTGGTTTTTTTATTCGAATAATGATTGAATTGGTGTTGTGCCATGTAGTCAAATCACTGTAGCTTAGGTAGATACAGGTGTATGTTGCAGTGTCAGACACCACATCCATACCCGCGTTCCCATTTATATCATTAACCGATTCAGGTCTGAATAGTTTTCAGAAAATGGTGAATGCACGCGACAGGTTTGCCAGGGGCCGGTAAAAAAAGTTGCAGTGCGCTATCAGGCAGGCCAGTGCTTTGGCAAAGTATTTTCCGCACGTTTGGGAGCTACTTTTGTATGCAGTTTTTCCAGAATATAATTTACATCCGCTTCATATTCCAGGTACAGGTCTTCGTGCATTTTCGACAGCTTTTCCAGCACTACCTGCATGCGCTTTACCAGGTACTGTTGCAGCGTATCGGCTCGGTGCAGGTTGTTAACTATAAACTTCAGGTGTTGCTCCAGGAAAACACGAAGCAGCAGCAGCGTGAGTTGAATTTCGCCCTCTTTGTCTTTTGTGTATTTTACATGGCGCGTAATTTCTGCATTGAGCGAGCGCATGTCCATCATCAGGTAACCCGGGGAGTAAGGTTCCCACTGTGCCACCTGCTTTATTTGCTTTGCCACCTCCTCGCGGCGTTCCTGCAGCGATTCGCCCTGCTCTACCAGCTCATACTGCAGGCGGTTGATGAGGTCGGGGTTCAGTTTGAGCAACCGGAAAAGCAGCTTATCTTTTTCGGTGTGGCTCAGGTTGCTGATGGCTTTCTTTAATTCTGCACTTATTTGCATAGGCGGAAAAATTAAATGAGACAGGCAAGGGCCTGTTTAGCTGGAAATATACAGGATAAATGCAGGAATTAAAACGATCAACATATGCTTCTGCTGTCTGTTTTATTACCACAGGTGGATTTTTTGTTTTAGCTTGCAGTTTAATCACAATTATTACGTTATGACGATATCACCTAAAGCATTTCTGTTTGACTTAAACGGAACCATGATCGATGATATGCACTTTCACACCAAAGCCTGGTACCAGATTCTGAACGAAGACCTGCAAGCCGGACTTTCGTGGGAGGAAGTGAAGGTACAGATGTATGGGAAAAATATAGAGCTCCTGGAGCGTGTTTTCGGTAAAGGATATTTTACCGACGAAAAAGCAAACGAACTTTCTGTAGAGAAGGAGCGGCGTTATCAGAAAGCTTATTTCGAGCACCTGAAACTGATTGACGGGCTGGATGAATTTCTGGAAAAAGCCGCAACGAATAACATTTACATGGCCATTGGTTCCGCGGCCATCATGTTCAACGTGGACTTTGTGCTCGACAACCTGGATATCAGGCGTTACTTCAAGGCCATTGTAAGCGCCGACCATGTAAACACAAGCAAACCCGATCCGGAAACATTCCTGAAAGGGGCAGAGTTGCTGGGCGTGCGGCCGGAAGAATGCATCGTGTTTGAAGATGCGCCAAAAGGAGTAGAGGCAGCACAAAATGCCGGCATGCCCTGCGTGGTGCTGACTACCATGCACGACAAAGAGGAATTTGAGCGCTACAACAACATTCTCATGTTCGTTAAGGACTATACCGACCCACAGGTGCAGGAGCTATTTGCTGTGAAGGTATAAGCTTTTCCTGCGTGACAGCCTGAGAGGAGGAGCAGAGGCTGTGGTGGCTGGTGCAGCAGAATATTTTTAGCAATCATGGAAAGAGATAGAGCGCACAACATTGCAGCTGCTATCTCTTTTCATTTGCTGCCCCTCGTAATTAGCTCAGAAAAATCTCTCCGCGCATATAGAGCCGGCCATAGCCCCCAATTTCCACCCGCTCTCCAAGATAACGGCATTGCAGGTACCCTTTGCGCGCTGACAACTGAACTGCTTTCAGATCATTTTTCCCCAGCTTTTCCGCCCAGAATGGGATCAGGGTGGTATGGGCAGAGCCCGTTACCGGATCTTCGTTTACGCCTACCTGTGGCGCAAAGAACCTCGAAACAAAATCGCTATTATCTCCTTTGGCTGTAGCTATCACACCACGTGCCTGCAGTCTGGCTATTGCGCCAAGGTTTGGTACCAGATTCCGGATATCCTCTTCCTTTTCAAACGCTACCATGATATCCGTTTTGCCTTTAAAAGCAGCCAGCGGCTGTAGGTTAAATCCGGTTTTTATGTCATCAGAAAGTGCCAGCGGTTCGATGGTATCGGTCGGGAAGTTCAGCGTCAGCAGGTCGCCCTGCCGTGTTACGACCAGTTTGCCGCTCCTGGGAGAATGAAATTCGATGTTGTCGCCGGGGTGGTTTTCGTGGTTGAACAGCACGTAAGCAGCGGCTAAGGTCGCATGGCCACACAAGTCTACTTCCACAGTAGGAGTAAACCACCGCAGCTCATACCGGTCGCCCTGCTTTACATAAAAGGCTGTTTCCGACAGGTTATTCTCGCTGGCTATTTGAAGCATGGTCTTATCGGGCAGCCACTGCTGAAGTGGGCACACGGCCGCCGGGTTCCCTGAGAAGACTTCATCTGCAAAAGCATCTACCTGGTATATTTTCTGTTCCATTAATTTATAGGTTAGGTCTTACACGGACTACAGTTACAAATGTAGAAAGTAACCTGCGTTAAGCCTAATGTTGCTTTCATACCGCTAGGGATAACTAAGAGGCGGCCGGAACAGGCAGGCTGTAAATAATGCAGCAGAGGCTATGGTGGCAGGAGCAGCAGATTATAATGTGCTAATTTTTAATGTGCAAATGCCTGCAAGACTAAATTGAGATCCTGTTAATCCTTACATCTGTTTAATCCTGTTCAGACAAAGGAGCAGCGGCTATGGTGGCAGGAGCAGTAAATAAAAACGGTCCTATAAGCCATAAAAAAAAGCGGGTTGTTACACCCGCTTTTTTTTATGGCTTAAAATACAACTACTAGAGTCTGCTGTTTACCTGGTAGTAAACTTCGCTCCAGCGCAGTTCATTTTTCAGCTGCGACAGTTTCGTGTCTTTGTCGATAACCACACATTCGATGCCGGCCATTTCAGCAAAGTCCTGCAGGAGTTCTGACGAAAGGTTCTGGCTGTAGCAGGTGTGGTGGGCGCCGCCGGCTAATATCCAGGCAGCTGCTCCGGTTTTCATGTCCGGAAGCGGTTTCCAGAGCACGCGGGCTACCGGCAGGTTTGGCAGGTCCTGCTGCTTTTCTACGGCTTCTACTTCATTCACGATCAAACGGAAACGGTTGCCCATGTCTACCACAGAGGCATTCAGTGCAGGACCACCTTTCGAGTTGAATACCAGGCGAACCGGATCGGCTTTACCGCCAATGCCCAGTGCATGAATTTCGCAGGATGGTTTGTCAGCAGCAAGACACTCGTCTACTTCCAGCATGTGTGAACCTAATACCAGCGCGTTGTTCGGATCGAAGTGGTAGGTATAATCTTCCATGAAGGCGTTGCCACCTTCCAGGCCGCTGCCCATTACTTTCATGGCACGTACCAGGGCTGCTGTTTTCCAGTCGCCTTCGCCAGCAAAACCATAGCCTTCGTTCATCAGGCGCTGTACCGCCAGGCCTGGCAGCTGCACCATACCATGCAGGTCTTCGAAGGTATCGGAGAAGCCTTTGTAGCCACCATCCTGCAGGAATTTGCGCATACCGGCTTCTATTCTGGCCGCATCACGCAGCGACTGGTGTTTCTCGCCTCCTTTTTTGAGGGTGTCCACTACGTTGTATTTCTCCTCGTATTCAGCTAGCAGGCCATCTACAGTCTCTTCGCTAACTTCATTGATCACCTGTACCAGGTCACCGATGCCGTGTGTGTTCACAGCAAAACCGAACTTCAACTCAGCCTCCACTTTGTCGCCATCTGTAACGGCTACAAAGCGCATGTTATCGCCGAAACGAACGAACTTGGCGCCTTGCCAGTCGTTCCAGCCGGCGGCGGCGCGGCTCCAGGAGCCAATCTGCTGATGCACGTCTTCTTCCTGCCAGTAACCTACAACCACTTTGCGGTTGATGCGCATCCTGGAAACCATAAAGCCGAATTCACGGTCGCCGTGGGCGCTTTGGTTTGTGTTCATGAAGTCCATGTCGATGGAGCTCCACGGAATGTCGCGGTTGTACTGGGTGTGCAGGTGCAGCAATGGTTTCTTGAGCACGTTCAGCCCGCGGATCCACATTTTGGCAGGGGAGAAGGTGTGCATCCAAGTAATGACACCGATACAGTTTTCGGCCACATTGGCCTCCTGGCAAATGCTGTAAATTTCCTCTGTCGATTTAACGACAGGCTTAAACACCACCCGTACCGGGATATGCTTTGACTGGTCCAGGCCATTCGCTATTTCCTGCGAGTGATCTGCCACTTCTCTTAATGTTTCTTCGCCATATAAAACCTGGCTTCCGGTTATAAACCAGAGTTCAAATTGTTTTAAGTCTATCATGGTAATAATTGTATATTTTACAGTAATTGAATTTAACACAAAAAAAAGCGTTACAGCCTGTTACAGCTGCAACGCTTTTCAGGCTATTAATGCCACAGGAAATAGTAAATCATAAACAGAATTACGATAATACCGATGGCACCAATATTAAATGGTGTACCTGTATTAAAGAGTGTAGGTTCTGATACAATCGCATTTTTATCGGCAATTTCGATGCGTGCGTTGGTATAAAGAATAATGCCGATCATCACCAGCATAGCGGCCATAAAGTAACCTGCTTCCATGCCCAGTGTGGTGAAGGTACCGGCTAGCACTACTGTTGCCACCAGCGCCACTGCACCCAGCACAAAAAACAGGTAAGCGTAGCCCGTAAGCTGGCGCTGACGACCCGGCTCCGGAAGCGGCATACGCACTTTGGCGCCTTTCTCGAGGAAGCTAATCACACTGGCAATAATGCAGAGGATGATGAACACATATCCCATGCGCAGCAGGAACGGCATGTCCGGGCTGATGATCTTGAATATGATACCGGCAGGAATAGTGGCAATAGCAGTCCAGAGGGCGGCGTTTGGCGTGATCTGTTTCCAGAAAAGGCCCATACCGAATACCACTACCACACCCGGATAAATGTACCCGGTATACTCCTGGATGTACTGGAACACCTGGTCAAGCGAAGCGAGTTGCGGCGCTACGAAGGCAGCAATTGCCAGGGCAATCAAGGCCACAATTCTACCAACCAATACAAGCGTTTTGTTGCTGGCATTCGGGCTGAAGTACGGCTTGTAAATGTCCATGGTAAAGATGGTGGAAGTACTGTTTACCATCGAAGCCAGGGAAGAAACGATGGCCGCAGCAAGTGCCGCAAAAGCAAGCCCTCTGATACCGGTTGGTACAAAGTTTTTCAGCAGCCACGGATACGCCTGGTCAGACTTGCTGATGGTACCGATGTCGGCTACGGATTTACCCAGAATAGCAGAGAGTTCTTCTGGAGTGTGTGCGTTCAGGAGCACGTAAGCCGTAATACCTGGGATAACCACGATAATTGGCATCAAAAGCTTCAGGTAACCGGCGAAAAGAAGACCACGTTTTGCTTCGTTAATGCTTTTTGCCGCCAGACCTTTCTGGATGATGTACTGGTTAAAGCCCCAGTAACCCAGGTTGGTAGCCCACATGGCACCGGCAATAACGGCAATACCAGGTAGGTCGATGAAGGCATCTTTCTGACCGCCGGAACCATCCGGAACAAACAGGTAGTTTTCCGGGATAATCATGGAGAAGTGGTCGCGGCCTTTTTCGTAGACACTGGCCAGACCGGCAAAAATACCATCTCCCATACCGGCAGCGTCCAGGGCCAGGAACGTGGTGATAAGGCCACCGCCCACCATGAACACTACCTGGATAACGTCTGTCCAGGCCACCGCTTCCAGACCGCCATAGATGGAGTAGATCGCAGAGAACAACAGCAGGCCGATGATGCCGTACACCAGTGGCACACCCATAATCTGCTCCAGGGCAAGCGCTCCCAGGTAGCTTACGGAGGTCAGGTTTACGAACACGTACACCAGCAGCCAGAAAACAGCGAAAGCAGTACTTACACCCCTGTTAAAGCGCTGGCTCAGGAACTGCGGCATGGTATAAATGCCTTTGTCGATGAACACCGGCAGGAAGTATTTGGCTACAATGATAAGTGCCAGTGCGGCCATCCATTCGTAGGCAGAAATGGCAAGACCAATCGCAAAACCGGAGCCGGAGGTTCCGATAAAGTGTTCTGCTGAGATGTTGGCAGCGATAAGGGAGGCGCCAACGGCCCACCAGGTAAGCGATTTGTCGGCCAGGAAGTATTCCTGGGCTGTTTTTTCAACTCCTTTTTTAGATCTCGATACCCACAGACCCATGAAGATAATCACACAGGCGTAGATAATGAAGATGATGTAATCTATTGGAGCGAATCCGGAGGTAGAAGTCATTTGATGTAGAAAGGGTTAGGTGTGATCAAATAGATTTAGTTTTTATTGTTGTCCGTAATATGCGTCAGCTCCATGTTTGCGTTCGTAATGCTTCCGGATGAGGGAGTCCTGCAGACGGGGAGTCCACGGGCGTATCTGCTCGGTCAGGTAAGCCATACGGGCAATCTCTTCTACCACAGCACTGTTGTAGACTGCTTTTTCGGCTGTCTTTCCCCAGGTAAAGGGAGCGTGGTTGCCTACCAGTACCATTTCCACTTCTTCGTAGCTCATGCCTTTTTCCTGCAGGTAGTTCATGATCTGGAAACCTGTCTGGTACTCGTAATCTCCCTGTATCATTTCGTCTGACATAGGAGGAGCACAGGGAATGTCTACTGTGTTGTGGTCGGCGTGGGTAGTGCCGTAGATCGGAATGTCGCGCTGGGCCTGTGCCCAGGCGGTGGCGTAGGTTGAGTGGGTGTGTACGATGCCGCCGATTTTCTCCCAGTGCTTGTACAGCACCGCGTGGGTTTTGGTATCGGAGGAAGGGCGGAGGGTGCCTTGTACGATGTTGCCGTCGAAGTCGACGATCACCATTTTCTTGGGCGAGAGATCTTCGTAAGGTACACCACTCGGTTTGATGGCAAAAACACCCATGTCACGGTCGGCGGCACTCACGTTACCGAAGGTAAAGAGTACCAGCCCCAATTTAGGAAGCTGCATGTTTGCTTCGTAGGCAGCTTCCTGAATGTGCGCGAATTTTTTCATTCTTGTCTTATCGTTCTACTTGTTCTTGTAAATCGGAAACTATCTCGGGTTTGGCGTGAGCAGATACGTGCTCAATGGCATTGCCCAATGCGGAGTAGCGCAGGTAACGTCTGGCATACAAACCGGTGCGCTGCGGGTTCGGGAAGTATTCGGCATCAAAGCCTGGTCCCATGGCAGCCATGGCATCTTCCACTTTGCTGTAAATACCGGCAGCGGTAGCAGCGAACATGGCAGCACCAATGGCACAGGTTTGCTCCGACTTATGAATGCGGATCGGCATGTTCATCACGTCGGCCATCATCTGCATGATGAAAGGCGACTTACGGGCAACACCACCCAAACCGATCAAGCCTTTTACCGGCACACCCTGCTCAATAAAGCGGTCCACAATCTTTTTGGCGCCAAAGCAGGTGCCTTCTACCAGTGCCCGGAAAACACGCGGGGCATCGCTGCCCAAGCCCAGGCCGGCAATGGCGCCTTTCAGCAACTGGTTGGCATCCGGGGTGCGGCGGCCGTTAAACCAGTCGATGGCATATTCGCTTTCTTCATTTATTGGCAGCTGGTCCGCCTGTTTGCTTAGTTCCGGTATGATGCGGGAAGCCAGTTCATTTTCAAGCTTTTTGGCAGTTTCTGCGTCTACCACTGCTGACTGGGAGAGCAGCTGCTGTACCGGCCAGAGCAGGATGCGCTGGAACCAGGCATACGTATCGCCAAAAGCAGACTGACCTGCTTCCAGACCTGACATGCCCGGTATGATAGAGCCCGGCACCTGTCCGCAGATTCCTTTTACCAGTTTACCTGTCATTTCCTTTTCAGGGGCTATGAGCATGTCGCAGGTAGAGGTTCCCATTACCTTGCTCAGGTAGTAAGGCTCAATCTGTCCGCCAACGGCGCCCATGTGGGCGTCAAAAGCGCCAACGCCTACCACCACGTCGGTAGACAGACCCAAACGATCTGCCCATTCCTGGCTGAGTGTACCGGCCTGCTCGTCGGAAGTATAGGTTTCGGTGAAAAGTCTTTCGTTGAAGCCATCCAGAAGGGGATCGAGGGAGGTAAAGAATTCCTGTGGCGGAAGACCGCCGAATTCGGCTGCCCAGATGGCTTTGTGTCCTGCAGCGCAGCGGCTGCGTTTCATGGCGTGCACATCGTTGCCGCCGGTGAGCAGGAACGGAATCCAGTCGCAGTGCTCCACCCAGGAGTAGCAGGCATTGCGCACTTTTTCATCTTCGCGGAGCACATGCAGCAGTTTGGCCCAGAACCACTCCGAAGAGTAGATACCGCCTACATACTGCAGGTAATTGGTTTCGAATTTGGTTGCGTGTTCGTTTATTTCGGCGGCTTCTTTTACGCCGGTGTGGTCTTTCCAGAGCACGAACATGGCGTTCGGGTTTTCTTCGAAGCCCGGGAGCAGGGCCAGCGGCGTACCGGATTTATCTACCGCTACCGGCGTAGAACCTGTTGTATCTACGGCAATACCTTTTACGGCGGCGGCCACCTGGCTGCCAGCCTGCTGCAGGCAGTCTTTAATCGTTTTTTCCAGCCCTTCTATGTAGTCGAGCGGGTGCTGGCGGAACTGGTTCTCTGCGGCATTGCAGTATTTGCTTTCTTTCCAGCGTGGATAATAATAAACAGAGGAGGCAAGCTCCTGCCCGTTGAGGGCGTTAACAAGAACGGAGCGAACAGAATCTGATCCGTAGTCTACTCCAATTACATATAAATCTTCAGGCACAGAATTGATGTTTTAATTTTGTGTCAAATTAACACTTATCTTTAATTATACATAGCATAAAAGCTAAATTATCTTTCTTCGGTATGCTCAGGCTTTTATGAGAGCAATTTGTCGGGCTTCGGGATAAAGTTGAGGAACGCCTGGAAATCATCGGTGTACTTTTCTTTATCCAGCTTGTAATAGAAGGCTCCTTTTTTCGAGTTTTCCTTGTCTTTTTCCTGCTGTTTTACCAGCAGACCGGTAGAGAGGAGTTTTCTGCTAAAGTTCCGTTTATCAAGCGTGGTATCATAAAGGCCTTCGTAGAGGGCCTGTAACTGCGGAATGGTAAAGCGGTCGGGTAGCAGTTCGAACAGGATCGGGTGCATGGCCGCTTTGTAGCGTAGCCTGTTGCGGGCCATTTCCACCATTTGTTCGTGGTCGAAGATGAGATGGGGCATCTCTTTTAGCAGGAACCATTCGGCATGGTAGTCTTTGCTGAGCTGCTTTTCATACTTCTGAATATCGATCAGGGCAAAATAAGTAACAGCAATAGTTCTTTCCACCGGGTCCCGTTTGGGGTCGCTGAAGGTATGCAACTGCTCCATGTATACATTTTTCAGGCCGGTCAGCTCTAACAGGATACGGCTGGCAGCCTGCTCCAGGCTTTCATCGGGCTGGATAAAGCCGCCCATCAGGCTCCACTTTTTCTTCTCAGGCGCAAATCCCCGCTGAATAAGCAGGAGCTTGTAGTTCTCGCCATCGAAACCGAATATGATGCAGTCTACGGCAACAAGTACTCTTGTCTGGCCGGAATATTTAATCATAAATGAAAATAAATATGCTGTTCGGGTGCTAATTTAAAAGAAGTATAGCAAACGTCGGGGTAAAAGTAATTAATAAAACGAATATTAGTTTATTAAAATGTTTTTTTATGGCGCAGTGGTTATCGTTTTTTTCTGAAACTGACTGTCATATTGAAGAAATAGCAAGAAAGAGACTGGGAATAGGGGGGAGGAGGTGCAGAAGGAGTGGAGGGTGGTACAGCAGAATTCCGGAGCGTGCAGCGGCTGTGGTGGCAGGGGCAGCTAACGCTGGGCCAGTGGTTCAAGCGATTTCGGCAGCAGGGTAGGAATTTAGCAGAGCAGGATGAAAAGATAAAGCCTGACACGGTGCCAGGCTTTATGGGGTTTATTCTTTTACGATTCGTCTGGTGATCACTTCCTGGTTTGTAACGAGCTGGAGCAGGTAAATGCCGCGAGGTGTATCCCTTAGGTCCAGTGTGTGGTGAAATTCTCCAGAAACGGCGGTGTGGTTTTGTTTTAACAGCAGTCTTCCATTGGTGTCCAGCAGTCTTAGTTCCAGGTTTGTCTTGCCAGTTAAGGGTAATTTTAACTGCAGCTTTTCATGGACCGGGTTGGGGTAAATGGTAAGAGGGGTAGCCAATTTACTTTCTGATATGCTTGTGGGAGTTCCGGCATTTGATATCTTCATTACAAAAACTTCAGTGCCGAGAGAACTTAGGGTAACATTACCGAAAGCGGCTGTTTCAGTGAAGGAGCCTGTTAAAAAGGCATTCTCATAACGATCTACAGCGATTCCACCTGCAATTTCATGTTCAAGTCCACCGATCCTCTGTGCCCATAGCACATATCCGGCTGCATCGTATTGGGCTATGAATATATCTCTATTACCGGCGCTGATAAGGGTAATATTACCAAAAATGGCTGTATCAAAGAATTCACCTGTTACGTAGGCGTTACCAGATTCGTCCACTGTAATGCCGTATCCAATAGAAGATCCTGTTCCTTCTGCTTTTTTTGCCCATTGCACATTTCCGGCTGTATCATATTTGGCTATAAAAAATGTATTATAGCTATTTCCGGTAAGGGAGGTACTACCGAAGGTGACACTTTGGTTAAAAAAGCCTGTGATGTAGAAGTTGCCCAAATTGTCCACGCTAATGTCATAGCCTTGGTCAATATGAGACCCCTCCACTTTTTGCGCCCACATTCCATTTCCTGAAGCGTCATATTTAGCAATGAAAATATCAGTGCCTCCACTTGTGCTGGAGAGTACGGTGTTGCCAAAAGGAGCTGTTCCAGTAAAATTACCTGTCAGGTAAGCATTCCCGGAACCATCTACATCAACACCGTAACTATTTTCAAAACCTGTTCCCCCAGCACTTTGTGCCCATTGGAAATCACCTGCTGTATTATATTTTACAATAAAAATGTCGTAGTTGCCATTGCTGGTGTGGGTGATACCGCCGAAAACAGCTGTTCCAGAATATCTTCCTGTAATATAGGTATTACCTGAACCGTCCACGGCAATACTGTTGGCTATATCAGAACCTGTTCCTCCTGCTTGCTTTGCCCAAACTACATTTCCGGAAGCGTCATATTTGGCTATGAAAATATCGGTGTTACCGTCGCTTGTAAGCGTAGTGCTGCCGAAAGAGGCAGTACCCTGAAACTGTCCCGTGATGTAAGTATTGCCTGCTTTATCTGTGGCAATACTTAAGCCATCGTCTACATCTAACCCCCCGGCACGCTGTGCCCATAATACATTTCCGGCAGCATCGTATTTGGCAATAAAAATATCGTAGCCGTCTTGGCTGGTAAGCGTGGTATTGCCAAAGGTGGCAGAACCATAAAAATAGCCTGTAATATAGGAGTTGCCATCACTATCAACGGCAATGCTCTTGCCATAGTCAGACGACCAGTAGCCCGATGATTTCTGCGCCCACTGCTCTTTTCCGAAGGCATTATATTTTGTTATAAACGTAGCAGGGTTGTTACTGCCGGTTAGCGTAATATCACCAAAATTGGCTATTCCTATAAACTGACCAAGTATGGAGGGGGCTCCGGTTCCATCTACAATGATTTTAAAAGCTACATCACTTCCTGTTCCTCCGGCCCGATGAGCCCATTGCAAAATTCCGGTGGCGCTGTATCTGGCAATAAAAATATCATAATCGCCGCTGCTGGTTAGTGTAGTATTTTCGAAGGTAGCAGTACCGCGGAACTGGCCTGTTACAAAGACATTGCCAGACCCGTCTACAGCAATACTTCTACCTAGTTCAAAATCTGAACCACCTGCTTGCTGTACCCATGCAATATTTCCGGCGGCATCATATTTGGCTATAAATACATCATAGCTGTTGTTAGTGCTCATTAGGTAACGATTGTCGAAAGTTGCAAGCCCGCCAAATTCTCCCGTTATGTAAACATTGCCAGAAGCATCAAGGGTTATGCCATAACCTCTGTCGCCGCCTTGTCCTCCGGCTCTCTTTGCCCAAAGTATATTTCCGGTTACGTCGTATTTAGCTATGAATATGTCAGATGCACCGTTGCTGGTAAGCGTGATGTTGCCGAAGGTGCCTGTTCCTGAGATACGACCTGTTATAAAAATGTTACCCAAGTCATCCACCGCTATATTATCGCTAAAGTCTAAACCTGCCCCTCCGGCTCTTTGTGCCCAGATAATATTTCCGGAAGCATCATAACGGGCTATAAAAATATCGGCAATACCGTTGCTAGTAAGTGTGGTGTTTTCGAAAATAACAGTATCCTGAAATTCACCAGTTACAAAGATGTTGCCGGCACCATCTACACCGATACTTTTGCTTGCGACACTTGTTGTTCCACAAGCTTTTTTTGCCCATATCACATTTCCGGCGGTATCGTATTTTGCTATGTAAATACAGGCTTCATTGTTACTGTAAAGTGTGGTACTGCCGAATGTAGCTGTTCCACTAAAAAAACCTGTTATATAAACATTGCCGGAATTATCCACTGCAATGTCCATTCCCATGTCATTTTTTTCTGCCCCGGCTTTCTGCACCCACAGTACGTTTCCGGATGCGTCATATTTGGCGAGGAAAATATCATTGCTACCGTCGCTCGTTTTGCTGGTGTTTCCGATTGTGATTACGCCGGTAAAGTGGCCGATCGCATAGATGTTTCCAGATGCGTCATGAGCAACCGACCTTCCGGTGACGGGGTTGTTCTCGCTTATACCCTCAGCCTGTTTTGCCCAAACAATTTCCGGATTCTGAGCTGAAGCCCAAATGATGCCGAGCAGCTGCCCTATAAAGCAGAGTAGAAAAATTCTATATAATTGTTTCATCATTCGTAAACGTTGTTTGATTGCAGATAGCGAAGAAAAGAATTTTTGGAGATCAATGTGGGCGGGAAGTTGTTTGACAAGCATTTAATGATATTTTTTTCCGGCAATATAAGGAAAAGTTATAATAATTTATTAAAATATTGTTTTTCAAAGATCAATACATCTGAACAATTAAAGTTATTGAAATTTAACCTGTTACAGGTTTTTGCTCCCATCTTCCATATTTTCAGCCATTGAAGTACGGTAGTAGCTGTGGTGGCAGGAGCAGCAGAATTCCGGAACGTGCAGCGGCTGTGGTGGCAGGGGCAGTAAAGGTTGGGCCGGTGGTTTTAAGTGTAATTGATCCACGTCAGCGAATCATGCAATACAGGCGATAGCCGCGTGCGAAGAACTTCTTGGATATTTCTGATAAAACTCAACCTGTAGCCAAAAAAATGCGATAAACAGCAAAAAACACTCGTGCATTATGACACATGTTCCCCATCCACCCACCTTACTGTATGTTACCAATCCGATGTGTGCGTGGTGCTATGGCTTTACCTATGTGGTGCGCCGGTTAAAGGCACTCTGGCACGGAAGGCTGCAGGTGCGAGTGCTGCTGGGGGATTTTCAGGCATATGCTACCGAGCCGTTGCAGCAGGACACAAAGGAGCGGCTAGCCGTGAGCTGGCACCGGGTGCAGCAGCGCACCAGCCTGCCCTTCGATTACAGGTTCTTTCTCGAAAAATCGTTTGTGTATAAAACAGAACCGGCCTGCCGGGCCTTGCTGGCGATGCGGCTACTGCGGCCTGTGCTGTCGCTGGAGGTGCTGCGTGCCCTGCACTCTGCTTTTTACGCCGATGGCCTGGATATTACCAAACCGGAGAACCTGGTAAAAGTGACGCGCCTTTTTGGTATTTCGGATAACCTGTTCATGACGCTCTACGAAGCAGACGAAATTATGGAGCAGCTCGAAGAGGAGTTCCAGTTTGTAGAGCAGATTGGCGCCACCAGCTTCCCGTGTGTTTATTTTGAAGGGCCGGAAGGGCCGGAGCTGCTGACGAAAGGCTACTGTGACCTTGATGAGCTGGAAGAACGGCTCCTGCAGCGCCTGGAAGTAAACAATTATACCGCTTAATAAAGCGTTAAACAAGCCTGACAGCTGACGGAGCTTTCGTTCACCGCCGTACCCACCTGTTATTCCTGCTTCAAGCACTCCAAACTATTTACTGCAGCAGCCACCACACCCGCTGCACCTGCTTGCCGTTTTCTTCGGGCAGTTAGCCGCCGTTGCGGCAAAATCTTTTTTCAAAACATCAATCCTGGTAAAACAGGGAGGGGAATGTTGATCCTCTCTTTGTACTAATTTACAGAAAAGGCAGCCATGCGATAAACAGACTCAATTTTTACTTTCATTATTTGTAGTCCTACCCCCCTCCACAGTACTGTTACTAAAAAGTTGCATGCTTCGGCTCAATTTCGGCTGCGTGTATAGCGGTTGGATAAACTTTTTGTTTAAATATTAGTAAATGAATATATTTATGGGGTAAAGCATTTTTTGTTTACAGAACAACAAAACCATGAGAGCTAAAGCCACTACCAACCAGGTTGACGAGTACCTTGACAAGTTAACCGTGGACAAGCAAATGTTAGGACGTGAGATCAGGCGCATCATTCAGAGCACGGTCTCACACCTGGAAGAAACCTACCGCTGGAACAATCCCTGTTACTTTTTTTACGGCCCGGTCTGCTATTTTGCCTCTTCCCGAAACGGGCTTCATTTCGGATTTTTCCGGGGGAAAGAACTAACCGATCCGCATAAGCGACTTGTAAGCCGAAACGGGCAGTATCCGCACATTAAAGTGAAGTGCCTGGATGATATTGATGAAACCTATTTTGCCAGGCTGCTGAAAGAAGCCGTTACCCTGAACCAGAATTAACACGGCACGTGCTGTTCTTTTTCGGCACCCCAGTACGGGTGTCTTCAGTTTCCGGGTTTTTATACTGATGCTGTGGTTGCTGAAGGCTGCATAGAATATTGCCTGCCCTGGTAACCGCAACCCTTCACCCGTGACAGCTACAGCATCTGATTTACTTTTTACTAATCCTGTTTCAGAGCCCGCGTGCGGGTACTGGATAGTCTTTGTTAACCCGCTTGGTGGTGCCGCAGGAACAGGCGCATGTTCAACAGGCATCCTGGTAGCTTTAGTCCGGGCCTGCTGCATTTCCCAAAGCCGTTCCTGGTAGTTGATCTTCTGCCCGTTGCCGCTTTGATGCCTCTTTCATTTTCCTTCCTGTCGTTTCTAAACAACTTCGTACCTTTGTTTATACTGCTACGGCGCTAACAGGTAACGTTCCTGGCGGTGCTTCTGCAATTTCCATCGCATCATGAAAATTTTACTTGTTGAGGACGAACCCAAAGTAGCGGCCTTTATCAAAAAAGGGCTTGAAGAGCAGGCATATGACGTAGACCAGGCCTACGACGGGCTGTTCGGCGTGAAGCTTGCCCTGCAGAACGACTATGACCTGGTGATACTGGACATTATCCTGCCAACTATGAACGGGCTGGACGCATGCAGGCAGATTCGAAAGCATAATCCTGCTGTCGCTATCCTGATGCTTACCGCCCTGGGCACCACCGACGATAAAATTACCGGGCTGGATGCAGGCGCAGACGATTACCTGACAAAACCCTTTGAATTTAAAGAACTGCTGGCCCGCATCCGGGCGCTCACCCGCCGCCACACCGACAGCAGCAACAACGAAAAGCTGGTACTGGCCGACCTGGAGATGAATCTGGCGGATAAAACCGTAACAAGGTCCGGAAAACCTGTTGCCCTAACCGCCCGGGAGTTTGCCTTGTTGTATTACCTGCTCCGCAACAAAGGCCGGGTTGTGTCGCGCGTGGATATTATCGAAAATGTGTGGGAGACGTCTTTTGATACTGGAAGCAATATTATTGATGTGTACATCAACTTTCTGCGGAAAAAAGTGGACAAAGGCTATCCTGTCAAACTGATTCATACGCTGGTGGGCATGGGGTATGTACTAAAAGAAGGTAGCGGCTTATGAAAATCAGGACCAGGCTGACCTTGCAGTTTGCCGTCATTTTTGCCATTATCCTTATCCTGTTCTCCCTGGTTATCTATTTTTTTAATTCGCTTTACCGGAAGGATGACTTTTTTAAACGGATCGAGAAAAGAGCCCATATTATTTCGCATTATGTACTCGATGATGATGAAATAGGGGAGCAGGAAGCGCATGAGACCATGATCAGTTACTATCATGCACTGCCTTTTGAGGTGGTACGCGTTTACAGGTCTACCGGGGAACTGGTTTTTGCGGATGGGGATGGCGACCTGCATGTGAGCCAGAACCTGCTGGAAAAGGTGCGACAGCGCAAAAAAGTTGCTTTTGAGCAGGGGGACCGGCAGGTAGTGGGTATGACCTTTACCGATAACGAAGGTGATTTTGTGGTATTTTCCTCTTCCGTGGATGCTTACAGCCTCCGGAAGCTCCAGTACCTGCGGCTTATCCTGATAGGTGGTTTCCTGGGATCGATGGTGGTGGTGGTAGTAGCAGGCTGGGCTTTTGCCAAGGAAGCGTTGCGGCCCATTACCAATGTGGTGAACGAAGTGCAAAAAATTAATGCCACAGACCTGGACAAACGCCTGAGCAATGCGGAAGGAAATGACGAGTTGTCGTTCCTGGCGCAAACATTTAACCAGCTGCTCGACCGCCTGGAGCACGCCTTCGAAATGCAGCGGACGTTTGTATCCAATGCCTCGCATGAGCTGCGCACGCCTTTAACCGCCATGACGGGAGAACTGGAAGTAGCGCTGATGAAAGACCGGGAGCCGCAGGAATACAGGCGCGTGCTCAAATCAACCCTGGAAGAGGCGCGTCTGCTGACGGAGCTTTCGAACGGGCTGCTGCAGATAGCACAGGCCAGTGTAGACCCTTCCAAAATTCAGAAAACCTACCTGCGCTTCGATGAACTGCTCTGGCAGGCCAAAGACCAGGCACTGAAACGCCAGCCCGAAGCCCGTTTTGATATCAGTTTTGCCAATTTCCCGGATGATGAAGACCGCCTTGTGGTGAAAGGAAACGAGGCGCTTTTACTTGTAGCCATTGTAAACGTGCTGGAAAATGCCGTCAAGTTTTCGAGCGCAGGGCAGCACGTTTCGGTGCTGCTAGCCGTGGATGAGCGTAATGTGGTGCTGCAGGTACAGGACAGCGGCCTGGGCATTGCCGAAGAAGATTTAAAACATGTGTTCGTTCCTTTTTTCAGGGCCGGAAATGTGCGCAGCATAACCGGCCACGGTATTGGCCTGCCGCTCGCAGAACGCATCCTGAAACTGCACCGCGGCACCATAAACCTTCATTCTAAGCTAAATAGAGGTACAGAGGTGACCATTGCCCTGCCGCAGGCCTACGGATTTATTCCTACCCGGTTATGATTTTAATCTCATTTTAATTTCGTTTTAATACAGTTTTAATGTTGCAGCTCTACCTTACAAAATATTTGGATGTTGGAACAAGCTTTTCTTTTGTTATCAACTCCTTTTAAAGCCAAAGAAACGCAGCTATTACATTATTAAAACATTTTATGAAAGACAGATTAAATCATCCCAATTACCTGGCTCACCTCGGAAGAGACATTCCGGCTGGCCTGGTTGTGTTCCTGGTAGCGCTTCCGCTCTGCCTTGGTATTTCGCTTGCATCGGGCGCGCCGCTGTTTGCCGGTATCATTACCGGTATCGTAGGTGGCCTTGTTGTTTCCTGGCTGAGTGGCTCGCAACTTAGCGTGAGCGGTCCTGCTGCCGGGCTTACCGTAATCGTGTTGAATGGCATACATACGCTACAGTCGTACGAGGCTTTCCTGCTGGCGGTTGTGCTGGCCGGTGTGATTCAGGTGGCGCTTGGCTTTATCAAAGCCGGGGTTATCGGGCTGTATTTTCCTTCGTCTGTCATTAAAGGGATGCTGGCTGCTATTGGCCTTATCCTGATCCTGAAGCAGATTCCGCATTTTATCGGTGCCGACGACGACTTCTTCGGTGAAATGAATTTCTTTCAGCCGGATGGAAGAACTACTTTTTCGGAACTGACGCATGCTTTTTCTGCCATTAACCAGGGCGCCCTTATCATTGGTGTGATCTCGCTGCTCATTCTCATCCTGTGGGACAACGATAGGTTAAAGCGCATTAAATTTTTCAGGCTGGTTCCGGGAGCGCTGATTGTTGTGCTTGCCTCCATAGCCATCAATGCCTTTTTCCTGGGCGCTATGCCGGAACTGGGTATTACGGGCCGACACCTGGTAAACCTTCCCATATTTAACAGCCTTAGCGACCTCGGTGGCGAGTTGCGTCACCCGGATTTCAGCCAGTTTACAAATCCATCGCTGTATGTGGTGGCGTTTACCATTGCCATTATTGCCAGCCTGGAAACCTTGCTGAGCGTGGAAGCGGTCGACAAACTGGACCCGCACAAACGCCGCACCCATACCAACCGGGAACTCTTAGCGCAGGGTGCCGGTAATGTGGTGGCAGGAATGATTGGCGGTATCCCGATGACGGCGGTAATTGTAAGGAGCTCGGCTAACGTAGCGGCAGGCGGCGAAACTAAGGTTTCCAGCTTTGTGCATGGCATATTCCTGCTGCTGTCGGTGCTGCTCCTCTCCAGTTTCATGAACCAGATTCCGTTATCGGCTTTAGCCGCTGTGTTGCTGGTGGTGGGTTACAAACTGACCAAGCCTGTGTTGTACAAGGCGCAGCTGAAACTGGGGTACGAGCAGTTCATTCCGTTCATCGTAACAATTGTAGCCATCCTTTTCACCGATCTGCTGATTGGTATCTGCGTGGGCCTGTCTGTTGGAATATTCTTTATCCTGAAAGCAAATTACAAGTCGCCTTACTTCTATCATAAAGAAGAGCACCAGGAAAAGGAGGTTATCCGCCTGAAACTCAGCGAGCATGTTTCTTTTCTGAACAAAGCCAGTGTGATTATTACGCTGGATCAAATACCGGAAAACAGCCACGTGATCATTGATGGTGAAAATTCGCAGTATATCGACTACGATGTGCTGGAGGCCATACAGGAGTTTAAGAAAACCGCACATGAACGCGACATTACCGTGGAAGTGCGTAATGTAAAAGAAGTGCAGGTAATGGAAATGCACTAAGCGCAGCCATCTGAAGAAAATAAATATGCAGCGAATACTGGAAAACAATAAAAAATGGGTCACGCAAAAGCGCAACGAAGACCCGGAGTATTTTAACAAACTGGCCTTAGGGCAGGAGCCCCGCTACCTGTTTATTGGCTGCTCCGACAGCCGGGTGCCGGCAAACGAAATATCGGGCACGGGCCCGGGCGAAATGTTTGTGCATCGTAACATCGCCAACATGGTGGTGCATACGGATATGAACCTGCTATCGGTGCTGCAGTATGCCGTGGAGGTGCTAAAAGTAAAGGTGATTATTGTTTGCGGCCACTACGGGTGTGGGGGAGTGGCAGCTGCTGCCAGCAACAAACAATACGGCCTGATCGATAACTGGCTCCGGAACATAAAAGATGTGATGCGCCTGCACGAGCGCGAGATGCTCAACATATTTGATGAAGAGGAGCGCCTGCGTCGCCTGGTGGAGCTGAATGTGATTGAGCAGGTACATAATCTCTCCAAAACATCTATTATTCAGAATGCCATGCGCTCCGATGATCCGCCAAAGTTGTATGGCCTGGTTTACGATATCAAAGAAGGTTTGCTCAAAGACCTGAAAGTAGATGTGGAAGGGTTTAAGCGCTATGAGCACATTTACAATGTGCTTGAAAAAACGCATTAGCAGCAGCATTCTGTTACGGCCCTGAGCAGCAGTGGCTGTGGTGGCAGCTGCAGCATAAAAAAATAGCCTTTGCAGAGGCGCAAAAAAAAGTCCCGGCGTTACAGCACCGGGACTTTTTATTTATTTAAACTCGTTGTCAGCTTCTGCGCCGGGCAAGCTGTTTAACAGCATACCGGTTCATAAAACTGAGTGAAGGCAACTTACCATTCATAGTCTCTTCTGGAGGAAGAGCCATAAGAGTAGGGAGGGCCACTGTAGGTGTTGCCGAAGCTTGTGCTGCCGGTACGCCTGTAATTGTTGTAATCCCTGTCTTCCTGACGGTCGCGCATTTCATCCATTCTTCTTCTGCGTTCCGCATCTTCATCACCGAACCAGGATTTTACTTCGTCGCCGGCACGATCAAAGAATCCTCTGTCATGCTCATGACGGTCACGATCGAAATCGCGGTCATGGCCGAAGCCCCGGTTACGGTTGTAGTAGTCATTGGAAGTATAGCTGCCTGAAGAGCCATAGGTATTATAGTTTCGGGGCAGCGAGCTTCTGTGGCTGTAGGAGGAGGTATCGTCGTCATCGGTCATTCGATCCCAGGCATTGGAAGCTTTATTTTTGGTACGCTCCCAGGCATTCTCCATTCGGTCGCCGGCACGGTCCCAGGCGTTTTCCATTCTGTCGGTAGTTCTGTCCCAACTGTCGCGGTTGCCATAGCGGTTGGTAGACCTGTAGTCGTTTATGCGGGAACCTGAAGTACCATAGGTGCTGCCTGTTCCGTAGCCGCTGCTACCATAGTTAGAAGTGTTTCCCCAGTTGGAAGAACCTGTTCCGTATGTGCCTCTGGAAGTACCTAAATTAGAATGGCCATAGGTAGAAGCATTGCCATGACCGGAAGAAGAAAAAGTATCACGGCCAGTTCCAAATTCTCCTGAGGAGTATCTGTTTCTGTCGTGCGCCCCGCGAATGCGGTTGCTATTTATATCAAATTCGCCAGAATAATAGTTTCGTGAAGAACCTTTGCTTTGGGTTCTGTCATTGTCATTGTACGGGTTGTAACCCGAATTCTCATAGCTTCTCATAGGTCTTATATTTAATGAAACATTGTTTTTATTCCTGAAGACTTAAGCAGATACTTTAAATCTTCATCCTTTTAAGTACGGGTTCTAAGTGCTTAAGTTATCCTGGCGTGCGGCGCTTGGGTACCTGCTCCGGGCTCATACTGCTCACTGGAAAGCTTTTACATCCTGTACCGGAAAAAAATGAATCAGCCAACCCGCTTCATGCGAAGAGTATGTGTGGAAAAATATTACGTTTCAAATAATTTATGTGGCATTAGCTACAGAAATGGCTGCAACAGGTGGAAAAACAGGTGTATAATTGTATTTTATTGATTTAACTGTAAACAATATTATGATGTGATGTGAATTTATTAAACCGGAAAGTGAATATTTTAAAATGTATTAGGTTCTTCTTGTATATTTTGAAAATGTTTAAAATTTGAGCAGATTGGCAGCTTTGTAAGCATTATTATTTTTGCAAGCGTGTCTTAAATTAAAAGTTTGAGCAAAAAAGTGCAAATAAAATAAGGTTACAATTTTTTTCTGTAAATGGAATTATATAGCTTGCTGCTGCGTTTGAAGAAAATAAGCCGGAAATTATATAGCCGGGAGTTAATCAGGAATAATTATTAAACTGAAACTGAAACGCTTCTTAAGTTATATGATTATAAATCAGTTACTTAAAATAAATTGTACCGGCGATTCGTTTGTTTAACAAAACTTAAAGCTTTTGAATCAACAACTTAATTTTTAGTCAGAAACAACTTTTAGCCAAATAATTTTATGAAATTGAAATCAATCTTAGCCACAATGCTTGCGGTTGTGATGTTAACTTCTTGCGAGGATATCTTTGAAGATGGCATGAAACCAGATGGCTCAAAACCTTATGTAACAGTAAATGCACCAACGGCCAATCATTCTTTCACGAAAGCAAATGGTGTAGCAGTTAGTCTTTCAGTTGTTGACAAAGATGATGTGAAAGACCTGATTGTGCAGATCAGTGATTTGAACGGTGAAGCGCCGATTGTGGATTTCACGAAGCACTTCAACAAGAATGTGGCGATCCTGGACACCCTGGTTGCACAGAACCAGCTTATGCCAGGTTCTTACAAGCTTTCGATTACTGCAAAAGACAAGCGTTCTAATGTACAAAAACAAGAGATTACTTTCAAAGTAAAAGAGTAATCGAAGCTATTCTTAAACACAAAAAGACCCGGCAGCTAACACAGGCTGCCGGGTCTTTTTGTGTATCAGCTAAACTGGAACACCACCTGCCCGTTTTCATTTATGGCCAGCGCCGCATCGAACGCATTGCCGGTTTTGGCCGATGTAAATCCTTTTATTTTGCCGGTCTTGCCTTTGAGTAACAAAGTAGCAATTTGCTTATCGGTTAATTTTTTACCGCCCATCTCGAAAGGCACCACAAAGCGGCAGCCTTCCCGGAAGCGGCTGCACCCATAGGCTGCTTTGCCTTTGAGCAGGCGCCCCTGCCTGCAGCTCGGGCATTGGGCGAACGGATCGGCTTCGGGTTCTTTTTCTGCTTTTGTAAAGAGCAGCTGGTTTTGCGCATCAAACGAAACAACAGCATCAAACGCTTCGCCGTTTTCAGCTTTGAAACCTTTTATCACGCCGGTCTTGCCTTTGCTCAGCAGCGTACTCACCTGCTTGTCGGTTAGCTGTTTGCCGTGTTGCTCAAACGGTATAACAAAATGACAGCCTTCCTTGAACCGGATACAGCCGTAGGCTTTGGAGCCTTTCACGATGTGGCCTTGCTGGCAGGAAGGGCAGGAGCCAAGGCCGTTGGTGCCGGTTGAAGCAGCAGCAGTGGCTGTGGTGGCAGGAGCAGCAGATTTTTTTTGTGACTTTGCCTGTTCCTGCGGGGCCTGTGGCTCCAGTGAAACGGTGGCTTTGTCGTATTTTACTTCCTGCACCAGCGCTACCACGAACTGCTGCAACTCCTGCAGAAAAGCATCGGAGGCGAAGGCGCCGCTTTCGATCTGCCGCAGCTTCCGTTCCCACTGCCCCGTCATTTCCGCCGACATGAGCGTGGGGTTCCGGATAACGCCAATCAGGTCGATGCCCATTTGTGTGGGCACGATTTTCTTTTTGTCTTTGCGGATGTACTGGCGCTTGAACAGCGTTTCGATAATGGCGGCGCGTGTGGAAGGGCGACCAATGCCGTTTTCCTTCAACGCCTCTTTCAGCTCGTCGTCTTCTACCTGCCTGCCGGCTGTTTCCATGGCACGCAGCAGCGTGGCTTCGGTATATTCCTTGGGCGGGTTGGTCATCTTCTTGTCCAGCAGCGGCTCGTGCGGACCGTGTTCGCCCTGCTCGAAGTTAGGCAGTACGCCGGCTGCCACATCATCGTCTTTTCCTTCACCTTCCTTGCCGCCTGTTGGCTCTGTTTTTACGTCTTCGGCACCATAAATCACGCGCCAGCCCGGCTCCAGGATCTGCTTGCCCCGCACCCGGAACATGTAGCCTGCTGAGGCTGCCAGTACGGTGGTGTTGCTCACGATACAGTCGGGGTAGAAAGCAGCAATGAAGCGTTTGGTGATAATATCGTATACCTGCGCTTCGCGCCCGTATAGGTTGCCTGCAGCGGCGCCGGTCGGGATGATGGCGTGGTGGTCGGTTACTTTGTTGTTGTTGAAAATCTTTTTCGACTTCCGGATTTTACTTTGCAGCAGCGGCGCTACCTCGTTCTGGTAATTGCTGAGGCCCTGCAGGATGCCCGGAATTTTCGGGTAAATATCGTCAGGCAGAAACACCGTATCCACACGCGGGTAGGAAACTACCTTTTTCTCGTAGAGGCTCTGCACCGTTTTCAGCGTCTCGTCGGCCGACATGGCCAGCTTATTGTTGCACTCAATCTGCAGCGAGGTCAGGTCGAAGAGTTTGGGTGGGCTTTCGGTGCCTTTCTTTATTTCGACGTCTGTGATGGTGAGTTCAGCACCCTTAATGGCCTCCAGTATTTTCAGCGCTTCTTCTTCTTTCTGGAAACGGCCGTTGGTGCTTGAGAAGGTGGTGTCGCGGTAAATGGTTTTGAGCTCCCAGTAGGGCTGCGGCACGAAGTTCTGTATTTCGTGGTGGCGGTTCACGATCATGGCCAGCGTGGGCGTCTGCACGCGGCCAATGGAAAGCACCTGCTTCCCCTGCGCATACTTGAGCGTGAAAAGGCGCGTCGCGTTCAGGCCCAGCAGCCAGTCGCCGATGGCGCGGCTTTTCCCGGCCTGGTAGAGGGAATCGAACTCGGAGCCGTCGCGGAGGTTGGCAAAGCCCTGGCGAATGGCGTCTTCGGTAAGCGACGAAATCCAGAGGCGCTTGAACGGGCGGCGGTATTTGGCTTCCGTCAGCACCCAGCGCTGGATTACTTCCCCTTCCTGGCCGGCATCACCGCAGTTGATCACTTCCTCGGCCTGTTGCAGGAGTCGCTCGATAATTTTGAACTGCTTCTGCACACCGCTTTCGTTCATGAGCTTGATGCCGTATTTTTCGGGCAGCATGGGCAGGTCGTAGAGGCTCCAGCGCTTCCATTCCGGTTTGTAATCGTCCGGTTCGCGCAAGGTGCAGAAGTGCCCGAAGGTCCAGGTAACCTGGTAGCCGTTGCCTTCGAAGTAGCCGTCCTTCTTCGTTTTGGCGCCAATTACCTGGGCAATCTCACGGGCTACACTGGGTTTCTCTGCAATACAGACTTTCACGTTTGAGCGGGTTTGTTCAACATCTACAAGAATCAAAATTACAGCTTTTCGGGCGGATTTCCGAATGGAGCGACTGTGGTGGCTGGTGCAGAAAGCTGTAGCAGGTGGGTTAGCTAAACCCGGCAGGTTTTTAAAACATTGTTGTCCGAAACCTTAGCCAGAAAGAATAAGCTGGTCGAGTAGTTTAGGATTTCCTTTGCAAAGAATTACAATATCTCTGATAATATC
>NZ_QCZK02000033.1 GCF_003347595.2 Botryobacter ruber | reverse complement strand
GTGTCTCTACGGCCAACTCATCAAGTAACTTGTCGGGCAGGTAATTTAATAACTTCTTTACCCGGATACCTTTTGTGTCCATAGCAGTAACTAATTGATAACTATAGAATATACGGCAGGTTTCGGACAACAATGTTTTTAAAACCTACCGGGTTTACCTGCAAACCTAAACTCCACTTTGCAAATCCAACGGCTCCTGCAAATCCCTTTGCTGATTCGGATTTGCAATCCGGATCCTTTGAGTTGCGGATTTGTAATCCGCCTGCGAAGGCAGAACGCAAAGCAGCAGAAGTTTCCAAAAGTCGGATTACAAATCCGACGGCTCCTGTAATCCGGATTGTAAATCCGGATTAGCTAAAAACTTTTCCACAAGATCCTTTCAGGATGACAACATGGTGTTTTTACTGTATCAAACCTAAACTCCATCCCCATGCGTGACAAAATAAAAGGCAGGCGGTTGTTTTTTATCAGTTTCCTGTTCTTCATGTTACTGAACTTTCCGGTGGTTTCCATCTTCAACAAAGGTGGCTACATGGGAGGTGTGCCTGTGCTGTATGTGTATATCATGCTGGTTTGGCTGACAGGCATCGGGGTTATAGGGGTTTTTGTGGAGCGGCAACAACCGGATAAACTAAACAAAGACTGAAGCTATGCACTACGGGCTGATCATTGGTTTATGCTTTTTGTACCTGGCCTTGCTGTTTGCCCTGGCATCGTGGGCAGAACGGCGTTCCGCTGCCGGAAGAAGCCTGGTGAGTAACCCCTATGTGTATGCCTTGTCGATGGCAGTGTACTGCACCGCCTGGACCTACTATGGCAGCGTGGGCAGAGCTGCTACGAGTGGACTAGAATACCTGGCTATTTACATCGGCCCTACGCTGGTGGCGCCGCTTTGGTGGGTGGTGCTGCGAAAGATAATCCGCATCTGTAAGGTGCAGCGCATCACAACTATTGCCGATTTTATTTCTTCGCGCTACGGCAAAAGCATCAGCCTGGGCAGTGTAGTCACGCTGATCTGTGTGCTGGGCATCGTGCCCTATATTTCCATCCAGCTCAAAGCCATCACCGATAGCCTCTCCATCCTGACAGCTGACAGCAGCAGTGCATGGGCCGGTGCTGCACCTGGTTTCCCGGACCTGGCTTTCTTTATTGCCCTTGGCCTGGCCGCTTTCACGATTGTATATGGTACCCGGCATGTTGAAGCAACCGAACGGCACGAAGGAATGGTGACCGCCATTGCCTTTGAGGCGGTCCTGAAACTGGTCATCTTCCTGACGGCGGGGGTGTTTGTGACTTACTTTGTTTTTAACGGTTTTGGCGACATTATGCAGCAGGCGCAACAGTTACCGGATTACCAGCAGCTGATGACCTTCGATACCGGAAACAGCTTTTCGCAGTGGTTCTGGCTGGTGCTGCTCTCGATGCTGGCCATCCTGTTCCTGCCGCGCCAGTTCCAGGTGGCCGTGGTCGAGAACGTAAACGAGCAGCACCTGAACAAGGCCATGTGGCTCTTCCCGCTGTACCTGTTCGTGATCAATATTTTTGTGCTGCCTGTTGCGCTTGGCGGTAACCTGCTGTTCGGCGGCCAGGCCGTAGACGCGGATATGTTTGTGCTGGCCATCCCGCTGAGCCAGGGACAGGAGCTGCTTTCGCTGCTGGTGTTCCTGGGGGGCTATGCGGCTGCTACGAGTATGGTTATTGTTTCTACCATCGCCCTGAGTGTGATGATCAGCAACAACCTGATGATGCCGGTTTTAGTTAACAGCAGCTCCCTCCAGAGCCACTTCCACCGCTACAGCACGGGCATCCTGTTGTACAGCAGGCGACTGAGTATCCTGATGGTACTGTTGCTGGCTTACCTGTATTACCACTTTGTGGGAGAACATTACTCGCTGGTAGAGGTGGGGCTGGTGTCGTTTGTGGCGGTGGCGCAGTTTGCTCCGGCTATCATCGGCGGCATTTTCTGGAAAGAAGGCACCCGGAACGGAGCGCTGGCCGGTATTGTGGTTGGTTTCCTGCTCTGGTTCTACACGCTGGTGGTGCCCTCCATGGTCGGCGCAGATCTGCTTCCTGCTACCATCCTGACGGAGGGGCCGTGGGGCGTGGCGCTGCTGAAGCCGTTTGAATTGTTGGGCCTTACCGGAATGGACTACATCTCCCACGCCATGTTCTGGACCATGTTCCTGAATACGGGGCTGTATGTGGGCATCTCTTTGCTGGGCAGGCAATCGGTGCGGGAACACCGGCAGGCCGAGGTATTTGTCGATATCTTTAAACACTCCACTGTTTTTGAATCGTCTGTTGAATGGAAAGGCACTGCCTGGGTGCCCGACATCCGGTCGTTGCTGGTTACCTTTTTAGGTGAAAAAAGGACCGCAGATGCCCTGGCAGCTTACTACAAGCAGTACCCGGAGCAGACGGATGAGTGGGGAAGCGCCGACCCGAAACTGGTGATCTATGCCGAAAATTTGCTGGCTGGGGTTATCGGGGCATCCGCTGCGCACCTGGTGGTGGCGTCTGTTGCAAAAGAAGAAGAAATACGGATGGAGGAGGTGCTGGGTATCCTGAAAGAGTCGCAGCAGTTGATTTCTTCCAATCATGAACTCTACCGCACGTCCCTGGAGCTGAAGCAGACTACAGCAGAACTGCAACAGGCCAACCAGCGGTTGCAGCAACTGGATAAGCTGAAAGACGAGTTTCTGTCTACGGTGACCCATGAACTGCGCACGCCCCTTACTTCGATCCGGGCCTTGTCGGAGATCCTGTACGATAACCCTGACCTGGCGCGGGAAGACCAGGAGCAATTCCTGCATACGATCGTGAAGGAATCGGAGCGGCTGACGCGCCTGATCACACAGGTGCTGGACCTGGAACGTTTCGAGTCGGGCAGAATTGAACTGAACCTGGAGGAAGTACAGCTGCAGGAGGTGATTGCCGAAGCCTGTGAAAACCTGAAGCCGCTCGTCCGTGAGAAGCAGGTAGAACTGTTGCTGGAACTGGAGCCAAGTCTGCCCCCGCTGCTCGCCGACCGCGACCGGCTGATGCAGGTGATGGTAAACCTGGTCTCGAATGCCATCAAGTTCTGCCAACCGGGAAGCGGGAAAATCACCGTCTCCTGTTTCAATTTTGAATACGATATCAAAGTTTCAGTATCCGATAACGGCAGTGGCATTGCGCCGGAGCACCAGGAACAGATTTTCGATAAATTTTACCAGGCCCGCCACCAGGCACTCCGAAAACCGGAGGGCAGCGGACTGGGACTGGCTATTAGCCGCAAAATTGTGGAGTCGCACCAGGGGCATATCTGGGTAGAAAGCGAGCCGGGCAAAGGCGCACGCTTCTCCTTCATTCTCCCGGTACAGGTAAGTGCGCCAACGGTAGACGCTACAGTTAATGTTTAAAAGATGGAAAAGCAGGGAAAACTGAAAATACTGGTAGTAGACGACGAACCCAACATCCTGATGCCGCTCGAGTTCCTGATGCGCAAGCAGGGCTATAACGTCCTGATAGCGCGTAACGGCAACGAAGCCATCGAGAGTGTGGATAAAGAGCTGCCCCAGGTGGTAGTGCTGGACGTCATGATGCCCGACGTAGACGGCTACGAAGTTTGCCGCCACCTGCGCCGCAAACAAGAAATGGCGGACACAAAGGTCATTTTCATCAGTGCCAAAGCCCAGGATGCCGACATAAAAGCGGGCTACGCCGCAGGCGCCGATCTCTATATTCCGAAGCCCTTTTCAACGCGGTTTTTGATGGAGAAGATTAAAGCCCTGGCGGTGGGGGAGAAGGTAGTAACTAATAATTAGTCAGTGTTTTAGGTAAGTATGGAATATGTTGAGATAAGAAAGAAACTGGTCGATAAATGGGGAGCAGAAGGTCTTTGGATACCTTTAAATGGAGAAAAGGCATCGGAGACAGTTGATTATTTTGAATATGATAATTTTCAATCTGTATTTGGAATTACAAAACTCAGCAAAATGGTAGAAGAACTTCAACCTGATGTTATTTATGAAATTAGTGAAGTAGGTGAAGATAGAATAATTGCAGCTTCTGAAATTGATGAATATGGTGGAATTGAAATGTTTTATACTGACTCTGAAGCAAATTGGTTGATTTATCTATCACATGAAAATACTATAACGATTGCAGGAGCAAGCCTTCTGAATGCTATAAAAAGCAATAGGAGTAACTGGAGTGATTATAACAAACCGTGGGAAAGATAAAGTTGTTTGTCACCTTCGCTGAATTGAATTTGAAAAAAATATACTCGGTGTAATCGACTGAATATAAGGTTTCTGATACCTTTCTCCTGTCATCCTGAAAGGATCTTGTGGGCGAGTACAAGAAACAATAGCTATGAAAACCAAATTTTTGAAAATTTTGAATCACAACTAATATAGATGCCTGAACTTACGTTTGTGCAGCTCGCCCACAAGATCCTTTCAGGATGACAGGAGAAAGGAGATTGTCCTGTGTTTGTCACCTGTAATCAACCCCTGAGGTGGTTCTTGCCCTTGTTGGTGTTCTCTCCAACAAGCGAGGCTATAGGAGGCGATGTAAAGCTTGCGGTGAGAACACACAGCAAGGGCAAGCGGAGGTAGTTTATAGCAGATTACAAACTATCCGATATTGTAACTAAAACCAAACCGAAACATAACCTAAAACAGCAATAATACAGATCATGTCAACCACGCAGATTAAAACTTTTGAAGAGTACCAGGAAGCATACAAACGCAGTGTAGAAGACCCGGAAGGTTTCTGGGCCGATATAGCCGAAACTTTTACCTGGCGCAAGAAATGGGACAAGGTGCTGGAATGGAATTTTGAGGAGCCGGATGTAAAGTGGTTCAAAGGCGGAAAGATGAACATCACCGAAAACTGCCTGGACCGCCACCTGAAAACCCGCGGCAACAAACTCGCCCTGATCTGGGAATCGAACGACCCGAAAGAGCGGTTTGTGCGCTTCACCTATAAGGAACTGCACGAGCGCGTGTGTCAGTTTGCGAACGTGCTTAAAAACAACGGCGCCAAAAAAGGCGACCGTATCTGTATCTACATGCCCATGATTCCGGAACTGGCCATTGCCGTGCTGGCGTGTGCCCGTATTGGCGCGGTGCACTCAGTGGTGTTTGGTGGTTTCTCTGCCGCTGCCATGGCCGATCGCATCAACGATGCCCAGTGCAGCATGGTACTCACAGCAGATGGCCTGAACCGCGGTGCTAAGCAGATTCCGGTAAAACGGGTGGTAAACGAGGCGCTGCAAACCTGTCCGTCTGTAGAACGGGTAATTGTGGTGGAGCGTCTGGGTTGGGCCGTGCAGATGGTAGAAGGCCGCGACGTGTGGTACCACGACGAGGTGAAGAAGGTCGGCAAAGACTGTCCTGCAGAGGAGATGGACGCAGAAGACATGCTGTTCATTCTCTATACCTCCGGCTCCACCGGTAAACCGAAAGGGGTGGTGCACACCTGCGGCGGCTACATGGTGTATGCCCAGTACAGCTTCTGCAATGTGTTCCAGATAGAAGAAAGCGATATTTACTGGTGTACCGCCGACATCGGCTGGATTACCGGGCATACCTACCTGCTCTACGGACCGCTGCTCTCGGGCACGACAACCGTTATGTTCGAAGGTATTCCAACCTACCCCGATCCGGGCCGCTTCTGGCAGGTAGTGGATAAGTTTGGCGTATCGGTATTTTACACCGCGCCTACCGCTATTCGGTCGCTCATGGCTGCCGGCGAGGACCACGTGCTCTCGTACAGCCTCGACTCGGTGCGGGTGCTGGGGTCGGTAGGGGAGCCTATTAACGAGGAAGCCTGGTACTGGTACCACCTGCACGTCGGCAAAGACCGCTGCCCGGTAGTAGATACCTGGTGGCAAACTGAAACAGGCGGTATTATGATTTCGACCATGGCCAACGTCACGCCCATGAAGCCAAGCCACGCCGGCCTGCCGCTGCCAGGGGTGCAACCCATCCTTATCGACAGCGATGGCAACGAGCTAACCGAAAATGAAGTGGAAGGTTACCTGTGTATGAAGTTCCCGTGGCCCGGCATGATCCGTACCACCTACGGCGACCACGAACGCTGCCGCCTGAGCTACTTCTCTACTTATAAAGGCCTCTACTTTACCGGCGACGGCGCCAAGCGCGATAAAGATGGCCTGTACCGCATCATTGGCCGTGTGGATGATGTTATCAACGTGTCCGGTCACCGTTTTGGAACAGCCGAAATTGAGGAAGCCATCAACCACAACAAAGATGTGATAGAATCGGCGGTAGTAGGCTACCCGCACGATGTGAAAGGGCAGGGTATTTACGCCTTCGTTATCTGCAACGAAATACCTGAAAATGCCGACCACCTGCGTGCCGAAATCGTGGAAACCGTGGTAAGCAAAATCGGTAAAATCGCCAAGCCCGACAAAATCCAGGTGGTATCAGGGCTGCCGAAGACGCGCTCCGGCAAAATCATGCGCCGCATCCTGCGCAAGGTAGCAGAAGGCGACACCTCCAACCTCGGCGACACCAGCACGCTACTCGATCCGGATGTTGTGACAGAGATTGTAGAAGGAGCTTTATAAGCAGACGTACTATAACAGAAGGTCCTGCAGCAGTTGTTGCAGGACTTTTTTATGGCTCCTCTATCTTTTCAGGCGGTTTCGACTGCCATGGAAACTTCCCTTCCAGTTCCACCTGCAGCGAGAGGCTCAGGAAAGTACGTATCAGCACAATAAGTCCGAGCGTAACCACCCGGTCCATGGTAGGCTCTGTCACTACGGTGGCGATGATGTCGGCTGCGACCAGGATCTCGAGGCCCAGCAGGATCGCTTTTCCCAGTTCCAGCCGCAGGAGCTTGTAGGCCTGCCGCTTATCTTTTCGGACTAAATAGAGAAATCTTATTAAACTGATGCCGGCACCCAGCGCTATGATCATGACACCAACGCCTTCTATGATGCGGGCTACATATTCAATATAGTACGTGATGTCCTCCATGTGCTGTGCCTGTATTTTCTACTGCGTAAAACGGGCTTCGTCCGGTTGCAGTTGCAGAAGTTTATACAACTGTTCATTCAGCCAGGAGCGTTGACTTCCTCCTGTTTTCTCTGTTTTCTGATCAATAGGGGAATATTTGAGGCAAATTCAGCTTTGTAACGCTACAAACTGGTCAGTTCCTGCAGCAGCTTTTGCAAAGCCAGATTCAAACCTGTAACTTCAACGTTCAAACAGGACGACATGCAAGCTTCCAACACCATACAGGAACGTGTTCACGAGTTTTTACAGCAGTACCCGCCCTTCAACCTGGTAAAAGAGGACGAGCTCAGGACCATTGCCCGGCAGGTGCGGGTGATGTACCTGGAGCCGGAACAGGTGCTCTTTAAACAGGACGAGGCAGCGCATGACTATTTTTATGTCGTGCGGCAGGGGTCGGTGCGGATGGAGATCGTGGATGAGAAAGGAATGCAGCTGCTGGATGTTTGCGACGAAGGAGACGTGTTTGGCGTGCGGGCGCTTATAACCCGGAAAAATTATTCGTCTACGGCCATTGCCAGCGAAGAGACGCTGCTGTATGCCATCCCGAGCAGTTCGTTTGCGCCTGTGCTGCAGGACAACCAGGAAGTGTCGCTGTACTTTGCCGCCGGGTTTGCGGCTGGTGCTTCTGCCCTGCGGCGCACCATGAGCCACACCCACAAAGCCCGGGTCTGGCTGCGGCGGGAGCGGAACAAAGCGCCGCTGCGCCTGGAGGAACTGGTGAAAATTGCGGCCGGAAACAACCTGCTGGCCTGCCAGCCCGACACGCCCATCCGCCTGGCGGCCAAATTAATGACCGAGCACGATTCCAGCTTTATCCTGGTGTGGGATGGGCAGGAGCGGCCTGTGGGCATTGTAACCGACACCGATATGCGCAAGAAAGTGGTGGCCGGAACAGTCACGCCGCAGGATGTGGTGTCGGAGATCATGTCGGCGCCGGTGATCACCATTGCCCCGGAACCTGCCATGGCCGATACCCTGATCAAGATGATCCGGAACCGGGTGAAGCATATTTGCGTGACCGACGATGGAAGCCTGCATTCCAAAGCCCTGGCCGTGCTCACAGAACACGACCTGCTGCTGGCCCAGGGAAACAGTCCGGCCATTATGGTGTCGGAGATACGGCAGACAAAGCATATCGGGATTTTGCCCCAGATACGGCAGCGTGCCGAGGAGCTGCTGCTGAAGTACCTCGAACAGGAAGTGAAAATTTCGTTTATAGCAGGGGTTATTACTGAAATAAACGATGCCATTATCGTGCGGGCCATCCAACATGCCGAAGAGCAGCTGGGCAAGCCGCCTTTGCGCTACTGCTGGCTCTCGATGGGGAGCGAAGGCCGGGAGGAACAGCTGCTCCGCACCGACCAGGACAGCATGCTCGTGTTCGAAGATGCAGCAGCGGGTGTGGTGACAGCAGCAAAGAACTATTTTCTGCAGCTGGCCGCCCTGGTGCACGAGGTGCTGGAAAGCTGCGGCTTCAGCAAGTGCCCCGCCAACATGATGGCCGGTAACCCGGAGTGGTGCCAGCCGCTGTCCGTCTGGAAGCAGTACTACCACAGCTGGATTTATGCGCCTACCGATCAGTCGCTGCTCAATGCCTCCATCTTTTTCGATTACCGGCCCGTGTACGGCGACTTCGGGCTGAGCAGCCAGCTAACCGATAACATTTACGAAAGCATCTCGAAAGAACGGATTTTCCTGCCTTTCCTGGCCAAAAACGCCCTGCGCAACCCGACGCCGCTGAGTTTTTTCCGGAATTTTATCCTGGAGCGAGGCGGCGAACACAAAGACCAGTTCGATATAAAACTGCGCGCCATGACCCCGCTGGTGGATGCCGCCCGGGTACTCACCCTGCAAAATAAAGTGGTGGGCGAGAACAACACGATCAAACGTTTCCTGAAACTGGCAGAGCTGGAGCCGCAGAATGAGTCCATCTACAAAGAAGCCGCCGTGGCTTACGAAATCATGATGCGCATACGGGCACTGAATGGTCTCCGCAACCACGATTCGGGGCGCTACATTAAACCGGAGCAGCTCAGCAAACTGGAGCGGCAAACGTTGCGCAATACATTTGTTACGATAACCGATATCCAGGAATTGTTGGAGGTTCGGTTTCAGTTAAGCTATATCCGATGATCAGGTGGTTAAAGAAATTAAGGGAAAAGCAGGAGACGGGGCCTTTTCCGGAGTTCTGGCAACGCTACCAGCAGGCCGGAAAGCTTTCTGTACCTGCCACCACTCCCTTGGCTGCTGCAGATTTTGTGGTGTTCGATACCGAAACTACCGGCTTCGATAAAAAGAACGACCGGGTCATTTCCATCGGGGCTGTGCGGGTGCACCAGGGGCAGGTGCTGGTGTCGGAGAGTTTTGAGTGCCTGCTGCGGCAGGAGGTAGCCCCCGGAAACAAGAGCGCCGAAATTCACGGCATCCTGCCTTCGCAGATACGCCTGGGCATGAAAGAAGAGGATGCGTTAGCCTATTTCCTGGATTTTATAGGCAATGCTGTGTTGGTTGGCCACTACATTGGTTTTGATATCGGTATGCTGAAGCAGATGCTCAAACGGAACCATTTGCCCCCCAAACTGCACAACCAGATGATTGACACGGCCCAGCTGGCTATCCGCCTGGAGCACCCCCTCAAATCACCGGATTCGTACCGCCGCAGCGACTTCAGCCTCGATGCCCTCTCCAAACGCTATCGCTTGCCCCGCGAAGACCGCCACACTGCCTCCGGCGATGCCTTTGCCACCGCTTTGCTGCTGCTCAAGTTGCTCGCACAGGCAAAACAGCGCAACATGACCACGCTGGGCGATCTGCTGTAGCAGCCACCATAGCCTCTGCTGCTAGAAACACCGGTAAACTTTGGCCTGCACCATGCCTTTGTAAAAAGAGTTGCTGAAAACCTCCTGCAAACAAAGTTGTTCAAACTGTCGCCGGTAATCGGGCAAGGCACGGGCCTGCACACCGCTGAGGGTTCCGAAGAACAGGTACATGCTTTTGATAAGAAGGCGCTGCCAGAAGGGTGGGGCAGGGGCAACAGGCCAGAAGTCGGCGAAGAGCCAGCAGCCGTTGGGCTGCAGGCTGGCGAGCAGTTTTGCCATCAGTTGCTGCAGGCGGAGGGGCGGAAACAGGTCCAGCAGGAAAGGCGTGATGATCACGTCGAAACGTTCGGCAGGCAGCAAGGCCGCTTCGGTGCCTGTTCTGAAGGTAGCGGTGACCTGGTGCGGGAAGGGGAGATGATTGAACCGCTGCTTTGCTTTGTAAATCATGTTAGGCGCGGCATCCAGGTAGAGCACCTGTAGCTTCTTGCCCGACCGGCACAACTGTTCCAGCAGCCAGCCGCTGCCGCCCCCGATCAGCAGCACCTTGCTGTGCTCCTGCACAAACGGCAGCAGCGCCAGTTGCGCCTCCTGCAACGAATTGCCATACACGAGGGTGGCGAGCCAGTCATAAAAGGAAGAAACACGGTCGAAGCCGCTGTCGGGGAGCTTGTTCAAAACAGAGTTGGCCAGTTAAGCCGGCAAGGTAACAGGAGTTTGGGCAAAAGAAAATAGTAGCAGGCCAGATAGGTTGCCGGTCAATGCCATCAGTTAAAGATTGATTGTCATTTCGACCGCAGGGAGAAATCTGAAATATTGTTACAGCCACGAGATAACCCAGATTTCTCCCTGCGGTCGAAATGACAATTCACTATAATTTTTCTTAAGTTGACAGTATTGGATTACCGGTCGTAGTGGTTGTCCATGATGCCGTTCAGCTTTTCATAAATATAATCGGTGAGTTGTTTCCGGATGCTCAGGCTGTTGCCTTTAAAAACTTCGCGGAACTCCTCTGCTTTGCCGTCATACAGGATAGAGACGAACATTGTACCCACCGGCTTTTCTTCGTGCTCCGACCCTCCGGAACCGGCCAAACCGGTCGAAGCGACACAGATATCCGCATTCAACGCTTTTTTCAGGCCCATCACCATCTCGTTCGTCACCTGCTGCGATTCGGCTGTGTACAGGTCCAGCGTTTCCTGCTTCACCCCCAGCAGTTTCTTTTTTGCCTCAGGATGGTACACCACCAGGCTTCCGAGCAGCACATCGCTGCTGCCCGTGGCTTTTACTAACTCCGATGCCAGCATGCCGGCAGTACAACTCTCAGCAAAGGCCAGGGTCAGGCCCTTGTCTTTCATCTTCATCAACAATTCGGTCAGCTCAGACTGGTTCATACACAATACATAATTAATATCAGTGCTACTCATACTGGAGAAAGGGACTATAGGTTTTGCCCCAGCGGGAAGTCGCGCAGCACGCTGTAGACCGGGTGCGGTGCCACCAGTTCCGACTTCCACAACCCGACCGTAGCTACCGTAAACGTAATTTCTTCGGGCGGTTGGATGGTGGGCAGGGAAGCCGGTACGGGTTTGCCTTTCCTGAAACGGGCCACAGTTATATGCGGAATGGCTTTTTTTTGCTGCTGTGGCTGTGGTGACAGGTGCAGTGTAAGATCCCGGACCAGCTGCTCAAACGGGTGGCTTTCTTGAAACCGGGCCCACACCAGCCGGGGCTTCCGTGGCCTTGGCCCCGGCTCCAGGCACTGCAGGGTGAGCTGGAAAGGCGCGTGCGGCAGAACGGCCTGTTGTATTTTTTCTTCCAGTTCCGGCAGCGCTTCCAGCGGGGTGCCTCCGATAAAGAAAAGCGTGAGGTGCAGGTTCTGCGCTGGCACCAGCCGGACCGACGTATCCTGGTACTGTGCGGATTCCCGGGCCAGGTATTCGGTAAGGGCAGGTGGCAACGCGGCGGCAACAAACAGGCGTAATGTGTCTTTCATTTTTTTAATTTCGTAATGCTTTTTATCCGATCTTTAGTACGAATTTGTATCCTAAAAGAAGAACATGAAACGGATTCACCTGGTTGAGTTTGAAGATCTGGACTGGTTCCCGGACTGGTTACGCCAGTGCATGACCCGTTTGCTCGTGGTCATGCACAAAATTCTAGGAACCAGCAACGAACTGGCCGAACTGCTGGTTAAAGTACTGCCGCATGCAGAGCGCCCGGCCATTATCGATCTGTGCTCGGGGAGCGGGGGACCAATGTTCGAGGTGTTCCGGATTTTAAAAGACAAGTACCAATTTACCAACCTGACTTTAATGCTTACCGACCTGTATCCGGACAAGGAAACAGCGAAACGCGTAAACAGTGGTCTAAATCCAGGCATCACTTATTTAGCCAAGCCCGTAGATGCGACTAACATTGATCCGGGCTTAACGGGCGTCCGGACCATGGTGTGCAGTATGCATCATATGAAGCCGGAGGTAGCCCGCGCGATATTAAAAGATGCCCTGGTTAACCGGCAACCCATCTGTGTGTTCGAAATCAGTGATAACAGCTACCCGGTGTGGCTGTGGTGGGTGGCGCTGCCATTTAATTTTGTCACGGCTTTGTTTCTGACGCCCCTGGCCCGTCCGCTCACCTGGCGGCAACTCGTGTTTACGTACCTGGTACCGGTAATTCCGTTGTTTTTTGCCTGGGATGGAGCCGTGTCGAACGCCCGCACCTACACCCTGGACGATATGGATGAGTTATTGAAAGGATTAACTGCCGAAGATTACCACTGGGAAAAAGGAAGAATAGAAGGAAGATCAAAAAAACTTTATTTGCTTGGGCTTCCACTGCGTAAAGATGAATACCGGCAGGCGCAGGATTCGTAGTAGGAACGGAAACAGAACAACAAAACCGTTTGAGTACCTGTAAAAACTACGGCTGCTTTTACACAAGCCTGCAGGCTGCCGTATAAGTTAGAAACCGGTTAAAACGCAACACCTGCATATGATTCAACGCATTTATAAAAAAATGGCCGCAGAAGCAGCGCTGTTTACGGTAGAGCTGCTGTTTGTATGGACTTTGTTTTTAGGCTGCATCATAATATTTCTGTATTTGAGCAGCGAAGTACGTGCAGGCGCTCCCCTTAGTGTAGATTCCGATGCCTTTGCCTTTGCTTCCAGTGTTTCTGCCGACTGGGTTACATCGCTGATAGAAGCCATTACGTTCCTGGGGTCCCGCTATTTTCTTACAACCGCCGGAATTGCGCTTATTGTCTATTTCCTATTTATTAAAAGGCACCGCTGGTATTCCCTTAAAGTGCCGGTAGTTGCGCTTGGTAGTATCAGCCTGAACCTGGTGCTCAAAAACTTTTTTGACCGGCCCCGTCCGGGCTTGCAGCACCTGGTAGAGGCCTCCGGGCTGAGCTTCCCGAGCGGGCATTCTATGGTGGCGGCATCGTTTTACGGGCTTCTTATTTTCCTGGCATGGAAGCATGTGCGGCCCAAAGGCTTGCGTTATTCGCTGGTCGTACTTCTGAGTATTACCATTATTCTGATCGGGTTTAGCCGGATTTACCTGCACGTACATTATTTTACCGATGTGCTGGCAGGCTTCGCTGCGGGCTTTTTATGGGTAATTATCGGGATATGGAGCCTGCAGAAGCTGGAACGTTTCACGCGGAAAGAAATAAATCCGGTCGTGATGGAAGAACCGCCAAAATCTTCCTGAAAATTTTTTTCAGGAGGTGTTGCAAATAAAAATATCGTTAGTATATTTGCACTCCCAATCACAAGAACGGGGCAACACTTTAAGACTGTGTTTTCGCGCACGTGGCGAAACTGGTAGACGTGCAGGTCTCAGAAGCCTGTGCCGCAAGGTGTGGGAGTTCGAATCTCCCCGTGCGCACTCTTAAATGTTTAAAAGGCCGGCTACATGCCGGCCTTTTTTGTTTCCGGCCCCTGTTTAACTTCTCCAGCCAACCGCTTTGCATGCCAACTTCCGGGTAAACTGCTTTTTCGGCACCGCGTAAAACTTTTTATCCCGAAACCGGATTTGCCGCCATGAAGAAGCAGTTTACCAAAACCTTGTTGCGTTTGCTTGCGCTCCTTTCGCTGGAGGTGGTCGTGGTGGGGCTCTTGTTGCTGGGCTGTATGGTTTTGTTTGCCTACATGGCGCGCGAAGTTTTTCTGCAGCAGGACAACAGGCTCGATGCGGCTGTATTTCGTTTTGCGCAGCGGCACACCTCGCCGCCCATGACGAGCCTGATGCGTTTCTTTTCCTTTTTTGCTTCTGCCAACTACCTGGTGGTGGTGCCTACCTTGCTCGTGCTGGTGTTCGCCTGGTTTAAGCACCTGCGCTGGTACAGCATCAAAGTCATGATTATTGCCTTTACAAGCACCATGCTGAACCAGTTGATGAAAAATACCTTCGAAAGGCCCCGCCCCGAAACAGCCATGCTGGAACTGACCGGGTTAAGTTTCCCGAGCGGGCACGCCATGATTGGCGGTTCGTTCTACGGGCTGCTTATTTATATGATATGGCAAACCGTGCCGCACCCCATCCGGCGATGGGTGTACTCTATCCTGTTGAGCCTGCTGTTGCTGCTGATCGGGTACAGCCGCATTTACCTGAACGTGCATTACACAACCGACGTGCTGGCGGGGTATGCCATGGGCATTATCTGGCTGATCGTTTCCCTTTTCCTGCTTCATAAACTGGAGGTGGCCTACAATAACAGGTTCGGCCAAAAAGACATTGGAGTAATTGAAAAACCGTCCTGAACTGTTCCTGGTGCCGGGCTCAGGGGGTAAGGCTATGGTGGCAGTGGCTGCAATGTAAAATAACAGAAATCACCTCGCCCCCGGTTTAAAAAATCTGCTGCAGCAGCCACCACAGCCTCTGCTCCTGGTGCAGGAGCTATAACACAACTCTTCTGTCTGTTTTTTTTGATTTTGCCAGAAAAATAAGGGTGATAAAATAGAAATACAGATGTTGGCAGGGGAGAGGTGTGTTTTGTGGGAGGGCTATTGAATAAAAACTGCTTTTATGGGTATGTTGCCCCTGCTGCTGTTAGTTGGGAGACGCGTATCGGGCAGTTCCGGTACAGGAGGTTGGCGGCAGAAAAAATTGCGTTTGAGTATATAACATTTTACGAATGCTGCAGGAAAGCCCGAAGAGGAGCAGGGGCGAAGTTGAGGAAAAAGGTGGTTAAAAAGCGGGAAGATGAAGGCGGAAATTTATTCAAGCTGATTATTAATATTTGTTATTCCCGGGGCAGGAAAACAGGTAGCAGGCAGGCGGTGATAATTTAGAATAATTTTAAATAAAATGGCCTTAAATCAATTTAATTGACATTTTATCAAAATGGTGGCTTATGTACGGGTTTTAATATGATGTTAGCCAAAAATAAAGTATTTAAATTTGATTAATGGAATTCTCATAGTAGTTTTGTGCCCATTAATGATTTTCATCATATTCTAAACATACAAGTGACATTGGCTATGATTAGCTGTATACTTAAAGCAACTCAAAAATCTCTTATTGCCTTTCTTTTTGCTGTTACTGCTTCGTTCGGAGCATGGGCTCAGGCGAGCGATCAGGAAACCCCTGATGCGCATGGTGTAACACCTGGCGCAACCCAGGGTGCCACAGCTTCCAGTAAAAGCGGTCTTCCGGTAGATGATCCAGCTATTGTAAGTGCGGGTGAAACATTATTTAAGAACAACTGCGCCAGCTGCCACTCTGCCGGTTCAAACAAACTGGTTGGTCCAGGTTTGGAAGGCGTAACGCAGCGCAGAAGTCAGCCATGGTTACTTAAGTGGATTAAAAACTCCCAGGCCCTTATCCAGGCCGGTGATCCGGAAGCAGTTGCGATTTATGAGGAGTTTAAAAAACAGGCCATGCCTTCTTTTGCTTTCTCAGACGATGAAATTGTTTCCATTCTGGCATTCATCGAGTCCGGTCAGGGGGTTGCGCAGGCACCGGTTGGCCCGACAGATGGAGGCGAGCGTGGTGAGGGTGAAATCGGCACAGATGCTGTTGGTGCTATAGGTCCGTACTTGGATATTATCCTTGTGGTGCTGATCGTGGTGCTGATTGTGCTGGTGGTGACGATGTTGCTGATCACGTCGCTTCTGAAGAACTACCTGAACAAGAACAAGGAGCTGGATGAGTACGATTACGAAGTAGTAAACCAACGCTTCGATTTCTCTAAAATCTACAGATCCAAAGCAGTACGTACGCTGGTAACGCTCATTTTTGTGGTGGTGTTACTTGACCTAAGCCTGGATTATGCGATGGGGGTAGGTATTCAGGAGGGATACCAGCCAAAGCAGCCGATTGCTTTCTCGCACAAACTGCACGCCGGCGATCACCAGATCAACTGTAACTACTGCCACACAACCGTTTATAAAAGCAGAAGCGCCAGCATTCCTTCGGCCAACATCTGTATGAACTGCCACAGCCAGATCAAGACAGAATCTGCTGAAATCCAGAAAATCTATAAAGCTGTTGAGCGTAACAGGCCAATTGAGTGGGTTCGTATCCATAACCTGCCTGATCTTGCTTATTTCAACCACTCGCAGCACACCCAGGTGGGCGGCATAGAGTGCCAGACATGCCATGGTCCTATTCAGGAAATGGAAGTTGTTGCCCAGTATGCTCCTCTAACCATGGGCTGGTGTATCGATTGTCACCGCGAAACTCCTCTGAACACAAAAGGCAACGGTTACTATGATAACCTGGTGAAGCTGCACGAAGCATCTTCTGATGGTGCCTTTACTGTGACGTCTAACGGTGGTGCCGAGTGTTCCAAGTGCCACTACTAATCAGGTTCATTATATTACAAATTAGCATTCGAGTTTTCTAGATATATTTATGCAAGACAGAATTAAGTACTGGAAAGGAATTGAGGAGTTAGAAAACACTCCGGAGTTCGCAAAGCATGCTCATAATGAGTTTCCAGAATTCCTGCCAATCAATGAGGCAAAGGGCGAAAGTCCTTCTTCTACAGTAACCGCTCCACGAAGAGATTTCTTAAAGCTTCTTGGTTTCGGTTTGGCAGCTGCCACATTGGCTTCCTGCGAAGCGCCTGTAAGAAAGGCAATCCCATACCTGAACAAGCCTGTTGATGTTGAGCCGGGTGTTGCCAATTGGTATGCTTCTACCTACTTCTCGCATGGCGATTACAACAGTATTTTGGTTAAGACGCGCGAAGGCCGTCCGATCAAAATCGAGCCAAATCCTACTTCTTCTGTTACCCCGCTAGGAACCAGCCCAAGAGCACAGGCTTCCGTACTGAACCTGTACGACAACAACAGGCTGCGTGCGCCTTTTATCAAAGGGAAAGAATCTGACTGGGCCAAGCTGGACCGCGAAGTAATGTCAAAGCTGAGCAGTGTGAATGGCAAGGTGGTACTTGTGTCTTCTACCGTTATCAGCCCGTCTACCAAGCAATTGATTGATGAGTTTGGTGTTAAAACCGGAAATTTCGAGCACGTAGTTTACGATGCGAATTCCGTATCGGCACTGCTTGGTGCTAACGGCGGTGTAATCCCGGGCTACGACTTCAGCAAAGCTAACATAATTGTCAGCATTGGCGCCGACTTCCTGGGTTCCTGGATTGCTCCGACACCATTTTCAAAACAATATATCCAGAACAGAAAAGTTTCTGCCGATAAAAAAGACATGTCTCGTCACTACCAGTTCGAGACAATCCTTTCCCTGACAGGAGCTAACGCGGATGTGCGCGTGCCAATTAAGCCGTCGCAGGAACTGGCGCTGGTACAGGCGCTGAGCAACAGCCTGGGCGGAGGCGGTAGCGCCCCTGCCGGCATCGACAGCAAAGCCTTTGCAGCTGCCGTAAAAGATCTGAACGCCAACAGAGGCAAAGCCCTGGTTGTTTCCGGTTCTAACGATCCGGCTGTTCAGACACTGGTTGCTTCTATCAACCGTACCCTTGGTGCTGAAGGTACTACCATCGATACTGCTGCTCCTTATTTTGTGAAGCAGGGGAACGATGCACAGATGCTGCGTTTTATCGACGAAATGAATGCCGGATCTATCGGTGCTGTATTCTTCTACAAAGCAAACCCTGCCTACGATCATCCACTGGCCGACAAAGTAGTAAGTGGCCTTAAAAAAGTTGGTCTGACAGTTTCGTTCGCTGAAATAATGGACGAAACAGCATCATTGGTAGAATATGTAGCTCCGGATAACAACTACCTGGAATCCTGGAACGACTTCGAGCCGAAGAAAGGCTTCCTGAGCATCGCACAGCCTGCGATCTCCCCGATCTTTACTACCCGCCAGATGCAGGACAGCCTGCTGACCTGGAATGGTAGCTCCGATACCTTCTACGATTATATCAGAAACAACTGGCGTAAAGTTGCCACCGGCGATTTCAATACCTTCTGGGAGAAATCAGTACACGATGGCGTGCTTGAGTCGGGCGCTACCATGCTGCGCCTGAATCCGGCCGCTGCAACCGCCGCAGCTGCTACAACTTCTGCCAGACCTGCTGCTAGCGGTATCGAAGCAGTAGTGTATGAGAAAATACAGATGGGACCCGGCTATGATGCCAACAATCCATGGCTGCAGGAAATGGGTGACCCGATCACGAAAGCGACCTGGGGAAATTATATTACCATTTCCCGTTCCGATGCAGAAGCAGGCAGCATTGTGCAGGGTGACGTGCTCCGACTGACAACTACAGGTGGCAAGACCATCGAAGCTCCTGCGCTTATCCAGCCTGGCCAGGCTGTTGGTACTGTTGGTATTGCCATGGGTTATGGCCGTACCTTAGACACAATGCCTGTTGCGAAGGGTCTGGGCGCCAATGCCTTCCCGGTAGCAACGGTTGCCAACAACAGCGTTTTCTTCAACGGCCCGGTTAAGCAGCTGGAGAAAACAGGCGCTACATCAGAAATTGCCCAGATGCAGACGCACCACACGATCATGGATCGTCTGGTTGTACAGGAAAATACACTGGCAAAATATGTTGAGAACCCGAAAGAGGTAACGGAATACATTCGTCTGACAACACATGCCGGAAAAGTAAAACCATCGACTATCTCTCTTTGGGATGATTATGAGTACAAGAACCACCATTGGGGTATGGTTGTCGACCTTAACTCCTGTATTGGTTGCGGTGCCTGTACCCTTAGCTGCCATATCGAAAATAACGTACCTGTAGTGGGTAAAGCTGAAGTACTGAACCGTCGTGAAATGCACTGGATGCGCATCGACAGGTACTACAGCGCAAGAGAGCACAAAGAAGGAGAGTACGATGTGATGGAGCACCCGGCAGATAACCCGACGGTTATTTTCCAGCCGATGATGTGCCAGCACTGTAACCATGCGCCATGCGAAACAGTGTGCCCGGTTGCCGCTACCATGCACAGCTCGGAAGGTATCAACCAGATGGCTTATAACCGTTGCGTTGGTACGCGCTACTGTGCAAACAATTGCCCTTATAAAGTACGCCGCTTCAACTGGTTTGCATATGCAAACAACGACAAGTTCGACTATAACATGAACAACGACCTGGGCAAAATGGTATTGAACCCGGATGTAGTAGTTCGTGCAAGAGGTGTGATGGAAAAATGCTCCTTCTGCGTGCAGCGGGTGCAGTTAGGTAAACTGGAGGCAAAACGCGAAAACAGAAGACCAAAAGATGGTGAGATTGTTTCTGCCTGCGCCCAGTCTTGCCCGACCGATGCCATCATCTTTGGTGATATGCTGGATCCGGAGAGCCGTATTTCAAAAGTACTGGCTCGTGAGCAGGGCGAGCGTGCCTTCCATGTACTGGAAGAAATCAATACGCAGCCTAACGTTACCTACCTGACAAAAATTAGAAACTTAGCTTAATTTATAATTTCGATAGCATTATGCAGCATGTATCTCCGATAAGAGAGCCTCTTGTTACAGGGGGTAAAACATACCACGACATCACCGAAGATGTCTGCAGGCAGGTGGAAGCGAAGCCCAACATGCGTTGGGCGGCAGCTCTGGCTGTGGCGCTGGTAGGTTTTGCGATTTTTTGTTACTCGGTATATCGCACCCTGTGGTTCGGTATTGGCGAGTGGGGCTTAAATAAAACAGTTGGCTGGGCATGGGATATCACTAACTTCGTATGGTGGGTAGGTATCGGTCACGCCGGAACACTTATTTCAGCGATTCTCTTGCTTTTCCGTCAGAAGTGGAGAACCTCGATTAACCGGGCCGCTGAAGCGATGACCATTTTTGCGGTAATATGTGCGGCTATGTTCCCTGTACTGCACATGGGCCGTCCGTGGTTAGCTTACTGGGTACTCCCGCTGCCAAACACGTTCGGTTCACTCTGGGTTAACTTTAACTCACCGCTTCTCTGGGACGTATTCGCGATTTCAACTTATTTCTCGGTGTCGCTGGTTTTCTGGTACATCGGCCTTATTCCAGACTTTGCAACCATCCGCGACCGTGCTACCGGTCCGATAGCCAGAAGAGCCTATGCCATTCTTTCTTTCGGCTGGACAGGTTCAGCAAAAGCCTGGTCACGTTACGAAACAGTTTCCCTTATCCTGGCAGGTCTGGCTACGCCTCTGGTACTTTCGGTACACACCATCGTATCCATGGACTTTGCAACTTCGGTAATTCCAGGATGGCACACCACTATTTTCCCTCCTTACTTTGTGGCTGGTGCGATTTTCTCCGGGTTTGCGATGGTATTGACCCTGATGATCATTACCCGCAAAGTATTTAAACTCGAAGATTACATTACACTGGAGCACATCGAGTCGATGAACAAGGTAATTATCCTGACAGGTTCTATCGTGGGTGTTGCTTATATTACCGAATTCTTCATTGCCTGGTACTCGCAGGTAGAATATGAGCAGTATGCTTTCATCAACCGTGCTACCGGTCCTTACTGGTGGGCTTACTGGTCCATGATGACATGTAACGTAATCACGCCACAGCTTTTCTGGGTACGAGCAATCAGAAGAAGCTTAGTGGCCACATTCATCATCACCATCTTTGTAAACATTGGTATGTGGTTCGAGCGATTTGTAATTATTGTTACATCGCTGCACAGAGATTACCTTCCTTCGTCATGGGCTATGTTCTCGCCAACAAGTATTGATATAGGGGTATATGTAGGTACGATAGGTTTATTCTTTACATTATTCCTGTTGTTTGCCAAATACTTCCCGGTAGTGAACATGGCTGAGGTTAAAGCAATTCTGAAATCTTCTTCTGAAAGAAAGCAGCCTCACCACCATGAACCGCATGCAAAAGCCATGCATGGATCTGCAAAGCATACGATTACTAACATATCACATAGCAATGAATAAAAAGTTTGTTCTGGGTATCTACGATGATGAAGATGTCCTGTTACAGGCCATCGAGAATGTACGGGCAGCCGGTACCAAAATATACGATGTTTTTTCGCCATATCCTGTACATGGTATAGACGATGTATTAGGAATAAAGCGCTCACGACTGCCTATCGCAGCCTTCTTTCTGGGCCTGACAGGAATGGCCTTTGCACTTTGGATGCAGATCTGGATGCTAGGCTTCGACTGGCCAATGATCATTGGTGGTAAACCCCACATTTCTTTGCCAGCCTTTATTCCGGTTACATTCGAGCTTACGGTGCTTTTTGCAGCGCATGGAATGGTAATTACTTTTCTTATCGTCCAGAAGCTGAAGCCTTCTACCCGGGTGCCGGTATTCGATAAGCGATCTACAGATGATAAGTTTGTAATGGCAATAGAAGTAAAAGATGGCGTAACAGATCTTTCCGCGCTGAATAATCTGCTTCGTACTAATGGTGCAATCGAGGTTAATCAGAAGGAGGTGTTGAAATAATGAAACGAATAGCTACACTTGGCCTGAAAGCCTCGGCCGTATTGCTGACAACAGCCGTGTTGGTTGCATGTAACAATGAACAGAACCCGGGTACGGAATATGCCCCGGATATGTATCATTCTGTTCCATTAGATCCTTATTCACAGATTAAGACAAATCTGTATAACCCTGGTGGTATGAACATGCGTGAGCCTGCGCGTGGAACAGTAGCCAGAGGAAAACAGGGATATAACCTGTATTTATCAGTAGACACTGCTGAAGTGGCAGGTGTTGAGCTGAAAAATCCGCTTGCCTATACAGAAGAAAACCTATCGGAAGGAAAAGTGCTTTATACCCGTTTCTGCTCTCCTTGCCATGGTGCACAGGGCGACGGACAGGGACTGGTTGGTCAGAAATTCCTGGGAGTACCTTCTTATTCATCCGGCAGAGTGGCCACTTTGCCAGCCGGACATATTTTTCATGTTATCACGAACGGCAGGGGCCGCATGAGACCTCATGGTTCCCTGGTTAATCCGACTGAGCGCTGGAAAATTGTAATGTATGTACAACAGCTTCAGAAAGGTGAAACAGGAACAACAGTTGCTGCTGGTGCAGCCGAAAACGAAGCTGGAGGTGAAGCGATAACTGATAATCCGGTGACTGGTTCATCAGAAAACACTTCAGTTGAGAAGGCTTCTAAAAACTAACGTCTAAGGCAAAATTTTAAAAGGATAATGACAGAAGAAAGACTCATCATTTCAAGAAAAACGAATAACAAGTTTTTCTTAATGATAGCTATAGGTGTTATTTTACTTATAGTTGGTATTATTGCCATGGCTGCCGGTTGGGGAGGTGAACATCATGCTGAAGAAGCACATGGTGAAGCTGCAGCAGTTGCACACGAAGCAGTAACATGGTCCAAAAGATTATTTGTTAACCTGTGGCTCAATAACGTTTATTTTACTGGTATTGCACTCATTGGAGTGTTCTTTATTGCGGTACAATATGTAGCCTATGCAGGTTGGTCTGTATTAATTAAGCGTATTCCAGAAGCACTTAGCTATTACCTTCCAATTGGTGGTGCTGTTATGTTGCTTGTTTTCCTGTTCGGAGGGCATGATATCTTTCACTGGACGCATGAGTACCTGTATGATGTAAATGATCCCCGTTATGATCCGATCATTGAAGGGAAAGCACCTTACCTGAATTTCTGGTTCTACCTGATCAGGATGGTTGCCTACTTTGTATTGTGGATCGTGTTCTTTAACTGGTTAAGAAGAAACTCCATCAACGAAGATCTGTATGGCGGTACAGACTACTACCACAGAAGCATCCGGATTTCCGCTACCTTCCTCGTAGTATTTGGTGTGACTTCTTCGCTTTCTGCCTGGGACTGGGTATTATCCATTGACACGCACTGGTTCAGTACCATGTTTGCCTGGTATGTGTTTGCCAGCTGGTGGGTATCAGGTCTTGCAGCTACCACCCTCACCGTTATCATTCTGAAGCAGAACGGTTACCTGAAAATGGTAAACGCCAACCACCTGCACGACTTAGGTAAGTTTGTATTTGGTTTCTCTATCTTCTGGACCTATGTTTGGTTCTCGCAGTTTATGCTGATCTGGTATGCCAACATCCCGGAAGAATCAATCTACTTCCTGGAGAGGTTAGGCGGCCATGATGGCAAATACACCTGGATCTTCTTCTTTAACCTGATTATCAACTTCGCATTCCCATTCCTGGTGCTGATGACAAGAGATGCAAAGCGCCAGATGATCATGTTGAAACTGGTGACAATTGCTATCCTTATCGGTCACTGGTTTGACTTCTACCTGATGATGATGCCTGCTACAATGGGTGCAAGCGGTGGCATTGGCTTTATTGAAATTGGTACAGCACTGGTATTTTTAGGAGTGTTCCTGATAACATTTACAAAAGGACTTACAAAAGCCTCTCTTGTACCTGTTAACCACCCATTCCTGGAGGAAAGTGTTCACCATCATGTTTAGAGATTATACTAAAAACGTTATATAATGATTACGTTCGCCATAGGGTTATCCATCGTTCTTTTAATAGTAATCCTGTTCTTGCTATTCAGAATAGGTACGCTGGCATCGATTTTCAGGGGTTCTTCGCAACGTGCGGTAGGAACAACTAAAGTTAGTAACAAAGTAAACAGTGTGCTGCTGTTGCTCTTCCTGCTCATTGGAGGTGCAGCTTTCTTCTGGTCCTTCGCTGACTCATGGGATACCATGAACCAGCCACTTGCCTCCGTACACGGCGAGTGGACAGACGAGCTGTTCTGGATTACAATGGTAGTGATTGGTATCGTGTTCGTCCTGACGCAAATTCTGCTTTTCTGGTATTCTTACAAATACCAGCACCAGGATAACAAGCGGGCTTACTACTACCCGCACAACAACAAAATTGAAATTATCTGGACCATGATTCCAGCTATTGTAATGGCACTTTTAGTGTTTTATGGCTGGAAAACCTGGACAAACATTACCAGTGCTGCTCCCGAAGATTCAGTAGTGATCGAAGTGATGGGTAAGCAGTTCAACTGGATGGTGCGCTATCCAGGAGCTGATGGTAAGTTAGGTGAAGCTCATGTTTCTTATGTGGATGCCGTAAATGAAATGGGTGTTAACTTCAGCGATCCAAATTCCATGGACGACTTTATGCCCCGCGAAATTCACGTGCCTAAAGGCAAGCCTGTGCTGCTGAAAATCAGATCCAGAGATGTTATCCACAGTGTGTTCATGCCGCACTTCCGTCTGAAAATGGATGCTGTACCAGGTATGCCGACTAAATTCTGGTTTGTGCCAACCAAGACTACAGCTGAAATGCAAAACGAAACAGGTAATTCAAGTTTCAACTATGAGTTAGCCTGTACCGAAATCTGTGGGCAGGGCCACTTTGCCATGCGTTTTCTGGTGGTGGTTGACGAAGAAGATGAGTTTGAAGAGTGGGTGGCTTCTCAGAAGCCTTTTTCAGAAGAACATCCTGACCTGTTAGCCAAATTCACCCTTGATTCTCAGAAGCAACTTGTTTTAGAGAATAAATCTGAAAAGGCTGAAGAAGTAAAAAAAGAGTTGTAGCAATTAAAGACTGTTGAGTATGTCAAGTACAAATATCTCCACTCACGAAGTACATCATGATGTGCATGAAGAGCATGAGCATCATCATGAACAAAATTTTATAGAGAAATATATTTTCAGCCAGGACCATAAAGTAATTGCGAAGCAATTCCTTTTTACCGGTATCTTCTGGGCTTTTGTAGGAGGATTTTTATCTATTCTTTTCCGTCTTCAGTTAGGCTGGCCTCAGGCTACCTTTACTTTCCTGGAGCCAATCCTGGGAGGATGGGTTGAAAACGGAAAACTGAGTACTGAATTTTACCTGGCCATGGTAACCATGCACGGAACCATCATGGTGTTCTTTGTACTTACTGCAGGTTTGAGCGGTACTTTCGCAAACTTCCTTATTCCGCTGCAAATCGGTGCGCGTGACATGGCGTCCGGTTTCATGAACATGCTTTCCTTCTGGATTTTCTTCCTGTCAAGCATTATCCTCCTTACCTCCCTGTTTATTGAAACAGGTCCTGCTTCCGGTGGCTGGACAGTATATCCGCCGCTGAGCGCACTTCCCCAAGCAATGCCGGGATCTGGTTTAGGTATGACGCTTTGGTTGGTAAGTATGGCCTTGTTTATTGTATCTCAGTTATTAGGTGGTGTGAACTATATCACTACCATTATTAACCTGAGAACAAAAGGAATGTCCATGACAAAGTTACCATTGACAATCTGGGCTTTGTTTTTAACGGCAGTTCTTGGTCTGCTTGCTTTCCCGGTTCTTTTCTCTGCTGCCTTATTGCTTATCTTCGACAGAAGCTTTGGTACCAGTTTCTATCTTTCTGATATTTTTATTGCCGGCGAAGCACTTGCGAATACTGGCGGTAGCCCTGTTCTTTTCCAGCACTTGTTCTGGTTCCTGGGTCACCCGGAGGTATACATCGTAATTATGCCGGCGATGGGGCTTGTATCGGAAGTTATTACTACAAACTCACGTAAGCCTATTTTTGGTTATCGTGCGATGATTGGTTCCCTGATGGGTATTTCGGTTCTGTCGTTTGTGGTATGGGCGCACCATATGTTCGTGTCGGGTATGAATCCTTTCCTCGGATCTGTTTTCATGTTCCTGACGCTTATCATTGCGGTACCTTCTGCTGTAAAAGTATTTAACTGGCTGGCTACCTTGTGGCGTGGTAACATCAGGTTTTCAACTGCCATGTTGTTTGCCATTGGGTTTGTATCGCTGTTTATTTCAGGTGGTTTAACAGGTATTATTCTTGGTAACTCTGCACTTGATATTCATTTGCACGATACCTACTTTGTTATTGCTCACTTCCACCTTGTAATGGGTGCTGCTGCTTTCTTTGGTATGTTTACCGGAGTTTATCACTGGTTCCCTAAAATGTTCGGAAGAATGATGGATGAAAAACTTGGCTTTATCCATTTCTGGTTGACATTTATTGCCGTTTACCTGGTGTTTATGCCAATGCACTACCTGGGTATTGCGGGCTTCCCTAGAAGATACTACTCCTGGACAGGCTTTGAAGCTTTCAACATGTTTGCTGATATGAATACCTTTATTTCAATTTCAGCGATTATTGGATTCTCTGCTCAGTTTATTTTCCTGTTCAACTTTATCTACAGCATTTTCAAAGGTCGTCGATCTACTCCGAATCCTTGGCATTCAAACACGCTTGAGTGGACAACACCTGTACTGCCTGGACACGGCAACTGGCCTGGCCCACTGCCGGTAGTATACAGATGGCCTTATGACTATAGCAAACCGGGTGCTGTAGAGGATTATATTCCTCAGACGGTACCATTCTCAGAAACACAGTCATCTAACTTCCCTCACGAGAAGGATCTTGAGTAAAATAAATGAATAAATCTTTTTATCATAAAAGGTTTAGAACTATTGGAGTACTAACAGTTATTGCTGTTTACTTTCTGATATTAGTCGGAGGAATCGTACGAAGTACTGGTTCAGGAATGGGATGCCCTGACTGGCCAAAATGTTTCGGCAGCTGGGTTCCTCCGACTGATATCAGCCAATTACCAGATGATTATCTGGAAGTTTACAAGCAGAAGCGGATAGAGAAGAACCAGAAGCTAGCGGGTTACCTTGACAGGCTTGGTTTTGAGAACCTTTCTGCTTCCATCTTTAATCATCCAAGTCAGTTTATCGAAACAGATTTTAATGTTACTAAAACCTGGATCGAATATGTAAACAGGCTGGTTGGCGTGCTTATCGGAATTCTGATTTTTCTAACAGTAGTTTATGCTGTTCCATACCTGAAATCGGATAAGACGGTTTTCTTTTTAGCCCTGTTGAGCTTTATTATTGTCGGGATACAGGGGTGGCTGGGATCGATAGTTGTTTCTACAAATCTCTTACCGGTAACTGTCACCATTCACATGGCCCTGGCATTGGTGCTGATTGCTTTGTTAGAGTATGCACTTGTTCGGTCACAGAATTTTGCTTTTTCCGGAACAATCAGTTTTTCAGGAAGGCTGCAGGCGCTACTGGTGATAATTGCCGTAGTTACTTTTGCCCAAATAATCTTAGGCACGCAGGTACGTGAAGAAGTAGATACGATAGCATATAGTATGGGAGGTGCAAACAGAGCGTTGTGGGTAGATAATCTGGGACTTGAGTTTTACATTCATCGTTCTGTTTCCATTGCCATTCTTGCTTTGAATATCTTTGTTGTTTATCAACTGTATAAATTGAAGAACAGGAACTTGTCGTTAATGGCAAACTCGATGTTGGTTATTCTGGGGCTGGAAATCGTGTTTGGTGTTATAATGGCTTATTTTGCTATTCCTGCTTTTCTGCAACCGCTGCATCTCACTCTCGCGACGCTTTTATTCGGGCTTCAGTTTTTTATGTTTATTTATTACAGGTTTGCCTCACGCGAGGCAGCGTTAAAGGCGAAAGTAGCAGTAAGATAATGTACACACACAAATCGAACCTACTCTTGTCAGGTGTTATCATGGCAAATAAAGCAACAGCATACTTTAAACTCTTAAAGTTCAGATTAAGCTTTGTAGTTGCTTTTTCAAGTGCTATTGGTTTTATCCTGGGCCGGTTTAACAGTACGGTTGTAGAGGTGGCGCTGGTGTTAACGGGAGGTTTCCTGGTTACGGGTGCTGCTAACATAATCAACCAGATCCTGGAAAAGGACCTGGATAAGCTAATGAAGCGAACAGCCAAGCGTCCTTTGCCAACGGGTCAGGTTAGTGTTCAGGAAGCAGGTTTGTTCGGGACAGTTATAGGTATTATTGGCTTAGCAATTTTGTGGGTTAATTTTAATCCCCTGGCTGCTGTTTTGTCTTTTGTTTCACTGGTGCTGTATGGCTTTGTTTATACACCCATGAAGCGGGTTAATCCTATTTGTGTTTTTATTGGAGCTATTCCGGGTGGCCTTCCGCCCCTGATCGGTTGGGTTGCTGCAACGGGCACGCTGGGTGTAGAAGCCTGGATTTTGTTTGGTATACAGTTCATCTGGCAGTTTCCTCATTTCTGGGCGATTGCCTGGGTTTTGGACGACGACTATAAAAAGGCTGGGTTTAAGATGCTGCCGATGGCAGGAGGGAAGAATCTGAAAACAGCTATACAGATTATGATTTATACGCTCCTGCTTATTCCGCTGAGTCTATTACCACTTCAGTTTGGAATGACGGGCTCAACCTCTGCGCTTATTGCAGTAGTATGCGGCGTATTATTTTTAGCCCAGACATTTTACCTGATGAGGACCTGTTCTAAAAAGGCAGCCATGAGTATCATGTTTGGTTCTTTTTTATATTTGCCTATTGTGCAGATTGCTTTTGTTTTGGATAAAGTTTGAGTTATGGATTTAGCAATGGTTCCCGGAACATTTAATGAGGAAACTAAATCAGCGGGAGTACATCCGTTAAAGTTCGCGCTGATCTTGATAATAGTGAGCATCGTCATGATGTTTGCTGCTTTTACCAGTGCCTACATAGTTAGGAGAGCAGAGGGTAACTGGCTGGAGTTCGAGTTACCGAACATTTTGTTTATTGATACTGTAATTATTTTACTAAGCAGTGTCAGCATGCAGTGGGCCTATTTTGCAGCCAGAAATAATAAATTGGGCGTACTGAAGACCATGTTGCTGCTTACCTTCGGACTTGGCGTTGCTTTTCTGGCAGGGCAGTTTGATGGATGGGCTGAGCTTGTACGTAACAATGTTTTTTTTGGTGGTACAGAAAGTAATCCGGCAGGATCTTTTTTATATGTCCTGACAGGTGTGCATGGATTTCACCTCATCTCCGGGTTAATATTTATTCTGGCTGTTTTAATAGCCAGTTTCAGGTATAAAGTACACTCAAAGAATATGCTTCGTATACAGTTATGCACTATATACTGGCATTTTTTAGGAGCACTTTGGCTATATTTGTACATATTTTTAAGGATAAATCACTAAACACGTTTTTCACTATATTATTATGTCTACTTCAACTACGCTGGAAGCACCAAAGGCTGGTACATGGGATGGTGGTAACGAGCCATTAAAAGCTAGCTATGGAAAACTCATGATGTGGTTTTTCCTGCTATCAGATGCCTTTACTTTTGGAGCACTGCTGATTGTTTATGGTTTGTCGCGTCATAAGCACCTGCCTTATGTCGGCGATCCGGAAGCTTTTACCTTTTCTACTCAGTGGTGGCCAATACCTGAAAAAGTATTTAATGCATTCCCTGGGCTGCATGGTGTGGATCTGCCGCTGGCCTTTGTGGCGCTCATGACCATGATCCTCATTCTTAGTTCTGTTACGATGGTGCTAGCTGTGGAAGCCGGTCATCGTATGGATAAAAATGATGTTCAGAAATGGTTGTTGTGGACGATCCTTTTTGGTAGTATCTTCCTGGGTTGCCAGGCATGGGAGTGGACGCACTTTATAGTTGGTGACGACACCGGTATGGTGCTGGGCGATGGTACCCGCGTGTTTGGCGCTAGCCTGACTGTTAACCAATACGGACCTCCCTTGTTTGCAGATTTATTCTTCTTCATCACTGGTTTCCACGGTACACACGTATTTTCAGGAGTAGTGTTACTTATCATGGCCTTCATCAATACCGTTAATGGCGTATACCATAAACGTGGACATTATGAGATGGTGGAGAAAGTTGGTCTTTACTGGCACTTTGTAGACCTGGTGTGGGTATTTGTATTTACCTTCTTCTACCTGATATAATTTTTGAAACTGATTGGCCACCTTTACCGGTGGCATAAACAAATAGATTTTAATTATGGCAATGCATACTGATCATTCGCACGATTACGAAAATACTGGCGAACTTCCGAAGCCGCAGACAAAAGCTATCTGGAAAACATTTATCATTCTGGTTGTTCTGACTGCTATTGAGTTCGTGTTTGCCTTTATGATGGACGCCGGAACGTTGCGTAACTCTATCTTTATTATTCTCACCGTTTTCAAGGCATTTTTCATTGTGTCAGAATTCATGCACTTAAAGCATGAAGCAAAAGCACTTATCTGGTCCATTTTGTTGCCTACCGCACTTATTGCCTGGCTCATGGTTGCTTTAATTTCAGAAGGGAGTTATTACTTTGATTCTGTAGTCAATTATTTTAATTAGTAAATCATTTATATGAGTAATGTAAAGGCACTAATACTAGTTCTACTATTATTAGTGCCTCTTCTTGTTTTTATATTTATCGGTACCTTCGGGGAACACCATTTTGCACTCAAGACCTATTTTCCTCAATCGGATGATGCCGGGAATGTAATGCTTGATGCCAAAGGGGATACCGTTTGGCATCAGGTGCCGCCTTTCTCCTTAACTTCCCAGCAAGGTAAGACCATATCGCAGACCGACCTTGCGGGCGATATTTATGTTGCTAATTTCTTCTTTGCTTCCTGCCCCGGAATTTGTCCTAAAATGACTTCGCAGTTGACGCGGGTGCAGGAAAAGTTCAGGGAGGAGCCTAACGTAAAGCTTGTTTCTTTTACCGTTGACCCGGAAAGGGATTCCGTATCGGTGCTGCAGGAATATGCTTCCATGTATAATGCTGATCCGGCGAAATGGTATTTCTTAACCGGCGACCGGGATGAAATTTACACTTTAGCGCAAAAAGGTTTTTATTTGCCGGTACAGCAGGTAGCCGGGCAGCAGGATTTTATTCACAGTGAAAAGTTTATGCTGGTAGACCGGGAACACCACGTGAGAGGAATTTATAACGGGCTGGATCCGGAGGATGTGGACAGGCTGATAGTTGAAATTAATGTTCTTTTAGATGAATACAGTAAAAGTGAATAGTTCTGTCAGCAGCAAGGATAAGCGCTACATGACGGTGATAGCTGTACTGTCTGTTGCTATACCTGTTGTGGTGGCATTGCTGTTCTTTATGCCGAAGGCAAATGCCAGTAACGTTGACGTATCTTACCTGCCCGGTTTTCATGCCATCCTGAATTCTTTAACTGCTGTTGCACTGGTTATCGGCTACTACAATATCAAAAAAGGTAAGGTGCGAAACCACCGGGCCGCAATGCTTACCGCTTTTGGTTTATCGGCTATTTTCTTGGTATCGTATGTTACCTATCATTTTCTGGGGGAGCGCACGGTATTCGGGGGTGAGGGTGCTTTAAAATACATTTATTATTTTATTTTACTGACCCACATTGTACTGGCTGTCGTTATTGTGCCGCTTGTGTTGCTATCGGTGTATTTTGGAATAACGGAGCAGAACGCCCGGCACCGGCGCATTTCCCGCTGGACATTTCCGATCTGGTTATACGTGGCTGTTACGGGAGTGCTGGTGTTTATACTTATTTCACCTTATTACGTTTAGTTAACAGAAAACAAATAGAACTGAGGGATGAAGAGAAAGATGTTGACAAGGCTATTGGGAGTAGGCCTGGTGTTGATGCTGAGTTTTACAGCAACGGATGCGTTCAGCCAATGTGCGATGTGCCGTGCTACGGTAGAATCGAATGTCGGTACTGGAAGTAAAGAACCTGAATCGGATGTGGGAGCAGGGTTGAATAAAGGAATTTTGTACCTGATGGCAATTCCGTATATCCTGATAGGTACTGTGGGCTTCTTCTGGTACAGGAATAGCCGGAAATCCCATGCCTGACATAGCGGGGCTGAGAGCTTTGATTGGCTGTCGGTGTCCGCGTTGCAGGAAAGTAGCGGTTTATACGCATGCGGCATGGCATCTGGCTAAGTTTGACCGGATGCACAAAAATTGCCCTGCCTGCAATTTTTATTACGAAATTGAGGTAGGATTCTTCTGGGGAGCCATGTACATCAGCTATGGTTTTTCCGTACTGATTGTTTTGCTGGTGGGCGTGTCGCTTTTTTACCTGGCGGATGATCCGCCGGCGTGGGTATACCTTGTTGCAGTAGCAAGCATTATTACCATTTTAACTCCCGTTTTGTTCAGGTATGCCCGCATGCTGATGCTTTATTTTTTTTCTGGCACAAAATTCGATCCCACCTGCATTACCAGGTCCTGATGATCCTTACTGAACAGAAAAGCTGAATTGCCGTTCCGATTAAGCTGGGCATATCACCTCTCACCTTATTTTTGCCATTGTTGCTACAGAGCAGAGGCTGTGGTGGCAGGTGCAGCAGATTTTTTCCGGCCTGTGCTGTTGCCGGCGGGGCAGTTGTATAGCGGTGGCAGTGGAAGGAGGTGCAGCTAACTTGGTATAAACATAAAGCTTTGACTAGGAAGGGAATACCATTTATATTGTTACTGATTGCGCTGTTGTGCTTTTTGGCTACAGCTGCGGTACATTATCATTTACCGGCCTTTCAGGCTCGTTCGCGACCTGATGCTGCGGTTAAAGACATCAGTAAACAGATAAACGCTTCTGTTGCTGCCGCGCAGTCAGAAGCGGTTGCGATCGGGAAAAAACTTGGTTCCGATTCGGTTTCCTTTTCTAAACTCCTCAGGCTGGCCCATTGCCCTACTTTTATTTACAGGCACAACGAGCTTATTTTCTGGTCTGACCATACCATTATTCCAGATCTGGATTATCCCCCCGATGTAACCCATCCGGTTGCCGTCAGCAATACCTATGGCACCTTTATAGTTGTTCCACATATTGCCAGTGGCTACAATATTTTTCTCTACATCCCGCTACAGAACGAGTACAGGATCAGGAACTCCTTTCTTTCTCCGGGGCTCGAGCAACGGATTTTCGGAAAAACAAATGCCAGGCTGGTACTGACGAAGCGGAAGGGCCTACCCCAGGTGCGGACCAGCGATAACAAGTTCCTGTTTGCGCTCGATTTCGGAGAAAACAAAACGGATGCTGGCCAGGCTGCGCTGGAACTGATCCTTTTCAGCGGAGGAGTAATCTTTTATATCCTGTTCTGTATTCTTTGGAGCAGGAGGCTGCTGAAGCAGGGCAAATACAACGAGGGCATCATTTTACTGCTGGCGTTACTGGCGGCGCTCCGGCTGGCCATGCTGCAGTTAAACCTTCCGTTTGCACTGAAAGAAGTAGAGCTTTTTGATCCGAAAGTATATGCCGCCTCTTACTGGTCCCCGTCCGTAGGTGATCTGGCGCTGAACATGTTGTTACTGACAACCGTAGCGTGGGCTTCTTTTTATCTTTTCCAGAAAAACAAGGTAATGGGGCAGCTAAAGGTGCTGCCCAGGCAAAAGATCCGTTATATTCTGGCAGGTTGTTTTCTTTCCTTTTTTATGCTGTTGGTGGTGCTCTTTAAGTTTTACCACGGCATTTATCATAACTCTCCCCTTGTTTTAGACATAAGCCAGTCGCTGGACCTGACCAGGTATAAGTTAGTTATCTATGGCATTATGTTCCTGCACACTGCTGCGCTGGGCGTCTTTACATTTATCCTGGCAACGGTTGTCAGGGTGTTGCTGCAGCAGGAGGAGCTGTTATGGCCGTATAAAGTAGTGGGGGCCATAGCGCTTGCCTTGCTTGTACTGGCAGGTGTACTGGATTTGGAATACATCAGCGTCGTGTTGATCGGTTCTTTTTTCTGGTTGCTTATCATAATTTCGGCCCAGCATCCGGGAGCCATTAATTTCCCCTATCGTACGTACCTGTTCATTTTCCTGATAATTTCGGTAAGTGCGGCGACGGGGGCAAGTGCCATTTATACCCATTACCAAAGCGAACTGAAAGCCTATAAGCAGAAGTTTGGCTACACCATTATGCAGGACAGTGATGTGCTGGGGGAGTTCCTGCTGGATTCTGTGGCCATGAAAATCGCTTCTGATGCTTTGATCCGTTCTAAAATGAAGGGACCCTATGTGGATGCTTCCTTTATCAAGCGTAAAATTTCGAAACAGTACCTGCGCCATTATTTTGATAAGTATGAAACCAGCGTCTACCTGTTCGATAGCAAAGGCATGGCACTGGAAAGCGCAGATACCTCAAGGGCAAGCCTGCATGAGTTAATGGCGCAGTACGACAAGCCCGTAAACAGGACGGAACACAAAGATCTTTTTCTGATAAATGACCCGATGCGCTATAATACGCGCATGTACCTGAAGGTAATTGAGGTGCCGCTGGATACGTGGCAGAAAGGTACCATCATCCTGCAGTTGCGCCTAAAGAAACTGCTCCCGAACAGCCTGGTGCCCGAACTGCTGGTAGATCAGGGTAGTAACCAGCCATTCCGGACGGATAGGATGAGCTATGCTTTTTTTGAAAACGGGCAGCTGAAGTATAGTGAAGGGGAATATGATTATGCGACAAATTTCAGCCGCTCCTTGCTGAACAGGTGGGAACTTGAACGGGATGGCATCCGGCACGAAGGCTATCACCACCTGGGCATTGTAGATGATAACGGACAGGTGCTGATTATTACGACGGAGAACTACGGCAGTAAAGAACTGCTCTCTAATTTTTCGTTCCTGTTTCTGGTGTTTACGGCTGGTGCTATTCTGTGTACGTTGCTGTTGCTGTTACTACAGCGCAGGTATATTCAGAATAACAGTCTTAACTTCAGTACCAAAATTCAGCTTTTCCTAAACTTCGGTATACTGCTTCCGCTTGTTCTGGTCAGTATTATTACAGCCGGACTTGTAACGGCCTCTTACCGGAAAGACCTGATGCGCTCCTACGAAAACCGGGGTGAGGCCATCCAACAGAATCTGAGCACTTTACTTACACGGAACGTGATGCAGCGTAAGAACCTGTTGCTAAAGTATGTAACTGATATTGCTTCTGTAGCAGAGGCTGATATCAATGTATACGACCAGGATGGGCGCCTGCTGGTCACAAGTCAGCCCCTTATTTTTGAGGCGGGCCTGTTGTCGAAACTGGTGAACCCGCAAGCTTTTGCCGCCATTTCGGAGCGGCAGGCCCTGCGTGTGCTGCTGAACGAGCATGCCGGCAGCCTCACATTTAATTCCATTTACCTGCCCCTGCGTGATTCTGAAAGCTCGGGACAGATTGCGGGCTTTATTGGTATCCCTTTTTTTGATTCGGAAAAGCAGCTGGAAATAAAACTTATTGAGCTGATTACCACCACTATGAACATTTTTACCGTAATGTTTATCATGTTTATGGTGCTTACTTTTTTTGCGTCGAGGGCACTAACCGTGCCGCTGCGCATGTTAGCCAATAAACTGAAGCGCACCTCCCTGACAGGCAAAAACGAGATGCTGGCCTACGAAGGAGCAGATGAAATTGGGATGCTGGTAAACGAATATAACCGTATGTTACTGACGCTGGAGCAAAATAAAGTGGACCTGGCGACACGCGAAAAAGAAGCGGCGTGGCGCGAAATGGCCCGCCAGGTAGCGCACGAAATCAAGAATCCGCTTACTCCTATGAAGCTCTCGCTGCAGTACCTGCAGAAAGCTATTTCCGAAAAAAGACCGAATACCGAGCAGCTGATTGATAAGATTTCGCATACCCTGATCACGCAGATAAACATACTAAGCGACATTGCCACGTCGTTTTCTAACTTTACCGCCATGCCGGAGCCAAAGGCGGAACTGATGGATGTGGCAGCGGCCCTGCGCAAGTCGGTGGACCTGCACAACGATCCGGCTTCCGTGTCGGTTAAAGCTGACTTTGAGCGGGAGGAGGTATTTATAACAGCAGACGAAGGCCTCATGGTCCGGACATTCAACAATTTGCTTCTGAATGCCATACAGGCAGTTCCGGCCAACCGGAAACCAAAGATACACGTTACCCTGCATGTTCAGCCGGACGAAACGGTGCTGATTTCCATCCGGGATAACGGAGTAGGGATTCCGGATGAAATACAAAGCAAAGTTTTCATTCCGAACTTCAGTACAAAGTACACCGGCTCCGGGATCGGGCTGGCTGTAGCCAAACGAGGCATAGAGAATGCCGGTGGCCGCATCTGGTTCGAAACCGAGGAAGGAAAAGGTACCACCTTCTTTATCGCATTACCCCTGTCTAAACCATGACCAGGCTGTTGTACCTGGCCGTTGCTTTTTTCTTTTTTAGTCTGCCGGTATTGGCGCAATCGTCGGTCAGTAACAAGCGCTGCAGGAAGATTCCTGTTACGGCAGAACCATTTGTGCTCGACACCCTGACCATTGCGCCTGCTTCGGTAGAATTTCTGAGCATGAAACGGGAGGAGTTCGAGTTTGACTACAACTATACCACAAACGAATTCCGGCTTACCCGCTTTCCTGCGCCTGACTCCATTCCCATTGATCCGCAGGGAACCAAGGTGGCGCTGTTATCCGATTCGGTGGTGGTTTGTTACCGGGTGCTGCCGCTCAACCTTACCCGTCCGGCTTTCCGGCGCGACATCACCAAGCTCGACCTGACTTCTTTTCAGAAAGGTTATTACCAGGAAGAATTTACCACCCGCGAGGAAATTTTTAAAACGCCTGGCCTGAACAAGACCGGGAGCATTTCCAGGGGTATCTCTTTTGGTAATACCCAGAATGTATTTGTAAACTCCGCCCTGAACCTGCAGCTGGACGGGAAGCTGACGGAGGATATCAGCATTACGGCCGCTATTACCGATCAAAACATCCCGTTTCAGCCGGAGGGCAACACACAGCAGTTGCAGGAGTTCGACCGGGTGTACATTACCCTCAAACACAAGGTATGGCAGCTGACCGCAGGGGATGTGGTGCTGCGCAACAGGCCTTCTTACTTTCTGCAGTTTTATAAAAACGTACAGGGAGCCGCCTTCGAGGCGGTAACAGGTAAAACACCCGAACGGCAGGGATTAACTTCCGTGGCTGCATCTGTATCGAAAGGTAAGTTTACCTCGCAGGTGATACCGGCCCTGGAAGGGGTGCAGGGGCCTTACCGCTTGCGTGGTCCGAACAACGAGCGGTTTATTATTGTGCTGGCCAATTCGGAACGGGTGTTCCTGGACGGGAAGCTGCTGACCCGCGGGTTTGAATATGACTATGTGATTGACTACAATCAGGCAGAGATTACGTTCACCACACGCCATGTGATCACAAAGAACTCGCGCATCAAGGTTGATTATGAGTATTCCGACCTGAATTACAGCCGCAGCATTTACCACGCAAGCCATTACCAGAACTTAAACAAGTTCAAAGTTTTTACTAATTACTACAACGAGTCCGACAACCCCAACAACCTCCTGAACCTGGACCTGCGCGACGAGGACAAACGGCTGCTCGCCGGCATAGGCGACAGCCTGAACCAGGCCATTATTCCGGGTGCACTGGAGGTGCCCTTCGACCCGACACAGGTGCTTTATGCCCTGCGCGATACCATCTTCAATGACAGCCTGAATACTGCTACCATTTACGTGTACTCCACCGACCCGGAAGAGGCGATTTACAATGTCCGGTTTTCAGAAGTGGGGCCGAACCAGGGCGATTATGTACAGGCAAACACTACGGTAAACGGGCGGGTGTTCCGGTGGGTGGCGCCGGTAAACGGGGTGCCGCAAGGAAGCTTTGCACCCGTACGTATACTGCCCACACCGCGCAAAAGGCAGCTGGTAAACCTGGGGGCGAGCTACACTTTGCAGAAAGGCATAGAGGTGTTTTTAGAAGGAGCCGCTTCGCAGAACGATATCAACCGCTTCTCAAAACTCGATGCGCAGGACGATAACGGGAAGGCGCTACGGGCAGGTTACGTGGTGCAGGAGAAAGAAGTGCCGTTTCTGGGCAAATACAAAGTAAACAGTACGCTGAACTACGAATACACCGATCAGCATTTTGTGCCGATAGACCGGTACCGCCCCATCGAGTTCGACCGCGACTGGAGTTTGTCGGGCAACGAGCGGGGGGCCGAAGACCACATCCTCAACTTTTCGGTGGGGGCGGCAAAAGATGCGCTCAACCTGTTTAACTACCGCGTAAGCTATCGTAACCGCGATGAGCAGCTGAACGGGGTGCAGCATTACCTGGACCTGGTAAAGCGGCTGGGGAAGCTGGAGCTGCAAAATCATTTTTTCATGCTCAACAGCGAGCAGAACAACCGCGAATCGGACTGGTACCGGGGCGATGTGGGCGTGAAGTACGGGTTTAAGTGGCTTAAACCGGGCTATGTGTACCGGTTTGATAAAAACCGCATCAAAGCCATAGGTACTGACTCAGTGGTGGGCTCTGCCATGTACTTCGACGAGCATTTGTTTTTTATAGAAAGCGGCGACTCTGCCAGTACCCGGTTCCGGGTAGACTACAGCCACCGCACCGACCTCCGGCCAACTACGGAAGGCACTCTGGGGCTGCCGGAGGTAGGGCAGACCTACAACGGTACTATGCAAACTAAGATCGGGCTGGAGCACGACGTGGCTGTGCAGGTAACGTATCGCAAGCTGACGCAGGAAACGGCACAGGACGAAGAAACAGTGCAGTCGCGCATCGACTGGAACGGCAGTTTCCTGGAAGGCAGTTTCCGGTCTGAACTGAGTTACACCGTGGGGACGGGCCGGGAGCTGAAGCGGATTTTTATTTTCAGGGAAACACTGCCTGGCCAGGGAACGCACTACCTCCGCGAGGGCGGCAACCCCAACGACCTGAACGACTACCTGGAGGCGCAGACGGTAGACCAGCGGCGCTATATTAAAGTGTTCCTGCCTACCGACGAGTATGTAAATGCCTACACCAACCGCTTTACCTACCGCCTCAACAGCAGCACGCCCCGCAGCTGGCGCACCCAAAACGGCCTGAAAGGCTTTGCCTCCCGCTTCTCCGTCCTCACCTTTACCAGCATCGATAAGAAAACAACCGATAATGACCTGGTGAAACGTTTCAACCCGTTCAGCGTGGATTTTGAAGATGCGTTCCTGCTTTCGCTCGTGAAGACGCTGCGCAATACCCTGTATTTCAACCGCACCAACCCGCTGTATGGTTTGGAGTACACCTACCAGCAGAACCAGCAGAAGTCGCTGCTCACCAACGGTACCGAAACCCGCGGGCTGGGTAGCCATTTGCTCATCGGGCGGCTAAACCTGAACGAGGTGCTGAGCTCCAAAATAAGCCTGGGCCGCAACGTGCGCGATAACCGCTCCAATTTCCTGAGCTCGAAAAACTTTAAGATCGTATCGCGGGAGCTGTCGCCGGAGCTGGCCTATCAGCCCAATACCAAATTCCGGTTTACAGGTACATACCAGTTTGCCATTCGCGAGGATGTGCTGCCGCCTGTACAAGAGGTGCCAGGGGAGGAGCAGGCCACGCAGCAGCAGGGAATTTTTAACGAGCTGGGCCTGGAGGCAAAGCTGAGCCAGGTAAGCAAACGCACCCTCTCGGGTAACGTCCGCTACGTGAACATCAACTTCACAGGCGATATGAATTCCTATGTTGGCTACGAAATTCTGAATGCCCTGCGCCCCGGAAACAACATCACCTGGTCGCTGAACGTGCAGCAGCGCCTGAGCAATGGCCTCAATATCTCGCTGAACTACGATGGCCGCAAAGCCAACGGGGTAGGAGCGGTGCATACAGGGCGGACGCAGGTGTCGGTGTTGTTTTAGCAGGAGCAGTGGGTGTGGTGGCAGGTGCAGCAGATTTTTTGCAGAGTCCATGTAGCTTTTTTGGGCTGATTCAGGTAGCTTTAGTTATGATGAAAAAGACAAAACTCAGCCTGGCGATCCTATTCATCTTTTCCATTGCCATAGGCTGCAAAACCACTCCACGAACAACTACTGACAGTTTCATCAGCATCTTCAACGGAAAGAACCTGGAGGGCTGGGATGGCGATCCGGCGTACTGGCGTGTGGAGGATGGCGTGCTGGTAGGGGAGGTGACGCCGCAGACGATCCTAAAGCAGAATACTTTCCTGATCTGGCAGGGCGGCGAACCTGCAGATTTTGAGCTGAAGCTGGAATACCGCATCTCTCCCAAAGGAAACAGCGGCGTGAACTACCGCAGCAAGCAAATCGACACGCTGGCTTTCGCCCTCAAAGGCTACCAGGCCGACATCGACGGGAAAGACAAATACAACCTGGGCTACCCCCGCCACACCGGCCAGAACTACGAAGAGCGGGGGCGGCAGTTCCTGGCCGTACGAGGGCAGAAGGTAATTCTTGAAAACGGGCAGCCTCCTCTTGTGACCGATACCTTAGACCGGGCTACGCTTCTGAACAGCATCAACTACGACGGCTGGAATGAACTGCACATCGTGGCGAAAGGAAATAACCTGAAGCACTTCATCAACGGCACCCTCATGGCCGAGGTAACAGACAACGATGCTGAAAACCGGAGCATGCGCGGCAAAATAGGCGTGCAGGTACACGTAGGCCCGCCCATGAAGGTGGAGTTCCGGAATATCCGGTTGAAGCAGCTGTAGGGGCAGGTCTTGCACCTGCCCAATCGTCTGCGTATCATCCTTCAGAACAAATCATTCCAGAACATGAAAAATCTTTGAACAATTAGTTTTGGTTTAGCAAGATTGCCGGTGCACGATTAGGGCAGGTGCAAGACCTGCCCGTACAGAGGCAATGGTGGCAGGTGGTGATAAACAAAAAATCCCCATTCCGGCACTTTTTACTGCCAAAATGGGGATTTTCTACTGCATTCGTTGTCAATTAATAATACCGCCCCTCCATCAAATACTGCTGCACATAATCTTTCACCCCTTCCTCCAGGGTATAGAAAGGCTTGTCGTAGCCGATAGAGCGAAGTTTTTGCATGTTAGCTTCGGTGAAATACTGGTACGTATCCCGGATAGTCAGGGGAGTATCCATAAAGTCGATTTCGGGCACCACATTCATGGCGGCGAAAGTGCTAAGTGCCAGGGCCATAAACGTGCGGGCTTCGCCGGAGCCGAGGTTGTAGATGCCGGAGTTGCGGCGGTGGTTCATCAGGAAGAAGCATACTTCCACCACGTCCTTCACATAAATAAAGTCGCGCATCTGCTCGCCGTCGGCGTAGTCGGGGTTGTGGGATCGGAAGAGGGTGAGGCTGCCTTTTTCTTTTATTTGGTTGTAGGCATGGAACACCACCGAAGCCATGCGGCCTTTGTGGTACTCGTTGGGCCCGTACACGTTGAAGAACTTCAGGCCTGCCCAGAAGAAAGGTTTTGCCGTCTGCTCCAGCGCCCACTTGTCGAAATCGTTTTTAGACTCGCCGTAGGGGTTGAGTGGCTGCAGCAAAGGGGTAAGGGCCTCGTTATCGTCGTAGCCCAGGGTGCCGGAGCCGTAGGTGGCGGCGGAGGAGGCGTAGACCAGCGGGATCTGGTATTCGCAGCAGGCATTCCAGACTTTCTTGGAGTAGTTCAGGTTGAGCAGGTCGAATACATCTTTGTTAAATTCGGTGGTATCGGTGCGGGCGCCCAGGTGGAAGATAAATTCCACTTCCTCGTGGCGCTCGTCCAGCCAGTCAAAGAACTTGTCGCGGTCGACGTATTCTTTGATTCTTTTGCCTTTGAGGTTATTTTCTTTTTTAGCGACGGAGAAGTTATCAACCACCACAATATCATAAAAAGTAGCAGCATTCAGTCTGCTAACGAGGCAGCTTCCGATAAAGCCGGCGGCACCAGTTACTACAATCATAGTTCAGTTTTATAGCCTTAATGTAAATTGCGTTAAATTTACAAAAAATTACCCGGAGCTGCCGCTTAAATCAGCAGAATCGGGGAAAGCAAAGCATTGAGACAAATCCGGAATAGTTATTTTAGAAAATACCCGCTGCTGTACAGCTGCCTGTTGCTGCTGCTCTTTTCGTGTGGGGGCGAACGTAAACCCGCCGAAACAGAACGGGTGCTGCAAGACGGGCTGGGACGTGAGGTGCACCTGAAAAAGCAGCAGCCAGCCCGCGTGATGGCCCTGGCCGCCTCCATGACCGAAATGCTTTTTGCCGTTTGCGATACTGCCAGCATTGTGGCCCGCACCCCCCACTGCGACTACCCCGCGGCCGCGCTTACCAAACCTGTCGTGAACAATTACCCCGTCGATTACGAGCAGGTGCTGCTCCTGAAGCCCGACCTGGTGTTTACGGTAGAAGGCATCACGCCGCTGGAAGTGGCGGACCGGCTGCAGGAGCTGGGCGTGCCGGTGTATTATTTTAAATTCCGGAAGGTAGAGGATATTTTCTCGGGACTGGATGAAATTGGCAGGATTACCGGCCGGGAGCAACAGGCCAAACAACTCACCGATTCGCTCAGGCAGCATGTTGCCCAGATTGAAGCGCGCCATCAGCAGCAGCAACCGCCACTCAAGGTGCTGGCCATTGCAGGCTACGACCCGATTTATGTGTACGGCCACAGTACCGTTATCACCGATAAACTGCGCATACTTGGCGCTGTAAACGCGGTAGAAGAAACCTTCAGTCCGCTGTCGCGGGAGCAGATTCTGAAGGCGAACCCGGATGTGCTGCTGGGCGGGACGCCGGAGGAGATGGAGAAAAGCTTTTTCAGCATTTACCCGGAGTTGCGTAAGATAAAAGCTTACCAGCATAACCGCATCTATGCCCCCACATCAGACCTGATGGGGCGCGCCTCGCCACGGGTGGTCGAATCGATTCGTGAACTTGAACAGTTTCTTTACCCATGAGCAAAGCTGCATATTTTATACTAGCGGTGCTGCTTATCCTGCTCGTGATGGTGCTGGGACTGCTGGTCGGTTCTTTCGAAACCGATGCAGGCTTGCTGGCAGATGCATTCTTTCAGTACAACCCCGATAACCTGACACACTTCTCTATAATTCATCTGCGCCTGCCACGTTTGCTGCTGGCGCTGGTGGTGGGCGCTTCGCTGGCGTTTTGCGGTTACCTGATGCAGGCCATGGTGAACAACGGCCTGGCGGAGCCGTACCTGTTGGGTACCGCCTCGGGGGCCTCGCTGGGGGCCGTGCTGGTTTTCTTTGGTATAGTGGAAATTACGATCGCAGGTATTTACATGCCGTCGCTGTTTGCCTTGCTCGGAGCTCTGGGCATTACGCTGCTGGTGGTGCTGCTCGGGTACCGGAGAGGGCACATTATTCCAACGCAGCTGATACTGGCCGGAGTTGCTTTAAGTTCATTATGTACAGCCTTTGTGTGGCTGTTAACGTATCTGTCGGATACGGAGGGGAAACTGAAGTCGGTTATCTTCTGGTCGATGGGGAGCTTTGAGCGGGCAAGCTGGCAACTGCTGCCTTACCCGACGGTGGCGCTGGGGCTGGCCCTGTTGCTTTTCCTGTTTATGCAGAAGCAGCTCAACATTCTGCTGCTGGGAGCGGGCAGGGCAGAGGCGCTGGGGGTGCAGGTAGCACGTACGCGCTGGATCATCCTGATTACCGTGTCTGCCGTTACAGGCTTTGCCGTGGCTACGTCGGGTACCGTAGGATTTGTAGGTTTGATCGTGCCGCACGTAACACGGGCACTGATGGGCGCAACCGGAAAGTACAACCTGCTTTTCTGCGCTTTCGTGGGTGGATTTTTTATGTTACTCTGCGATTTGCTGTCGCGGGTGGTGTATCCGCCGGCAGGTTTGCCAATTGGCATCATAACTTCGTTCTTTGGTGTTCCTTTCTTCGTATATTTGTTATCCAGAAAAAACTACAACTTTAGCAGTTAGATGATTTACGTAAGCAGATTAGAACATTTTAATGCAGCCCACAAACTGCACAACCCGAATTGGTCGTTGGCGAAGAATAAGGAAGTATTCGGGCCGTGTGCCAATGCCAACTGGCATGGCCACAATTATGAACTGATCGTGACTGTAAAAGGAACGCCAGATCCGGATACCGGCTTCGTCATCGACCTGAAAAAGCTGAGCACGCTTATCCGCAAGCACATCATCGAGAAGGTAGATCACAAAAACCTGAACCTGGATGTAGCTTTTATGGAGGACAAGCTGGCCAGTACCGAAAACCTGATCATCGAATTCTGGCGCATACTCGAGCCCCGCATTTCAGAAATATCGCAGGCCAGGTTGCATAGCCTGAAGTTGTACGAAACGCCACGAAACTACGTAGAGTATTTCGGCGAATAACAACCTCCAGGTGGGCTGCCTTTTTTCATTTACCATCTAAAGCCAGGCCCTACAAGGTAGCCTTTAGCTGTACATTTACCACATGAGATATTACATAATAGCTGGCGAGCGTTCAGGCGATTTACATGCTTCGAACCTGATCAAGCAGCTCCGGAAGCAGGACCCGGAGGCGGAGATCAGGGGCTGGGGCGGCGACATGATGCAGGAAGCAGGCATGGACCTGGTGAAGCATTACCGCGACATGGCCTTCATGGGGTTTGCCGAAGCCATTGCCAATATCTTTAAAATCCTGGGCTTCCTGAAGGAATGTAAAGCCGATATCAACACCTTTCAGCCCGATGTAATTATCCTGGTAGATTATGCCGGGTTTAACATGCGGATTGCCCGTTTTGCTAAGGCGAACGGCTTTAAAGTTTTTTACTACATCTCCCCAAAGATCTGGGCCTGGAACCAGGGACGCGTGCATACCATCAAAAAACTGGTAGACCGCATGTTTGTGATCATGCCCTTTGAAGAAGATTTCTACGCCCGTTTCGATTATAAAGTCGACTACATTGGCAATCCGGTATCGGATTCGGTGACTGACCATGTGGCCGACACAAACTTCAGAGCAAAAAACAGGCTTACCAATAACAAACCCATCATTGCCATCCTGCCGGGCAGCCGTCGGCAGGAAATCGAGAGCATGCTGCACGTGATGCTGAGCATTATCCCGTATTTCCGCGATTTCCAGTTTATTGTGGCAGGTGTTTCAAATCTGCCGAAATCGCACTACGAGCAGTACAACAAAGACCCCAACATCAAGATCATTTACGACCAGGCCTACGATTTGCTGGCGCATGCCAAAGCGGCCCTGGTAACTTCGGGTACTGCCACGCTCGAAACCGCTTTGTTTAATGTGCCGCAGGTGGTGTGCTACAAGACCAGCGCCATCTCCTATGCCATTGCCAAACGGCTGATTAAAGTGCCCTACATTTCGCTGGTGAACCTGATCGCTGATAAGCCGGTGGTGACGGAGCTGATCCAGGATGATTTTACGCCTAAAAAGATTGTGGCAGAGCTGAAGAAAATTCTTTTCGATTCCTTTTTTATCAAAGAGCAGAAGGCGGATTATGCGCGGGTGCGTGAGAAGATCGGGAACTTCCGTACAGCTGAGCGAGCGGCGGAACTGATGGTGAATTACCTGAAAGCGGAGCAGGTGTAGACGCTCAGACAGTTCTGTTGTTGCTTTTATAACAGAACTTTCAGCTGGATTTTCTGTAAGAAGTAGTAGTGTGTCTGAAAACAGATACGGTTGTACTTTTTACAAAACCAAAAGCTATGAAATCAATCCTGATTGCCTTAACCCTCACCGGCGTTGCCATTGCCGTTCTGCTTCTCAATGCTTTCCCGGAGAAAGATGAAGGCTTTGATGTGCTGGAGGCGGACTGAACCATAATTTAAGCAAAAACAAAAAAGAGTATCCCTGCTTCAGGAATACTCTTTTTGTTTTATGACCAGGCTTGGGGCCTGATTTATATTAAAAAACGCTTCTGCAGCTGCCACCATAGCCTCTGCTCCTGAAGGGAGCGAAAGGTTAGGCTACTTTTAATTGCTTCAGCGGAGATTTGTCAAATTTTTCGCGGGCGTAGTCGCCGGTAATTACCAGCTCTTTTTCGCCTTCTATGGAAGGCAGCTCAAACATAGCGTCTGTCATGATGCCTTCGCAGATAGAGCGCAGGCCACGGGCGCCTAGTTTGAATTCGGCAGCTTTTTCCACAATATAATCAAGCGCATCATCGTCGAAGGTGAGGGCAATGTTTTCCATCTCGAACAGGCGCTTGTACTGCTTCACGATCGAGTTCTTTGGCTCCAGCAGGATGCGGCGCAGGGTGTCTTTGTTGAGCGGGTTGAGGTGCGTAACCACCGGCAAACGGCCGATCAGTTCCGGTATCAGGCCAAAAGACTTTAGGTCCTGGGCCGACAGGTATTTCAGGAAACCTTCCTGCTCTTCGAGTTCGCCATCCATTTTAGATTTGGAGAAACCGATAGGGCGTGTGTTCAGACGCGTTTTAATCAGCCGGTCTATTCCAACAAAAGCGCCACCGCAAATGAAGAGAATGTTTTCGGTGTTAACGGTGATCATTTTCTGCTCCGGGTGCTTACGTCCTCCCTGCGGCGGCACGTTTACTACCGTACCTTCCAGCAGCTTCAGGAGCGCCTGCTGCACACCTTCGCCGCTTACATCGCGGGTAATGGATGGGTTATCGCTTTTTCGGGCAATCTTATCAATCTCATCAATATACACAATGCCGCGCTCCGCAGACTCTACATTATAATCAGCGGCCTGTAACAGGCGTGTCAGAATACTTTCTACGTCTTCGCCTACATAACCGGCTTCTGTGAGAACGGTGGCATCGGCGATGCAGAAAGGCACCTGCAGGATGCCGGCCATCATGCGGGCCAGGTAGGTTTTTCCGGTACCGGTTTCGCCCACCATAATGATGTTCGACTTTTCGATGATCACATCCTCTTCGTTCGAACGCTGCATCAGTCGCTTGTAGTGGTTATACACCGCCACCGACATCACCTTCTTCGCTTCATCCTGCCCCACCACAAACTGGTCGAGGTACTCCTTCATTTCCTTCGGTTTCATCAGGTTGAATTTCGGAGTACGGCTGTTGGCCCGTATTTTATTTTCTTCGTTAAGTATTTGTTGCGCCTGTCCGATACAACGATCACAGATGTGCGCGTTGATACCAGATATCATCACTGATACGTCTTTTTTGTTTTTGCCGCAAAATGAGCAAGTGATTTCAGCCATATAAAGTTTGATCCAGGTTTAGTATGCTAAGTTACGCAAAGCAGACCGCAAATGTACAAAAAGGTTATGTTTATAGAACATAAAAATTATTACACTAACAGTTGTTAGTGTTGAAAATGGCTCTATGAATATTAAAATTTATATTTTTAAATTTTTGCATAAAACACTGACAGGCAAGAGGTTGTGTTTTGCAGGTTTCCACAGGTGTTTGTGGAAAATTTTTCGGGAATTACCGCTTTTTTGAAATAACCACACGATAGATCAGGGGTAACTGTCGCTATAGCCAAAAAAATACCCGTCCTGGTGGACCAGAACGGGTATTTTTGGGCTTGTCTGTAGGCTGTTCAATAGCCGGTTGCGTTAGTCCCGCTTACGAACAAGTACTTCATCAATTAATCCGAACTCTTTTGCTTCTTCGGCACGCATCCAGTAGTCACGTTCCGAGTTATCGTAGATGTCCTGGTACGACTTACCGGAGTGCTCGGCCAGAATTTCGTAAAGCTCTTTCTTGAGCTTCAGGATTTCGCGGGCCGTAATTTCGATATCGGTTGCCTGGCCCTGTGCACCACCCATCGGCTGGTGGATCATGATGCGGGAGTGTGGCAACGAACTACGCTTGTTTTTGGCGCCGCCTGCCAGCAGCACCGCTCCCATAGAAGCAGCCAGACCGGTACAGATCGTGGCCACATCGGGTGCTACATACTGCATGGTGTCGTAAATACCTAAACCGGCATATACAGAGCCACCCGGGCTGTTAATATAAAGCAGGATATCTTTTTTGGCATCGGCCGACTCCAGGAACAGGAGCTGCGCAGTAATAATGTTGGCAATAAAATCATCTACCTGTGTGCCCAGGAAGATAATCCGGTCCATGATCAGGCGTGAGAATACATCAATCTCACGGAAGTTGGTGGGGCGTTCCTCAATTACAGAGCGGGTCATGCTTTCGATGGTGTGCATGGCTTTGCCCTCGATATGATGAATATATTGGTCTACGCCCAGGCCGCTTAGCCCTTGGCCTTTTACGGCAAATTTCCGGAACTCGTCTTTGTTAAACATAGGATTTGTTTAGTTTACGGTTTTGTCAAAAATAAAAAAGTCCTTCGAAAATGGAAGGACTTTTTTAGAAAAATGTTTATATGGTTCTTTAGAACTCCAGGTTCTTAAAGTCCTCTGCTGTGATTTGTTTCTCTACCACAGGCACCTGCTCCTTAAGTTTAGCGAGCACTTTCTCTGCCAGAATCTGCTCGTACTCCTGAATATAATTGCGGCCGTTGTCCTGCTTCAGGTATTCGTTTGCGTAGTTGTTCATGCTTTCTACCAGGGCTTCCGGTATCTCGGGCATGTTAAACTGGGCAAGCATTTTCATTTTAGTGGCTTCCACAACTTCATCGTTTGTTACTTTGATGTCGTTTTCTTCTACCACTTTATTTTTGATCATCGACCACTTCAGCTCACGCACATATTTGTCGAAATTTTCTTCTACCTGCTCGGCCGTTAAACGGTCCTGGTTGGTAATAAGTAACCAGCGCTTAAAGAAATCAGCCGGAATTTCAACTTCCACGTTGTCGATAACCGAATCCATGATACGGCGGCTCAGCAGGTTGTCTGCTTCACGGTTGAAGTTTTCTTCAATCGTTTCACGAACTTTTGTATTGAAATCCTCTTCGGTAGTAACCTCGTCTTTACCGAACAGTTTGTCGAAAAGCTCCTGGTTCAGCTCGGCTGGTGCTGTACGGCTGATCTCGTTTACGGTAAATTCAAATTCACCATTGAGTTCTGCTGCTTCGTCTTTGCTCTTGCCGGTTACGTGGGCCAGGGCAGCATTGTCGTCGCCAAAGGCTTTACGGATGTCGAAACGGATTACGTCGCCCGCTTTAACGCCGATAAACTGCTCTTTGCCATCTACTACGCGGTTTAAAGGAATTAGGGTAGAGGAGGAGAAGTCGCCTTCAACTGCCTTCAGTTCGCCGGACAGGAAATCGCCGTCTTCGGAAGTTTCCGGTTTCTCGGTTTTGCCGAACTGTCTTTTGATGTTCTCGAAAGCCTCGTCCAGCGTTTCCTGCGTCACCTCTACAGTGTACCCCTCTACGCTTTTATCGAGCGGAAGGTTAAAGTCCTGCAGCAAGCCTACTTCGTAATCGAACTCGAAATCTTTCTGGTTATCCCAGTCAATAGCCGACTGCGATTCGGCAGGAAGCGGCTCGCCCAGGATTTTCACATCGTTTTCACGGATATATTTTGAAATCTCGTCTTGCAGGAGTTTATTGATTTGCTCTACCAGAATGCTCTTACCATACATTTTCTTGATAAGTCCTGCAGGCACCTTGCCAGGTCTGAAGCCTTTGATCTGGGCTTTTTTGCTGTATTCCTTCACCTGCTGGTCTACTTTCGGGGCATAATCGGCCTCTTCGAGTACTACCTTCAGTTGTGCATTGGTGCTGTCTGTTTGATTTAATGTAATGTTCAAGGCTGTGAATTTAAGTATGATACATCTTGTAAAAACAAACCCCCAACAGGGCTGTTGAGGGTTCGTTTATCTTGTGCGGATGGAGGGACTCGAACCCCCATGCCTCGCGGCGCTAGATCCTAAGTCTAGTGCGTCTACCAATTTCGCCACATCCGCGTAGCGTTGTTTTGTAATGATGGTGCAAATTTAGGGACACAAATTTTAAATACAATAGCAGCCTCTAATTTTTTGTAAAATATTTTTGAACAGCCCTTTCCCGGCGGTAAACCCAGCGCCTTGAAGTGGAGCAGTGGTTATGGTGGCAGCAGCAGTAAGGTTGCAGAACAGGCGGCAGGAGCAGTGGCTGTGGTGGCGGGTGCTGTAAAGCAGTTTCCGGGAAAAAGAAGCCTGCTGCCCGAAAAGCTGACCCGGCTTAAACTATATGGCAGCAGCTGCTGTTTTAGTACAAAGGCAGCAACTGTGGCAAAACCTGCCTTATGGTTAGTAATGGGTATTGGTTGCAGCGTAATAAAGGTTATATTTGAACCTTATATTACGAGTGTATTAAACATGTAAGTGACAAATGACTGGTGGCAGGCAGTAGCCGGCCTGCTAGCATTAAATTTTTTTAGCATCTATGATTGATCCGGAAGCAGAACGCAAAGAAATCTTACGCCATTACCGGAGACTGCTGCGTTACGCGAAGCCTTTCCTGAAAGATAACGACGCCAAGATTATTAAAAAGGCGTTTAACACGTCGGTTGAAGCGCACAAAGACATGCGCCGCAAATCGGGTGAGCCTTATATTCTGCATCCGCTGGCGGTGGCCCAGATTGCCGTGGAAGAAATCGGGCTGGGCACAACTTCTATTGTGTCGGCGCTGCTGCACGATGTGGTGGAAGATACCGAAATGGAAATTGCCGATGTGGAGCGCGAGTTCGGCCCCAGCGTGGCCCGCATCATCGAGGGGCTTACCAAAATCTCCGGCTCTTTCGACTACGGCACCTCGCAGCAGGCCGAAAACTTCCGGAAAATGCTGCTCACGCTCTCCGACGATGTGCGCGTTATCCTGATAAAGATAGCAGACCGCCTGCACAACATGCGTACCCTCGACAGCATGCCGCGCCACAAGCAGCTCAAAATTGCTTCGGAAACCATGTACCTGTACGCGCCGCTGGCGCACCGGCTGGGCTTGTATGCTATCAAATCGGAGCTGGAAGACCTGTATTTAAAGTACACCGATACCGAGACCTATAAAGACATCTCGAACAAGATCCGGCAGACCCGCAGTGCCCGCAACAAGTTTATAAAAGACTTTATTGCGCCAATCGAGCGGGAGCTGCGGCGCTATGGCTTCAAATTCAACATCAAGGGCAGGCCGAAATCCATCTTCTCTATCCTGAAAAAGATAAAGAAGCAGAACATCACCTTCGATGAAATTTACGACCTGTTTGCCATCCGGATTATACTGGATGTGCCCCTGGAAAACGAAAAGGCGGCCTGCTGGCAGGTGTACTCTATTATTACGGACTTTTACCAGCCCAACCCCGACCGCCTGCGCGACTGGGTAAACACGCCCAAAGCCAACGGATACGAGTCGCTGCACACCACGGTGATGAGTAAGTCGGGGCAGTGGGTGGAGGTGCAGATCCGTACCCGCCGTATGGATGAAATTGCCGAACGGGGCTATGCCGCCCACTGGAAGTATAAGGCAGAAGGCGCCGCAGGCGAGTCGAACCTGGAGGTCTGGATTAACCGGGTGCGCGATATGCTGGAGAACAACACAGCCAACGCGCTGGAGTTCATGGACGAGTTCCGCCAGAACCTGTTCGTGGACGAGGTGATCGTGTTTACGCCCAAAGGCGAACTGATCACGCTGCCCGACCAGGCTACTGCCCTCGATTTTGCGTTCAACATACACACCCAGATCGGGTTGCAATGCCTTGGCGCCAAGGTAAACCAGAAACTGGTGCCCCTGAGCCACCGGCTGCACAACGGCGACCAGGTGGAGATACTTACCTCGCATAAGCAGCACCCAACGGAGGAGTGGCTGAATTTTGTGGTTACCTCCAGGGCACGTGCCAGCATTAAGGATTATCTGCGGGACGAGCGCCGGAATAAAGCGGAAGAAGGAAAAGGCATGCTGAAGAATCGGCTGGAAGAGCTGAATATTGCCGATTCACAGGCCAATATTAACAAGCTGCTGGCGTTTTTTAATGTGCCTACGGTGCAGGACCTGCATTTCCGGATCGCGTCAGGGTTTTTAAGCCCGAATGATATCAAGGAGGTAATTTTTACGGAGGCAGCAGATAAATCAGCTTCGCGGCTGGAACCACAGTCGTTCGACAAGAAAGTGCAGAAAATAAGGGGCGTGACTTCGGATATGCTCGTGATCGGCGAAAACACTTCCAAAATGCAGTACCGGATGGCCACCTGCTGCAACCCCATTCCCGGCGATGATGTGTTTGGTTTCGAGACGGACGATAACGTGATTGAGATTCACAGGACCAACTGCAAACGCGGTGTGGAATTAATGTCCAATTATGGGAATCGCATTATCAAGGCCAAGTGGACCGACCAGAAGGAACTGGCGTTTCTGGCAGGTATCCGGATAAAAGGAACCGACCGGGTGGGGCTTGTAAACGATTTAACACGAGTAATTTCCAATAACTTAAAAGTAAACATGCGCTCTATTACCATCGACTCCCACGACGGGATTTTCGAAGGTAATATCATGGTGTTTGTAAACGACACAAATCACCTGGATACGCTTATCCAGAGCATGAGTAAAGTAAATGGCATTCTGTCGGTAGAGCGTTTCGATTAGAGTGCCTGTATTTCCTTAAATTAAGCATTATGTCAGCAATAGATAAAACAAAGTTAGAAGAGGTAAAGAAAATTTTTACAGCTTACCTGGAAAGCAAAGGCCTGCGCAAAACACCCGAGCGCTATGCCATTCTGGAAGAAATCTACTCCCGGTCGGGGCATTTTGATGTGGAGTCGCTCTACATCAGCATGAAAAACAAGAACTACCAGGTGAGCCGGGCCACGGTGTATAATACCCTGGACCTGCTGGTGGAAAATGATCTTGTCAGTAAGCACCAGTTTGGCAAGAACCTTGCTCAGTATGAAAAGTCATATGGGTACCGGCAGCACGATCACGTAATATGTACCGAGTGCCACAAGGTAGTGGAGTTCTGTGATCCGCGCATCCATAATATCCAAACCATGGTGGGCGAGCTTTTGAATTTTCATATCTTGCATCATTCGCTAAACCTATATGGCATCTGCGGCGATTGCCGCGCCAAAAAAGCAACGGAGCAGCAACATGAAGTACCAAACCGAGTTGAAAGATGAAATCCTCTTTGTGCGCTTGCACGAAGACTTGATTGCCGGGCCCGATACCCAGCGCCTTATCGCTACCATTGATGAGCAGGTAGATGGCGATGTATTGCTATGCGCCATCGACTTGTCGGATGTCCGTTTTATGGACAGCAGTGGCATGGGCGTGCTGGTGTCGTTGCTCACGAAGTTTCGGAACAGAGGCGGCGAGCTTGTCCTGATCAGGCCGTCCGGTCATATTCGCAAACTGCTGATCGTGACCAAACTGAACGCCATCTTCACGATTGCCGAAAACGACAGCTTTGCAACCCAGTTTCTGAAAGAATCGACTTATTTAAGCTAAAGGCAAGGCTTTGGCAGCGGCATTGGCCGGAAAATGCTTTTTACAGGCTTTTCCGGCCATTGTTGTTTTAAGTGCTTGTTAGATCTGCCTGAGGTGCAGAGGCAGTGGTGATTGTGGCAGAAGCTGAAAAACATGCCAGAATATGCTGCAGCTGCAGTCACCACAGCTTTAGCTGCTCCTGCAAGCTCATTTTATTCTGCAGCACCTTCCACCACACCTTCTGCTGCAGGTTCCAAAAATAAGTTTACTCCCGGTAATCAATGATGAGATTTCCTTTGCCAATACGGGCCAGCTCCAGGATAACAGTATAGGATTTGTTGTACAGGTTCGTAACCCGAAGCACTGTTTCCGAATTTGCTGCCTCTGTTACAATCCGGATGAGTTCCTCCGGTCTGTAAAGGTCACTGTTTACTACGATTTCTTTCACCCCTAAACTGATCAGAGTTTTTAAAAGCGCTTCCTGTGTCATATAGATAACATGTTTTGTATTTCGGAGATTGTAATTGTTGTAAGCAGAATCAATCAATATCTTGTTATTTCTGGTTGGGAGCATCAAAATAAAGTAAGGTGATCAGGCATCGGCACCAGCAAAATCCGGGACTTGTAGTGCACCGAAAGCCGTTTTGAGAGTTCAATCAGTAAATTTCTTTCCGGTATTGATAGAAAAGTGTTAACTAAGTTTGTTACATTTGGGGAAGAATAAGGTTGTGTCCTGACTGTATTTTGTTTGCACGGATGTATAACTCATTAGCTGTCAAAGTAATAGAGGTTTCCGTAAACAAAATGAAGTCAGGCTTCATTCATTTAATGTAATCAATTTACTAAAGTAAAATGGCAGTTGACATATTGATAGGTTTGCAATGGGGCGACGAAGGCAAAGGCAAGATCGTTGATGTTCTGGCGCCAACCTATGACATTGTTGCCCGTTTCCAGGGCGGTCCTAATGCAGGTCACACACTTGAGTTTGAAGGCACCAAGCACGTGCTTCACCAGATACCATCCGGTATTTTTCATCCCCATATCAAAAATATTATCGGCAATGGCGTAGTACTCGACCCTATTGTATTCCGCACCGAAATGCTGAAACTGCAGGAGCGCGGGGTGGATGCTGCTAAAAACCTCTACCTCTCTAAAAAGACACAGCTCATCATTCCGTCGCACCGGGTGATAGACCGGGTATCGGAAGAAGCGCTGGGGAAAGAGAAAATCGGCTCTACCTTAAAAGGCATCGGGCCAACCTATCAGGATAAAATGGGCAGGGTAGGGCTACGGGTAGGAGATATTATTGCTCCTGATTTTAAGGACCGCTATAACAAACTGCGCGACCGCCATCGTAAAATCGTGGAATTCTACGGCCAGGAGCTGGACCTTGGGGAGCAGGAAGCGCTGTTCTTCGAAGCCATTGATTTCCTGCGCACCCTGAAACTGGTCGATAGTGAGTATATGATAAACACCGCCATCAAAAATGGCGAGCGCATTTTGGCCGAAGGTGCACAAGGCTCCCTGCTCGATATCGATTTTGGAACCTATCCGTTTGTAACATCCTCTACCACGCTGGTAGCCGGAGCCTGTACAGGTCTGGGCGTAGCGCCACGGCATATCGGGGAAGTGTACGGTATCTTTAAAGCCTACTGCACCCGTGTCGGCAGCGGTCCTTTCCCGACCGAGTTGCACGATGAAGTAGGAGAGCAGATACGCAAAGCTGGAAACGAGTTTGGCTCCACCACAGGCCGTGCCCGCCGTTGCGGCTGGATAGACCTGCCCGTGCTGAAGTATTCCATCATGCTGAATGGTGTAACGCAGCTGAACATGATGAAAGCCGATGTGCTGACAGAGTTTGATACCATACGCGTGTGCACACACTACAAACTGGCTTCGGGCGAAATTACAGACCAGCTGCCGCACTCGCTGGAGGAGCAGTTTGAGCCTGTGTATGTAGACCTTCCCGGCTGGAAAGTAGATCTGAATAAAGTTGAAACGGTAGAAGACCTGCCGGAAGCTTTTGTGAATTACGTTACCTACCTGGAAGAGCAGTTGCAGGTGCCTGTTACCATCGTATCGGTAGGTCCGGACAGGAAGAGTACGCTCAAAAGAGAACAAGAAAAAGTGGCCTAAGCTCCATCAGTATTGTATTTACCAGCAAAGCCTCGCACACAGTAGCGGGGCTTTGTTGTTTTGGGGACTACTGCGCCTGTCACCACGCTCACAGCTGCTTTGTCTGAACCGGGATTTCCGCTGATTTTCCTGATGCACCTGATTTAGCTTGATGACACAACTTCCTGCCCGGCAGCGGCAATAGTTGGCAGGAGCAGTCTAAGGAGCAGGAAAAGAAATCAATGAAATCATAAATCAGTGGAAATCCCGGTTCAGACAAAATAATGTTGCTGCTGCTGAGGGGCTTACATGAAAATCGGGAAAATGTTAGTACCAGCTCTTGGAAAGCGAAAAACAATTTCTACCTTTGCACTCCCAACGCAAACGAGCGGCGGGGAAAGCGGCAGGCCAGGCAGTGGTAGCTGAAGATTTTAGTGAAACGGAAAGCTTAAAAATATTTTTTTTGCCTTTTGCTTGCAGCTTGAAAAAAGCTGCTTACCTTTGCAACCCCATTCAGCAGGAAGGGGGGAGAAAGCAGAGAAGCTAACAGCTGTAAGTCGCTAAAGCAGAAGCAGAAAGAGGTAAAAAAAGAAATTAAATTTCTTTTGGCAGGTCGGAAAAAGGTGCTTACCTTTGCCTCTGCTTCCTGAAAAAAAAGCACAGCAGCCGGCAGGGTAGCTGAAGCAGAAAAGAAAAAAAGTTTTTCAAAAGCATTGCAAAGTTAAAAAGTTTGCTTACCTTTGCAACCCCAATCAGAACAACAGGTTCTGAAACGGAAAAAATAACACGAGCTACAGCAGTAGCACAAGAGAAGAAAGATGTTCTTCTGCAGGTTCTTTGAGAGATTGAAAGAGACGAAATTAAAATCCGCGCGGGTAAATTACCTGCGTCAATTCTAAGGAAAAGGAAAACGGGTCGGGACAGACAGACACATTGGCTGCTTTCGGGTAGCTTAAAGAGTATTCTTACAATGG
>NZ_QCZK02000032.1 GCF_003347595.2 Botryobacter ruber | reverse complement strand
ATTTCCGGCTGTATGTCGCTCATGTTCCCGACCATCTACGGGCTGGGTATCACGGGGCTGGGCAACGATACCAAGATTGGCGGCTCCGGCCTGATCATGGCGATCCTGGGCGGGGCTATTTTGCCGGCAGTGCAGGGACAGGTGTCGGACCTGACCGGCAGCATTGGTATGTCGTTCTACGTGCCGCTGGTGTGCTTCCTGGTAATCGTGGTGTATGCGCTGATAGCAGGCAAACACGAGGAGGCTGTTGCGCAGGACTACAGCAGCCATGAGGCGGGGGTGCGCCACAAGGCGGTACAGTAGTAGCCTGAATCAGGATTTGAGGGATTGACGGATTAACAGGATTTTCGCAGTTCCGGGAAAAAGAACAGGAAAGGCAGGTTAGAGGAAGTTGTACATACAGGAACTGATCAAATCTGATGAATCCCATAATCTGATGAATCCAGGTTCAGACAAATAAACAGAATCATCAAAATCTAACTCATACCAAACAACATGTTTGAACTGACTAACAAAACAGCCGTGGTAACCGGGGCCGGAAGCGGCATTGGCAAAGCGGTTGCGCTTACTTTTGCCCGGCAGGGGGCCACGGTGCACGTGCTGGATGTGCATGCCCAGCAGGCTGAGCAGACAGTAGCTGAAATACGTGAAGCCGGCGGACAGGCTTTTGTGCAGCAATGCGACGTAACCAAACAGCAGGACGTAGTGGAGCTGTTTCAGCAGATTGGTACCATCAACATCCTGGTGAACAGTGCCGGTATCTCTCACATTGGCAAAGCCGATACTACCACGGAAGCAGACTTTGAGCGGGTGTACCAGGTAAACGTGAAGGGTGTATATAACTGCCTTTACGCAGCCATTCCGGTGATGAAACGGAACGGGGGCGGTGCTATTTTGAACATGGGCTCTATAGCCGCCGTGGTAGGCTTGCCCGATCGCTTTGCCTATTCCATGAGCAAAGGAGCCGTGTATGCCATGACCTTGTCGGTCGCCAAAGATTACCTGCACGACAACATCCGCTGCAACAGCATTTCGCCGGCACGGGTGCATACGCCTTTTGTAGATGGTTTCCTGGCTAAGAACTATCCGGGGCAGGAAGCGGAGATGTTTCAGAAACTCTCGAAAACACAGCCCATTGGCCGTATGGGAACACCCGACGAAATTTCAAAACTGATTCTCTACCTCTGCTCCGACGAAGCTTCCTTTATTACGGGTAACGATTATCCTATTGACGGTGGTTTTATCAAGCTGAATAATTAAAAAGCTGGAGCAGTGGCTGTGGTGGCAGGTGCAGTAAACATTTTATACACCACAAATGCAGTTTAGCTTGCTTACCTGCTCTAAAAATAAACAAAGAACACAATTATACATTCAGCCTCTTTTGAGGCAAACGCATTCCTATGAAACTAATACGATACGGAGAACTGAACCGGGAGAAAACCGGTGTTATGCTGGATGATGTAGCCTACGATACATCTGCTTTTGGCGAAGATTATAACGAACGCTTTTTCGAAACAGACGGCTTGACTCGTCTGCAGGCTTTCCTCAACGAGAATGAAGGCAAGCTGGAGCGTATTCCTGAAAGCAGCCGCCTGGGCAGCCCGATTGCGCGTCCGTCCAAAATTGTGTGCATCGGCCTCAACTATGCCGACCACGCCAAAGAAACCAAGGCGCAGATACCTTCCGAGCCGGTTATCTTTATGAAATCGACGACTGCTTTGGTTGGCCCTTTTGATGATGTAGTAATACCGCGCGACTCGGTGAAGACGGACTGGGAAGTGGAACTGGCCTTTGTAATTAGCAAAAAAGCAAGCTACGTGGAAGAGTCAGAAGCCATGGATTACGTAGCCGGTTACTGCCTGCACAACGACGTGTCGGAGCGGGAGTTCCAGCTCGAGCGCAACGGCACCTGGGACAAAGGCAAAGGCTGCGATACCTTCGCACCCATGGGGCCATTCCTGGCGACCAAAGACGAGATAGCTGATGTAGATAACCTGCGCCTATGGCTGAAAGTAAACGACCTGATAATGCAGGACGGCAACACCTCTAACTTCATCTTCCGCATTCCGCACCTGGTTTCGTATGTGAGCCGCTTCATGACGCTGCTGCCGGGCGATGTGATTTCGACTGGAACACCTGCCGGTGTAGGCTTAGGTTTTGACCCGCCGGTATACCTCAAGCCGGACGATGTGGTAGAACTGGGTATCGAAGGCCTGGGCATGTCGAGACAAAATGTAAAAGCGTACCATGCTTAAGATAGATGCCCACCAGCATTTCTGGAAATACGACCCGGTGCGGGAAGCGTGGCTGAACGATGGCATGGACGCCATACAGCGCGACTTTCTGCCCGAGGACCTGCAGCCTGTCTTGGAACAGCATGGGTTCGATGGGTGCGTGCTGGTGCAGTCGGCGCAGCCGGAGTTCGAAAACGACTTCCTGCTCGACCTGGCCGAAAAGCATGACTTCATCAAAGGCGTGGTAGGCTGGGTAGATTTGCTGGCCGATAATGTAGGGGACACGCTGTCGTCGTACGAGCCTTTTGCCAAGCTGAAAGGCTTCCGCTACATTTTGCAGGGAGCCGAAGACCGGGCGCTGATGCTGCGTCCGGAGTTCAAGCACGGCATTAGCAAGTTGAAGAACTACAACTACACCTACGACATCCTCATCTTCCCGGACCAGCTGGGTTTTACGAAAGAGTTTGTAGCCGCTTTCCCGGACCAGCCTTTTGTGATTGACCACATCGCCAAGCCTTATATCAAAGCTAAAAAAGTAGATGGCTGGAAGCAGGACATGCAGGCGGTTGCGCAGTACGAGCATGTGATGTGCAAAATATCCGGCATGGTAACCGAAGCCGACTGGCGCAACTGGAAAAAAGAAGACTTCCGCCCGTACCTCGATACGGTGGTAGAAGCCTTCGGGCCAAACCGCATCATGTACGGCTCCGACTGGCCTGTATGCCTGGTAGCAGGTTCCTACGCCGAAATGCTGGGCATTGTGGAAGATTATTTCTCCGCGTTCAGCAAGGATGAGCAGGCCGCTTTCTTCGGAGGCAATGCTGCTGCCTTTTATGGGCTGAAGTAAGGAAACGGATTAGGAAAAGAATAAACTGCTTCAAGTTTTCAACTTGGAGCTAATATGAAGCAAGTTTTCAACTTGCTTGTGTATGAAAGCTTGTTGTATAAGGCACGAAAGCTGAAAGCTTTCATCACAAAAAGCTCCAAGTTGAAAACTTGAAGCAGAAATATTCCCCTTTGCTAGTGCGAGTTTGTAGCTCGTACTTACATACCACAATTAGGATCTAAAGGCCTGGGTTTCGTTTGAAAAAGCTGCTATTATTTCATGTAGCGTATGTAGCAGTTCATCGCTTTAGCCCAGGAAATGGAAGTACGAGCTGCAAGCTCGCATTAGCGCAATTTGTAGTAACCCAAATTTCCCCTAAGGATTAGCCTTCAAAGGGGGACTTTTTAACAATGTACCTCTTAACGAGTACCCAAATAAATGAAAACTTTAGTTTGTACCACTCCAAAGCAGTTTGATTACGCTACCGGAGTAAAGCCTGACCTGGAAGCAGGCAGGGCCATCATTAAAATTAAACGCATCGGTATCTGCGGTACCGACCTGCACGCCTACGAAGGCACGCAGCCTTACTTCGAGTATCCGCGCATCCTGGGGCACGAACTGGCAGGCGAACTGGTGGAGTTCGACAATGCGCCCGGTTTCGAGAAAGGCGAGGCTGTTACGTTTATCCCGTACTTCAACTGCGGTACCTGCATTGCCTGCCGCATGGGTAAAGGCAACTGCTGCACGCACATGAAAGTATGCGGCGTGCACGTTCATGGCGGTATGGCCGAATACCTGTCGGTGCCGTCGGAGTCGCTGGTGCATGGCGAGGGGCTGAGCTTTGATGAGCTGGCGCTGGTAGAGCCGCTGGCCATTGGCGCCCACGGGGTAAGCCGTGCCGATGTGCAGCCAGGGGAGTACGTGCTGGTAATTGGTGCCGGTCCAATCGGGCTGGGTATTATGGAATTTGCCCGCATTGCCGGCGCCCACGTCATTGCCATGGACATCAACGAGTCGCGCCTGCAGTTCTGCAAAGAAAAGCTGAAGGTCGAGCATGTGGTAAATGCGTTGTCGCCGGATGTGATGGCACAACTGCAGAAGATAACCAACGGCGACATGCCTACCGTGGTAATTGACGCCACCGGCAGCCTGCGCGCCATCAACAACGGCTTTCAGTACATGGCCCACGGTGCACGCTACGTGCTGGTAGGTCTGCAGAAAGGCGACATCAGCTTCAGCCATCCGGAGTTTCACAAGCGCGAAGCTACGCTCATGAGCAGCCGCAACGCCCACCGCAGCGACTTCGAGCACGTGATTGCCTCCATGAAAAAAGGACTGGTAGACCCTACCACCTACATCACCCACCGCGTCCGCTTCGACCAGGTAAAAGACGAGTTCGAAAGCTGGCTCGACCCGGCCACCGGCGTTATCAAAGCCATGGTGGAGCTGGAGTAGGTCTGGTGACAGGTACAGTAGAATAGTTTAGATGAAAAGGCCCCGGTGACGGGGCCTTTTTTTGTGGTGCAGTGGCTATGGTGGCGGGTGCGGTGACGCTTAAATTTTTATATCTTTGGGTATAGACAATTGGAAATGGCTGAATTCGCAGAAAAATACATCAATCCCTTCACCGACTACGGTTTCAAAAGATTGTTTGGAGAAGAACCCAACAAGGATTTGCTGCTGGACTTCCTGAATGTGCTTTTGCAGGAGGAACAGGGTGAGATAAAGCACCTGACCTACCTGAAGAACGAGCAACTTGGAACCGGTGAAGTAGACCGAAAAGCCATCTTCGACCTCTACTGCGAAAACGAGCGCGGCGAGAAGTTTATCGTGGAACTGCAAAAGACAAAGCAGAATTTCTTTAAAGACCGCACCGTCTACTACTCTACCTTCCCTATCCGGGAGCAGGCAAAGCGGGCCGACTGGAACTATGAACTCAAAGCTGTTTATACTATTGCCATTCTTGATTTCGTGTTTGACGAAGACAAAGCCGAACCTGCCAAATTCCGCTACGATGTTAAATTGACCGACACCGAAACAATGGAGGTCTTCTACGACAAGCTCACCTTCATCTACCTGGAAATGCCCAAGTTCAACAAAACGCTGGACGAACTGGAAACGCGTTTCGACAAGTGGCTTTACGTATTGCGCAACCTCAACCGTCTCGACCGGGTGCCGGAAAAACTGCGTGAGCGTGTGTTTGAAAAATTGTTTGAAACTGCTGAAATAGCCCGCTTCACACCAGAGCAGGTACGCTCCTACGAAGACAGCTTAAAGTATTACCGCGATATGAAAAATTCTTTAGATACAGCCAGAGAAGAGGGTAGAGCAGAAGGAAAAGAAGAAGGACGAGAAGAAAGAGCGATAGAAATTGCAAAAGAGTTACTAAATGTAGGCGTTGATGTTCAAATCATATCAAAATCTACCGGCTTACCTGTAGACCAAATAGAAAAGCTCAAGCAGACAAATAAAGATTAGCCCAGTCTTTATTGCAAAATAAGTATTGTTAAAGAAGCCAGCAGTAGCTTTAATGGGAGGAGTTGTTAAAAGAATATTACCTTATCTGTTTGTCAGTGCCTTAGTAATTGCCTTTTGGCAACTTGCAACAATGACAGACAATTATGCATGGACTCCAAAGGGAGAAGAGTTGGAGAGGCTTGAAAAGGCCTTAACTGAAATTTTTTTCTACAAAACCATTTTCTGGTTGGTAACTTTTAACCTGATAATATTCACGCTGATACGCCTAAAGAAGAGGGACTATAAAGTTAGCTTAGCGGTTCTTGCCCTCACGGTAGCATATCATGTTCTTGCAGGTCGATTAATAAACGAGAAATGTGTAGTCCATTACTATACTGTATTTCAAAATCAGTCGGTAGCAGAAGAATACATAGTCCAGCCAATAGAGCAAGCAGGCAAGGCAATAGGTCCCATCCTGACTAAAAAAATTTTAGAGAAGGACTTGAAATACAGGTTGTATGCGATGTTGGGTCTCCAAATAATTGGGTACAAACCTGCAGCATACGCTATGGAAAAAATACTTGTTGATACCTCTGAGAATTATAGCTACAGGGCAAAAGCGTATGAAGTGCTTCGGCATTTTAATGATAAGAGCTCCCAAAGGGCTGTTCATCAATTTGAGAGAAACGCAACCGATTCAGTAGACCTAAAGGTGATTGAGCTTGGGGAGTATTTTTTCAACAGTAAATAAAGCTGCACTACCACTCCCCGTTATAATATCCAATAATTAAATCCATCTTGGCATCAATTTGGTGATATTTTACTATATTCAAAGGTTCTTTTACATTTTACAGTAGAGAACCGAATATACTAAAGTCACCGCCATGGCATCATCCTCAGCTAAATCAGACAAAGCACTCCAAATCCTCAGCACCTTTGGCGATATTGCCGTGCTGGCGGAGAGCATCCGGAACAAAGCCGTTCAGAACATCAAAAGCGACCGGCTCCCGATAGAGCTTGGTGTGTCGGAAGAAAGCGTGGCGAAACGGAAGGAGTTTCTGGCAAAGGAAACCGAGAAAGAGCTGCCGTACCTGACGGGGCAGCAGCCCTTCTCCGACCTGAAGCAGCTGGAAGGCAACATCGAAAACTACATTGGCATGTCGCTGGTGCCGACGGGGGTGATTGGGCCAGTGCGGGTGCTGGGGTCTGCGGCGCAGGGCGATTTCTTTGTGCCGCTGGCGACGAGCGAGGGTGCCCTGGTGGCCTCGTACCACCGGGGAGCAAAGGCGTGTTACCTGGCGGGTGGCGTTACGTCTATCTGCCTCGTGGAAGGGGTGCAGCGGAGCCCGGTGTTCAAGTTCAGCAGCATTGCCGAACTGGGACTTTTCATTGCCTGGGCGCTGCCGCAGATGGAGGAGTTCAAGGCCATTACCGAGCGCTGCAGCCGCTACGCCAAACTCACCGACATGAAAGCCAACATCGAAGGTAACCACCTCATCCTGACTTTTGAATTCCACACAGGCGATGCGGCAGGGCAGAACATGGTCACCCTCTGCACCGACCAGATTTGCCACTATATCATCGAAAATTCTCCCATTAAACCGGAGTTCTACTTTATCGAAAGCAACTACTCCGGCGATAAAAAAGCCACCGTGCTTTCCTTTACCAATGTGCGCGGCAAAAAAGTAACCACCGAAATCGTGCTGCCCGAGCACATCGTCAACAGCGTACTCAAAACCACGCCGGAGGCCATGGCCGAATACTGGCGCTCCTCTACTGTGGGCGTCATCCAGAGCGGCGCTATCGGGGCGCAGGGGCATTATGCAAATGGTCTTACAGCTCTCTTCATTGCCACTGGTCAGGATGCGGCTTGTGTGGCGGAGGCTGCTACCGGCATTACGCGCATGGAACTGAACAAGGATGGCTCCCTCTACGCCAGCGTTACCTTGCCCAACCTGATTGTAGGCACCGTAGGCGGCGGTACGAGTCTGCCCACACAGCGGGAGTGCCTGGAACTGATGGAGTGCTACGGTCCCGGCAAGGCCCGCAAGTTTGCTGAAATATGTGGTGCCGTGGTACTGGCAGGTGAGCTTTCGATTGCGGCAGCGCTGTCGGCTGGCCATTTTTCGGCAGCACATAAAAACCTGGGACGAAAGAAGCAGGAGGTCGCATGAAAACACTAACAGCCAACGAATACAGCAAAACGGCAGAAAACAGCCTGCCCTTTTACAGGCGCTTTTACATTTACCAGAAAGAGCGTTTCCCTGTCCTGGGGCATGGGGTGCTGGTGGCGTCCTTCAGCTTCTCGGCCATTGCCTACTCCCGCATCTGCCGCGGGGCAGAAGGCTTTGTGAGTTGGAGTACCTTTTTAGTGGGCATTTTTACCACCATCACGCTTTTTCTGCTGGTCCGCATTTTCGATGAATTCAAAGATGCCGAAGACGATGCCAGATACCGAAAGAACCTGCCTGTGCCGCGGGGGCTTATCAGCTTACGGGAACTGCTGGTTATCGGGATGGTCGTGGCGGTGCTGCAGGTGAGCGTGATCATGTGGTTCATGCCGAAGATGCTGCTTATCTACCTCGTGGTAATTGGCTACCTCTCGCTCATGGGCAAAGAGTTTTTTGTGGCGGAGTGGCTCAAGAAACACCAGTTCTGGTACGTGGCTTCGCACATGTTCATCATCCCGCTCGTGGATATCTACGCCAGCGGATTGGATTGGCTGTTGGAAGGGGTGGCGGCTCCCAAAGGCCTGCTGTTCTTCTTCGCCGTGTCTTACATGAACGGCGTGGTGCAGGAGGTAGGCCGTAAAATTCGGGCACCGGAAAAAGAAGCGGAAGGGGTGCTGACCTATTCTGCTATGCTGGGTGCAGCAAGAGCCGTCTGGCTGTGGATTGGCATTCTCTTTGTCACCCTTTGCCTGAGCATTGCCGCTGCACATTATGCCGGTTTCGGGCAGATGGCCTTTTTCATTTTGGGCTCCATTTTCCTGCTGTGCTCGCTGCCGGCGGTGCTGTTCCTTTCAACTAAAACTGAAAAAACTTCTAAAAGCATTGAGCTAGCTTCTGCCGTATGGACCATCTCTATGTACCTGAGCTTAGGCGGGATACCTATGCTGCAGCAACTCCTATTCCGCTAATCCGGTTCATCCGCGATGCCGAACCCGATTTGGCCGAGGCGCACACCGTAGGTGGTAAAGCGCGCAACCTCTACCGCCTGAAGGAGCTTGGGCTGCCCGTACCGAAATGGGTGGTCATTCCGCCGGAGGAGCTGTCGGCCCTGGTGCCACCTACTTTGCAGGAGGAAAGCTATGAGGCCATTTCAGCCTTCATCGATTCCATCGCCATAGCCGATGCTTTTGTAGAAGAGCTTGTGGCTTACTTTCCGGATACTGCTTTTTTTGCGGTTCGGTCCTCTGCCATCGACGAAGACGGTAGCGACTTTTCCTTTGCCGGTCAGTTCGAGTCCTACCTGTACATAACAAAGGAGGAGCTGGCGGAGAACATCCGGAAAGTATGGAAATCGGCTTTTTCGGAACGGGTGTACGCGTACCGTAAGAACAACCATCTGTCGCAGAAATTTGGGATAGCCGTAATTGTGCAGGAGATGATTCCGGCTGAGGCAGCGGGCGTGGCCTTTGGCATCAACCCCATCAACGGCGACCGACGGGCCAAAGTCATCAGTGCCGTGTATGGGTTAGGCGAAGGACTGGTATCCGGAGAGCTGAATGCTGATACCTTCATTCTGAAGGAGGGCGCAATACAGTCACAACTGGCGGAGAAAACGCACCGGGTCGTTATCGACTCTCAAAGCAAAGGTGGCACCAGAACAGAGGCTGTGGAGGCGGGTGCAGTAAACCTTCCGGCCCTCACCGAAGCGCAGATTCACGAAATTGCCGCCATCCTCGACACCTGCCGCACCGCCTTCGGCAAGCCGCAGGACATCGAATTTGCCGTTGCCGGAAATAAGATTTACCTGCTGCAGGCGCGCCCCATCACCAACCTGCACAAGCTGGCCGACCAGCAAGGGGCCTATACCTTGTGGGACAACAGCAACATCATCGAATCGTACCCCGGCGTTACCACCCCGCTTACCTTCTCCTTCATCAGCAAATCCTACGAAGGGGCTTACAAGCTGTTCTCGGAATTTATGGGCGTGGACCCGAAGGTGATAAAGCAGCACGAGCGGGTATTTGCCAACACGCTGGGCCTGCTGAACGGGCGGGTGTACTACAACCTCAAAACCTGGTACCACATGCTGGCCCTGCTGCCGGGCTACAGCATCAACGCCCGCTTTATGGAGAAGATGATGGGCGTGAAGGAGCGCTTCGATATTCCGGAAAGCTACCGCTTATCCAAAGGAGCAGCCTGGTGGCGGATGGTGAAGATGGGGGTAAATATGTACCGCCGCTTCCTGGCGCTGCCCCGTAAAAGGCGCGATTTCATGCAGCTGCTCCACGAAACCATCTCGCATTACAAAAATATAGACTACGCCGACAAAGACGCGCACGAGCTCATGCAGCTCTACCTGGATTTCGAACGGAAGCTGCTGAACGAATGGAAAGCGCCGCTGCTGAATGATTTCTTTGCTATGATTTGGTTTGGGATACTGCAGAAGCAGTGTGCGCAGTTCGGCATCAGTCAAAATCCAAACATCCACAACGACCTGCTCTGCGGCAGCAGCGACATCATCTCTACCCAGCCCATTCACCGCAGCATAGCACTGGCCACCACTGTTACATCCGATGCGGAACTGAAGAGGCTGTTCCTGAAGCAGGACGAGAAAAGCATCTGGCGGATTTTGTCGGGCAGTGCTGCACCAAACTTCGTGGCGCTGAAGCAGGAGATAGACCGCTACATCGACGATTTTGGCGAACGCTGTATCGGAGAGCTGAAGCTGGAAACCATCTCCTACACTCAGGACCCGACGCAGTTTGTGCGGGTGCTGAAGTCGTACGTGGAAACAGGTATTACCGCCGCGAGTACATCGGGCAAGGTAGAAGAAGAAATCCGCAGCAAAGCGGAGCAGGAGCTGCACGAGGCACTGAAGAACCAGCCGCTGAAGAAGTGGCGACTAAAGCGGACGCTTAAAAAGGCACGGGAACTGGTGAGCTCTCGGGAGAACCTGCGCTACGAACGCACCCGGGCTTTTGGCATCGTACGCGAAATTTTCGCGAACATGGGCAAGCGCTTCTACGCCGAAAGCATCATCGAACACCCCCGCGACATCTTCTTCCTGACCAAAGAAGAAATCTTTTCTTACCTGGAAGGTGCCTCGGTAACGCGCAGTATTAAAAAGCTCATCGCCCTCCGGAAAGAGGAGTTTGAAGAGCATGTAAAGCAGGAGCCCCCCTCAGAGCGCTTTGCCACCCATGGCCCCGTGTACCACGCCAACGACTTCTTCAGCACCGGTAAACTCGAAACCATCGAAGGCGATTTGAAAGGCATTGGCTGCTGCCCCGGCAGGGTGCGCGGCAAGGTGCGGGTGATACGGAATCCGCAGGAGGCCACCTCACTGAACGGCGATATCCTCGTCACCTCCAGCACCGACCCTGGCTGGGTAACCTTATTCCCAAGTGCATCGGCCATTATTGTAGAACGTGGCAGCCTGCTCAGCCACTCCGCCATTGTATCGCGGGAGATGGGCAAGCCCTGCATCGTGAGCGTAACGGGCCTGCTGAAAACATTGCGCACCGGCGACGAGATAGAGATGGACGGCAGTACAGGTGAAATCAGATTACTGAACAAAGCTTTATGAGCGAGACCCTGACCGAGAAAGTCTCCTTCGATATCATCCGCTACGCCAATTGCTGGGAAGATGCCGATATCCTGCTGGAGGGCCTGAACCCCCAGCCGGGCAGCAGGATATTGTCTATCGGTTCGGCAGGCGACAACAGTTTTTCATTGCTGACAACAGACCCGGAGCTCGTGGTGGCGGTGGATGTGAACAAAGTGCAGCTGCACCTGATTGAGCTCAAGCAGGCCTGCATCCGGCAACTGCCGTACGAAGAGGTACTGGCATTTCTGGGTTTCCGGCCGTCGGAAGAGCGGGAGAAGACGTTTCATCAGCTGAAAGGGGAGCTGAGCGATGAAGCCCGCCGGTTCTGGGAGAACAACCTGTTGCAGGTAAAGAAAGGGCTTGTGTCGCAGGGGAAGTTCGAGCAGTATTTCCGGTTCTTCAAGAAGCGGGTGCTGCCTTGGGTGCATTCGCAGAAGGAGGTGGAAGCGCTGCTACGGCCCAAGACGGCGCAGGAGCAGGAACACTATTATGCACAGCACTGGAACACCTGGCGCTGGCGCATGATGTTCCGGGTGTTCTTCAGCAAGTACATCATGGGCAAGTACGGCCGCGACCCGGAGTTCCTGCGGGAAGTAAAAGTGCCGGTTGGCGATTACATTTTCAAGAAAGCCGAACGGCACCTGCAGAGCGAAAAGGCGCAGCAGAACTACATGCTCCGCTTCAACCTGACCGGCTCCTTCGGCGACCTGCTGCCCCACTACCTGCAGCCCGAAAACTTTGTAAAAGTGAAAGCGAACCTCGACAAGCTCCGCATAAAAGAAGGTTATGCCGAAGCGGCCGTAGCGGAATATGGCACGTTTCATGCGATGAATTTATCGAATATCTTCGAATACATGAACAGGCGCCTGTTTGAGCGGGCGGCAGGCCAGCTGCTGGAGGCCACCGCGCCAGGCGGCAAACTAGCCTACTGGAACCTGATGGTGCCCCGGCGAATTTCCGGTAGTTATCCCAGCAAGGCCGTCTACCTGAAAGAGACATCCAGAAAGCTTTCGGAAGCGGACAAAGGTTTTTTCTACAACCAGTTTATCGTGGACCAGGTGACATGAGAGAAGACATCCTGAATACTTTTATCCTGGCCGGGCTGTTCCTGGCTTTGTTCGGTGTAGCGGAGCTGCTGCACCACGGGTTCAACATAAAAGCCGACCACACGCGCAAAATCGTGCACGCCTGCACCGGCATGCTCACGCTGCTTTTCCCGGTCATGCTGGGCAACCACTGGCTCGTACTGCTGCTCTGCTCCGCCTTCGCCCTTATCCTGATAGCGAGCATGCGCTATAACCTGCTCAAGTCCATCAACGCCATCGACCGCCCCTCCGTCGGCAGCATCGCCTACCCGGTGGCGGTATACGGCTGTTACCTGGCCTTCGAACACTTCGAACAGCAGTACCTCTACTTCTACCTGCCCGTCCTCACGCTCGCCATCTGCGACCCCATCGCCGCCTCTACCGGCAAAAAGTGGGCCGTAGGTCGCTACAAAGTAGGCAGAAGCAGCAAAACCATGATGGGCTCGGGTATGTTCTTCCTCAGCGCTTTCGTATTGGTATCTTTTCTGTCGATAGTTTTGACTGAGGGAGCTGCTACGAACGAGGTGCTGCTTCGGGCTGGTATCATAGCCTTTATTGCCGCAGTGTCGGAGGGCTTCAGCAGGAACGGGTATGATAACCTGACTATCCCCGCATCGGTGTTGTTGTGTATGATGTTTTTTGTGTGAAGTCTGAACCTTTGATTAACGGTGATTTTCTTGATTTCTGTGATTTTCTATTTGTCTGAATCAGGATTTGCAGGATTTTAGAATTATCAGAATTCGGGATATAGTTTAGCGGCATCGTTGTAATTATGCTTCGGTTGTTATGGTAGCAGGTACGGAAAAAATTTTTTCACATCCTGCGAAAAAGTCCCCCTTTGAAGGGGGTAAGGGGGATGTAACTCGTGCTGAAGAAAAAATCACTTATAAAAAAACTCACTGATGTAATCATCCCCCTACCCCCTTCAAAGCTAATCTTGTAGGGAAAATATTGAACTTTATAGTATACATATTGATATATTCATAGATTCCTACCGCCAGTTTGAGCGTAGCGGTAACTGGTGGTTGTCCATGGTGCCAGTTTGTAACTGGCGTGGTTACAAAAGCACGAATTTTCAGCTACGCCAGTTGAAAACTGGCACCATATATTACCACCAGTTACCGCTACGTAAAGCTGTCAGAATAAATTCATCAACCTTCTTTTAAAATTTGGTGTAAATCAGTGAGTGACTTTATCTTAATCTCACTTACATGATAATAGAT
>NZ_QCZK02000031.1 GCF_003347595.2 Botryobacter ruber | reverse complement strand
CAGTACCGGGCGTGCCGGTGCCGTCGCTGCCCGAGTACGGGGTGGCCTTGAGCGTGTAAGTACCTGTTGCCGGCGGATTCCAGTTGCCGTAGTAGTAGTTGCCGCTGCCATTGTCGCCGTGCAGCGCATAGGGAGCACGGACATCGGTATAGGTTTTGCTCTGGGTGCCGCTCAGTTCAAAGACCACACTGCCCACCGTGGATGGGGAGGTGTTGCCGCGGATGTTAAGCTTGGTGCCAGGCAGCGAGGACAGCGCAATAACGTCTCCGTCGCTAATGGAACGGATGTCCTGTTCTGTGCCTGAGTCGACAAGCACAAAGCCCGTCACACTGGTTTGAGCACTTAAACTTATGGGAAGCAGGAGAGTGCAAACGAGGGTAATGATATAGTCTCTCATATAAATATTGGTATGTAAAATGTGCCTTTCCCGACAAAGAAGTGATAAGCTTTATAACAGTCAGCCAGCACTGCTTTGCAGGGTTATAAAAATTGCGATGAGAAAAGACCCGCAATGTGAATCATGGTTTACAGAACTCAATTAATACCTCATAAATATTCTTTGTTTTTTCATAATACATAACACGTAGACAATAATGCATATCATCATTCTGATAAAAGTTGGTGTGAAGTGTGAGAGAACGCAATTCCTTCGGAATAGCTTCTTCTGTTGAAAGGAAGACAGTACCTGGCAGCTATGTATTATATGAATATAGCTATAGGAAGTTTAAACAATCAAAGCTTATTTAGCCAAAGACACATTTGCTCATGTGTATGGGATGATATGACAGGTAAATGTTTTCCTGCTTCACAGCTACACAAGAATGAGCGGACGCCCTAACATTATATAGATATTTTTACATACTTTCAAAAAAGCATCCATTTCCAAAACAAAGGCAAGACATTTTCTAACCAACCCGGAACGCCAGATGCAACTAGTTGCATCTATAATGCAAACACAACCCTGGGATTAAAAAAGAGATATGCCCGGAGGCTGTACGACAAATAAGTTGTACTCTGTTGAGCAGAGGCTGTGGTGGCAGGGGCAGCAGAACGAAAACAGCTTAAAAGCGCATCTGCAGCAAGAAAAAAAAGAAGCGGCACGGCAGAACTACTGCAGGTGTTTTAAAAGCCCATACAGAATACAAAAAATTAACCAGCACACCAGCACGATCATGAACGAACGTGCCGGTATGCTGGTTTGTTTAACCTAAACCTGCAGGCCAGGCACAGCTGTACCAGCCTGCCTGGAAAGCTATTTTTCAACTGTTAGCTTCAGGGACTTGGCTCCTCTGGCTGTTTGCAACCTGATAAAATAGAGGCCTCTGCTCAGGTGGGTGCCATCTACCTCAACGGCATGCAGATCTCCTGCCTTTGCACTGCCCTCACTGATGCGGACTACCAGTGCACCTTTGCTGTTGTAAAGCCTCAGCGAATACTCTCCCTCCTCTGCCAGCGCAAATCTTATCGTACCGATGGAGTAAACCGGGTTCGGATAAGCCAGCAATTCGTTCTGTATAATGTCCGGCTTTCCGACCGGAGCACCTGAACCGGGAGCTGCAGTTGCGAGCGCTGTAGAGGACGTTGAGACAGCAGCAACTCCGTCGGTTGCCAGCACACCAACCGCTTCGGAACCGGTTGATGCCAGTATTACCACTTCTGAGCTGAAGGTTGCTTTTATGCTGGTAGCATTGTTATAAAGCCCGCTTATCAGGGTACGTTGCGACCCGAAGGAGATACTGGAGGTTAAGGATTCCTTGTACAGAATATCGCCGCCATCCTCACTATAGGTATAAACGACCCGCACTTTTCCTATCGCCTCATTCAAAAGCACGATACCCCTGGTTCCTACCACATCGGTTACCTCGTAAATACCGTCCCAGGTACCGTTGGCGCGGCGCACCAACAGCGATATTTTGGGATAGCCCGGCGTATCGTAACCTGTTTTTACGGCACAGTACAAAGTTCCGTCGCTGGCTACGGCCATGTTCAGATGATCATCAGCCATGCCATACCTCACATCCAGTGCCGACTGTGAGGCGGGCACTTCATCCGATGACCAGTTGGCGGGGTCTGCCCCGTCGGTATGGGTTTTAAAGCCGAAGCGTTTCGTGTTCTGGTTCGACCAAAGCACGCCGATTTTACCGGGCAAGGCTACCACCGCACTTATATCATCGTCGTGGATGTTTGTGGCAAGCGACAGCGGCGCACTCCAGGTTTTATAGGGCGAATCGCTCCACTGCACATATACCGTACTGGTGCCATCGTAGGTTACCCACATCCTGCCTTTGCTGTCTACATCTAAAGTGGCTGTTTCAGCTTCCGGATCAAGGGCCAGTTCAGACCGGGATGTTCGCTGGGTCCAGGCCTTGTAGGTATTTGTAGCCGAAACGTATTCTGCTGATACCAGGTAAGGCGTAGAACTCCCCCTGAACAGGAGAACGTGCACCACATCGCCCACCACCTTGCAGTCGGCACGGGTAGAGGAGCTGGAGGCCAGGGTGAACACATTGGTCCAGGTGGTGCCGTCGAGCCGCCAGATGTGCGTACCCGCCCCGTCCGGCATCACAGCCCAATGCTTGCCGGCGTGCATCCACACTTTGGATTGCGGTTTTTCAGCCGTGTTTTTAGCTACCGGTAAGGGTGTCAGCGGGGTAACTGTGGTAAAACCGTTCAATAGCACCAAGGGCTGGATGGTATACGTTTCGCCACCGGTAAAGCCTGTACCGATGAGGTTACCTGCTGCATCCTTAATACCCGTACCACCTCCGTTCAGGTCCAGGCGCAACTCTCCTTGTCCTGTAATGGAACTGACCGTAACGTCGTAGGTCTCGCCATCAGTACCTACCGGGGCCACCGCGTTAGAAGCCAGCGTTCCGCTAACCGAGCCGGACGTTCTGGTAATGGTAAAGTCTCCTTTGTCTACCCCGGTCACTTTCTCTGAAAATGTTACCCGGAACGTGACAGCCGTAGCAGTAACCGTAGCGCTGGCAGGCGATTGCCGGTTGATACTCAGCACCACAGGCGCCATCACATCCTGGGGCGACTGCTGGATGGTATAGGTTTCGCCGGCGGTAAAACCAGATGTGATGCCATTGCCGACCGCATCCTGAATGCCCGTACCACTGGCATTCAGGTCCAGGCGCAGGATGCCATCCCCTGCTATGGAACTGACGGTAATATCATAGGTTCTGCCATCGGTACCGACCACCGCCACTGCACCAGGGGCAAGCACACTGGTAAAGGTTCCTACTACAACCATCACACTAAAATCGCTTTTGTCTACTCCGCTAACCCCTTCCGAAAAGACCGCCCGGAAGGTAACAGCCGTGGCATTGGTGAGCTCTGAAGCAGGCGACTGGCGCTTGATACTCTGCACCACGGGTGGCGTAACATCCTGCCTGATAATGTAAGTATCTCCTATGGAATAGCCGCCGCTGATGGCATTGTCTGCTTCATCCACGATGCCGGTGCCACTGGCTTTCAGGTCCAGGCGCAGTGTACCATCTCCCAAAACCGAGCTTACCGTAACATCATATTCCCTGCCCTCTTTCCCTGCTGCTGCTACAGCTCCGGAGGTCAGCTGGGCAGTTAAACCACTGGAGGTAACGACGGTAAAATCGCTTGCATCCACGCCAAAAACCAGTTCCGAAAACGTTACCCTGAAAACAACCGAGGTGGCACTGGTGGTCTCTGTAGCCGGCGACTGGCGTTTGATGCTCTGCACTACAGGAGGAGTTACGTCCGGGGGCAGGCCGGTTAACGTCATATCGAACGCCATATCCGTGTCCCCGTTATTCAGTTTGGCCTGGTGCACTTCCACGGCAACCAGGTTGGAACCGGTTTTAAAAGCTTTACCACTTATTTTAAAGGTTTGCGCCTGGCTGCCATTGTCTGTTGCGCTTATAGCTAAAGTTTTATAGGAGATGTCGCCTGTGGGCATGTTGTTCCGGTATACCTCCACCCCGTTCACATACACCACCAGCCCATCGTCGCGGTAGACGCTGGCTTCGTAGGAGCCGAAGAGCGTTGCGTCGGGGACGTTAACAACTTTTCTGAAGTATGCGGCCGGGTGCTTTTTCTTGGGATCCAGGCCAAAGCTTATCAGGGATATGATGTCGCTCAGGCCATAGCCGAACTTGCCTTTGCCGGAAGGCCAGCTTCCGTCGTTATAAGTAGCCAGGCGCCAGTCGTTTTTCTGGTCGGTGCCATCATCCAGGAACTTCCAGTCAGATCCAAAAGGAAAAAGCCTGGTTTGGGCTGTTAAGCCTGCGGGCAACAGGAGTGCTAATGCAAGAAGAAATACAAAGGTTTTCATAGAAATTATACTATATAAAGTGCAGAAAAAAATCAGATGAATACAACCCATGTCCTGTTTCTGCATTTAAAACAGTACCTGCAGGCAATACGAAGCGACAAATTATTTTCGGACGTGGTATCAGACTGCATAAAAGAACCCGGCAACTGTTGCTACCGGCTACATCCTACCCTTCTGCCTGCACGACAGAGGCACAGGCAGTTCAGTCGGAGGAAAAACAGGCCAATAGTTAATTCAGCAAGTTTTAACGCATCTTATAAACCGGCACATTGCCACAACCCGGGCATCAGCTGCCATTAATAAGACAAAAGAAGGTTAATGCACAGTATCGTTATAGCGCCAAAAGAACATAAAGTTGCAATATTTATATATAGTTTAGTTAGAAAAACATTAAATGATGTGAAAGTACCTGTAGGACTGGTGAACGTTTAATTGTGGCGTGTTAAAAAATGAAGCTTCAAAAGCCGGAAGAACAGCAGCAGGAATGGTGGCTGGTGCAGCAAAACATAGTACCTGTAAGGTGAGGAGCAGAGGCTTTGGTGGCAGGGACAGCAGAGTAATCGCCCCCCCTGTACTCGCGTGCAGGTGGTAGCCAAGGCTTAGGGAAGGCGCCGGGAGCATAATGGTAGCGTGGCCCCACCTGTTGCCACCGGCTTTGGACCAGCAAAGCTACTCCGGCGGGCATAATTAAAAGAAAAGATGGCCAGCCTGCTGCAGCAGCTAAACCATCCTTTTCCTGATGAGGATGATGATGAGTTTTTTAGACTGGTTGGTTCCTTTGCGGACAGAGTTGGTTTACTTCCCGTTATTCCGGGGAAGCAGCCGGTTGCCGCCCGGGGATAAGGATCCTGTATAAAGCCCGCCAGATCCTTCCGGAGCGAAAATGAGAGAACGGGTTAAACTAACTCAGGCCGGTTACTTATCTAAGATTAGCTTAAAATGCTTGGTGCCTTTACTGGTCTGAAGCCTTACAATGTAGAGCCCGCTGGCAAGGTGGGCGCAGTTTATCTGCGTTGTATACAGCTCTCCTGCCACTGCAACGCCTTCCCCCTCTAATCCTTTTATTTTATCGCCATTGCTGTTGTAAAGCAGTATCCTGTACTCACCGCCTTCGGGCAACGCAAAGCTGACAATGCCGGTGGAGGAGATGGGATTTGGATAAACATAGATGTTTCCTAACAACTCATCTTTTACAGGAGACGGATCTGTGGCCAGCACGCCAACGGCCTCGCTGCTGGTAGAAGCCAGAATAACTACCTCTGAGCTGTAACTGGCTTTTACGCTGGTGGCATAGTTATAGGCGCCGCCGATCAATGTTAAAGGCGAACTGAAGGAGATATGGGAAGTAGGCGATACCCGGTACAGGATTTCACCGCCAAAACTTCCTGCTGTATAAATCACTTTGAGTTTGCCTATCACTTCATTCAGAATAACAACAGGCCGTGTGCCTTCGGTATCGGAAACCTGGTACATGTCGTCCCAGGTGCCGGAAGGGCGGCGCACCAACAAGCCGAGCATCGGGTAACCCTGTTTGTCGAAACTGGTTTTTACGGCGCAGTATAAAGTACCGTCTTTTGCCGCGACTAAATTGAGGTGGTCGTCGGCCATGCCTTTGCCTACATTAAAAGCCGACTGCGAGGCAGGTACTTCATCCGCGGACCAGGAGGTGGGCGCAGCTCCGTCGGTATGGGTTTTAAAGCCGAAGCGCTGGGTAACCTGGTTCGACCAGAACACGCCTATTTTACCGGGCAGCGCGATTACTGTACAGATATCATCCTCCTTTATGCCGGAGGCTACCGTTACCGGGGCATTCCAGACAGCATAAGGCGGATCGCTCCACTGCACTTTTACATCGCTCTCGGCGTCGTAGGCCACCCACATGCGGCCTTTGCCGTCGATATCCAACGTTGCTGTTTCAGCTACAGGGTCAAGGAGCAGTTCTGCCTTTTCGGCTCTTTGCGACCATAGCTTATAGGTTTTGGTTTCAGGTACAAATTCTGCCGATAACAGGTAAGCAGCGGAAGTGCCCCTGAAGAGCAGGATGTGCACCACATCGCCCACCACCTTGCAGTCGGCCCGGGTGGAGGTGCTGGAGGAAATGGTGAGTACATTGGTCCAGGTAATGCTGTCGAGGCGCCAGATGTGGGTGCCGGTATTGTCTGGTAACACAGCCCAGTGCTTTCCGGCATAAGACCATACTTTGGACTGTGGTTTATCTGCCGTGTGCCTTACAATAGGAAGTGGCGTAAGGTTAGTGACAGAGGTGAATCCGGGGGTGTTTGTTTCCTGCTGGGCAGTTAGGTTAAAAGAGAGCAGCAATGCAAAAAGCATCAGAACGGTAAATTTTTTCATAGTAGGAACCCTGTATTATCATAGTAAAAAAACGTTGTATCAAATCCTATATGATAGACAATACTATCGCTGCTACCTTACTCCTGTTACTACAGAAACCAGTAACTGCCGCAAATCCTGAAAAATAATGAGGAACAAGAATTACTGTTACTTTAGTAAAGCAACAAATTCCGGGTGTGTGTTTTGTCGTGTGTGTTCTTAGAGCGGAACCTGAACTTTATAAATTATGTCGCAGGTACTGTTTTTCAACCTTTAAAATTTTAAGAAAATTCTCGCGCATACCGCTATAGTTGGCGAAGCTTAACAGTTTAGATTTTAATGCCAGAAGCTTCAGGGTATTGATTTTACCCGCTTCTGTACCGGGAGCTAACCTTTGCCTTTCCAGCAGTGCCGCCGCCAGTTTTGCAACATAGGCCAGAATAATCCGGACATACTTCAGGTTAAATGCTAGGATGTTCCTGCCGCCCAGGTTTGTCCGGATACGGTAGGGAATTAACACCTCAAAGCTCTGCGCACTTTCCTTAAAGAAGCGGGTACTGTACTCCCAGTTAATTCGTTTTGCCGGCATAAAATGCTTAAACTTCAGGCAGTCATCATACCAGATATCAAAACCCGCCAGGGCGATAGCATAGCAAAGCTCATAATCTCCTCCCGAGCTCAGGCTGGCTCCCTTCCGGTCAGTGAGCATGGTTCTGAACCCGGCGCTGACGATAATTTCGTAGGCAGCTCTGCGCATCACACATCCGGCCCCGTATACCACATTGCTCTTAACCTTGCCGGATGCCGGCGCCTGTGGCCCGTGGGCATACATACTGAGACTGGCGGCCCAGTGCGGAGGCGCTGTTTCGAAGAGCAGTTCGCCATTGCCGCCGAGCACCCCAATAGCAGGATGCTGCAGCATCAGTTCATAAGCCCGGCTGATATAACCGGGCATCAGCCAGTTATCATCGTCACAAAACAGCACAAATTCGTACTGCGCTTGCTCCAGTGCCAGTTCCCGTGCATAGCTAAGGCCCTGCAGCGGCTGATGCAACAACGAAAACGGCACAGGGCCCCGGTGCTTTTCCCACTCCGCCACAGCTACGGCAGCAGTATCATCGGTAGAAGCATTGTCTACGACAATCACTTCCCAGGCAATTTCCGGCCGCACGCGCTGCTGTGCGAGGTGCCATATTGTTTCCGGGAGCAGGGCAGCCCCGTTGTATGTACAAATTACGACCGATACACCTGCCTCCATAGCCTGTAGAGCGTTAACTTTAGTTGTAACTTCAGGATCATCAGGTACAGCAAAGGATTCCTGCTCAGGTTGAGCGCCTGCTCTATCTGTGCATGTATCACCTGGGTGTCGTGCAGCTTATGCCAGAGTTCATTGGCTACTTTCAGGCCGTAGGCAGCATAATAGCGCTTTGATTTTTCCAGGATGTGCTGCTTCTTTTCTGCCGGCAGATGATCCTGTATAAGTTTCATGGCGCTATACAGATCCTGCAGATGCTCTCCCTTCAGAAATTTGCTGCCTGATATAGAAGCGGAATGTTTCCTGTAATAGGCCAGCATGTCCGGTGTGTAAGCTACCGGGTAGTTGCGGGCTATGCGTACCCACATTTCCCAATCTTCGCCGTACACGATACCAAAGAAGGCACCCAGCTTTTCGTACACGTCCCGGCGTACTGTTATGGCAACATATTGTATCCGCTGGCGCTCTCCAATTTCCAGAAGCCAGTTCTGCAGGATTCCGTCAGTTTGCCTTTCGCTGCTTTTATTATATACTTTGTTGCCGTTTTCATCTATGCATCTGAACCGGCAGAAAGCGGCTCCCGCTTCGGGGTGCTGCGCAAAGAGTGCTTCTATTTTCCGGTAATACCCGCTGCCTACCTTGTCGTCGCCGTGCAGCAAATGAATCAGCTTACCTCTCGAGCGGTTTATACAGGTTTCGAAGTTGCGCAGGCTGCCGACATTCTGTGCCTGCCTGAAGTACTTTATCCTGCCTTTCCCGATCCGGTTTACCAGTGCTTCTACATCCACGTCGGTACTGGCATCGTCCACTACTTCTATCTGCATCTCCTCCTCCGGTATTTCCTGCAGCAGTACACTTTCCAGGGTCTCTTCCAGGAACTGCCCGCAATTATACACCGGTATCATCACCGACCACAAAGGCCGTTGCAGCCCGGTAGTAAGCGGCGGTATAACAGGCGGATGCAGGGGGATATTTATCATTATTTCTCACACAGGTTTTCAGACACGCTTTCATTACCCTTTTTCTATACGAATAAAAGAAATACTTGTACTAAAATATTATAAAAATATTTTGCTGTTATTTAACTTTAAGTAGTTACACCTACCTTCCCGGTTTTTTTACTCAAATTATTATTCCTTATACCATATAATTATACAAGGATGGCACTTTGGCCTAGTTTATAGAATTGGATTGTTTTGCTATCACCATGCCCCCGAACAGGAACATTTTTTTCCTGAAGCGGGGCCATTGAGACTTCCGTTACCGGGAGAAATGGGATTTGCTTTGTGAAGCCTGATGGCCGGTAAACAGGAGAGCAGCCAGAGCGGTACCAGGTAAGGACTGGTGGCTTTTTTTTACACTTCCGGCTGTAAATTTACTTCGCTGCACCTGCCTCCATTGCCACAGCTCCTTAGCTTTAGGAGCATTGGCAACGGAAGCAGGTAAATGTATTCTGCTACGTTTTATATTTTCAGTAAATCAAGCTTCTTTCTTACCCTTTTTAAAACCCGGTTTTTGAATACCACAATCTTGTTCAGGTACTGATGCCTGAAGGGCCACATTTCGTTTTTATACGCCTCCCACAGTTCGGTATTCGTATGCGCCTGCTGCTCTGTCAGGTACTTTTCCAGCCAGGTTAAATAATTGTACCTGGCAACGTAGGCTTTATTGGTCTTTTCAACCATATGGCATGAAGAATCCGGGTGTTGCCGGTAGCGGTCCCAACAGCCACTGCACACCAGCACGGGCCAGTTCAAACATATTTTGGTATGAAAAACCTGGTCCGTGTAAATGTATTTAAACACATTTTCCCAACCGCCCACCGATTCAATAGCCTGTCGCCGCACCAGCACACTCCCCATACAGGGCACTGTGCCTCCATCGCGCAAAAAGGTAGTTAACAGTTGTGGTGGCCTTATCAAGGTGTCGGGCTGAACGCCAAAATGCTCCCAGACCCAGTCCTTCTGGACATCCTGCGGCTGGCCTGTCCAGCTGTACCAGTACTCGGTAGAGGCGTACAACATACCTGCTTCAGGGTGTGCCGTTAAGAGCGGGACCTGTACGTCAAGTTTGGCAGGCAGGTAAATATCATCCGAATCTAAAAAAGCGATGTATTCTCCTTTTGAGCTTTGGATTCCCAGGTTACGGGAAGCACTGGCGCCCCGGTTCTGGTGGTTTTCGTGTTCCAGCCAATAAATTTTACCCGGATAGTTCGCCGCATAGTTCCTGGCAATTTCCGAGCTGCCGTCAGATGAGCCGTCATCCACTAGCAACAACTCCCAGTTATCGTATGTCTGGTGTATCACGCTTTCTATACATTCTTCCAGAAACCGTGCGGTATTAAGGAACGGCGTAATGATAGAAACCAGGGGCCTGTGATTTGATTTAGATTCCATCGTAATAACTCTTATTGTAAAAAGAAGAAGTTCCTGTTACCAATACTGACACTGGGCATCTGCTACCAGCCTACCAGGCGCCTCAGTTTAGCCCGGATTAATTTTGGCACTCCCTTCGGGTAGTATTTCAGCACATACCACCCATCTTTCAGGATTCCTTTTCCGGGAGCTCCGTTCAATATGTTGGCCTTTATTTGTTTGATCAGCCGCTTTCCTACATCATCCTGCACGATCTGTATTCCGGCCCGCCAGGCCTTCAATAAGCCCGGATCATGCTTTACATAGTTGTAGCCGGCCCGGCGGACACGTACACCAGACTTTAACATGTAGGCCAGGTTTCCGCTCATGTTTGCGCCGTGCTGGCGGTATTCCAGAATCACCTGTCCATGGCAACCAATTGGCTGGGTTCTGGCAATCCGGATGTTTATTTCATAATCTGCTGAACCTCCTGCATGCCGGTCAAACCCATGCTGAGAAGCAAAGATTGCGCTGCGGTACATTACCACGCCGGGTGTCCAGATATAATTAGACCGTAATAATGTTTTGAAGTGTTCCTTTTCTACTTTTGGCTGCGACGGTATTTCTATAAAATCACCCTTCACATCAATCAGCTGCACCAGGCCCGAAACATATGCGCAACCCGGATTTTCTGTCAGAAACGAGACACCTGCTTCCAGCGCGTTTGGCAGCAAACGGTCATCCGCGTCAAGAAATATCAGATAAGCCCCTTTACTTGCAAGCATCCCGTTATTACGGGCTACAGCTGCTCCCTGGTTTGCCTGCCGGATCAGCTTTACCTGGGTAAACTCCCGCACGACTTCTTCCACGTTATCGGGAGAGCCATCGTCCACAACAAGAATTTCGAAGTGAGGGTATGTTTGCTCCAACACACTGCTGATGGCCTCTTTTAAATACCCCGCCTGCTTATAACACGGAATGATTACCGAAACCATGCCTTTGCTTACCACTTCCGGCGACGTTCGTTCTTCTTGTTTTAGCCTTACAGGCTCATCAACATTTATCATGACGCGAAAATTTTAGTAGTCAAAAACATCACAATGCATGGCTTATACAAACAGGCTAAGTTAAGCGCTACAACATCCGGCACTATGCCTGATCAGTCATTGCGGTATAAATCTGCTGGTAAGACCGCACCATTGCTTCAACTGAAAACAGCTCCTGCGCCCGCGCACGGTTTGCAGCCCCAATCTGCAGGCGCTTCCTGCGGTTATCCAGTAACGCAATAAGCAACGTAGCTAATTTTTCAGTATCTCCCGGAGGTACCAGCAGGCTGTCGTCGGCAATAATTTCCGGTAGGGCTCCTACACGGTAGCCTGCCACCGGTATGCCCATGTTCATGGCAAAAGGCGTTACCTGGCCAAAGCTTTCGTTATGAACAGGCGCTACAAAAACACTTATCTTTTTATAAAAATGCTGCAGGTCTTCGTAAGCTACGTACCCGGTAAAGGTAAAAGCATCTGCTAAACCGGCCTCGGCGACTGCTTTCCGGTAATAGTCCAGGAGGCTACCTCCGCCCACGATCAGTGCTTTTGTTCCTTTTCTGCGCCTTACAACCTCTATAAATACATCGATTGATTTCTCATTTATTTTATCCCGTTCGAGCCGGTATACCATGCCAATGCAGTTGTCCGGTATAGCCGTGTAATCGGTCCTGTTGAAATGAGTAAAATCAGAACCCGGATAAATGACGACATTGTTGTGTTCTGCCCTGCTGTAGGCATTGTTCACATACCGGCTGACATAAACATAATGACTAACGGCCCCGGAGGTATAGGGCTCTGTCGGGATGTTGATATTCTCAACCACCTTACAGCCATACGCTTCAATCCCTTTAAAAACGTAGTCATACCATTTCCAATCCTGCTCACCCCATTCATCTTTATGATGCCCTAAGTAATGCACATGAACAAGAACGGGTTTAAAACTTTCCAGCTCCGCACGTATAGCTTCAGGGTTTCCTGTTTCTTTATGCACGATAACCGGGACGCCGGTATAAGCAGGAATTTCAGGCACGTCGTAGGTTATAATTTTCTGTTCATACAAATGCCCCAGGTGTTCAACCAAATCGATAACCAGCCGGGCAGAACCACCTGTCCAGAAGTTACAGATGACATGCAAAATCTTTTTACGGTCGGCCCCTGGCGGCTGGTGCATTTTTACCTGGTAAGGCTTGAACCCCGCATGGTAATTACGATTGTTGGCATGGGGCCTCTTTTTATTTACCTTCTTCTTTACCTTTTGCAGCAGGGCAAATAAGACCGGGAAATAAAACCTGATAAAGCTTTTAATATTCCTGGCAGGGATATAATTGGTTTTCATTCATTTATACAGCTTAAGGTTGTTCTTCCGGAGCTTCGTTATTTACCTGCCGGGGCTATGGTGGCGCAGAGGCTGTAGTGGCAGGTACAGAACCATTAATAAGTTGCAAAGCCAATGCCCGCTGCTCTCTTATCAGCACAAACCAGGTGTAACATGGCTTTATCAGTTATTCAGTCGCTTCCAATGTTCAAGGGCATAGAGAAAGGCAGGTTCAGCAAGATTTTTAACCTGGAACCTGCCCAGGCGGTACGGATGCGACCGGTTCGTAACAGCCCTTGCTTCGGTCGTAAAGGCTGCTTCGAATGCCGCATCAGCTGCCGCTGTTAAGGTGTCGTGATTGTAATTGCCGTAGGGGTAAGACAAAAGGCTTACTTCTTTATTTATAGTTTCCTGCAGATACTGCTTGTTCACCTCCAGCTCCGCTTTCTGGTACTCCAGGCTATGCGAAGCCAGCGCAGGATGCGAGACGGTATGGGCTCCAATGTCGAAGAGGCTGTGCTGTGCCAGCTCCTGCAACTGGGCTACCGACATACTTTTAGTAGCGGGCCGGGTTTCCGTTGCAGCGTCGGCCCAGTTCCGGACAAGCTGCAGCTGCTCTTGCAGCACCGCAGCAGGCAGCGGCTTCAGGCGCTGCCACAGCTTGAGAAAAAGTGCGCAGCGCCCGGAAGGGGGCACTTCTTCGCAGGCCCTCCACGACCTGTTTATTTCCAGCTGCTTCCCGGTTAGTTGTGCTTCTTCACCAAGATGCATCGCAACCTGCTCCCCGCCTACTGCTAAAGCTATTTCGTCAGGCAATTGTGGCGTGTACAGAATCAGCTGCTCCAGCTCGTCCCACCAGAAGGCTGCGTCTTTGCCTACATTGCCGGAAGAGATAAAGAAGGTAGCAGGCAGCCCGTATTTTTCCAGCAACTGTTTGGCTACCTGATAGTTATCAACATACCCATCGTCAAAGGTGAGAGCAACAGTGCTCTTTTCAACTTTCTTCCGCTTAACCCTTTCCACCAGCTCTTTGAGCGGAATTACGTTTGCCGTATTCTTTAACACCTGCAGTTGCTGTTCAAAATTTTCAGGGCTTACCGCTATATCCCAGGCATCGGCAGCAGGCACAGCTACCCGATGATACATGAGTACCAGCGCCTGCGGCTTCAAAAACCTGTCGATGAGGTAGCGAACCATGGCTTTAACGGACTGCTGCCTTTTGCGCTTTTACGGAAACGATAACCTGGTAATGCGGATCGTGGTGGTCGAGCTTTTGCCGTGGCACTTCCGGCAGCCCCATGCCATACAGGAAAGCCGTAGCCACATACACATTCCCGTAGGCATTTACCTCCGCTGCCCCGCCAGGAAAAGTTTCTGCCATAAGCCTCCGCATTACTTTATCAGTAAAAGACCAGTACCAGGTTTCCTTCCACTCGCCGTGATCTATAGGCGTTATACCGGGAACGGTCAGCAACAAAGTACCGCCGGGTTTTAAGATACGGTGACAGGTACTTAGTGCTCCTTTAAAATCGTAGATCAGGTGCAGTGTCTGGGTAAGCACAATGCAGTCGAAGGTATTATCCGGAATATGGGGGGCATCGCTTATATCCCCGATAATGGTAGCATTGGGGTTACGATCATTTATATGCAGAATATCGCTCCGGGTGATGGCACTGCCCCCGAACCGCATGGTATATTCGTTGTCGCCTATTTCCAGGGCTCTGCCCCTGATACTGGCGGCCTCGTTATCCAGAAATTTTTCGATGTAATACCTGTCTACCGGGCCTCCCCTGTTGTAGCCAAATTCTTTACTGAAGGGCGTTACCCGGTTAAAGTCGCCGGGCGCAACGCAGCCAACCCCAGGAATGCCTGATTTGTACAGGCCCATCTGGTGCAGCCACCTTAAGCTAAAAGCAGGTGCATGTTTTTTCACAATTGTTTTAATTACGGCAGCCATCGTGGTTAATAAATATTTTAAAATGAAAGTGGGTCTGTATTTCAAAAAAGTATGCAGCTCTTTTTTTGTGGCAGCAGTTTTCTTCTGTTTAAGCCTGGTATAGAGTTCCTTTGTATAATAATTCTTCCAGACCTTCTTTCCTTTCAGCCAGGAATTTTTATCGGCTGCCGAATTCAGAAAACGCTGCTGCCGGTCTAACACCAGGAGTACCGCCGTCAGCATTTTAGGCACATTGGCAGACATGTTTGCCGTATGAAGCCGGTATGCAGCAAGTCTTTCGGTGTGGTGCAGCACCGGGTATTTGCGGGCAATTTTCAGGTACAGGTCATAATCTTCGCAGCAGTTCAGGCTGGTGTCATACTGGAATTCATCAAACACCCACCTGCGGTACATTACTGTAGCATGCATGCCAATGTAATTGCCCTGCAGCAGGCGCCTGTAATGATCGTCAGTTACGCTGGTAATATCCGGCTTTACGAGGTTAACATCCTCAAACACTTTATCGTGACCACCTGATACAAAAGCAAGCTGCGGGTGTTGCTGCATGTACCGCACGTTGGTGCTGATGGCGCCAGGCAACAACCAGTCATCGGCATCGAGAAACATCAGCAGTTCGCCACGGCTGTTCCGGATACCTGTATTGCGGGCGGCAGATAAGCCCTGGTTGTACTGGTGCAGATAGTTGATACCTCCGCATTGGGCTGCCACCTCTCCGGTCGCATCAACCGAGCCATCGTCCACTACCACAACCTCGACAGCGGGATATTCCTGCTGCCACACGCTTGCCACCGCCTCCTGCAAAAAGAGAGCCTGGTTATAGCAGGTAATAATGACAGAAACCAGGGGCATACGCTTTGAATCCTGCTTTTCCATTGCCTTATTGTTTAACTGCCAGACCTGAATGATTTATGTACCGCCTTTTCAGGAACTTCCAGGGCCCGGCACGCACTGCTTCAGCACGCCTGCAAGCCCTCCTTAATTATACAGCACCTGCCACCACAGCCACTGCGCACAATTTTGTTTACTGCACCTGCCACCACAGCCTCTGCTCCCGTAGTAACCCGGTGCAACGACTGCCAAACAGAACATTTTAAGGCTGTACCAGCAGCTCCGCCTTTACCTGTTCCGGGCTTATCAGTTGTGCGTCCTTTTTGTCCCTGTTTTTAAGATAAAACAGCACCCCTGCAACCATCCCGCTTATTTCAGACCACAGTGTGCTGTGCTCAGACCGGTAGAAAGGAAAACCCTTTAAGATTAACCGTACATAATTTTTGGGCTGCCTCCAGAAAATGTGCCGGCGATAGCCCGCTTCAGCATGATACGCCTGCTGCATGAGCGCCGCTGCAACATGGCCTTTCATGTAGCTAAAGAGTTGTTTATGTAAAGCGGTCATGCTTTTGCGGTGGGCATGGTACGCGATCGCTCTCGGGTTATAAACAATGGCCTTGCCCGCTACTAATATCCTGTACCACATCTCGGAGTCTTCGCTGCAACCCGATGCCCCGGCGCCCAGCCTTTCGTCAAAATAACCAGCTATTTCAAAAATAGCCTTCCGGAAAGCCATGTTTGCACCCGCGCCTATATTCCACACAGGAGCGCCACCACGCAGGTTTTCCCTTAGAAAGTCACTGTCATACAGCCTGTCTATATAACCACGGTTAAACCCCCAGCGTTTTTCAAAAATCTGCTGCGCCTCCGTTTCCAGTTCTGAGGTTATTACCAAACCGGTCATGGCTGCTACGTTTTTCTGCTGAAAGGTCTGCCAGACCCAATATACCCAGGCCGGATGCACCAGTACATCATCATCCGTAAAGGCCACAACCGGAAAGGCTGCGGCACGCACGCCTGTATTTCGCGCATAAGAAAGTCCAGGCAGAGGTTCTTTCAGGTATTTAATTCCCGGCAGGCTTTTTACCAGTTGTTCGGTCCTGTTATCGGCAGGGGCATTGTCAATAATAATAACTTCTTCGGGCTGGCAAACCATACGCTGCAACGAGGCGAGGCAGCGTTCTAAAGCTGCCGTTCTGTTCCGTGTACAGATCAGCACAGAAACAGGCACCTTCGCCGGCAGGGCTTCTGAAGCACAGGCAGAGAAAATGGTTTTCATCCAGCTGGTCCACATTTCAAACTCCCCCATCAGCAGCCACAACTCCCAATCCGGCGCTGCAGCATGCCGGCTTTCTGCATAAAACTGAACAGCAGGCCCAATGGCTGCCACCAGCTTCTTATAATAAGCAGCTTCAGTTGTTTTTTCCCCGGGACTGATAAACAGATGCCCTAACGCAACGTCTTCCCACCAGAATACCAGGTAGTTTCCCTGACAGGCAACATCAAGCGGGGGCTGTGCCTGCTGCTCATGCAGGTGCACATGCATAATCTGGTAAGGCGGGTGCATCATCATAAGGGTAGTAGCCTGGCATGTGGTTATTGAAGTATCAGTTCGGCCTGTTTAAGCCGGAAAGGTAGTTTTGGCCGTACAGCGCCCCACCATTTTCCGTACCATTGCAGATTCTCCCGGTAATCTTCGAGTTCGAACGAGAGGCACTCGTTAAAATTGAATAGTTCCACAGAGGTATCCCGTACAATCACCATGGAAATATAGTAGGAGCCATCGTTCAGGAAATTGCCGGGTATCATGCATTCGCCCTCCACAATACCTTTATCGCAATGCGCCGGCGGGGAGGGGACATTAAAAATACACTCTCCGTTCGATGTAAACAGATGCAGCCCCACACTCAGCAACACATCGTCCTGCATGTTCCAGAACTGAAATTTAACTGTGAGCGGGGTCCTGATATCGAGGTATTCCTCAAAAACCTCCTGGTGCGGTACCAGCTCTACGGCTTTCATACGCACCCACTCATTGCCGGGGGCCTCTGCCGGTGTATGCCAGTGCTGCTTCAGTTTAGCCTGCTGGGTAGTAGCCAGGTATTTATTCACGACACTGTTTACGTCTCCGATGGCTTTTAATTTACCCTGGTTCAGCCACAGCGCCTTATCGCAGAGCGTTTTAACGGCCTGCATGCTGTGGCTTACAAACAGGATCGTCCTGCCGCTGTGCTGCGAAACTTCCCGCATTTTCCCAAGGCACTTCTTCTGAAAATCAGCATCGCCCACGGCCAGCACTTCATCCACAATCAGGATGTCCGGCTCCAGGTGGGCAGCCACGGCAAAGGCCAGGCGCACGTACATACCCGACGAATACCGTTTTACCGGGGTGTCAATAAACTTTTCGACGTTGGAAAAAGCCACAATTTCATCAAACTTCTTCCTTATTTCGTCTTTGCTCATGCCCAGGATGTACCCGCTGATGTAGATGTTCTCCCGCCCCGTAAGCTCTTTATGAAAGCCGGTGCCCACCTCCAGCAGACTGCTGATCTTCCCCCTGCCCTTCACGGTGCCGCTGGTAGGCCGAACGATGCGTGAAATAATTTTGAGCAAGGTGGATTTGCCAGACCCGTTGCTGCCAATAATACCCATTACATCGCCATGCCTTACCTGGAAATTAATGTCCTGTAGTGCCAGTATGGACTGATGCTGGGCTGCCGGGTTAAATTCTCCGTCAAGCTGAAAGTACGGGTCTTGCTTTTTTAAGACGTAGGTGGTCCACCAGCGCTGTAAGTCACGGCGAAAGGAGCCGGTACTGATGGTGCCCAGGCGGTACATCTTAAACAGGTTTTCTACTTCGATTACTACGTCCGGCATAACTTTACTTTTTATATTACATCTATCAGCTTGTCTCCCTGCTTGTTGAAAAACAACACAGCCCCCACCAACACCAACACGGTAAACAATACACTATAGAGTAACTGAAAGGGTGTAAGCGAGCCTTCTCCTAGTAAAGACAAACGGAACAATTCAAACAAAGGCGTAAGCGGGTTTAACTGCACAATCCAGCGGGTTTTCTCCGGAATGGCCACCAGCGGATATATAACCGGTGTTACGAACAGAAGCAGCCGAATGCCCAGGGCAACCAGGTTCGTCATGTCGCGGTACTTGGCAGTTACCACGGAAAACAGCAAGCCCAGCCCCAAGCCCATTGCCCCGATAAACAGGATGGCAAAAGGGAAAGCCAGCATCCACACACCAAAAGGCAACGTTAAACCCTGGAACACACTGTAATAAACAATAACCAGCAGAAACATGACCAGCTGGATCAGGAAACGCAGAAAATGCGTGCTGAGCACCGACACGGGCATAATGATACGCGGAAAATAGACTTTGGCAAACACTTCGGCATTTTCGCGGAAGGTACTGGAAGTTCCGGTAAAGCTGTCGCTGAAAAAGTTCCAGAGAATAATGCCGGAGGCGTAGAACACGACCGGCGGCAGCCCCCCTGTCGAAATCCCCACGAGCTTGTTAAACACAACCATATAAGTAACCAGCGTTAATATTGGCTGCAGCAGCACCCACAAAGGCCCCAGTACCGTCTGGTGGTAGTACAGCAAAAAATGACGACGCACCATCCCCTGCAGCAAATGGCGGTATAACCAAAGCTCCTTTACCCCATGACTCCAAAAACTGGTCTTATTGCTTATCTCCCAGTCCCACTTACCATTTGATGATACCATGATCCGAACATTAACAGGAATACAAACTTTTACATAAAAAACAAAATAAAGTTGTGGGTTAAATTAAAAAATATAGCGAAATAATGCATTAAAACACATCTATTTGTAACACCTGATAAACGAATACGACATGCCCAGGCTATTAACCGTAAACCACAACCAGAGGCAAAAGCCCGTGTGCTGCTTCCGGAAAGGTCTTTTCCCTGACCGGTTCCTGCAGCAGGTTTTAAGCACCGCAGCGGAGGCAGCACTTCCCACACCACATATAACCACCTGGTTTACAGATAATTTCTACTGTATTGGCAACTTTCTTTCTTTTGCCCGGATGAACGCCTGTTTTTATCTGACTGCCGCTGCCACCACAGCCTTACATCAGCTGCTAAAGCTGTGGTGACAGTGGCTGCAGTTAACGAAACATATACTTCGGACAACACCGGTCTCCTCCTGCACGTGAGGCAGCCCCCCAGCATTATGCTGTTGCAGAAACAAGCCAGGTGGAAGGAAAAAACCAGGCTTCTTTTTGCTTTCAGGCAAAAAATATCACTTCAGTTCAGCTAAAAGAATTCTAATGGATTTTTAATGTCAAAATAGTGTAACTTTTTATTGTAAAACCGATATAATAATACTCAATACTCCGCTATTGTAACCTTGGAATTATCCTGCATCTTTCGCAGACTACTGTGTAAACGTGCACAGGAGCAGAATATGGTATAACTGGCCGATTGCTATGAAAAGATTTACAACGCTGTTTTTGTGTGTTTATGCAACGCTGGCATCTTTCAATCTTGCTGCTCAACAAGCAGTAAAAGGCTTTTATGCTATAAAAAACCTGGCGTCCTTGTCCATCGCAATCAATACCGCCGATAAACCACAATCTAAGGTATGGTCTTATGACGGAAAGCATTGGGCAGTATTAGCAAACGAGGCGGGCACCCATGTCTGGCGGCTTGATGGCACCTCCTGGACCAAGGTACTCACCATAGCATCCAGCACCTCCCCCCGGGCCGACTGCAAGGTGGTAGACAATGTGGTACACATCCTGCTCTTCAGGGGCTCCTCTGCTGACTCTTACTTGTTATCGCTGGAGTATGTTCCGGGTTTACAAACTTACAAGCTCTGGTCGCGCAGACCTGAAAAGATAGACCTGCCCCTGCAGGAAGGCGTTGAAACAGCCACCATGGATATCGACGGTACCGGCAGGATGTGGATAGCCCACGATGGTAAACACGATGTGTATGTACAGTGGAGCGATCCGCCTTATAAAACCTGGAGCGCCCCGATAACCATAGCCACCGGAATAACAGACGATGACATCAGTGGCATTATTGCCATGCCCGATAAAATTGGCGTGCTTTGGTCTAACCAGAATACCAAGCGTTTCGGTTTTAAAACTCACGCAAACGGAGCAGCCCCCACGGCCTGGTCAGCAGATGAGGTGCCGGCCTCGCAGTCGGCTCTGGATGTTGGCAAAGGCATGGCCGACGACCACCTGAACATGGCCGTAGCCAGCGACGGAACCTTATACTGTGCTGTTAAAACCAGTTACGACGAACCCGGATATCCCAAACTGGCCCTGCTGGTGCGCCGTCCGCAAGGTACCTGGGACGACCTCTACAGAATTACAAGCACAGAAGGGACCAGACCGATTGTGCTCCTGAACGAAACTTTTGGAAAGATGAAAGTAGTATACACGTCAGCCGAAAGAGGCGGAAGGTTAGTATATAGGGAATCTGCTTTGTCTAAAATTGCTTTCAGTCCTCCATTCACACTTATCAATGGGTTTCATAACTATGCCACCAGCAGCAAAGACAACTTCAGTACCGATGTAGTGATTCTGGCTACAAACATGAACCCTATAGCGCAGGGAAATACCTGGGAAGCAGTTGGCGTACTGGCAACAGATGTGGAAGGCGTAACAGTTTATTCTGAAAGTGAAGAGGGAGAACTGCTCGCCTACCCAAACCCTCTCCAAACTCAAACCACTATTACCTTCGCTGTTCAGGAGAGTGGAGATTATACTCTGGACTTGTATGATAGTAAAGGCATATTTGTTTCCAGCCTGGAGCAGGGTATAGCAGAGGCTGGTGAAGTTTATTCAACTAAACTGAATACATATCTCAAGGGAGGCCTGTATTTCGTCAGGTTACAGACAGAAAACAGGACCAAGACCCTGAAGCTGGTTATCCAGAATTAGTGCTGCATGCGGTATACTCCACTTCCAGACGTCAGCTGGAATAAATATGCAGGCAGCATAGCCTGTTGCTACACTTAAGTCATCTTCACCCTTAGTATATTTTTTATGGATGATGTAACGCCTTTTTTCAGTATCGTGATACCTCTTTATAACAAAGAGACACATATAGCCGATACCCTCCTGTCTGTGTTCAACCAAAGCTTTCAGGACTATGAAGTAATTATTGTAAATGACGGCTCTACAGACAGGAGCCTGGCTATAGCGGAGACTTTTTACGACACCCGCATTAAAATTTTTTCGATCGCAAACGGGGGCGTATCCGCAGCACGGAACTATGGCGTGGGCCATGCGCAATCTGCTTTCATAGCCTTCCTGGATGCTGACGATACCTGGGAACCTTCTTTTCTCGAAGAAATGAAGCACCTGATTGAGCGATATCCTGCCTGTGGCCTGTATTCTTCTTCATACACGGTATTAGAGCAAAACAAGGTTTACGACAAGTGCAGGCATTTGCCGGAAGGATTTGTGCAGAACTACTTCGAAACAGAATTTAAACACGGAATCTCAAGACTCTCGGCCACTGTTGTGCGGAAAGCCGTTTTTGATGCAACAGGCGGATTTCCGGCAGGTATGGTGAGCGGCGAAGACAGTTACTTCTGTGCCAGGGTTGCCCTTAAGTATGCGATGGCCTTTACGCCAAAACTTCTGGTTACCTACAACAAAAGGTTCAGCGGCATAAATCTTCGCTATTGCCAGGCCGATAGCTGCCGGGAGTCCTGGTTTGATTTATATGAGGAAGGGGATTTCTACAGGAACGAACTGCTTGCTGACAAAGCCATCAGGGCAGGCATCAGATATGCACTTGGGTTTCATAAAAGCAGGAGCATCCTGATAGAAAAACGGACAGAATTTACTATGTTATCTAAAAAGAGGTGGAGATATCTCTTTATCTTAAACAGGCTCCCTTACCCCGGCATTGTTCTGCTTAAAAGAGCAAAATATATCTATAGCCTTACAAAACTGCTGAACAGCTGGGTCAGCATGACAACGCCGCTGTACACGGTTCCAAACATGAGCAAAATGAAGCAGCGATGGCAGGCCCGGGCAGCCTCCGTTTTACATGTTTGCAAAGAACTACTGATAAATTCAGCCCGGCAGGACGGACAGTTTTAGCGCCTGTTCAACTTATGGCTTTGCCTGTAATAACGGCAGCCCCTACTATTTTCCGTAAGCCGGCAACCGGCTTACTCTTTACGGGCTGTCTGGGCACCCGATGTCATGTCAGCGAAAGCAGCTTTTTCACTGCCCACCCTGATGTCGTCAAAGTAGGCTATTCGTTTACTTACCTCGGAGGTGCCATGCTTAAAGGAAGCCTTATACAGCCCGATCTTCCATTTTGGCAACATTACATTATTGTACATGTTGCCCCCTTTATGGGTAAGTATCTTCTCGCCATTGTGCCACACTTCTACCAGGCCATCCTCGCCATAGGAATGCACAAAATGAAACACAAACTCATGCCAGGTATTCTTGGTTACAGCTCCCAGTTCAATCTTCTTCCGGCCTCCCGGCGCTACACCATCCGACACCTGCTTTGCATTGTAGCCAACATCTAAAATAAACTTGTCTCTTTTCACGCGCAAAGCGGTAGCAGGACTCCCGCCATCTTCTCCCAGATGGTAATCGGGCCGTTGTCGCCACTGGCTGATGATTTCCTGTTCAGAATCGGTGGCAAAGCCATCTGAAGGAAAGTAAACAGCAAAGGAGTACCACCTGTTTTTGTCCGGAACAGCATCTACAATGGTTACTTCCGACCTTTTACCATTTTTAACCAGCGGCTGATCTTCCCTGATCTCGAAGCGGACGGCTTTTCGCCCCCTGTACACAGGGCTGTTTACATATTGCAGGGCGTATTGCCAGTCGCCTGTTTCCAGGTTGTGCGCCGTAGAAAAAGGGTTGGCCCCTTCAAAGGTTTCCTCGAACAAAAGCTTATCAGAAGCACCCGGGGCAACAGACCCGGGTGGTGCAGCCTGCTCATATTGTTTATAAGAAAAAGTCATCAGACAAACCAGGACAAAGACTGGCAGGAAACGTGAGGGAGCAACCATTAGAATAATCTGTTTATATTTTAAAAAAAGCTGTAATTACTCCTACTTCTTACGTAGTAAGGAAAGACTGGTTTTTGCTACCGGCGCCCTTAAAACGTGCACCAGGGTTTAGCTGCTGCTGAGGTGCCCGGAAAGCGGAGGAGGAAGGCCCGGGCAGGTATGAACAAGTTGTAAAACAAATCAAAAAAGAGCGACTTACGACTGTTTATTTGAAGAGCGCCAACCCTGCAGCCTTCATAACAACCCGGCCAGGAACAGGCAGGCGAGCAACAGGCAAAAACTTTACTCGGTGAAAAACAATATTAGTATATGTAAATTAACCATTCACCCACCAAAAACAGCCTTTAACCAAAATAAACCACAACACCACAACCGTACCCCTTGATTTAAGTATATTTTTTATAACAAAAATATTAAAAACAATTTGTTAATATAAAAATAAAGCAAAAGCAACATCTGGCAGCCCAACTTTTTGAAAAAGGTCACTCTAAACACTCAAAGCTATGACAAACAATTACAAAGCCACTACACCCCGGACAACTGTCCTGGCAGCTGCAACACCCTTGTTTTTACATAACAAATCAGTATGCAACCTAAGGCAATGCGCGATGGCTCACGATCAGACGCACCTGGTTCAGTCTTCCGTTTGAACAGCATCATAAAAGCCCTTGTGCTACGCCAAAGCAACGCAACCACCACCACTCTCACCAGGAGTTGCTGAAACCGGCTCCTGCTAAAAAAGAAAAGTAGAGCATTCTCTCCCTCGGCCTGTAAACTAGCAGGGCAAGCAATGGCAAGTGCACTGCTGTTGTTTAACCTGTAACCGGGCAGGCTAGCTTCGTCAGTAAACAATACAGTCAGTAAGGTGCATTGGAAGGTAACCTCTTTAAGCCTGCTGTTGAACCTGAGAACAACCTATTAAAAGTAAAACTTATGAATACCTCAAGACAAATACACCCATCCTTCTATCTGGGAGGAGATATGCTTACCCTCCTCCTGACGTTTTTAGTTTCGCTTCACTTTTTTAACGACAGCAAAAACCCTGAGCTGGAGTGGAGTATTTTTGCAGGCTTCCTCTTGCTCTGGTTCGTGATCGGATACTGGAGAAACCTGTACTTCTCTAACTTTTACAACAGGTTCAGTGCGCGTATTTCGAGCTACATCAAAGCCTATTTCATTTTGCTGGGGCTGGTGTTCCTTTCCTATATATTGTTTTCCTTTCCGGTGCCTGACAGAGAAGTGATGGCAGCCTTTGTGGTTGGTTTTCCGATATTGGGCGTTTCAGTAAATTATTTAATATTAAAAGCTGTAAACCAGGTAAAAAATATACCCAACGAAACAAAGTATGCCCTTGTAGCGGGCGTAGGCAATCCGGCAAGATATGTGGAGAAAGAGTTTTACTCAAACCCGGCCGCTGGCTACAGGATCAAGGGATTTATTAACTGTAAAAAGAATGAACAGTGCCTGGTAGAGCAGGAAAGGGTGGTGGGCAACCTGGACAGCATGCGCCAGTTCCTGAAAGATAACCCCGTAGACGAGATTGTAATTGCTTTACCGGTTAAAACCTCTAAAAAAGTCCGCAACATTATAGAAGCCGCTGATTACCATGGCATCCGGGTGAAATACATTCCGGACTACCAGGGCTTACTGGGCAAACATTACAAGCCGGTGCGGGTTGGGCAGCTGGATGCGGTAGATGTAAGGCACTTACCGCTCGACGAGAAATTCTCTTTCTACCTCAAAAACGCCTTCGATAAAGTATTTGCCCTGGCTGCACTCACCATGTTGGCACCTGTGTTCCTGGTGCTGGCCATCCTGATCAAGCTCGAATCCCCGGGCCCTGCGTTTTACTGCCCTACCCGGATCGGGAAAGGCGGCAAGCCCTTTAAGGTGTATAAGTTCAGAAGCATGCGGCAAAACGACGCTGCCACCGGCGGCACCTTGTCTACCCAGAAAGACGATGCCCGCATTACGGGAACAGGCAAGTTTATCAGGAAATACAGCATCGACGAGTTGCCGCAGTTCATAAACGTGCTCCTGGGCGACATGAGCGTGGTGGGCCCCCGACCGCACAGAAGCTTCCTGAACCAGCAGTTCCAGGAAAGTGAAGACAAGTACATGATCAGGCACTACTTTAAACCAGGCATTACAGGCTGGGCACAGGTAAACGGCTGGCGCGGACCAACCGACACAAAAGAACAACGCAACCAACGTACCGTGCACGACCTGTGGTATGTGGAAAACTGGTCTTTGCTCCTCGATATTAAAATTATTTACCTGACTGTTTTTGGGAAGAAGGTACACAACAACGCTTTCTAAACCTGTACCACCAGGCTCAGGACACGGACAATACAAGCGGTTTAAAACTCATCAGGCAGGAGAAAGCCGGTTTCCAACCCTATGGAAGCCGGCTTTCTCCTGTTTTAGCTGCCGCAACTACTTTTATTCCAGTCCGGGCTGAAAAAAAATTTCAGGGAGCATGCAACCCTTCCTGGTGCTGCTGCATCTATACAGTACAAAGCAGCCGCACCTGTTCCTGTTGCAGCTGCGATGCGCGCCTTTTCTACCCGTAAAACTATGAAAGAGTACCTGGTCCTGTTCCGCTCCCGAACCGGAGTGGAACAGGATAAAACCAGTCCGCCTGACTGCTTACACAACCACGCCAGTCTTTTTATAAAACCTCATCTTCCGGTTAGTTCTCCGTGATATTTTGTACAGCAGCGGGAATGGTGGCAGGAGCTGCAAAGTAAATGGCAGCAGTTTAGAGGCTAAAAAGCTGCCTAAGCCGGCAGATAGCGGCCAGCCAGCCGGGTGAAACTGCTGATCTGTTGCTGCACCCAGCGCTCATCCTGGCCGAGTTCCTGCGCCAGAATAGCAGCAACCTTCGGCGCCATCCGGATCGCGGCCCTGGCATCCAGGAACAGCACCCGCAACCTTCTGGCCAGTACATCTTCCACGGTTCTGGCCATTTCGTGCCGCACGGCCCACACCACCTCTGCCTGCCTGTAGGGGAAATCTTCGTGCAACCTGCTGCCAAGTTCTGCTCTGCCAGCCACCAAAGCCTCTATTGCTGCCGCATCGCTCCCGTAAACGGCCAGGTGGCCGGCGGTGTGAGTTGCGGCCTGGTAACCGTGTATTTTGATGGCTGCCGTCGGGCAGGGTACTGCTGGTAAACCCGCTGCTTTAATCGCTGCATCTACTGTGTCTGCTGCCATTTTGCGGTAGGTCGTCCATTTGCCGCCAGTTATCGTGATAAGCCCGGAGGGGGCTACAATTAACTTATGGCTGCGGGAAATTTCTTTGGTGCTTTCCGGGGTGCCGGCAGGCGCCGCCAACGGGCGCAATCCGGCAAAAACACTCCGCACATCCTGGCGGGTAGGCTTGCGGCTCAGGTACCGCCCCGCCGTCTGCAGTATAAAAGTTATTTCATCTGAAAGGGCATCTGGTTCCAGGCTGCTACTGTGAAGCGGCGTGTCTGTGGTGCCAACCAGCACATGCCGGTACCACGGAATGGCAAACAGCACACGCCCATCCGGTGTTTCAGGTATCATCAGGGCTGTTTCGCCTGGCAGGAAGCTGCTGTCTACAACCACATGCACCCCCTGGCTCGGCCGCACCAGCGGCTCACCAGCCGGCTTGTCCATGTGCAGCACGGTATCTACAAACACACCAGTGGCATTTATGACCACCCTGGCCTGTAACCGGTACTCCCGTCCGCTTTCCAGGTCCTGCGCCTGTACGCCTGTAATGCGCCCGCGGTCATCTTTCAGCAAACTTGTCACCTGTACATAATTCAGCAGCACGCCGCCCTGCCCGGCACAGGTCTGCGCCAGGTTTATAGCTAAACGGGCATCATCGAACTTACCGTCGTAGTACCTGATGCCGCCTTTCAGCCCGCTCTTTTCGATGGTTGGCAGCAGTGCAAATACTTTTTCCCGGGAAAGGAACGAGGTTTTCCGGAACCGGAAGCGGCCGGCCATCCAGTCGTAAATTGTTAAGCCGGCGCCATAAAAAAGCTTGCGCCACCAGCTGTAACAGGGAATGATAAAAGGCTGCTCCTTTACCAGGTGCGGCGCATTTTGCAGCAGCAGTCCCCTCTCCTGCAGGGCCTCGAACACCAGCCGGATATTGCCCTGCGCCAGGTACCGCACGCCCCCGTGCACCAGTTTGGTGCTCCGGCTTGAAGTACCCTTCGCAAAGTCCGACTGCTCCAGCAGCAGGGTTGTAAAGCCTCTTGCAGCTGCATCCAGGGCCACTCCCAGGCCGGTAGCCCCTCCGCCAATCACCAGCACATCCCAAACCAAGGGCCCGGATTCTATCCTGCCGATAAATTGTGCCCGATCAAACGGGAGCCTGCCGGTTGCTGCCTGTCCTGCGTCCATAACCAATGCTGTGGTGGCTGGTTGTCTCCTGCTCCTGCTAATACCGAACCGGCAGGAGTAACAGGCTGTTTATTCCTGTGGCGGCACCAGCACCTTATCAATAATATGCACTACGCCATTAGAGGCATCCAAGTCAGATCGTAGCACCGTGGCTCCACCCACCAGTACCACCTGCCCGTTGCGCTTGATAATCACATCATCGCCCTGCGCCGTTTTCTCGGTCATGCTGGCCTGCATATCGGCGGTGGTTAGTTTGTTATTGAGCACATGCGCCTGCAGCAGCCGTTTCAGCTCCGTTTGGTTGTCAGCCCTTTTCAGGTTTTCAACAGTACCCGCCGGAAGCGCCTCGAACGCTTTGTTGTTGGGCGCAAAAAAGGTGTAGGAAGCCGGGCTTTGCAACACATTTACCATACCTGCCGCCTTTACCAATTCCAGCAACGTAGACAGGTCAGGGTTCTGCTGCACAATCGCTACGATGCTCATATCACGCCCCACCTGGTTGTCGACAGAAACATTGCCTCTGACCTGTTCTTCATCCGTGGTATCTCCAAGCGGTACATCCGGTGCGTTTTCATAAGCCTGTTCAGCCACACTTTTGTCTAAAACCTCCACATCGGTGGTGGTATCGGTACTGGAGCAGCCAGGCAATAACACCGAAAACATAAACAGCACCAGGGGGCATAGCATTTCTCTTTTCATAGTCGTTTTGTCTTTCTTGTTTTTAGTTACTGCTTTAGAGCATGTTTAAATTCCGTCCTTTGCGCTACAAATTGCCCGGAAAGGAACCTGACTTCATATTTTTCTCGCACCATAGCGCTGCTATGCTGCTCAAAAAACATTTCGTCAGAACCCTTCCCGAACAATTTTCGCTTGCTAAAACGAAATTTAAACATACTCTTAGTTCTACGACATACAACTAAAAGAAGAAAAAATTTGCTTAAAAAATGTATTTACCGGAAAGCAATCTCTTAAAAGCCAGGAAGAAAACAATGCCGGTTCTGATGCTTCAGCGTACGCCACAGCCACTGTCCATACCTGGTCGGTGTTTCAACACTTACTATAAAAATATTTACCTTAACCTATATATAACTTTCATTCACCAAAATCCCCTCCTATAATCCTGTTTAAGCCCGTCATTATCACAACATTACCGTAATATTAACTTTACCATAAGTTTACATTTCCAGTGCCTGTTTAGGTTTTATGCAGAATTACTACTTATCCATCCGGGGCTTTTGCATTCTGCTGTGGCTTTTGCACAGCCTGATGTTCCCTGCCGCAACTGCACCTAACCATAATTAATCTGATTGACGATGTTAAGACTATCCCTACTTCTTTGTTCTTTCGTGGCACTCCTTTCCCTTAAATCAGCTGCCCAAACCAGTATGGTACCTTTCGGCTCTTCCTGGAAATACCTGGACGACGGAAGCAACCAGGGCACCGCCTGGCGTTCCGCCTCTTTTAGCGACGGTAGCTGGGAAAGCGGCAACGGGGCTTTTGGCTACGGCGACAGCGGGCTCTCCACCACCATAGATTATGGGCCTAACTTCAACAAGAAATACATTACCACCTACTTCCGGAAAAGTTTTAGCATCCCGGATGCTACCATGTATGCCGGCTATACTGCCAGGGTTAGAAGAGACGATGGCATCGTGCTCTATGTGAACGGCGTGGAGGTATTACGCAACAATATGCCCTCCGGCACCATCACCTATACAACAGAAGCCGCATCAAGCAGCGAAGAAACAATCAGTTTCCCCCTGCAAGCTGCGGCTTTCAGGAGCGGCACCAACGTTATTGCAGTGGAAGTACACCAGGCGGATGGAAAGGATGCTGACCTTTCGTTTGACCTGGAGCTTACCGGCCAGTACAGCCTGGTGGTGAACACTTCCGGCAGCGGCACCGTTACCCGGAGCCCCAGCCAGACCACCTACGCCAGCGGCAGTACCGTTACGTTAACGGCCAGACCCGATCCTGACTTTGTTTTTACCGGCTGGAGCGGCGCCGCTTCGGGCACGGCCAACCCGCTGACGGTAACCATGAGCGGCAACAAGGTCATCACTGCCGGCTTTGTTCCTGTTGAGCGAAAGGTAACAGGCTTTGTACTCGTAGATGCCGATTCGGAGCAGGATATCCAACCCATTGCCGACGGTGCTGTCATCAGCCTGGCCTCGCTGCCTTCTTCTAAACTCAATATCCGCACCACTACCACGCAGGCCTCGGTAGACAATATGGTCTTTGAACTGAGCGGCACCCAGCGTAAAAACTACACCGACAATGCCGCACCTTTTGCCCTGCACGGCGACAACGGCGACGGCAACTTCTACTACGGCAACTGGAACCCGCCGGAAACAGGAACCTATACCCTCAAAGCCACTCCCTACTCCGGAAGCGGCACCCCCGGCACCTCCCTCTCCATCACTTTTACAGTTGTAGAAGATGCCAGCGCCCCGCCTCCTGCCGAGCAATACAGCCTGGCGCTAAGCACCTCGGGCAGCGGCACCGTTACCAGAAGCCCCGACCAAACGACCTATGACAGCGGCAGTACCGTCTCCTTAACAGCTACGCCAGCATCAGGCTATGCCTTTGCAGGCTGGAGCGGAGACGCATCCGGCACTACTAATCCACTGTCGGTGACCATGAACAGCAACAAATCCATCACAGCTACTTTTACCGCTGTTAGTCCCTCTGTATACACCCTATCGGTGAGTACTACGGGGGGTGGTACTGTTACAAAAAGCCCGGATCAAACCACCTACGCCAGCGGCAGCACCGTTACCCTGACGGCCACGCCAGCCACAGGCTTTTCCTTCGACGGCTGGAGCGGCGATGCCACAGGCACAACCAATCCGCTGGCGGTGACCATGACGGGTAACAAAGCCATTACAGCCACCTTTACTGCTGTTTCTGGTGAGCAACAGCTAACAGGCTTTGTACTCGTAGACTCCGACTCGGAGCAGGACATCCGGCCCATCACCGACGGTGCTGTTATCAGCCTGGCTTCGCTGCCTTCTACCAAACTCAATATCCGCACTGTCTCTTCCACATCCTCGATAGGGAGCACGAAACTCGAACTGCAAGGTCCCCAAAGCAAGGTCCACACCGACAATGCAGCCCCCTTTGCGCTGCACGGCGATAATGGCGATGGCAACTACTACTACGGCAACTGGAACCCGCCCGCAACCGGCACCTACACCCTCAGGGCCACCCCGTACTCCGGCAGCGACGGAACCGGCACGCCGGGTACCCCGCTCACCGTCTCTTTTTCTTTTGTGACAGATGATGATGTCACTCCTCCCCCTGCCGAAGCATACAGCCTGGCCGTAAGCACTTCCGGCAGCGGCACCCTTTCGAAAAGCCCGGACCAGACCACCTACGCCGGCGGCAGCACCGTTACCCTGACAGCCACGCCTGCCACAGGCTTTTCCTTCGACGGCTGGAGCGGCGATGCTTCGGGCGCGAGCAATCCGCTGGCCCTCACGATGAACAGCAACAAGTCCGTTACAGCTAATTTCGTTTCTGTTTCAGGTGCGCAGCAGGTAACAAGTTTTGTGTTCGTGGATTCAGGAACGGAGCAGGACATGCAAACGATCACAAACGGGGCTGTCATCAGCCTGACCGCCTCCAAGGTAAACATCCGCGCCAATACCTCCCCGGCGTCGGTGGGCAGTGTGATCTTTGAACTGAGTGGCGCCCAAAGCAAAACCTACACCGACAACGCCTCCCCCTACGCCCTGCACGGCGACAATGGCAGCGGCAACTACTACTATGGCAACTGGAACCCGCCGGCGCCAGGAACCTATACGCTCAAAGCTACCCCATACTCCGGAAGCAATGGTAGCGGTACAGCCGGCATCCCACTAACCGTCTCCTTCACTATCAGCTCGATACGCCTGACCCGCGGCCCTTACCTTCAAATGGGCAACCAGACCGCCATGACCTTGCGCTGGCGAACCTCCGAACCCACCGATTCCAGGATAGAAGTCGGCACCACCTTCGGCACCTACTCCTTTTCCGCCACCAACCCTACGGTTACAACCGAACACGAGGTCAGGATTAGCGGTTTGAGCCCCGGCACCAGATACTACTACCGCTTCGGCAGCTCTTCCCAGATACTGCAGGCCGACCAGAGCAACTTCTTCAACACCGCTCCTTCCGCCAACACCACCAGGAAAATCAGGATTGCCGCCTTTGGCGATTGCGGAGCAGACGACAACGGCAACCGCACCGGCTCCCTGAGCTCTTACCTGAAACATACTGGTGGTAGTCCGGCAGAACTGATGCTGCTGCTGGGCGACAACGCCTATGCCGATGGTACCGATGCCGACTACCAGAAGGAGTTCTTTACGCCCTTTGGCAATAACCTCCTCAAGAACCATGTGCTGTTCCCGGCTCCCGGCAACCATGATTACCATAATATTGCGCTGACCGAACGGAATGCCGGCGGCTACTACAAAAGCTTCTCGATGCCCACGGCAGGCGAGTGCGGCGGCGTACCCTCCGGTTCCAAAGCCTTCTACTCCTTCGACTGGGGCAACATCCACTTCATCAGCCTCGACTCTTACGGTGTGGAAGCCCTGGACAATACGCTGCTTTACGACACAACGGGCGTGCAGGTACAGTGGCTGAAGCAAGACCTGGCAGCCAATACGAAACAATGGGTGATCGCCTACTGGCACCACCCGCCCTACTCCATGGGCACCCACAACTCAGACACAGAAGCGGACCTGGTGCAGATACGCCAGAAAGTAGTGCGCATCCTGGAGCGGTACGGGGTAGACCTGGTGCTTACTGCCCACAGCCACAACTACGAGCGCTCTTACCTGATGGACCAGTATTACGACAACGAAGCTTCTTTCGACCTGGCCACCCACACCAAAAGCAGCTCCAGCGGGAAATACAATGGCAGCGCCAACTCCTGCGTCTACGTGACGGCCTCCGGAAGCCGGAACCACGGAACGGTGTATGTGGTGGAAGGTTCTTCGGGTAATTCGGGTGAGGTAGAAGCCGGTTTTCCGCACAAGGCCATGCCCTTTGCCGTAGACGATGGTGGCATGCTCTACCTGGAGGTGGAAGACAACCGCTTAGACTGCAAGATGCTGCGCAAGGACGGCACCATCTTCGACCAGTTCACCATCATGCAGGATGTGAATAAAACGACTACCATCGACACAACTCCCGGCAGCCAGGTGCAGCTGACCGCCTCCTGGGTCGGCACCTACCGGTGGTCTACCGGCGAAACCACACGCAGCATCACTGTTAGCCCGTCTGCCTCTACTGTTTACTCTGTGTCTGATGCTTACAACTGCCTGACCGATGTGTTTAACGTGAACACCGAACCGGTGGCTGCTGCTACCCAAAGCCTGACGGGCACTAACGACGGCGTTGTTCAGAATACCGGCAAGCTGGAAATATATCCGACTATCGTGAGGCGAGGCGCGCGTATCACGATCAGAACAAACGAGAAAGAAGCTGTGGAAGCTTTTGTGACCGACATCACCGGACGGGTTATTCAAACCCATAAATTCAGCGGCTCCTTCTCGATACAGACAAAAGATTTGCCGGCCGGCATGTACTTCATCAGCCTGGACGGAAGCAAATACCTGCCGGAGCATAAGTTTGTCGTTACCGATTAAACGCTGTCCGACTGGTCAGGCTGCTGCGAATTCACCACAAAACCAGCCTCTCAGAAAAAAAGCACCTGCCTTTGCCCATTATACAAAGGCAGGTGCGGAAAAGGTTAATTTGCCAGCCAAAAATTCTGCTGCTGCTGCAGCCACCACAGCCACTGCTCCTGAAAACCACGCACTGTCAGGTAAATTCACGCCCTTCTCGCCTTCACCTCCATCCCACCAGGCATTTAATACCAGCTAGTATTTACTCAGTTCCACAAAACAATTCCCTCTTTGTCATCCCCGAAGGGGACCTTGTTGGGCTTTAAATAGGGCCCCTACCCCAAACTGCAGTCAAGCTAACTACTGGAGGTCATGTAATGGAAGGTACTTTATGCGATTTGGTATAAATAAAAAAATCACAGCTCACACCAGTTCCTGCACATCGGCAATGAAGCCCGCCACTCACCCTGCTGTGGCAGCAGCACACTAAAATTATTGTGGTACCTAAAGGAGATGAGATTTACTTTAACTACTTTTGCAGGTTCGCATTTGTGCCGGCAGCGCCTTGCCGGAGAATTTTGAAAAAATATTTTGCTGCTTGCAACCCTTTTGCGGGTTCAGGTATCATAGGTATGTAAGTCTTTAAGAAGGCAGCTATTGAAACTGTTTACTAAGCCAAAGTCAGACGAGGAAAAACTCATAGAGGGGTGCATTGCCGGCAAGCGGGAAATGCAGCAGAAGCTCTATGACCTCTATGCTAAAAAGATGATGGCGCTGTGCCTGCGGTACGCACCAACTAATTTCGAGGCGGAAGACATGATGCAGGAAGGGTTTGTGAAAGTATTTGCCAACATTCAGAATTTCAAAAAGGATTGCCCGGTTGAGTTCTGGATCAGGCGCATCATGATCAACACCGCCCTGAAACATTTGCGCCAGAAGTCGCTGCTCACGGTGTCGCACGAAACGGAGGAAGCCGCCAGCGTCAGCACCGACAGTTTCAGCCTGACAGGTTACAGCCTGGACGAGTTGCTTGGCCTGATTCAGAGTCTTGCACCACGGTACCGGATGGTGTTCAACCTCTATGCCATAGAGGGCTACAACCACAAAGAGATCGGCGAAATGCTGGGCATCTCGGAAGGCACTTCAAAATCACAATATTCACGCGCCAGGGTTATCCTGCAGGAGATGCTGGCACGGCAGGAACATAAATTTAAAGAGCATGTCATCAGCAGATAAACTAGAGCGCGGGAGGCTGGAAGAAGAGTTCCGGAGCAGGATGCACGATGCTGAAGTCGCGCCTGCACCTGATTTGTGGAGCCGCATCGAGCACGAACTGACCGTAAACGAAAACCGGGAGTATAAAGACCGCCTGTTCATCTACAAGCGGCTGGCGGCGGCCTGTTTTGTGCTGTTCATGCTGGCCGGTGCCTTGCTTACTTTTGAATACAAAAAAGAGTTAGCTGCACCAGCCACCACAGCCACTGCTCCTGCAAACAACCCCACAACCGGACTGGCAGCTGCAGAAAAAGCAGCCGATCAACCTACTGAAGCTACCGGAGTGGCAGCAAACGAAACAACAGGTGCTGCCAGCATTAATACAGCGCCTGCCGCACCACAACCCAAACAGCGAACAGCAGAAGCTGTGGTGGCTGGTGCAGACCAGGCACTGGCGGCTAAAAAAGCACCTGCCGCAGGCGACGTGCCGGTAAACGCAGGCGAGTTGCTCAAACTGCTGACAAACAATGAAGGCCAGGGCAACACCATCGCCGCCACAACACCAGCGGCTGTGCAGGAGGATGAAACTCCTGTACCTGGTGCTACCGCTGGCATCGCAGCAGACAGCGATAAGGCAGCCGCCGATAAACTGGCGGTACAGCAAATGCTGCGGAATGCAGGCAGCATCGTTGCCTTATCTAAAGAACAGAAAAAACTGAAAGACTCTTTTGCTGCCGCTACTACCGTAAGCAGCAACAACGATAGCCAGGCAGAAGCCCTTACAAAGTCGTTCGCGAGCCTAAATCAGTCCGATAAAAAAGCAGGTCAAACCGCTGCAGGCGGTGACAGCCGCCTGAGCCTGGGCATGGCCTACGGACCGGCGTATTTTAACCAGAACATCGGCCTGCCGAACCAGATGATGAGTACCGTAAGCCGGAACAGCCTGGTAGCACCCGGCCCCAGCACCTCACGTTTTGCAGCTGAAAACATGGAGGCTGCCCGCGAAGAGTTCGAAGACAATACCGATGCTGCTTTCTCGTATGCCGTAGAGGCCAGAACAGGCATCAGGCTGGGCAAAAAATGGAAACTGCTCACCGGCATAGGCTACAGCCGCAACTCGGCCCGCACCAAAACCACGTATGTCATCCGGCAGTACTGGTTCCGGCCCGGCACGCGCGAACCTTACGAACTGGCCTCCACCATCTTTTTACCATCGCTCAACAACGGCTTCACCACCGATTCCATTTCGGTAGAGCAGACGGACCCGTTCTATGTGAACTATGATTACAAGCAGCTGTCGGTGCCGCTGGGGCTGCAGTATGAAAGTAAAATTGCCAAAGACTGGTACTGGTACGCGTCCGGAGGGGTGGCAGCCAACTTTAACCTGGGCAGTGAAATAAAAGCAACTTCAGCAGAGATCGGCTCCGTTAAGTACAGCAGCCGCGACGAAGATTCGCCGTTCCGCGAAGTGCAGTTTTCGGGCAATGTGGGCGCCGGCATCGGCAAGCGTGTCTCAGAATCGGTGATGGTGGTAATTGGACCGGAGTTCCGCCGGTACTTCAGCACCATGCTGGCCCGGCCCGACGAGGCACTGGCTCCGCAGGGAAAACCTTACTCGTTCGGGGTAAATATGGGGATACAGTACACACTGGATAAAAAATAAATTTTTCGTAAAATTTTTATAGAAGCGTGCAACCATCCAGCCGCAGAAAGGGTCATAATAGTATAGAAGGTAAGTAGTTCCACCTCTAACCAGACTGCGCTTATGAAAACGATATTCGACTCTTTTGCTGCCTTTGCAGAAATTTTCAACCTGAACCTGATGGGATGGTTTGTGTTGGTGGTGCTCCTGCTCGTTTCGGTTTTGATGGGCAACTAATGCTTATCACCCAAAGAAGTATAACAGCAGGCATACCAGCGAAAATTTAAAATACGTACTGCGACACCTAACCTACTGTAGCTCTTACGGGCTCCTGCTATGAATTACATTGCCTTTAAGTTTTGGATAGTGCTGCTGCTGTTGCTTGCTGCTACCGGTTGTATGGAGCGTGAAGCGCCTGTGCCGCTGCTGCAGGCAGACGAGGTGCTGCAGGCAATTACCGGAAAATGGACCATCGAGAAGATTGATTACCAGCTGTGCCGCGACCGGAACTGCACCGTCAGTACCTACACCGGCAGCACCGGCGACTACTTCGAATTCAGGGCCGACAGTGCTTTCCTTGTACTTACAGAAAGGCCACAGCAGCAACAAAAAGAGCAATTTAAAGCTTCCTACACCCTGCAGGGCAGCGTTGTATTAACCAAAGGCGAGTGGTCGGGCCGGTTCGAGCTGGAAGAAGCAAAGGCAAAGCGACTGGTGTTACGAAACACCTTTATTGGCCGCGACCCCAATGCCATCTTTACCGATACCTATTACTTAACCCGCTAACCCGGGATTGCTAACACAAGATGCACACATTTACCACCCAAAGCTTGTGCAGAGGCAGTGGAGGCAGGAGCAGAACCCTTTTTTTACCTGAAACAATATCAGTTTTTATACAAGAACCTATCGATCCATTAGTACAAAACTAAAACTATGAAACCTACTTTTTTTATTGCACTGCTATACCTCTGCCTGTCGTTGCTGGTAATCAGTTGAGAAACTGCTGCGCCTGAACCGGAGGATGTTGAGGCCGACATGATTCGCACAGTTCTGCAACCAGAACTGGGATTTTGCCATAAGCGCGATGTTGCCTAACAGGTCAGCAGTGCGGTAGTGGCAGCTAACATTGCGTTAACGCTTACTGCTTATTTTTTGGGATATTGTTTGCAAAAAGCCTGGTGTGGTACAGCAGGCTTTTTCCTTTTTTGACCGTTGATGGTAGTGATGAGTATGATGGGTGTGATTTTATGTTTGTCTGAATCAGGATTTACGGGATTTTAGAATTTTCAGGATTGGGTTTGTCTGAACAAGATTAAGAAGATTTAAGGAATAACAGGATTGGGTTTGTTTGTGGTTCGTGCAGGAGACGCGGGCACCGTGTCTCTACAGCCATCCCCCCAACCGCTCTACCTCTCTGTTACAAGGTTGAAAACCTTCAACCCCTACAAATTCTACCTCTCTACCTTTCTACCTCCTAAACTTTCTAACTTTCTAACTCCTAAACTCTCAAACTCCCAAACTCCTAAACTTTCGGGCGCTTTTGGGTGTTATACTATATCTTTACATTCCGTAAAAGTATAGCATGGATTTTCAGTTAACATCAGAATTTCAACCGACCGGCGACCAGCCGAAAGCCATTGCGCAGCTGACCGACGGTATAAACCGTGGCGAGCATGCGCAGGTATTGTTAGGAGCCACCGGTACAGGTAAAACCTTTACCATGGCCAACGTGATCAAAAACACCGGCAAACCGACGCTGGTGCTGTGCCACAACAAAACGCTGGCAGCGCAGCTGTACGGCGAATTTAAGCAGTTCTTCCCCAACAACGCGGTAGAATATTTCATCTCCTACTACGACTACTACCAGCCCGAAGCCTACATTGCCGCTTCGGATGTTTTCATCGAAAAAGACCTGGCCATAAACGAAGAAATCGAGAAGCTGCGGCTGCATACTACCTCGGCACTGCTCTCGGGCCGCCGCGACATTGTGGTGGTGGCGTCGGTATCGTGTATCTATGGTATCGGTAACCCCGAAGAGTTTGGTAAGAATGTGCTGCACCTGGCACCGGGGCAGCGCTACAGCCGCAACAACCTACTCTACACCTTCGTGCAGATCCTGTACAGCCGCTCCGAAGTGGAGTTCACACGTGGAACATTCCGGGTAAAAGGCGACACCGTGGATATTTTTCCGGCCTATGCCGACTTTGCCTACCGCCTCTATTTCTTCGGCGATGAACTGGAGGCGATACATCGTATTGATCCTGCTTCAGGTAAAAAATTATCCGACGAAACTGCCATCACTTTATATCCTGCCAACCTCTTCGTTACCGGCAAGGATACGCTGCAGCAGGCTATTTATGAGATACAGCACGACATGGTGGCGCAGCACGAGTACTTCCTGAAAGAGGACCGCCCCGTGGAAGCCAAGCGCATTAAAGAACGGACGGAGTTCGACCTGGAGATGATCCGGGAACTGGGCTACTGCTCCGGCATCGAGAACTACTCCCGCTACTTCGACCGCCGCGCCCCCGGCTCGCGCCCCTTCTGCCTCCTCGACTACTTCCCCGACGATTACCTGATGGTGATAGACGAGAGCCACGTAACCATGCCGCAGGTGCGCGCCATGTGGGGGGGCGACCGCTCCCGCAAAGTGTCGCTGGTAGATTATGGTTTCCGCTTACCGGCCGCCATGGATAACCGCCCGCTCACTTTCAATGAGTTCGAAAGCATGATGCACCAGGTGGTGTTCGTAAGCGCCACGCCCGGCGATTACGAGATCCAAAAATCGGAAGGGGTGGTAGTGGAACAGATCATCCGCCCGACCGGCCTGCTCGACCCGGAAATAGAAGTGCGGCCAAGCGCCAACCAGGTAGACGACCTGCTCGACGAGGTAGACGAGCGTGTGAAGTTGAAAGAACGCGTGCTGGTAACCACCCTCACCAAGCGCATGTCCGAAGAGCTGTGCAAGTACATGGAGCGCCTCAATATCAAGGTGAAATACCTGCACTCCGAGGTGAAGACGCTGGACCGGGTAGAGATACTCCGGGAGCTGCGCCTCGGCGATATCGACGTGCTGATTGGCGTAAACCTACTGCGCGAAGGCCTCGACCTGCCGGAAGTAAGCCTGGTAGCCATCCTCGATGCCGACAAAGAAGGCTTCCTGCGCGACCAGCGCTCGCTCATCCAGACGATGGGCCGGGCCGCCCGTAACGAACGCGGCAAAGTAATTATGTACGCCGACCGCATCACCGGTTCCATGCAGCGCGCGATGGACGAAACCAACCGCCGCCGCGAAACACAGATGGCTTACAACATTCAGCACGGCATCACGCCACGCACCGTACTCAAGTCCACGGACGAGATTTACGAGCAGACATCCGTAGCGGATTCCAGGAAGAAGGAAGTGAAGATGTATGCCGGTCCGGAAGAGGTAACGCTGGCTGCAGAACCTATCGTGCAGCACATGAAGCGCGACGAGTTGGAGAAGCTTATCAAGAAAACCGAAAAGCAAATGGAAGCCGCCGCCAAAGAACTCGACTTCCTGCAAGCCGCCAAATACCGCGACGAACTGGCCGAGCTGAGAAAGCTCCTGAAAACGAAGCGGGATTAATTTCCAGCTACTGCCTTAGTTGCCGCCCCTGCTTGTGCTGTTGCACTGGCAGGGGCGGTTTTTTATTTCCAGGAAAGTAGCCTGTTGTTTTTGTTTTGCTGCATCTGCCACCACAGCCTCTGCTGATGCAAGACAGGTGAGATGACGGCAGCAGTAGATCAATCGGTAATAAGAATTTTAAGCTTTGCCGTGCTTTGATTCTTGATCACGTTTACATAGTAAGTACCGGCAGGGAGATCCGTTGTCTCTATCAGAAAAGCCTCGCTGAATTTATAAGACTGAAGTGTGTTACCCCTTTCGTCCGTCACAAAGGCTTCCGTTATTTCCTTATCGGTTAGTTGAACAGTAATGCTGGTGCCTCGCTTTGCCTCAGTGGGCGATACAATAACAGACTGCGCTAGTGTAGGATCTTCCTCGTACAGTTGGCTCTGCGCATTGGCAGCCATCGGTTCGGTGTTCACATTAAACACATCGGTCAGGCAGTTGTAAGCATCAGACACAGAGTAAACAGTAGAGGCAGACGGGCTAACAGTGATGCTGCGTGTGGTGGCACCGTTGGACCACCGGTACGTCCCAACCCAGGAGGCGGTCAGCTGCACCTGGTTACCAGGAGCCGTGCCGATGGTAGTTGTCTTGTTCACATCCTGCATGATGGTGAACTGGTCGAAGATGGTGCCGTCCTTGCGCAGCATCTTGCAGTCTAAGCGGTTATCCTCCACCTCCAGGTAGAGCATGCCGCCATCGTTTACGGCAAACGGCAGGGCGTTGTGCGGGTACCCGGACTGTACGCTTCCTGAATTGCCCGAAGAGCCTTCTACTACATATACTGTCCCGTGGTTTCTGGTGCCGGAGGCCGTCACGTAGACGCAGGAGTTGGCGCTGCCGTTGTATTTCCCACTGGAGGTGCTTTTGGTATGGGTGGCCAGGTTGAAAGAAGCTTCGGTGCCATAGTAGTTGTTTAACAGGTACGAGCGCTCGTAGTTGTGGCTGTGGCCGGTAAGTACCAGGTCTACCCCATGTCGTTCCAGGATGCGGATAAAGTTCTGGCGAAGCCTGATCAACTCGCCCTCTGTGTCGGAGTTGTGGCTGCCTTTTGTGTGAGGCGGGTGGTGCCAATAGGCAATCACCCACTTTTTAGAGTTGGCTGCCAGGTCTTTTTTCAGCCATTGCACCTGCACACCCAGCGTATCATAGAGCTTGGTGTTATCCAGTGCTTCCACGCCATAAGAGTCGAGGCTGATGAAGTGGATGTTGCCCCAGTCGAAGGAGTAGAAGGCTTTGGAACCGGAAGGTACGCCGCCACACTCACCTGCCGTGGGCATCGAGAAGCTTTTGTAGTAGCCGCCGGCATTCCGTTCGGTCAGCGCAATTTCACGATACTCGTGGTTTCCGGGAGCCGGGAAAAGCACATGGTTTTTCAGGATGGTACTGCTGTAAGGGGTGAAGAACTCATTCTGGTAATCGGCATCGGTACCATCCTGATAAGCGTTATCGCCCAGCAGCAGCATGAGTTCTGCCGGGTTACTGCCGGTGTGGGTGAGGTAGGAGTTCAGGGAGCCGGTGCGGTTGCCGTTGTCATCTGCTCCGCAATCGCCGAAGGCGGCAATCCTGATTTTACCTGTCGTGTTGGCGGGAGGAGCCGTATTGAAGAAGTTGCTCTGGTCGGCCTGAAGAACCTGCGAAGAGCTGCCGAAGCGGTAGTAGTATCTGGTGCCGGGAGTTAAGCCGCTAATCCTGACTTCATGTTCGGTTGTAACCGTGGGGTTGGTGGCGGAGAGGGTGTAGGCGCCAAAGGTGGTGCCGACTTCTATCCTGGAATCGGTGGCCGTGGAAGTTCGCCAGCGTAAGGTCATGGCCGTCTGATTGCCCATCTGCAGGTAAGGGCCGCGGGTCAGGATGCCCGGTCCGGAACCAGATTGCCCGCCCTGCTCCACAAAAGTAAAGGAGATGATGAGCGGAAGCCCGGCTGTGCCGCTTCCATCGCTGCCCGAGTACGGGGTGGCCTTGAGGGTGTAGCTGCCGGTGGCAGGCGGGTTCCAGTTGCCGTAGTAGTAGTTGCCGCTGCCGTTGTCGCCGTGCAGGGCGTAGGGAGCAGCTTTGTCGGTATAGGTCTTGCTCTGGGTGCCGCTCAGCTCAAAGATCACACTGCCCACTGGTGCAACGGTGGTGATGGCACGGATATTTACTTTAGCGGAAGGCAGCGAGCTCAGGCTGATCACTTCCCCGTCTGAAACAGATTTTACCTCCCGCTCGGTATTCGCATCAATAAGCACAAAGCCCATTACCTGCGGGACGGTTGGATCAATTACATAGGTCTGCCCGCTGGTGTATCCGCCGCTGCTACTATTGCCAACTGCATCCAGGATGCCTGTGCTGTCAGCTTTCAGGTCCAGCCGCACTGTACCACTTCCTGTTAAAGCGCTCACGGTAATGTCATACAGCACACCACCTGTGCCTACGGCGGCTACTGCGTTCGGGGCGAGCACACCACTCACTCCACCTGAAACAGCAGTAAAAGTGAAGTCTCCCCTGTCTACCCCGCTAACACTTTCGGAGAAGGTGGCCCGGAAGGTGACAGTAGTGGCGCTGGTAACAGTGGTAGCAGGTGCATGCCTGTTGATGCTCAGCACCACTGGCGCCACCACATCCTGCCGAATGGTATAGCTTTCTCCTGTGGTAAAGCCGCCCGTGATGGCATTGCCCACGGCATCTGAGATACCCGTGCCACTGGCGTTGAGATCCAGCCGGAGTTTACCGTTTCCTGCAATAGAACCGACAGTAATGTCGAAAGTAGTGCTATCGGAAGCAACTACAGCTACCGAATCTATCACCCCGGTCAGCATACCGGTTGTAACAACAGAAAAGTCTGCGGCATCCACACCAATTACTTCTTCTGAAAAGATAGCCCGGAAAGTAACGGAAACAGCATCCGTACTGTCTGCTGCTGGCAGCAACCTGCTAACGCTTGTCACGACCGGCCCTGTGACATCCTGTCGGATGGTATAGCTTTCGCCACTGGTAAAGCCTCCGCTGATGTTAATACCAACAGCATCGGCGATGTTGGTGCTGGCTGCTTTCAGATCGAGACGCAGTTTTCCATCACCCAAAACCGGGCTGACTGTGATGTCATAGCTAACTCCTGTTGTATCCGCTGCAGCTACCGAATCAATGGTTCCGGAAAGCTTACCAGAAACGGCGAGGGTGAAGTCTGATGCATCAACACCCTTAACCACTTCTGAAAAAGTAACCCGGAAAGTTACGACCGTCGCATCGGTACTATCTGCAGCCGGCGACAGCCTGTTAATGCTTTTCACTACCGGCGCCTGCAGCACAGTATACGTTTCCCCGGTCGTGTTGCCGCTGCTGATAGCATGGCCCACAGCATCCGTAATGCCAGTGCCACTTGCATTAAGGTCCAGCCGCAGTTCACCGTCTCCGGCTATGGCGTTAACAGCTATGTTGTAGCCGGCACCTGTTGAATCTGCAGCAGTAACAGCCTCTATTACACCGGTAAGGTTACCGGTTAAGGAAAGGCTGAAATCCGCTGCATCCACCCCACGCACTGCTTCAGAGAAAGTTGCCCGGAAGGTAACAGCTGTAGCATCGGTGGTGTCGGCTGCAGGTGTTTTCCTGCTGATCGTCAGTAGCGTTGGCGCTACCAGATCCTGCCATATTTTATAGTTTTCTCCTTCCGTAAAGCCGCCCTCAATTGCATTGCCTGCTGCATCTGCAACACCAGTGCCACCAGACTTCAGGTCCAGGCGCAAAATGCCGTTCCCAGAAACAGAACCAACGGTGATGTCATAGGTAGTGCCCAGGGTGTCAATTGCAGCTACAGTGTCGATTGTTCCTGTCAGCGGGCCGGAGATGGTAAGGCCGAAATCACTTATGTCAACACCACTTACTCCTTCTGAAAAGATGGCCCGAAAGGTAACAGCAGCAGCTTCGGTACTGTCTGCTGCCGGCGATTGCCTTGTTATGCTTAACACCACCGGCGCCACCACATCCTGCCGGATGGTATAACTCTCCCCGCCGGTAAAGCCGCTGCTGAGGACATTTCCTGCTGTATCTGTAATCCCGGTACTGTCTGCTTCCAAATCCAGCCGGAGCATACCATTTCCTCTAACCGAGCTGACGGTGATGTAGTAGCTGGTCCCGGTTGTATCCGCAGCAGCTACTGAATCTATGCTGCCAGTTAACACACCCGTGATGGCAAGTGCAAAGTCGCTTGTATCTACACCGCTTACTTGCTCCGAAAAAGTAACCCTGAACGTAACAGCTGTAGCATCGGTGGTGTCAGAAGCTGGTAATTGCCTGTTGATGCTCAGCACCACCGGCGCCACCAGGTCCTGCCGGATAGTGTAGCTCTCCCCGCCGGTAAAGCCGCTGCTGATCGTATTGCCTTCCGCATCTGCTATACCGGTACCACTTGCCTTCAGGTCCAGGCGCAGCACCCCATCCCCCGCAATAGAGCTGACGGAGATGTCGTAGGTAGTGCCCCCGGAACCAACGGCAACTACCGAAAAAACACTGGCCACCAAAGCGCCAGCAGTTACGGTCGGAACAAAATCAGCTGCATCAACACCACTTACTTTTTCAGAAAATGTAGCTCTGTATACAACCGATGTTGTATCTGTGGTACTGGCAGCAGGCGCCTGACGGGAAATGCTTACCACCGCAGGAGGCGTCAGATCCCGCTCCACAATCGTGAAGGAAATAGTGAGCGGTATGCCGGGCGTGCCGCTGCCGTCGCTGCCGGAGTAGGGGGTGGCTTTGAGCGTGTAGGAGCCTGTTGCCGGCGGATTCCAGTTACCATAGTAGTAGTTGCCACTGCCGTCGTCGCCGTGCAACGCATAGGGAGCAGCCCTGTCGGTATAGGTCTTGCGCTGGGTGCCACTCAGCTCAAAGACCACACTACCTACCGAGGGCGGGGAGGTGACAGCACGGATGTTTACTTTAGAGGAAGGCAGCGAGGCCAGGCTGATGACAGCACCGTCGGAGATAGGCTTTACTTCCTGCTCGGTGTTCGAATCAATGAGCACAAAGCCCGTTACCTGCTGCTCACTGGAAACGGCAACAAAATTAGCCGTAATGGATAAATTGCCATTCATAGTTACCGCCAGCGGGTTGGTAGTTCCTGATGCATCGCCGCTCCAGCCGGCAAAGGTATAGCCGGAGGCCGGTGTTGCCGTTAAGGAGACGATGCTGCCGCTGTCAAACGTATCCTGGTCGGGACTTTTTGTAACGGCACCGCTGCCGGAGGTACTCACGGTCAGGCTGTTTTGGGTGACCTGGGGCAGAACGCCAGCTGTGCCGGACAGTGCCAGGTCAAATACCATATCCGAAGTATTCAGCTTTGACTGGTGTACCTCTACGGCTAGTATATTGGTACCGCTTACAAAAGCGGAAGGGCTGATGGTAAAAGTGTGCATGTCTTCTCCGTCGTCACTGGCATCGAAAGCAAGGGTGGTGTAGGAGATGGAGCCTGTGGGGAGGTTGTAGCGGTGCACCTCCACCCCGTTCACATACACCACCAGCCCGTCGTCGCAGTACAGGCTGCCTGTAAAGGAGGTGTAGGCACCGGCATCGGAAATGGTAACGGTTTTCCTGAAATAGGTAGTGATGAATTTATTACTTGCATCAGGGCCAAAACTTACAACAGTGGATAGGCCGCTCTCGCCGTAGCCAAACTTGCCCGTGCCCGTTTTCCAGCTACTGTCGTCAAAAGAAGCGGCACGCCAGCCGGTGCCCTGGTCGGTACCGTTATCCAGGTAGCGCCAGGCAGAATTGAATGGTACAAGCGTGGACTGAGCTGCCACCTTAAAGGCAAGCAGTACCACATAAAGAAGCGTAATTCCCTTCAACATCATACAAGAAGTAATAAAACAGCATAAATAAAAATGTGGCCTTTGAAACGACCACACCAGTATAGTGCTGTTCAAACGCCCTGTGTTTGATGAAAAAAAGTCCAGTTAAAAGTGAAGCTGGCTATGCAAAATTTAGGGGATACTTGGTTTACGGAATTGTTAAGAAAACAGCAGCAGGATGCAGGCAGGATAGCAGGAGAATTCCGTAGACTGGCTTCAGATTTTTGTCAATGGCAAGATTGAGGGGGTAAACCGTTAATAACTCCATTTCGCATTAACCGCCTGCCACAGCAGTACAGCAGAGGCTGTGGTGGCAGGTACAGCAGAACAAAATAAGCCTTCGGAACGGGAGCAGGTGGATACCTTTTGGCTGTATCATTCAGGCAAGCTGCCGTAAAACAAAAAAGGAAAGCTTTCGCTCTCCTTTTTCGGGTAGATGTAGTTTTTCAGATCGGTTTTCCCGGCAGGCGGCTAGAGCGCATCCAGGAACAATAATTTATAAAGTAAAATGGCTGCCAGCGCTGCGGCCAGCATCCAGGCAAATAATACAATACGGTTTGCTTCTTTCTCGCCATCCGTATGCAGCACTTCGTAGGCATGCATACGCGATTCATCCAGAATATTTTTCGCTACCAAACGGTACGCCATACTCAGCCCAACTGTTACCAGCACAATATCGTCCAGGAATCCGAATACAGGTGTTAAATCGGGGACCAGGTCGATCGGGCTGATGCCGTAGCCGATCATGAACGCCAGCAGCAGGCGCACGGGCCACGCTACCCGTTTATCGCGGAACGATAAATAGAGGGCGTAAATTTCAGTATTCAGCTCATGGGTTTTCTGCTTCAGTATATGTAACTGCGTCATATCTCTCTCCTCATTTTTGGTGATTGTACGAGAAGATGATAAGTAAAAGTTACAACATTCTTCAGCAGCAGGATAAAAGTTTCTTATTTAACGCCTATTCCAGATCGCCCAGGCGGCATCGGCCTGCTGGTAGAGCATGTCCAGGCCATTCATCACCTGCGCTCCGGCCGCTGCCCCTTTCTGCATAAAGGTGGTGTTTTCGGGGTTGTACACCAGGTCGTAGAGGTAGTGCGCTGGCGTCAGGTGTTCGTAAGGCAGGGGCGGACAAGCCTCGGTAGCCGGGTACATGCCCAGCGGTGTGGTATTGATGATCAATTGGTGTGCAGCCAGCATTTCCTGGTTCAGCTCTTCGTATGTTACCCCTCCGGCAGGTGGATTTCGGGAAACATAGGTATGCGCAATTTGTAGTGCGTCCAAGGCAGCAACCACTGCTTTGGAGGCACCGCCTGTTCCCAATACCAGCGCCTTTGCTCCCGGCTGCACCGGGAAAAACTTTTCGAGCGTATGCTTAAAGCCGATATAGTCTGTGTTATAACCTGTCTTTCTGCCGTTTTGGATGCGGATGGTATTGACGGCTCCTATCCGGGCAGCAGCGGGATCGAGCTCATCCAGGAAAGGTATCACGACTTCTTTGTACGGCACCGTTACGTTCAGCCCCACCAGTTCCGGCTCGCGTGCCAGCAAGGCCGGAAACGCTTCTATTGATTCCAGTTCATACAGGTCGTACACGGCATCGTTTATGCCTTCGCGGGTAAATTTTTCGGTAAAGTATTTTTTGGAGAACGAGTGGCCTAGCTTTTTACCAATAAGCCCGAACTTTCGCATGGCGGTAATTTTTTGGTGATGAATGTGGAGCCGTAAAAGCGGCTCTTTATACGGTTACTCTTTTTGCCTTGGTAGCACTCTCGTCTGTGTAGCGGTCTACGAGGTACACCAGCAGGAAACCGAAAACAGCCAGCAGGATGCCGTACAGCAGGTAAGGCTCGCGACCTGTCAGCTCCAGGTACTCCAGCGGCGACACGTTTTCCTGCACCAGCGGTTTTACCACGCCGTGGCGGTCGGTGTAGGTCTGGAGGGTGTTTTTCCAGGGCCATACTTTGTTCAGCGAACCCACCATAAAGCCGGTGAGCAGGGCCACCGTCAGGTTGTGGTAGTGCCGCAGCATCCAGTTAAGCACATGCGAAAAAGCCAGGATACCGGTCACGCAGCCTAGGGCAAAGGTGAGAATAATATCCAGCCGCAGGTCTTTTACGGCATTCAGAATAAACTCATACTTGGCCAGCAGCACCAGCAAAAAGCTGCCCGAGATGCCCGGCAGAATCATGGCACAGATCGCAATAGCGCCCGACAGGAAAATAAACCAGTACGCCTCCGGCGATTGCGTAGGCGACATGGTCGTGATGAGGTAAGCAGCCACAATACCCACCAGTCCTGCCACCACAACCGCTGGCCGCCACTGGGTTATCTTTTTACTTACGACTACCGCAGAAGCTACGATCAGCCCGAAGAAGAACGCCCAAAGCATTTCGGAGTGGTTATCGAGCAGGTACAGGATGAGGCGTGACAGCGAGGCTACCGAAAAGAGAATGCCTGCCAGCAGCACCACCAGGAAATTGCCGTTGATATGCTTCCAGAAGCCTGCCAGGTTAAACCGGAGCAACAACCTGATTGCATCGCCATCTACAGAGCGGATAGCCCCGAGCAGTTCTTCGTAAATACCGGTGATAAACGCAATGGTCCCGCCTGAAACACCCGGCACCACATCGGCAGCGCCCATGCCCACGCCTTTGGAGAAAAGCAGCAGGTTTTCCTTTAAATTTCTTCTTTTTTTCATTATCGGGTGATATGCTCGCCAGTTCTGAACAGCAAATTTAGTAAAAGGTGGTAATAAAAAATTGCCCGTCCGGTTATTATGACCGGGCGGGCAATTTTATTTATAATGGATGATTTACCCTTTAAAGTTGGTATTCTCTAAATTCAGGAAATGGCTGAAGGTATCGCCACGCAGCCCCAACCGGATGGTTTCGAGCGGAACCACCTCGCTGGGCGCTATATTTCCCAGGTTCACGTTGTGGCCCAGCAGTTTGATAAACCATACCTGCTGCGCTTTCTGCGGCGCCTCCCACAGTATTTTCTCAAACGGAATCTTGGTCAGAATTTCTTCCACCAGGCCGCTTCTTACTTCGCCTGTCGATCGGAAAAGGCCGACATTACCACCCTCGCGGGCTTCGCCAATTACTTTCCAGGCACCGGCATCCAGTTCTTCCTGCATCAGCTTTATCCACATGTAAGGCGGGATAATCTTGGTATCGTCTTTAGAACCAACCTCCGACAGCACGGTAACCTGCTCCGAAAGTAGCCGGATATACTCGCACTTGCGGTCATGGTCCATATCCAGCGAACCGTCCGACACTTCGGCAAAGGTCATATTGTATTTGTCCAATACCCGGCGGTAATCGTCGAACTGGTTGCGAACCACGAACGCTTCGAACAGGGTACCTCCAAAGTAAACAGGAATGCCGGCTTCCTTAAATATATCCAGTTTCTTCTGCAGGTTAGGCACTACATACGATGTAGCCCACCCCAGCTTCACAATATCAACATAGTCTCCTGCTACCTCGATAAAATCTTCTACTTCCCGGATACTGAGGCCTTTGTCCATAGCCATCGTGAATCCTCTTTCGCGAGGCTTCGGCTCACGCTCCGGAAGGTTGTTAAGCAAATAATTATGAGTCATTTGGGTTATTTACGGTACTGATCTATTAACCTGGATAATGCACGCTGCGACTCCAGTTCCGGAAAGAACTCGAAGAGCAGCTTATGTTTATCAAAGTCCAAAATTAATGCATTTTCCAGATAATTGTATGCTTCTTTGTAATTTCCTGCCGAAAGCATGTAAGCGCAGGCCCTGTAATAGAGCTCTGCTTCGTCTGGTTGTATATCAATGGCGTTGAGAATTATCTCGGTGGCTTCATCAAAATTTCCCTGCTCGTAAAGGATAATCGACCAGTTCAGGTAAATATCTTTATCGCCGGGTTGTATCTCGGCGGCACGTGCATAACTCTCCAGCGCCGACACCACGTGCCCCACATGGTACTCAGCCGCGGCCAGGGCCACCCAGTAATCTACGCTGTCTTCGTACAGGTTTACAGCTTTCTTAAAAAAGTGAACCGCCTCGTACCACTTGCCCTGCGCATCCAGTATAACGCCAATGCCAAACCACGCCTCGTCCATTTCCGGGTCCAGGTCAACGGACTTCTGGTAATACCTCCTGGACAGGTCCCACTGGTTCAGCTTTTCGTAGCACTCGCCAATGTTGCAGTACACTTCGGCAGAGGGGGTGCCTTGCTCCAGCATTGCATTAAAGGCCTCGATGGCTTTGGTATACTCGCCCAGGAACACATAGGCATTGGCCATGTTGTTATAGGCCGTGATAAAATCCGGTTTGATGATGGTAGCGTAGTCGTAGGCTGCGATGGCTTTATCGTAGATGCCCAGTTTGTTGTATACATTGCCCAGGTTAAACCAGGCAACATACGAATAGGGGTCGTTGTCGACGAACTCCTGGAAGAAGGGCAACTGCTCGCGCATGGTGCCTGTTACCTCCATACAGTAAATAATTTCCTGCATGGCCGCTTCGTTTTCGATGTTGAGCACAATGCACTTCCTGTAGTATTTAATAGCCGAATTAAACTTGCCCCAGGTCTGGTAGGCCAGGCCGATGTTAAAGAAAATATCGTCGCGGTCGTCGGCAAAAGCGAGGGCTTTTTTGAACTGGTCCACGGCATCGCGGAAATCGCTGCGCTGGGTAAAAATGATGCCGCGCGTCAGGTAAACATCCGGATTTTCGGTTTCTACTTCGGCCACCTGCTCAATCAGCGTCAGTGCCTCTTCAAAACTGCCGGACATCGCCAGCAGCTGCGCCTTGTCTATCAGGAGCTCGTTCGAGAAAGGGTATTGCGCAATGGCAGAGTCGCAGGCGATGATTGCCTTCTTGTAATCAAAGTTGGCGGTATAATGGTCAATTATATATTCAAAATCGTTCAGGTCGAAAAAAGCAGGCTCACTACTTCCCAGCATTTGTTCAAACCGGTTTATCAACTCCAGTTCTTCGCTGTGATCGTCAAAGTTATCTTTCATCTCCAAATTCCAACAAGCTGCCACATGGTAGCTTTATCATAGTACATTTTATCCCTGCAAATAGTTTAGATTGCCCTGGCAGCCGCTGCCTGGTTGCCGGCAGGCAACTGCTGCAGCAACTGGCTGCAGGTCCAGCCGATGGTTTCGCCCACCGGCCTGAATTCCAGCCCGGTGGCCTGCTTTATTTTTTCGTTGCTGAACAGGTGGCTCTTGCCCGAAACCCGTGCCGTGTCTTTGGTTATCAGGGGCTTCGCGCCCGTTAGCAGCGACCGCACATGCTCCAGGCGCCACACCACCTCTGCCAGTGCCGGCACCACCCGCCAGGCAGGCGCTTTTTTCCCCAGGCACCGGGCCGCCAGTTCAAAGAACTTTTTAAACTCCAGCTGTCCCGCGTTTAATATAAATCTTTCTGATGAAATTTCCGAGAAAGTTAGCCGCAACATGGCCTCCACCACATCGCGTACATCCACAAAGTTGGCCGTGCCGGTGGTGTAGAAAGAATTCTCGTTGTACACGTACCGGAAAAGCCGCGTGCTGCTGCGGTTCCAGTCGGCGGGCCCCAGCACCACAGACGGGTTTACGATTACTGCTTTCAGTCCTTCGGCTACGCCACGCCACACTTCCAGCTCGCCAAAATACTTGGAGCTGGCATAGGCGGAGTGCTCTTCGGCCTGGTCCCACTTATTTTTTTCGGTCAGCACCGCTACACCTTTGGGGCGTCCTACAGCTGCGATGGAACTGACGTGGCACAACTTAACATCGCCGGCTTCGAGGCAGGCATCTACCACGTTGGCAGTACCTTCCACGTTAATCTGCCGGAGCAGTTCGCTGTCCTGCGGCGCATACGACACCAGCCCGGCACAATGAAAAACATACTGCACGCCCTGCAGCGCCTCCCGCAGCATGACCGGGTCCAGCACATCCCCCTCGAGCCACTGCACCTTCCGGGCAACGGAGACAGCAGGAACCTGGCCGCGGTACAGCGCCTTAACGGTGTACCCCTGCGCCACCAGCGCTTCGAGTAGAAAGCTCCCTATCAGGCCACTGCCGCCCGTAACAAAAACCGTCATAGTAGCGAGGAGAGGTATAAGGATTAAAGTTGATTATTGCGTAAAGGGAGCGCCAGTGCCTTGTGCAGGTATTTGCTGGTCAGTACCCGGCGGAGTGCCCCGGTATGCTTGAGGTTGTGTGCATCGGAGCCTAAAAACTCCACCATGCCCCCGTCGATTAATTGCTCGGCCACATGCTTTGCGCCCTCCGAATAATACCCCGAAAGCGAGTTGAGGTTCACCTGGAACAGCACCCCCAGTTCCCGCAGCGACACCATCTCCTTAAGCTTTCCCTGAAAGTAGGTGTACCGCTCCGGGTGCGCCAGCACTGGCTTGTACCCCATCGAGCGCATCTGGAAGATCGCCTGCCGCAGGTTCAGGGGCTCGTTGAGGAACGAAGTCTCGAAGAGCAGGTAATTGTCGCCGAAGGTCAGCAGTTCTTGTTTTGCCTCCAGCTTATCCAGCAGCCCCTCATCCAGGTAATGCTCTGCAGCACAGCCCAGCTCCATTTCGATGCCGGCGTCTGTTACCGCCTGCTGCAACAGGGCCAGCCTTTCCCGGATACCTTCGGGGGTGTTTTTGTAAAAGTCGCTCATCACGTGCGGGGTCATAATGAGCTTACGGTAGCCCAGTTCCTGCATTTCCCGCACCAGCTCCAACGATTGCTCCACGTTTTCAGAACCATCGTCGAGGCCGGGCAGGATGTGCGAATGCATATCGACCCCAAGACTGGCTAACGAAGCTTCCGGAACAGACCCTCCAAACAGGCCTTTAAAAAACTTTATCATTTACAGAAAAATTACACCTCCCAAGCCAACCAGATGCGCTTGTACAAGTTGCAAAACAGAATTCAAAATAACACAAATTTAAGGCAGCATCAAAAGGCTGCAGGAGGCGATTCTGAAATGTAAAGCAAAAATAGCCTGCCATGCACTATTCCTGGTGGCACACAGCAGCAGGCAAGGCTGTGGTGGCAGCAGCAGTAAACCCGAAAAAGCCCTGAAAAAGTCTGCTGCTGCAGCCACCACAGCCTCTGCTCCTCCTTTTACCCGCTGCTTATTACAGGAGCACATTTTTCAGGTCAAAATCACGAACAGGCGCGGCACCTCTTCCGTTAGGCTAAGTAACAGGCAAGAGCAGATTTTACCAACAACGGGAAAGGCCGAAACAGGCAAGCAGCTGTGCCAACAACCGGCAGCTACCTGCCGTTAAATACGCGACTACATCTCTACACTTTAGAACCATGGAATTCACAACGACAGAAAACCAGCGGATGATCGCCGACATGATCCGTGACTTTGGAGCGAAGCACATCAAGCCCAGCATGCGTGCCTGGGACGAAAGCCAGGAATTTCCGGTGGAGGTATTTAAGGCGCTCGGGAAGCTGGGGCTGATGGGTGTGCTGGTACCGGTTCCCTACGGCGGCTCGGGCTTTGGCTACGTGGAGTATGTAACAGCCATTGCCGAACTCTCGAAAATTGACGGTTCCATCGGGCTGTCGATGGCGGCGCATAATTCGCTGTGTACCGGCCATATTCTACAGTTTGCCAGCGAAGCGCAGAAGCAACAGTACCTGCCCAAACTCGCCACCGGCGAGTGGATTGGCGCCTGGGGCCTGACTGAACCCAACACCGGCTCCGATGCCGGCAACATGCGCACGGTAGCCGTACAGGACGGCGATTACTGGGTGATCAACGGCGCAAAAAATTTTATCACGCATGGCAAGTCGGGCAACGTAGCGGTGGTCATTGTAAGAACCGGGGAAGTGGGCGATTCGCATGCCATGACCGCTTTTATCATCGAAAAAGGCACCGAAGGGTTCAGCGCCGGACGCAAAGAAGACAAGCTCGGCATGCGCGCCTCCGAAACCACCGAACTCATCTTCGAGGACTGCCGCGTGCACAAAGACCAGGTAATCGGGCAGGTAGGCGAAGGCTTTGTGCAGGCCATGAAAGTGCTGGACGGCGGCCGCATCTCTATCGCGGCCTTATCGCTGGGCATTGCCCAGGGTGCTTTTGAGGCGTCAGTGGCGTACGCACAGGAGCGGCAGCAGTTTAACAAGCCTATTGCCAGCTTCCAGGGCATCTCTTTTAAACTGGCCGACATGGCCACCGAAATAGAAGCCGCCTCCCTCCTCACCTACCAGGCTGCGGACATGAAAGACCGGGGCCTGGATGTAAACAAAGAATCGGCGATGGCCAAGCTCTATGCCTCCGAGGTGTCGGTGCGGGTGGCAAACGAGGCGGTGCAGATTTTCGGGGGCTACGGCTTCACCAAAGATTACCCGGCCGAAAAATATTACCGCGACGCCAAATTATGCACCATCGGCGAAGGCACCAGCGAAATCCAGAAACTCGTGATTTCCAGGGCCATCCTGAAGTAACTCCTGCACCACAACAGCGTAAACCCAATATACTGACGCTATTTTTTAGCGCCGGTGTACTTTCTTTTACACTTTAAGATAAATATTTTCTCAAAGTGTTGATTTTTAAGGAATCTGTTTCGTAAATTTGCAACCCAAATATCAGAAGAACCAAGTAATTATATGATCATTGTAAACGTAAAAGATAACGAGTCTGTAGACCGTGCATTAAAGAGATTTAAGAAGAAGTTTGAAAGAACAGGCGTTCTGAAGGAGTTAAGATCCAGAACTTTTTTTGAAAAACCATCTGTTTCTAAAAGAAAGCAGAAAGAGCGCGCTAAATATAAGCAGCAACTCTTTGCAAACGAGAACTACTAGTCGTCGTTTTTACATATAAAAATATTTTTCCATACATTAGTGTAGCTGATTAAGTTTTTATCGGCTATATTGATGTATGGATTTATTTTTTAAATATCTGCAGTACGAAAAGCGGTACAGCCCCCACACGCTTACCTCTTATCATACGGACCTGGGCCAGTTTGCCGAGTACCTGAAAGAGGTATACCAGCTAACCGATCCGGCAGAAGCAGACCACGCCATTATCCGTTCCTGGATTCTGTCGCTTGTACAAAAGCACCTGGAGGCGCGCTCTATCAACAGAAAGATAGCCTGCCTGCGCTCCTATTACAAATTTTTACTTGCGCAGCAACGCATTTCCGTAAACCCCATGCTGCGCATCAGGCCACCCAAGGCATCAAAAAAGCTGCCCGGCTTTGTGCTGGAAGAACCTTTTAACAACCTGCTCGACAGCTTTACTTTCGAAGATAATTTCGAAGGACACCGCGACAAGCTCATCCTGGAGTTTTTGTATGGTACCGGTATGCGCCTTTCGGAGCTTCTGGGCATCGAACATCCTGATATCGACTTACATGCCCGTACGGTACGTGTTCTGGGCAAAGGCAACAAAGAGCGCATCATTCCGATAAACGATTCATTGTATTTTTCGCTGGAAACGTATCTTGCTGCCAAGAAAACGTTAAATGCCGATAACAATTCACAAAAGCTGCTCGTTACTACTAAGGCACGTCCCCTATACCCGAAGTTCGTATACCGTGTCGTGAAGAAATATATCGGCATGATCACCACGTCAGAACACAGCAGTCCGCACGTGCTGCGGCATTCGTTTGCCACGCACCTGCTCAACAAAGGCGCTGACCTGAATGCGATAAAGGATTTACTCGGGCATGCAAGTCTTGCGGCAACGCAGGTGTATACACATAATTCGATAGACAAGCTTAAATCAATTTTTGAGAAAGCTCATCCAAAGGCATAAGTTAAACCTTTAATTAAAACGACTATGAAGCTACAGATGCATTCCATCCATTTCGATGCTGACCCTCAGCTTATTGAATTTGTAAGACAGAAAATAAACAAACTGGATACATTTTACGATCGCATTGTAGAAGGTGAAGTGTTCCTTAAACATAATAACAACGACGGCACTAACACAAAAACTGTAGAGATAAAACTGTTTGTACCCGGCGCTACTCTTTTTTCGCAGGAAGACGCCCCATCTTTTGAAGCAGCAGCCGATGCTGCCGTAGAAGCAATGCGCCGCCAGCTCAAGCGGTTTAAAGAAAAGCAGATGGCCCACTGACAGGTGCCTGTGCTGCATACAGGTTAATCCTAACCGATGAAAGCACACATAAACAAAAACGGCTTGCTGTTTCCAGCAAGCCGTTTTTGTTTAACTGTCTTGATGCCTGTTACAGACCAAAGACCTCCTTGATTTTATCCACGTGGTCGAGTTTCTCCCATGTAAACGTTTCGAATTCCTTCAGCTCTTTCTGGCCGTTTCGCACTATTTCCACTTGTTTTACGCCAGGTGTTCTGCCCATGTGCCCGTAAGCAGCTGTTTCGGAGAAGATAGGGTTCTGCAGGCCAAAACGCTTTACAATGGCATAAGGCCGCATATCAAACAGCTGGTGTACTTTCTCGGCAATTTCGCCGTCGCTCATAATATTGCCGCTGGCATCTTTGACTTTGGTAGAGCCATAGGTGGTTACATACATACCCACCGGTTCTGCCACACCAATAGCATAGGCCACCTGCACCAGCACCTGATCGGCTACTCCGGCTGCTACCATGTTTTTGGCAATATGACGGGCCGCGTAAGCTGCAGAACGGTCTACCTTAGAAGAGTCTTTACCGGAGAAAGCACCACCCCCGTGCGCGCCTTTGCCACCATAGGTATCGATGATGATCTTACGACCTGTCAGGCCGGTGTCGCCATGCGGGCCACCAATTACAAATTTCCCGGTTGGGTTGATGTGGTAAATAATATCGTTGCTGAATAGCCTGCGGGTGCGCTCCGGCAGTTTGGAAAGCACGCGGGGTATCAGCACATTCGTAATATCATCGGTAATCTGCTTCACCATTTTATCCTCGGCCTGCTGTCTTGCCTCCGGGCTGTCGGTTTCGGGCAGCACAAACTCATCGTGCTGGGTTGATATAACAATGGTCTCTACCTTTTCAGGCACGTGGGTGTCGCTGTAGCGGATGGTCACCTGCGATTTGGCATCCGGGCGCAGGTACGTCATTTCCTGTCCTTCTTTGCGGATGGTTGCCAGCTCCTGCAGCAACAGGTGCGAGATGCTGAGCGCCAGCGGCATGTAGTTGTCTGTTTCGTTTGTAGCATAGCCAAACATCATCCCCTGGTCGCCTGCTCCCTGTTCTTCCGGGTTCTTGCGCTCAACCCCCTGGTTAATGTCGCTGGATTGCTCGTGAATAGCCGAGATAATGCCACAGGCTTCCGCATCAAACTTATATTCCGACTTGGTATAGCCGATCCGTTTGATAACCTCCCGGGTCACCTTCTGTACATCAACATAGGACTCGCTTTTTACTTCGCCACTCAACACCACCAAACCAGTGGTAACAAGGGTTTCGCAAGCAACTTTAGACTGCGGATCCTGCTTTAGAAACTCATCGAGCAGCGCATCGGATATCTGATCCGCCACCTTGTCCGGGTGACCCTCCGAAACAGACTCAGAGGTAAATAAATATGGCATTGTATAGTCGGGTTAAAGTAAAACGTAAAAAGAGCTGCTAGCCTGTGAAACAGCAACTGCAAAGCTAAAACAATTATGCCACACTTAAAACATTTCTTCCCGGGCCCAGTGTACAGATATGCAGAAGCACAGGCATTTTACACGAAATAAAAGATTGTGAAACAGCCACCTGGAAATTTATCTGCACCTGAAAAGCAACTGCTGCTGCCATCCTGAAAAACGGCTGCTGGAAACCTTTCAAATACACCTCCGTTTCACAGCAATAAACAACTTTATTCTAATGAACCGATATATGAAAGCCAAGATACTTTTATTTTTCTTCCTGGGCATGGTGGCAAACGGCGCTTATGCACAGGACGACTCTCCCTATAAAACCAGCCTTCTAGTAGATGGGCCTGTTATTGCTGTGGGATCAGGATTAAGTTACCTGGGGTTAAAGCTAATGCAGGACAAAGATGGTATTTCGCAGGAGGAAGCGATGAACCTTCGGAAAGAGGATGTAAACGGCTTCGACCGCTTCGCGGCAGGCAACTTTGACCCGGATGCGAAAAAGATCAGCGACTACCCTTTTTATGGTTCCTTTGGATTACCGCTCTTACTGGTACTGAACGAAAATGTCCGCAGCAAGGCAGGTCAGATGATGGTGCTCTACATTGAGACGATGGCAGTAACAGGCGCACTTTTTACGATGACGAACGGCAATGTTAAGCGCCTGCGCCCGCTTGCCTATGGCGAAAACACGCCACTACACGAAAAAATACGTGGTAATGCCACAAACTCCTTTTATGCCGGCCACACGGCAGCTACTGCAAGCGCCACCTTTTTTGTGGCCAAAGTGTTTCATGATTTTAACCCCGACTCAGAGGCACGGCCTTACATTTGGGCAGCCGCTGCAGCCATACCAGCCGGTGTGGGTTACCTGAGGTTAAAAGCCGGAAAGCACTTTCTGAGCGACAACCTGCTGGGCTATGCAATAGGCGCCGGCGCCGGTATACTTGTGCCGCAGCTTCATAAAAAGAGCAACAAGTACAATATAAGCCTGGTACCTGTTTCGGCACCGGATTATAACGGCGCTTTACTTGTTTACAACTTCTAGCGCTGGTAGTGCCCTACAAATGCCTGCTCCTGTTCCGGGAGCAGCGCCTTCTGCCGAAAGAACATTTTTCAACACATATAAAAAGGGGCCGAAAGGCTGACCACTGCATTAAACAATACTGGTAAGTCTGAACAAAGGCTTGTTACTTAGTCCGCTATCGGGGCGAAAGTCTCCCTACAGATATCATTTTTATAAAGCTGCGCCTGATTACATAAAAAAAGTAATCAGGCGCAGCTTTTTTTTTAAAATTTTAAAAACTATTTTTAAAAAATGAACTTTAGGCTAACACATTAAGTATGCAAAACCCCAGAAGAGAAAAGCAGGCGCCCTTCCTCCGTAAATTTGTGTATTACTTTAGCATGCTTATGACATTAATATATGTGGGGTTAGGCATCTTTATTATTTTTGCCGATGAGGAACAAATGAACCTCGACATTCCGCAGAACATAAAATACTTGTTGGGTGGTATCCTTATTTTATACGGCGTAGTTAGATTTGTGAGAGCTTACAAACAAAAGTCAAAACAGAATGGCACAAATGAATAAAACAGGACGTTTTTTAGCTTTTGCCTTCAGCTTACTTGCTGTGGCAGGCTGCAGCAACCCCGATGCTCCTACAGACACCCCTACAACCGGAAATATCAAAATCAGTATTGACGAATCGTTTCAGCCCATACTGGAGAGCCAGATCAGCACCTTCGAAGGGATTTACAAATATGCCGACCTGGACCCGCTGTATAAAGCAGAAGGCGCAGTGTTCAACGACCTGCTCAGCGACAGTATAAAAGTTGCCGTCGTGTCCAGGGATCTGAATGCCCAGGAAAAAGAATATTTCGAAAAAAAGAAGATCATCCCGAGAGTTACCAAACTCGCCATCGATGCGGTAGCCCTGATTGTTAACCGCAACAACCCGGACACCTTGCTGACACTGGAGCAGGTTAAAGCTATTTTCAGCGGAGAAATTACCGACTGGAATAAAATCAGCAGCCAGAATACTATAAAGAACCTGACCATCGTTTTCGACAACAACAATTCAGGTACGGCACGCTTCGTTAAAGACTCGCTGCTGGCCGGGCAGCCACTCCCCAAAAACACCTATGCCAGCAACTCGCATCAGGCGCTGATCGATTATGTGTCGGAAAATGAAAATGCTATTGGCGTACTTGGCGTGAACTGGATCAGCGACCGCGACGATTCTACGGCTCAGGTGTTCCTGAACAAGATAAAAGTAGTAGGAATCAGCACAGATCCTGCACCTGCATCAAAAGATGATTATTATCAGCCGTACCAGGCTTATATTGCACAAGGAACTTATCCGTTACGCAGATACCTTTATATAATAAGCACAGAAGGGCGCACAGGACTTGGCACAGGGTTTGCATCGTTTATCGCTGGGGATCAGGGACAACGCATTTTCCTGAAGTCCGGATTGGTTCCGGCTACCATGCCGGTGCGTGTAGTAGGAATGAGAAATAACTAAGTAATTAACTTTATCCAAAACAATAATAAATTAAATTTAAATAAGATGACCAAAAACTGGAAGTATATCCTTCTGATGGCAATAGCGTTTCCTTCAGCAGCTGCTGTAGCTCAAAATGCAGACGCAGGCCGGACAGCAGTTGAACTGGAACGATATCAGGAAGCTAAATCAATTTATAAGTCACGGTTAAACGATAAAAATGCCGAGGACGCTTACTTTGCGCTTGGCGATATTTACCTGAGAACAGGAAAAACTGACTCTGCTGCTTATTATTTTAACCAGGCATTAGCAAAAGACTCTAAGTCAGCCATTAACATGGTTGGGTTGGGCAAACTGGAACTTGCGAAAGGCAACAAAGCTGCCGCCGAAAAACATTTTGAGCAGGCGCTGAAAAGAAGCAAATCCAAAGATCCTTATGTGTTAACCATGATTGCCGAAGCCTATGTGCAGTCTGACGAAAAAGACATGACCAAGGCGATTGAGTATGCACAAAAGGCCCTGGAGCGGGATAACTATAAAAACCCGATGGCGTTTGTAGTGCTCGGCGATGCTTACCAGAAACAAAAAGAGTATGGCAAAGCCATGACCAACTATGAGCAAGCCATTGGTGTAGACAGCAATTATGCCACTGCTCACTTTAAGCTGGGCCAGTTAAATACCAGCTCCCGCATCTACAATACAGCAGAAGAGGAATTTAAAAAGGTAATAGCCATTAATCCGAACTATGCCCCCGCCTACCACGACCTGGGTGAGCTTTATTTCTATATGGGTAAATACGACGAGGCTGTATCCACTTTTAAGAAGTATTTAGATCTGGCTGAAAAAACTCCGGAAACCCGGGCCAAATATGCTGCCTTCCTGTACAAGACCAAAGATTTTAAAGGTACACTGGCCGAAGCAGAGGAAGTGCTGAAGACAGATCCGAATAACCCTACCATGAACCGTTTACGCGCTTATGCCTACTTCGAGCTTAACCAGCCGGAACAAGCGCTCAAGGCCATGGAAACCTATTTTACCAAGGTGGACACAAGTAAGATCCTTGCCAAGGACTATGAGTATTATGGCAAAATCCTGAGCAAGAACAAGCAAAATGCCAAAGCCATCGAAAACATGGAGAAGGCGCTTGAAATGGATGGTAAATTAGTGGAACCAGCTACTGAAGCAGCTAAGAAAGACCTTGTTGCACGCTATGCAGACCTTGCAAACCTGTATGCAACCGAACAACAGTTCGACAAGGCGCTTGAAGTGTACGACAGAAAGCGTGCAAATGTAGAGGAGTCGCCGGAAGACTTTTACTACATTGGCCAGATAAATATGATGGCAGGTGATTATGCAAAAGCTGATTCAGCCTATGCCAATATTACCAAAGCCGGCCCTACTTATCCGTATGGTCACCTTTGGAGAGCTTATGCTAATGCCAGCCTCGATCCGGAAAGTGAGCAAGGACTTGCCAAGCCACACTTTGAAGAGTTTATCAAGCTGGCAGAATCTGACTCCGTGAAATTCAAGAACGAACTTGTGCAGGCTTACTCTTACCTGGCGTATTACTACCTGGTAAAAAATGAGAATGACAACTCGATTAAGTACTGGAAACAAGTGTTAGCGCTTGACCCGGAAAATGAGAACGCTAAAATTGCGTTAAAACAACTTGAAAAAACTCCTGCCAAGGGTAAAAAGAAATAGCCTTAAGCAGCCATAAAAAAGAGAAGGCCTGTTCGTTTGAGCAGGCCTTCTCTTTTTTATATACTTCGCTTTATTCTTTTAGCAGGAGCTAAGGCTATGGTGGCAGCAGCAGAGCACTTTATTCCACTTCTTTTACCACAATTCCTGGCAGCAGCGGCTGTGGTGGCAGGTGCAGCTAAGCCGGTGGTTCATACTAAGAAGCTTCTAGCTACCTATTCCGGATATTATGCAGGCAGCAACATTCTGCTGTAGCAGCCACCATAGCCACTGCTACTGTTCCTCTGTTACTATGGCAGAATCAAAAGCAGGTTCGAGTGTTGTTACTCATAATGCGCCCACTTTTCCAGCACGAGGCTAAAGTCTTCAGGCAACGCAGAATCAAACTGCATAAATTCTTTTGTTAACGGGTGCACAAAGCCTAGCGATTTCGCATGCAGCGCCTGACGCGGCATCAGTTTGAAGGCATTTTCCACGAATGCTTTGTAGGAGCCATTCGGGGTGCCGAATAGAATTTTGTCGCCTCCGTAGGTAGCATCTGAAAAGAGCGGGTGCCCCAGGTATTTCATGTGCGCCCGTATCTGGTGCGTACGCCCTGTCTCCAGGTTGCACTGAATCAACGACACGTAGGTAAAAGTTTTCAGGACTTTGTAGTGGGTTACGGCATGTTTGCCGTATTCGCCATTCGGATATACCGTCATCACCCTGCGATCCTTAGGGCTCCTGCCTACGTGTCCCACTATGGTTCCGGTGCTCTCTTTGGGTACTCCCCACACAAGCGCATAATAGGTTCGTTCTATGGTGTGGTCGTAAAACTGCTTGGCCAGGTAGGCCATGCTGTACTCGGTTTTAGCTATCACTAAAAGGCCGGAAGTATCTTTATCAATGCGATGCACCAGGCCTGGCCTGCCGGCACCATTCCGGGTAGTTGGCAAATTTTGCAGATGATACGTGAGGCCGTTTACCAGCGTACCCGTCCAGTTGTTGTATGCCGGATGCACCACCATGCCCGCCGGCTTGTTTACCAGCAGCAGTTCGTCATCTTCATATACAATGTTTAACGGGATATCTTCCGGAACAACATCCGTGTCGCGCGGGGGTTCAGGCAGCGTAATAGTTATTATATCGGAAGGCTTAACCTTGTAACTTACCTTTACAGGCTTCTGGTTTACCTGAATAGACTCTGTGCGAATAGCATTCTGAAGTTTGTTGCGTGTTACGTTTGGCAAACGGTCCATCAGGAATTTATCAACACGCAACAGGGCTTGTCTTTTATCAACTACAATCCGGTGGTGTTCATAAAGTTCGTCTGAGTCTTCGGCAGTCTCCAACTCATTAGGATCTATCACGGCTCTTTCTTCTATCATGTACTACAAAAAAAGAAAGCCGAAGTTTACACAACGGCTCTCATTACTCTATTCTATAAAAATTCTTACTTCTTCTTCGGAGTAGTTTTGGAAGGTGATATAGCAGGCTTAGGTGCTGGCTTGGCAGCTGCAGGTTGCTCTGCGGTAGCTTTAGATGGATCAACACCAAGCTTTTTCAGCACAAGCGGCGAAATATCGCCATCTTCCGGACCGGCAAGCAGCGCCTGGTTGCTGATTACGTAAGTATAACCATTCTCTTTGGCTACATCTTTGATAGCTTTGTCGATTCTGTCGATAACCGGATCTACCAGCGATTTTTCTCTCTGCTGCAAAGAAGCCTGTGCATTACGCTGCATCTCCTGGATAGAATTCTGAAGATCCATTAGTTCTTTTTCCTTGTCGGCACGCACTACTTTATCCATTGTAGCAGCACCTTTTTCATAAGCCTGCATTTTAGCTTCGTAATCTGCATACTTTTGCTTCAACTGGTTCTCGTACTGAGTACTGGTTGTTTTAAGTTCAGATTCTATTTGTCTGCTTTCCGGCATCTGCATCAGGATATACTCCACATTCGTGTAACCAATCTTTATTGGCTGGTCACCAGACTGTGCAAAAGATGCAAAGCTGATTAGCATGAATGCTGCAACTAATGTTTTGATTTTGTTCATCATTGGTTAATTGATTTATTTGTATTAAAGATTGTTGTTTTACTTCCTTTTTGGCGCAGGCTTAGCAGGCGACTGGTTTTCATTTGTACCTGTATTACCATCATCGCCAACCTGAGGCAACGAATCAGTAGGATCAACTACTGTGCCCGTTCTGTTTTTTGCTCCCCCCTGTCCTTCGCCTGCAAGGCCTAATTCTTCCAGCACATACTCCGTATAATCGTGCACGGGGTTCGTATAAATCATCACCAGGTCACCAGATTTATCAAACACGATTTGTAAGCCTTTGGCCTTGGCAACTTTTTCTACTGCTGTAAAAATTTCATCCTGTATCGGGCGAATCAGCTCCTGCCTGCGCTTGAACATTATCCCTTCGTAACCAAAAACTTTGCGCTGGTAATCCCGCACTTCTGCTTCTTTTTTGGCCAACTCGCTCTGGCGCTTCTGCTTCATTTCTTCCGTCAGCAGCACCTCTTCCGCTCTGTATTCCTGCTTCAGGGTTTCCACTTGCTTGTGCATGTCTTCAATTTCTTTCTGCCATGCTTCGGTATATTTATTCAACTCCTGCTCTGCCTTGCTGTAGGCAGGCATACTTTTCAGGATATAATTTGAATCGATATAGCCGAACTTCTGTGCCATCGAAACATGACACAGCAAGACGCTTATTACTAGTGCAAACAAAAATTTATTCATACAAATTCCTTTTTTAGCGAATTTGCTGCCCGATGATAAAGTGGAACATGCCCCGCTTATCATTCGGACGCCCTGGAATGGTATCTAATCGCCAGCCATAATCAAACCCTAACAACCCGAACTGCGCCATAAAAATACGGGCACCCAGGCCTGCCGAGCGGTACAATTTAAACGGGTTGTAATTTTCGAACGAGCCAAAGCTGTTACCTGCTTCCAGAAATGCCAGGCCATAAATGGTAGCGGCAGGGTTCGGAGATATCAGGTAACGTGGTTCGATCACAATTTTGTTGAAAGCAATTCCACCGGCAGATCGTAGCGTCGGGTTTGCATCATTCACCACCGATTCATCTTCGTAGCCACGCAAGCCTATATATTCTGTACCTACAAATATGTTGCCGCCAGCCAGACCGGAACCACCCAGTTTAAAACGTTCAAAAGGTCCGGGAGTAGCATCAGCACTATAGTTACCGATAAAGCCAAAGTGTGCTCTCGTGTTTAGTACCAAATTCCCTGCCAGATTTATAAAGTAAGAAGCATCGAACATCCACTTGTGGAATTCCACAAATTCGTAGTTATTTTTCTTCTCTGTGAAAAGCGAATAAGGCGGCGTCAGGTTTACATTAAGCGATAAGGAAGAACCTCTTCTCGGGAACAGGGGATTATCCACACTGTTACGGGCCAGCGTATTTATGAACGAGATGCTATGGGAATCGCCGTTACTGAAATCACTGAATAAAGCGTAATTGTTCAGCCTGTACCTGTTGTAAGACAGCGAGTGGTTCATCAGGAAGAAGTTGTCTGGCCAGTTTAACCTTCGGCCTAAGCCAACTGTTACACCATCTACATTCAGGCGGCTGTCCTGGTCACTTCCAGGTATTCTTCTTAGTGTTTTAAACAAGCTTACTGAGAAGGAGTTTGCTTTGCGTCCTCCCAACCAGGGCTCCGTGAAAGACAGCGAGTAAGACTGGTAATATTTTCCGTTTGCCTGCACATTGAGCGACAAACGCTGTCCGTCGCCACTCGGAATCGGCCTCCACTGCGATAAGTCGAAGAATTTTCGGGTAGAGAAGTTATTTAATGTAAGGCCTACAGTACCCACGGCACCAATGGCTCCACCCCAACCACCGGATAAGCTAATCTGGTCGTTGGCACGTTCCACTACACTATAGCGAATATCCACGGTACCGGCTTCCGGATTTGGCTCCGGAACCAACCCAATTTGTTCCTGGTCGAAGTAGCCCAAATTAGCCAACTCGTTTCTCGTCCGGATTAAATCGTCGCGGCTGTACTTCTGCCCCGGCAGCGTCCGAACCTCCCGCAAGATTACATGGTCGCTGGTCTTATCGTTTCCGGTGATAATAATCTTGTTAATGGTAGCCTGAGGGCCTTCCGTCACACGCATTTCCAGGTCGATCGAATCGCCCTCCACTTTGATTTCCACAGGCTCGATGTTGGAGAACAGGTAGCCGTCGTTCTGGTAAAGCGCCGAAACATCTATACCCGTTGTCGGATTATAGGTTAAGCGTTTTTCCAGTTCTTCGCGGTTATAAACATCTCCTTTAGATAGGCCAAGCACTTTCGATAAATAGGCATCTTCGTAAAGGTAATTACCGGTCCAGGTAATGTTCCTGAAGTAATAGCGGTCGCCTTCATCAACCGTTATGCGTATTCCCAACCTGTCCTCTTCTGTTTTGTAAACAGAATCAGAAACAATGACAGCATCCCGGTAGCCCTCCCTGTTATAGAAGTCGATCAGTAGTTGCTTATCATTTTCGTAGTCAGAGCGAACAAATTTGGAAGAGGTGAAAATTTTGAGCGGCTTTTTCTCTTTGGTCTTTTTCAGCTGACGGCGGAGCTTCTTGTCTTCAAAAGCTTCGTTGCCTTCAAAAGTTATTTCAGAGATCTTAACTTTATCGCCTTTGTCTACATGTATATTTAATACCACACTGTTAGGCAGCACAGAGTCCGGCCGCTGTGTAATATTTACTTTTGCGTTCAGGTAGCTTTTCTCATTAAAGTGCTTCCGGATAGCATTGCGCGTGCTGTTAAGCACTGCATCTGTTACAACCTTACCCCGGGCTAACGAAATCTTTTTTTCCAGCGCATCGCGCTGGCTTTTGTTAATGCCTGTAAAATTGAACCTGGAGAGGCGTGGCCGGTCCTTGATACTAATGTTCAGGAAGATTTTATTTCCTTCGATACGGGAGGCAAATACTTCGATATCACCCGCAACACCCATCTCCCAAAGCTTCTGGATAGCCCTGCTTATCTCATCACCCGGAACAGTTATTTTATCGCCGACCTTCAGGCCTGAAACTGAAATAAGCGCTGTGGGATCTAAATAATTAGTACCACTTACCGTGATACCTCCAATCTCATATTGTTGTGGCAGCGAATAATCAATTTTATTATTCTGCTGAAGCGTATTGGGTATTTGAGCCGAAGCAGTGCCTGCAATTAACAGCAATACAAGCACCCAGACATATTTCGTCATTAATAATATTTTTACTTAATTAATTGTTCACTTGTCTTACCGAAGCGGCGTTCTCTTTGCTGGAAAGAAATTATTGCCTCGTACAGATGCTCTTTCCTGAAATCCGGCCAAAGCAGATCGGTTATATAAAACTCGGTATAAGCTAACTGCCACAACAGGAAATTACTGATACGCTGTTCGCCGCTTGTTCTTACCAACAGTTCCGGGTCAGGCATTCCTGCTGTTGAAAGGTACTGCTCAAACGATTTTTCTGTCACATCCGACGCAGCTACAACACCTTTTGCAACGTCCATTGCCAGCCTTTGAGCGGCCTGGGTAATATCCCAGCGGCCACTGTAACTCAAAGCCAGCACAAGCGTCATGCGTGTATTATCCTTTGTAATCTCGATGGCTTCGCGTAGTTCTTTCTGGCAGGATGCCGGAAGACTGTTGGTATCGCCGATAGTCTGAAGCCGTATGTTATTTTTGTTCAGCGTGGCTGTTTCTTTCCGGATGGTTGAAACGAGCAGTTGCATCAGCGCCGACACTTCCAGGGCAGGTCTGGACCAGTTTTCAGTAGAAAAAGCATAAAGTGTCAGGTACTCCACGCCCAACTCAGCTGCAGCTTCAACGGTCTCTCTGACAGCAGTTATAGCACTTTGATGACCAAAAATGCGTAAGCCACCTTTTTGCTTGGCCCACCGCCCATTGCCGTCCATAATAACGGCAATGTGCCTGGGCAAATTGCCTGCATCAACTTTTTCCCTTAAATTCATTCATTCAATTTTCCTTGCAAGTTACAAAAAGCAAGTCAATTATATGAATTTTATACTGCTAATCTAAAAGACCAGGCTTCAGCCTGTAAACCGGAGGACAGTTAATTTTGTAGAAAGTATAGGAGAGACTAATACCGTTGTAGTAGTACCAATCTTTATCGAAGGGATTTGAGATTCTTTTGTCCTGCCCGCGCAGGTTATCAATTCTGTCATTAAGCAATTTTCTGGCTCCAAACTCTACCCCCAGGTTCCAATGTTTGCTTAAGCCATATTTTATTCCTACCCCTATCGGGATGGCAAATGTCAGCGTTGTCCGATAGGGCTCTTCTAAACTATTTTTCAGAGCAGCATTATCAAACCGTGTTTGTACATTATAGAAAGTACCTGCAAGCCCTAAAAAGAAGTACGGAGAAAACCTGACTGCCTGCGCAGGATCGTAATAATCCAGGAAATTATATTCCACAACCCCCGAAAGTTCCAGCAGGCTGAGCCGCATTTCTGCCTGGCGGTAGTTTGGCAGCGGCAAATTGTAGGAGTGGTCGCCTATTGTATTGTCATTCACGATACGGTGGCTACCAAACATGCCTGCACGCAAGGTGATAGGCGCCGTAAAATCCCTGCGGTAAAATACCGTAAGCGCAGGCTGATTGTTCAGGAACCTGTATTCAGGAGCAAGTTCACCTGTGTAATTGGCCCCGCCAATACCAAAGCCTAACTCGCTGGTTGTAACCGCGCCTTGCGCAAATAAGTTGCTGCAAAAAAAAGCACTCTTTATTTGTAGCATAAAACAAATAAAGAGTGCCTGCTTAAAATTCTTAGAGGTCATGTAAAAAAGCTAGAGTTTAGATGAACAACGCAAAGTTGCTCATTCTATTATCTAAATTTAGGTCTTCTCGGAGCATTATTAAGGATATAGCTCAATGTCAGGCCTGTAGTAATATACCAGTCGTCATCGGTTCTGTGGCCACGGGTCTGGTTTTCTGGAGTACCGTATCCAGGAATGCTATAGTAAGGAGCGCCATTCGGAGTAACTCTGTACTCGTTAACAAATGGTCCTTCACCACTCCTGTCGGATAACAAAGCAGCAGCTGTTGGATTTGCGCCACCACCAGTTCTTATCGCATCCTTATTTACATAAGCGGTACTAACATCATCCAGGTAATCCGTGAACGTTTTTCTCCAGCCAACTTCCAGGCTCAGGTCCCAGAAACGGCCAAGCTTGTATCTTACACCCAGACCAAATGGAATAGCAATCTGCACTCTTTTATAAGGATCCGGAGCTCCGTCTGCATTGGTATATTGTCCTTCTGTACCCAATGGCTGCAGCGCATACCATCCTGTTGGAATATCAAATTCATCAGCAATACCACCAACAGCTCTACCATGGTCTCCATTTTCGTAGTACGCCTTTGGGTTATGATGCAACAGCGCCACACCTGCAAATGCATAAGGAACAAAATCCGGGCGAAGACGTGGCGAACGTCTGTTTTCAAAAAGATCAACTATAGCAACTGCACTTAGCTCTTTTACATCGTTCCGGAAAGACAGATTACGTCTGTAACGGCCAAAGTTCTCTGCCTCGTTCTGAGAAGCACTCTTGGCATCATCGCCGGCTATACGAGCCCACATGAAACCTACTCGCCCTGAAACTCTTGGATGTAAGCGGCGGGTAAAGTTGATGCCAACACTTGGACGGGTTGCATTACTTGCCAGGCTGGTAAAATCCGGCTGTGGTGTAATGTCGCCAAAATAGTTTGAGGCATTTACACTAACACCAACGGAATTATACTTCTGTCTCCTGGTAAAACGTTGCGCTTCTGCATCCAGCACCCCTATTAGAAGAATGAGCACAAACAAAGAGATAAGGGTAGTTATGTTTTTCATACAAGTAAATAATATAACAATCAAAAGCTACTTCTGTATTAAAGCCCTATTTAGTTAGATTTTAAAGCAAAACAAAAATAAGCACAAAAAATTTAGAAAGGAAATAATATTCCAAATATAAAATATAAAATCATTTCGCAAAGGTATTTCTTTTATCAAGCCCCCAGTTCAGCTTGTTCCGAAGCGTAGATAAAAAGTTCACATGATGCAACTTAACCAGGTGAGCAGCAAAACTTTCTCTACGAACGGCCAGCTGCACATTCATATCTACCGCCACCGATCTTGAGTCAAGAGAGGCAAGAAAACTGGTACTACGCCCTTCTACTTCAAAAGAAATTATACTTTTATCGGACACAATCATTGGCCTCACGTTGAGGTTATGAGGGCATACGGGAGAGATAATGAAATTGTTTGTCTGCGGAAGCACCAAGGGCCCGCCACAACTCAGGGAATACCCGGTAGAGCCTGTAGGCGTTGCTACAACCAAACCATCTGCCCAATAGGAATTTAAATATTCTCCGTCGATATACGTGTGTACCACAATCATGGAGGATGAATCGCGTTTCAGTACGCTGAATTCATTCAAGCCAAAATTCACCCCGCCAAAAATATCCAGCTCAGAATCGACCCGGATCAGTGCCCGGCTGTCCAGGGTATAACGTCCCTTAAAAAGAGCATCGAGCGCCGTGCTGATGCTATCGTGCGGGATGGTTGCCAGGAACCCGAGCCGCCCGGTGTTGATTCCAAGTACAGGTATTTCCTGAGCCCCTACATACGTCACCGTATCCAGCAAGGTTCCGTCGCCACCTATACTCAGCACCACATCAATGCCGGTAAGTTTATCGCTGCGGCTGAAGGACTGCACACCTGTCGGGAGATTGATCGTATTACTCAGGTATTGCTTAAAATACTCTACCACAAACAGTTCGGATGAGCGGTGCATGAGCTCATCAAACAGCAGCTGAATAAATGGTGCTGTATCGCTTGTAAAAGGTTTCCCAAGTATAGCTATTCTCATATACAAATCAAATATTAAAATGGAAATCCGGTACTGAAATAAAACCCTCTGTCGCCATGCCGGTTAACCGTATACTCCAGCCGCAATACCATGTCGTAGAAAGAAACCAGGTGCAACCCCACTCCTCCTCCTGCTAAAAGCGTATTGGTAAACGAGTTAGTATCCTCATAAACATGATCGCGCACATAACCTGCATCGGCAAATACGTTGAAGTACATAGCAATCGGAATTTTATTAAACTTCGCACTTTTGATAGGCTTTAGCCGGATGCCTGAAATTTTAAACAATTCCCTGGTCAGCCCCTGCTTCAGAAGCCCGTAATACTGCCCGCCTGCCACATAAAGCTCGTAGCCGCGGACAAGCGACCTGTAGCCCAAGGCAACATTATCTGCAAATGCATGCTGCTCAGAAAACCTGACCTGCCCTTCTGCCCCTATCGCATAATAAAATTTATTCCCCAGGCTTTGGTAGTTTACATATTTGGAACGCAGTATGGTAAAGGGCTTTCCTGTATCGCTTACAAAAAAAGCTTGCCCCAGCACTGCATCAAAATAGCTGCCTGACAGGGGATAAGCAAAGTTATTACGTAAGTTAACTGCTTTAAAAAGCTCAAACCGAAGCGAGTGCCGCTCCCGCAGGTTATTTCTGAAATAATCCGGGTTCAGGAAAAACGCTGAATCAGATATTTCCTCCTCCTGGTAGGCAAACCTGAATCCTTCCTGGCGCTCTACACTCTGCCTGTGTATGATACCTGCAGCTATGCCTTGTCTTTTAATAGGGAACCCCTCTTCCTGCAGAAAAAAGCGCTGCGTATTTTCTATTGTGTTGTAGTTGATGGTGTGGCTTTTGTAACTGGCAACGCTAAACTCCATCCCCAGTTTGTATTTCCTGCTGATATAGGGCACTTTATAAGACAACTCCAGCCGACGGTTAAAGCCATGCTGCAGCCGTAGCCGCACCTCTTCGTTCCGTCCCCTGAAATTCTTCCTGACCAGCGTCACGCCATAATCCAAACGCCTCAGGTCTTTTTTCTCCAGCCACGCACTCAGGTTTCGGTCGGCAAAATCGAATATCAGGTTGGGATAAATATAAAACCGCTCCTGCAGGGTAAAAAGCACGGCTATCTTATTATCGCTGCAGTTGTAGCTGACATTTACTTCCAGGAACAGGCGCAGGTTCAGCAGCCGTTTCCGGTTTTCTTCCAGTCGTTGCTCCAGGTTTTCGCGGGCCAGGGTGTCGCCGGCTCTGAAATCAAGCTCATACAGCAGGACACTCTCTTTGGTGGTTTCGTTGCCGGAAAAATTGATGGAGGAAACAACCAGGGAATCGGCATCGCAGGGGGCTGCCTGCACAGCACCAGAGACTATGGTGAGAACAGCAGAAAAAAAGGCGGTTAAAAAAAAGTAACGCTGGAAAATTACCGGCATAAGCACTAAATATCCAGGTACTTAAACAACATATCCAACCGTTCTTTGCCCATATCAAAGCTGGAGCTGTCATGAAACTGGGCGGTAATACGATACTCAAACCGTTCTAATGTGGCAATAATGCGGGTAAGATCGGTGGCATTAAGTTTCAGAGTCAGCTTTATTTTATAGGGGTCCAGCTCGTCGGGCGAAACATAAGCACTGAGAATTTTTACGTTTTCTTCCTCTATCAGGCGGCTGACCTGGCTAAGGGAGTAGTCCCGCTCGGGCATAGACAGCACCAGTATACTGCCCTGCCCCTGCAGCGCCGACATCTGGCCAAAAGCAGCCAGTGTATCGTTGATCGTGATAATGCCAATAAATTCGTGCACCTCGTCGAGCACGGGCACCACCTGTATTTTATTTTTGATGGCCGCCTCCATTACATCATAGAAGTGCTGGTAGTGCATCACAAACACATCCTGAAACTCCAGTTTAACGTTCTCCAGCGTAAGCCCCCTGTCTTCTAATTCGATCAGGTTGGTTTCGGTGGCTAAGCCTATGTATTTACGGTTCTTGGACACGGCAAGCTCGTTCACACGAAATTCATCCATCCATCGTAAGGCTTTGTCTACGGTATCGTACACCTTCAATGGCGGAATCATTTGGTTTATGAGCTCTTCTGCAATCATGTGGCTTTTGCTGCTGCTTTTGTTTTAACTAAAAACTTCTCTAAGATACTGTTAAACTTCTCCGGATGTTCCATCATCGGCGCATGTCCGCACTTATCAATAAAAAACAGCTCCGAGTTCCTGATCAGCCTGTTAAATTCATGCGCTACAAGGGGCGGTGTAATCGTATCGTTCAGTCCCCATATTAACAAAGTTGGCACCTGTATGTTTGTAACATCTTTTGCCAGGTTGTGGCGCTGTGCCGACTTAGCAATTGAAATGATGCGCAGGCATTTAGAATTGCTGTTGGTAATGTTAAACACTTCGTCTACCAGCTCTTTGGTAGCAGTCTGGGCTTCATAAAACGTATACTCTACCCGCTCTTTTACATAGCCGTAGTTGCCCCGCTTCGGGAACGACCCTCCCATGGAATCTTCAAACAGACCGGAGCTACCAGTGAGCACCAGGCGTTTCACCTTATCGGGGTTGTTGAGGGTAAATACCAGTCCGACATGCCCGCCCAACGAATTACCAAGCAAAGTCAGATCGGCTAATTTTTTAAAGTTAACAAAATCTTCCACAAAAGAAACAAGTCCGGGCACACCCGCTTTGTGCAATGCCATTTCATAGATGGGCATCAGGGGGATAACCACGCGATAGTCTTTGGAGAAATAATTTACAACGCCCTGCCAGTTACTTAAAGCACCGAACAATCCGTGTAAAAGCAGCAAAACCTCGCCTTCTCCTTCGTCTATGTACTTAAACTCGCCTTCTTGTCTGACCTGTAAATTCATGTGGTGTGAGAAACAAATTAGAGAAACGTATTTTTTAGAATACAGATTTAGTTATGCAATATTAGCAATAGTAAGCCAATTACAAAGCATACGTAAACCATAAGTGGTAAGTGCAGCTTCCGGGTGGAATTGTAGCGCATACAGGGGCAAGTCTTTGTGCCGGAATGCCATCAGCTCTCCTTCGCTTGTATGGGCCAGCGGAATAATGGCAGGAGGCGTGTGCTGCAACACCAGCGAATGATACCGCACCACGTTCATTTTTTCCGGCAACCCGCTGAAAACAGGATCAGGCAGGCAGGTAATTTCTGACACTTTCCCGTGCATGGGCCGCAGCCCTTTTTCCAGCTTTGCCCCGAAAAAAGCGCCCAAGGCCTGGTGCCCCAGGCAAATACCCAACATCGGCACCTGCTCGTGGTACTCCTGTATTACCTCCATCAGGCAACCCGCCTGCTGCGGCGCCCCCGGCCCCGGCGACAGCACAATAGCTTTTACCGGCAGTTTCTTCAGCTCCTCCAGCTGCACATCGTTCCGGACCACATGCGGCTCTACCCCTGCCTGCGCAAAATAATCCACCAGGTTGTAGGTAAACGAATCGAAATTATCGAGCAGGAGAAGCATTTTTAATGTGCTAATTTTCTAATGTGCTAATGTGCTGATTGGTTAATGTGTTAATGTGTTAATATGACAATGTGCTAATGTGCTATTGGGGAATAGTTACATGGCTGGAGGGGTAATGTGAAATCACACGCATCATGCCATCACTACCATGGTCAGAGGAGCAGAGGCTGTGGTGGCTGGTGCAGCAAACTAATTTGCTAACGAACCACCTTTCCTGTTCCACAAGACGGCCTGCCTCAGTTTCACCATTAGCACATCAGCACATTATAGCATTAGCACATTAAAAATGCGCCTTCAGGGTAGATAGCAGCGCTTTGGCAAAAGGCAGCACGTACCCCAAGGTACCTAAGGCATAGGGCGTGGTTTTCAGGATAACCGGGTAAATAAAGGAATCGCCTGCTTTATCCGGAGAGATAGCAACACCTGCCATACCGGAAACATAGAGCAGCAGGCTAAGTGCGAAGCACCATTTGAGTGCTCCGAGTACACCGCCCAGGAAATTATCGAAAAAACCGAATGGCGTGAAATCCAGTACCGTTTTCAGGAACTTGCCGGCCAGGTGGATGCCGATGATGATACCGATAAAGACAATCAGGAAAGTAACGTAAGGCAGCAATCCACCGGCATCGCCAATGTACTCCCGCATCACCGGCAGAGCCGTGTTCAGCAGCTTCAGCCCGGCTAACAATGCCACTACAAAAGCCACCAGCGATACCAGTTCCAGCAGCAAGCCTTTCCGGAAACCTTTATATGCACCATACAGAATGGGCAGCGCTAAAAAAATATCGAATGTGCTCAAGATAGTAAAAATTAAGGCAGAAACAGCTCCTGATGCCATTCCTGCCTCCAAAGATAAGATAAATTTTATGCGCAGTCAATCCGGTAAGGGTTGAATGCCAGCGGCCCTAGAAATCGGTGTTATTCAGCAAAGCGCCGACAGCATTCGAAATAGCCCGACCATCGGCCTGCCCTGCCAGTTCCCTGGAAGCCACGCCCATTACCTTGCCTAAGTCGGAAGGACCGGTGGCGCCCACACGCTTGATAATTTCCAGTAAGCGCACCCGCAGATCGCCTTCATCCAGCTGCGCCGGCAGGTACTGCTCTATTATGGCCAGTTCTTCCAGCTCCACCTGCTCCAGATCGGGGCGCTGCTGTTTGGCATAAATATCGGCCGATTCGCGGCGTTGCTTGGCGGCTTTGGTGAGAAGCTTGATTTCGGCCTCTTCCGAAAGACCTTCTGCTCCTCCTTTTTCAGTTTCTGCTAATAATATCTGCGACTTAATCGCTCTTAGTGCCTGCAAACGTGGCTTATCCTTCGCCAACATAGCCTGTTTTATGTCGGCTTCTACTCTTTCTTTTAAAGTCATAGCTTTATCGATGGTTGTTTTTTTAACTCTGATTTGCTGTAGCTTAGCCAGCTGTGCTACTTATACGTTAATATAGCGAATAGCATAGATTTAATACTTTTATAATTTTACATTAATTTAGTCAACCCGTATTAACAGTAAGTATTAAACCGGCAACTTGGCCACAACACGTACTTTTATGACCAAACTGAGTGTAAATATAAACAAAATTGCCACGCTTCGTAACGCCCGTGGTGGCGACCGGCCAAATGTTGTGCAGGCTGCCAAAGATTGCGAGCGGTTTGGGGCACAGGGCATCACGGTTCACCCGCGTCCCGACGAGCGCCACATCCGCTACCGCGATGTATACGACCTGAAGGAAGTGGTGACAACGGAATTCAACATCGAAGGCAACCCGACACCCGACTTTCTGAAGCTGGTAAAGGATGTAAAACCGGCACAGGCCACGCTCGTACCCGACGCACCCGATGCCATCACCTCCAACGCCGGCTGGGATACATTGAAACACAAAGACTTCCTGACCGACGTGATCCTGGAGCTGCAAGAACTCGGCATCCGGACCTCCATCTTCCTGGACCCGGTTGAGAAGCAGGTTGAAGGTGCTGCTCTTGTAGGCACCGACCGCATTGAGCTTTACACCGAGGCCTACGCCACCGGCTACCACCACAACCGCGAAGCAGCCATTGCGCCTTATGTAAAAGCGGCCCTAAAGGCACAGGAATACGGCCTCGGCCTGAATGCCGGTCACGACCTGGACCTCGACAACCTGAAGTATTTAAAAGATAACCTGCCGGGGCTGGAGGAAGTAAGTATCGGTCATGCCCTTATCTGCGATGCCCTGTATTTTGGGCTTGAAAACACCATTCAGCTTTACCTGCGCCAGCTGAAATAGCTGGTTTGGGCCCTGAATTGTTTGCTGCAGCTGCCACCACACCCTCTGCTGCTCAACGCGGGTTACTATTTTCACGATACAATCAAATTCTGACAACTGTTACGCTGAACGCATGAAATTAAACTATAAAGAAATGGGCCACGGCAAACCGCTGCTGATACTGCACGGTCTGTTCGGCACCCTCGATAACTGGCAAACGCTGGCCAAACGCCTGGCCGAAAACTTCAACATCTTCCTGGTAGACCTGCGCAACCACGGCCGCTCTCCGCATGCCGACGAGCACGATTACGATGTAATGGCTGATGACGTGCTGGAGCTGATAGAGGACCTGCAAATTCCTACGCCCGCCATTATGGGGCATTCTATGGGAGGAAAAGTAGCCATGAAATTCGCGCTCAAGTACCCGACCCGCCTCACCAAACTGATTGTGGTAGACATTGCCCCCAAAGCCTACCCCCCGCACCACGACGAGATCCTGGACGCCCTGCAGTCTGTAAATTTAGAGACAGCGACCAGCCGGAAAGAGATTGAGGATCAGCTGGCACAGAAAATTGAAGACCAGGAAGTGCGCCTGTTCCTGCTGAAGAACGTGTACCGCAAAGAAAACAACACTTATGGCTGGCGCATGAACCTGGACGCGCTCCAGAAAAATTACGATAACATCAGTGCTGCCATCACGGCTGATGTACCTTTTAAAAAAGACACCTTGTTCATCAAAGGCGGCAGGTCCAGGTACATTTTGCCCGAAGACCTCTACACCAGCATCGAACACCTCTTCACGCAGGTTGAAATAGAAACCATACCAGGCGCAGGCCATTGGGTACACGCCGAAGCCCCCGACCAGATGTACGACCTGGTTACCCGCTTCCTGTCGGTTTAGGTCCTGGTAGGGGTACCCTTTACGGGTACCCAATCATTGAAAAAAACTTTCTGATTCCCAATAATCTGCAATCCGCCCCAAAGAAAATTTGCTTGACGGGATTTGGAATCCCGTTTTAACAGAGCCGTCGGATGTGCAATCTGAACCAAAGAAAAGCTGTCGCCACCATCACACCAGTAGCGGCAGCTTTTCCTTTTTTTCTGCCTTGGCTATACTTCTTACCTTTGCACCATGAACAAAACCGGCACACTTTTCTTAATCCCGACCATACTCGCAGAAGGCACCGCCGACCAGGTGATTTCGCCGCAGGTAAAGGACACGGTGCGGCATCTGAATTATTTTATTGTGGAAAACCTGCGCACCGCCCGCCGTTATGTGAAAAGCATTTGCCCGGAACTGGTAATTGAGCAGCTTACCTTTGTGCAGGTAGATAAGGATGCCACGCCAGCCCAGGTACAAGCTTCACTCAAGCCGGTGCTGGAAGGCAAAGATGCCGGCATTATTTCAGAAGCAGGTTGCCCCGGCATAGCAGACCCGGGTGCCGAGGTGGTGAAGTTTGCACATCAGAAGGGAATAAAGGTAGTACCGTTTGCCGGTCCGTCGGCCATTCTGCTCAGCCTGATGGGGAGTGGCTTCAACGGGCAGCGCTTTGCCTTTCATGGGTATTTGCCCATCGAGAAAGGTCCGCGCCTGCAGGCGCTCCGCCAACTGGAAAAGGAAATGCAGCAGCGCGACCAGACCCAGATTTTCATGGAAACGCCTTACCGCAACAACAAGCTCCTCGAAGACCTGGTGCAAACCCTCAGCGGCAGCACCCGCCTCTGCATCGCCGCCAACATCACCTCCCCCACCCACGAACTCATCCAGACCAAAACCATCTCCGACTGGAAAAGAAAACTCCCCGACCTGCACAAGCAGCCGGCGGTGTTTTTGATTTACAAGTAAAATTAGTTCTGCAGCAGCCACCACAGCCTCTGCTGTTTGTCAAAACCGTTGATAGTAGGATAAAAAGATGAGTATGCTGGTTGTTGGTTAAATTGTGGAATAGTTACCTGAATCAGGATTACCCTCCACCAGTTCTCCTGCTATATCAAAACAAAATCCTCCGGCTGCAATAGTGCTGCAACCGGAGGATTTTAAATTTATCAAACAGCTCCACCCACGGGAGCTACAGCTCTCTTAGCTAAAAACCTGGTACGTAATAAACGCCATCACATAGGCCAGACCACTCATGTAGAGCAGCTGCGCCAGGGGCCAGGTCCAGCTTTTGGTTTCGCGGTGTACCACAGCCAGCGTACTTACGCACTGCATGGCAAACAGGTAAAAGATCAGGAGCGAGAACGCACGGGCGGGGGTAAAGAAAGGATCGCCGTTCGCATCCTTTTCGCTCATGAGTTTATTTTTGATGGTGCTTACGTTCTCTTCTTCGCCAATGCTGTAGATCGTAGACATGGTACCGACAAATACTTCACGGGCTGCAAACGAGGTAAGCAGGGCAATACCAATCTTCCAGTCGTAGCCCAGCGGACGGATTACCGGTTCAATCACATACCCGACCACACCTGCATACGACGACTCCAACTGGTGCGAGGCCACCAGGTTCTCGGTCTGCACCTCGTTTAAACCTGCAATACGTGCCTCTTTCAGCGCCTGCTGTTCGGCTACTTCGAAACTGTCGCCGGGACCGTAAGAAGCCAGCACCCACAGCACAATCGAAACGGCCACAATCACTTTTCCCGCCTCAAACACAAACGTTTTCGACTTTTCAAAAATGGTCAGGCCCACGTTTTTCCAGCGCGGCATTTTGTACACCGGGAACTCCATAATAAAATAGCTCCGCTCCCGGGCTTTCAGGATGGTCTTAAGCAGCAGTGCCGATAAAATGGCCGCCAGAAAGCCGATCAGGTACAGCCCCATCAGCACGAGGCCCTGCAGGTTCAGGAAACCGAAGTAATATTTCTCCGGCACTACCAGCGCTATCAGCACCGTGTATACCGGAATCCGGGCCGAACAGCTCATGAGCGGCGTCACGAAAATGGTGATCATCCGGTCTTTCCAGTTCTCGATGGTGCGGGCCGACATAATGGCCGGCACGGCACAGGCAACACCCGAGATAAGCGGCACCACACTTTTCCCGTTCAGACCAAACTTACGCATGATTTTGTCCATCATAAATGTAACGCGGGCCATATAACCGGTTTCTTCCAGTATGGCAATAAAGGCAAAGAGCAAGGCAATCTGGGGGATAAAAATCAGTACGCCACCCAAACCGGCAATTACGCCTTCGGTGAGCAGGTTTACAAGCGGACCGCTAAAGTTTTCCTGGATCAGCGCATTTAAACCGGCCACGCCCTCGTCAATCAGATCCATGGGGTAACTGGCCCAGGCAAAGATGGCCTGGAACATCAGGAACAACACACTGAAGAAGATCAGGTAACCAAACACCTTATGCGTGAGCACCTGGTCCAGTTTGTTGCTGAATTTCTCGTCTGCATCTACTTTCTCCACCCGCACGACATCCAGCAGCATCTCGTTGATGCGGGTGTAGCGGGCGATGGTTTCGTTTGCCTGCAGGGTATTGGAATTGAAAGCCGCATCCTCCAGCAACTGCTCCATCCAGGCACTATCCTCTGTCGGCAAAAATTTCAGGCTCTTGTACTGATGGGCGTAATGCAGCGCCAGGTAATCGTTCTGCAGCTCAAACCGTTCTTTGATCTGCAGTATAACAGGCCGAAGCTCTGGCGGAATTTCAAAAAAAGCACTATCAGCAGCCGTAAGTTGCTGTGAAATAACAATTTTCAAGGCAGCAACCCCTATTCCGGTACGTGCGTTCATCGGGATAACAGGCACCCCTAACGCATGCTGCAGTGCTTCCAGGTCAATTTTTACGCCATCCGCTTCTGCTACATCCACCATATTCAGGGCAAGTACTGCCGGAATGTGCAGGTCTGCCAGCTGTGTAAAGAGCAACAGGTTACGCTTCAGGTTAGAAGCATCGGCCGTAACAATAACAAGATCGGGAAGATGTTTGGATTTGGGATCGTACAGCAGGTCGATGATCACGCGCTCGTCCAGCGACTTGGGGTATAGGCTATAGGTACCCGGCAAATCGATAATCTGCGCCTTCTGATGCGGCGCAATCTGACTGATCCCTGTTTTTTTATCGACTGTAACACCCGGGAAGTTACCAACCTTCTGGTTCAGGCCGGTAAGCTGGTTAAATAAGGAAGTCTTACCGGAATTAGGATTCCCGACAAGGGCAATGGTGGCAACGGCGGATTTTAGGACCTCCTTCTTAACCGGTTGCGCTTTCGCCTGGATAGTTACAGCCATACGTGTGTTTATCTCTTCAGCAAGATGGTTTCTGCTTCGTCGAGGCGCAACGAGAGCGTGTAACCATTTACAATAATGGTAATTGGATCGCCGAGTGGAGCCTTGCTGTTCAACTTCACCCGGGTGCCTGGTATGCAACCCATCTCCAGCAGTTTTAGTGCCATTTCCGGGTCCAGCAGCGAAGCAATTTCACCAGACTCGCCAATCTTCAGATCACGGACGGTTCGTTGTGGCCCCTGCTGTTCTGTCCTGTTTTGCACCTCTTCCTGTTTTTATTTAGACTCTTTATAAACAAATGCAAGATACAAGGCGTTCAGCTTTAAAGCAAAAGTTGAGGTTTTTTTGTTGGAAAGCAGCAGCACAAGAAATGGTGGCAGGAGCAGAAAAGTTTACTCCGAATAAAAAATCCGTTTCACCCGGGTACTGACATTAGTGAGCAACTCGTAGGGGATGGTACCTATCTTTTGCGCCAGTTCCACCAGCGTCAGCTGCGGGCCGTACACAACTACCTCGTCTCCGGCTTTCACGTCCAGGCCTGTTACATCGATCATACACATGTCCATGCATACATTGCCGATAACCGGCATTCGTTTGCCGTTGATGCTGACTTCACCTTGTCCGTTGCTGAAGCGGCGGTCATAGCCATCGGCGTAGCCAATAGCGATGGTGGCAATGGTTTTGTCCGAGTCGGCTATGCCTTTGCGGCTGTAGCCTACTGTTTCGCCTTTGGCAATCTGCTTTACCTGCGATACGGTGGTTTTGAGAATACTTACCGGGCGCAGCGCCTCCTGTTCTGCCCCAGTGGCCTCTACGCCATACAAACCAATACCAAGCCGCACCATGTCCAGCTGGTGCTCCGGGAAGCGCACGATGCCTGCCGAATTCAGGATATGCTTGAGCACCGGATATCCCAGGCGCGCCTCTATTTCTGCCGAAAGCTCCCGGAAGGTAGCTATCTGTAGCTGGGAGAAGTCGTTGTGGAGCGCTTCGTCGGCACCGGCCAGGTGGCTGAAGGTACTCACCACCCGCACCTGTGGGTTCTTCTGCAGCAACTCAAACACTACATCGAAATCTGACGCGGTAAAGCCCAGGCGGTGCATGCCCGTGTCGAGTTTCAGGTGGATCTTGTCCAGGATGCCGGGATCTGACGAGGCAATGAACGACTCCAGCAGCTCTACCGAATATATCTCCGGCTCCAGGCTGTACTGCCGGAGCTTTGCAAAACTGTCCGGTGACGGGTTCATCACCATAATGGGCAAGGTAATGCCATGTTCCCGCAGGCTCACCCCTTCGTCGGTATAAGCCACGGCCAGGTAGTCTACCTGGTGGAACTGCAGCAGGTTGGCCACCTCAAAGCTTCCGCTGCCATAGGCAAAGGCTTTCACCATGACCATAAGCTTGGTTTCGGAGGCCAGTTTGGAGCGGTAGAAGTTAAGGTTATGCACCAGTGCATCCAGGTTTACTTCCAGCACCGTACCGTGTACCTTCTGCTGAAAGGCATGCACGATCTTCTCGAAACCGAACACGCGGGCGCCTTTTATCAGGATAACTTCGTTCCGGAAACTACCCGCCTCAAACTGCTCCAGGAACTCGGCGGTACTGCTATAGCAGGTGCAACGTCCATTGAAAAGCGCGGCATGTTTCTGTATCGTTTTTCCTACCCCAATCACACGGTCCACGCCTTTGGCCTCAATAAGTGCCGCTACCTGCCGGTACAAGTCCTGCTCCTGCATACCAGATTCGAGTAAATCGGAAAGGATAAGCGTGTGCCCGCTGCGGGGTGGCTGGCTGGCAAGTAAGTCCAGGGCAATGGCAAGGCCGGCCAGGTCGTTGTTATAGGTATCGTCGATGAGGTAGCAGCCGTTGATGGCTTCTTTCATCTCGAGGCGCATGGCTACCGGTTGCAGCCTGTCCAGCCGGTCCTGAATTTCGGCGAGCGGGAAGTTACGGTACAGCAAAACAGCGAGGCAATGCAGTGCATTTTCCAGCGATGCCTCGTCGGTAAACGGGATCGCCAGCCGCTGCTTTTTGCCCTTGTACGTATACACCACAATGGTTCGGTGGCCGGCAGTCGTGATGCCGGAAACAACCAGGTCTGCCGCTTTGCCGCTCCTGGACCAGGAGAAAGCCTTCAGTTGTGTGGCCTCTATTGCCTCGTGCAGCAGTTCGTAATCTGCACAATAAAACAACAGGTCAGTACCTTTGAAAAGCTCCAGCTTTTCCTGCACTTTCTGCTGACGGGAAGAAAAGCCTTCGTCGTGGGCGTTGCCGATGTTGGTAAAGATGCCCATGGTAGGCTGAATAACCTGCTGCAGCTTTTCCATTTCGCCGGGCTGCGAAATACCGGCTTCAAAAATGGCCAGCGTATGGTTACTGTTCAGCTGCCACACCGACAAGGGCACCCCCACCTGCGAATTAAAACTGCGCGGGCTCTTCACGACCAGTTCATCGGGACTCAGCAGCTGGGCCAGCCACTCCTTCACAATCGTTTTGCCGTTGCTGCCTGTTATGCCAATCACCGGAATCGTAAACTGCTGTCGGTGCCAGGCTGCTACCGCCTGCAACGCGGCTAAACTGCGCTGCACCTGCAGGATGTTTGCTTCAGGATACTGTTGCGCCAGCTCTTCCGTTTGTTGCACATCTACAATAAACTGCCGCACGCCCTGTGCATATAGCTGCGCCAGGTACTTATGTCCGTCGTTGTACTTACCCGGAATGGCAAAGAAAAGCGTTCCTGCCGGTTGCGACAATTTGCGGCTGTCGGTGAGCAGGTGCACGACGGGCCAGTCCTGCACAAATTGTACTAAACGCCCCTGGGTAATGGAAACAAGCTGCTGAAATGAAAGCATCGTTTAAAGATAATCTGGCACCAAATATACTAAACCACCCGCGCTTTTACCCGCTCTACTTTTCCCGGAACCAAAGGAGCCCCACATTGTTCTGGAGGTGAGGCATCAGGAATGCTGGTGCTGCTCAGTTTAAAATACTTTACGGAGCGGCAACTTTCCTAGTGTTACAACACGTACTTTTGTATTCTTTTCCTGAATTAAATGTCTGCAACGAATATAAAATCTTATTACGCAGCAGGGTTTGCTGCCTTTATTATCTGGGGCTTCATTCCTTTCCCGCTCAAAGCCCTGGCCGATTACCCGAGTGGCCAGATCCTGTACTACCGCATTGCCTTGTCTGTAGTCCTGCTGCTCGTTATCTCATTGCTGTTCCGCAGGCAGGAGCTACAGGCAACACTACGGCAGGTGCAGAAAGCAGGCCAACACGAAAAGCGGGTTTTTGTTGGTTACACTGTACTGGGAACAGCCTTACTGACAGCCAACTGGCTGGGCTTTATTTATGTAGTTAACCGCATCAGCATACAAACAGGCTCTTTTGCTTACATGCTCTGCCCCATCCTCACGGCCATGCTGGGCTTTCTGTTACTGAGGGAAAAACTGCGTAAAAACCAGTGGATTGCCATCGGGCTCTGTGTCATCAGCTGTATCCTGATTGGTACGGGTGAGTTAAGAAGCTTGTTGTTCAGCCTGGGCATAGCCCTGAGCTACGCCTTTTACCTGATCACGCAGCGCATCCTGAAATCGTACGACAAACTAGTACTGCTCACCATACAGCTGGTGCTGTCTTTTGCCTTTATCGCCCCTTTTTACAGCTACTTCAACAGCAATGCTACTGCCCCGCTGGGGGTTTACTTTTTTGGCTGGGTTGCCCTTTTAAGCGCCGTTTTCACGGTGCTCCCGCTCTTCCTGAACCTGTTTGCCCTGAAAGAGCTTACCTCGGGCACTGTCGGCATCATGATGTATATAAACCCGGTATTTAACTTTATGGTGGCGTTTGTTTACTTTAACGAACACACCACACCAGCTAAAGTTACAGCTTACATTATCATCTTTGTTTCGGTGGTGATCTATAACCTAAACCTGAAAGGAAGGCGGAAAGACGGCGACGGGCTGGTAATGCCGGCAGTGGGCACTACAACTGTCGCAGACAAAACATAAAAAGAGGCTGCCCAAAAAGGGGCAGCCTTCTTCAATATTCGTATAAATACAAACTCCTTATTGCCCGGCTCCGTCGATACGGCGGTTGGGGGGAGTCCGGATGATAGGCCGCTGATTCGGATTTTTCTCCAGCTGCTTCTGCTTGTCGAGTTCAATGTACGCCCGGGCCGCAGAATCCTGGTTCGGAGCCATCGGTCCGAAACGGTTGGCCTGCTCTGCTGTTTTTGAAGTTTTCCCGATTGGCGCCGGACGCGGGTTGTTGAGGTTAGCGGCGGACGGGCTCTTGGCAACAATGGCTTCCGATGTACTGGTATCATCCGTCGGATTGCTCGCCGGCCGGTCATAATTGCAGCCAAAGCCAATTACCGCTACAATGGCTACCGCTACGCCCCTTTTAAGTAAACTATATATCGTTCTCATGGTCTGTTCTCTTAGTGATAAAATTTCTTACACTTTTTAACGGTTATATAATTATTTGGTTGTAAAGCAGCTGCAGGCGTAGTAAAGTTTGGGAGTTAGAGAGTTTGGGAGTTTGGGAGTTTGGGAGTTAGAGAGTTTAGGAGTTAGAAAGGTAGAAAGGTCGAATTTGTAGCATTAGCATCCTGTGCATTCCATTTGGAAGCATCGTAGGTTAGAAAGGTAGAAAGGTCGAATTTGTAGGGGTTGAAGATTTTCAACCTTTTCACGAACTACAGACAAACCTAATCCTGTCAATCCACAAATCTGATTAATCCCGGTTCAGACAAAAAACTTTCTTTCTGCACCTGCCTCCATAGCCACTGCTCTTTTGTATGAATCAGGATTTACAGAATTTTAGAATTTTCAGAAATTTCTGTCTGAACCGGGATTAAGCAGATTAAAGGATTAACCGGATTAGTTCTTTTTATTTTCCGTGCAGGAGACGCGAACATCGCGTCTCTACAGCCATACTCCCAACCTCTCTACCTTTCCGTTACAGGCTTGAAAGTTTTCACCCCCTACATGTTCTACCTTTCTACCTCCCAAACTCTCTATCTCTCTAACTCCCAAACTCTCAAACTCCTAAAACCCAAACCCAAACCGGATGCCGGTGCGGGACTTCTGCCCTTGCTGGAATGCGCTGAAGAAATCGACGCGCAGGAATTTGAAGATGTGCTCCACCCCCAGCCCCAGCTCGAGGTAATTCATCGATTCGCGGGTGTTCAGGTAGTTGAGCGTGACTACCTCCTGCCACTTCAGGCGGCGGAACAGCGGCACTTTGTTGAACAGGAAACCATTGAAGTGGTGCTCAAAATGCCCTTCGATGTAGCTGTTCTGGGTACTGTAGCGGTAGTAATCCAGCAACTGAAACCCTTGGTAGCTGCCGGCATAAATAACGCGGCTGCCGAAAAAGTGCTTGAAATCCATCAGCGTCATGTAGCCTTTGCCCCAAAAGGTGCCGCCGGTTAAACTGTATTCGCTGGTTCCGAAAAGGCCGAAGCTTTGCCGGTCGCTTATCTGGGCGATACCCAAATTATACTGCACATCACTACCCAGCACACCCTTTACAGCTCCCCGGTAAGCCACTGTAAAAGTGGGCCAGCGGGAAGGAAGATTGATCTTGCGGTCGGGCAGGCTGATGTATTTCTGGCCCGGACGCCAGCTCAGGGCAGCATACAGCGTCAGAGCCTGGTGCTCCGAGAAAGCCGCGTCCGGCAGCTCCTCGTTTACCGGCACATTTGGCGTAAACGCCCGCTCGTCCAGGTCCCGCAGCTTAAAACTGGTGGTATTCCGGAGCGGCATCCGGTGACTGAAATCCACGTACGAGTTCAACCGCAGGCTCTGCACGACATCCATGGCGTAGTTTATCCGGACAAAATCGCGCTGGTACAGCTTCAGGTGGTTGCGTTCGTACAGCAGCGTAGATGCGGTATTGGCAAAGGGGGCTATCGGGTTCAGGTTGTTGATGTCTTCTACATAACGCCCTCCTTCCACGGAAGCAGAACTGTTGCTGAACCTGTCGTAGTTGTAGCCCAGCTTTAGTTTTGCATTTAATTTCCGGTTCGAAAAGCCATACCGCACGGCAGGTTCTATTTCGTAGCGGCGCTTGTCTTCCAGGGTGCGCCTGTAGTTTACGCGCACATCGGTTACCCATCCCTCCACCGTGTTAAACTGCAAAATTCCGTTGCCGCCCGTCAGCCCGACGATGGGGTTTACATTGATGCGATAGTCTTTGTAGGTGTTGTAATAGGTATAGCCCCTGATAAAGAAGCTGCTGAAACCGGGAACATTCCGGATGCGGTCCAGCGAATCTTTATATTCGCGCGACTCTTTTATCACTTCCAGGCTGTCTTTTTTCTGGTAGTCGCGGGTTTCCTCTTCGGTCAGGGGCAGCGGACGTATTTCGGCCCAGTAAGCGGAGTCGCGTTTGTTGGCGTCTTCTTCAATTTTCAGGATTTCCTTGCTGAAGAGACCTTCTTCATGAATAGGCTGCTGTCGCTCCGGGTCTGCCTTCTCCGGCTCAACAACAACCGGTTTCTGCCTGCGGGTGCGCCGGGGCGCTTCTGCGGTTGCCGTTTCTTCTGCCGGTTCCGGCTCCGGTTCTTCCAGTACGGGCGGCCTGGTGTAGGCGGGTTGCACTTTGTACCTGGAGTACACGCCCGTTACATGGCCGCGCCCTTTAAAGCCCAACCCCGAGGCCTCGAAGTTAAACTTCTGCGTTACAGGCATCCATACGTCTTTCTGCACCGGCGCATATACCTGCTGCACCCGGATAAAATCCACAAAGTCGATGCCGGCATTTTTGGTGAGTTTCAGGTCGGTGCTGTGGATGCGCCACGAGCCATCGACGATGTAAATGAAGCCCGAAAATACCGGGTCGTTCCGCCGCCGAGGGATTACCTTGATTTTGTAGATGGTGCGCCCGCTCTCCTGGAAAGAACCGTGGTATTCAAACTTGTAAAAAAAGAGCGCATTGCTGGCCAGCGGCGATACAAAGCCCCGCTCGCTCAGCCCTTCCACCTTCAGCAGGTTATCGTAGAAGCTGATGTTCATTTCCGAGGCCTGGTTAAAGCTGAAGCCTTTCTTCTGGCCGCTCACCCTGCTGGAGATCATGCGCTCGTTTATCTTATTCGGCTTTTTAAAGTGCAGCTCCGACACCGACTCCGACAGGTACACAATGCCGGTATCTACATCCACTATCTTCACACCCAATATCTTGGACGGCACTTTCTCCATGCGGCCCAGGCTTTTCATGTACACACGGGCGCTCCAGGCATTGACTTCGTTCTGGTGGTACTTGCGCAGCTTAATTGCATTGCGCATAATGGCATAGGCAGGGTCCTCGTCCGAAGGCCGCACCACCACTTCCTCCAGGTGCAACACTTCCGGCTCCAGGCTTACGTTCAGCTGCTGCGCCTGATCTGCAATGGTTACCCGCTGCACATTGGCTTTGTAGCCTACATATTTAAACTCGATGGTATAGGTTCCAGGACTGAGCTGCAGCTTGTAGTAACCCGATTCGTTTGTGCTGCTGCCACTGGCAGTCTCCACAATATAAATGCTCGCATACGGCAGCCCCTGCCCCTTCTCGTCGGTAACACGGCCACTTAACACAGCAGCCTCCGCGAGCGCAGGGATAAACAGGATCAGGAAAAGCAGCCAGAGCAAACGCATGGTATATTTATAAATTAAGTTCTTCGCCAAAACCAGTCAGGCCCTCACATCAAATATAGGAAAGGATGTGAATATAGTGCTACCTCTATTCTGATGTTCCTCTTATGCTTGTTGATGCTCCCGGACCTGATACGCGATGTCCGGGCAGGTTCCTTTTGTGCCCGCACGGCACGTTACCTTACGTTCAGAGGCGCTGGTGTGTTGAGCAGACAGGCCTGAACCCCCGAAAAGGTTTTCTGCACCTGCCACCATTCCTTCACCAGATGGTAAAAACAACCTCAGGGGCAGGGATTATAACAGGATAACGGCTGTACTTTACCGCTGGTATATCTGCCTTTGCCGTACTTATGGCAGAAAGAGGCAACTCATAGCTGCTGCAACTTGTTTATATTTGAAAGAACAAAGCCCGGAAACAGTGTTTGAAAACAAGAAGAAAAACAAGAGCTACACTCCTAAAGAGGCAATGGTAAAAGCTGCAGCCTATTGCGCTTACCAGGAGCGCACGCAGCAGGAAGTGCGCGACAAACTCTACAGCTACGGCCTCACCCCCGACGAAGTGGAGGAGCTGATTGTTCGATTGAGCCAGGAAAAATTCATCGACGAGGAACGCTATGCCCAGGCCTACGTGCGCGGCAAGTACGGACTCAAGAAGTGGGGCCGCCGCAAAATCATGCAGGGCCTCAAAGCCAAAGGCATCTCCGACTACTGCATCAAACAAGGTCTGAAGGAGATCGACCCGGAAGTATACGAACAGAACCTGCTGCAGCTCCTCGAAAAGAAAAACGCCACCGAAAAGGAAAAGAACCCGTTCGCCCGCCGCCAGAAAATTACCTATTTCCTGCTAAGCAAAGGGTATGAGAACGATCTGGTGAATGATGCCGTGAAGGGAGATTAGTAGTTAGAAAGCTCTTTGCTCCTGCCACCATTGCCTCTGCTGCTTGCCTGAACCGTTGATGGTAGGATGAAGTGATGTATGTGATTTTATGTTTGTCTTTTTGTCTGAATTCGGATTCGTCAGATTATTGGATTTTCAGGATTGGATTTGTCTGAACAAGATTGAGATGATTTAAGGAATAACAGGTTTGGTTGGATTTGTAAGTGGTTCGTGCAGGAGACGTGAGCATCGCGTCTCTACAGCCTTACTCTTAACCTCTCTACCTTTCCGTTACAGGACTGAAAGTTTTCAACCCCTACAAAATCGCTACCTTTCTACCTCTCTACTTCTCTAACTCCTAAACTTTATAACTCTCTAACTTTCAACTATCTCCTCGGTGGCATCTCCGGGTTCTGGATGGTGCGTTGCGGGGCCAGGATTACTTTGCGGCCTGTTACCTCCTCCAGGATGGGTTTGAGCACTTTCTCGGCATTTACTTTTGTCTGTTGCAGAATACCGGACTTCAGGGCCGCCTGCTCTACATTTTTTTCGGCATAGCGGTAGCTTTCCTGCACCAGGTCCGCATCCTGAAAGTAAGTGTTTTCTTTTGAGAAGACCCTTGACTTGGCATGGTCGATTTTGTAGTAGCAGATTTCCGGCTCCGGCAGGCTTACCAGCACCAGCGAATCGCCCTGAAACTGGATGTCTTCCTGCCGTATTTTGGTAAAGTCGACACATCCTACGGCCTCTCCGGCCACAATCAGCACAATTTTGGAGTTGGGAATAAACTGCGACACCTCCTTCTCGTATTCCACCACATCTTTAAAATTATAGCGCACCAGCTCCATCTTGCCAAGTTCTTCGGTGGTAGTCAGGATGGTGTGGTGATTTACAATTACCTCGGGGGCTTCTTTCTCTCTTGTGCCAAAAAAGGAGAAATCGGAAAAGCTGCGCCAGACAAACACAACCAAGCCGATAATTAACAGCCAGGGAAGCAGTTTTATGAAAAAGCGAATCAGGGGCATAAGCAGAATCTTGTTTTCTGGTAAAACACAAGCAAGTATTATGCTACAAAACCAGCTATACGTTAATCCCCAGCCGTTCGCTGAAACCGGCATTCCCCTGCAGCCCGCCCGTATGAACTGCCACAATACGGCTGCCGGCGGGGAAGTAGCCTTGCTGTATCAGGTCGAAGAGGCCGTACATCAGTTTGCCCGTGTACACAGGGTCGAGCGGGATGTGGTGCTGCTCCCGGAACTCCTGCATAAACGTCAGTAGCTCCGGCTTTACTTTCGCATACCCGCCGAAGTGGTAATCGGTTACCAGTTGCCAGTTGGTGTAACTCTGACCGTTATAGTCCTTTATAAGTTGCGCAATTTCTTCTTCCAGAAAAGCCCCTCCTTTCAGGGCCGGAAATCCGAGCACCTGCTTTTCGCCTGCCAGACCTGCAATAATACCAGCCAACGTACCGCCGGTTCCGCTGGCACAGCAGATGTAGTCATAATCGATGCTGATATCCGACACAATTTCGGTACAGCCTTTCACCGCCAGTGCATTGGTGCCCCCTTCGGGCAGGATGTAGGGCTGCTGAAACTGTTGTGCGAGCTGCAGCACAGTTTCCGGTTCGTTTTTAAGGCGGTACTGCTCCCGCGTCATGTAATGCAGCTCCATCCCCTGCTCCCTGGCAAAGCGGAGCGTCGGGTTCAGCGGCAGGTGCTCTTCGCCCCGGATCATGCCGATGGTTTTAAAACCGAACTCAGCACCGGCTGCTGCTGTGGCTGCAATATGGTTGGAATAGGCCCCGCCAAACGTGAGCAGCGTTTCTTTTTGCTGTCGCTTCGCCTCCAGCAGGTTGTACTTCAGTTTGCGCCATTTATTGCCGGAGATAGCCGGGTGCAGCAGGTCCTCGCGCTTTACCCAGACCTGTACCTGGTGCTGGTCGAGCAAGGGGCTGTGCAGTTGCTGGAGAGGGGCTTGCATGGGAATTTATTTATTCCGCGAACACCAGGCGTTTTACAAGGACTTTCTCTTGGAATTGAATGTGCAGGAAGTAAACTCCGCCTGGCAGACTGGAAGTAATCAACTGTACCCCTGCCTGCGCCTCTGCTGCTGTTACTTCCCTGGAAAGCACCTGCCGGCCCGTGGCATCGTGCAGCACCAGCTTAACAGCTCCCACCAAAGCCTCTGCACCTGAAAAGACCAGCTGCACATCGCCCTGACTTGGATTAGGATACACCAGCACCTCCGTTCCTGCCTGCAGTTCTCTGCCTGCACTCAAGGAGGTTCCTTCATCTCCAAATAATCTTGCTATGCGCCTTCTTGAAGTTTGCTTATATGTGGTAAACCATCCTCCTGCCACTATTTTGCCGTCAGGCTGCAGGACGATTGAATTAACAACACCATTAAACCCTTCTCCCGGGTTGAAAGAGGTATCCAGGTAGCCATCGGCGTTTAAGCGGGCTATTTTGAGGCGCCATTCACCATTGGCGCCAAAAAAATTTCCCGCCATTACTATTTTTCCGTCTGACTGCAGGACAATAGACCGAACCTCATCATTGGTGCTCGGTTCAAAAGAATAATCGAGCGTGCCGTTGGCATTGAGGCGGGCTATATTTTCGCGCCCAATATCGTTATAGCTGCGAAAATATCCTCCAACTACTATTTTGCCGTCTGGTTGTACCGCGACAGACTGAACTTTACCATTAAAACCTGTTCCGGGGTTAAAAGAACTATCCAGCGTGCCGTCGGTGTTGAGTCGAACAATTGATCTTCGCCTTATACCGTTATAGTAGCCATACGCTCCCCCTGCCACAATTTTGCCATCCGGTTGCAGAGCGAAAGATATAACATCACCGTCAAAACCGTACAAGTGCTTAAAAGAGGCATCAAGGGAGCCGTTAGAATTCAGACGGGCAATGCGGTTTCGCATTACACCATCATATTCAGAGAAACTTCCGCCTACCACTATTTTACCATCTGGCTGCAGCATGATAGCAAGAACATTACCATTAAAACCAGTCCCGGAGCTAAAGGAGGCGTCGGAGGTACCGTCGGCATTGAGTCGGGCAATTTTGCTTAGCCCTATACCATCAAAAGAATTAGACGATCCCCCCACCACTAGTTTGCCGTCTGGCTGTACCACAATAGTCGAAACAGGACTATTAAAACCTGTCCCGGCATTAAAGGCATCATCGAGTGTGCCATCGGCGTTGAGGCGGGCAAGATAGCTGCGCACTTTACCGTTGTAGGAAGTAAAGCCTCCTCCCACGACTATTTTGCCGTCTGGCTGCAGGGCCATTGAAGAAACATATCCGTCAAATCCGCCTCCGAAGTTGAAGGCATCATCGAGCGTGCCGTCTGCCTGGAGACGGACTATTTTGTTGCGCCATATACCTTTGTAGGAACGAAAATTTCCCCCTACCACTATTTTACCGTCTGCTTGCACGGCGACAGATTGAGCCATTTCATCAAAACCAATTCCGACGTTAAAGGACTCGTCAAGTGAACCATCGGCATTGAGACGGGCTATCTCGTTACGCTCTGTATCATTATAGGAAGAAAACCTTCCCACTGCCACTATCTTGCCATCAGGCTGCAAGGCAATACCATGAACGAAATTCGGCGAACTATTGCTGGTAAAACCTGTTCCGGGTTCAAAGGAGGTATCGAGTGTGCCATCAGTGTTGAGGCGAGCAATTCTGTTTTGTACTGTCTCATTAAAGGAGCCAAATGCTCCCCCCACCACTAGTTTGCCGTCTGGCTGCACGGCAATAGTCCAAACATATTCATTAAAACCAGTTCCGGGATCAAAGGAATCATCGAGTGTGCCGTCGGCGTTGAGGCGGGCAATTCTGTTTCGTCCTGTATTATTATAATGTGTAAAGGATCCTCCCACCACTATTTTGCCATCAGGCTGTAGGGCAACCGACATAGTCCGGACATACCAGGAGACTACCTCTGTTTTGAAGCCTGTTCCCGAATTGAAGGAGGTATCAATCGTACCATCATCATTGAGGCGTGCTATCCCGTTTCGACTGGTTCCGTTATAAGAGCTAAAAACTCCCCCCACCACAATTTTACCGTCTGGCTGCACGGCAATAGACTGAACATCGGCAGAGGTACCGTCCTGCATTATGAAGCCTGTCCCGGTATCAAAAGAAGCATCTAAGGTACCATCAGCATTAAAGCGGGCAATTTTATTAAGAGCTGTACCTCCATAGGTGCTAAACATTCCCCCTACCAGTATTTTGCCGTCTGACTGCAGGGCGACAGACTTAACTTCACCATTAAAACCATACCAGTCGTTAAAAGAGGCATCAAGGGAGCCGTCGGTGTTGAGGCGGGCAATCCTGTTTCGTCCTATATTGTTATAAGAAGTAAAAGATCCCCCCACAACTATTTTACCGTCAGGCTGCAGGGCGATAGCGGTTACTGCGATATTGGTTAAATTGCTGTCAAACCCTTCCCCAGCACCAACTACGGCATCTGCCGTGTTAAAGCTTGCATCGTTAGTCCCAGGCAAAGTCTGAGCCTGGGCAGCAGAAAATGCGCTTGCTACCACCAGAACAACAGCTATATAGCTAAGCAAAGTATTATAAATTTTCAAAATCAAAGCGATTTCATTTGTTTCACCAATTTGTCAGATTTTCAGCTTGTCCCAAATCCCTTTTTCTTTCAGGCCGTTTATTATTTCAGCTACCGAAGCTTCGGTATTTTCTCTTGCCAGTTCTGTTCCTGGTTCTTTAATTCGAGCTACGCCATCGCTCAGGAGAATAGGAGATGCCTCGCAGGTTGCTATCGTAAACTTTATGTTTCTTGGCTCTTGTGTCTGTGCTTTAAGGAAATAAAGCGGTAAAGCAGTTGAATCGACTTCCCTTTCCCAGTTATACTCATAACTCACAGACAGAGGATCGATGTGGAATGTCATTTCATTCCTGTTGACGCTATATTTTCCTTTATTTACTATTTGACTTCCTTCGCAATAAGAACTTAAGACAAACGTATCAGCAGAAAGAAAAAGCAAATCTGAAAGGCAACAATCACATCCGCGCTCGACCCGGCAAATTTCTCCGCGGGTAGCATTACTCATAACAAATGATTTCTCCTCAAAATCATCGGTGCTATAAATGCCTGTTGTTATGGCTGCATCTATCGCAGGAGTGGCAGTATCTGCTGCTACAATTTCCGGAGCCGCCGGTATATTTTCGAAAGGAGTTTCCGGGGTAGTTGGCTCCTTCGTCTCTGAACAAGACAGCAGTAACAGCATCAGGGCAAATACATGCAGCTTTTTCATTGGATAAATTAAAATGAAACCCATTCTCATTTTACTTACAAGTCAGGAATCTACGCCACCACCTCCCGCTCAACCGGCTTCTTCTTCACCCCATAGTAAATAGCGCCTGCCAACACCAGCAGCAGCACTACCGACGACACCAGCGACACCGTGTTGCCTATCGCATACGCCTGTGGTGCAAACCGGAACTCAATGGTGTGTTTTCCGGCAGGCACAGGCAGGGCTCGCAAAATGTAGTTGGCCCGGATGTGGTCTACCGCCTGACCGTCGATATACGCCTGCCAGCCATCTGCATAGTAAACTTCTGAGAATACGGCGAATGCCTGCTGTGGAGTAGTGGCTTCGTACTTCAGGTAGTCTGGCTGGTACTCTGTCAGCTTTATCGCTGCACCCTCACTCGAAAAGTTCTTGGCAGGCACGTCAAACTTCGACACATCCACCACTGCGGTTGTAGCTGCATCTAAACCATCCAGCGCTTCAATTTCTTCATCGGGATTGTTTACGGTTTTTATAGTTTCTACAAACCAGGCATTGCCCAACGCGCCCGGTAACCGCTGCACGGGTTGCTGCTCGTTACCCGTGATGACATAGCGGGTATTCAGCATGCGGAGCACCTCCAGGTTGTTCTGCGAGATATGCCGTTCAATTACGTCCTGGTAACGGCGCAGCTTGGCGCCATGGTAACCACCAACGGATTTGTGAAAGTAAGAAGTACGGGCATCGTTAAAGGCATTGGGCAGGTACAGCACGCGGTAGTGCGGGTCTTTGTCCTGCAGAATCATCTGGTCGGCCTGAGTTGGCTGGAAGTAGTTTTCGATGGCGCGGCGCTGGAAATCGTCATCGTTCAGGTAGCGCTTGTCTACCGCCCATAAATCCACGAGTATCAGCACACCAACTCCTGCTATCGCCAGTGTGGCAGAAAGTTTGTTTTTGAGGTAGAAGTAAAGCAAAGCAGCTGCCAGCAGGATAAACACCAGCGAACGGAAGGCATCGGAACGCATCAGGCTTTCGCGGTCGGAGCGGATGGCATCTATCGGGAACTGCGCCTGTATCAGTTGCTGGTCGGCACTCCCCTCGAAGCCTGCCATACCTGCCAGCAGCCACACCAGCGCACAGATACCGGCTGTAATACCAGCGGCATACAGCAGCTGCTTATCCAGGTCCTTCACCACACCTTTGTCGCGGAAGAGGCGGTAGAGTGCCAGCATGCCCAGCAGCGGTATCGTGATCTGGGCTATCACCAACGCCGACGATACTGCCCGGAACTTGTTGTAAGCCGGGAAGTAATCGAACATGAAGTAGTTGAACGTCTCAAAATTCTTGCCCCAGGCCAGCACAATAGAAAGCACCGTAGCTGCCAGCAACCAGTAACGGGTGCGTTTGTTCACGATGAGCAGCCCCAGCACAAACAGGAAACAGACAATAGCGCCTACATACACCGGACCGCTGGTCATAGGCTGTGCGCCCCAGTACATGGGCAGCCCCTGCTGCACGATCTGGTCTGCCTGCCCCGGCGGCACGCCCATCCGGATAAAGGCTTCGTAGGTATCAGAGTCCTGGTCGAGCGAAGCGGTGCTGCTGCCGCCGTAAAAGTCAGGGATAAGCAGGGTCATGGTTTCGCTCACGCCGTAGCTCCAGTTAAAAGCATATTCCCGGTCAAGACCGCTGGAAGTGCCTTCGCCGCTGTTCGGAGCCGACAACTCTGATTTGCCCCGGATGCTGTGCTGGCTGTACTCGGCAGTAGTATAGAGCCTGCCAAAGTTCACACCCACTGCCAGCACTGCCGCTACACCTAATACCAGCCCCCGCTTGATCAGGTCCGCGATCGTTCCGTTGCTTATGGCATAAATCACCTCCACTACGATAAACACCAGCACCATCAGTAGCATGTAATAGGTCATCTGGAGGTGGTTGAAGTGCAGGTTCAGGGTAAGGCCCAGCGCAAAAATGGCGGCCCCGATCCACAGGTTGCGGCGCAGCGCATAAAGCAGCCCGGCCAACACCAGCGGAATGTAGGCAATGGTAAGCGACTTGGTGTTGTGCCCCGCTTCCAGGATGATGAGGTTATACGAGGTAAAGGCAAAGGCAATGGCGCCCACTACCGACAGCCACACATTCAGCCCGAGCATGACCATGAGGATGTAGGCACAAAGCAAGGTAATGAAGAGGTTGGCTGCCATAGCCGGCATATCAAAGGTCAGCACCTTATGGATATAACCCGAGAGGTCGCCGGTATAGTGGGTATTGATCAGGTAAGATGGCATGCCTCCGAACATAGAGTTTGTCCAGAGCGTTTCTTCGCCGGTGGCGGCCCGGAAATCCTGTATTTCCTTGGAACCTCCCTTCGACATCATGATGTCGTGCTGGGCTATCGCTTTGCCTTCGAACAGGATGGGCGAAAAGTAAGCCGCTGTTAAAACTAAAAAGATGAGTACCGCGATGGCATGAGGCAGCACATCGCGTTTAAAATTCACAGAAGTTGTCATATCAATCTAAAAACCCTCGGAATAGAGGTAGAAAGATAGGACTTTTATTTTATTTCTTCATAATCTACGTACTCGCCTCCGTCAAAACCCTTTTTATCGGGCTGCTCCGGAATGTAATCGATGCGCACGTTGCCATCTGCCTTCGCCCTGCCATTGCGTGGCTCCTGCTGGCTGCGCTGCTGTTGTGTGTTGCCGTAAAAGAAGGTGCCGTTGCGGATGCTTTTCTTCACAAAGGCCTGCAGCAACCAACGTAAAAGGAAAGGGGCTACTAACCTGATAAAGAAAATGATAAGTATGGTTACAAATATGAATTTGATCATGAGTTTAAATTAATACAGAGCCTCACGAAACTGAAGCCGGCTATTTTTATAGGGTAATATGCAATTCTCTTGCCAAACGATGTGGCCTGCCTATTTGGCTGCAACCTCGTTTCTTTTTACAAAGATAAGGCTATAGTTAATAAAGTGCCTAATCAAACGTATAGTTCCATTGCCCGGCACAACACGCCACAAAAGCAACAGGCCCTCACCTGTCGCAGATGAGAGCCTGTGCCTGAAGCTGTTCTGAAGCTGAAAATTATCGCCCGCCTCTGCCTTTGCCAAAAGTCGCCTGCAGGCCCAGCGATGGAATAAAGGTCATGCCCGAGAAACTATGCTCCCGCCCTTCCAGGAATTTATAGGTACCATAATCCTGGTAATAGATGCTCAGGGCCGGCAGCAGGTAAATAAATTTAAACCCGAATTTGGCATTCATAAAAAGTCCGAACGATGGAAAGTTATTCTTTGCTGCCAGCGACGGAACTTCCACATCGCTGTTGTCTTCTACTTTTTTAAACAAGCCGGAAGGAGCAAAGCCGTATTCAAGAAACGTGTGGTTGTACACAGCCCCAAAAGCAAAGTGGCCGTTTTCTTCTTCCACCCCAATCGATTTACTGAAGATAAGCGGAATGGTAAAGTCTCTGCGTTTGGCTGTAAACTGCAGCAGCGGCTGCAGCTTGGTCAGGTACAGCTTGTCCAGGATGTCAGAGCTCTGCCCGGCATACTGCAAACCAAAGCTGCCATACCAGCCATCTGTTCCCGGACTTTCCGGTGTGCCCGTCGAGCCCATAAACTGGTACATGGCGTCCAGCACATGCACTCCCGCTGCATATTTATACCCAACGTCTACGCGTGGCACCAAACCATAGCGCAGGTAAAAATCGAAGTTCGGACCAACCGGGTCCAGGGCGTAGGCTACCATGGCTTTAGTAGCCACATCTATCTGCTCATCATAATACACATCGCCCTTGTTACTGATGGCATCCACTACAGCTTCTTTTATATCGCCAAGCTGGCTGATAGGTTCGGTGGCAATGTTGCCGCCAAAGTTAACGCCAGCCTTAAATGTGCCTGCCGGTGTTACTTTACCTGAATTAATAACGGACCTGGGAGCTGTACAGCCGGCAGCCAAAGCCAGTAATACCAGCACCCACCACTGGTTTGCAGACGCAAAAATTGAACGCATAGAGTTATCCTCAAAAGTTTAAAAATTTCAGAAATAAAAGGAATGGTACTGAATCAGGAAAAACGGTTCTTGTTTAAGAGCACGATTCCTCCTGAGCTTCCACTGCGGTAAAGATACGACTGGCAGGAAGTAAAAAAGCAACAGCAAATATAAGGCCTATTCTATGTAAGATGGCTAAAAATCTGCTGCACCTGCCACCACAGCCTCTGCTCTTCCCGATCAGTAAAACGAAACTGCTACAGAGAAAAAAATCCCTCTCGGTGAGGAGAGGGATTTTAGAATTTATCGGCTCAGGTATAAATTTCGCTCGGAGTAAACGTTGGTGAAGTAGTCGTCCTGCAGATCGTCGATGAAGTAAATGGCCTCACCGGTCGATTTCATTTCAGGCCCCAGTTCCTTGGTTACTTCCGGGAATTTATTGTGCGAGAACACCGGCACTTTAATCGCGTAGCCCTGCTTGTACGGATTGAAGTTAAAATCCTTTATCTTCTTCGCACCCAGCATCAGCTTGGTCGCATAGTTAATATATGGCTCTTTATACGCTTTGGCAATAAACGGAATGGTACGCGAAGCACGCGGGTTGGCTTCGATCACGTACACCACCTCGTCTTTGATAGCATACTGAATGTTGATGATACCGACAGTGTTAAGCGCCAGCGCAATCTTTTTAGTATACTCTTCTATCTGCCGGATAACATTTTCGGAAAGGTCGAAAGGAGGCAGTACGGCATAGGAGTCGCCGGAGTGGATACCGGCAGGCTCGATATGTTCCATGATACCGCAAACATACACATCCTCGCCATCAGAGATAGCGTCTGACTCTGCTTCGATAGCATGATCCAGGAAGTGGTCGAGCAGCACCTTGTTGCCCGGGTGGTCCTTCAACAGATCGATCACGTGGGCTTCCAGCTCTTTCTCGTTGATCACGATTTTCATGCTCTGGCCACCCAGCACGTAGCTCGGACGCACCAGCAGCGGGAACTTCAGCTGCTTGCACAGCTCCAGCGCCTCCTCAGCCGACTCAATCACACCAAACGGAGGATACGGGATGTCCAGCTCACGCAGCAGCGAAGAGAAAGAGCCACGGTCTTCGGCCAGGTCAAGGGCTTTGTAGCTCGTTCCCAGGATCTTGATGCCGTAGCGATCCAGTTTCTCGGCCAGTTTCAGGGCTGTTTGTCCGCCCAGCTGTACGATAACGCCTTCCGGCTTCTCGTGCAGGATGATATCGTAAATGTGCTCCCAGAATACCGGCTCAAAGTACAGCTTGTCTGAAATATCAAAGTCGGTACTTACAGTTTCAGGATTACAGTTGATCATGATGGTTTCGTAGCCGCACTCGCGGGCTGCCAGCACCCCGTGCACACAGCTGTAGTCGAACTCGATGCCCTGGCCAATGCGGTTTGGTCCGGAGCCCAGTACCACAATCTTTTTCCTGTCGGTAACGATACTTTCGTTTTCGCCGTCGAAGGTGCTGTAGTAGTAAGGTGTTTTGGCTTCGAACTCGGCAGCACAGGTATCCACCATTTTAAACACACGCTTGATGCCAAGTTCGGTACGCACGGCATGCACTTCGCTTTCGAGGCAGCGCAGGATGTGCGCCAGCTGACGGTCGGAGAAGCCTTTTACTTTGGCTTCGCGCATCAGGTCGGCAGGCAATGTCTCTAAAGTATATTTACCAATTTCCCGCTCAAGCATTTCCAGCTCCTCAATCTGGGCCAGGAACCACGGGTCAATTTTAGTTAGTTTCTGGATCGTGCTGGTCGGGATACCGGCATGCATGGCATCTTTGATGCAGAACAAGCGGTTCCAACTTGGGTTTTGCAGGTTGTAGATGAGCTCGTCGTAATTGGTCATCTCCTTGCCGTCGGCGCCTATACCGTTACGCTTGATCTCTAAGCTCTGGCAGGCTTTCTGGAGCGCTTCCTGGAAGGTACGGCCAATGCCCATCACCTCACCCACACTCTTCATCTGCAGACCAAGCTTGCGGTTGGCGCCTTTAAACTTGTCGAAGTTCCAGCGCGGTATTTTTACGATCACATAATCCAGGGCAGGCTCGAAGTAAGCCGACGTGGTTTTGGTGATGGCGTTTTTCAGTTCGTCCAGGTTATAGCCAATGGCCAGTTTGGCGGCTATTTTGGCAATAGGATAACCAGTGGCTTTGGAGGCAAGTGCAGAAGAACGCGAAACACGCGGGTTAATCTCGATGGCAATGATGGTATCGTCTTCCGGGTTAACGGAGAACTGCACGTTACAGCCGCCGGCAAACTGCCCGATGCCGTTCATCATTTTGATGGCCAGGTCACGCATCTGCTGGTACACGGTATCAGGCAGTGTCATGGCAGGCGCTACTGTAATAGAGTCGCCGGTGTGTACGCCCATCGGGTCGAAGTTCTCGATGGAGCAGATGATGATCACGTTGCCCAGGTTATCGCGGAGCAGTTCCAGCTCATATTCTTTCCAGCCCAGGATGCTTTGCTCGATCAGTACCTCGTGCGTAGGCGAAGCATGCAGACCACGGTTCAGGGCCGCATCAAATTCTTCGGGCGTGTTCACGAAGCCTCCTCCTGTACCGCCCAGCGTAAACGACGGACGAATTACCAGCGGAAAGCCTATTTCCTGCGCAATTTCTTTTCCTTCCAGGAACGATGTGGCTGTTTCGCCTTTACAAACGTTAACGCCAAGCTCGAGCATTTTCAGACGGAATTCCTCGCGGTCTTCTGTCGTTTCGATGGCTTTGATGTCAACACCGATAATTTTAACGCCATACTTTTTCCAGATTCCGGCTTTTTCGCAGTCAATGGCTAAGTTTAATGCCGTCTGGCCTCCCATTGTCGGTAGCACCGCATCAATTTTGTGCTTCTCCAGAATCTCGATGATGTACTTTTTCTCAAGCGGCTTGAGGTACACATTGTCTGCCGTGATACTATCGGTCATGATAGTGGCAGGGTTGGAATTGATAAGGGTTACTTCTATTCCTTCTTCGCGAAGAGAACGGGAGGCTTGTGAGCCGGAGTAATCGAATTCGCAGGCCTGGCCAATTACGATAGGACCAGAACCAATAATAAGAACAGATTTAATACTGGTGTCTTTTGGCATGAGTTGGTAGGTATAAATTGCCCAAAGTTATGTTAAATTTTAAAGGCAGTCAATATAAAATGTAGATTGGTCATTTTTTAAGTTAACAAAGCCGGGAATTGCAGCAGCATTTGCAAAAATTGTTTTGTAAATTTAAGCTAAGTTTTATTATATTGATGACCGCAAACTCCCGGATACCGCTGTGGAGGTCGTGCAACGGCAAAATGGCTTTTAATTACCCGCCGGAACCAAACTCTCCCACTAAGCCTTCGGGCTTCTTCGACAAGAGCTAAAAAACTTAACTTAAATTTAACTTTGGCACCTGGCGCCCTGCTTATTTATGAAAAAAGTTTACCTGCTACTCCTGCTGATCTGCTGCTTTACAGCCCCTGCACTCCAGGCGCAGAAAGTCAACTGGAGCACACCGGAGGAATATCTCCGCGACACGGCCCAGATTGCCCAGACCATACGGTGGCTGGAAGACAATGCTTTCCCGGAAAATTTTAAAGACCGGAAAGACAAAGCAGCCTATGTATTTAAATGGCTGGAAGGCGCACCGTACACGGTAATGGTAGACGGTACCTTTATCGAAAGTATTCTGAAAGACAAAAGCTTTGCCTATAAAGATATGATTGTGCCGCAATTTGTTTTCGGGAAAGGCCTGTACCTGATCGAAAACAAAGGCGATAAAAACGAACTAAGGGCAAATATGCGCGGCCTGGAAAGCATTTTAAAATTGTACAGCCAGATTAAGGCAAAAGATGCCCGCGCCAAAAACAAGACACTCGACAAATACGCAGCGCTTGCTTCCAGGAACGAACTGGAGGCGTATGTACGCAAACAGATGAGGCTGTAGCAGCCAACCAGCACCAGGCAAGGCAGCTGCTTTGCAAAACCACAACACACAAACCCAACTTACCTATGAGAACACCGCGCGAAAACGACTTTATCACCAACTCCGATGAGAGCAAGGTAGTGCCCGACGAAAACCCGGAACCGCTGAAGGGCACCAAAACAGACGAGCCAGACACTACGCCAGACGAACAAGACAAAAAGGAAGAAAATGACAATCCCACCACAAAAAGCGAAGAGAAGAAGCCATAATGTGCAGCAAAAGCTGTAGTCGCGGCTGCAGCCTATTTTACCGGGATAACAGGAAACAGCGGCCATGCAGCACCTGCAGCTAACAGGCGAGGTTACTGAAAGATACTTGTGGCCGGAGTCTGCCTGTTGTAAAATGTTCCTTTGTTAACTTCTACCGCTTTTAATTGGTACAGCTTAAGGCTGTGTCCCTGACTTTTGTAAGAGTAGTATTACCAATTTATTCTGTTCTATGGTTTGCTTTCAATCAGAGTACTTACATATAGAATACCATGAGCCTGACAAAATCCTGATCAGCCAGTGGTATGGCACCTGCACCAGCCTGCAATACCGGCAGGCGCTGCAGCAATCGGTGCAATGCTCTAAAACACACGATGTGAACTTTGCCATCGTGGACCGGCGCCTCCTTTCTCCGCTTTCGGCAGAGGACCTGCAATGGACATCGGAAAATTACCTGAACGCGCTGTACCAGCTGCCCCTGAAACGGTTTGCTATTCTGAATCCATTTAATGTGGAAGCAGACCGGCAGCAACAGCAACTTATGCAGGCATACACCAAGCAGCTTCCGTTTCAAATTCGCAGTTTCGAAGACCTTACCTCCGCCTACGACTGGCTTATGCTTCAGGAGGCCTGAGGCAGAATTAACAGCCAAAGCAGACAGTAGCTGCAGAGGCAATGGTAACTGTGGCTGCAGAAAGATTTTAGAACCGGATCGGGTTTAAGTAGTGTTCTGCCCCTGCCACCATTGCCTCTGCCCATCAGAACCGGCGCCTGTTTCGGCACCAGGGTTCCGGTAGTGTGGGGTTACTCCTCCAGCACCTTGTTCACCGTTTCCTGCAGCTGGTCGTAGGGCAGGTAGCCCCGCGCCACCAGGTACAGTTGCTCGCCTTTTTGCAACACAACCGCCGGGAAACCGGTAATTTTCCAGCGTTGCACCAGCTCAAACTCTTCCTTTGCCCTGGCAGTATATTGCTCATCGGTAAACTTCTTTGTAAAATCGGCTTCTGCCAGGCCGTATTCCCCGGCCAGCGGCAGGTAAGTTTCCACCTCATTCAGGTCTTTGCCTTCCACAAAATGCAAGTGCTGTATAGCCCGCGCCAGTGGCACCTGCTCCGCCGGCGCCTGCTCTTTCAGGATAACCAGCGCCACCGACGGCGGCAGCGAGTTGGTGATATAAGTACCTTTGTCCAGAATTCCTGTTTTGTAGGGTTCGCCCACTTCCACACCCGACACATGCTCCAGGCGTGGCATGGCATGCCGTATGTATTCCGCCATCCCGCTGATGGGCCGCACATTGTCGCCTGTGATCATGCCGCCGCTAATCACCTCGAATTCGAACAGATCCTTATAGTCTGCGTGAAACTGTTTCATTACCCGACCGAAACCATAACACCAGCCGCAAAGGGCATCGTACACATAAAACACTTTTGGCTTTTTCATACTGGACATTTTTATTCGTTTGTTAGAAGATGATGTACCGGCGTAACAACGTGTTTATCACGACAGCGGCAGGCTGTTACCTCCTGCTACGCAAAATATTGAATACAGGACACCAAACAAAGCCTGAGCTAACTTAACTTTCGCTATATTGCTTTAGACTTTCCTATGTTCCGGTTAATGCGAAAATTGCTGCTGTCTTGCTCCAACAATATGCTATCTGTACTCCTGATACATTAGATTTCACGCGAATGGGACAAGTAGTAACAGGATTATTTCGGGCTATACGCCGTATAAGGTAATATAATACTATACCTAAAGACATGTTGTACAATGTGCTGAAGTTTATCGCCCGGATTGGGCTGTGGGTATTTTTCAGGAAGTTTGAAGTGCGCAACCGTCACCTGATGGACACAGAAGGTCCGCTGCTGGTTGTATCCAATCATCCGAACACGTTCATGGACCCGATTGTAACAGCAACGCTCTTGCGACAGCAGGTCTACTTTATCACCAAAAGTACCGTCTTCAGCACCCCCTTCCGCACCTGGCTGCTCCAGCACATGAACCTCGTCCCGATCCACCGCCGGGAAGATAATCCTGACCTGAACATCAGCAACGAAGAAACCTTTAAGGCTTGTTTTAAAGCGCTGCGGGAGCGCAAGTCACTGCTTATTTTCCCGGAAGGGAACAGCTTTAACGAGCGGCGGCTTCGCAAGATCAAAACAGGCACAGCGCGTATTGCACTTGGTGTGGAGGCTACTTCACACCAACCGCTGGGGGTAAGAATACTGCCCGTCGGGCTTAACTACTCCGACCCAACCCGCTTCAGGAGCGACCTTTTTGTAAATGTCGGCAACCCGATTGACGTGGCTTCTTTTCTGCCGGCATATAACACCGACCCGACAGCTGCGGTTAAAGCCCTTACAGACCACATCAGGCAGCAGTTGGAGAAGCTGATTATCGTAACCGCATCGGACGAGGAGGACGAACTGGTGCGTAACATCGAGGAAATTTACAGAACCAGACTGGCAGCCGGCTCCCAGATAACAGCACCCGAACACGAACATCATTTCCTGCTTACCAAATCTATTGTAAAAGGCCTGTCTTATTTCAACGAAGTTGCCCCGGAACTCCTCCAGAACCTGAAACAGCAGATATCCGACTACAGGCTTCAGTTGAACCGGCTACGGCTACAGGACGCCGTGCTGCGGAAAGGCCACACCAAGCTGCTGCGCCACAGCATCCGGATGACCATTTTCCTGTTGCTTTGCTTTCCGCTTTACCTGTACGGGCTGCTCAACAACTACCTGCCGTACATTATTCCCTCCAAAGTGGCGAAACGGCTTACAGAGGCGCAGGAGTTTATGGCTCCTATCATGATGACCGTAGGCATTTTCTCTTTCCCGCTTTTCTACCTGCTCCAGAGCATCCTCTTCTGGCACTTAGTACCGAACTTATTTTACCTGCTGCTCTACATGGTCAGCCTCCCCGTCAGCGGCTTTTTTACGCTGCAGTACTGGAACACGTTTGAGCGCATACAGGACCACTGGCTGCTGCTCAAGCTGTTCCTGAACAGGAGCACACTTTTATCAAAGCTCAGGGAACAGCGCGAGAAAGTGCTTATAGCGCTGGAAGAGGCGCGCATGCTTTACCTGCAGAAGCTCAAGAAGGAATAAACATCACGCCCCGTCTCAGAAAAACATCCCATCTGCCTTCAGTTCCCGACCCGGTGTATATGGTTTGAAATATAAAGCAAAACGTTTCTCTCAAACATTTTTAAACCAGCTTATTACTGAAGCAAAAAACAGTATTTATTCCAGCACACCCCATTACCTGTTTTTCTAATTTCTTCGTAAAATGATAATTAGATTTAGTCTCTTTAAAAACTACAAAACTATGAGAAAAACTTACGTGAACTGCCTGGCTTTAGCGTTAATGACCGGCACCGTTTTATCTGCTTGTTCTTCAAGCACTACAGAAACTACCAGCGAGCCGCCTTATGGCACCTCCACTCCCAGTGATGCTACTATAGAAGAAACAGACACGATGGGAACTTATGAACAGGACACGACAGGTACAACCACCGGGATGACCACAGGCAGCACAACAGGAATGACGACCGGCACGACAACGGGTACCACTACCGGAACAACAACCGGTACTACCACTGGTACAACGACAGGAACGACTACTGGCACAACAACGGGTACGACCACTGGCACCACTTCCGGTACCACCTCGGGAACCACCACTTACTAGTAACCAGACAACTGATATGTAATGCATGAACAAAAAGGCAAACACCAACCGGTATTTGCCTTTTTGCTTTAACCGTAAATTTTTGGAAAATGAATTTTGTGGGGAGCTATTTACGAAAAGTTTTTACCGTTGACCTGCGGGCACTGGCCCTGATGCGCATCTGGCTGGCAGGTATCGTACTTACGGATCTGGCGATAAGAGCCACCGACCTGGAAGCCCATTATGCTGACACAGGCGTGCTGCCGCTCCATGCACTGCACCAGCATGCTTGGCATCAGTACTTTTTTTCATTTCATGCTTTCAGTGGTTTATGGCAGTTCCAGGCGGTGCTTTTTGCGGTGGCTGCTGTTTGTGCTACCAGCCTGCTGGTGGGCTACAAAACAAGGTTTGCCACCATTGCTACCTGGCTGCTGCTGATCTCGCTCCAGAACCGGAATGTGCTTATTGCACAGGGCGGCGATGATTTGCTCCGGATGCTGCTCTTCTGGGGTATATTTCTGCCGTGGGGCCGGTTCTACTCATACGACGCTGCCAAAGCCTCGACACCTGCTACAGAAACCCGGTATTTTAGTGCTGCCACAGCTGCTTACATCCTGCAGCTGTTCCTGCTGTATGTTTGTGCGGCCTTACTGAAAAACTCGCCCGAATGGAATTCGGAAGGTACTGCCCTCTACTACGCCCTAAGCCTCGACCAGATCCTGATGCCGCTTGGCAAACTCATTTACCCATACCCGGAACTGCTCCGCCTGCTAACCCTCGGCACCTACTACACCGAACTGCTGCTTCCATTTCTGTTGCTCATACCCTTCTATAACGCCTTCTTCCGGTTGCTGGTGGCGGGGGTGCTGGTGCTGCTCCATATAGGCATCAGCCTTACGCTGTTTGTCGGGCTATTCTACCTCATCAGTATCGCTTCGGTAACAGGGCTGCTTCCTGCCAATGCCATGGACTGGATAGAGCAACGTTTTCTATCATCTTTCAAACGGCCGTTCAGCGGGCAGTTCAAGCGTGTGTTCAGGGAAATAAGCTTTCCGGTAACGGTACGGGTAGAACTCCAGTGGCCACGGACGTTCCTGCAGGTAGCCAGGCAACGACAGTTCAGGGAAGTGTTTGTGGGGGTGATGCTTTTTTACAGTATCTGGTGGAATATCAGCGAAACGAACCTGCACCTGCCAAAGCTTCCGGAGCATACAAAGTGGCTTGGTATTTTATTGCGCACCGACCAGCGCTGGGGTATGTTTGCTCCTGTTGTGTTTAAAGATGATGGTTGGTATGTGCTGGAAGGCAGCACAACTGCCGGCAAAACCATAGACCTGAACCAGAAGGGCAAGGAAGCTGATTATGCGAAACCGGCTTCTGTGATGGCTATGTTCAAGAACGACAGGTGGCGGAAGTACTCGGAAAACTACCTCTTTATCAGCAACAGTGCCATCCGCCCCTACTACTGCCACTACCTGCTGCGCCAGTGGAACGAGCAGCATCCTGACCAACAGGTAACGAAACTGCATGTAGTATACATGAAGGAGCCTACGCGACCCGGTTATCAGACTGTAAAACCAAAAAGAGAAATGCTTTGTGCCTGCGCCACCGCTAAGGAATAGCACAGGCACAAAACCTGTTTACTCATCCTCATCTGAAGCCAGCGCGTAGCCTACCGCAGCGGCAGCCAGTCCGCCCAGCAGGTACAGGCCGAAGGTCATGGCTTTGGTTTGGTTCGTACGGTTAGCAGGAGCTTCGCCCAGCCCCAGCGGACCAGGCAGTAAAATAGCGCCTGCGCCTGCACTGGCGCCTAACAGCGCACCACGCCACAAAGCTTTTTTGCCCGAGCCGGTAAAGCTGTAGTAAACCGAATTTGAGATAACGTCTCCTACCAATGCCCATGTGTGCAACTCATCGTCTGGCGGTGGCTCTTCGCCTGCTTTTTTCATTGTTTTGGCAATCGCGCGCATGCCCAGCAAATCCATACGCGGGGCTTCGGGTACCATGCGCCTTAAGCTTTCATGCGCCACCGTTAAAATGCAGGCGCCTGCCAGGCCACCTGCCAATGCTTTTATCACACTCATAGTTTTAGTAGATTTTGTTTGGGCTTGTATACGCAAAGTACACGACAGTTGGTGAAAAGATTAACCCAACACAGCCCGCTCACTAACTCATACCATTGGCACTCAAATCAATACACATCAACATAGCAAATAGCTTTTGCTGAAGAGCAGAGGCTCTGGTGACTGTAGCTGCAGAAAAAAAATGTGCCAACTGCCGCTAAATTTTGTCTCAGCTACTCCCACCACTGCTTTACCTCCTACTTGGCAACCATCAAACTGCTCCTGAAGTTCTGCAGCCACTGTCACCATTCCTGTTACTGCACCTTGTACAGGTCGGCCAGCACACCGTCTTCCCCTACTTTGCGTTCATCTTTTGGGCTGTCGAATACGACCAGCAGGGTGGTATCATCAAAAAAAGCCAGTCCTTCTGCCTTGTCCTGGCCGGATGTTTTGCCGGAACCATGCGGTACCTCGAACTGGCGTTCCAGGTCTTTGGCCCATACCATCGAGTCGCCTTCCTGCTTTAAGGCATTGCGCCATTTATAAATCGCGATAACACCATCCAGGTCCATGGTAGGGCCGGCCAGTACAAAAATATCGTCGTTGCTGATGCGCAGTTCCCGGATGCCTTTGCCCTTCAGGTGCAGAAAGTGCTTTTTGTATGGCCTTTCGGAGGTAATCTTTTTCAGGTGCAGGTAGCCGTGCTTGTCTTCGTCCTCTTCTACCTCAATCTCCAGCACCAGGGCCCAACCCATCAGCACCGGCCCCCGAAGCCCGATAAAAATACGTTTTCCGCTGATGCACAATCCTTCAATGTCGAAGCCGTTGTCTTTGCTGGGTATCCTGAAATAATCTGCCAGGTGCTCATCCTTTTGAAGCACCTTGGTTAACTCGTTTCCCTTTTTGCTTCCTTTCAATTGGGCGGCATGCAAGATTTTGTCTTTATGGTCGGGGTGGGGACACGCTTTGTGCAGCGTGTAATCGCCGGTTTCTTCCTCGTACACAATGGGAATGCGGGCCAACATATAACGATTCTCCTGTGCCTTTACTTTTGCCAGCCGTTTCATCTGGTCTTCTACAGAGTCGTGTTTGCGGGGCTTTTTGCGGCGCAGGCTATGCGAACCAATAATCCAGAGGTAGTTACCGGCCACCCCCATTCCTTCTATGTCTACTTCTTCGCCGGCTTTCCCCGGCAGGTCCAGGTAGTCGCTTAGTTTAAAGGACTTATGTTTTCCGTAGGTACCATCTTCCAGTTGCGTCAGCCGCTCCACTGTGGCACGTTCATCACAGGCCAGCCACAGATTTTTCCCGGTATTCAGTACAGTAGATAAATCGTTCCGGACATGCTCCCCATCGGGGGAATAACTTTGCGCAGCATCAAACTGCAGCAGAACTTGTTGCTCCATGGTTTATAAATTCTGGTGAAGGATAAAAAAAAACCGACTGCATTGTGTACGGCTGATGGCAGGAGAGGTAACGGGTTAATTTATAAAGATCTGATGTTCTGCCACACTTTAAAACACCGAAGCCAGGCATGGCTGCCTGGCTTCGGTATTCAAAATATTAAAGGAGCGTTACGAAGTGCGGTGCATCTTCTTCTGGCCCAGGATATTTTTTCCTTTCATAGAGTTCATGGTTACCCAGCCTGCACCAAGGGCAAGCAGCGTACCACCAACAACTTTTTGTGTTGTGCTTAAGTTGTTTACTTTATCAAAGGTAGTGCTACCAAACTGCTGTATTTTATGCGGCAGTTCCTGTAATCCACTTTTGTTCAGCATGTCGTTAAACTGCGAACCCGATTTCGTGGTCGTAGTTTTATTATTTGCGGTTTCCATAGTTTTAAAATTTTAATTAACTTGTATTATTTAAAGCGCCCTGGCAGCTGCACCAAAACCCTTGTTGCTTCAGCCACCAGAACTACCTAGTGTTATTTTATCGGCTTTCCCGAAATATTGTTTCACCATCTCCCTTTTTTATTAATTTTCATAGCCAATTCCCGGAAAAACACCACATCGAACCTATTCCCCCTGGCTGCTGCCCGGCTGCTGTTCCTTTAACAAAATGTAACAAATAACACATCGCCTTTAGATCACGTCTTCTTCGTTTCTTGCTCCAAGCGCTTTCCGGTAGCTCATTACTTCCATCAGGCTGATACCAATGAGCAGCCACATACCTCCGAGCAGGAAGCCCGCCAGCACATCGGTTAAAAAATGAACTCCCAGGTAGATGCGGCTAAACCCAACAAGCCCGATGATGATGGAGGTAGCCCAGAACACGATATTCCGGTAACTGCGCCTTCTGTAATGCCTGAAAAGCAAATATCCAATAAAGCCATAATTGGAAGCTGCGGTAGTTGCATGTCCGCTGGGGAACGAAAAATACCTTTCCTGGTAATAGGCCACGTCAGCAGGCCGGTCGCGGCTGATAATCTTTTTACCATACCTAGCCGACAAACCCGCTCCGCCCGCCATGAGCCAGAAAGCCAGAATAGCCACGTACCGCTGCCTGTACAGAAAAACGCCCGTAATAATAGCGCCTACTATAAACACAGCCTCCCGCCCGCCCAACTGGGTAAGCAGGAAAAAGGCGCTGCTCAGCCACTCCGAACGCACGCTGTAAATGGAAGCGGTAAAATGCTCATCCACCATAATAACGCCATTCGACTCGACCACTTCTTCAGTGAGCTGCGACAGGAGCAGCATATTGAGCATAAACACCGTTACCAGCAGGGTGAGGGGCAGGCCCATAAAAGAAGTAGTGCTAAACCGGTAAATAATAAAGTAAAAAGGCCGCGGGTAGCGCTTCCGCAGCCACATGATCACAGGGTGCTGCAGCACGGCCTGAACTGTTTCTCTTACTTTTTGCGATAAAAGATTTCTCATAAAAGGAGTGCTGTGGTTGTACTGCTTTCGTTTTATGGTAATACTTGTTTTGTGGTGGTAAGTTCTGAACAGCAACAAGTCCACTGCTCCTGCAGCACTGGGTTCCAAGGCAATTTTGGAATTGCTGCACCAGTTACCACTCCCGCTGCTGCAGCCATAAGATATTGCGCTGTTCACCCAGATGTAAAGCAAAACACAACAAACCGCTTGCATTTAAAGTACATATTTTGTATGAGGAAGCATGGATATATATTAGATAAACTCCTGCTGGGTGTGGGAATTATTTTACTGGTTTTGCTCTGGATTCAGTTCCCGGCACAACCAATACGAGAGATGCAGGTTTATCCTGCCTATACGATTCCATCAAGTGACGAAGAAGAACAGGATTTGGATAATGGCGATATTACGCACCCGTCGAAAGCGCTTTCGCCACGACAGGTGATTCAGATACAATTGGTTGCACTGCAGAAAAATGACCGGAACGATAGCGGTATTATTACAGTGTTTAACTTTTCGTCGCCCGCCAACAGAATGCTGCTGGGCCCCCTGAACCACTTCCGGATAATGGTACGGAACCCTGCTTACAAGCCAATGCTCAACTTTGTTTCGTACAAAGCAGGCCAACTAGTTGTAACAGACGACACCGCGCACCAGCTGGTGGTAGTTAAAGGCCGCGACGGGGCAGAAACAGCCTACATGTTTACCCTGACCAAACAGAAAAGAGGGCCGTACAGAGGCTGCTGGCTGACCGCAAACGTATCGATTATGGAACCGGAAAGTCCTGTTTACTTCACCTGATGCCGATAATTTGTTTAATTGCACCAGCCAGAGCTGCCGCACCACTAGAAGGTGCTGCGGCAGCTCTGGCTGGATAAAAATGCAGCTTTACCAGCCACTGATCACTTAATTTTACTATGCTGCTACTGCCTCCACCGCTTTATCCACTCCATGGCAGTACCACTTTGCCCGTTTGTTAAGATATCATTAATTCCATTTTAATATCGGCACGCTGGTAAATGCTGGGCGGCATGGGCACTTCCACAAAGCCCAGCTTGCGATACAGGTTCAGGGCACTGTGCAGGCCTCTGTTCGATACCAGGTACACTTTTTTTGCGCCTGCTTCTTTTGCCTTTGCTATGGCTGCTTTGCCTAAAGCCATGCCAAGTTTCAGGCCCTGCGCTTTTTCTGTCACAGCCATCTTAGCCAATTCAAAAACGTCGTCATGCTCTTTTATCAGGGCACACGTACCTACCGCCTCGCCCCGATACAAAGCCATCAGGATAAAACCGCCTTTGGCAAGAATGTAGCCCTGCGGGTCGCCTAACGATTTTACGTCCGCCTCCTCCAGCACGAAGTAGCGGGTAATCCATTCTTCGTTCAGTTTTCGGAAGGCAATGGCATGCTCAGGCGTAAAATCGACTATCTGTGCTCCCTGGGGTGCACCTGCAGTATGGTCCTTCATAGGATGCTTGTTGTCATGTTGGCGCAAAGATAAAAAATACGCCAAAGCTTTACAGCGGCCAGCAGACACAGGAGCGCCGGCGGTGTTGTGTGCCACCTTCTCCTGCAGGAATCGTTTAGGGACTATGTTTTTACCTGATCTGCCAAAGCCTGTCCTGTTCCATCCGCTCAAGCACCACCTGGGCTACATCCGGGAATTTATCCGGCAAGGCACCCAGGCCGCTCCTGCAGCCTTAAAAGCAGATCTGCTGACGCTGGGCAGTTCGCAGCTCGATTTGTATACAGGGCAGCTCACGCCCCTGCAGCTTGCAGAAGAGGTGATACAGCAGTTGCAGCACCGGCATGTACTGGAACCGGAAGCTTACCGCCAGTTTATAGGTGCTGCAGATTCCGATTATCAAATTATCACGCTTGCTGATGGCACAGACTGGGTGCTGCGGTGGGGTGTGGAGGCAGGGCGGCATGTGCACCTGCACCCGGCACGCTATGCAGCCAATACCATTCGCGTAAAAGCTAACGCCCTGAAAACAGCAGTGGCTATGGTGACAGCAGCAGCAAAGTATAAAACGGCTGCGGCAGACCTGCCCCTCCTGAACCAGGTACGCCACGAATGGCTGGGGCTGCCGCCGGTAAAGGCATTGCCTTCGGATGAGGGTGCAGCCAAACTGGTGAAGCTGCTGAAAAACCAAATGCCGGAAGCCTGAAGCGCCTGTTACAGCGCCTCCTGTTTCCGGCATTCAGCCTTTTTCATAGTTTGGTTAGGCAGGTATGTTTTTACTCGCTGGGCACTGGCGGAGCCGGTGGCGCTGGCGGCGTTGGTGTCTCCGGAACGGCAGGTGGTTCTAAATAATAACCTTTCTCATATTGAAAGGTGCCTCTATAGCCATAATATTTGGCAACACCAGCCACCACGGTTATAAAGAGCAGCACCGCCAGGAGCAGGCCCAGCAGGAGTTTATTGCTTGTTGTCATGATCTTTTTCATTGTCTTTGTCGTTTCTTTACCCTTACATGCTTTTTCAGGAGCCGGCCAGCGGGTGCTTCTGCACGTAGGCTTTCAGGTCGTCGAGCGAGAGGCCGAGCAGCTGCATGGTTCTGAGGAACAGCGGAAGCTCCTCCTGCAGGAACTGCTCTTTTTTAAGCGCGATGGTTTTTTCGAGGCCGTCGTCGGCCAGGAAGTAGCCGATGCCCCGCTTGTTGTAGATCACGCCTTTATCCTGTAAGTAATTGAAGGTACGCATGGTGGTATTGGGGTTTACTTCAAACTCAACTGCCATATCCCGGATGGATGGGATCTTATCGCCACTGGTCCACTTCTTCTGAAGAATGTTTTCGAAAAAGCGTTCGGCAATTTGCAAATAGATCGCTTGTGATTCTCTGAATTCCATACTACACCTGCCTTTCTTTAAGTTTAAAATACGATACCAGTAATAGGAAAGGCCCCAGCAGATACCAGAAGATAAAAGGAATTACCTGTTTAATAATAAACTCCATGGTGTTCTTCAGGTCTGCCGGATAGGCATTAACGCTTATGTTACCTTCACCAAAGAGCAGAAAAGCCAATCCGCTGCCATACATGCCAATCAGCAGCACCAGCACAAAAAGCATCAGGAGTGTTTTCAGGAAGTTGTTGCCCCTGAAGCTGCAGGCACCCAGGAAAAAGATGGTCTGCGTTACCAGAAAAACCTTGATACTGGTAAAGAAGTTGCTGTCAAAAAGAAACGGTAACGCTTCCGGCCTGTCTGCTATTAATGAACTGATGAACAGGAGCAGCACCATAAACAGGGCAAACACGAGCACATAGACCGGTCCGGTAATAATCCAGCCCCCGATCAGCTTTTCGGTTGCCGACACCGGCAGCGTCAGGAAGGAATAGCTTTTTTGCGGGGTGTGCATTTCGTCGAAAATCTTACTTGTAAAAAAGTAGCCGCCCACAAAAAACACGACCAGGTAGAGGTTCCGCAGGCCGGGCAGCGTACCCGGGTTAAAGTAAGCGAACAGCGCAGAGATCACCAGCAGGGTGCCTACTACGGCTGCAATGGCTATCCAGAGCGAGCTGACATTCAGGTACAGGTGCCGCTTTATAAAATAGCCTAGTCTTGTAGAATTGAATTGAGGGTTCATCGTTTTATTTTGTACAATGGCTGGTGGTTATAAATACATCGTCGGTAAGCACGGTTTTTAGCAGCACCTCGACAGGATAAGCATAATTCAGCTCCAGTTGCTTTGTCTGCACCAGGAAGGCACAACCAAACGCAACAAGCGCAACGCCCAACGAACCGAGGCTCAGGTGCAGCTTAGCAATTTGAAGGTTAGCGAAAACTTGCATGGCTAATAGGTTAAATGGTTGTTAATAACGGCGGCATCTTTCACAATGCCGTTAAACAGCAGCTCCAGGTCTACACGGGTTTCCAGGCCCGACTGGTTTTTCACGATGCCGGCCCTGCGCCCCTGCATATCCTCTGCGTACAGAATCTCGGTTTCGTCCACGCCACGCAGGTTGTGCTCAAAGGCCATCCGTTCGGATATCTCGGCAATGTTCCGGTTAAAGATGATGTGCCCCTTCTCCAGCACCACCACGTTATCGATCAGGTTCTCCAGGTCCCGCACCTGGTGTGTAGAGATGATCACCACCTTTTCCTCGTCGAGCGCCGATGCCATAATCTTGCGGAACTGGCTTTTGGATGGAATATCGAGGCCGTTGGTGGGCTCGTCGAGGATGAGCAGGCGGGCATTGGTGGCCAGGGCAAAGGAAATCAGGAACTTCTTTTTCTGGCCGTACGACATGTTGGCGAGTTTTGTATCGGTCGGAATGTCGAACTCGGCGAGGTAACGGTTCAGCTGCTCGTAGTTGAATTTGCTGTAGAATGGCGCGTGCAGTTTTACATACGATGCTGGCAACACCCCCGGCAGCGCAAACTCTTCCGGCACCAGGAAAATATCCTGCAGCATCTCCGGGTTCCGCGCCTGCGCCTCGTACCCGAAGATATTGCAAACACCCGCATCCGGGTACAGCAGACCGGCGATGTGCTTGAGCAGCGATGTTTTACCCGCCCCGTTTTTACCCAGCAAACCATAAATGAAGCCTGGCTGCAGGGTCAGGTTCAGGTGGTCGAACAGCGGCTTGTTCTTTTTGTAGCTGAACTGAACATCTTGTAAGGTTATCATAGTTATATTTTGTTACCTGTTGTTTTAGTGTACTAGTTACTTAGTACACTACAAACGTACGAAAGGTTTTTGAATTTGCAAGCTTTTTTGAAGAAATTATTTTTGATCGTTGATGGTAGTGATGGAAGGATGAATGTGATTTTAAGTTTGTCTGAATCAGGATTTGCGGAATTTCAGGATTTTCAGGATTAGCGTTAGAAGGCAGTAGACAGGCTCGAAAGATTGGAGGAGGAGGAGAGGGAATGGTGGCAGGTACAGCAGAACTTTTGTTGTTGCCGGTGATAACACACGGCAACGGCGGCATGCTTAGCGTGGAGCAGCGGCTATGGTGGCGGGAGCAGAAAAGGAAATCTGGTCCAGAAATCCTGAAAATCCTAAAATTCGGTAAATCCTGATTCAGACAAACCTGAAATCACATCCACCCTTCCATCCTACCATCAACGGTCTAAAACAAAAGCGCCACCCCTTGCGGAATGGCGCTGCTGATATGATAGTATGTATTGCTAAGCTTAGATATGAATGGCTCTGTTCTCTGTGGCGGCGAGGCAGGCTTCTTTCATGGCTTCGGTGTAGGTTGGGTGGGCGTGGCTCATGCGGGCAATGTCTTCTGCCGACGCACGGAACTCCATGGCTACTACTGCCTCGGCAATCATGTCGGCGGCACGTGGCCCGATCATGTGTACGCCCAGGATTTCGTCTGTTTCCTTATCGGCGAGTACTTTCACAAAACCGTCGGTGTCCATAGACGCTTTGGCGCGCCCTGAAGCTTTGAACGGGAACGAACCGGATTTAAAGGCACGCCCCTGCTCCTTCAGCTGCTCTTCTGTAAAGCCTACGCCAGCCACTTCCGGCCAGGTATAAACAACTCCAGGAATCAGGTTGTAGTTGATATGCGGCTTTTGGCCCACCATGTACTCTGCTACCAGTACACCTTCTTCTTCGGCTTTGTGTGCCAGCATGGCGCCACGCACTACGTCGCCAATGGCAAAAATACCCGGCACGTTGGTTTCGAGGTGGTCGTTTACGGCAATCATGCCGCGCTCGCCCATCTGCACACCGGCATTCTCCAGGCCAAGCCCTTCGGTGTAGGGTTTACGGCCTACTGATACCAGCACATAGTCACCCTCGAAGGTTACAGTTTCACCTTTTGGTGTTTCGGCAGTTACCTGTACGGCATCGCCTGTGTTGGTAGCGCCTGTTACTTTGTGGCTCATGTAGAACTCAAAGCCGAGCGTTTTCTTCAGTACACGCATCAGCTCTTTGCCCAGCGCACGGTCCATGGTCGGGATGATGGAATCCATATACTCCACCACCGATACCTTTGCTCCCAGACGCGCATATACCGAACCAAGCTCCAGCCCGATAACGCCTCCACCAATGATGATCATGTGTTTCGGCACTTCAGTAAGCGTCAAAGCTTCGGTAGACGTGATGATGCGCTTCTTGTCGATTGGCAGGAACGGCAGCGAAACCGGCTTTGAACCTGTCGCAATGATGGTTTTGTCTGTTTCAATCTCCTGCTCCTGGCCGTCTGCTCCGGTTACTTTGATCTTGTTTTTGCTTACAAAAGAGCCAAGGCCATAATAGGTATCGATCTTATTTTTCTTCATCAGGTACGTGATGCCGTCGTTGTTCGACTTTACCACTTCGCCCTTCCGCTTGATCATCTGCTGGATGTTTACCTGCAGGTTATCTAGGTCGATGCCGTGTGTTTTAAAGGTATGGGCGGCGTTGTGGTAGTGCTCTGAAGAGTCGAGCAGCGCTTTGGATGGGATACAGCCTACGTTCAGGCAGGTACCACCCAGCACGTTATATTTTTCAATGATAGCAGTTTTCAGGCCCAGTTGTGCACAGCGAACCGCTGCCACATACCCACCAGGACCAGAACCGATAACTGTTACGTCGTATTTCATTTTCTATTCTGTTAAAGAGTTGCCTCTTATTTTTAATATTTTTCTAAAGATGAAGCTTTCGCTTTATAGCATCATTTATTGTCATCTCGACCCCAGGGAGAGATCTGATGAACTGCAAAAGCAAATTGCACCCAGATCTCTCCCTGCGGTCGAGATGACATATAAGACTTTAATTTCATCCTGAAGCTAAAATAAAGGAGGAGAAAACTTCTCAGCCTCTCCTCCTCTACCTTCTCTACTAAATTATACTCCTAATAGCAATCTCATCGGATCTTCCAGCAGCTCTTTTACGCGCACCAGGAAGCTTACGGATTCGCGGCCGTCGATGATGCGGTGGTCGTAGGACAGGGCCAGGTACATCATCGGGCGTATTTCTACCTGACCATTGATGGCTACCGGACGCTGCACGATGTTGTGCATACCCAGAATGGCAGACTGTGGCGCGTTGATGATTGGCGTTGACATCATGGAACCGAAGATACCACCGTTGGTGATGGTAAAGGTACCGCCTGTCATTTCTTCGATGCCGAGTTTCCCGTCGCGGGCTCGCTTGGCTAAACGCACTACTTCTTTCTCGATTCCGTCTAAGCTTAGCTGCTCGGCATTGCGGATAACCGGCACTACCAGTCCTTTAGGCGAAGAAACAGCGATAGACACATCGCAGTAGTCGTTGAACACGATATCGTTGCCATCGATCATAGCGTTAACCGCAGGCCACTCCTGCAGCGCCATGGTACACGCTTTGGTGAAGAACGACATGAAGCCTAAACCAACCTCATGCTTTTCCTTAAACTTGTCTTTGTACTTGGCACGGATGTCCATGATCGGCTTCATGTCTACCTCGTTGAAGGTAGTAAGCATTGCCGTTTCGTTTTTCACCTGCACCAGGCGGCGGGCAACTGTTTTGCGCAGGCTGCTCATTTTCTCGCGGCGCTGGTTGCGGTCGCCAGATGCGGCAGGAGCTGCAGCAGTTTCCTGTTTTGCGGCAGGCGCAGCGGCTGGTTTAGCAGCAGCTTTCTGGGCACCAAGCGCATCTTCTTTGGTGATACGGCCATCGCGGCCAGTACCTTGTACGTCGGCAGCGTTAACGCCTTTCTCCGCCAGAATTTTACCGGCTGCAGGCGAAGGTGTACCGGAAGCATATGTCTGGCTTCCGCCAGCGGCAGCTGCCGGCTGAGCGGCCTGTTGTGCTGCAGGCGCAGCAGGCTGGGCAGCTGGTTTAGCAGCACCAGCACCTGCCTCAATACGGCAGATCAGGGCACCAATCTCCAGCACATCGCCTTCCTGGGCCACGATACGCAGCGTACCGGAAGCCTCGGCTGGTAATTCGAATGTTGCTTTATCAGACTCCAGTTCGCACAGCACTTCATCCATTTCTACATGGTCGCCGTCGTTTTTCAGCCAGTTGGCAACAGTTACCTCGGTGATAGACTCACCTACCGTAGGCACTTTCATTTCGATTGTTTCGCCACCACCTTGCGCGGCGGGAGCACCAGCTGCCTGAGCAGCAGGTTGAGCAGCTGCAGCAGGAGCAGAATCGCCTGCCGAAGCAGCGCCATTCTCTTCGATACGGCAGATTACTGTACCAATCTCGATGGTATCGCCTTCCTGTGCCACTATCCGTAAAATGCCTGCTGCTTCGGCGGGCAATTCGAATGTTGCTTTATCAGATTCCAGCTCACAAATTACCTCATCCATCTCTACCCGGTCACCGTCTTTCTTTAGCCACTGGGCTATCGTTACCTCGGTTATAGATTCGCCTACTGCAGGCACTTTAACTTCTAAACTCATATTTTTTTAACTTATGAATGACGAATTTTTATCAAAAATAAGTCTGGCTAATGGGCTGCAAAGGCACACAAATGTACCGCCATCCATTAACCAGACTTTTACTTAAATTTCGAATGCACGGTTTACGATATCCTGCTGCTCTTTTACGTGTACTTTCATGTAACCGGTGGCAGGCGATGCACTTGGCTTACGTGCAATCACATCTTCCACTTTGTTACGCATCACACGCAGGATATAGGTCCAGCCGCCCATGTTTTCCGGCTCTTCCTGTACCCAGTAAATTTTAGCTTTCGGATATTTCTGCAGCTCTGCCTCCAGCTGCACTTTCGGGAATGGCGCCAGCTGCTCCAGGCGGATAATGGCTACATCTGTGCGTTTGTTCTTCTGCTGCTCTTCCAGCAGATCGAAGTATACTTTGCCGGAGCACAGTAACACCTTCTTCACTGTTTTAGGCGCTGCAATGGAATCGCCAATCACTTCTCTGAAGCCGCCCTGCGTAAACTCTTCGATCGGAGACACCATCAACGGATGGCGCAGCAACGATTTTGGAGCCATGTTCACAGCAGGCTTGCGGAACGGCAATGCCAGCTGACGACGCAGGAAGTGGAAGAAGTTGGCAGGAGTGGTGATATACGTTACAAACATGTTGTTCTCGGCTGCCAGCTGCAGGAAGCGCTCCGGACGGGCATTGGAGTGCTCCGGTCCCTGGCCTTCGTAGCCGTGCGGCAACAGCATCACCACACCGTTCATACGCTGCCACTTAGACTCAGTAGCCGCAATAAACTGGTCGATCATTACCTGTGCACCGTTGCCAAAATCACCGAACTGCGCTTCCCAGATAACCAGTGCGCTAGGGTTCGCCATGGCATAACCAAACTCAAAACCCAGTACCCCATATTCAGAAAGCAGCGAGTTGTAGATTTCCAGCTTGCGCTGTTCGTCCTGGATGTAGTTCAGGCTTGAATATGGCGTATTGCTATTCGCATCGCGGATAACAGCATGACGATGCGAGAACGTACCGCGCTGCACATCCTGACCGCTCAAACGAACCACTTTACCTTCGGCAAGGATGGAGCCATAGGCCAGCAATTCGGCAGCAGCCCAGTTAAGCTCACGGGTTTCGAAGAACATGTCCTTACGCTCTTTAAGCAGTTTCTCTATCTGCTTCAGCGGCTTAAAGCCCTGCGGAACGGTAGTCAGTGCCTTTCCTACTTTTTCGATCACCTCTTCGGAAATTCCGGTTTCAGGCGACTGGTTAAAGTCTTCCGGCGTAGAACGGCGCAGCGTCTGCCATTCTTTTTCCATAGTCTGATAGTTGTACGGAAGCGGCTTTTGCTTTACCATGTCGAGGCGGTCCTGCAGCATCTGCCTGAATTCGGCATCCATGTTTCGCGCCAGTTCAGCGTCGATCTCGCCATGGCTGATCAGTTCTTTGTTATATACCTCGCGCGGGTTAGGGTGCTTGGAAATCAGGTTGTAGAGGTGCGGCTGCGTAAACTTCGGCTCGTCGGCCTCGTTGTGGCCATGGCGGCGGTAGCACACCATATCAATAAATACATCGCCCCCGTATTTCTGGCGGTATTCTGTTGCCATACGCACGGCAAATACCACTGCCTCCGGATCGTCGCCGTTCACGTGAATAACAGGCGCGTCAATCATTTTGGCAACATCAGTACAGTAAATAGAGGAGCGGGCATCTACGAAATCGGTAGTGAAACCAATCTGGTTATTGATCACAAAGTGAATGGTACCGCCGGTATGGTAACCAGCCAGTTTCGACATTTGTGTAACCTCGTATACGATACCCTGACCTGCCACAGCAGCATCGCCGTGGATGAGGATAGGCACGATCTGGCGGGGATCTTTTTCATACATGCAGTCTATTTTGGCACGTACAAAGCCTTCTACCACCGGGTTAACAGCCTCCAGGTGCGATGGGTTTGGCGCCAGCTTCAGGTTAACTACCCGTCCGGATGGCGTCTCAACTTCCGAAGAGAAGCCCATGTGGTATTTTACGTCGCCGTCGCCGTAGGTAAGATCCGGAACAGCTGTTCCTTCAAATTCCGAGAAGATCTGCTCGTACGTTTTGCCCATGATGTTGGCAAGCACGTTTAAGCGGCCACGGTGGGCCATCCCAATCACGACCTCTCTGGCTCCTAGTTCAGATGCTTTATCGATAATCGCATCCAGGGCCGGGATAGTTGTTTCGCCACCCTCAAGCGAGAAGCGTTTCTGGCCCAGGAACTTCGTGTGCAGGAAGTTCTCGAACACCACCGCTTCGTTCAGCTTGGAAAGGATGCGTTTTTTATATTCAATACCCGGATTAAAGCTTAAAGACTCTTTTTCTATTTTCTGCTGTAACCACTTCTGGATCTCAGGGTTACGAATATACATGTATTCATAGCCGATGCTGCACTCGTATATTTTCTTAAGCGCTGCCACAATGTCGCGAAGCGATGCTGGCCCGATGCCGATCACCTCTCCTACCTGGAATACCGTATCCAAGTCAGCTTCGGTCAGCCCGAAATCTTCCAGGTCCAACAGGGCTTTGCGATCTTTTCGCTCGCGCACCGGATTAGTTTTGGAGCGTAAGTGCCCACGGGTGCGATAAGCATAGATCAGGTTACGTACAGCAACCTCTTTCTCTGACTCACCCTCAACAACCTTTGCTGTTTTAGCAGTAGCAGGAGCTGCTGCTTCAGCAACATGTCCGTTTTCTCCGTAAGCGGAAGAAAACTCATAGCCTTCAAAAAACTTGCGCCATCCGAAATCTACCGACTCTGGATCCTGCTGATACGCCTTGTAGAGCTCATCTATGTAGGCTCCGTGCGCATTTGCGATGTAAGTATATTTATCCATATGTTTTTACTACTGCTTATTAGCACAGCAAAGATAGAAGTTATTCTAAATAAAATAAATGCTTATATTCGCATACACAAATACAAGGGCAATATTTTTATTTAAAACCGGCTGTTTTTGTCATAGTTCCGGCCCGAAGCAGGTAGTTTATTTTTCTGTTAATTTTATAGCTAACTGTAAAACAGAAACGAATGTTCGTAAATATAGGGTAATCTGTAATAATATCGAAGCAAATAAATGGGTAATTAATAGTAGCCAAACTACCTGAAACAGAAGAATTGTTGTTTTCCTATAGCCGTTTACAAGCTCCTAAACACCCCGTTTCTGTTCATCCTTACCTGCAGCCGTTAATCAGAATGCAGCAGTGGCTATGGTGGCAACTGCTGCAGAATAAAGTAGCTTAACATTATCAACTGTTGCCAGTATAAGTGGGTTATATTAACCTAACTTGATCCATATGAAAAATTTTTTTTGGCTTCTGGCGTTACCAGCACTGTTAACCTTTAGCTGCAGCGAAAGCTCCCGGCAGGTGGCGGAGACCGAAGACAAGGATAAAACCGCCGTAAACGACAGCACCAACGTAGAACCTGCGCTGGAAAGCATAACCACCAGCGATGTGCTCATGCATACAAAAGTATTGGCTTCCGATGCTTTTGAGGGTCGTGGTCCTGGTACAGCCGGCGAAGATTCTGCTGTTAATTACCTGACACGCCAGTTTAAGAAACTCGGGCTGAAGCCCGGCAACCCGGATGGCACCTATATCCAGCAAGTTCCTATGATGGGTTTTACAGCCAGAACGGAAGCTTCCTTTACAGCCGGAGGCAAAAAAATAAAACTTCAGTCTCCTGATGATTATGTAGCCGTGTCGCGACGTTTTGCTCCTTCCGTTGAAGTAAAAAATTCTGACATTGTTTTTGTAGGCTATGGCATTGTTGCCCCTGAATACGGCTGGGATGATTACAAAAATGTAGATGTGAAAGGCAAAACCATTGTTATGCTCATCAATGACCCGCCTATTCCGAGCCCTGCCGCTCCCGGTAAGTTAGATACGACCATGTTTGGCGGCAAAGCGATGACGTACTACGGTCGCTGGACCTACAAATATGAGATTGCCGCCGAAAAAGGCGCCGCAGCAGCTATTATCATACACGAAACTGAGCCGGCCGGTTATCCTTACGAAGTACTTTCCGGAAGCTGGAACCGTGAAAACTTCGACACCAGCACATCGAATAAAAACATGCACCGGGCAGCCATAGAGGCCTGGATAACTACCGAAAAAGCAAAGCAGCTTTTTAATGCCGACGGCAAAAGCTTTGCAGCACTAAAGGCCAGCGCACTACGAAAAGATTTTATGCCAGTGCCGCTCAATGCCAAAGCAAACTTCACAATAAAAAATGAGCTGCGTGAAATTGATTCCAGAAACGTAGTTGCTAAACTGGAAGGTGCTGACCCGGAACTGAAGGAAGAGTACATTATATACACCGCGCACTGGGACCATCTGGGTAAAGACACAACGCTGACCGATGACCAGATCTATAACGGCGCCCTCGACAACGCCAGCGGCACTGCAGGATTGCTGGAACTGGCAGAAGCCTTTACACAACTTCCTGAAAAGCCAAAACGGTCTGTTCTATTTTTAGCAGTAACAGCTGAGGAACAAGGGCTTTTAGGTGCGAAATACTATGCTTCCAATCCGCTGTACCCGCTCAACAAAACGCTGGCAAACATTAATATGGATGGCTTGAATACTTATGGTCCTACCGAAGATGTAGTAGTGATTGGCTATGGCAACTCCACGGTAGAAGATATACTGGCCGAAGAGGCACAAAAACAGGACAGGCGCATTGTGCCGGAGCCCACACCGGAAAAAGGGTACTATTACCGTTCTGATCATTTTGAATTTGCAAAACAGGGCGTGCCTGCTCTGTATATGAAGTCGGGAGTAAAAGCCCGTAACCGGCCTGATGATTATGTCAAGAAGATCCAGGATGAATATATCGCCAAAGATTATCACAAAGTAAGTGACCAGGTGAAAGAAAGCTGGAACCTGGAAGGAGCTGTAGAAGATCTCCGTTTGTTGTTCATGGTTGGTTACCGCATCGCGAACGGACAACAGTACCCGGAGTGGAAACCTACCTCAGCGTTTAAAGCGCGCCGCGACTCGATGCTAACGACAACAGAACACGCGCACCAGTAAACCCGGACTAACTCGCTAGCGGAATACCAAAGTCGCTGTCTCAGCCTAACATACCAGTAGAATCTCTGATAATTTATATTCACATGGCAATATCAGCACAAGCCACCCAATCCAATATTAAACGTTAACCCTGCAGATACAGTGATTCACACTAAAAATAAGGCCTTTTACCAGATAATAGCGAAAAGAAACAATGGTTTTAAGTAACCTTCTGCAGCCATAGCGTATAAGGAAGTACAAATTACAATAATTTCAACAAATGAAATTGCTATGAAAAAGAACATAAAATTAGCGTTTGCTGCCTTTGCTTTACTAGCTTTTACTGCTTGCGGTAACGACAGCGATACAGCTACCGATACTACAGAAACAGTAGAAACAGAAGTAGACACAGATATGGATATGGAAACAGATCTGGATGCTGACACTACTATTGTAGTTGAGGATACCACTGTAACCGATGGTGTTGCCGACGAAATAAAAGAAGAGCAACCTCCTAGATAGATAAAATAATAAATTTATAAAAAGGGTCTCCGTTCGATTATTGACGGAGACCCTTTTTAGTTGATACTACCTACATATTTTTATTGAATCAGCAATAAAAAATAACAGATTGATGGGTTTAGCAGATAAGTTTTTAAATTAGGGAATGAGAAAACCACCCCTGACATACGACGGTGTAGCTATATGGCTGGTAGAGACGGATGAAGAGCTGAAGGAAGCTTTAGAAGAGCTTTGGTCCAGTTCTGTTCTGGCACTAGACCTGGAGTTCGACCAGAACCGCTTTACCTATGGCTTTAACCTGTGCCTGATTCAGATAACAGACGGAAAAGGAAAATGCTTCATCATAGATCCGTTCATGGTAAAAGACTTAAAGCCCCTGTTTCAGCTGCTGGAAGCTCCCGACATTACCAAAATTATACACCATGCCAACAACGATATCTTGCTGTTAAACAAGTTAGGTTGTAAGATAAAGGGCGTGATGGATACGGATGTAGCCGCAAAAATTTTAAATTTCGAGCGTTCTTCTCTTGCTACTGTCTTAAAAACAGAATTTGATAAAGAAATAGACAAAAGCCAGCAATCCAGCAACTGGAATAAAAGACCGCTCACTGAAGATCAGATCATATATGCTGCCATTGATATCATTTACCTGCACCGGGTAAAAGACCGGCTGGTGGAGCAGGTAAAGGAACTGGAGCGTTTAGACTGGCTGGAGGAAGAAAACTTTTTGCTGGAGCAGCTGACGTATGCGGAACCGGTTAATCCTCACCTGAAGCTACGCAACGCCTATAAGCTTAACATTTACCAGCAGTTTATCCTGAAAGAACTTTTTGCTTTCAGGGAAAAAATGGGGAAGAAACTTAACAAACCTGCTCCCTATGTAATTTCTAACGAGGCATTAGTCGAACTTGCCAACAACCCCAACACCGATGTCCGCGAATGGATAAACCACAGCAGGGGGATTCACACCGCCTTAAAAAAACCATTTAACGAAAAAGAGCTGGTAATAACCATGGCGAACGCCAAGAAAGAAGCCAAAGAGCAGCATATCAGCCACGAGTATGTGGCGAATAAATTTTTCCGGCCTATAAAAACACCGGAAACGGAAGCGCGCAAAGAGGCCTTAACACAAGTACAGAAGAAGATAGTTGAAAAGTACGGAGAATTTGCGACCAGGCTTATTATTACACAAGGCCTTATTACGGAATACAGCCAGACAGGTAAACTCCGTTGCGTAAAGCAGTATGCAACAGAAGTCCTACTGCAAACTGCGGCAGAACTAAACATTGCTTTGCCGGTACCTGCTACAAGAGAAACGGAGTAGGATTAAAATAATTGATTCTTCCGCAGCTACTACTTTTGTAGTAGCTGCCAACAGCAGCAGAGGCAATGGAGGCAGGAGCAGCAGACTTTTTGAGCAGCTAAGAAGCAGGTTGAAGGAATCGCACAGAGTAACTTCAATAGCAGAAAGCGCTTCCATACAGTTCCCCATACTCACTTTCCCCTTTTACCAGTTAGTAAAAAGTATCTTCCATTCCATAACCTCTTGTAGCTGGCCTTACTGGAGTTTGCCCACAAGGTACTGTCTTAAAAGTCAAGTTTTTTTATAGGATAATTTTGTTATCTTTGTCTTACCCAAAAGAGAGCTCCCAGCCGAAAGGTCACGGATGTTCATCTTGTGTAGCCCCGCTAGCCGGGGCTACTTTTTTATGCTGCTGCGCAGCAACCCA
>NZ_QCZK02000030.1 GCF_003347595.2 Botryobacter ruber | reverse complement strand
GATATTATCAGAGATATTGTAATTCTTTGCAAAGGAAATCCTAAACTACTCGACCAGCTTATTCTTTCTGGCTAAGGTTTCGGACAACAATGTTTTAAAAACCTACCGGGTTTTGGAGGTGCAGAGGCAATGGTGGCAGGTGCAGTAAATAAAAATGACCTCGCTTAAGCGCACCTGTTGCGAACATCCGATTTGAAGAGAATAAAAACTATAGCATTCAACATGAAAAAAATTTTGGTAGCAGTGGCTCTCCTGTTTTGTGGGAGCATCGGCTATACGCAGGCCCAGGAAACGGACCTAACGCAGAAGTGGAAGAAAGGCATTCTGGTAGAGGAATTCCTGTACGACAAAGCACCGTTTCCATCTTGCCACTCCGCCACCATCGCCGAGACGCCTACCGGACTGGTCGCATCCTTTTTCGGGGGTACAAAAGAGCGGCATCCGGATGTAGGCATCTGGGTGTGCCGCCAGGAAAACAACAAATGGACAGCCCCGGTAGAGGTAGCCAATGGCAACCAGGAAGACGGCAGCCGCCTGCCCACGTGGAACCCCGTGCTGTACCAGGTACCGAATGGCGGCGATTTATTGCTGTTCTACAAAATCGGACCAAGCCCTTCTACCTGGCAGGGCTGGATGAAAAGCTCTAAAGACGGCGGTAAAACCTGGTCAGCTGCCAAAATGCTGCCCGAAGGCTATGTGGGTCCGGTGAAAAACAAGCCGGAGCTGATTAACGGAGAGCTGTTCTGCGCCTCCAGTACCGAAGGCGACGGCTGGAAAGTGCATTTCGAGGTAACACCTGATTTCGGGAAAACCTGGTATAAAATCGGTCCGCTGGACAAAGGTTCAGAAGATTTAAACGCGATTCAGCCAAGCATCCTTAAGCACGGCAACGGCAAACTGCAGATTATTGCCCGCAGCAAGCACAGAGCTTTGGTAGAATCGTGGTCTACCGACAACGGCCGCACCTGGTCGCCTTTAAAGAAAACAGGTTTACCAAACAACAACTCCGGAACCGACGCCGTGACGATGGCGAACGGTAAACATGTGCTGGTGTACAACCATGTACTACCTCCGGGCGACTTAGCCAAAGGTCCACGCACTCCCCTTAATGTAGCCGTTTCGGAAGATGGTAAGAAGTGGAAGGCGGCGCTGGTGCTGGAGAATTCTCCTATCAGCCAGTACTCTTATCCTGCTGTTATCCAGACCTCAGATGGACTGCTGCACTTCATTTATACCTGGCGCCGGCAGCGCATCAAGCATGTCGTGGTAGACCCATCCAAAATGAAGACAAAGAAAATCAAGAATGGCGAGTGGCCAGGCGGCAACCCGGTAGCGGGCGAAGTGCAGGACCAGGAAAGCTAATTCACCACGTTTAAAAAGAGACGATGTACGATAAGAAAAAAGACATGACAGGTAAGGCAATGGAGGCAGCTGCAAAGAGCGAAATTTCAGGTTTCAGTCGCCGTTCTTTCCTCGGAAACGCTGCTACCCTGGCGGCAGGTTTACTTGTTGCACCTAATCTTATTTCCTGCGCTTCTTCTTCTAAAGTTGCGGCTGCCGATGGAGAACGCTACAAGATTGCCGTTGTGGACCTGATGATTCTGAAGCGGCAAAAGCTAAGCGCCTTCGACCTGGCAAAAGAAATCGGAGCCGACGGCCTGGAAGTAGACATGGGTGGCTTAGGCAACCGCGACACCTTCGACAGCAAACTGGCAGATCCGGAGCAGCGGAAGCAGTTCCTGGACAAGGCACAGGAACTGGGGCTGGAAATTTGCTCACTTTCCATGTCAGGTTTTTATGCCCAGTCGTTTGCCGAGCGGCCCACCTACAAGCAAATGGTAGGCGACTGCATCGAGCAGATGAAGCAGATGAACGTGAAAGTAGGTTTCCTGCCGCTGGGCGTCAAAGGCGACCTGATACAGTACCCGCACCTGCGCCCCGCCATCGTGGAGCGCCTGAAGGTCGTAGGCAAAATGGCTGAAGAAGCAGGCGTGGTGATAGGCATCGAAACAGCCCTGGATGCAGCAGGCGATAAGCAGCTGCTGAAAGATGTTGGTTCTCCGGGAATAAAAATATATTTTAACTTTTCGAACCCGCTGAAAGCCGGGCGCGACCTGCACGAAGAGCTTCGCATTTTGGGCAAAGACCGCATCTGCATGATTCACGCCACCGACGAAGATGGCGTATGGCTGCAGCACAACACCCGCCTCGACATGCCGAAGGTAAAGCAGACGCTGGACAAGATGGGCTGGCGCGGCTGGCTCGTTATCGAACGTTCGCGCGATGCCAACAACCCACGCGATGTAAAAGGTAATTTCGGTGCCAATACCAGGTATTTGAAGTCAGTTTTTCAGTCGTAGTCTTAAATTGATTATTTTGCTGGTGCGAGCTTGTAGCTCGTACCTTTTCATTATAACCTAACGCACGCTATTCAACTCTTATGAACCTATCAGCTACCATGATTACAAGAGTAGTACTTATGATGTGTTTGTTCCTGACTGCCTTTTCGATGCAACCTGTTCAGGCACAGCAACAGCAACAAAAGCAGCAGGCCACCTGGATTTGGTATCCCGGCGATTACGAAATCTGGCTGGCCAACCAGATGCAGAACAGGCGCACCGAGCGCGGCACCTTTTTCCCGCCGTTCTGGCGCATGGACAACCACTATGTGCTGGTAGATTTTCATAAAGTATTCGACCTGAAGCAGCCCGAAGAAGTGGAAATATTCACGGAAGGGCAGTATAATGTGAAAATTGACAGCAAGATGATAAACGGCACGCCAAAAAAGGTGACCATTCCTGCCGGTAAGCATAAGCTGAACATCAAGATTTACAACCAGGCCCATGTGCCGGCCCTGTATGTGAAAGGCAATACCATCGTTTCCGACTCTTCCTGGAAAGTTACCTACGAGGACAAAGAATGGATAGACGCCTCCGGCATGGTATCAGACCAGTCGGGCACAGAGTGGCTGCAGGCTGGCTTCTGGAACTTCACCAATCCGCAGATACCGCCATCCCAGTTCAGGTTGCCAACCAAACCGATGCAGGCTGCTAAAATCGACCGTAAGCCACAATCGCTGGTGGTGGATTTCGGAAAAGAGACATTTGGCTTTGTAAAGCTGCACGGACTGAAAGGAACAGGCAAAGTATCGCTTTACTATGGAGAGTCGCTGGAAGAGGCGATGTCGCCGGAAACAACCGAAACGCTGGACCACTTGGATATTAACCAGCCGCAGGCAAAGGACCTGGTGCTGGAGGGTTCCCGCGCGTTCCGCTACGTGAACATCCAGTACGAGCCAGGCATCACCATTGCCGATGTGTCGATGCTGTACGAGTACCTGCCGGTGGCCGAGCGGGGTACGTTCCGTTGCAACGATGAGCAGATGAATAAAATCTGGGACGTGTCGGCCTACACCATGGAGCTGACCACCCGCGAGTTTTTTATCGACGGCATCAAGCGCGACCGCTGGATTTGGTCAGGCGATGCCTACCAGAGCTACCTGATGAACTACTACCTGGCCTTCGACTCGCCTTCGGTAACCCGCACGCTGCTGGCGCTTCGTGGCAAAGACCCGGTAACGAGCCACATCAACACCATCATGGACTACACCTTCTACTGGTTCATGGGCATCTACGACTACTACCTGTACACAGGCGATAAGACCTTTATCCAGCAGTTCTACCCACGCATGCAGTCGCTGATAGAGTTCAGCCTGGACCGCCGCAACAAAGACGGCCTGATGGAAGGTCTGGCCGGTGACTGGGTGTTTATCGACTGGGCCGATGGCTTGAGCAAGCAGGGCGAGGTAAGCTTCGAGCAGCTGCTTCTGGCCCGAAGCCTCGAAACCATGGCGCTGAGTGCCGAGATTGCCGGTGACCAGCAGGGAGCAGCCCGCTACAATAAACTGGCTGCCGAGATGAAGAAAAAACTGTTCGACATCTACTGGAGCGATGAGAAGCAGGCATTGGTGCACAGCCGGGTTGAAGGCAAGCAGACGGACAATGTTACCCGCTACTCCAACATGTTTGCCATCTTCTTCGACTACTTCACCGAAAAGCAGAAGCAGGCGGTAAAACAAAACGTGTTGCTCAACGATAAGGTGCAAAAAATTACCACGCCGTACATGCGTTTCTATGAGCTGGAGGCACTTTGCGCCATGGGTGAGCAGGACTACGTGCTGAAGGAAATGAAAGATTACTGGGGCGGCATGCTCGATTTGGGAGCGACATCTTTCTGGGAAAAGTATGACCCGAACGAAAAAGGAGCAGAGCACTATGCCATGTATGGCCGTGAGTTTGGCAAGAGCCTGAGCCACGCCTGGGGCGCCAGCCCGATTTACCTGTTGGGCAAATATTACCTGGGCGTGAAGCCGCTGAGTGCAGGTTACAATACCTATGAGGTAGTGCCGGTACTGGGCGGGCTGAAGTGGATGGAAGGCACCGTGCCAACACCAAACGGAGATATTAAAGTGTACTGCAGCACAAACCAGATAAAAGTGAAAGCAGACGAGGGCACCGGTACCCTGCGTTTCAAGAGCAAATCGAAACCAAAAGTGAAAGGCGCTAAAATTATTTCGAAAGGAAACAACGAGTACGAAATGACGATTGAGAAGGGTAAGGAGTACGTGGTTTCCTATAAGAGCTAAGGCAGTAACAGAAAAGAACTATGCATACCATCAAAAGCTTCTCTATTTATTCAGCCAAAGCGAAGCTGGAAAAGCCAATTGCCGACGCCACGCATACCTTAACTGAAATCTCGTTTATCGTGCTGCGCCTCCAGCTGGAGAGCGGTGTGGTGGGGGAGTCTTACCTGCTCAGTTTCCAGTACAGTCCTGCCGCTATAGCGGGCGCCCTGAAAGATGTAGGGGAGCAGGTATGCGGAGAGCAGGTGTACGATACGGTGAAGGTATTTGAAAAAATAAACGCCGCCAACGAGTACTTCGGGCTGGAAGGCATCAACCGGTGGGCGCAGGCCGCCTACAACATTGCCATGTGGGACGCCTGGTGCAAAACCCTCGGGCAGCCGGTCTGGAAGGTGCTGGGCGCATCGCGCACCAAAGTGCCCATTTACGGAAGCGGCGGCTGGATTTCCTATTCAGTAGAAGAACTGATTGCCGAAGTAAGCAACTACAAAAGCAGGGGCTTTCAGGCAGTCAAAATAAAAGTAGGCAAACCCGACTGGAAAGAAGACCTGGAGCGCCTGCGCCTGGTGCGGGAAGCCGTCGGGAACGATATCAACATCATGATGGACGCCAACCAGGGTATGCAGGTACCGGCAGCGCTTGCGCTGGCGCGGGCAGCCCGGGAACTGAACATCCACTGGTTTGAAGAACCCATCGACCATTCGGATTTCCAGGGCTACCAGCTGCTGCGGAACCAGGCCGGTATTTCACTGGCAATGGGAGAGCGTGAGTATTCCACGGTGCCGCTACGCGAGCTGCTGGTACGAAACGCCATCGACATCTGGCAACCGGACATCCTGCGTTTAGGTGGGGTAGAAGCCTGGCGCAACAGTGCCGCCCTGGCCGGAAGCTTTAACATCCCGGTGCTGCCGCACTACTACAAAGATTACGACATCCCGCTGCTCTGCACCATCCCGAATGGCGCCGGAGCCGAGTCCTTCGACTGGATAGACCCGCTGATAGACCACCCGCTGCAGATAGTAGACGGCTTCGCCACCCCGCACGACCGTCCGGGCTGGGGTTTCGGGTTTAAGGATAGCGGTTTGACGGAGATATAAAAATAGCAAAGTAAATCGTTTGTGCTGGTGCGAGCTTGTAGCTCGTACCTTCGTTACACAGACGATTTGACTAGGCTTGGAATCAAGTACTTCCGGGTGGTATGTAAGTACGAGCTACAAGCTCGCACCAGCGAAGGGAAAAAATTGTCTGCAGCTGCGACCATTGCCTTTGCTCCTAAGAAAGCAAAGAACTGCTTCAAGTTTTCAACTTGGAGCTATCATTCCAGCAAGTTTTCAACTTGCGAGGGTATGAAATCAGGTAGGTTCAGCCATGAAAGCTGAAAGCTTTCAATATAAAAAGCTCCAAGTTGAAAACTTGAAGCAGGAATTTTTCCCCTACAAGATTAGCTTCAAAGCCGCAGGTCCCGGACTTGATTGGGAGGGGACAAAAACTCTGCGCATGATGCGGGTAGTTCCGATTTGGTAAAAACGGTAGCCTAAATTTCAGAAATGGATAAAATAAAAGAGCTTTTCTCACTAGAAGGGCTGCGTGTGATAGTAACAGGCGCTTCCAGTGGCCTCGGGCTGCACCAGGCCATTATGCTGGCACAGTGTGGCGCGAAGGTATTTGCCTTGAGCCGTTCCGGAGAGGTGAAGGTAGACTATAAAGGCGAAGTGCCTGACAGCATCGTGTTTGCTAAACTGGATGTGGCTGACGAAGCAGACATACAGCGGGTATTCACTCAGATAGGCGAAGAAGGAGGCATTGATGTGTTGGTAAACAACGCCGGCATCACGAAACGCAAACGCGCCGAAGAACTGACAACGCAGGAGTGGGAAGAGATACAGGAAGTGAATGTGACAGGCCTTTTCAACTGCTGCAAGCATGCTTTCCCTTACCTGAAAAAGTCGGCGCATATCGGGCGGATTATCAACATCGGTTCGATGGCCTCGCACCTGGGCTTTTCGGAAGTGGTACCCTACAGCGCCAGCAAAGCCGCCGTGCAGGGCATTACACGCGGACTGGCCGTGGAGTGGAGCCAGGAGAACATCCTGGTAAATACCGTGTCGCCAGGCTGGTTTCCTTCCGAAATGAGTACCCAGGTAATGGACGCAGACCGGAAAGCAAAAATTCTGAACCGGATGCCTTTGCACCGTTTCGGGCACCCGAATGAGCTGGCATCCATAATTTGCTTCCTGGCCTCGCCTGCCGCCTCTTACATCACCGGGCAGGATTTTTGTGTGGATGGTGGTGCGATGGCGTTTGGGTATTAGTGTGATAGGGGGGCTGCGGGAAAAAGTATTTGGTTTGGGCCGTGGAGCATGATAGTTAGGTGAGAGCGTGGTGGGGCACCCGCAAGGGGTGCCCGTACGGGGGCGATTTTATGCAATCGAATTGAAAAGGGATTCTGATAAAATATAAAACCGAAGCGCTGCTGCCTATGCAGAATTTGAGCCGAGCACAGTAGGGGCACCCCTTGCGGGTGCCCTGCTGCAAGTTGGCAGCAACATTACCAAGCGCTGAAACGCAACGGAAAAATTTGGATTTAACAAGCCCCTTGATGCCACCAGAATAGCAGTCCTGCAACAGGAAAACCACGTTGAAATAAAGTCAGGGCCCTGCACCACAGAGAATATAAAAAAGTACAAGCTGCAAATCCGCACCAGCGGAAGCAGGAAATATCATATGAAGAAACTAAGCTTATTTAAATTAGCGTCACTAATAGCCGGTGTATTCTTTACACAAGCTGTTCAGGCGCAAACCGTTGACGGGCTACCAGCCGCCATTCCACCCGTTCCGGGAATCTACAATGCGGAGCCCTGGGAAAACCAGCTGGTCACCAGCATCAACCGCGACCCGGCAAGAGCAACAGCTTACTCCTTTGCAACTGTTACAGATGCGCTCACCAACGACCGCAGCAAGACAGCACGCATGAAATCGCTGAACGGGGACTGGGATTTCTTCTTTGCTTTAAAACCAGCCGATGCGCCACAGGACTTCTACAAAGGCCGGGTGAGTGGCTGGAAAAAGATTGAAGTGCCTTCCAACTGGGAAATGAAAGGCTACGACATTCCGATTTACAAGAGTGCCGTGTACCCCTTCCGCCCGATAGACCCGCCACGCGTGCCGAAAGATTATAACGCCGTTGGCTCCTACCAGCGCACCTTTACGGTACCCGCTGACTGGAAAGACATGAACGTAACGCTGCATTTCGGGGGTGTGAGCTCCGGCTTTAAAGTGTGGCTGAACGGCAAGTTCCTGGGCTATGGCGAAGACAGCTGCCTGCCTTCGGAGTTCAACATCACGCCTTACCTGCAGCCGGGCGAGAACATTGTGTCGGTGCAGGTAATCCGGTGGAGCGATGGCGCTTACCTCGAGGACCAGGACCACTGGCGCATGAGCGGCATTCAGCGGGAGGTGCTGCTGCTGGCAGAGCCGAAGCTGCGTATTGCCGATTTCCACTGGCAGGCGAAGCTGGATAAGGACTATAAAGATGCCGTAATCAGCATTCGTCCGCGCCTGGATAACTACACGGGCAAAGAGGTAGAAGGCTATAAAGTAAAGGCGCAGCTCTACAACAAAGCCAACCAGCCGGTGTTCGAAAAGCCGCTGGAAAGAACCGCCGAAGAAATTGTAAACGAAATCTACCCGCGCCTCGACAACGTGAAGTTCGGGCTGCTGGAGACTACGGTAAAGAATCCGCTGAAATGGAGCGACGAAGCGCCGAACCTGTACACGCTCGTGCTCTCGCTGGAGGATGAAAAAGGAAACGTGCTCGAAGCCAAAAGCTGCCGTGTCGGTTTCCGCAGCATCGAGTTCTCCAAAGACAACAGCAAACTGCTCATCAACGGGAAAGAAACGTACCTCTACGGCGTCAACCGCCACGACCATCACCCGACCAGGGGCAAGGCCTTAACCCGCGAAGATATCCTGGAGGATGTGAAGACGATAAAGCAGTTCAACTTCAACACCATTCGCACCAGCCATTACCCAAACGACCCCTACTTCTATGACCTCTGCGACGAGTACGGCATCCTGGTAATGGACGAAGCCAACCACGAAACACACGGCCTGGGCGGCAAACTCAGCAACGACCCTACCTGGACGCATGCGTTCATGGAGCGGACTACCCGCATGGTGATGCGCGACAAAAACCACCCGAGCATCATTATCTGGAGCCTGGGCAACGAAGCCGGCCGCGGACCCAACCACGCTGCTATGGCCGAATGGATTCACGATTTCGACATTACCCGTCCGGTGCACTACGAGCCGGCACAAGGTAATCACCGTGTAGAAGGCTACATCGAACTGGGGGATCCGCGCTACCTCGCTACCAACGACCACTCCCACCGCATCCAGAACCCAACTGACCCGCAGTATGTGGACATGGTGAGCCGTTTCTACCCGGGCGTATTTACGGTAGACCTGCTGGCAAACCAGCCTGGCGACAACCGACCGATAATCTTTGTGGAATACTCCCACTCGATGGGCAACTCCACCGGCAACATCAAGGAGTTCTGGGATGCCTTCCGGAGCACCAAACGCATGATTGGCGGCTGTATCTGGGATTTCAAGGACCAGGGACTCCTGAAGAAGAACGAAAGCGGCGAAGAGTTCTATGCCTATGGCGGTGACTTCGGTGAGAAACTGCACAACGGCAGCTTCTGCCTCAACGGCATTGCCGCGCCCGACGGCAGGCCAAGAGCGGCCATGTACGAGTGCAAGCGCGTTTTCCAGCCAGCAGAGGCTGTGGTGGCAGATGCAGCAAAAGGTTTGATAAGGCTACAGAACCGCCACGCTGTTAAATCGCTGGGCGGCTATGACGTAACGCTGGTGGTGCGCGAAGACGGAAAAGTGGTGGAGACGAAAAAGCTGCCGCGCCTTAACCTGGCCGCCGGAAAAGACACGGTACTGAACATCTCGTCTTACCTGCCGAAGCGCAAAGCCGGTGTGGAGTTGCTTGCCGATATTCATTTCACGCTGGCACATGATGAAATCTGGGCACCAAAAGGGCACGAAATTGCCTCTAACCAGTTCAACCTGACAGGGCTTCCAGAGGTAACAAACAGCCGCAAAATTTCCGGAGCCTTAACGGTAAACGAAACTGACAAAGCCTTTGTGGTGAACGGCAAAGATTTTTCCGTGACCATCGACAAGGCAAACGGTGCCCTGAGCTCCTACCGCTGGAAAAACAAAGAACAGATTTTCAGTCCGCTGCTGCCGAACTTTAACCGTCCGGTAACGCAAAACGACAAGAACGTCTGGAAAAACACGAAGGTGCCGGAGTGGAATAAAGCCGAGCCGAAGTTCCGCAGCGTATCTGCCGACAAAACGCCGTCCGGCCTGGTGCGGGTAAGCAGCCAGTACACCGTCATGGATGAGAAAGCCACGGTGCAGGTGGTATATACCCTGGCAGGTGACGGCGTGGTAAAAGTAGATTATGCGTTTACACCAACTGCTGAACTGCCGAATATGCCGAAAGTGGGCATGCAGTGCGGCATCGCCCGGGAGTACGACCAGGTAAACTGGTACGGCAGAGGCCCCCAGGAGAATTACGTAGACAAGCGCTACGGCTTCGACGCAGCCATTTATTCGCAGCCAATTATGGAGTTCATAGAGCCCTACGTCGTGCCACAGGAAAACGGCAACCGCACCGACGTACGCTGGATGTTCCTGGCTAACAAAAAAGACGAAGGACTGCTGATTGTGGCCGACAGCCTGCTGAGCATGAGCGCCTGGCCCTACACCGAAGACAATATCGACGTCGCCAAACACACCTACGACCTGAAAGATGCCGGTTTCGTAACCGTGAACATCGACCTGGAGCAGATGGGCGTAGGCGGCAACGACTCCTGGTCGGAGGTAGGCCAGCCTATGGAGAAGTACCAGCTAAAAGCCAAACCGTACCAGTACAGCTTCTTCCTGACCCCAGCCAAAGGCAAGGCCGAAAACATGAGCCAGCAGGCGAAGAAGGTAAAGTTTTACGACTCCGCCACGACAGGTAAAAAAGTTGGCTTGAAGTAATAGGTCTTTTTGAAACAGCAAAAACCCCGGCAGTCGTAACGGCAGCTGGGGTTTTTATTTTGAAGTCGTCCGAAAGCTTTGCTGCACCTTCCTCCACAGCCACTGCTCCTGTTTAATTGTTGTTTCGCTATTGCTCTTTCGGACATCTTTTGTCCGAAAGATTTCTGCCGGGGACGTCCACGTCCCCGTGTGTCTTTACCAAAAAATTACCCACGCGGACGCGGACGTCCGCAGCAGAGTGGCTTCCGGACAGAAGATGTCCGGAAGAGCAGGTTTTTACTTTTATACCGCCAGTTTGAGCGCAGCGGTAACTGGTGGTATTTCATGAGGCCAGTTTGTAACTGGCATTTATAATTGTCGTGCATGTACGCCAGTTACAAACTGGCACTAATGTTAACCACCAGTTACCGCTGCGCTCAAACTGGCGGTATAAGTTTTTTCTTTGTGTTTACAGCATTGGGTCCCGACCTGTCCTTCAAACAAACAATCCAAAACAGGCCCCATTCTTGCTACATCTACAACGCTGGGCGAAAAAGGCATTCCAAAAGAAAAGCGTTACTGCACCAGCCTCCATACCCACTGCTCCTGTGCAGTAGGAAGTTTAGCGGGGGATAATTTGTTTATATATAAATAAAATCTTTATATTTGATATTGAAAGCCTTTGCTTGGTGAAATCTGCCTGAACGAGAGCTTCAGGAACCGGAACAGGCACATTCGCTGGTTTTTCATAAATTTGATGACTGGCTACTTGATGCCTCCGTCGCTTTGACTTTTTAACGAATGCTAGTTAAGCCGTTCATTATCTTGTAAATACATACCATGAGCCGATATTTTTTCTTCTTCCTTTTGCTGTTTTGCATTTCCTTTCAGGCCTTTTCGCAGAAAGAAAAAGCGCTGCAGGTGGCAGACCTGGAATGTGAGTACCGGGAAAATCCGTTGGGAGTAGAAGCTGCCGCACCGCGTCTACGGTGGGTACTCAACTCCAAGCAGCGGGGCGTCACGCAGAAGGCTTACCGTATCTTGGTAGCAGACACCCCGGAGGCGCTAAAGAAGAACAAAGGCAATGTGTGGGACAGCAAAAAAGTAACTTCTTCCCAATCTATCCAGGTGCCCTACGGCGGAAAAAAACTGGAGCCGACCAAAACCTACTTCTGGAAAGTGATGGTCTGGGACAACAAAGGCAACATCTCTGGCTGGAGCGAACCTGCCAAATGGCAAATGGGCCTGCCAACGGAGCAGGACTGGAAAGGCGCACGCTGGATTGGCTTCGAAGAGTTGCCCGAATCGCACCGCATTGTACCGGCAGTCGATAATAACCGGCATAACGACAAAGGCCCCGGCAAAAACGTGCTCCCGCTCATACGAAAGGAATTCAACGTGAAGGCGCCGGTAAAGCGGGCGACCATGTTTATCACCGGGCTGGGCCATTTCGAAATGAGCCTGAACGGCAACAAAGTGGGCGACCATTTCCTCGACCCGGGCTGGACCAATTACGACGAGCACGCCCTGTACGTGACGTTTGATGTAACGGAGCAGCTGAAGCAGGGCAATAATGCCGTAGGCGTGATGCTGGGCAACGGCTTCTACCACATCCCCCGCGAGCGCTACCGCAAACTGACGACTTCGTTTGGTTACCCGAAAATGATTTGCCGCCTCGTGCTCGAGTACCAGGACGGGAAAACAGAAAACATCATCAGCGACAACTCCTGGAGAACGGCGCCCGGTCCCATCGTCTTCTCGAGCATCTACGGCGGCGAAGATTACGATGCCACACTGGAACAACCAGGTTGGAACACGCCGGGCTTTAAAGAAAACAACACCTGGAAGCCCGTTATCCTGACCACCGGCCCGAAGAAACTGGAAGCGCAGCTGGCAACGCCGGTGAAAATTCATGAGAACTTTACGCCTGTAAAAATCACGCAGCCAAAGCCAGGGGTGTGGGTATACGACCTGGGGCAGAATGCATCGGGCATCGTGGGAATTTCGGTAAAAGGAAAAAAAGGCGCTAAAGTAAAAATAACCCCAGGCGAACTCTTAGATGCCGAGGGCGACGTGACGCAAAAGCATACCGGCAGTCCCTATTACTACGAGTACACCCTGAAAGGAGAGGGCACCGAAGCCTGGCATCCTCGCTTTACCTACTACGGCTTCCGCTATGTGCGCGTAGAGGGTGGCACTCCGGAAGGCGAGGCAAACCCGCAGAACCTGCCGGTGGTGGCGAGCCTGAAAGGTCTGCACATCCGCAACGCAGCGGAGCGGGTAGGGCAGTTTACTACTTCCAACGACCTATTCAACAAGACGGACCGCCTGATTGACTGGGCTATCCGCAGCAACACAGTGAGCGTGTTCACCGACTGTCCGCACCGCGAGAAACTGGGCTGGCTGGAGCAGGTGCACCTGATGGGCAGCTCCCTCCGTTACAACTACGACATTGCCAGCCTGTGCAGGAAAGTAGCCAAAGACATGCAAATGGCGCAGACGACGGAAGGCCTTATTCCTGAAACATCTCCGGAATACGTAATATTCACCTGGGGCGGCACCATGTTCCGCGACTCACCGGAGTGGGGCAGCAACGGCATCATCATGCCCTGGTACATGTACCAGTGGTACGGCGACAAACAGATTCTTGCCGACAGCTATCCCATGATGCAGCGCTACCTCGACTACCTGGCTAACCAGGCCGAAGGCCACATCCTGTCGCAGGGCCTCGGCGACTGGTACGACCTTGGTCCCGAACGGCCGGGCGTGTCGCAGCTCACGCCGATGGGCGTAACCGGCACCGCCATTTACTACTACGACCTGAACATCATCAGCAAAATAGCCACTATGCTGGGCAAACCGGAAGACGCCAGAAAATATGATAAGCTGGCTGCCGAAGTAAAAGAAGCTTTCAACAAGAAATTCTTCAACAAGGAAACGAAGCAATACGCCACCGGCAGCCAGGCGGCCAATGCCATGGCTGTGTACATGAACCTGGTGGAGCCGCAGTACAAGGATGCCGTGGTGGAGAACCTGATAAAAGATATCCGAAGCCGCAACAACGCCCTGACAGCAGGCGACATCGGTTACCGTTATGTGCTGCGGGTACTGGAAAACGAAAACCGCTCCGACGTCATCTACGACATGAACAGCCGCACCGACGTACCGGGCTACGGTTACCAGCTGGAGCAAGGCGCTACCGCCCTCACCGAATCCTGGGCCGCGCTTCCGACTGTTTCGAACAACCACCTGATGCTGGGCCACCTGATGGAATGGTTCTATAGCGGCTTAGGTGGCATCCGTCCTGCCGAGAACTCAGTAGCCTTCAATGAAATAGACATTCGTCCGGAGCCCGTGGGTAATGTAACTTCCTCCAACGTAAGCTACGACTCGCCCTACGGCACCATCAGCACCGACTGGAATAAGAACGGCGAAACCTTTGAACTGAACGTGGCGATTCCAGCCAACACCACCGCTACCATTCATCTGCCTGCCTCTGAAAAAGCGCAGTTATTCGAAGGCGGCAAACCGGTAGCCGGCAACAAAGACCTGCAGCAACTGGGCCATAAAGAAGGGCGCGCACAACTAAAAGTTGGCTCCGGTACTTATAAGTTTGTGGTGCAGGATAAGAAGGAGCTATAGGAGAGACAAACTTGAATACCGCCAGTTTGAGCGTAGCGGTAACTGGTGGTTAGTTATGACAGCCAGTTTGTAACTGGCGCAGCTAAAGCATCGTGGAATGAACGCCAGTTACAAACTGGCGCTATGAGTAACCACAAGTTGCGCTGGCGCTAAACTTGCGGTATGAAGTGAGATATAATAGCAGAAAAAAATATTACCCAAATGAAAATACAAAGCTTAAGCATCCTCCTGCTTCTCGCGTTACTCAGTACAGTAACGTCCTGTGCACAAACCGCGAAGAAAGTCGTGCCGCAGGAGGTGATGCAGAAAGTGTACGAAGAAGTAAAAACCCCTTACAAGTACGGCCTGGTCCTGACGCCGCCGGACGACTCCAAAAAAATGGACTGCCCAACGGTGTTCCGGAAAGGAAACATGTGGTACATGACCTACATTGTATTCGATGGAAAAGGCTACGAAACCTGGCTGGCTGAAAGTGACGATTTGCTCAACTGGAAGCACAAAGGTAAAATCATGGGCTTTGGCAAAGATTCCACGGAGTGGGATGCCTTTCAGAAGGCGGGCTACAATGCGCTGCAGGAGCATAAGTGGGGTGGCAGCTATAAACTGCAAAAGTACGACGACAAATACTGGATGAGCTACTTCGGCGGCAATTCCACAGGCTACGAGGTGGAGCCTCTTTCGATAGGCATTGCCTATACCGAAAAAGACCCTTCGGTGCCGCATCAGTGGACGCGCCTGCCAAAACCGGTGCTCACACCCTACGACGCGGATGTACGCTGGTGGGAAAACCGGCATAAGCTCTTCAAAAGCAGCGTTATCTGGGATAAAAATAAAACCACCGGCTATCCATTCGTGATGTACTACAACGCCGTGGGCGATTCCCTGGAAAATAATAAACCCACCCGTTGGTACGAGCGCATCGGTATGGCCGTGTCGGATGACATGGTGACCTGGAAGCGCTTCCAGAAAGACCCGGTAGTGCACCACCGGGTAGGTATTACCGGCGATGGTGTTGTGCAGAAGATGGATGATGTGTGGGTGATGTTTTACTTCGGTGCCTTCTGGGAAGACCGGAAAGGTGCTTTCAACCGCTTCGCATGCTCCTATGACCTGATAAACTGGACCGACTGGAATGGCGAGAACCTGATAGAATCATCAGAACCGTATGATGAATTATATGCGCACAAATCGTTCGTCGTGAAACATGATGGCGTGGTATACCACTTCTACAACGCGGTAAACAAAAAAGAGCAACGCGGTATTGCCGTGGCCACTTCGAAAGATTTGGGAAAAAGCAGGCTGCAGTTTAATTCTGGCACAGCTTCTGAAACACGAAATAAATAAAATACTTTGTGTCTGAATCAGGATTTACCGGATTTAAGGATTTGCATGATCAAAGCACACAAAAGTCACGCTGTTTCTGCTGTTCAGGACATCTGTGTCCTGAACTACATCTGCTGCGGACATCTGTGTCCGCATGTAACGGTACGGGGACAAAGATGTCCCCAACAGAAACCTTTCGGACTTGGACGTCTGAAAGAGCAGAATTGATATATCCGGAGAGCCGCAGCAGGAGTGACCTCGCAGTGTGCTAAGCTCCTGCGAGTGTCTGATGCCAGCATCGTAAAATAATCCTGTAAATCCATCAATCTGACGAATCCAAATTCAGACAACACACAACAAATCATACATGAAACAACTACTCTTTGCCTGCTGCTTCCTCATCTCCTTCTGCCTGCAGGCACAACAAAAGGAAACAGAGCGAAAGCAGTTATTTGATGCCGGCTGGCGCTTCCACCGGGGCGATGTGCAGGGGGCAGAGCAGGTAAGCTTTAACGATGCGCAGTGGCGCAAAGTAAACCTGCCGCACGACTGGAGCATCGAAGACATTCCCGGTACCGATTCTCCTTTCGACCCGGAGGCAATCAACGGGGTAAGTATTGGCTTTACAGTGGGTGGCACCGGCTGGTACCGCAAAACCTTTACCGTGCCGGCAGCTGCCAAAGGCAAGCGCCTGGTGGTGCAGTTCGACGGTGTATATATGAACTCCGATGTCTGGCTCAACGGGCAGCATTTGGGCAATTATCCTTATGGCTACAGCGAGTTCTGGTACGATATCACCGACAAAGTAAAACCGGGGCAGCAGAACGTGCTGGCCGTGGAGGTAAAGAACGAAGGCCGCAACAGCCGCTGGTACACTGGTTCCGGCATCTACCGTCACGTGTGGCTCAAGACCCTCGAGCCGGTGCATGTGGCGCAATGGGGCACCTATATTACGACGCCTGAAGTTACCTCAGCTGCTGCTACTGTAAACGCCAGAACAAAAGTTGCCAACAACACAGGCAGAAAAGCGAAAGTACGGCTGGTTACCCGCATCCTCGATGCCAACGGAGCCGAAAAAGCTAAAACAGAAAGCAACGAAACCGTTGCAGCCGGTGCTCCTTATGAATTCAACCAGAATATTAAGGTGGCCTCACCGGAGTTGTGGTCTACCGAGTCGCCCACACAATACACGGCAGTATCAGAAGTATATGTAGGCCGCAAACTAACCGACCGCACCGAAACCAAGTTTGGCATCCGCACCCTTTCGTTCGATGCCAAAACCGGTTTCCAACTCAACGGCAAGCCAATGCTGCTTAAGGGCGGCTGTGTGCACCATGATAACGGACCATTGGGAGCCAAAGCCTACGAGCGTGCCGATGAACGCCGCGTAGAAATCCTGAAAGCCAGCGGCTACAACGCCATCCGCTGCGCCCACAACCCGCCTTCTACCGGCTTCCTCGACGCCTGCGACCGCCTGGGTATGCTCGTGATTGACGAGGCCTTCGATACCTGGAACGAGAAGAAGAACAAAGACGACTACAACGTGTACTTCAACGAGTGGTGGCAGAAGGATGTGGAGATGATGGTGCAGCGCGACCGCAACCACCCGTCTATTATCATGTGGAGCACGGGCAACGAAATCCCGAACCGCCACAAGCCGGAAGTAGCCGCTGTGGGCAAAATGCTGGCCGACCACATCCGCCAGCTCGACCCAACCCGCCCGGTAACGAACGGTGTAAATGGCGTAGGGCCGGATAAAGAAGAATTTATGAAGGTGCTCGATGTGATAGGCTACAACTACGCCCGCGACAAATATGTGTCCGAGCATGAGCGCACGCCAAACCGGGTAGTGTATGCCGCCGAGTCATTTACCATCGAAGCCTTTGATTACTGGATGGATGTGCTGGATTACCCTTGGGTAATCGGCGACTTCGTCTGGACGGCCTACGACCACATTGGCGAGGCCAGCATCGGGTGGCTGGGCTACAAGCAGAACAAAAACTTTTACCCGTGGAACCTGGCTTTCGTAGGCGACATCGACATTTGTGGCTGGAAGCGTCCGCAGTCCTACTACCGCGATGCCCTCTGGAAAAATGGTCAGAATGTATCGGTGTTCGTAAAGCCGCCTACCCCTTCGTTCCCGGAAACCAACCCGAACCCGGAAACCTGGAGCAACTGGAAGTGGCATGATTTGGTAGCCGACTGGAACTGGAAAGGCTACGAAGGCAAGCCGCTCGAAGTAAACGTATTCTCCTCCTGCGACGAAGTAGAGCTGTTCTTCAACGGCAAATCGCTGGGCCGCAAACCCACCACCCGCGACACCCGGTTTACCGCCGTGTGGCAGGTGCCCTACCAGCCGGGCGAGCTGAAAGCAGTTGCCTATGCCAATGGCGAAGAGGCGGTTGCTTCCGTGCTGCAAACGGCAGCAGAGCCAACGCAACTGAAACTCACCGTCGACAGAAACGAAATAAAAGCTGACAACCACGACCTGAGCTACATTACCGTAGAACTGGTAGACGCCAATGGCGTGCGTCATCCGAAGGCAGAGGACCACGTGAAATTCGAAATCGAGGGACCTGGTGTGATTGAAGGCGTAGGCAACGCGAACCCGAAAAGCCTGGAAAGTTTTACCGACCCGCACCGCAAGGCGTGGCAGGGGAGATGCCAGGTTATCATAAAATCAGAAAACAAGCCGGGCACTATTAAGCTGAAAGCAACAGCCGCAGGCATGAAACCCGCAGAAGTTACCATCGTGACAAAGTAGTAGCAGCCCTACAAAATGTAAAAACCCGGCAGGTTCAGAAACCTGCCGGGTTTTTTATAGTGAAAATATTACTGCAGCTGCCACCATAGCCACTGCAGCTGCAAATTATTCTGCTGCTACAGCCACCACAGCCTCTGCACCTGGAAAAGCAGCATCGTTAGCTACTACACAAGGCCAATACGTTTCGTTATCTTTTCAACACACTCCTGCACCATTTTATTTGTTTCCTCCAGCGACAGGTTCTCGTTATATTCCGTTGTCAGGATAGATACGGCCAGGGCAGCTACCACACCGGTTTCGGCGTTTCCGATAGGCATTACAATGTCCGTCACGCCCCGCGACAGGTCGCTGGACTCGACGTGTCTTCCGGCATCCCTTATGTGGTCGAGCTGTTGCAGGAACTTTTGCTGCTGCGGTTTGGTGTAGCTCTTATAAAGGTCAATGGACCTGAGCGTATTTTCCCGCTCCTCATCACTCATATAAGCGAGTAAAACTCTTCCCGAAGCTGTGAGCATCAGCGGGAAAAGGCTTCCTTCCTCCACCGACAGCGCAATCGGACTCGGGCTTTTGGACTGGTGGATTACCATCAGCTGGTTGTGGTAGAGCACGCTCAGGTGGCAGGACTGCTTTAGTTTTCCGGCCAGTTCGTACATTGGGTACTGCGCTGCCGCCCGTATCTCGTCGACAGGCGAGTGGCGGTGCGACAGGTTGTAGAGCTTCAGCGAAAGTTTGTATTTCCCGGAAATCTCTTCGCGGTTTATGTACCCCCGTGCCTCGAGCGACACAAGCATACGGAAGATTTCGTTAGGATTTCTGTTAATGCCAATTGCTATTTCAGTCTGGGAAAGGGGGATAGCCTTCAGGGCCAGGTACTCGATAATGTCAAGTCCCTTCTCCAGCGCCGGTGCCTGGTACTTGACAGCTTTCTCTGTCATGTTGTGTGAGAATTAAGGTAATAATGATATGTACAAATTCCAGGTTCCTGTAACCAGAGGAGGTTAACGAGCCTGTTTCCCGGCTAAGATAGGACAAAAATTCGAGATGCGTCCAGTGCAGTGGTTATATTTTATCTCTTTTCATTACAGGCAGCCGCTGCTGCTGTTAGCAAAGAATGTGTTTGTAATACTGATCCTGGTATAGCCTGTGCTGTTGCTAAAAACAGCTTTCCCATAAAACGACACGCGCAGACCTGCTCCCATTTTGTGCAGGGAGTCATCTTTGCGCTTCTGGATATTTATGAGCAGCAGCTGCGTTGCACCTTCCGGGCCTGGTTGGATATTCCCATAGTTCTGGAATTATTTTTCCGGCCGGTTTGTAGTTTAATTAGCCTTGAAGCTGCCTGATCATATGTAGCTGTTGGAGTTGAAAATTAGATAGGGGTTTTATATAACAAGCTCTCCTCTCCCAATTCCTGATGTAGTCCTGCGATGGGTACTGGTTGTGTAATTTTTTTAGCAAACACAGCAGAGGTTTTGAACCGGGAAAAGAGTTGCTGCCCTGGAAAGATTTGGCAAATATAGGTTGTATTGGCATGTTTCCGTTACGCTTGTTAAATGCCTTAGTTAAAATAATTGCGAATAAAGTTTTTATATATAAAAATTTTATTTATTTTTGAATGTAACTAATGCTTGTTCACGGCTTTACAGCTTAATCGTTTAGCGGCTGATTATCAGAAAGGGCAGGGGTAATCCTCTGTGTGTGAGCAACAAATGTTAGTGAGCGGTTTTGTTTATTGCGTAACCGGGGTTCCTTTATTAAGAGTAATCGCCAACATGGATTGCCTTTTAGTAAAGCTTGAAAGTAAATTATCTAATCTCTATATGAAGCGTTTTCTATTCAATTCAAAATGGCTGGTGGCACTGGGCTTCATGCTGCCGTGTAGCTATGGTTACGCACAACAGTTAGCCGATGCTTCTTCGGTAAAAGTGTACGCAAAAAATCAGGAGAGCCCGATCTTACTGAAAGATAAGAAAGGCGGTCCGTTGCAACAGGCGCCGAAACCTATTACAGTAAAAGGGCAGGTGAAAGACGAGGCAACTGGAGAATCGTTGCCGGGTGTGAATATCCTGGTGAAAGGTACCAGTCAGGGTGCTGTATCGGATGTTGAAGGTAATTATTCCTTGACTGTGCCTAATGAAGATGCAGTTTTAGTGTTTAAGTATATTGGCTACCAGGACCAGGAACAAAAAGTTGGGACGCGCAGCGTAGTCAATGTTTCATTAAAAGCAGGTGCTGCTGCTTTGGAAGAAGTGGTGGTGGTTGGTTACGGCGAGCAGAAACGTGCTAACCTGACAGGTGCTGTGGAAACGTTGCAAGCGAAAGAAATTGAAGACCTGCCGGTGGCGAACCTGTCGGAGGCAATCATTGGTCGTATGGCGGGGGTTCGTGTTGCTACACAAAACTCTGGCAGGCCAGGTGTGCCTACCCCACTTACAATTCGGCGTCCAACAGATAAGGCTCCCAATCCCGATATTGTTACTTATGTGATAGACGGTGTTATTTACGAGGATAATGGTGTTGAACAATTTAACCTGCTCGATGCTTCGGAAGTTGAGAGTATTTCAATTCTTAAAGATGGTGCGGCGGCTGTTTATGGCGCCCGGGCCGGTGGCGGTGTTGTGCTGGTGAAAACCAAAAGAGGCGGTAAAGGAAAGCCAAAGGTTAGTTATAGTACATCACTTGGTGTTGCTCAGGCTACGCAATTTCCTGAAATGCTAAGCGCCAGGGAGCATGCGCTTATGCTTAATGAGATATTAGACCATGAGGGGCGTAAGTATTATGTGCCTGAGGATGTGTTTAACAGATACAAAAATTCCCCCCTAATTAGGTTTAAGTATTTTTCTGAGGATGAAATTGCTGCGATGGATACGCTTGACTATAATTGGCTGGACGGATTATACAAGAATGGAATGACGATGCGTCATACGCTGAATGTGAGTGGAGGAAGCGATAATATCCGGTATTTTGTAGGGGGGGCATATTATTCTGAAACAGGAAATATAGAGCGACTGAAGTATAGTCGTTATTCCCTTAGAACTAACATTGAAGCAGATATAACGAAAGATATTACTTTCACACTTGGAGTAAGTACTAATCGTGGTACTCGTAACGAACCCTACTTTGCTGGTGATCCTACTCTAAAAGGTCTTTATACAAGATTGCTGACAGCTCCAAGATGGGCTCCTCCGGTGGTTGATGGTTTGCCTACAGCTGTAGACGGTGGTTATAATCCCTATGCCTTGCTGGAAGCTGATAGCTATAATAACAGTACCTCCAGTAATACAAATCTTTCAGGTGCATTCGATTACAAAGTTCCATTTATAAAAGGTTTGAAAGCAAGGGCGTTTTTCTCATATAATGATGCAAATACAAGAGGAAAGCGATATGGTCAGGATGTGATTGCTTATGCCCTGAGAAGAGCTGGTGGAGCTAGTCACTTGTATGCTAATGAGTTTGCTTCTAACCCGGAACGTCGTCAGGAAAATGATGAAAGTATGCGGGAGAGTATGGATTATTCAAAATTCTACCAGCTGAATACTTCCCTGACGTACAACCGTACCTTTGGTGCTCATCAGATTGACGCCCTCTTTGTTTACGAACAAAGGGAGGATGAAAACCGAAACTATCACACAACGAAAAAAACTGCAAACATTAAGGGCTATGATCAGTTCTGGGCCTTTAATGATGCAGGCATCGTAACCGGCGGAAATGCCGCCGAAACAGGACGATTATCTTATATCGGCCGCTTGAATTACAATTATAAAGGAAAATACCTGCTGGAAACAGCATTCCGGTACGAAGCTTCGCAGAAGTTTCACCCTGATTTTGCATGGGGAGCTTTTCCAAATGTATCAGCTGGTTGGATCATTACTGAAGAAAATTTCTTCAGGGATAATATTAACTTCATTAATTTCTTGAAAATACGTGCGTCTTATGGCCGTACAGGTACAGAACCTGGAAGAGGGTTTATGTGGAAGCAGAGCTATGGTGCTAATATAACAGGTCCGTTGTTCGGAACAGGTACTACGCCAAACTTAACCGGTGCCATTGACGTGAAAAATGAAGGTATATTTTATCCAACCGTTACCTGGCAGAAGAACGACATGTATAACGTAGGTCTGGATGCCAGAGTGCTTAATAATAAAATTACCGTAGGATTCGACGCTTTCTACCGTAACAGCTTTGATATACTGATGCCTGTTAACAGTGTTAACCCAACAACTTTAGGAGCTCCAAAGCCTCCGCAGCAGAACTATGGTGCTGCTTTTTCTAAAGGTTTTGAATTAAGTCTAGGGCATAACAATAACATAGGAAATGACTTTAGTTACAATGTTGGTGGTAACATTTCCTGGAACTACGGTCGTCCGACCAAAATACCGCAGAACCCAGCCGTAATCGGCCGCTGGGACGATCAGCTTCTGAATGACCCGAGCAACCAGCCTGGTATGATCGCCTTAGGTATTATCAGAACTCAGGAAGACTTGGATCGTGTATTAGGTATGTATTCCACAATCGATGGTGTACCTGTAGAAATGGGTATGATCTATTACAAGGATATCAGAGGAGAAAACTATTCCGAAGGTCCTGACGGCGAAATCAATCAGTGGGATAGAACGATTATCGCAGAAAGAACCAGCCCTGCATATGCTTACGGCTTTACACTTGGAGCTTCATGGAAGAACCTGAGGGCCAGTGCTACTTTTAGCGGTGCATTTGGACATAAAGTATTTATTCAGAAAGACGAGATGGTACTGCCAACCTCGAATACCAATGTGTTCTCGTTCTGGAACGATTACTGGACACCGGATAATCCGAATGCCTCTATGCCAAGACCATTTAATTATGGTATGGCAGATCAGATATCAACTTTCTGGATGCGCGATGGCCATACCTTGAGACTGAACAATATTAACGTATCATACGAATTGCCGAGTAAGCTGACTCAAAGGTGGAAGTTGCCACAGTTTAAGGTATTCTATGCCGGAACAAACATATGGACAGTAATAAACCCTTTCGATCATAAAGATCCGAGTGTGGCAAGGGCATACGAATATCCTATGGTTACAACCTCAAATTTTGGCTTAAACGTAACCTTTTAGTCTTATATTAATATTTATATATGAAAAAGTTAATAATATATCTTTTCCTGCTCTGTTTTTTTGCTTCCTGTGAGGAAGTGATAGAAAAAAGGGAATTGGATGCTGTGGATAATGAGGACGTTTGGCAAAACTCAGATTTAGCAAGATTATATTTAAATAACTTGTATAGCAGAACTTTACCAGGCTTCCAAGGAAATGCAAATTCTGGTTTATCTGATGAATCGACTGGTTCCGGGGTAGACAATATGATGTATGGTATGTTAACCGCTAGTTCAGCATATGGTACTTGGGGGGTTGATGTTTATAGCCATATACGAAGAATAAATATTTTACTTGCAGAGATTGATAAAGGGTCAATTCCTGAAGATCAAAAAAATGTAATCAAAGGGCAGGCACTGATGATGAGAGCCTGGATATACTGGGAACTGGTGAAGCTTTACGGGGGAGTGCCAATGGTAATGGACGTACAGGATCCTAATATGGGAGAAGGATTATTTATGGAACGTTCTAATGCTGCCACCAGTATCGGGTTGATAGTACGGGATTTAGATGAAGCTATCGAAAAGTTGCCTCCTACCTGGCCTGCTACTGATTTCGGACGGTTTACAAAAGCAGCTGCTGCAGGCCTTAAAGGACGTATACTGCTTTATTATGCAAGCCCTCAGTTTAATCCAAATAATTTAGCAGAACGCTGGACGGTAGCATATGAAGCGAATAAGCAGGCAAAAGAACTGGCATTGGCAGCTGGTCATGGGCTACATACAAATTTCGACCGGATATTTATTGACGAAGCAAATAAAGAAGCCATCATTGTAACTGTTTTCGATAATACACGAATATCACATGGGTATGAGCGTAGTGTGCGTCCGGCCAGTGTTAAGTCTCCCCGTACAACATCCTCGGGTAATCCTACCTGGGAATTTGTGCAGGCATTCCCGATGAAAGATGGAAAGCCTATTCAGGGGCATCCAGATTATAATGAAAGATTATACTGGAAAAACCGCGATCCTAGACTGAATGCTACAGTGGCTTATAATAGTATGATGTATCCGTTGCCAGGTGGTACTATATATACAAACCCGGCACAGAGAAGGCAGTGGACGTATATCGCATCCAATGGTCAACCTAATAATCAGGAGCTCACACAGAATACAACAACCGGATTTTTCCTGAAAAAGATGATTAATCCTGCCGTTCCTCCAACAGAATTGAACAGAACATGGACTGACTGGATAGAACTGCGCTATGCGGAAGTGTTGCTGAACCTGGCAGAAGCTGCAAATGAAGTGGGCGCCACCGATGAAGCTTATACAGAGCTAAAAGCAATCCGGAAAAGAGCCGGAATAACGGAAGGGGATGGAAACTTCGGTTTAGAGCCGAGTATGTCGAAGGAGGCGATGCGTGATGTTATTATGCGCGAAAGACAAGTTGAACTGGCATTTGAAAATAAAAGACATTGGGATTTACGTCGTCGAAATTTATTTGCAGAGAAATTAAATGGAACCAGGAGAACTGGTTTACAGACTATCCTGGATCTGGATAAAGTTATTGAAGTTGCCAATATTCAGCCAACAGAAGATGAACAAAAAAAGGTATCGGAAGGGAAAATGACTGAAGAACAACTCTTGGCTGCAATGCGGACCAGAGCCAAAACGCATTTCGAAACCAATATTCGTGACAACACAAACTGGAATGATGATAGTAATCACCTGCTTTATTTCAGAACTGAGCCTGTAACACTTGATACGAGGGATATAGATTACAAGCAGCCTCTTTATAACTTCTATTTTGTACCACTTACAAATTTGGAAAAAGATCCAAAGATTAAGCAAACAATCGGCTGGACGGGCGGTGATGGATTTGATCCACTACAATAATTAAGTTAAACAAAGGGTGTAGGATATTGGTTAATAACAAGTGTCCTACACCCATACCTATAACGTATAAGTATTTACTAATTCTTAACTATAAATGTGTTTTATTATGAAGATGAGAACTACGAAAAAACTATTTGCTACCCTGCTCATAGCATTCAGCACCACGGGTGTTTTTGCGCAGACACAAGAAAGAACCTATACGCTTAATCCTAAAGAGATTCCGCCTCAGTCACAGGGTTATTTTCTGACTGGTGTAGAGAAAGATGGTGTAATTCATAAAGGGTGTGGGGCCGGTACAGATCAAAATGTTACAGAGCATAGCGGATCTATCCATAACGAAAACGGCAGTTCCGGGGGCTGGACATTTAAAAATGTTTCTATCATGGCGCCCGACTGCAATGGTAAGGGCACCCCTGATGCAGATGTACCAACCGGGTATTTACAATTAAGAGAAAATACAAACTGGGCTGGCTACGTAGCAAATCCAAATGATCCGGCAATTGTGTTTGGCTCACTTACAAGTCTGCCGGTAACTGATATTAAAAGTCTGACAATCCAGGCAGGTAGTGACTTAAGTACTCTTCCCAATAATCCCAATAGGACTATCGTTTTCGGGATAGAAGTTTCAACTGATGGCGGTGTTACCTGGGAAGGCTATACTACAAAAACATTGGAGCAACAAGGCGGAAGAACCTATAGGTTTGTAGCTAATGGTGATGATCAGGGGTTCAACTTGTTGGCAACACTTTCGCAAACACAACCGGTTATGGTTAGAATTATTCCCTGGCTCAATAATGAAGGCAGAGGCCAACGTATAAAAGTATTTGGCCTATCGATGACTGCCACCGGACCTGCCGTAACTTCTTTAAAGGCTGAGCTTGCCGGCAACGAGCCCTTCTTTGAAATAGAAAATAATGTATTTGTTGCTACAAATAACAAAGGCAACCTTTCGGTTTACAACCTGACTGGTGCATTAGTTGGTAAAGGTAGCGAAGTAGCTATCCCTGGCAAAGGGCTGTACATTGTACGATCTGACAAAGGCCTTTCCAGAAAAATATTCTTACAATAATTATCAGAGCTTTCAACAGCATAAGCAGCTATTAGTGCTGTTTATGCTGTTAAAAGCTTCTTCCTTTCTTACAATGTCTTGCTTCTGCTTACTTTTTAACAGCGGGTAGCTTTAACCTATTCTGAAATTGTTGCAACAAGAGCGTCGGTAAAGCAAATGTGGTTTATAAGAAGACCAAATATCTTCTTATGACCTTAACCTGCATTATGCCTGATGCAGCTTTGGTGTTGCGTTATCTGATTCATTAGTTCTTCTGCTACCTAACCTGGTGACGTGCATCAGAGGCTATGGTGGCAGGTGCAGAACCTTTTTTTTGCATAAATTCCTCTTTCATTGGCTGTAGTAATGGCTAAGGGTGGAGGTGGAGAGTGAATCGATATCAGTCGGAAGTGCTTTGAAATCTTTAAGCAGTATGCCTGCTTCTTTAAGAGCTTCCGGTTCTATGTTAAGAATTTCTTTGTTAAACCTTAATAAACAACAATTATGTTCAAACTGTACTTTAAAGGTGTTGGTCTGTTGGCGCTATTACTACTGTTAGTTAGTAATTCGTTTGCCCAGACAACACACAACATCCCGAATACAAGGCCCGATACGCTCAGGAACTTTATCCTGAACGGCCAATGGGCGGCTGGTGATACTGTCATGTTAACCAGTTCAGGTATATACCAGGTGTCGGCAACTATTGATTTACCACGGTCTGTCCATATTAAAGGAGATCCGGCGCTTGCTCAAAGACCTGTAATTCGTTTTTCAGGAACCAGCGGAAGCATCAGGGCAAATCTTGACAATACCAGTCTTTCCTTAATTGGCATAGACTTTAACGGATACCAGTCAAATGGTACCAGCAGAACAGATTATATATTCCGTGGATTTGCTACTGCTGTAACAGATCCTGCAGGTGGACTGGCTACCACTTTCCCTAAACTAGTGTTTAAAAACAGCGAGGCATGGGGCTTTAAAGGTGGCTTAATTGTAAATAACAATTCCTTACGGGTAGCAGTGAATGAACTTGTAATAGATAATGTGGAATGGCATGATATGGTAGGCGCCTATGCAATCGATATTAAGCAGAATGCGGTTAAATCATTGCGTGTTATGAACTCAACTTTCTATAACATAGCAAATGGCTTCATCAATAACCCATATTTTTCTGATACAGGTGTTACTCCTGCGAGAACCGATGTTATTCCACAAAATTTTGTAATTGAGGATAATACTTTTTACAATGTTTCCGGAGCCGGTGGCAATACGTTTATTCAAATGAACGATCCGAAGGACCAGTCAGTAACACTCACTTTCCGCGATAACGTGGTGAGCATGTTGCATACGGCAGATAATGCACGACCTTTCCGGATTGATCCGCTTGCTGGAACATTTACGTTTGAAAATAATGTATTTCATGAATTCACCTCTACAAGAGCTGATGGTGAAGTACAGGAAGCTTTTAACCTGGCTACAGTAGACGCCAGGCAGACCAACGTAACTGCTACGAATACCATAACAGAAAATCCGGCCTTTGCGAATGCTGCAGTTGGAAACTTTAGAATTCCAGCCGGTTCTCCACTTCTGACAGCTGGTACAAACGGCGGTACAATTGGTGATCCATCCTGGACTTCTGGTGGTGCTGGTTTTGCCACACACCAAATTCCAAACACGGAGCCGGATACCCTTAAAAAATTTGTTGAAAACACTGCGCTTTGGGCTCCGGGTGATGTTATTATGCTGGTGAGCGCCGGCAACTACGAAGTTAACAATGGCATTGACATAAAGCAGGATGTTACCATTATGGGCGATCCGTCGCTGGCGCAACGCCCGACTGTGACGCTGCATGGCGGTGCTTTTAAGCCTCGAGCAAATAACCTGGATATCATCCTGAAAGGTTTCAATGTAAATGGCTTGACTGAAGACGCCGAAGGTGAAGAACAAAGAGCTGCAGTTCTGCGCTTTGGCGGAAGAAGTGAGGGAGGAGAAGTTAGTGGAGGTAGCTTCAGGATAGAAGAAATGAATGCCACTGGCCTGAGTACTGGTGTGGAGCTTTTCTATGACAATGGACTGCACTACGAAGAATTGGTACTTAATAATGTGTGGTTTAATGATATTGAAGGCTGGGTAGTGGACCCAAGACTGAATGCAACCGACAGAATAGAAATTACCAATTCTACTTTCTCTAACTTCGGAGCTTTCTTAAAGAACCCTTATAATGTAGATGCAGGTAAAAACCGTACAGGCATATACCCAATGACGATCATGATCGACCATAACACTTTCTATAATGGTTTGTCTGCGTTAAAGGGTGCTGATGCGTTCATCCAGATCAATGATCCGAAAGAAGGTACGGTATCGTTTACCTTTTCCAATAACATTGTAAGCACACTGATTAATAGTTCCGGTACACGTCCGTTCCGTATCAACGAGGCTGCCGGTACCTTTATGTTCCGTAACAACCTGTTCCACAACTTCGAGTCGTCACGTGATGAGGGTGCTCATAACCTTACGGCTGTGGCTACAAAACAGGCCAACGTAACAGTTGTGAATCCGGTAACAGGTGAACCAATGTTTGCCAATCCGGCAGCCGGAAACTTCGGTCTTCCTTCCAATTCTTCCTTACTAACTGCAAGCACAACAAGTGGTCCTATCGGCGATCCAACCTGGGCCACTGGCGAAGGGCTTTATACCATCCATCAAATTCCAAACACGGAGCCGGATACCCTTAAAGCATTTATCGAGAACACTGCGCTTTGGGCTCCGGGTGATGTGATCATGCTGGTGAGTGCTGGAAATTATGACGTAACCGGAAGTATGCAAATTATGCAGGATGTTACCATTATGGGCGATCCGTCTTTATCAACCAGACCTCTGGTAAAAGTGAGCGGCGTAGGAAACGGTGGCGCTTTTGTACCTGCAGCCAGTAACCTGAGCATTATCTTGAAAGGCTTTGACTTTGATGGGCGATCGCTGAACGCAAGCAACCAGGAGCAAAAAGCAGCGCTGATACAATATGCAGCCGGCGCAGGGAATGCTATGGGTGGTAAACTGATAAGAATAGAAGACATGTATGCTACTGGCATGACGCAAGGTATAGAGTTATTCCCGGGAGGTTCTCAGGTGTATGATAAGGTAGAGATCAATAACGTACATTGGAATGACATTTCGCAATGGATATTCTGGCCAAGAATTAATGCTGTAAAAGAAGTAAGCATTACAAATTCTACCTTCTCAAATGCAGGAGGCTTTATCAATAACTTTTATTTCCAAGATGCTTCCAGAAACAGACCTGAGGCTATTCCGCAAAATGTTGTAGTTGACCACAATACGTTCTATAACATAGCAGATGGTAACAGAGCATTGCTGCAGATGAACGATGGCAGCGATAACGCAGTAACCTTAACTTTTACAAACAATATTGTAAGTAAACTGAAAGATCCAGCTAACTCCAGGCCTTTCCTGTTCATGGAAGCAAGACCTTCAGGTACTTATAGCCTTCGCAACAATGTTTTCCACGACTTCTTGGCAACTGATCAGGCCAAAACCCAATATAACCTAAGCGTTGTGGCTGGCTATCCTTTTGTAACCGAGGCTAATAACACAACAGAGAACCCTAACTTTGCTGCCCCTGAAAACGGCAACTTCAAGCTTCCGAACGGTTCGCCACTGGCAACTGCCGGTACTGATGGTGGGCTAATTGGTGATCCGCAGTGGGCACCAGACAATGTGACAAGCATTAAGCCTGAACTTAAAACTATAAAAGTTGAAGTGTATCCAAACCCGGTACGTGATGTGCTTTACATTAATGCTGCTTCGGAAGTACATGTTACTATCTACAACATGACAGGCAGTGCCGTATGGACAGGTGCTATTAATAAAGTTGGTTCGGTTGATATTGCAGGTATCAAATCTGGACTATACATTGTCAGAATTAATGCCGGAAGCAATGTGCAGACGGTGAAAATACTGAAGCAATAACATTAAAAATCCAATGAAACTAACTCAGTGTTGCCGGTTGTTTATCCGGTAGCACTGAGTTTTTATGGTTATAATAATTAAACGAAAATATGCTTAAATCATTTACAAGTAGTGTTTTCATAGTCTTATGCTTTGTGAGCACAACTTTACTAGGTCAGGAAAGACAGTTGGCTTTTCCAGGTGCCGAAGGATATGGCAGATTTGCTTCGGGTGGCCGTGGTGGTAAGGTAGTGGAAGTAACGGACCTGAGGGACCGGGACCTCTATGGCAGGACAAGAACCGGAACCTTGCGTGCCGCACTAGAGACACCGGGCGACGAGCCTCTTACAATTGTTTTCCGTGTTTCGGGGAATATAGAGTTGTCTACTGATATCAAAGTTAAAAGATCTAACTTAACAATTGCCGGCCAGACCGCTCCTGGAGATGGCATTTGCATCAAAAATGCGTCTGTTTTCCTCTCAGGCGAAAATATCATTATTCGCTATGTCCGCTTCCGCCCGGGAGCTGCAGGTGCTGCGACCACTCCCCTGAATATAGAGAACTCTAAAAATATCATTGTCGACCACTGCTCCTTTAGTTGGGCTGTTGAAGAAACAATGGGCATGTACGACAATAAATATACCACTGTACAATGGAGCATTATCAGCGAGGGGCTTTATAACGCCGGACACGGCAAAGGCGCTCGTGGCTATGGCTCTCAGTGGGGCGGTCAGTATGCCTCTTACCACCATAACCTGATCGCACATCAGAACAGCCGCTCTCCACGCATCAATGGCAGCCGCTCCAACGATACTGTTGCACTGGTGGACTTCCGCAACAATGTTATCTACAACTGGGGTAGCAGAGGCGCTGTATATGGTGGAGAAAACGAAATCTGGTGGGAAGATCCCCAAAACCCTGGTCAGAACAAGGCAGGCAACTTCACTAATGTTGTAAATAACTACTACAAACCGGGGCCCGCTACAGCCGGTACGCATATCTTTGCTGCTCCATCTTATGTAACAGAGGGTAATACGGCTTATGGTTATGGCAAGTGGTACTTCTCAGGCAACTACATGCATGGTGTTACCGGCGGCATGAACGAAGACAACTGGCTTGGGGTGGATACAGACCGCGTTGGCGGAGTAGCTAACATCCGGAGCAACAGCGAGTTCGCCTATGAAGGAGTTCAGACCCAAACTGCACAGGAAGCATTTAACCTGGTGCTGGAAAATGCTGGCGCTATTTTACCTAAACGCGATGCCGTAGATACCAGAATTGTAAATGAAGTCCGTACAGGAACAGCTGTAGGAACAGGTACAAAAGGCAATGGTATTATCGATAGTCCAACAGCCGTAGGAGGATGGCCAACGTTGCAAAGTGCGGCTGCTCCTGTAGATACCGACAAAGATGGCATTCCGGATACCTGGGAAACAACAAATAACCTGGACCCGAACAATGCCGAAGATGCAAAAGTAATCGGAACGGATGGGTACACGCCACTGGAACGCTACCTGAACAGCATCGTTCCTTCTGGTGTAACAGCCATCGGCGATGAGGTTGCAGCAAATGATTTTGTCGTTTACCCTAATCCGGTTACCGATAAAGTATTCTTCAGCAGCACCGAAAAAATTGCCAAAGTAGCGCTGTACGATCTGAGTGGTAAAGTGTTGGTAGAAAAAAGCGATGTTCGTCCTGAAAAAGACTTCCTGCAGGTCAGCCAGCTGAAAGGCGGCTTCTATATCTTAAGAACTTTCTTCCGGAATGGCCACACCGCCGACCATAAACTGATCAAACAATAATTTCCAGTTTAAAATTTGTAACCCACATCGGCATCAAAACCGGTGTGGGTTATGAGCTTTTATAATCCCTTGGGTAAAGAACTAAAAAGTCTGCTGCAGCAGTCACCATTTCTTCTGCTGCTGGATAACTGCTTTTTCTGCCAGCGTTGGATTAGCATTTTGGTTTTGTATTAGATTTAAACAGTGTAGTCTTGATATTTATGAAGCACTCCTACTTTGCAAGTAAGCGCTTTTTTATTTTTACCTTTTTATTTGCCCTGGTAACGCTGAGTGTGAAAGCGCAGCAAACGCATCGCGTTACCAATTCCGAAGAAAATGCTTTAAAAACCTTTATAGAAAATACAGCCAACTGGGTACCCGGCGATACCATCCTGCTGGTAAGTGAGGGTGAGTATCTGGTGAAGGGCACGATTGAGATAAAGCAGAACATCGCCATAAAAGCCGATCCGACACTGGCAATCCGCCCCTTGGTAACCTTTTATGGAACTGTAAGCGGGTTCAGGCCCAGGGCAAATAACCTGAGCATGACCTTTATCGGGTTCCGGGCAAAGGGGCTAACGCTGGATGAGGATGGAAAACAGCAGCGGTCGATGCTGTTGAGCTTTGGCAGGGGCTTTGAAAACGGCACTTTTGCCAACAGTATCATCAAATTCGAAAATGTGGAAGCTTCCGGATTCAGCAACGGCATTGAGTTGTTCTATGATCAGGGGCTGCATTACCAGTTAATTAAAATCAACAACGTGGTGTGGTCCGACTTCTCGGGTTGGGTACTGGACCCCAGGATTAATGCAACCGACAAGATCGAAATTACGAATTCAACTTTTTACAACATAGGCGGATTTCTGAAGAACCCTTATTATTCCAAGCCTGAACGACCTGCGCAGTATCCACAGCAAATCATCATCAACCGGAACACCATTTACAAGGTAGCAAACGGAATAAACGGAGCCGATGCCCTGATACAGGTAAACGACCCTACCGACGGGCAGGTGAACCTGATGTTTACCAACAACATCGTCAGCACCTTGATCGATCCTGCCACGGCTCGTCCTTTCCGCATAAACCAGAGTGCCGGCTTGTTTACTTTTGAAAACAATGTGTTCCACAATTTCGAATCAACCAAGGATAATGGAGTCCATAACCTGGCGCAGGTAGATGCGGCGCTGCAGAATGTCCTGGTCAGCAATACCATTGCTACTGATCCTGGCTTTGCAGGCCCTGATTTTGGCGACTTCACCATACCTGAATCATCATCTTTGCTAACGGCAGGCACCAACGGAGGGCCAATCGGGGATCCGCGCTGGTCAGGCTGGGGAGATGTGGATCCGGATAATCCTGCTGAAATCCTGGTTAACCGTATCATTGTGTCCGGGCAGGGAGGCAAGTCCAGCATTACCGTGAAAGGCGGATACCTGCAAATGGTGGCTACCGTGTTGCCCGGCAATGCCGCTAACCGCAGCGTAACCTGGAGCATCAGCGACGATCAACTGGCCACCATCGATCAGAATGGCGACTTAGTAGCGAAAGCCAGCGGCGTAGTGACCGTGACTGCTTCTGCCAACGATGGTTCTGGTGTAACGGGCTCACTGGATGTTACGATCATGAACCAGGCAAACATTACCTCCATTACCGTAGTGCCTGCAGCAGGGCGCACCAGCCTGAATCCCGGTGAAACCCTGCAACTTTCCACACAGCTCACCCCCCAGAATCCGGACAACCCGAATGTGAACTGGAGCGTGAACAACAGCAACCGGGCCTCCATTTCAGCCGACGGCCTGCTTACGGCTGTAGCACCAGGTGAGGTAACCGTAACGGCAGCTGCTGAAGAAAACAGCTTTATGTATGGCACATTAACCCTTACCGTGCTTGGAACCCCGACGGATGACGAGGATGTACCGGCAGCTGGGGAGCCAATTGCCTTTCCGGGCGCTGAAGGTTACGGTAAATATGCCACAGGCGGCCGTGGGGGTAGGGTAGTGGAAGTAACCAACCTGAACGACAGCGGCACAGGCAGTCTGCGGGCGGCACTTAATTCGCTCGGCACCGACCCGATAACTATTATTTTCAAAGTTTCCGGCAATATCGAACTGGCCGGAGAGCTTAAATCTGGCAGGTCTAACATGACCATCGCGGGCCAGAGTGCTCCCGGCGATGGTATCGCTATAAAAAACGAAGGCATCAAGTTGTCTGGCAGCAACCTGATTATCCGCTATCTCCGGTTTCGTCCGGGCAACAGCCTGGGCACGCAGACGACCGGCCTGAACATCGAAAACGCCCGCAATATTATTGTAGACCACTGCTCTATGAGTTGGGCGGTGGAAGAAAACATGGGCATGTACGATAACAAATTCACCACCGTGCAGTGGAGTATCCTGAGCGAGGGACTATACAATGCCGGGCATAGCAAAGGCGCGCGCAGCTACGGCTCACAGTGGGGCGGACAATATGCTTCGTACCACCACAACCTGATTGCCCACAACCAGAGCCGCTCGCCCCGCATCAACGGCAGCCGCTCCAACGATACTATCGCCCTCGTGGATTTCCGGAACAACGTTATCTTTAACTGGGGCAGCAGAGGAGCCGTGTACGGAGGCGAAGAAGAAATTCGCGGCGGTGAGATGAAAGTTAATTTCATCAACAACTACTATAAACCGGGACCTGCCACACCGAGCCAGCTGCTTTTTGCAGCACCGTCTTATGTGACCGAAGGAAATACAGCCGCTGGCTATGGCGAGTGGTATTTTGCCGGTAACTATATGGAAGGCATAACCGGCGGAATGAATGTTGCTAACTGGCTGGGCGTAGACGCCAGCAGGGTAAACGGTGCCGACAACATCAGGCACCCGTACTGGTTTCCGGTGGAACCGGTAGAGACGCAAACGGCACAGGAAGCCTACAGGCTGGTGCTGGAGAAAGCCGGTGCTGTTCTGCCAAAGCGCGATGCCGTGGATACCCGAATTGTTGCCGAAGCAAAAGGTGACCGTGCCGTTACTGGCAGAGGCATTATCGATTCGCCGTCAGAAGTAGGCGGCTGGCCAACACTGAACAGTGCAACGCCTCCAACCGATACCGACAATGACGGCCTTCCGGATGACTGGGAAGAAGCAAACGGGTTGAACAAGTACCTGGCGTCTGATGCAAGGGCTATTGGAGCGGGTGGCTACTCGAACCTGGAAATCTACCTGAACAGCCTTGTAGCGCAGGGCGTGACAGGTATTGCCGAACCGTATGCTGCCGCTGCTTTTATCGCTTACCCGAATCCTGCTGCCGATAAAATTTATTTCAGCAGCACAGAAATAATACAGAAAGTGGAACTGTATGATTTGAGCGGCAGGTTAGTAGTTGCTAAAAGCAATATCGAGGCAGGGCAGGAAGGTTTCTGCTCCATCAGTCACCTGACTTCCGGATTTTATATCATGAAGGCTGTTTTCAGAAACGGCCAAACAGTAGAACGTAAACTTATTAAACAATGATTTCTAATTCAAAACCATTACAGTTCCTAACCTCCTGGTTGGCAGCTGCCACTCTTTTGCTGGTTGTTACCACTGCTGCACAAGCACAGCAAGTATACAATTATGTAGTCGCCAAAGATGGCTCCGGTGATTACACCAGAATTCAGGATGCTATCAGCCGGGTTCTTTTTGACAAGCCTACACGCACGCTTATCTACATCAAAGATGGAGTGTATGAGGAAAAGCTCTATGTGGCGTTTCAGAATATCAGCCTGATAGGCGAAAGCCGTGATGGGGTGATCATCAGCTGGAACGACTACAGCGGAAAACCGGGCACCAACATCACGACAGGTTCCTCCTATACCCTGCAGGCCCAGGGAAACGACTTTTATGCCGAAAACCTGACGATACGGAACACGGCAGGAAACGTAGGGCAGGCAGTAGCAATTCATACCACAGGGCAGCGCCAGGTATTTAAGAACTGCAGGTTTCTCGGGTTTCAGGATACTTATTATGCCCAAAAAGGGCGGCAGTACAATGTAGATTGCTTTATAGAGGGCGCAACCGATTTTATTTTTGGCGATGCCACAGCCTTGTTCGAAAACTGTATTATAAATTCGGTGCAGGGCGGACAATATATTACGGCGCACAACGACACCAAACTAATCTCTACGGTAAACGGCGCTCCTTTTTACCACGGCCTCCTGTTCCTGAACAGCACCCTTACAGCTAATCAGGATGTTCCTGCTGCCAGTTATTTCCTGGGCAGGCCTTGGGGTGCGCCCGGTTCCACTGTTTTCATCAACACCAAAATGGGCAGCCACATCCGCCCTGCAGGCTGGTCAACCTGGAGCGGCAATAATCACCTGAACGGTACCTTTGCCGAATACCAAAGCAAGGATCTGCAAGGAGAGCCGCTGGATGTAAGCCAGCGGGTAACCTGGAGCAGCCAGTTAACAGCAGATATGGTGGCCAATTACTACAACCTGGATTACTTTTTAAAGAAGGATAACGTAGTCTGGAACCCGCGGGAAATTGCGTCCAGCCTTCCGGCACCGCAGGGATTAGCTGCCGCTGCAGGGTACGTACTCTCCTGGCAGGCAGTGGACCAGGCGAAAGGCTATGTGATCAGCCGCAACGGAACGGTAATTGGTTTTGCTGCAACTCCCTCTTACACCGATGCCACCGCAGACCCGGCCATCGCAAATGCATACCAGGTAAAAGCAGTAGCAAACAGTGGCAACCAGAGTGCACCGTCGCCTGAAGTAACGGTACAGCCAACGGTTAATTCCCTAAAAAAGCTCGCCGCCCCTGCTTTCCGTGTCTCTTTCGCAGAAAATAACATGCTGATTTCGGAGAAGGTCAATGTAACGGTGTACAATTTAGCAGGGGCATTGGTAAAAGAAGCTGAGAATACAGACAACATTTCGCTGGCAGGTATGGGGCATGGTGCCTATGTCGCCCGACTCGTAAATAAGAAGGGGCAGACAGTGGTGAAAAAGTTTGTTTTCGGGTCGAATTAACGTTTATACAAAAACTTAACAAATAGGTGAAAGAGGCATTCCGGCTGGGGATGCCTCTTTTTATTTTAGATCAGGAGCAGAGGGAGTGGTGGCAGCTGCAGCAAAGTTTAAAAGCGTCCAAAATGGATGTAGGAGAAGTGAAATAAGGAGACAGAACGACAAGTGCAATAACATATCCGCAGGAGTAGGTCGTTGGACAGGTGTATTTGTGCCAGTTACCATGTACACTTTAGAATTTTCAATAAGTTAACCCCAAAGTAGCATCTCAACTATAACCTGTTACAATTGTCTGTGGATTTTCTTTTGTTTTCGTTTTTTATTGTTTTTGTAGATGATTGAAATAGTTCGAAAGAAAAAGTAAAATTTATTTGTAAAAACTTTTTTATATATGAATTTATTTTTTATTTTTGAACAGTCTAAAGCAGCAGCTGCTTGAGGACTGTATTTGCCACTCAATTCGAATACACAGAAAACCAAATCATCATTTTAAACTTTATCTTAAAAAAGAAGCTCACAATTTGTAATCCAATTTACAAACATTAGTTCGTGGTTTGTTTTCTTTGTTACTAAAGAAAAAAAAATACTTTAATATATAAAAATAGTATAGTGTGCTTTGTGTGGTTACATAAAACAGGATAGCTATGTTCATAGCTGAGGGATAATATTGTTTTTAAAAGAAGGAATTGAGCCTGCCTTGGGCGCCTCCTTTTTAGATAATTGGAATATTCGATGTGTGTACAGATAATGAGCTGTTGAGCCCGTGCTTTTATCTTGCTTGAGTTTACTTACAATATTTATATTTCACTTAACAACTATTTATGAAGACAGTTTACCCTCTCAAAAGATTGCTGCTCCCCTGCTTGCTGCTGGGAACGTGGCAGCTAAGTTTAGGCCAGGGACTTGCGTCTGCAGGGAACCTTGCCAGTGATAATCAGGATAAAATAACTGCCTTTCTGGTGCAACGTGATACCAGAGCTGCAGCCATACTGGCTGCCCAGCAAAATATGACTGTTGTCGGAAAAATTAAAGATGAGCAGGGCCAAGGGCTGCCGGGTGTTACGGTTGTGCTGAAAGGTACATCTAAAGGTACTGCAACTGACGTCAATGGTAATTTTTCGCTGACTGTCTCCGATGGATCTGGTACATTAGTTATTTCCTTTTTAGGATACAAGACCCAAGAGGTACCAATAAACAAGCGTAGCAGCATTGATGTAACACTGTCTCCCGATGCCAAAGCTCTGGAGGAAGTTATTGTAGTTGGATATGGCGGAACCACTACAAGAGGTGCAACTACTGGTGCAGTTGATGCAATCAATGCCAAAGAAATTGAGGACCTGCCTCTTGGTAACCTGGGAGCAGCGTTACAGGGTAGGGTATTAGGACTAGGCGTGAGCGGTGGTACAGACCGTCCTGGTTCCCAGGCGCAGTTATCTATACGTAACCCAGGGTCTTTTTCTAACGCCCAAAACAACAATCCTTTATACGTTATTGATGATGTAATTCAGGTAAACTCTCAGAATGCTCCGGATCCTACCCTCTTCAATAGCCTCGATCCTTCTGAAGTTGAGAGTATAACTATTCTGAAAGATGCTGCAGCCGCTATGTATGGCTCAAGGGGGGCTAATGGTGTTGTAATTGTAACAACAAAACGTGGTAAGGAAGGCCCGCCCAGAATAACTTACAGTGGTTCTTATGCTGTCAACGACGAAGCATACAGAACAAAGATGTTGAGTGCGTATGATATGGCGCGGTACGTCAATATTATGAACGGGCCTAATGGTGCTAACAGAGATGCTGGTGATAACCGTTACTTCTTTGGAGATGATGAGTTAGAACACTTTAAAAATATTAATTATGATTGGTTAGATGAAGCCTGGCAGGCATCTTACAATACGCGTCATACATTAAATGTTAGTGGAGGGACGAACAAATCAACTTACTTTGCAAACGTAGCATACTTTACCCAAAATGGTAACATGGGGAAGCTTGACTATGATAAATGGACCTTTCGTGCCGGGGCTGATGTAAATGTTATGGCTGGCATGAAAGTAGGCTTACAGGTTGCTGGTAATTTCCAGAACACCTTAAAAATGAATAGTAAAATAGGAGGAGAGAATGCAGAAAACGATTATAATAACCTCCTTTTGGCTCCTCGTTATGTGCCCATGTATATCGATGGCTTGCCGGTAAGGCTCCCGGGCAGTGGAAATAACCTGTCGGCATACCACTTCTTCGAGCTTGATAAAGGCGATAATTACATGGATAATGATGATAAAGGAACCCTAATCAACCTGTATGCCGAATACGAGGCTCCTTTTTTGAAAGGACTTAAGGCAAAAGTTTCTTATGCCAGAAACATGACTTCGGGCAGGTCTGCCAGAATTGGTGGTCAATACTATCTGTACAGTTTTACTAGAACAGGTTCCCGCGGGCATATTTATGAAGGCGCAACTGACCCGGTGGCAACAAAATTCACAAACGATAACCGCATCCGTTTCATGAATGAGAATGCCCTGTCTACCCAACTCAACTTCGCTCTGAATTATAACCAGACATTCGGGAAACACACGGTAGGCGGCTTTTTTACAGTTGAACGAGGTGAAACAGAATCCAATATGGAAGAGGTTTGGAAAGAGGATCCGATTGCAGGCACTAACGGCCAGTTCGGAACGGCTTTTGGCGAGATCGACGGAAGAACTTATGGTTATCAGTCAGGTAATATGGGTTATATTGGCCGGCTTAACTACAACTTTGATGGCAAGTATCTGATGGACTTTATGTTCCGAAGTGATGCTTCCACTAAGTTTGCACCCGAAAACTACTGGGGTAAATTTTATTCATTAGGCACAGGCTGGGTTATCTCGGAAGAAAACTTCTTTAATATGGATGCTATCAATATGCTCAAGTTGAGATATTCGGTAGGTCTATTAGGTAAAGATGACACTAAAATGTGGGAATGGCGCCAGCGCTACACGTTCCAGGGCGGGAAAGCTCCTGTATTTGGTGACAACACTCCTAAGGGTACCGGTATTAAGATGGAGGCTTCTCCCAATCGTGCTGCTGTCTGGAGTGATGAACTGAAACAGAATATCGGCCTGGATGCCCGTTTCTTAAATTCAAGGCTTTCTGCTACTGTAGAAGGATTTTACAATAAAGCAACTAATATGCTTATGGTTGTAACGGGTAATGTACCTGTAACATTAGGGGGAACTAGTGCTGCTCAGAACTTCGGAGCTATGAACACTTTTGGTTATGAAGTAAGTTTAGGCTGGGACGACAATATCGGAAAAGACTTCAGGTATGGAATAGAAGGCCGCTTTTCATGGTATGATAATAAGATTATAAAGCATAATTTTATCGAAAATGATCTGCTTTACCCTTGGAAAACTCCTCGTCCCGGACAATCTACTGACAATGGCGTATGGGGCTATGATTACCTGGGCATGTTCCGTGACCAGGCAGAAATAGATGCTTATGTAGAACAGTATAACATTAAGCAGGTTTTCGATCAGACTGCCAATAATTTAAGACCAGGCATGCTTTACTACAGAGATGTAAGAGGCCCATTACAGGCTGATGGTACTTTTGCAGGCCCTGATGGAGTTATTGATGATAATGATCAGATTCAGTTAGCAAAGAGAGCTTCAAGCCATAACAACTTTGGAGTCACTCTCAAACTTGGATATAAAGGTTTAAGCTTTGACGCAGTAATTACAGGGTCTTTTGGGGGCTGGTCTGAGATTGATGCCAGAAGCCGCATGCAGGGAGATATCAGCAACCTGTATCAAAATATGCCTGCTTACTGGAATAATATTTATGATCCGGAGCTCAATCCTGGAGGCACTCTACCTAATCCACACTTTAGTAGTGTAAGTCTTTCCCCTCGTTCAACGTTTTACCAGGTAAACGCATTCAGATTACGAATGCCTAACTTTAACCTTAGTTATACACTGCCCACAAAACTGGCAGATGCGATGCATGTACAGAATGCCAGAATAGCTTTAACTAGTATAAACCCTATTACTTTCTATAATCCATATTCCTATAAAAGTGCAGAGGGATCATGGGAGAATTACCCTGTTTTGAGAACCTATTCTTTAGGTGTTAATCTGACATTGTAATAAACAATTGAGAAGATGTTAAAAATGATTATGAAACGAAATAAAATCATATATCTACTGGCTTCATTGATGCTGGTGATTGCAAGTTGTAAGGATGATTTCCTGCAAGAGAAAGTAGATTTAACGGGCATGAATGAGGAAGTTTTTAAAGACCCCGTTATGGCTCAGGCTTATGTAGATTTTATCTACTTTCTGTTTCAGCCTGATAATAATGGACAACCCTTCATTCATCATCAAACCGGCGCAAGAGGACAGTTTACGGACGATTTTACCCAAACTACAGATGAGCTGGCGGGCGAGAGCGATTGGAATAAACCATGGGCTACTATAGCCAACAATCAAAACCATGCCCTCCAGTACTTTGCAGAGCGAGTTCCTGCCAATGGTGTTCAAAACAATACCTGGACCAGAATCAGGCAAATGAACCTTTTTATGGACGAAATTGATAAGCATGGGCTACCTGAGGAAACCAGAGCGCGCTTGAAAGGACAAGTGCTATTTTGGAGAGCATTTCAGTATTTTGAGTTGCTCAGGCGTTATGGTGGCGTTCCCCTAGTTCTAACTGCTCAGAATCCTATTATTGAGGAGGGTTCAAATGCCAATGCAGTACCCCGTAGCAAATCGTCAGAAACGCTGGAGCAAATTGTAAAAGATCTGGATGCTGCCAAAAGTATGCTTCCGGACAAATGGTCATCATCTGCGGATTGGGGAAGAATAACAAGCGGAGCAGCTGCCGCCCTGAAAGGACGTGTTCTATTAACATGGGCAAGCCCACAGTTTAACCGATCTGATGACCGGTCACGCTGGCAAAGAGCCTACGATGCAAACAAAGAAGCTAAGGAAATATTGGAAAGAGGCGGCTTTGGGTTGTTTAAAGCGGGAGGTCTTGCCAATGCACAGGCCTGGGAAAACATGTGGTTTGTTCAGAGTAATAATCCTGAGGCTGTTATAGTTTACAATTATAATAACGTAACCTCAGACCAAACCAGAAGGAATAATGGTCATGAGCAGGCAGCCCGCTCCAGAGAACTATTAGGTGGTGGCTCCATCTCCCCGACAAAGCAAATGGTTGATGCTTTCCCCATGAAGGACGGAAAGATGAAAGGCGATCCAACATCTGCTTATACCTATGATCCGAATAAGTTCTATAAAAACAGGGATCCTCGTTTCTATAAGACCTTTGTATTTAATGGAGCTTTATGGCCTCATAGTGCTAATCCTAATTTCAGGCAATGGACCTACTCCTGGTTTAACAATGCAGCACAGGCTAATACGCTTCAGCCAAACAGATATACTGAAACCAACCCTAATAGTTCCGGTATCTATCTCAGGAAAGCTACCAACCCAACTGCAAGCAATGGATTAGGCAACTTTAATGTTAGTACTACTGACTATATGGAATTGCGTTTTGCCGAAGTTATATTAAACCTGGCAGAAGCAGCCATTGGCATTGATAGATTGGATGAGGGACTGGAAGGTATCAAGGCCATCAGAGAACGTGCAGGGCTTGAAAATAATGATGGTTCTTATGGATTGAGTGATGCTGTAGGGGACCGCGATATGTTGTTTGCCGCGGTACTGCGTGAAAGACAAATTGAATTTGCGTATGAAGGGAAGCGTTTCTGGGATTTAAGGCGCTGGATGTTGTACGACAGGCATCCGGAAGTTAATACCCTGGACCGGTTAGGAATGGAGCCCATAAACGGAACCCGCAGAACCGGGTACTGGATTTATGTGAAAAAATCTGACGGAACTCCGTATGTAGGTACTGATAACCCTCTTATAAGGAATAATGCTGGAAATATTCCGGTTATTGACCGACAGCCTGCAAGTTATCCTAGTGGTATCACTAACTATGATGAATACCTGGATTACCTGTATGATAATTATTTTGTTGTAAAGGAAAGAGATAACCTTGATCCTACCACAAACAACTGGAAGTTTACCTGGTTCAATGAGTATTACTTCTTTGGCTTACATCAGAACATATTATCTGTTTCTCCACATTTACAACAAACACAGGGATGGCCTGCGTTGACTGGCAATGGTGATTTCGATCCCCTGCAATAGTATAAATTATAGTATGGAAAAGGGAGGCTTGTCCTCCCTTTTTTAATACCTTAATTTGTAATAATCAAGCTTAATTGGGATGATTTTTTATTGTAATAATTATATATATAATAAAATAGGCTGTGGCGATTCAATGAATAGCACCGATACCCTCGCCCAATAATTACAACAGAAATTGATTTGTATTTAGAAATTATAAATAGATATGAAGAACCAGAAAGAGCGGTTTACCGGCTATGCATGCCTGCTAGGACTAACGCTTACTTTTTCAGTACCTGCTTTACCAGCATTGTCGCAGAGCAAAACAACAGCCAGGCAAGAAGCAGTCGCCTACCAGGAGGTTGTTAAAGAGCGGGCAGATAAAATTGTAGCCACACTCAGCTTTGCAGATGCCACCAAAGCCACACGTGCACGCGACATAATTGCAGAACAGTATGTGAACCTGCGCGCGTTACAGGATACACGCGATGCTAAAATCGAAGCCGTAAAAAAGAAGCTAGGTGCCGATAAGGCAGCAGCCGATGCCCGCACAGCAGCAATAAATCAAAAAACAGATGCCAGAGTTGCGAAACTGCACACCCGGTACCTGGCAAAGCTGTCGGCGGAGCTGACTCCCACGCAGGTAGACCAGGTGAAGGACGGTATGACCTACAACGCCCTGCCCATTACTTACAGAAACTACCTGGCCATGTTGCCTGACCTGACAGAAGAGCAAAAGGCACAGATTCATGCCTGGCTTACCGAAGCAAGGGAACATGCCATGGATGGCGGTTCCTCAAAAGAAAAGCTTGCCTGGTTCGGGAAATACAAAGGCAAAATTACGAACTACCTGACAGCTGCCGGTTACGATTTAAAAGGTGCTGAAGCCGTCTGGCTGACTAAAGTAAAGAAGTCAGAGGCAGCAGCCGACAAAGTGGTGGCCGCGCTTGCAATTGCTGAACCTGCCAAAGCAAAAGAAGTAAGGGAAATTATCAGGCAGCACTACTACAGCCAGGTAGCAATTCACGACACCCGAAACAAACAGGTAGAAGCTGCTAACAAGCTGGCTGCAACTAACCAGGGTGCCGCCGATGCTGCCGTAACCACCGCCTGGACCGAAGCCAAAGAAAAGCTGGACGAGCTGCATCAGCAGTACCTGGCACAACTGTCAAAAGAGCTAACTCCATCAGAGGTTGAAAAGGTGAAGGATGCTATGACGGATGACGGGCTTGCAAAAGACTATACCCGGTTTTTAGCCATGCTGCCTAACCTGACGGAAGCACAAAAGACAAAAGTGATGAACTATCTGCTGGAAGCGCGCGAAAATGCCATGAGTGCTGCTTCATCCAAAGAAATTCATCAGTGGTTCGCCAAGTACAGGGGCAGGGCCAACAACTACCTGTCAGCAGAAGGATACGATTTAAGGAAGGCAACAGAAGAACTAAAGAAAAAGCAGGGGATTTAATTTTATTACGCGAAGCTGACATTATTGAGAAGCTGCAAATACCTGTATAGGGACTTTGCAGCTTCTTTTTTTTTCTCCACCATTCCTGTCTTTCGTAATACATCCTCTTATAAAGCACAGCAGAGGATGTGGTGGCAGGTGCAGTAAATCAAATTGGCATCAGAAAGTAGTCGGGAAACAAGTAACATGCTTGGAGCTGCATCTGGAGCTTGCTGTAGCTGCAAATAAAGTGTTCTGCTGCAGTCACCACAGCCACTGTAGCACTTCCTTTTTCCCCAAATTACCCTTTCTGTTATAAATTACATGTTATAACATGTATGCTGAGAAGAGGCGAGGAAAATGATTAAGAAAAATTAGAAAAAAATTAATAAATTTCAGCAGCGAATTTTTTTATATATAAAAAGAACTTTTATTTTTGAACACTTTAAGGTGCACTTTTTGACAAAGTAAGGCGCTGTCTCCTGCACATGCCAGTCTAAACCATGTACTAAACTAGATAAGAGAAATCGCAATCAATTTATAATTTTTTATGCTGTAAATACTACAGCTTTTTTTTATATGTCAGATTGACTAATGTTAGTTATATGTTTAAACATTGAATTCGGTTGCTGAAGAAAAATACTCATTATCAAATAAACCAAATAAACAATGAAGTCAACTTTACAAAGCCCGGGAAGGAAGGGTAAAGTGTTAAAAGCGGCCTATGGGCTCTTTTTAATCGCCCTTTTTCCACCATGTTCAGGTATGGCAGAAAACCTGGATTTTAGTACAATGAAGTATGCTGTTTCTAAGCCAGGTAAAAGAGAGGCAGAGGTAACTGGTACCGTTAAAGACAGTAAAGGAGAAGCACTGATCGGTGTAACAGTCAGAATTAAAGGTACCAATACCGGTACTGTAACGGATGTTAACGGAAATTTCAGGCTTTCACTACCAAATGCAAACGAAATACTGGTTTTTAGTTATCTGGGCTATGCAACACAAGAGGTAGCAACGCAGGGAAGAACAAACATCAGTGTGACGCTTGCAGAAAGTAATTCCGCATTGGAGGAGGTAGTAGTGGTGGGGTACGGTACTACCAGGAAGCGAGACTTAACAGGTGCTGTATCTTCAGTTAAAGCAGAAGCAATTGCACTTAGCCCGGTTAGTAGCCCAATGGAGGCTTTACAGGGCAGGGTTTCAGGGTTGGACATACAGCGTGAATCAGGAAGAGCCGGAAGCTCTCCTTCGGTTCTTTTAAGGGGAAACAGGTCTTTGACCGCAAGCCAGTCGCCACTTTACATTGTGGACGGTATTCCTTCCAGTATCGATAACCTGAACCCGAACGATATAGAGTCCATTGATGTGTTGAAGGATGCTTCTTCAACAGCAATTTATGGTTCAGCTGGTGCCAACGGCGTTATTATGATAACAACCAAAAAGGCAAAGGCAGGCAAAGTGCAGATTGATGTGAACAGCTATTATGGCATTAACGGATTCGCATCTTTCCCGAAGCCCCTTACAGGTGATGCATGGCTGAACTACCATAGAGATAAATTCTATATGGATAAAGGCTACGAGGCCACCGACTTGACCGATCTGGGTTTTACAGAGGCAGGAAAAAAAGCAATTGAGTCGGGACAGTGGGTAAATTGGGTGGATGAGACGCTGCAGACAGGAACGCAGCAAAACCACCACTTCTCGGTAAGAGGAGGCACCGAAACGGCGCAGGCCTACCTGTCGCTGGGCTACATCGGCGAAAAAGGAATTTATAAAAACGACAAAGTCGATATGTATAATTCCAGGGGTGGTATTGATTTAAAGTTCAACAAAGCGTTTAAGGCAGGTTTTCAATCCATCTTAAATTATCGCAGCAGCAATTCAACCAACAGCCGTGTTAACAAGGCATATAGTGTGTATCCGCTGGGTATGCCCTATAACGAAGATGGCACCGTGAGCCTGTTCCCCATAGAAGGCGATGCGAATAATGTCAGCATCCTGGCAAACAATTATCCAGGGGCTTTTGCGAACCAATCCAGAAGCTTTAACATCCAGTTTAACCCTTATGTAGAGTTTACTCCGGTTAAGAACCTTTCCTTTAGGTCAAACTTCGGTACGAACCTGTCTGGTAGCCGTGCAGGAAACTTTGCAAACAGGAACTCTTACAACTTACTTTCTGAAGGAAAAGTAGCATCTGAAGCAGCTTATAGCACAGGCTTTAACTATAGCTATATCTGGGAGAATATCCTGAACTACAACGCCACCCTTTTGAAGGACCATCAGATCGGATTAACAGGGATTACTTCGTGGGCTGACAGCAGAAGGGAAGGAGCCTCCATTGCCGGTACAGGGCTGGATTACGACGATTTCCTGTTCTACAACATGGCTGCTGTGCAGAACATCAGCAATCGCAGCAACGACTACAGCCAGACCAAAAGAATGTCTTTTGCAGGAAGGTTTAACTATAGCTTTAAAGGGAAATATTTGTTCCAGCTGACAAACCGTTGGGACGGTGTGTCTCAGCTGGCAGATGGCAATAAATGGTCCTCTTTCCCTTCTGCTTCCGTGGCCTGGTGGATCAGCGACGAAGGGTTTATGCAAGGCACCAAGTCCTGGCTGGATAACATGAAGTTAAGAGCTGGTTATGGTATTTCTGGTCTGGCCTCTATCGACCCCTATGTGAGCCTTACAAGAACCGCTACGAAAACAGCCAATCTCTCGTTAGGCGGAGGTGCGGCACTGCCGGTGTATACTCCAACCGAGCACATCACAAACCCGGACCTTACCTGGGAACGTTCTGCTAACACTAACTTTGGTCTGGATTTATCTGTATTCAAAAACAGAATTGATTTTAGCGCTGAATATTACCAGACCAGAACAACCGGTATTTTGTGGGACAGAAGATTACCGACAAGTTCGGGAGGATACGACTCTAAAACGCCATACAAGAAAACCTCCAATATTGCTACCTCCGAGAATAAAGGATGGGAGTTTACGGTAGGAACCAGGAATATAGAAACGACAAATTTCCAATGGAACTCTTCTTTCACCTTTACCACTGCAGTGGAAAGATTAGTTGACATTGATCTGGGCAAGTTAACAGTGGCTGAGCTGGTTTCAGAGAACCTGTTTATTGGTCACCCTGCACGAGGCGTTTTCTATGGATACAAAAAAACGGGTATCTGGCAGCTTGGCGAAGAGGATGAAGCCGCTAAATACGGTGCAAAGCCAGGTGACATTAAACTGCAGACAGTAGAGCAGTTCGATGCAGATGGCGTGTCCGATGGCGGCGTGCATACTTATTCAGCCAAAGACAGAATGATTGTAGGCAACAGCGTTCCCAAGTGGTTCTTTGGCTTCCAGAATACGGTTAAGTACAGAAACTTTGACCTGACGGTGTTTACGACTGCCCGGTACGGACAAATGGTTAATGCCCAGGTGTTGGGATACTGGAACAGAGTGGCGCAACCGGCTACCTATGATTACTGGATGCCTGATAACCCGACAAATGACTTCCCAAGACCAGGTGGTGGGTTTAACACACAGTTCGAATCGGCGCTCACGCTGGTAGATGGGTCCTATCTGAAAATTAAAAACATCACATTAGGTTACTCGCTGCCGACAGAACTTGGAAGCAAGTTCGGCATCAGCAGAATGCGTATTTATGGGACGGCATATAACCCGCTCATCTTTACCCGAAGCCATTTATTAAAGAATGTGGACCCGGAAAGTGGTGGTGCTGATTCTTTCCCATTGTACAAGCAAGTAGTTTTTGGTGTTAATTTATCTCTGTAGATATAAATAGTATTATAATGAAGACATTTAAGTCCATCGTTTTATCCCTTGCAGTAGTTTCTGCGAGTATGTTAACCTCCTGCAGTTTGGATGAAGAAAACCTGACAACTGTTTCCACGGAAAAATCTTATACGAAAGCAGCAGGTTTTGAAGGTCTGATAAATGCCTGCTATGCTGATCTTTACTTCCTGCACGGGAAGGTAGATTACGTATCTCCCACAGAAGCAGGAACGGATCTTTGGGAAAATACCGGTAACAATGGCGCCGGGTATGCCCTTTACGATAACAGGCTAACCACAACAGATGGTAACCTGCGGGTAATATGGGGAACTGCTTATTCCACCATTAACCTGTGCAACACAGCCATTCATTATGCTAAGGAAGTTGAAGGTTATGATACGCAGGAAGCTCTGAATGCAAAACTGGCGGAGGCTTATTTCTTAAGAGCCTTCTCTAACTTTATGCTCGTAGAAAATTTTGGGGGAGTTGTACTCAGGAAAACATCAGCTATTGTGGATGGTGTAGATAACAGCCCGAAGCGTAGTTCGGAAAAAGAGTTTTACGACCTCATTATTTCAGATCTGAAATTTGCGACGGAGCACTTGCCTATCAGACAAGATTTACGGGGTAGAGCTTCCAAAAAGGCAGCCTATGCTTTGCTTGCAAAAGCTTATTTGCAAAGAACCCGGTTAGGAGAAGTGCAGGAATATGCAAAGCTCGCTTTAGAAACTGCCGAAGAATTGATCAACAACCAGGCTAAATATGAAACGGCCCTGTATCTAAGTGACAATACGAAATCGGGTTACTCCAAACTCTGGGATGGGCAAAATAATAAGAATAACTCCGAATTTCTGTTTCTTCAGGCTAACGACCATATTCAGGGGTTAAATCCGGAGTGGTGGAACAGAGGCCGTACAAGACAGTATTATTTACCTGATTTAGGTGGTAGAGGTGCCGAATGGGGAACCGGTGATAAAAGCTTATTGTATGGGCGAGCCAATAGCCGCATGCTAAGACCAAGTAAATACCTGTTAACAAGCGTTTTCACGCCTGTTGAAAATCCGGCAGATACCCGGTTTGCAGAAACATTTACGTATAAGTTTTATGCTGCTACCAATAAAACGATTACAGAAGCGATGGCAACAACCTATAAAAAAGATCCTTCGGTAATTGGCTACACCATTAAGAATACAATCGCGAAAGCTCCTCAAAATGTTAACTATTACCAGTTAAATCTGGAGGAACAGACAAATGTGGCAAACGATGCAGGATTGGCTGTTTTTACGCCAAACTGGACAATCCCTGCCGAGGAGAAAAGCAAAATGCCGTATTTGGTTGTAGACCCGAGCGATATTTTTGAAGCTGGAACAAATGCTTATAAAGATCCGTCTCAGTATCCCAATGAGCCAAACCTGATTAATGTGTATCCGGCTTTCAGAAAGTTTTCTGCTCCGCTTTATGTACAAAGCAACCAGTACTGGCTGGGAGATATTCCGATTATTCGTTTAGGAGACATTTACCTGGTTGCTGCAGAGGCTGCCCTCTTGTACAACAATGATAAAGCTAAGGCTTCTGAATATGTAAATGTGATCAGGAAAAGAGCAGCAATCACCTCAAGAGAAGCCGAGCAAATAGTTTCTGCCGGGGAAATTGATATTGATTTCATTTTAAAGGAAAGGGCAAGAGAACTTGCCGGCGAGCACATGCGTTGGATTGATTTGAAGAGAACAGGTAGACTTACCAAAAGTTATTTTGAGCAGACTAATCCGGTTGTGGCTGTAAACTTTGACGAGTCTAAACACACAAAAAGACCAATACCCCAATCTTTTCTTGATGCTATCTCTAATACGGAAGAGTTTGGTAATAATGGGTATTAACCTTCTCTGTTCATTAAATTGGCTATCGTAATAACCATTGACAAACATATAAAAAGCTACTAATGCAGAAATGGTGAGACAGAAAGCCTATTGGCTGAAACAGATAGTAAGAATAAAGAGGCATTCCAGCTAGGGATGCCTCTTTTTATTTAAGAGCAGGAGCAGAGGCTGTGGTGGCAGGTGCAGCAAAGTTCCAAAGGCGCCAGCAGGATGTAGACGCCAGGAAAAGCACTTTTGCGCAAGTGGTGGCGGTCGCTTTACCAGGAAATAATCTGCTGCTGCAGTCACCACAGCCACTGTAGGTCCTGCTATTTCCAACTGCTCCTCACAGAATGGAGAAGCCTGAAACACATACCGGAAAGTGGTGAGAAAAAGAACGTATTAAACCAGAAAAAAAATTGATAATTATCAGTTGAAAAATTTTTACATATGAATTATTTTTTTACTTTTGAATTACACAAAGGGCTATTGAAAGAAGCACAAGTGCTGCTTCCTGCGCATATCAATAGAAAAGAAGAATAACTGATACTTTAGTGGTGGAATGCTGTAAGAGGTGCAGCATTTTTTTTAAAATGCATCCGAAACAAACGTTAGTTAGAGTAAGAATCTGAAGGAGTTGAGATTTACAGCTAAATAATCAATAATTTTTTAAGGGAGGTGTAGGTTGTGCCGCTGCACAGGAACAGGATAGCTATGTAAATAGCGGAGGGAGAATATTGTCTTTATTGAGAGGTGGTTTTGCTGCTTGAGTGGCTTTAAACTGATTTGGTCAGAAGAAAGATACAGGCATTTTTCCCCGAATGCACTGGCAGGTAGTGCATCCGGGCTGTGGTTTTAAAATTTTTTGTTTCATAAATAAGGATTCTATGAGAACAGTGTACCCATTAAAAAGACTGCTGCTCCCATGCGTGTTGCTGGGAACGTGGCAAATGAGCTTAGGGCAGGATTTGGCGTCTGCAGGACATCTTGCCGTAAATAAGCAGGAAAAAGTATTGGCATCTCTGGGGCTGCGCGACTCAAACATTGCCGGCGTTTCGGCTGTGCAGAGTCAGCGTGTGTCAGGAAGAATTCTCGATGAAAAAGGACAGGGACTGCCTGGGGTAACGGTTATGCTGAAAGGAACCTCCAACGGGACTGTTACAGATATTGCCGGGGACTTCTCGCTCGCTGTTCCGGATGGGAACGGCACACTGGTGATCTCCTTTGTGGGTTACACAACACAGGAAATACCGGTAAATAACCGGGCTACTGTAAATGTTACCCTGGCTCCCGATGCCAAAGCCCTGGAAGAGTTGGTTGTAGTTGGCTACGGTACCCAGCGAAAAGTTAACCTGACTGGTTCAGTGGCCTCTGTTTCAGGCAAAACACTAACAGAAAGACCTGCGCCCAACGCCGCCAACCTGCTGCAAGGCCGGGTGACGGGCCTGCAGGTAACACAGCCTTCAGGAGAACCTGGGCGCGACAATCCAAATTTCCTGATTCGCGGTCGTGGAACGTTTGGTGGTAGTTCTGCTCCCCTGGTTTTGATTGACGGAGTTGCCGGTTCCTTTAACAACCTCTCACCGGATGATATAGAAAGCGTTTCGGTGTTGAAAGATGCAGCTTCTGCTTCTATTTATGGATCGAGGGCTGCGAACGGCGTTATCCTGGTAACAACCAAAAAAGGCAAAAAAGGCCAGCCTACAGTTAGTTACCGGGCCAATGTAGCCAGGCACGTAGCTACCGCTCTGCCCGATCTGATAACCAACTCCGCTGAGTATATGGAGATGTATAATCAGGCAGCGGAAAGGTCTGGCGTTGCGTTCAAATACGACCCGGCGGATATTGAAAAGTACAGAAATTCTAATGGAAATCCGCAGTATCCTAACTTCGATGCGATTGACTATTACATAAATCCTGCTACCGTTACCAACCACAGTTTATCCGTGTCGGGTGGGGGAGAAAACAGTGTCTATAACCTCTCGTTGGGATACCTGGACCAGGATGCGCTTATAAAAGGCTATAATTTTAAAAGGTATAATGCCCTGTTAAATTATGCCACCGATTTAAGTAAGTATGTAACGGTGGGAACTACCATGAACCTCACCTACAAAGATCGTAAGGAACCACCGTTTACAGGTGAAGGTATGGCCTTGTCGATTTATGCAACCGGTCCGCTTTATGGGCCGTTCCTGCCCGATGGCAGTGGCAGAATTGTATCAAGAGCTTACCAGACGGAAGGTAGAAACCGTAATCCGCAGGAATACTACGCCATGGGTAACCAGAACAGTAAAGAGTACAACCTGAACGGGCAGGCGTATATCGATATCAAGCCGTTCAAAGGGTTAACCTGGTCGTCTAAAGTGGCAGTGAACTATGTAGATGAATTTTATAAAATGCACCAGGTGCCTTACAAGGCTTATTTGTTACAGGAAAAAGATCCTGAAACCGGTGACTATAAAATGGCTACGTATGGACCGGATGTGTTAGGTGTCACCGATCAGTATGCAAAGGATATAACGCCGACACTGTTCTCCACTCTAACCTACGAAACAAAGTTTGGCGCTGACCATAACCTGAATGCATTGGCAGGCTATGAGCAGATTTCCTACAGGCAGCAGGCCTTGAGAGCAAGGCGGATTAATTCGGTTGCTCCGGTGCTGGATGAACTTACAGGCTACACTACAGAAAACCAGTCGCTGTTCTTTACCCATCCGCGTCTGCCTGGGCTTCCCGGACCTGAAGAATGGGCCTTACGTTCTTATTTCGGTCGCGTGAATTACAACTATAAGGGCAAGTACCTGCTGGAAACAAATCTCCGTTATGACGGTACGTCCAGGGTTTCGCCAGGTTACCGTTGGGGACTTTTTCCTTCTGTTTCCGCCGGATGGCTGGTATCGGATGAAAGCTTTTTTAAGGATAACGTAAATTGGGTTGACCTGCTGAAATTTAGAGCTTCTTATGGTACACTGGGAAACCAGAACATTGGAACATATGCTTACCAGGACATTATTTCAATCAATACAGCTTACCCATTTGGCAATACCTCCTTACAGCAGGGGGGTGTGGTAAACCAGCTTAGGGATAAAAGCCTTGTGTGGGAATCTACCAGAATTGTTGATTATGGTTTAGACTTCGCGTTAAGCAGAGGTTTGCTGGGCGTTTCGTTTGATTGGTTCCGGAAAACATCTTACGATATTCTGGCGGGGCAGCCGGTACCTTACAGCCTGGGCCTAAGCAGCCCGACACAAAATATCGGTAAAATGAGAAGTACTGGTATTGAACTGGATCTTACTCACCAGAATAAAATAGGAGAAGTGTCGTACGGTGCCAATTTCCTGATCTCAACGGCTAAGAACGAGGTGCTGGAAATTCCGGTACCCTCTAAAGGAAGTTCCATCAGGGAGGTAGGTTATGCTTTTGATGCTCACTATTTGTACGAGTGGATTGGTATAATGCAGGAAAGTGATTTCGATGAAAATAAGAAATCTAAGTTGCCTGAGTACGAAGGAAACAAGAATCCTCAACCAGGAGACCTGAAAATTAAAGACCAGAATGGCGACGGGAAAGTGAATGGCGACGACCGCATTGTGGTTGGTGGTGCTTATCCGGATTATACCTATTCCTTCGGGTTTAACGCTGGCTATAAAGGATTCCAACTGACTGCTTTCTTCCAGGGAGTGCAGGGCCTGAAAGCACGGGTTAATAACTGGGGTGTAGATCCGTTTATGCAGGGAACTGCCCCAACTACCAAATGGCGCAATGCCTGGACCCCTGAGAACCCAACCAATGAGTTGCCTGCCCTTTATATAGCCGGAAACCATCCGGGGGTATCAAGTTATACAGGTTCTACTTATTACCTAAAGGATGCTTCGTATCTGCGAATGAAAAATGTGATGCTTTCTTACACTATACCAAACGCCATCACATCCCGCCTGAAAATGAAAGAGCTGAGTGTGTACTTTTCAGGTGACAACCTGCTTACCTGGACAGATTACGAAGGCGGCGATCCAGAAAGAGCCAGCATGACGGGTAACTTCTCGCAGTATCCGCAGGTTCGTATCTTTAATTTTGGTACCAATGTTAAATTTTAAGCTTAAAACAAATGCGAACGAACTATAAATTATCCTTATGCTTATCAGCCTGCCTGCTGGTATTCGGAACTTCCTGCAACGATGATTTCCTGGACAAAAATCCTTTAAACAGTGTCTCCACTCAGGTTTTCTGGTCTTCTGAAGCCGATGTGCAAACGGCATTAGCCGGTGTTTATTCACGCCTGCAGCAAAACTTCCTGGGCTATGAAAGGGTGTACCTGGATGGGCTCTCTGATAATGCTTACTTAGACCCGGGAAACGGAAATCAAGGTGGTATGCACAACATGACCATAGGTAGTATATCGCCCTCAACTGGCGGCGCTATGATAAACATGTACAGCACCCCGTACAGGGCGATTGCCAGTTGCAATTACTTCCTGGACAACGTAGACAAGGCGCCTATGAGCGATGCCCAAAAAAATGTTTATAAAGCAGAAGTAAGATTTATCAGGGCCTTAGCCTATTTTGACCTGGTGCAGAGCTTTGGCGACGTGATCATATACAAAAACTTCCCGGCTACGCTGGAGGAGGCTAAAATAGCAAAAAGTCCTAAAGCAGATGTGTATGCATTTATCGAGGAAGACCTGAAGTTTGCCATCAATAACCTGCCTGACGAAAAGTATAACGGGCATGCCGTAAAGGGAAGCGCACAGGGCATGCTGGGCAGAGTGCTCGTTACGCAGAAGAAATGGAACGAAGCTGTTCCTGTCCTGCAGCAAATAATTACAACAGGTAAATTTGGACTTTCCAATAACTACGCGGCTTTGTTTACAAGAGCAGGTCAGGCGAATGCGGCTGTGAATAAAGAAATTATGTTCTCCACGCAGTACCTGGCACCAAACAATGTGCATAGAACCAGTCCCGGAGCTGCGGGGATGGATATTGAATTAGGCTTGTGGTCGTTGATGCAGCCTTACAAGGATCTGGTGGATGAGTATGAGATGACAGATGGAAAAATGCCATCAGAGTCGCCACTGTATGATCCGGGTAATCCGTATGCCAACCGTGATCCGCGCCTGGACATGACCGTTAAGCTTCCGGGCGAAGTCTGGAAAAATGCTGCAGGAGTGCCCTATACGGATAGCTACGATCCAAAAACAGGATTCCTGATGGAGAAGTATGTTGAACTGGCACGTGCACCTATCACCCCTGCTTCTGCCACTTCTTCAGACCAGGATTATATCCACCTGCGCTATGCCGATGTGCTGCTGATGTATGCCGAAGCAATGAACGAAGCAAACGGCCCGAGTGCTGCTGTATACGATGCCCTAAACCAGGTAAGGAACCGTCCAGGGGTAAACATGCTCCCTGTTGATCAGGCGAAGTACAACACGAAGGAAAAGTTGCGCGATTTCATCCGCCACGAACGTCGTATAGAACTTGCACTGGAAGGCCAGCGCTACAATGACCTGAAGCGTTGGAACATCGCGCACACCAAATTGCCGACCTTACGAACGCCGGCCGGTACGCCACTTGTGTTTGAGCAGCGGAATTATGAGTTGCCTTTCCCCGCATCGGAGATCGACAACAATCCAAAGCTCACACCGAATCCGAATTATTAAGATGATTTATTAATGCAAAAACATCTGAGGTTGCAGCTTCAGCAGAACAGATGCTGTTGGCTGTAACCTCGGATGTTTAACTTCTCGTGCTTGTCGTAGCATTTTAAGGAAATTTCTTGCTACAAAGTTCTGCTGCTGCAGTCACCACAGCCACTGCTCCTGCACAAGCACTTTACAAATTACTTTCATTTGCTTCTGCGATTCCTGAAAAAAATACGGGAGCATATTCCTTAAACCTAACTCATCCGGAACAAAGCTGCACAACTAAAAAATCATAATCGGGATTATTTTTCAGATTTCCTTGTTCTGTTTATGCAGCGTTTGCTTTATGAAGTGTGCGCTGCATTTATTTTTATTGCACATCCACGGATAAATTTGCTAAAAAGCAGTAAATTTATTTTTGAACAGAAAGTTTACTAATGAAAACACTCCTGCAGCCATACTGCCTCCTGCTTTTGCTCTTTAGTTTTGGTACGAAACTGCCCGCTTCAGCCCAACCTGCTGAACTGGACCAGTACAACGTTGTCTGGACAACGCAAAGCAACAACGCCAGCGAATCGATGCCCTGCGGGGGCGGCGATATCGGCCTGAACGTGTGGGTGGAGAACGGGGAGCTGCTTTTTTACATGTCCCGGAGCGGCGCTTTCGAAGAGAATAACATCTTTCCGAAGTTTGGTCGGGTGCGGGTAAAGCTGTCGCCAAACCCTTTTGAGGAGGGAACAGCCTTTAAGCAGGAACTGAAGCTGGGGGAGGGGTATGTGCAGGTAACCGGCAGCAAAGGCAAACATACGGCTACCATAAACGCCTGGGTCGATGTGTTCCGCCCGGTCATTCATGTGGATGTTAAAAGCAACCAGCCGGTGCAGACAACCGCCTTTTATGAAAACTGGCGCACCGAAGACCGGGAGCTGGCGCAGGGCGAGAAATTTTCCGGTTCGCTTAAATGGATAAAAACGCCCACCGTCAGCTACAAAGATGAGATTACTTTTAAGGGGCAGGACGTACTGTTCTACCACCGCAACCAGGACTCCACCATCTTCGACCTGACCGTGCGGCAGCAGCAACTCATGCCGGTAAAGCAGCAGCTCTACAATCCGTTGCACCAACTCACCTTTGGTGGCCTGCTACGTGGAGAGGGAATGGTGGCTGGTGGAGTAAGCCAGGGAGAGTACGTAGACACCCCCTATAAAGCCTGGAAACTGCAAAGCAAATCCCCCCGCAAAGAGCAAAAGCTGGAAGTATACCTGCACATCGCCAATGCGGCCACTGTAGCGGAGTGGCAGCAGGGCCTGCAGAAAATCATTTCAGAAGCCAAAAAAGCCGAAAAAACGGCGCAACGTAAAACCCAAGCCTGGTGGAAAAACTACTGGCAACGCAGCTACATTTTTATCAATCCGGACCAGCCAGATCCGGCTTCGGCTCCCTGGCAGGTGGGGCGCAATTACCAGTTGTTCCGCTACATGCTGGGCTGCAACGCCTACGGCACCTATCCGACCAAATTCAACGGCGGCCTCTTTACCGTCGACCCGTTTTTTGTAGACCAGAAATACCCCTTCACACCTGACTTCCGGAACTGGGGTGGCGGTACCTTTACGGCCCAGAACCAGCGCCTGGTGTACTGGCCCATGCTCAAGAGCGGCGATTTCGATATGATGCCGCCACAGTTCAACTTCTACCTGCGCCTGTTGCCGAATGCGGAACTGCGCACGCAGCACTACTGGGGCCACAAAGGTGCTTCGTTTACCGAACAAATCGAAAACTTTGGCCTGCCCAACTATGCCGAGTATGGCACCAAACGCCCCGAAGGTTTCGACCCGGGGGTGGAGTACAACGCCTGGCTCGAATACCACTGGGATACTGCCCTCGACTTCAGTTTGATGATACTGGACTGGCAGCGCTACACCGGCAAAGACATCAGTAAGTACCTGCCGCTGCTCGAAAGCACGTTGGTCTTTTTTGATGAGCACTACCAGTACCGGGCGGGCATGCGCGGCGCCAAAAAACTCGACCAGGATGGCCACCTGGTGCTCTACCCGGGCACGGCCGCCGAAACCTTTAAGATGGCAAACAACGCCAGCTCTACCATCGCCGGTCTGCGCACGGTGCTTACCCGTTTGCTCGAACTACCCGATACCTACGCCTCTGCTGAACAGCGCACCAAATGGGAAGAGATGCTGAAGCGGGTGCCGCCTATTCCGTTCCGCGAGATGCAGGGCCACAAAACCATAGCGCCGGCCAAAACCTGGGAGCGGGCACAGAACTCCGAAATACCGCAGCTGTACCCGGTGTTCCCGTACGGTATCTACGGCATCGGCAAACCCGACCTGGATGTCGCCATCAACACCTGGAAATACGACACCACTGCCATCAAAAACCGCAACCACACCAGCTGGCACCAGGACAATATCTTCACGGCCCGCCTCGGCTTAACCGACGAAGCGGCAGAACTGGCCATCAAAAAACTGCAGGACAGCGGCCGCCGCTTCCCCGCCTTCTGGGGACCGGGCCACGACTGGGTGCCTGACCATAACTGGGGCGGCTCCGGCATGATTGGCCTCCAGGAGATGCTGCTGCAGACCGACGGAAAAAAAATATTTCTGTTCCCGGCCTGGCCCAAAGAATGGAATGTGAAGTTTAAGCTGCATGCCCCTTATAACACCACCGTAGAAGGCGTTTTGGAGAACGGAAAGGTTAAAGAGTTGAAAGTGAATCCGAAAGAGCGCGAAAAAGATGTGCAGCTTACCGGTATTCTGTAAAAAAGCCTTATACAGAATTGCACTTTTAATGTAAAACTGCTGTTGTTCCGGAATATCTTATTTATCAGTGAAGATAAAAATTAATTTACTTTAGTTTATTTCATAAATAAATTTTATATTTATATTTGAACAAAAATACTAACACGCATTATGTCTTCCGGAAAAATCAAGTTAAGAGGAATAACCTGGGACCACAGCAGGGGCTTAGTTCCCATGGTGGCTACAGCACAACGTTTTGGTGAATTACATCCGGAAGTAGATATACAGTGGGTAAAACGCTCGCTGCAGGATTTTGCTGATAAGCCGCTGGGCCAGCTGGCAAGCGACTTCGATATGATTGTTATCGACCACCCCTGGGCTGGTTTTGTCGCAAAAAATCAGACGCTGGTGCCGCTGGATGAGTACCTGCCGGAAGCATTTATGGCCGACCAGGCCGCCAATTCTGTTGGCGCCTCGCACCGCAGCTACACCTACGACGGTCACCAGTGGGCACTCGCCATCGATGCGGCCACACCGGTAGCCTCCTGCCGCCCCGACCTGCTGGAGCAGCGCGGCCTGAAACTGCCTCAGACGTTTGATGATGTGCTGGCGTTGGCATCGGATGGACATGTTATTTTCCCGGCTATTCCGATTGATACCCTGATGAATTTCTACATGTTCTGCCTGGCGCACGGCGAAGAGCCGTTCCTGTCGGAGTCGGAGGTAGTGTCGCCGGAAGTGGGGGTGAAGGCGCTGCAGACCATGCGACAACTGGCGCAGCTCGTAGACCCGGCCTGTTTCGACATGAACCCGATAAAAGTGTACGAGGCCATGTCGCGCACCGACAAGTACGTGTACTGCCCCTTTGCCTATGGCTATACCAACTACTCCCGCCCGGGCTATGCCCAGAACCTGCTGCAGTTCCACGACATCGTTTCTTTCGGGAGCACTGGTAAGCTGCGCAGTACCATTGGCGGCACAGGGCTAGCTATTTCCAGGACCTGCCAGCATGTAGATATTGCCGTTAAATACGCCGAATTCGTGGCCTCTGCGGAGTGCCAGCGTACCCTTTATTTTGCCACCGGCGGGCAACCGGGCCATCGTGCGGCCTGGACCGACACTTTCAACAACAGCTATGCTGCTGATGTGCTGCAGTCCACGCTGCCTACGCTCGACAGGGCTTTCCTGCGGCCACGGTACAACGGCTACATGCACTTCCAGGACCATGGCGGCAACCCCATCCGGAACTACATGATGCACGGCGGTAGTGAGGAAAAGGTGCTGAACGAACTTAATATTTTGTATAACGAATCGAGAAAATGAAGCCACTGGAGAATCTGGTAGTGCTGGAGTTCAGCCAGTTTATGGCGGGACCTTCAGCAGGTCTGCGATTGGCGGACCTGGGGGCGAGGGTGATTAAAATAGAACGACCCGGAAAAGGAGAGAGTGGCCGTCAGATTGCCATTAAAAACCTTTTTTCCGGCGACGATAGCATTGTATTTCATACCATCAACCGAAACAAAGAGTCTTACGCGGCCGACCTCAAGTCGCCCGAAGACCTGGAACGCATAAAAAAACTGATTGCCAAAGCCGACGTCATGACCCACAATTTCCGTCCGGGTGTGATGGAAAAGATTGGCCTCGACTACGCTACGGTAAGCAAAATAAACCCGCGCCTCATTTACGGCGTGGTAACCGGCTACGGTAACAAAGGCCCCTGGGCCAAAAAACCGGGGCAGGATTTGCTCGTGCAGTCCCTGTCAGGTTTAACGCATTTGAGCGGCGATAAAAACGATTTGCCAACACCGTTTGGTCTGGCGGTAGCCGATATGATGTGCGGTGCCCACTTTGCACAAGGTATCCTGGCGGCCCTTATCCGCAGGGGCAAAACCAAACAAGGTGCCCTGGTAGAAGTAAGCCTGCTGGAGTCTATCCTCGATTTCCAGTTCGAGCTGCTGACGACCTACCTCAACGACGGTGGCAAACAGCCGGAGCGGGCAAAGCAGGGGAATGGCAATGCCTACCTGAGCGCTCCTTACGGTATCTACAAAACAAAAGACCGTTACATTGCCATGGCGATGGAGGATGTGGATGTGCTGGGCGAAAAGCTGGGCTGCTACGAACTGCTGGCCTACAAAGGCAGCGATTCCTGGTTTGTGTACCGCGATGAGATAATGGCAAAACTGGGCGCTTTCCTGAAGGAGCGCACTACCGCCGAGTGGCTGGCTGTGCTGGAGCCTGCCGATATCTGGTGTGCAGATGTGCAGAACTACGAGGAGTTCCTGAACCACGAAGGCTACAAAGTACTGCAGATGGAGCAGGAAACGGTATCAGCCGATGGCGACCGCATCAGGACCACGCGTTGCCCTATCCGCATCGATAGGCAAAAGTTGTTCTCCCCTAAATCTGCTCCCAAGCCAGGGCAGCACACCCAGGAGATTAACAAAGCATTTGAACTTGTATAAAAAAATTTTAAAAGGTGTTTCTCCTGGTGTGGGAAACACAAAGGCTGTTTAACAAACATTAATTAGTACAGAGGCAGCCCGATACTATACTTTGCTGAATGTGTAAAAACAGCAAACGCACCAGGAAACTTTTTAGCAGCATGGAGGCCCGTAGCAGGGTAAGCGAATGATAAAACCTTTAGAAGACATCTTAGTAGTTGATTTCAGCCAGTTTCTTTCCGGCCCCTCGGCTAGTCTGCGCCTGGCTGATTTAGGCGCAAGGGTAATCAAAATTGAAAAGCCGGACACAGGGGATATTTGCAGGCAGCTGTACGTGTCGAATGTGATAATGAACGGCGACTCCTCTATTTTCCATGCCATCAACCGCAACAAAGAAAGCTTTGTAGCCGACCTGAAGAAAAAAGAAGACCGCACCGAAATCTGGGAGCTGGTAAAGCAGGCCGACGTAGTGATGCACAACTTTCGTCCGGGTGTGATGGAACGTCTGGGCTTTGATTTTGAGTCGGTGAAGCGCGTGAACCCGGAGGTGGTGTACGGCGAAATTACCGGCTACGGCGACGAAGGCCCCTGGAAAAACAAGCCGGGACAGGACCTGCTGGTACAGTCGCTCTCGGGCTTAACCTGGCTGAGCGGCAACGGCGATAAAGGACCGGTACCCATGGGCATTGCCGTAGTGGATATCTTAACAGGCGCCCACCTGGCGCAGGGCCTGATGGCCTGCCTCGTGCGCCGCGGCATTACCGGCGAAGGCGGCCTGGTACAGGTAAGCATGCTGGAATCTGTTGTCGATTTCCAGTTCGAGGCCATTACCACTTACTACCGCGACGGCGGCCAGCCGACGGTAAGGTCGCTGAAGAATAACGCACACGCTTACCTGGGGGCGCCCTACGGCATCTACCAGACGAGCAACGGCTTCCTGGCGATTGCCATGGGGTCTATTCCGCAACTGGGCGAACTGCTGCAGTGTCCGGAGTTGCTACACTATAAAGAAGTTGCTTCCTGGTTTGACAAACGTGACGAAATAAAAGCTATCTTAGCACAGCATCTGCAGACCGGTACCACCGAGCAGTGGCTGGCCGTGCTGGAGCCTGCCGATATCTGGTGTGCCGACGTGATGACCTGGGACCGCCTCATGGACCACGAAGGCTTTAAAGTGCTCGAGATGATACAGGAAGTGCACATGGGCGACGGCTACAGCTACCGCACCACCCGCTGCCCGATAAAGATTGACGGCGAAATTCTGGTGTCAGACAAAGGCGCTCCGAAGCTGGGCGAGCATACCGCCGCTATTATCGAAGAAATGCTTGTAAAACACACAGGAAGGTAATATATGCCCGAAAAAAACGATGTCCTGAAGTTTGCAGTAAGAAAGTTCGGCCCTTTTGAGGCGGCCCTGGCCAAAACCTGGGAGGCCTACTGTAAAGAAACTAATTGCACGCTGCAGCTCGAAGCTATCCCGATGGAGCTACACCAGCTGCACGACGAAACCCTGGTAAAGGAAGGCCTGAAAAATGGCTCCTGGGACATCGCCCACCTCAACACCGACTGGATTGCCGAAGCGCATGCCTCCGGTGCCATTGAAGATTTAACGCCATTTATAGAAAATAACCAGCCAGACGACTACCCGCAGGGGTGGTCGTCTGCGTTGCTGGAGATGCAGCAATTCGGAAACCAGGTGGTAGGCCTGCCTTTCCACGACGGACCCGAATGCCTCATTTACCGCAAAGACCTGTTCGAGGACCCGCAGGAGCAGGAAAACTTCTACAAACAGCACGGCAAAAAACTCGCTCCCCCCAAAACCTGGGACGACTTCGTAACCGTTGCCCGCTTTTTCCAAAGGCCGGAGCAAAACCTTTACGGCACCCTCTTCGCCGCCTATCCCGACGGCCACAACACGGTGTTCGACTTCTGCCTGCAACTCTGGACGAGGGGAGGGGAGCTGACGGATACTGCTGCACGTGTCACCATAGACTCTGCTGCTGCCCGCGAGGGGCTGGAGTTTTACCGCGAGGTGCTGCACGATAAATCAGTGGTGCACCCCAACTGCGCCGACTTCGAATCGGTAAGAGCCGGACAAGCCTTTGCCAACGGCGAGGTAGCCATGATGGTAAACTGGTTCGGATTTGCCTCGGTGTGCGAAGTAGACCCCGGCTCAAAAGTAAAAGGAAAAGTAGACATCGCCGACATCCCGCATGGCCCGAACGGGCTGGGCACGTCGCTGAACGTGTACTGGATGTACACCATCGGAAGCGGCAGCCGCCACAAGGAAATTGCCTACGATTTTATTAAGTTTGCCACCAACAGGCGCAACGACAAGCAACTGACGCTGGAGGGGGGCATTGGCTGCCGGATTTCTACCTGGCACGATGCCGAAGTTAACACCGTGGTGCCGTACTATCATAAGTTAGAGCAGCTGCACCGGAACTCCAAAACCCTGCCCCGCCACGAACTGTGGGCCAGAACAGCAGAGGTGATTGACAAGGTGGTGCTGAAGGCAATTAATACAGACGAGCCTGTTGCCGACATTCTCAAAGAAGGGCAGCAGGAGATAAACGAAATTTTCAGGTAAACATGGAAATACCCTACAAACCGATACTTCCACAGAATCCGCTGCCCATCATCATTATTGGAGCCGGCGGCATTGTGCGTGACGCGCATCTGCCTGCTTATAAAAAAGCAGGTTTCGAAGTTTTCGGCATCACCAACCGTACCATCGAGAAGGCTGAGAAACTGGCCGAGGAGTACCAGATACCGCATGTGTTCAAAACCGTAGCAGAGGCTGTGGAGGCAGCTCCGGTAAATGCCGTCTACGACCTTACGCTCATGCCCAACCAGTTTGTTGAGGTCCTCAAGCAGCTGCCCGACGGGGCGCCGGTGCTGATACAGAAGCCGATGGGCGATTACTTTGCGCAGACAAAAGAGATTTACGACGTCTGCAAAAGCAAAGGCCTGAAAGCCGCTATTAACTGCCAGCTGCGCTTTGCCCCTTACGTGAGCGCCGCCCGCTACTTAATTGATTCCGGTGCCATTGGCGAGCTGTACGATTTGGAAGTTCGCCTGACAACGTATACGCCCTGGGAAATTTTCCCGCACGTTATCGTGCACGAGCGCCTCGAGATTCAGTACCACAGCATCCATTACATCGACATGGTACGGTCCTTCCTCGGCGACCCGAAGAGCGTGATGGCCAAAACGCTGCGCAACCCTTACAAGAACCTGTCTTCGTCGCGCACGACTATTATTTTCGATTACAACGACAGCATGCACGCTGTTATTAATACAAACCACGACCACAACTTCGGGCCGCACAACCAGGAGAGCTTCATCAAGTGGGAAGGTACCAAAGGCGCCATCAAAGCCAAAATGGGCCTCCTGCTCGACTACCCGAAAGGTGTGCCGGACAAGTTTGAATACTGCATCCTGGAAGAAGGCAAGGAGCCGGAGTGGAAGACCCAGGAACTCGAAGGCAGCTGGTTTCCTGATGCCTTTATCGGCACCATGTCGAGCGTGATGCGCTATGCCAACGGCGAAACCGACGTCATGCCAACCAGCATCGAAGATGTGATTAAAACCATGATTGTGGTGGAGAGCGCTTACAAGTCGAGCGACAACGGGGGAGTACCCATTAACAAGAATTTATTCAATTAATAACGATTTATGCATATCAGGTCGCAGTTTTACGAAGATTACGAATTAGGAGCAACACGAGAAACCTTAGGAAGAACCATTACCGAAACCGATTTTGTGCTGCACGCCGGCCAGACAGGCGATTTTTTCCCGCACCACATGGATGCGGAGTGGTGCAAGCAGCAGCCTTTTAAAGAGCGTATCGCCCACGGCACCCTTATCTTCAGCGTATCCATCGGCCAGACAGCTTCCGAAATTAACCCCGAAGCATTCTCGAAAGGCTACGACAGGCTGCGTTTTATCAAACCGGTTCACATCGGCGACACCATCCACACCAAAGTAACCATTTCCGAGAAAGCTGAAGACAAGCGACCGGAGTTCGGCAAGGTAGTGGAGCACGTGGAAACCTATAACCAGCGCGGCGAAATCGTGATGGTGTGCGACCACATCCTGCTTGCCAAACGCAAACAACAATAAATGTAGCAGCAGCTACGTTTTTACTGCACTTTAGATGGAATTAATCCGGCTAAAGTGTAGTTTAAGATTTAACAAACGTTAGTGAGATAGTAAATACACCGCCCTGAGTACCCTAACCCGTCAACTGTAATACCTTTTACCCATGATAGTACCTAATCCTATTGAAGGAACCGCCCTGCATGCTGTGGGTGGCATTTCGGCCTCTACCTGTTACCTGCCTTACCACAAAACAAAGGCCTGGTCCTGGACCTCTTTCTGGCTGGTGCAGGCGCTGTTTGCCTGGATTATCGTGCCTACGGTATTGGGTTACCTGACGGTGCCTGGCTTTTTCAGCATACTGGCCAATGCGCCGGGTGAGGTGGTGCTGTCGGCATTTCTACTGGGCGCCTGCTATGGCTTTGGCGGCATGTCGTTTGGCTATGCCACCCGCCACATCGGCTACTCGCTTACCTACACCATTTCCATCGGCTTGTCGGCCATCATCGGTACCATGACACCCCTGATTATGAAGGGAGAGGTGATGGAATATTTCGCCCGCCCCGGCGGCGATATCATCCTCACAGCCATGGGCATTTCGATGCTGGGTGTGGCGATGTGTGGCTGGGCCGGCTTTAAGAAAGAGCGGGAGATAGGGCAGGCGCAGCACTTTAACATGCGCAAAGGCTTAATCCTGACCATCGTAGGTGGATTCCTCTCCGCCGTATTCAACATCTCACTTGAAATAGGCCAACCCATTGCCGACATGGCGGCAGCCAACGGCGCAGGCCATTTTGAAGGAAACGCCAAACTCATTGTGTCTACAGCAGGTTGCTTTATGGTGAACCTGATTTGGTTTATGGTGCTGGCGGTAAAGCAGGGAAACCTGAAAGAAATGTCGTTCAGAGGTGGCCTGGGCAAGTTTGCCGTGATGAAAAACTTTATGTGGTCGGCATTTGCCGGTGTGCTATGGTGCTTCCAGTTCTTCTTCTACGGTATCGGGCACGTGCGCATGGGCAACTTCCAGTTTGCGAGCTGGGTTATCCACATGTCGATGCTCATCTTCTTCAGCTTTATTGTGGGGGTGGCGATGAAGGAATGGAAAAACGTCTCCCGCAAAACATACATCCTCTTGATTGCTGCACTGGTAATTCTTTGTACCTCTTTCCTTATCATGACCTACGGCACGGTAAAAGGACAGGCGGAGATGGAGCAGGTAAGTACCGGCGGGCATTAAGCTTAAAAAAATCCTGCTTCAAGTTTTCAACTTGGAGCTGTTGTTGGGAAAGCTTTCAGCTTTCGTGCCTAACTTTACCGGCATTCACAGCCCCGCCAGTTGAAAACTGGCATAATAAAAAGCTCCAAGTTGAAAACTTGAAGCAGTTGTTTAAAAAAGAAGGCCTCCGGAACCAAATGCTCCGGAGGCCTTCCTGTTTCTGAACTACCAGTTCTGATACCTGTCGCGCAACAGCTGCATCATATACACATTCACCTCCCACTGGTCCGTGATAGGCTGTCGCGTGAAGGGCAGCGGTACCATGTACGGGAACGGGCCAAATTCAGGGGTGATGGTGAAGTCAGTACCGGCAGCCTTGAACTTGTCAGCTACTTTATCCCACCAGGCCAGGTGCTTCTCCACAGCCTCCTGCCATTCGGGTACCCGCGGGTCCGGCACTTGCGGTCCTTCCGGGTAGCCCACGCGGGCATGGATGTGGCCGGTACGGGAGATGGCCAGTTCCATTGCCTCGTGCTGCTCGTCGAGGTAAGTCTCCGCTACATTTACCCAGTGCGAGGCATCGAGCGTAATTTCCAGTTCCGGAATCCTGGTCAGGTACTCTTTGGTAACGTGTGCAGCGAAGGCAAATTTGCTGCGGTGCGTTTCGTGGTAGACTTTTACACTGGTGTTGCGGGTGTGTGCTGCAGCGAGTTCAATCAGCTGTTTGTTCTGCTCAAATGAAAAAAAGTCCCTGCCCGTCTGGCAATCAATTTTAGGAGCTTGGTAGGGGCTTACTTTTTCAAACCAGGCGGCGAGGGTGTCGTGGTGCCTGGAGAAATCAGGGTCAGCGGTTTCGTAGTGCTGTGGTATAACCTCAAGCTTTAATTGCTCGGCCAACTCCCAGACTTGGTTCAGCTCCTCGTGGGTAGTGCTGTTGGAAATGGCGTATTCAACGCCGGAAAAGCCGGCTTCTTTTATTTTCTGTAAGAAATCATTCCAGCTCAGGTTCTCGCTTCCCCAGCGGGGGCAAAAGAATTTCAGGTTCATAGGTTTAGGTTTGTGGTGAATAGGTGGTGTGGTATGAAATTGATTTACTGCAGCTGTTTTTTGTCCCCCTTTGAAGGGGGTAGGGGGATGATTACACCTGCGGATAAATCAGCTTATTAATCTTCAGCCCGTGCGTCATCCCCCTTACCCCCTTCAAAGGGGGACTTTCTCCTGCAGCCGTATTTCACAATTGTAAAATCAAGCAGCAGAGGCAATGGTGGCAGCTGCAGCAAACTATTTATGCCTTGCTTTGCAGCTTAAACTGGTACGGCGTGCACTTGACAACTTTTTTAAACTGGTCGTTGAAGTTGGTCAGGTTGTTGAAGCCGCTTTCGAAGCAGACGTTGCTCACGCTGGCCTCGCTTTCCATGAGCAGCTTACAGGCATAGCCGATGCGGATTTCATTTACAAAGTGCGAAAAGTTTTTCTTGGTCCGGTTTTTAAAGTAGCGGCAGAAACCGGAGTAGCTCATGTTGGCTACCTCCGCCACCTCTTCCAGCTGTATCTCCTCTTTGAAATGCGTCATCACATAATCGAACACCTTGTTCAGCCGGTCGTTGTCTTTGGTATTCTGGCCGGTGATGTCGGGACTCGACAACAGCTCATATTCATCCGTATCCGCCAGGATGTTCAGCACCGAAAGCAGGCATACCAGCCGCTCCATTCCCTGCAGCTCCAGCATTTCGTGCATCTTCTCAGCAATCACCTTTCGGCACGTTCCGGTTAAATGCATGCCCATGCGCGACCGCTGAAACAGCAGGTTTATCTTCTGCATTTCCGGTATTAGTCTAAAGCTGCTTCCGAGAAAATGCTCGTCGAAATGTATCACCAGTGCGCCCCCCTGTGCCTGCTCATCCTCTTTCCGGAACAGGTGAGGCAGGTCCGGGCCCAGGAAGGTGAGGTTGCCTTCGTTATAATCCGACACATGATTGCCTACAAACCGCTTGCCCTTCCCGATAAGAATAAGCACCAGCTCATATTCGCTGTGGTAATGCCACGGCGTTTCAAAATAAGGCGTAATAAATTTGTCGGCCACAAAAGAAGAATACTCCGACAACGGAAGCTTTTGAACGTGTGCCTTCATTCAATCCGAAAGTTAAATGTCTAAACTTATAGAAATTTAACTAAAGATAATTTGTAATCAGTCTATTATGTTAAAAAACTTTATTTTTTTGATAGAATACTGGTGGCGTATGCAGTTGCAATGATTTAGCTTTGACTAACTAATGATAGTTATCAATTTTGTTCTTACCTGCTTCTATTATAAATGAAAACCAAACTGACAGAACGAATGACTGCAACAAGACTTACACCCGCTCAAAAGGAGCAATATGACCGGGATGGCTACCTGATTGTGAAGAACTTTGTGAATGCCGAAGAGGTAGCGCTGCTCTATGGCTTAGCTACCGGCGACGACCAGTTGCGCAGCCATGCCTGGGACTTTAAAGACCAAAGCGGCAAGCATACCAAACTTACCCTCTGGTTTACCCCCGGCGACGATACCTTTGGCCTGCTCACCCGCAGCGAAAAAATGGTAGGCAGTGTGCAGGCCCTGCTGGGCGAAGGCGAAGTATGCCATTTCCATTCCAAGCTCATGCAGAAAGAGCCGCAGGTAGGAGGGGCCTGGGAGTGGCACCAGGACTACGGCTACTGGTACAAGAACGGTTTCCTGTATCCGGATGCCATGATTAGCGTGATGCTGGCGCTTACCGAGGCCACCAAACTGAACGGATGCCTGCAGGTGCTGAAGGGCTCGCACAAGATGGGCCGCTTTGAGCACTTGTTTGCCGGCGAGCAGCAGGGCGCCGACATGCCGTTCGTGGAAGAAGCCATGAAGCACTGCGAGCGTGTGTATGTGGAGCTGGAGCCGGGCGATGTGCTGTTTTTCCACCCCAACCTGCTGCACATGTCTGAAGCCAACCTGTCGGACAAACCCCGCTGGTCGCTCATTTCGGCCTACAACCTCAGCTACAACGTGCCTTTCCGCGAGAAAAATAAATCCTGCATCACGCCGGTTAGCGTGGTGCCCGACGAGGCGGTGCTGGCATCGGAGCCGGTTGGGTTGTCGGATAAAACAGACTTCCTGAACAAGGATGACGAAATTACCCTAAAAGTAAAGTAGGACCTGAAATAGAGCTTATAACAATGGATACATCAGTTGACATACAATTAGATTACAAGCCGCGATTACCGCAGAAGCTGGATTGGAATATAGGCTGTATCGGGTCAGGCTTTATCATGGCCGACTGCCACCTGGTGGCCTACCGGCAGGCAGGATTCAACCCGGTGGCTATTGCCTCCCGCCAGCGCGAAAACAGCCAGGCGGTTGCAGGCCGACATGGCATTAATAACGTGTACGATACGTACCAGGAACTTCTGAAAGACCCTGCTATCGAGGTGCTGGATATTGCCGTGCCACCCAATGTGCAGCTGGAAATCGTGCGTGAGGCCGTGAAGCATGCCGACCACATTAAAGGCATCCTGGTGCAGAAGCCGATGGCGGTAAACTACACCGAAGCCAAAGAGCTTGTGCGGCTATGTGCAGAGGCTGGCATAAAACTGAGCGTGAACCAGAACATGCGCTACGACCAGTCTATCCGGGCCTGTAAATCGCTGCTGGACCAGGAGGTGCTGGGAAGGCCGGTTTTTGCCTCGATAGACATGCGTGCTATACCGCACTGGCAGCCCTGGCAGAAAGACCTGGGCTGGGCCACCCTGCGCACCATGAGTATCCACCACCTCGACGCCTTCCGCTTCCTCTTCGGCGACCCGACAAGAGTGTTTTGCAGCGTAACCGAAGATCCCCGTAACGGAAAAGACTTCCGGCACGAAGACGGGGTAGCGCTCTACATCCTGGAGTACGACAACGGCCTGCGCGCCTCCTCCTGGGACGACGTCTGGACCGGCCCAAGCCGCGAAGGCGCCGCCAGTGATATTTACATTAAGTGGCGTGTAGAAGGAACCGAAGGCACGGCCAAGGGAACCATCGGCTGGCCTTTCTACCCGCTTCCCACACCAAGCACTATCGACTATACCACCATCCAGGAGGGAGAACGCTGGTTCAAGCCCCGCTGGAAGGAAGTCTGGTTCCCGGACGCTTTTGTCGGTCCGATGGCGCAGCTGCTGTGTGCTATTGAGGAAGACACGACACCGGAGCTAAACGGGGAGGACAATCTTAAAACCATGGCGCTCGTGGAGGCCTGCCATGTGTCGTATAAAGAACACCGGGCAGTGCCTATTGAGGAGATACTCAAGTCGTGAGCAGCCATTACTTACGCTGGTGCGAGCTTGTAGCTCGTACCTCCACAGAGTACGAGCTACAAGCTCGCACCAGCGAAAAGAAAATGACAGCTTGACGGGATTTATAATCCCGTCTTAACAGAGTCGTCGGATTTGCAATCCGATACAAAATAAAAAACTAACGATAACCCTTTAAATAATACTTTTAGCTATGATACAAGTCGGCATATTTACAGGTTATTTCCCTTATACCTTAGAAGAAACGGCGAAAAAAATCCGTGACCTGGGCTTCAACACTGTGCAGCTCGATGCGACGTTCAAAGACATGGATTTGTCCACGGACGCCATCACCTCTGAAAAATGTAAAAAGATTCGCGACACCTTTCGCCGCCATAACCTGCCTATTTCCTGCATCTCGGGCTACACCAACCTGGTGCATCCGAACCCGGCCAAGCGGGAGGCTAACATTAAGCACCTCAAGCAGCTGATTCGCTTTGCCAATGAACTGGGCTCGCCCTACGTTATCAGCGAAACCGGCACCTTCGACTCCGACAGCGACTGGGTACACCATCCGAAAAACAAAACCGAAGAAGGCTACGAAGAATGCCGTGCCGTTATCCAGGACATCGTCAACTTCTCACGCGACCACGGCGTTACCTTTCTGGCCGAAACCTATGTGAACAACGTGATAGGCTCCGTAGAAGAAACCCTGCGCCTGTTCGCCGATATTGACGACCCGCACCTCGGCCTGCTCATGGACCCCACCAATTACTTCGAAGAGCACAACATCGACAAGATGGACGAGACGCTGAACTTCATCTTCAATGCGCTGTCGGATAAAATCAAAATTTCACACGCCAAAGACGTGAAACGTGCCGGCGCAGCCCAGGGCGTGAAAATGGCCGACATTGACGCCAGCGAAGCGCATACCCTCCGCGGCGTAGGCATGATTGAGCTTCCCGCCCCAGGCTTAGGTTCCCTCAACTACGACCTGTACCTGCAGCGCCTGAGCAAGCATTATCCGAATATTCCCATCATCATCGAACACCTGGAAGAAGAGGATGTGCCACGCGCGAAGAAGTTCCTCGACGAAAGGTTGCTGGTAAACGGCTGCTGATATTTGCCAACATAACATTAGGTGCAGGTAATTTTGCCTGCACCATCTCTCTCTGTAAGTCAATTCCTGACGCCAGTGTCTGACTGCCTCCCAAAGGCAGTTCAGGATTCCTGTTGCCTTTATGCTGGTGCGTATGGTGTCTGAACTTAAATGTAATGACGGAGAAAAAGTCCCCTTTGAAGCCGTAGGTCCCGGACTTGATTCGGGAGGGGTGAGGGGGATGATGCACGGGCTGAAGGAAATGATTTGTTCCCAGGTGTAAATCCTCTGCCTGCCCTTGCGCAATTTTATAGAAAGCAAAGGCAAACGACAGCATTTCTAATCTTGCAATAAACAGCGAAACTAAAAATCCCCCTTGGCGAAGGGGGTAAGGGGGATTGACCACAACAGGAGTAGAATAGCTAAAAAGTCACTATACCAGAAGGCGGGAACACAAAGATAATTTTTTCAGCAGTAGTCACCAATCCCCCTGCTCCCTTCGCCAAGGGGGATTTGGAAAAGTAAATGCTTACTGCACCAGCCACCAAAACCACTGCTCTTCCTACAAGAGCCGCTACCTGACGAGAATACACCCTTACCCACTTAACAACTTAAACACACACGTATGAAACAACTTTTATCAAAAGAACTGAAGTACCTGCTGGTGCTTCCGTTTCTATTACTGACCATAACAACTGCGCTGGCCCAGGCCCTGGAGGTGCGGGGCAAAATTACGGACGACAAAGGCGTAGGCATGCCGGGTGTAACCGTGTTGCAGAAAGGAACTTCTAACGGGACAATAACGGATACAGATGGAAGCTTCAGACTTTCTGTCACTGACGGGAATGCGGTGCTGCTTGTGTCGTATGTGGGGTACCAGAACCAGGAAATACCTGTGAACAGGCGCTCCGCAATCAACGTTTCGCTGAAGACGGATGCTCAAGCCCTCGAAGAAGTAGTCGTGGTGGGCTATGGTACAGCCAAGGTAAAAGATGTGACCGGTTCTGTTGCGCGTGTGGGTGCCAAAGATTTTAACACCGGTATCAATGCAGCGCCGGAGCAGCTGATTCAAGGCAAGATTGCCGGGGTGAACATCGTGAACAACAGCGGTGCACCGGGCGGTGAAGTTACGTTCCGCATCCGGGGTACCTCATCGGTAAGGTCCGGTAACCAGCCGCTGTTTGTGGTGGATGGGGTACCGCTGGATGGTCGCAATACCAAACCAAGCGCCACAGCCGGTGAACTGGGTGGCACGGCCGGCTCCAACCCGCTGAACTTCCTCAACCCGAACGACATCGCTACCATCGACGTGCTCAAAGATGCTTCTGCTACCGCTATTTATGGTGCCCGTGGCGCTAACGGCGTGGTCATCATCACCACCAAAAAAGGCAGCCAGGGAGCGCCTACCGTGAGCCTGGATATGTCAACCGGCATCAGCACCCTAACGCGCAAGCCTGATATCATGGACGGCAACACCTTCCGCCAGGCACTGGCGCACCGCCAGATTGAAAACCGTGATGGTGGTCAGTCAGTCGATGCCTTTGATGCCATCATGCGCACTGCTCATACCCAGATGGTAAATGCCTCGCTGAGCGGCGGCAACGACAGAAGCAGCTACCGCATCTCGCTCGGCTACCACGACCAGGAAGGCATCATCAAGGAATCCGGTCTGAAGAAATACACTGGTAACTACTCCGGTACTTACAAGTTCCTGCCGGAGGACCGCCTGAAAGTAGACCTGAATTTAGTTGTAGCGAACACTGTTGAGAACGGGGCGCCTATTGCCGAAAACTCCAACGTAAACGGCAGCCTTATCGGCAACGCCATCGAATGGAACCCAACGGTTCCTTTCCGCGATGCTGATGGCAAATTTGTGCAGCGCACCTACGGCACCAGCGTAGCTGGTCTGCCTACTAACCCGGTGGCGCTGCTGGAGTATTACAACGATGTGGCGAACGTGACGAACGTGCTGGGTAGTGCGGCTGCCACTTTCAACATCGTGAAGGGACTCGACTACCGCGCCAGCCTGGGCATCAACCAGTCCAAAGGCAACCGCATTGTGGATGTGTCGGGCAACCTGTTCCTGTCCACGATCACCGACATCGGCCTGGCCGTGGTGAACAACGCCACCCTGACCAGCAGCACCTTGACACACACCCTGAACTACAACAGCAAGCTAAGCGACAACATCAACCTCGACGTGCTGGGCGGCTACGAGTACCAGACCTACAAAAGCAACACCTTCGACATCACCGCCCGGGGCTTTACCTCCTTCGACCTGAAAGGCACCGACATCTTACAAAATGCACGCACCGACCAGGTTCGCATCAGCTCCTACAAAGACCCGACCAACGAGCTGCAGTCTTACTTCGGTCGTGCGAACCTGAACATTGCAGAAAAATACCTGCTTACTGCCACCATGCGTGCCGACGGTTCTACTAAGTTCGGAGAGAACAACAAGTATGGCTACTTTCCGTCGTTTGCCGCCGCCTGGATTATGTCGGAAGAAGATTTCCTGAAAGGCATTGAAAAGCTCAGTATGCTGAAATTGCGGGCCGGCTGGGGACAAACCGGTAATCAGGAATTCCCGGCAGGTGCTTCGCAGGAACGTTATGCCTTTGGTCTGCAGAGCATCGCCCTGAGCAACGTCGCCAACCCGAACCTGAAGTGGGAGACGACCGAAACCGTAAACCTCGGCCTCGACTTCGGCCTGTTTAAGAACAGAATCACCGGTACCGTCGAGTTCTTCGACAAATCTACCCGCGACCTGCTGTTCCGTCTGCCGGCACTGCAGCCAGCGCCCGCCGCTTCGTACTGGACCAACCTGCCCGCCACCGTTAAAAACACCGGTGTGGAAGTGTTGCTGAACTCCATCCTGGTAGAGAATGCAAACTGGACATGGGAATTCGGTGTGAATGCGACCTACCTGCAAAACAAACTGATAGGCTACGAAGGTGCTCCAGTATTAACTGGCCAGATAAACGGCAACGGCTTAGGAGGAGGCAGCAACAGCCAGCAACTGGCCGACGGCCAGCCCCTGTTCGCCTTTAAGATGCTAGAGTTTATGGGCTTCGATGAGCAGGGTAAGGCAACCTATAGCGATGAACAGAAATTTGTTGGCGATCCGAACCCGAACTACCTGCTGGGCATCAACACGAATGTGAGCAGAGGCAAGTTCAGCTTCAGCATGAACATGAACGGCGCATTTGGTCACCATTTGTACAACAACACGGCTAATGCGCTTATTACAGCGGCGAACTTTGGCCTGGGCCGAAATGCCTCTTCCGAAATTGGCCTGGGCAACGAAAGCCTGAGCAACGCCAACGTGGTGTCGACACGCTTCCTGGAGAGCGGCAATTTCATGCGATTGCAGAATGCCACGCTGGGCTACACCTTCGGCAATATTACACCGGTGCTGAAAAATGCCAGAATTTACCTGGCCGGCCAGAACCTGCTACTCCTGACCAACTACAGCGGCTTCGACCCGGAAGTGAACACCAACCGTTCCGTAAACGGTGTGCCTTCTTTCGGTATCGAGTACACGCCTTACCCTATGGCACGCAGCTTCACGCTTGGCCTCAATGCATCTTTCTAACCGCTTAAACCGATGAATATGAAATCGCTTAAATATATTTTATGTGCCCTGGCACTGGCAGGTTGTACCGACCTGGCAGAAGACATCAACTCCGAACTTCCCGCCGACAAAGCAAGAGCCTTCCTGGAGAAGAACGTGAACTTCAACTCCATGATTGAAACCGTGTACCGCGACTTCGACAGTCCGTTTATCCAGCACGCCGGCTCTGTCTGGGTGCTCGATGAGATTAGCGGCGATGCGGCCATTGTCCCCTCCCGGCCCTCGGGCTGGGACAACGGCGGCGTGTACCGCGAACTGCACCAGCACACCTGGCGCGCCGACCACGCCTACCTGCGCTCGGTATGGGAACGCATGAACAAAGGGGTGTTCGATGCCACCAACGTGCTTTCCTTTAATCCGTCGCCGGAGGTAGCTGCCGAAGCACGTTTCCTGCGGGCATACTTCATGTACCACCTCCTGAGCCTCTACGACCGCGTGCCCTTCCGCGACCCGGGCGACAACCTGCTGAACCCGCCGAAAGTGTATTCGGGGGCCGAAGCCATCAACTTTATCATCTCAGAAGTGGAGGGTGCGCTGCCGCTGCTGGCGGAGAACGGACCGGCTTATCGGGCCTCTAAAAATGCAGCCCGTGGTTTCCTGGCCAGGCTGTACCTGAACAAAGGCGTATTTGCTAACCGCGCTAACCCGCAGTTCAACAATGCCGACATGGACAAGGTAATCCAGTATGCCGATGCCATCACCGGAAAATCCCTCAACTTCTATTGGGACAGCTTCGGCCCCGACAACAACGAAAAATCCACGGAATTGCTCTTCACCATCGAAGGCAAGGGCGGTGTACGGTCGCATTCGCTGTGGGTGTGGTGGCACGCCATTTTCCCAACCGAAATGAACCTGCCTAACGGGGGCGGCTGGAACGGCTTCGCGGCAGTAGGCGATTTCTACGACACCTTTGAGCAAACCGACATCCGCCGGTATTACGAGCACCCCATCACCAAAGAAAGAGGCTACAACGCCGGTTTCCTGGTGGGGCAGCAGTACAAACCGGACGGTACTCCGATACCCAATGTAGTCTTCACAAAGGAAATTCCGGTAATTGTAGGTGCCACTCTCTGGAACGGCGTGCGCCCGGTAAAATACATCCCGGACTACGCCAACAAATCTGCCGCCGACAACGACGTCGTGCTCATTCGCTTAGCCGACGTGCAACTGATGAAGGCCGAGGCACTCCTGCGAAAAGGTTCCGCAGGCGAGGCGCTGGCTATCGTGAACAACATCAGGACCTTACGCGGAGTAACGCCTTTCCAGCAGCTGACGCTGGATAACCTGCTCGCCGAGCGTGGCCGCGAACTCTTCTGGGAAGGCCACCGCAGGGCAGACCTGATTCGCTTCGGCAAATTCCTGCAGGCCTGGCACCTCAAACCAGCCTCCGAACCGAAGCGCCTGGTGTTCCCGGTACCACCCGCTGATGTACTGGCCAACCCGAACCTCGACCAGAATCCGGGGTATTAGCCAGTGCCATAGGTAAAGCAGAAAAAGCTTTCTTTGAAGACAGCGCAGTTTTACAAAAAACAATTTTTTGTCATTTCGACCGCAGGGAGAAATCTGGAGGAGAAACAGTTCGGTGAAATATCTCAGATTTCTCCCTGCGGTCGAAATGACATTGTAACACTCATAAACAAGCAGGTCTGAATTGTTAATCCTCTTCAGACCTGCTTGTTTTTTTTTGCTCCACCAGCCACCATAGCCTCTGCTGTATCCTCCGCACGCCGTGCCGGCTGCCGCCAGTCCTGCTTTTAGTTGAAGCAGCACAAAGTGCTGCAAAAACGCTATATTCGGGAAAATAACTAAAAACCATTCGTAAGATTTCTTTATTTCACATATAAATAAGATATTTATGTTTGAAGAACGATATTGATAATCATAACATGTTAAAATTAGGAATATTAGGCTTGGGCGAAGGCCGCAGCACCATGTCGGCGGCGCTGCAGAGCCCGAAGTGGGAGCTGAAAATGGTGTGTGACAAGAACATCGAAATGTGCAAGCAACGCGCAAAAGAGTTCGACTACCACAGCTACACCACCGAGTACAGCGACCTGCTCAACGACCCGGAGATTGACGTTATCGCCATTTACACGCCAGACCACCTGCACGCCACGCACATCAAAATGGCGATGGAGCATGGCAAACACGTGGTGTGCACGAAACCGTTGCTCAACGACCTGTCGGAGGCAAAAGAGCTGCTGGAAATCAGCGCGAAAACCGGCAAAAGACTTTTCGTAGGCCAGAGCAGCCGTTTCTTCGAACCCATGAAGCGCCAGCGCCAGGATTACGAGGAAGGCGTAATTGGCGACCTGGTAACCGTAGAAGCCTACTACCATGCCGACCACCGTTGGTTCCTGGCGAAGCCCTGGGCACTGGAGAAATCTTTCAAGTGGCTCTATGGCGGCCTCAGCCATCCGGTAGATTTGGTGCGCTGGTACCTGCCCGAGATTGAAGAAGTAATGGGCTATGGCATGCTCAGCCCGAACGGCGTGAAAGGCGGCCTCAAAAATGAAGACACCATGCACTTCATCTTCAAAGCAAAAGACGGTAGAATTGCCCGCGTGAGCGGCGTGTACACCGGACCGGTGCAGCCTGTAATGCGCGATAGCGAGATGAGCTGCATCCTCAGAGGCACCGAAGGCTGCAGCCAGGGTGACTACATGGATTTACGCTATGCCGTTATCACCAACACCGGCGAAGAGAAGCTGATAACATGGGAGCATAAACTGAAGCATTACTTCCGCTTCGAAGGCAAGAGCCACCACGCAGGGGAGTACCAGAACTACCTCGAGTACTTCGCCGACAGCATCGAAAACAACACTACTGCTTACCCTGACCTGAAAGAAGGCATCGGTACCATCGCGTTGCTCAACGCCATGGAAGAATCGTTGGCAACGGGCATGCCGGTAAAAGTGGCGACGCTTTTAGAGAGGTTCGGCCTCAGTCAACAAGAATTGGCAGCAAAATAATTACCATTTACTCCTGTCTGTAGAGCAAGCAATGCGACTATAGGCAGGAGTTTCTTTTCATAACGTGTTACGACAAGCGGCAAAAATTTTAGCTGTTTAGTTGTTTTAGCTGTTCAGGACATCCGTGTCCGGAAGCATTCTGCTGCGGACATCCGTGTCCGCTTTTCGATTTTAAAGAATAAGTACGGGGACACGGATGTCCCCACCAGAATGCTTCCGGACACGGATGTCCGGAAGAGCAGAGAGAGCAGTGAGCAGTAGGAACAGTAGTTGAATTTTTTGCTCGTTTTGTCGAATTCCTTTTTTAACCGTCAGCACTTTCTGGTGTAGCAAAGCCGGAAATAAAAAATTATTGTGGAAGATATATACAGCCTTTTATCGCCGCTCGACTTTATTGTAGTGGGCATTTACCTGGTAGTCCTGATAGGGCTGGGGTTCTGGATAAGTTTCAGAAAGAAAAAGAAATCGGGCGAAAGCCTGTTCCTGGCCGGGCACTCCCTGAACTGGTCCAGCATCGGGTTTACCATGTGGGGTACCAACGTAGGGCCGTCCATGCTCATTGCTTCGGCTAGTATTGGCTACACGACCGGTATTGTGGCGGGTAACTTTTCCTGGTATGCCTTTCCATTTATATTCCTGCTGGCGGTGGTGTTTGCGCCGCGTTACCTGGGAGCCAAAGTGCTCACGTTGCCCGAGTTCATGGGCAAGCGCTTCGGGCAATCCACACGCAGCATCCTGGCCTGGTATACCATCGTAACGGTGCTGATTTCGTGGCTGTCGCTGACGTTGTTTGCCGGCGGTATCCTGGTGGGGCAGATACTCAACCTGCCGCTCTGGATGTCGGTAGTCATTCTTATTTTGATTTCAGCGTTCTTTACCATTGCCGGTGGTCTGGAAGCGATTGCCTTTACAAACGTTTTCCAGATGATACTGCTCATTGTGGTGTCGGCGGCCTTAACCATAGTGGGTGTGGTGAAAGCCGGCGGACCGGTTGCTATTTTCGAAAGCGTACCTGCCGATTACTGGAACCTGCTGCGCCCCGCCGACGACCCAAGTTACCCCTGGATGGCGATTTTGCTGGGTTACCCCATTATGGGCGTGTGGTTCTGGTGTACCGACCAATCCATGGTGCAGTCGGTGCTGGGTGCGAAAAGCCTGAAGCAGGGGCAGTTGGGTGCCAACTTCACCGGCTGGCTTAAGATTCTGGACGTGCCGCTGTTTATCCTGCCCGGCATCGTCTGCTTCATCCTCTATCCGGAACTGGAAAATCCAGATACCGCTTACATGACGATGGTAACGCGCCTGTTCCCGGCAGGGATGACGGGTCTGGTGATGGCCGTACTCATCGCAGCCCTGGTAAGTACCATCGACTCTGCCCTCAACTCCCTCAGTACCGTTTTCACGATGGATATCTATGTGAAGAAGATAAAGCCGGAAGCCACCCAACGCGAGATAGTAACAACAGGTAGAGTGGTAACGGTGGTAGGCGCCATCATTGCCATCTTCTTCAGCCTCGCCATCGACAGCATCAAAGGCATGAACTTGTACGATGTATTTCAGTCGGTGCTGGGCTTTATTGCGCCACCCATGTCGGTGGTGTTCCTGTTTGGTGTGTTCTGGAAAAAAACCACCACCCGCGCGGCCAACTTCATCCTGACTGTCGGGACTGCCCTCAGTATCGGAACAGGCATTCTGTACCTGTGGGTATTTCCTGCCGCAGAATACCCCATCTGGCCGCACTTCCTGTTGCTTTCGTTCTACCTCTTCGTTGTGCTGAGCATCCTGGCCTTCCTGATTTCCTACTTCGACAAACGAACCTCGTTACGCGACGACAATACCCTTGACTTCAGCAACCTGGTAAAACCAAGCAGTACGGTATGGCTACTATGGCTGGTGCTGATAGCCATCATGGTGGGTATTTACATCTTCTTCAACGGACACTAAGAAAGAAGGTAAATTACGTGCAATTTTCATATAAAAATACGTTATTTACATTTGAATGAATATTAGTTAATGGAACCGCTGATGATAGTGAAAAAATGATGGTGTGATTTCAAGCAAAAGATCCGAAGTTATCGTTTTTTCACTACCATCAACGGTTCAGTCACAGGAGCAGAGGCTGTGGTGGTAGGTGCAGAAGGTTTTTTTCGTCTGAATTTGGATTCGTCAGATTTTTGGATTCACGGATTTCCACTATTGGTGGTGATAACACCAACAACGGCGGAAGAGCCTCTACAGAGTTGCTTAGGCCTGATAAATGTGGTGCAGATACTGACACTATAGCGCAAAAACGGTTGCCAGGTGCGTAAAATGACACTCCACCTGTTTGAGCCGTCAGGCGAGTTTGGAGGGTCTTGATTTTTTTGGTTCTTTTTGTATCAAGACAAAAAAAAGAACAGGAAAGCCAGCAATTAAACAGCGCCGCCTGAAGTCTAAGACCTAAAGCAGACAAAGCGAACCTGTAGCAGGCTTTCCTGCAGCTTGCCCACAAGTTCCTTTCAGGATGACAAAAGGAGGAAGGGACTTTGTTATGTCAGCTGCAGTACAGCAAAACATACGCCCCTATAACTAATAACCAACAACGAATAACCGAATACCGAAAATACCACCAATCATGAAGTCAAATTCAGTAATAGCTTTTCTCTTTCTCCTGCTAACACCACTCGCACAGCTGCTAGCCCAGGAAACAAAAGTGCAGTACCTGTCCGGCACCGGCAACACCCACACCGTCGACTGGCAGTTTATGGTAACAGAAGGCCGTAAGGCAGGCAAGTGGACCAAAATCCCGGTGCCATCAGTGTGGGAGCAGCAGGGCTTCGGGTCCTACAACTACGGCAACGACAAAGAAGAAGTACGCGCCAAAGAGAAGGGCCTGTACAAATACAAATTCAAGGTGCCTGCTAACTGGAAGAACCAGGATGTGAACATCGTGTTCGAAGGTTCTATGACTGACACCGAAGTAAAAATTAACGGCAAGCCGGCAGGTCCGATTCACCAGGGCTCGTTCTATCGGTTTAAATATGACATCACTGACCTGCTCAAATACGGCAAGTCGAACCTGCTCGAAATAACGGTGTCCAAGCATTCTGCCAACGAGTCGGTAAACAAAGCGGAACGCCATGCAGATTACTGGGTATTTGGTGGCATTTTCCGGCCGGTGTACCTGGAGGCGCTGCCGAAACAACACATCGAATGGCACGCCCTCGATGCCAAAGCAGACGGCAGTTTTACAGCAGAAGTACACCTGGAAGGTGTAGCTGGCGCAGATGAAGTGGCAGCCCAGGTGTATACCCTGGACGGCAAGAAAGTAGGCAATGAATTCAAGACCGGCATAAAAGCAGGCGAAACGGTTGCCAGGCTGCAAAGCAAAATTTCATCGCCAAAACAATGGACGCCGGAGTTCCCGAATCTGTACCGCGTTACCTACACGCTGCTGCAGAACGGCAAACCTGTTCATACCGAAAGCCAGCGCTTCGGCTTCCGTACAGTCGATTTCCGCGAGCGAGACGGTATTTATGTGAACGGCGTCAAAATCAAATTTAAAGGTGTGAACCGCCACTCCTTCCTGCCGGAGTCTGGCCGCACGACCAACAAGAAGAACAGCATCGAAGATGTGCTGCTCATCAAAGACATGAACATGAACGCCGTGCGCATGTCGCACTACCCGCCCGACCAGCACTTCCTGGAAGTGTGCGACTCGCTGGGCTTGTTTGTGATTGACGAACTGACCGGCTGGCACGATGCTTATGATACCGAAGTGGGCACGAAACTGGTGAAGGAAATGGTTATCCGCGATGTGAACCACCCGTCCATCGTAATCTGGACCAACGGCAACGAGGGCGGCCATAATTTTGATTTAGACCCTGTGTTTGATGCCATGGACATTCAGAACCGCCCGGTGGTGCACCCGTGGCAGAACTTCCGCGGCATTGATGCGCAGCATTACACCAACTACAACTACGGCAACGGCAGCTACTTCGAAGGCCGTGATGTGTTCTTCCCGACCGAGTTTCTGCACGGCCTCTACGATGGTGGCCTGGGTGCGGGTCTGTACGATTTCTGGGAGCTGATGTGGAGCAAGCCGCTTTCGGCAGGAGGTTTCCTGTGGGTGTTTGCAGACGAAGGCGTGGTACGAACCGACAAGGGCGGAATACTTGATACAGACGGCGATCATGCTGCCGACGGTATCCTGGGGCCGCACAAAGAGAAAGAAGCCAGCTACTATGCGATAAAAGAAATCTGGTCGCCCATAAAGTTTGAGCAGCGTGAAATTACGCCTGCTTTTGACGGCACGTTCCCGGTAGAAAACCGCTACCACTACACCAACCTGAACCAGTGCACGTTCTCCTATAAACTGGCGCAGGTGCCAGGCCCGAACAGCACCAAAAAGATTGACACGAAAACCGGCTCCATTCCCGCACCAAACATTGCGCCAGGCAACAAAGGCAAACTGGCCCTGCAGCTTCCCGGCGACTGGCAGAATTACGACATTGTTTACCTAACCGCGACCGACCCGCACGGGATGGAAATTTTTACCTGGAGCTGGCCTATCACGCGTCCTGCTACCATGGCGGACCGCATAATTGATAAATCCGGTGCACAACCAGCCACCTTCGAAGAGTCCGGAGACGCCGTAACGGTTTCGGCCAACGGCGTGCAGGTAACGTTCGATAAAAAGACAGGGCTGCTGCAGCAGGTAAAGAATCCGAAAGGCATTATTCCGTTAACCAACGGACCGCTGCCTGCAGAAGGTGAGGCAGGTTTCGATAAAATGACTGTGGTAAAAGAAGGCAACAATGTGGTTGTTCAGCAGGAGTTCATTGAAAAGAAGCAGATGAAGTCGCTGAAATGGACCATGTACCCATCCGGCTGGCTGCAGATGGACGTGCAGTACCTGACTTACAAAGGCGATGCAAATGATGAACTGGGCGAGCATTCCGATTTCCTGGGCATCAACTTCTCTTTCCCCGAAGACCAGGTGAAGGGCGTGCAGTGGCTGGGTAATGGTCCGTACAGAGTCTGGAAAAACCGCCTGCAGGGCAACACCTTGGATGTCTGGACGAAGAAATACAACAACACCGCCACCGGTCATATCGGCGAAGGCCATACCCGCTTAGATTACCCGGAGTTCAAAGGCTACCATTCCAACATGTACTGGATGAAGCTGTTAACTACGTCGCAGCCATTTACGGTAGTAACCGCAAACGAAGATATCTTCATGCGTTTGTTCACACCGGCCACTACGCCTGGAAAAACCTACAACACGGCGCCTCCATTCCCGAAAGGCGATATCTCGTTCATGCACGGTATTACGCCTATCGGTACGAAATCACAGAAACCAGAGTACCTGGGCAATTCCGGCCGTCAAAACAACTACTTCGACTACTGGAGAACCCGTCCGAAACAAATGACACTCTACTTCAACTTCTCCGACGACCAGACCAGCACTACGCTGACTTCTACAAAGAAGTAAGCTGGCGTAAATTGAAAGCAAAAGCCCCTGCCGGTGAGTTCACTGGCAGGGGCTTCTTGCGTTAAGAGCGACGGCTTAATCTGAACATGCTTTCCAGTAAAAGTGTTGTAAAGTGTAAAGCCCTGATGCTTACCAGCACTGGGGTAGCAAGCCGTATAACATCACCTTCATTCTTCCAGGCTGCAATAAGGGTGAAAGTTTCTTTTCCTGCTCAGTGGTAAAGAAGCCAATTCGTTTCAGCTACTAAATTTTTCCTGCTATTCCTCTGCTAAATTCCAATGATTGAACTTGGTAAAACTTGTAAGTGATTGAATATAATTTGATTAGTGCTGTTTCTAATGATTTTCTAATTTTTTTTGCATAAAAACAATATTTAATTAAAATATTTACATAAATATAAATTTAAGGAGTATATTTGTTGTAGTATAACAACATATAATTAAATCCTTCTAATTTCAGTTTTGCGGTAATAAAGTTTCAACATTGAAATTTGCCAAGAATGGCTGGGGTCATTCTTGGCTACCTTTTGCACTTGCCGATGCAGTCTTTGCACCAGCCTGGGCAAAGTACACCCTCTGTTGCACTATAGCGACTGCTGTAGTGAGTTAAAGTGAATAAAGCTAAATGGAATCAAAATTGAAAAACTTTTATGAACGTAAAACTTTTACAGAACTTAAGCACTAAGTGGCGAACATCTGGAAAGATGAATGTCAAGCATTTCCGAATGCTGCTGGTGCTTTCCCTGGTCATGAGCTCCTTCTTTATGTTGGCGCAGACGGGGGCTATTAATTTGTCGTTTTCTCCGCAGGTAGTATCAGAACCTACTGTTACAACTGATAAGGAAGATTATGCACCTCGATCAAATGCAGTCTTTACAGGGGCTGGGTTCAGTGCTAACGAAGATGTCGTCTTGAAAGTGAAAAATCTGAGCCGTCCCTGTAATACAGTATCCGCAGATTCTTCGTACCTGCCGTTTACTGTTAAAGCCGATGCTGATGGAGGATTTGTTACTAACTGGACAGTTTGTGATTGTCCGGGTGATTCTTTAAGATTGAAGGCAACAGGGCAGGTATAGGGGAAGGTTGCTTATGCTTATTTTACGGATGGTAATATATCTTTTACAACGTCAGGCTTGCCCGCTGGTGTTAATATAACAGTTAACTGGAGTCACAATCAAGGTGGAGGCACATCAGGTTCTACTTCTTTTACTACTCCTTCAGCTGGTACTTTAGCCGTAAATAATCAAAATTTAAATTATTCTTATCCTTCCTCTGTGACTTTTGGGGGTAGTACTTATAATTTAGTTTCAACTTCTCCTCTTAGTGGATTTAATACAGGAAGTGGGTCAACAGCTATTACAGTAACTGGAACATACGGATTAGCATGTAATGCTCCTTCAATAAATACTCATCCCGCTTCTACAAGTGCAGATTTTTCCTATGGTAGTGATGCTACTTTCACGGTAGCAGCTTCTGGAACTCCTACTTTAAATTATCAGTGGCAGGTGACTTTGTTGCAACGAGTCTGTCCTTTTCAAGATTTCTCTCTTAGAGCTGGTTTACGTTATTTTATAAGCCACAGGTATTCCCCTCTGTCGCAACAG
>NZ_QCZK02000003.1 GCF_003347595.2 Botryobacter ruber | reverse complement strand
ATACAGGAAGGAGATTCCTTGTGGTCCATATCACCAAGTGTATGTAGATTCCCTATAGTTACCTTCCTGCATCTGTCTTTTAAAAGTATATAAAATTTGTACTGTATACGCTTGTGGTAAAGGTATGAGATCCCTCCCGGATGACAGGAGAGAAAAATAGTTATATGGAAGCAACTAAATATTAATATCAGGCTTAGAATTCGCCTTTGTTGATATAAGGATGAGTCCAGAGAATGGCCGTAAGGGTAACTGCTTTAAACCAGGCATCGTGCATTTTAGCGACTGTTTCTGCATCGTGTCCTTTTTTGGAGAGGAAGCCTTTGATGGTGGCTGTAATAGGATAGATAAACGCGACGATATAGCGGTAGTGCACGATGGGAGCAGTATCGACATGATCAGTTTTGTTCTTCCTGGTGCTGTGGTGCCGCAAGGCGATCTCATGCTGATAGTTCAGCCACTCCTGGTCGTAGGGGCGGTTGCACAGGTCCAGGATCCACTGCTTAAACCTGGCCCTGACGGCATCCAGGTACTGCGTGTTGGGCTGCCCGTCTTTTGAAAAGTAGTACAGCAGGTGTTCGTTGCTGCCAACGTAGTTATACCACAGATCCAGCACCTGGTCCGTCTGGTCCTTGAGCACGTCACCTGCCATCCGCAGATACTTTTCGTCCTCTTCTGTAAAAAGAACCGTCTTTTTGAGCAGGTTCAGGTCTTCGAGTGTTACGGGGGAGGTACCTACCTGCCCGTATGCATATCCTTTAATCTGATCCATAGTAGAAAATTTTACCGGTTATACCAGATAGTATATACGTGGTTCCATAAAACTATTCCTCCCATTGTCATTCCCGTAGGGGATCTTGTGGGCGAACTGCAACTAAGCTAGCTACTGAAGGCCTTTTAACGGAAGGTACATTTTACTATTTGGTATTACATGCTTTAACTCATAAATTACTGAATAATACGCAGAAAATATTCAGCAGATCACAGAACAGCAAAGAGATTTTTTTAATGTTCGGTAGCACGCCGAGCAGCTGCAGAGGGTGTGGAGGCAGGTACAGCAGAACCTGAAATGCTGCTGTACCCCTGGAAGCAGCTGCAGAGGGTGTGGTGGCAGGGGCTGCAGAAAAAATCTCAGGCAATAAGTAAATTACAGCCCCTGATGTCGGAGTTATCAAACCTTCCCAGCACCTCAAAGCTGCCATCCGGGTAGAGCCGCCCGATGTCTTTTGTCTCTACAAAGGCGCAGGAGTCCACGTTGGCCAGGTCGATCACGTTGATGCCGCCGGAGCGCATGCTGTTGCTTACCTGGAACGGGTCGTTGAGCTCGCGCAGCAGTAGGCGCATGCTGAAGCCCGGCCTGAAAATGCCTTCGCCCAGGGAGTAGCCCTGCGATAACAATTCCGTCATGCCGTATTCGGAGCAGATGCGGCTCACGCCAAAGCCCTGTTTGAGGTGTGCGTGCAGCTCCTCCCGTATCATTTCGCGGTGGCGCCCCTTCATGCCACCGGTTTCCATAAAGATCACATCCGATAAGTTCTCGCTACCCTGCAGTTTCCTGGCCCAGTCCAGCAGTGCATAAGATACCCCTATCAGCAATACCTTCTTTCCTTGCTGCTGCGCCTGCCGGATAGCCACCAGCAGCTTGTTATAATCGTGCAGGAAAAAGCCTTCCTCCCGCTGCCCCGTCAGCTTCATGAAATGAGCCGCCATGGTTACGAGCGAAGAACCGCCCTGCACCAGGTAAGATGGCAGGAGCGCCAGCACCTCGTATTGCTGGAAACTGCCAAAAAAGTCTTCAAAAATAAGTTCGGCCGTGCGCGTGTACCAGGCCAGGTGCGACACATGGTGCCTGCTGCGCGTGGCTTTGGTGGTGCCACTGCTCAGGAATGTTTGCTCCGGCTTAAACGTACCGGTTACAACGGCATGCGATTTAAAAAACTCGATGGGCAGAAAAGGAATCTGCTCCAGGCGCGCTACCTGTTCCGGTAGTATGTGCAGATGAGACAGGTACTCTTTGTAGACCTCGTTGTGCTGTGCCTGGAAGCGGAAAAGTTCCAGCGCCAGTTGCTCAAAGTCGAAGTCTTTCTGGTGCAGCCGCCGGATATGTTCGGTTTTAAAATCCATCCAAATTTAGTTATAACAAATACGACATCTGTTCGTTTGAATTAGTAAATTTAGCTTCAATTTTAGACAACCTCATGAAATACCTTGTAAAGTATTGCGCCTTCCTGGTGTTGTTGCTTGTGCTGGCCGGCACGTCCTGCCGTAAGGAGCCGAACTTTGATCTGAAGCCCCATATCAATTTCGAAGAGATACAGGAAACTATCTTTGTTGACGAAAACAGGCTCAAGCATCACCAGATTACGATCGTGGTTTATTTCCAGGATGGGGACGGAAACCTGGGTCTTTCGCCTGAACCGCCTGCCCCCTTTAACAGTCCGCCCTATGATAAAAACTTTATTGTAAAACTCCTGGTAAAAGAGCCACAACCGGATGGTACAGCTGCGTTCGAGGAATACCAGTTCCCGGTGGCAGGTTTTGATCTCAGTGGCCGTTTCCCCAGGATATCGAACGACGACCGCCCTGAACCCCTGGAAGGTAAAATCAAATATACGTTCGACATCACATCAGAATTCCCGAACCTGGCCGGTAAGGTCGCTAAATTTGATATCTTTATTTACGACAGAACACAGCCTGTTCCGCTTAAAAGCAATACGGTAACAACAAACGAAATTACGTTACTCCGGTAATACGCGTTGGCACTTGAAATCATAAAAAAATCCCTGCAGCAATTCGTTACTGCAGGGATTTTTTTTGAAAGGGTAGCTATTCATCAGTACAGAGCCGGATACGTTTTTGGGTCTGCTTCGTGCATCAGCGAATAAACATATTCAAACACATCCTCTACGTTTGGTTTCGAGAAGTAGTCGCCGTCGGTGGAGTATGGCGGACGGTGTGCCTGTGCCGGCAGGGTTAAAGGCTTGGAGTCCAGGAACTTCCAGGCATCCTGCTCATCTATTACCTGCTGCATCATAAAGGCCGTGGCACCACCGGGCACATCCTCGTCGGTGAACAGGACGCGGTTGGTCTTTTTGATAGAATCGGTGATGGTGTGGTTGATATCGAAAGGCAGCAGGGTTTGTACGTCTATCACCTCGCAGGAGATGCCGAACTCTTCCAGCTGACTCGCAGCCTCCAGCACAATGCGGCACATGGAGCCATAGGTAACCACCGTTACGTGCTCGCCCTTCCGCAGAATTTCCGGCTGGCCAAGCGGTACGGTAAACTCTCCGATGTTGCTGGGCATTGCCTCCTTTAAGCGGTACCCGTTCAGGCATTCGATTATCAGCGCCGGCTCCTCCGCTTTCAGCAGGGTATTATAAAAGCCTGCCGCCTGTGTCATGTTGCGGGGCACCAGCACATGAATGCCACGGATGCTGTGCAGGATCATACCGATAGGCGAACCGGAATGCCAGATACCCTCGAGGCGATGGCCCCTGGTACGGATGATAACCGGCGCTTTCTGGCCCCCTTTGGTGCGGTAGTGCAGCGTAGCCAGGTCATCGGACATGATCTGCAGGGCATAAATCAGGTAATCGAGGTACTGAATTTCGGTTATGGGCCGCAAGCCACGCAAGGCGGCGCCTATCCCCTGCCCTACAATCGTACACTCCCGGATGCCGGTATCGGTAACGCGCAGTTTTCCGTATTTTTCCTGGAGCCCGGAGAAAGCCTGGTTCACATCACCGATCAGTCCAACATCCTCGCCGATAGCAAACACCCGCGGGTCACGCGCCAGCATGGCATCAAAACAGGCCTTCAGTACTTCCCTGCCGTCGACCATAGGCGGCTCCTCGCTGTATTCGGCTTTCACTTCATCCACCAGCAGCACCGAGTCTTCGGACTGGCTATATAAATAAGAGTTGTATCGTTCGGCATTTTCGCCCAACGCCTGTTCCAGCCAACCGGTGAGCTCGCGTTTTGCTTCGTTCCGCTCGTGGGTTACGTAGCGCAGTGCTTTGCGAACTGCTCTTACAGCATCGCTCCGGATGGGGTTAAGGGTTTTGCGCAGCTCTTCGGCAATGGTAGCCAGGGCCGGTATGTGTTCGGAGGCAGCAGCCAGGTTATCGAGCAGTCGCAGCGCCTCTTCATGATCAATTTTTACATCACTGGCAAAAGCATTCCAGGCAAGGCCGCGGGCGGTGCGTACGGCATCTTTGGCTTCGGTTTCAATCTGGTCGAGTTCCTCTACGGTAGCAAAGCCGTTTTCGAGAATCCACTCGCGCATTTTTTTAAGGCAGTCGTACTCCAGCTCCCACTCCAGCCGCTCTTTGGATTTGTAGCGTTCGTGCGACCCGGAGGTAGAATGCCCCTGCGGCTGCGTCATCTCCTCTACGTGCACCAGCACCGGCACATGCTCTTCGCGGCAAAGCCGCACGGCTGCTTCGTAAGTTTCGCACAAGCCGATGTAATCCCATCCTTTTACCCGGAAAATTTCATAGCCCTGCTCGTCGCGGCTGTGGCGCTGAAAACCGGAAAGCACTTCGGAAATACTTCCTTTGGTGGTCTGGTATTCATTTGGCACGGAAATGCCGTAGCCATCGTCCCAAACCGAGATAAGCATGGGCACCTGCAGCACACCGGCGGCATTGATGGATTCGAAAAAAGCTCCTTCGGAAGTAGAGGCATTGCCAATGGTGCCAAAAGCCACTTCGTTTCCGTTTACCGAAAACTGGTGCAGGTGCTGCAGTTCCGGGTTCTGGCGGTAAAGTTTGGAGGCATAGGCCAGGCCCACCAGGCGGGGCATTTGCGCAGCTGTGGGAGAAATATCGGCACTGGAATTTTTAAGTTGACTCAGGTTTTTCCAGTTCCCGTCCTCGTCGAGCAGTCGCGTACCAAAGTGGCCGTTCATGGCACGACCGGCAGTAGAGGGATCAGCCTCTACATCGGTGTGGGCATACAATTGTGCAAAGTATTGCTGAAGTGTAAGCTCACCAATGGCAAACATAAAGGTCTGGTCGCGGTAATAGCCTGACCGGAAATCGCCTGGCATAAAAAACTTAGCCATGATCAACTGCGCCAGCTCTTTCCCGTCACCAAAAATACCAAACTTTGCTTTGCCCATAAAAACCTCTTTTCGGCCAGTCAGGCTGGCCTGCCGGCTCTCCCACCCGATGCGGTAGTCGTTAAGAATCTCCTGGATTGTTAGTTTCTGAGTTATAGACACTTCAGCAGTATGCATGTTTTTCAACTAAGGGCTGTACAAATGTTTGTATCAAAAGTAACTAAATTTACCTTCATTTCAAATCAGGGCCTTTTCCTGAAAAATTGGCATGGTTATGGAAACTATTTTTTTGTAAAAAGTTTTTATATCTTTGTTTGTGTATCACAGGATAAAATAGTATTTTACTATATAAAAAATAAAGTATGAGAAAATCATTATCCCTATTGTTTGCACTGTGTTTTTTACTGGCCGGTTTCAGCGCCAGCGCGCAGGGCGAGCTTAAATTTGAGAAAGAAACCCACGACTTTGGAACAGTACCGGAGGGTGTGCAGGCAACTTACGAATTTAAGGTAAAGAACGTAGGCAACCAGCCGGTTGTGATCGCCAATGTGCAACCCTCCTGCGGCTGTACCACCCCGGACTGGACCAAAGATCCGATTCTACCCGGCAAAACAGGCGTGATCAAGGCTGTATATAATAGTGCAGGTCGTCCGGGCCCATTCCATAAGGCCATTACCGTTACCTCGAATGCGGCTACTCCCAGCACCATTCTTTATATAAAAGGAGAGGTTGGACCAAAAGATACAAAAACAAGTTACACCCCGGAACAAAAGGCAAACTCTCCGCGTTTGGCTGTTGGAACCACCACTTACAATTTCGGAAAACTTGAAAAAGGACAAAAAGCAGTAGCCAAGTTCACCATCAAGAACACCGGTAAATCGGACCTGGTGATCCAGGGCATTAAGTCTGCCTGCAACTGCGTAAGCTACCGTATTTCGGAACAGGGATTAAAACCAGGAAAACAGGCAACGTTGGAACTTATTTATGTACCAACCATGTTAAATGAGCAAAACGAGGTAGTAAATATCTTTTCAAACGACATTATAATGACAGACCTGAAATTTACATTAAAAGCAAATGTAGTTGAGAGTCTGGCTTCAAAAAATATGCTAAGGGAAGGCAATCAGCCGGCACCTTTCAGATAGTTTTTTTCATAGTTTTATTTTGTACTAATGGCAGTGATTATATCGCTGCCTTTTTTCATTTTACCCCCTCCCACTTCTGCCCCCCTTCTTCTTCCGGTACAATTTGCCTGTAAATGTAGTATGCATGCACACTAATTTAGTTAAGTGCCGAAGTTGTGGTATATTTGCACCACTCGAAAAAACTACAATCTACACGCTACATTTTATGATTATTGGTATTCCAAAAGAAGTTAAAAACAACGAAAACCGGGTAGGTGCTACTCCTGCCGGGGTGATCGAGCTGGTCCGAAATGGCCATACAGTGTATGTGCAGTCGGAGGCAGGGGAAGGAAGCGGCTTTACAGACGAAGCTTATGTAAAGGCAGGCGCCCATATTCTTCCTACCCTGGAAGAGGTTTACGCCACTGCCGAAATGATAATTAAGGTGAAGGAGCCTGTGGAGGTGGAATATAACCTGATAAAAGAAGGCCAGCTGCTGTTTACGTATTTCCATTTTGCTTCGCATGAGCCGCTTACCCATGCCATGATCGCCAGCAAAGCAGTTTGCCTGGCCTACGAAACCGTAACCAAAGCCGACAGAAGCCTGCCGCTGCTGGTGCCCATGTCGGAAGTTGCCGGCAGAATGGCGATACAGGAAGGAGCTAAATACCTTGAAAAACCGTTGCTGGGACGTGGCATTTTACTTGGAGGCGTACCAGGCGTGCGCCCCGCTAAAGTACTGATACTGGGTGGCGGTGTGGTAGGTACCAATGCCGCAAAAATTGCAGCAGGCATGGGAGCCGATGTCACGATAATGGACACGAACCTGCAACGCCTGCGCTACCTCGACGACATCATGCCAGCCAACGTAAACACCTTCATGTCCAATGAATATAACATCCGGGAGCTGCTGCCCACCCACGACCTGATTATCGGAGCCGTGCTGATACCGGGAGCAAAAGCGCCCCACCTGGTTACCCGCGACATGCTGAAACTGATGCGCCCCGGAACCGTGGTGGTAGACGTAGCAGTAGACCAGGGTGGTTGTATCGAAACCTGCAAACCGACCACGCACCAGAACCCAACCTATGTGATTGACGATGTGGTACATTATTGTGTGGCAAACATGCCGGGAGCAGTGCCTTATACCTCTACCCTCGCGCTGACCAATGCCACTTTACCTTACGCCATTGAGTTGGCCAACAAAGGCTGGAAACGCGCCTGTGCCGAAAACAGCGAGCTAAAAGCCGGGCTTAACGTAGTACACGGGCAGGTAGTATTCAAAGGTGTGGCCGAAGCTTTTAACCTGGAGCATGCAGACATCGAAAAAGTTCTTTAGCATTTTGATAGCATCATCCTGTAAAACAGCCTGTTGAGATTTATCAGCAGGCTGTTTTTCTTTAAATGTTTATCCAGCCCGGGAGCAGCGGGTGTGGTGGCTGCTGCAGAAGCGTTTTTCGTCCGTTTTTATGCCTGCCAGGGGCTAACTTGTTTTCAGCTGCTGCCACCATTGCCTCTGCAGCTCCACTTTCAAAAGGAAATAATATCAAAGCACCTGATCGTAAGCTGGAATCTCCTGCAGCGGCACAAACCGACGGGTTTCGAAATTAACTTCCCAGCAATAATGCTCCTGCCCGTTTGTGATGACGACGTATTTGGCCCGGAGCGTCTGGTTGTAGGTAGAAACCTGTTTTACGACTTCCTGCGTGATGGGTACATGCGCCGCTTTGCACTCCACGAGCAGGTGCGGGGTGCCTGAGTTATCGTAAATGCAGATATCAGTGCGTTTCTGGAGCCTGTTGTAAGTTGCGCCTCTTTCCACGCTGATGAGGCCTTTCGGGTAATGCAGGCTGTTCCGTAAGTAATGAATAAAATGCTGCCTCACCCATTCTTCCGGCGTTAGTACCACATATTTGCGGCGCAGCTCATCAAAAATCAGGGAATCAGGACCGCTTTGTTTCAGTTTATAAGCAAACGGAGGCAGATTTAACGTATACATATTTCAAAATTACAGGATTTATAGCAGCTCCCCTACTTTTCACGTAGTAACTGATTAGACAAAACTGCCATGAAAACGAAAGAAGAAATTGTGAACGACTGGCTCCCCCGCTACACAGGTGTGCCGCTGAACGAGTTTGGCGAATACATTTTGCTGACCAACTTCATCAACTATGTCAGGATGTTTGCCGATAAGTTTGGGGTGGAGTTGCGGGGTATTGATAAACCTATGCAAACGGCAACAGCCAACAACATCACCATCATTAACTTTGGTATGGGAAGTGCCATGGCTGCTACGGTGATGGACCTGCTGTCGGCCATAAAACCCAAAGCGGCGCTATTTCTGGGCAAATGCGGCGGCCTGAAAAAGAAAACGCAGGTAGGCGACCTGATCCTGCCCATTGCCGCAATCCGGGGCGAAGGTACCTCCGACGATTACCTGCCTGCCGAAATACCGGCGCTTCCCTCATTCCGGTTGCAGCGTGCAGTTTCGTCTATGATCAAAAAGCACGAAATGGACTACTGGACGGGCACCGTTTACACCACCAACCGAAGGGTGTGGGAGCACGACGAGGATTTTAAAGAATACCTGCGCCAGATCCGGGCGATGGGTGTCGATATGGAGACGGCCACTATTTTTACCGTAGGTTTTGTAAATGAAATTCCGCACGGAGCGCTGCTGCTCGTTTCAGACAATCCCATGATACCCGAGGGTGTCAAGACCTCCGAAAGCGACAAACTGGTAACTTCCAATTACGTGGAAAAGCACCTGCTGATCGGCATTGATGCCCTGCTGGAGCTGATCAATTCCGGCGAATCGGTAAAACACCTTCGGTTTGAATAAACTTCAGATGCTAGTGACTGGCTAAGGAGGAGAGGCTCTGGTGGCAGTGGGTGCAGAACAAAACAAGGCAAAAACCAGCTGATATATGCTGTACCCACTGCCACCATTCCTTTACCTGCTGCTCAAAAAAATCAAGCAAACAAATTCTGTTTCAGCAGACTTGAAAGCAAACTTTTTACACCTTTTGCTTCCTTAGCTCATGCTCGCCCTGCCCCTTCACCTGCTTTCCCCGCACAAAAAACAGGAAGAGAAGCCCCACCACGAAAAACAAGCCTAAGGCCAGCACACTGTTCCGCATGTTGCCTGTGTACTGCGCTATAGCACCGTACGCCAGCGTACCTAACACGATAGAAACTTTTTCTGTTACATCATAAAAGCTAAAGTAAGAGGCGTGGTCTACGGTGGTAGCCGGAATAAACTTGGAGTAAGTTGACCGGGACAAGGATTGGATGCCTCCCATCACAGAACCAACAACAGCCGCCAGGATATAAAACTCCTGTTTATCAGAAATAAAATAGGCCCCCACACAAATACCCACCCAGATAAATACAGCCAGAATAAGTGCCCGCACATTGCCAAAACGCTTCGACAAAGCGGCAAAAGCATAAGCACCAGCAATGGCCACGAGCTGTATGATCAGGATAGTGATGATGAGCGCATCGCTGGGCAGGTTGAGTATCTCGATTCCAAAAATGGTGGCAACGTACATGACCGTCTGCACGCCCATGTTATAAAAGAAGTAAGCAACCAGGAAGCGTTTGAGCACCGGCAATTCCTTTACCTGGTTCAGCACTTTCTTCAGCTCCGTAAAGCCGTTCAATATCCAGCTGCCCTGCGGGTTGCGCCTGTAGATGTTGCCTGGTAAATGATAAAAGGTGTACTGCGCAAATCCAAACCACCAGAGCCCCGTCGTCAGGAAAGCAATGCGCGGCGGCAGGCTTTTGTTATCGGGCGCAATGGCAAACCACTCCGGCTTCTGGATCATGGCCAGGTTAAAGATGAGCAGGAGCACGCTGCCGATGTAGCCCATGGCAAAGCCCCGCGCACTCAGGTGGTCGTACTTATCTTCGGTTGCAATCTCGGGCAGGTAGGCATTATAGAATACAATGCTGCCGCTAAAGCCAATCGAAGCCAGCACAAACAGCATAACCGACATGGTAAAAGTTTCCCGCGTAAAAAAGTACAAGCCAATACAGGAAACCGAGCCCAGGTAGCAGAAAAGCTGCATAAACAACTTTTTTCTGCCGCTGTAGTCAGCAATAGCCGTCAGAAACGGACTTAGCGCAGCAATTATCAGGAAAGACGCTGATACGGCATAGGAATATAACACCGAACTTTCCAGCGAAAAGCCAAGAAAATTCACAAGGCTCGTCCCATCCGGTTTTTCAGCAACAGCACTATAATAGATAGGAAATATAGTGGACGTGATGACCAGGGAATAGACCGAATTTGCCCAGTCGTAAAAGCACCAGGCTCTTGTTACAGTTGGATTGTTCTTTTGCATGAGGAAATTTAGTAAAAATCCTGCTGACTGGGCATGGCAGGTGCAAAGATTACCTAAGATTGCAGCGAATTTCGTTCTGCCTTTACCATCAGGCTTAGCGCCAGTTCCCAAAGCTGCTCATAAGGTACTATTTCGACTTCGGCAAAGGCATCTCCCGGAAGAGGGGTATTCTTTAGTTTTTGTAACAGGTAACGGCTTTTTTTCCGGCAAGCACTTGCATCCAGGTTCTCGCGGAACATGAGCAGCACTAACTTAAAAAACAACCGGGGACGCTCTGCTTCCTTTTTAGTAAGATACTTTTGTATGTATTTACGTATCCGATCGCTGTAGTGGCTGGTATCTTCCCACTTGTCCGGCTGTTTTAGTAATTCAAAAATTTCGAGGATGACAATTGATACGTTAAAGCCCTCCTTGTCTCTGATCGTTAGTTTTAATAAGCTTTCTGTTTTTTTGCGTAATGCTTTCTCAGGACAAAATTTTTCACCTGTTATAAGATTATAAAAAGTAATGTAAAGGGCCCATCGCTCCTTCGCGGGATTATTAATTGTATAAATAGCATCAGAAGCAGCAAACTTTTGTAACAGGCCGGCAGCTAACTGATAGTCTTTACTCTGAAGGGCCAGCAGAAAGTAATTTTCCATAAAGGCCGACCAGTTTTTAGAGCCGAACAAAAATTCACTTTCAATATCCTGTGCATATGCCAACCCTACAGTGTATTCCCGTAACTGTAAGAAAGCAAAAACTTTTATGAATTTATTATACCTTAAATCAAACCTGTTCTTTGGTATTACTCCCTCTGCAATGAATTTTTCGGTACTATCTGCACTTTGTATAAGCTGTTTATAATTCCCGATAAATTCATAGTACTGCATTCTGAGTATATGCAGGTATTCATAGATCAGTGGTGAATTCGATTCCTTCCATTTCTTTTCAAGCAGCTTGATGGCAGTTGGCAGTTGATTTAATGCTTCATTACGACCAGCGACAGCCTGTTTTAAACCAAATCTTGCTTTGCGGTAAATGATCAGGGAATCCAGTTCCAGGTTTCTTATATGTCTGTATTTTTCCAGTTCATGCTCACAAGCAAAAAAGGCATCGTTCTGATTGCGTTCGTACAGCATCGCATACTTTAATTCGTAACAACGCAACAGTAATGCAGCCATTTTATATTCCTCTGCAATAGAAATAGCTTGTGAGATTACTTTCAGAGCCAAAACTGTTTCTTCAACCTGGTATAAAATATAGGCTCTGTTAATCAGGTTTTGGCACTGTTGTTCTTCAAATAAATAAGGCTTCAGTAAAGTATCTTTCAACACAATGGTATCAACAATTGCGTAAAGCTTCTTCTTCAGCCGTGACTTTAGCATTTTATATCGTTTCGGATCAGCAGCGGAGCCGTATAAAGCTTCCAGGGCAGCAGCATCATTTTCCACGAGCTTGTCTTTAACTAACTGATACAGTTTTGCTTCTAGACTATCTTGTGAGAAATCAATAAAATTATTTAAAGACTTTTTAGCGCGCTTCTCTACTGTCAGAACCAATCTCTCTAACTCGTTCATTCTAAGAATCAATTTTTATTATACCCCCGCATTCCTGAAATATCGGTAATTATACCTCATCCTTCTCCAGTATGTCCAGTACCAGTTTCCACAAATGTTCATAAGGGATAATTTCAATTTCAGCATATGCGTCACCAGGAGGAGGAGTAGTGATTAGTTTTTCATAGTATTTGTGTCCTTTGAGCCTGCAGGTTTCTGCATCGAAATTTTCTACAACGGTTAAAATCAATAGTTTTAGAAAAAGTCTGCTTCTACTGCTAAATGAGTCTTTTAAATGTACGAGCACATATTTTTTGATGCTTTCTATTCGGTAAAGCAATGCCTCCGCATCCCCTTTCTGCAAATAGTACATGAATTGAAGCACAAGAATGGCAACATTGAAACCCTGCTTGTCTTTGCTATAATCCGGAACTTTCGCTGCAAACTCATTAAATTTGAATGCTTCGCCCAAAAAGTTTGTCGGATGAACAAAGTTCAGATAAGCCCTGTATAAAGCCCAGCGTTCGCGCGCTGCCTTCATAATCTTTTGTAAGGCCGTGTTGTTAAATACTTCTGAAATTAGTTGCTGTGCCTGTTCATACTGATTCGCATGAATGGCCAAAAGAAAGTAATTCTCCATATAAGAGAACCAGTTAGGGAAATTTGGATCAAAATCCTGTTTGTATAAACCTGCATATTTCAATCCATCCTCCAGAAGCTTAGCGCGAAGATGTGCGTATACGATTATAAATTTATGATATCTTAAATCGAACCTAAACTTATTGATCAAACCCTGCTGTAGCCAGGATTCTGTTTTATCTGTTATGGTTATTATTTGTTTAAAATCGCCTGTAAGTTCATAAAACCATAAATTAACTTTATAATACATCTCGAAAGCCACATACGTGTGTGTTGTATTCCACAACTCCTCCAGGCGTAAAAGCATGTCAGGTATTAAGGGCAGAAACTGTTTTCGGGCATTTACAGATTTGTTTAAATTTAATTTAACGGTATAAAATAAGTTCTGAGCTTCTGTTTCATTCAACAATTTTAAATTCCAGTCATCGAGCTCTTCCTTTGTTTTAAGATAATCTTTGAATGTTCCTGTCTCTACTTCAATAACCATCCTGGACCTTAAAATTGAAACCACCAGGTTCGTAAATTCCAGCCTTTTCGAGATCAGGAGGGCTTTGTTTAACAATCGTTTTGAAATCTGGTACTCCCCTTGCCTTATTAACACTTCAGCATGATGCATGAAATGCTTACACTCCTGTTCGTCACGAAAATATCCCTTCAGTTTAGTTTTTGTAAAATCAAAGAAAAAAAGCATTTTGAATAACTTTTTCTTTAACCGATGTTTCAGCATCTTGTACCTAACATCATTCTGATCAGCATCATACAGATCCTGAGCTGCATCAGCATCTGTTTGATATTTACCGGCTACGATATTTGTAATTAAAGTACTTTCTTTTCCTGATTCCTTAAATTCAAAATCTGTGAAATCATTTTGCTCACAAAATGTTACTATTTCCAATAATTTTCTTAACTCTTCCACAGGTTATTTTAGCTATTCGGCATTTAAATAAGCAAATTACAGTTTTTTAACTTTATAGCAAAAGTTACTTTTTAAGTAAAATTTTACTTTTTTTTGAATAAAAAAAGAGCAAACTTTCAAAAAATAAAAAAGCTTTTTTATTTTGCTTATCAGCTGCTACAAACAGCGTACTGGGATATGCTTTATTTTTTTGAAGGATAAATAAAGAGTTCTTTTTGGAATTCCTTAGTCCATTTTCCTTCCGAACAATAAATAAAAGAAACACTAAAAGAAAAACAGAAACTAAACCATAATTTTTTATTATCACGAAAGATGGAAGCAATAATCCTTTATTTACTTCTTTTATTTGGCCTGCCTGTAGGTAATGCTAATCAAGCGTCTCAACAGCAGCAAGAAAGCACAGCTGCACAAGTAGAAAAAACCAAAGGAAAGACCTCGAATGATCCTATTCTCCACATGCAAGGTGGAACAGGAACCTGGGGAGAAAACGGTGTTATATCTGAACCAGGTAACTAACAAACCAAAGTAGTTATCTGGCGATAAAAAGCTTTTTTTCTCTATCTTGCCTTTAAGTAATAAGCGCTTAATTGTCCTGATGAGAAAATTTTCAACGCTGGTTTGTTTTTTTTTCTTTTTTCTATTCTTCTGTAGTCAGCCACGTCGCCAGCCAGGCGAAGTACGGGTTCGTCTGGTTGGTGACCCTGAAACCTTAAATCCGGTTAATTATCAGAATGCAGGTGGTCTGCAGATAATCAATTTATTGTTTCAGAGCCTGCTTACCGTAGACCTGGCTGACGAAAAGCTTAAACCTGCCCTTGCCGCCCGTCTTCCCGCTGTAGAACGGCAAGACTCCGTAACCCTTTTTACCTACCAACTACGCGATGAGGCAGAATGGACGAATGGCAGCCCTGTAACAGCTGCTGATGTTGCTTTTACCCTGAAAGTACTGAAGGCTCCTCTTGTAAACAACGAACACCTAAAGCCTCAGGTAGCTTTTATAAAGGACATTGTACTTTCCGGCTCTAAAACCTTTACACTCGTATGCGAAGGCTACACCCCGGAAATGGAATTACTGACAGGCGATTTCTTTATACTGCCTGCTTACCTGCTTGATCCGGAGGAGTTACTTACATCTTTCTCGTTGGCAGAACTGTCCGGTAACCAGGAGAAACTTGCGGAAAACAAACAGCTCCAGCAATTTGCAGCCCGGTTTAATAACGCAGATTTCGCACGCAACAAAGACCTTTTAAAGGGTAGCGGAGGCTATGAACTTGAACATTGGGCAACCGGACAGTATATTACCTTAAAACGAAAAGAAAACTGGTGGGGAAAAGCAACCGGCGCTGCCTCGTCATATCTTACAGCCAATCCGGAACGCATCAGTTTCCAGGTCATTCCTGATAATACCACCGCTTTACTGGCCCTGAAAAACAGGCAACTGGATGTATTGGAAAGTATAGCGGCAGCAGAATTTGACCAGCTAAAACAAAATGAGTCTTTTAAACAGGACTACGCCCTGTACACTCCCACCATTTATGACTACACGTTTGTGGGCCTGAATACGCGCCTGCCAAAGTTACAAGATAAACATACCCGCCAGGCCATCGCCTACCTCCTCGACCCAGACAACCTGATCAAAGTTACTTTAAATAGTTACGCTACCCGTACAGTCGGCCCGGTCCCACCTACGGTGCAGGAGTTCTATCATCAGGAACTGCCGCTCTACAGCTACAATCCGGGTAAAGCAGTAAAACTTCTGACTACAGCCGGATGGGCAAGGGAAAAAGAAGGCTGGTTTAAAAACATCAATGGAAGAAGAGAGCAGCTGACTCTTGATGTTATTTTCAGGGCAGGCAATACGGTGTATGAAAATTCAGCCTTGATTTTCCAGCAAAATGCTTCTAAAATCGGTATTCCCGTTACGGTCCAGGCAATGGAAAACAGCCTGCTGAACCAGAAGCTAAAATCCCAGGAGTATGACATGTTTTTCCGTTCGCTTTCGGGGAACCCGTTTGTATTTAACTTCAAACCCTTATTTCATACCTCTTTTGCGCATAGTGGCGGCAGCAACTACACCGGATTCGGTAACGCAGAAAGCGATGCTTTACTTGATGCTATCAATACAGCGGGCAACAACACAGAAAAAGCGAAGTTACTAAAGAGGCTTCAGGAGCAACTGCACGAGGAAGCAGCTATAGTTTCGCTCTACTACCAGAAAGGACGAATTGCAGTTCACCGGAGATTTACCAATACAAAAATTTCAGGGCTGAAACCGCATTATGATGTCAGTTCTTTTTTAATCAAAGACTAGCACATCGCGTATGTTTTTTTTCCTGTTAAAACGGTTACTCCTGGCATTGCCATCCTTGTGGCTCATTGCTACCCTGATCTTTTTACTCAGCCGGCTGTTGCCCGGCACTTTCGGGGCTGAAAATATACTGAAGGAAAGCGGTGATTTCTATAGTACAGGTACAGCTGCTGCCCGTAAAGCTGCATACGCTTCTTTTCTGCACAAAACCTACCAGGATTTACCTCTCTTCTATTTTAGCATACAAGCTGCAGCGGAAGCAGGTACACCCGCTGCCAACCTTCCGGAACAGGAGCGTAAGCTGCTGAAAAAGCTAAGCTGGCACTATGGCAACGAAGAGGCAGTGGCAGCCTACGTGAATTGTATTAAAGAACTCCGGCAGGAATTGCACATCCGGGATAACGCTGGCCATCTGGCTAATATCGAGAAATTGTATACCGTTACAGAACCGGAGGCTTTACTGGCTACCGTAAAAGAAACCGTTTCTAACATGGGTAATACTGCCCCCTCCCTGACAAGCAAGCTGCAAACGTCTGCAGCCACGCTGGTGCGCCGGCAACAGCCTTACAGGGCATTCCTACCGGCAATCTACTGGCACGGCACACAAAACCAGTACCACCAGTGGCTGACGAAGCTCCTGCAGGGAAACCTGGGAAACTCCTTTCGCGACAACCGCTCTGTTTTTACTATTCTTAAAGAGGCTATCCAGGCCACTATCCTGCTTCTGCTGGCAAGCATGCTCCTAACAACGCTACTTGCACTGGAACTTGGTATCTTTTTGCAAAAACAAAGCGGCAGGCGTTGGCGCAGGATCATTCTTCCGTTTCTTTTTTTTACCGATCGAATTCCTGTTTTTCTGCTGGCACTGCTGCTCCTGCTGCTGTTCGCAAGCCCGGATTATTTTCAGCTATTCCCGGTTTATGGCCTTGGCTACTACACGGGTGCTGAAGAGAACCTGCTGCAACGCATCCTTTTTATGGCACCCTACCTGGTGCTGCCCATAATTTGCCTGGTTTTTGTGAACCTGCCCTACCTCACAAACCAGTTTTACCGCACAATGGCTGATATTTCGCATACAGAGTATATTAAAACAGCAAAAGCCAAAGGACTTGCAGAAGGCACAATCATCCGGAGACACATACTAAGAAATGCTTTACTCCCCATTATCACCCTTTTATCAGACTTTATTCCAGCCCTGGTAGCCGGAGCGGTGGTTATAGAAACGGTATTTGCCATTCCGGGCATGGGTAGCCTGCTGGTGCAGGCGGTGCAGGCAAGAGATTACCCTGTTATGGTGGGCATTGTACTGGTAGTGGCGCTGGCAAAAATTATATCACACCTGGTAGCAGACTTTTTTTACACTTTAGCAGATCCGCGCCTCCGGCTCACCGCATCATGAAGCAGCTGTTGAACGATATCATGTTTTTGTGGAGTGCCAAACCCATCTTCCGGGTAGCTGGTCTATACCTGGTCTTGTTCCTGCTGCTGGTGTTACTTTTGCCCTGGTTGCCTCTTCCTTACAACCCGACGGCTCTTCACCTTGACCAGGTTTACCAGCCGCCTTTCAAAATAAGCTTAAACGAACCTTCAAAGCCTGCACATTGGTTTGGTACGGATGCGCTCGGCCGGGATGTGCTGGCCTATACGCTCTATGGCGCCCGTACCGCCGCTTTCATCAGCCTGCCTGTTATGCTACTTACCACCGCTATTGGTTTGGTGCTGGGCACCTGTGCCGGCTATTTTGCAAATACAGGATTGAAAACAAGCAGGGGGCGTTTGTTACTATTTGTGCTGTGTGCCGGCATTTTTCTGTACCTGGGGCTCTACATCCCGCTCCAGGTGGTCAGTTTAAACCTAAACCAGCGCATTATTTTTGAAAGCCTGGGTATGATGCTGCTGGCCGTGTCTCTCTTGTGGCTGGTTGGCCTCCGGGTAGTGGAGCAGGTCCCCTTACTACGTTCCGGCGTTGCAATTCCACTCGACCGCCTGGTGCTTTGGCTCATAGAAACCTTTACCAGTATACCAAAGCTTGTTTTTATCCTTGTTTTAGCTTCGTTTATGCCGCCTTCGGTTGTGTTACTTTCTGCTGTTTTAGTTGTCACCTACTGGACGGGAACAGCCCGGCTGGCACGTGCCGAAATTCTGAAGATAAAGCAACTTCCTTACATCGAAGCAGCCTCCAGTTTAGGTGTACCCACTGTCCGGCTACTGTTTTATCATGCTGTGCCTAATCTGGTTAGCCCTGTACTGGTAACATTTATCTTTGGCCTAGCCGGGCTGCTGGCATTTGAATCAACTTTGTCCTTTTTAGGAATAGGCGTACCAGCCGACCTGGTTAGCTGGGGAAGAATGATGGCAGGCATCAGAAACAACACGGCAGCCTGGTGGCTGGTGGTCTTTCCAGGTGCTTTCCTGGTCCTTACGGTGCTGGCACTCCAGGTATGTAGTTATTACTACCTCGAATTATTGAAGAAAAGAAAAAATTAAGATGTTACTTTTTAACCTTTTTAAAATATTCTTAGATAATTAAACCGGCAATTATTTAATCAAAAATCCTTTAAAATTTGTTTTACAGCCTACCCCGGTAGATCCTGCACCTGGCTCAGCGATTTACATGTGAAAACAAGCTTCAAAACTGAATGTTACTTTTACACCTATACTTTCCTGTTTTGTAAGGAGCCGCCTTTCTATATTTGTTTAAGTTAAGAACCTAAGCACACAATTGATATGAAAACGTGTTCATATTTAGACGGCGAAACATTGTTTGGAAGCATGCATGCTTATTCTTCCTTCTCATCAAACCTAACTTCAGGTTCTGAGGTTGCTGAATATTCCACGATTGATGGAAGAGTAATTACCCACACAGCTTGTGCGCATGCCGTCAGCAATGGTTCAGGTATATTTATAGGGGACTATTTTGTTGGCCTGACAGAAAGTAATACGCTTTTTGGAAATACTCATTTTATCCGATATTAACGAGCTGACCGGAACAGCTTGTAAGATTTGTAATTTGGTTAGTTTATTGTTTGTATTAAATTAATTTATTGGATTGGCTCAATACACCCTGCAGGTTTCCTACAGGGTGTTTGCCGATAAAGAAATATCGTTTAGCAACCACTCCAGCGCATCGTCACGATCGTAAAAGCTTTGCAGATCAAAGCTGATCTTCTCATTTTCCTGCACCAGTTTTACAAAATCACCTACAATTACCTGCGTAAAAATATCTGTATTGGTAACACGGGTAAGTTTTTTCAGGCCACTGGCCGAAAGCTCCGGGAAGAAATTATTTTTTATCCAGGTTTGATCCGAAGCTTTCATGGCATTTAACCGTTTGGCGTCTACCAGTAAGTACAACGCATTCTTTTCACGAATAACAGCAGCTACATGCTTCAGGCCGTCATGGAGCTGCTCAGACAAAGTATAACCATGCCAGGTGATTTCAACAAGGCTTAAGTGTTCACTATACCTGATTGTATAGTTGGAGTTGTTACAAACCAGCATAATTAAACAGTATCACGACACAACCTAAATTTTTTTTGACGGACCTTTAACCCAAAAATCTGAATTTAAACGAAGTGTAGGTTTAGTCATCAAAACACCAGCCAGCTGCAATCCAAATAATAAACTTTACGATCTGCTTAATTCAATAATATCCTTCGCGCATCAATTCAATGGAACACCTGTTTTTAACTGGCAAGCTTAAAAACAGGAAAATTCTTTTCTATGCAGCCTTCGCTGGGAATGAAAAGCAATAGTAGATAAAATTTCATTTACAGAAAAACAGTACAAAATCTTTCATACCTAACACACCTGTACAACTTTGTAGCATACCTGTACGCACAGGTTAAAGTATAATTTTACCTGCAACCTTCCTTCTGTTGAGGTCGTTAGATTTTGCTGAATGCTTCGTGCTTTCAAACCTTTTTTGTTAAACGAAAAATAACCGGCATGGGGTGAAAATTGTTTTACGGTTATGAAAACGCTACCTGTACACTGGCTAACCGAAGGCCTGATCGATTTTGAATACAAGAAGTACCTCCTGCTTGCCTACCTGCAGGAAGCCAAATCCGAATTCCAAAACCAGCGCCTCTACCCGGTGTTCTCAGATCTTATCATGCATTACCAGAACCTGCTGCAGGTAAAGGAGCACAAGAAGCTGGTGTACGAGCAGTTTCCGCAACGCATCAGCCAGGCCGATTTCGAAAAACTCGAACTGGTGTATGAGAAGATCGTGGAAGACGACGAAACCATGCAGCAGATAGAAGAAATCATTCATTTTGCCGCTCCGCTGTTTGGAAAGGCACTCGACGAAGGAAAAGAACTGTATGAGTTTATTGAACGCCACCTGGAAATAAGTCCTGTCGGGATTACGCCGATGTACTTTGATGAGGGCTACCTGTTCCTGGATATTTTTCCCGGGCACGAAACGCAGGTGTACCTGTACCGGATGTCGGTGTTCCAGAACAATTTCGAAAAGTACCGGGGAATTCATACAAGGCTGCTGAAAACGATCCGGCGGGGGCTGGTGCTGACGCACGAAAACCTGAAGGTGCAGTTGCTGAAAGAAAACCAGGAACTGCCGAACCCGGCAACGTTTCTGGCAGTACCCAAAGTGCCGGTTCCGCTGGAACAGTCGCTCCTGCCGATTGCCAAACGTTCGCTGGTAAAATATGTTGCTGCCATGGCTGCTTAGCCCTCCGGAGTTTGCACCTGCCTGCCCTTGCCCTCAGCGCCAGCATGAAGAAATTTGTGCAGCGGCAATGGTGAGAGGGGCAGCAGAACTTTTTCTTGTTTACTACCTCAGTTTATTCTGCTGCCGCCGTCACCATTCCCACTGCACCTGCCAAACCAAACAGAAGAAAGCAAAATGGCACTACCTCCCCCTCCGGTAGCCTGGCTCCAACACTTAATTTTAATAATTATGAAATATTTCTAAACATTTTAACAGAAAAAGCAATTATAAATTAAAAAGTTGTTAACTTTGCAACAAAAAAAGCCGTAGTACGCTTTTTTGAAAATTTATAGAAGAAGAGGCGAGAGACTAGGCTCGACGACCCTCTGGCAACCACCCCACCGGGGAAGGTGCCACTTCCTAACCCGAAAGCCGGGAGAATATAAATTTTTTATGGCAATGATGACGAATTTCAACACCTTCCGTTCCGATAGCAGTAATATTGCTGCTTCCCCTTTCTCTTTCCCAAAAGCTTCTACCGGCATGTTTGCACGTTGCTGTTGTTGCATGTGCTAAGTGCTCCACCTCCGGCATGTTTTTGTACCAAGGCTGTTCCTTACTGCTGCGGTATCCATCCCTGCTGTCATGCTCTGAATGCCTGCATGACTTTGGTTTAGACTTGTCAGACCTCTTAGCTCCTCCCCTTTTCAGGCGCTTTTTTGTCAAAACCAAAAACTTTACCCGGACTACGACAGGCATTTCAGAAAAGGCTGTAAATTTGCAGCTTCAGACAGATGGAGAAAAATCTGGCAGTTACCGGGAGTTTTTCTTTCCTGTTTTATGTTAGCTATAATTAAACAGGCTACTGAAAAGCCCTGATAATAAAATGATTACGAGACAACTTGCTGCCAGACGCGATGACAGCCGGTTTAATTCTCCAAAAACTAATTCATTTACAGTAAATAAAATGAGTCAAATAGAAGAAGTTAATATAAATGTAGCCGATCTGACAGCTGCCATTGCCGGAAAGTCTATCGAAGAAAGCCTGGCTTTTCTGGCAGAGGTTTTCCCCGGGCAGATCGCTTTTTCGTCCAGCCTCGGCATCGAAGACCAGGTAATTACCCACTTCATCTACAGCAACAACCTGCCGATACGCGTTTTTACACTGGATACCGGCAGGCTTTTCAACGAAACCCTTACCCTGCTGCACAACACCAACAAGCGCTACGGCAAAAAGATAGAAGTATTTTTCCCGCAGACCGAAGCGGTAGAGAAGCTGGTGAACGAGAAAGGTCCGATGAGCTTTTATCAGTCCGTGGAAAACCGCAAGGAGTGCTGCTACATCCGCAAGGTGGAGCCGCTCAACCGCGCGCTGAAGGGCGTGAAACTCTGGATTACGGGTATCCGTCGCGAGCAGTCTGATAACAGGCAGTCGCTGGCGCCAATCGAGTGGGACAACAACATGCAGCTGTTCAAATACAACCCGCTGCTGGAGTGGACTTTCGACGATGTAAAGACTTTTGTTAAAGAGAACCACATCCTCTACAACCCGCTGCACGACCAGGGCTTTGTAAGCATTGGCTGCGCCCCTTGTACCCGGGCCATTGCCGAAGGCGAGAATTTCAGGGCCGGCCGCTGGTGGTGGGAAGACAGTTCCAAAAAAGAGTGCGGCCTGCACACACACTAAGTTATAATGAGTAATAGAAAGATTAGAAATACTGTAAAATGAACAAGTACTATCTCGATTATCTGGACCAGCTGGAAGCGGAGGCGATTCATATCATGCGTGAGGTGGCTGGACAGTTTCAGAAACCGGCGTTGCTCTTTTCGGGTGGCAAGGATTCTATCACCCTGGTAAGACTGGCGGAGAAAGCTTTCCGCCCTGGAAAGTTTCCTTTCCCGCTCGTGCACATCGACACAGGTCACAACTTCCCGGAAGCCATTGAGTACCGCGACCGTCTGGCCGAAAGACTGGGCGAAAAGCTGATCGTGCGCAACGTGGAAGACACCATCAAAAAGCAAAACCTGTCTGAGCCAACCGGCCGCTATGCCAGCCGCAACGGTCTGCAAACCTATACCCTGCTGGAAACAATCGAGGAGTTTGGTTTTGATGCCTGCATTGGCGGCGCCCGCCGCGACGAGGAAAAAGCCCGCGCCAAAGAGCGTATCTTCTCGGTACGCGACGAATTTGGACAGTGGGATCCCAAGCGCCAGCGTCCGGAACTGTGGAACATCTACAACGGCCACATCAACCTGGGCGAAAACGTACGCGCTTTCCCAATCAGTAACTGGACTGAGCTGGACGTATGGAACTACATCAAGCGCGAACAAATTGAACTGCCAAACATCTACTTCACACACGAACGTGAGTGCCTTGTGCGCGACGGTAAACTGATGGCCTGGTCTAACTTCATCCACAAAGATCCGGAAGAAGAACTCGTGACAAGAAAAGTTCGCTTCCGCACCGTAGGCGACATGACCTGTACAGCAGCTGTGGAGTCTGTGGCCTACGACATAGACAGTGTGATTGCTGAAATTTTAGATTCAAAAATAAGTGAGCGTGGCGCTACCCGTATCGACGATAAACTGTCAGAAACAGCCATGGAAGACCGTAAAAAAGGAGGGTATTTTTAATTATGGATATATTAAGATTTATAACTGCAGGTAGTGTAGACGACGGAAAAAGTACCCTTATTGGCCGACTGCTTTACGATACCAAACAAATTTACATTGACCAGCTGGAAGCTATCGAAAGCTCCGGTCGTGTAAACGAGGACGGTGAAGTAGACCTGTCGCTGCTTACGGACGGTCTGAAGGCAGAGCGTGAGCAGGGCATCACGATTGATGTGGCGTACAAGTACTTTAACACCGGAAGACGTAAGTTTATCATTGCCGACGCTCCTGGTCACATCCAGTACACGCGCAACATGGTGACGGGTGCCTCTAACTCGAACCTGGCAATTATCCTGGTTGATGCCCGTAAAGGAGTACAGGAGCAGACGCGCCGTCACTCCATCATCTCCTCGCTGCTCGGTATCCCGCGCCTGGTGATCTGTATCAACAAAATGGACCTGGTTGGTTTTGACCAAAATGTCTACAACCAGATTGTGGAAGATTACAAGCAGTTTGCACAGAAGCTGCGCGTAAAGGAAATTACTTTTATCCCGGTTAGCGCCCTGAAAGGCGACAACATCGTATCGCAGTCAACTGAAATGGACTGGTACAATGGCCCCAGCCTGCTGGACCACCTGGAGCAGGTGCCGGTTTCTTCTGACTTTAACCTGGAAAATGCCCGTTACCCGGTGCAGTACGTTATCCGTCCGCACACGCACGAGCACCACGATTACCGTGGCTATGCCGGTAAAGTGATCAGCGGCATCTACCGCAAAGGCGATGAGATCTGTGTGCTTCCGTCTGGCGCAAAATCTACCATCAAATCGTTGGAACTGGGTGGAGAAGCGCTGGAAGAAGCATTTGCTCCGATGTCGGTTGTAATGCAGCTGGAGACGGATATTGACATCAGCCGTGGTGATGTGATTGTAAAAACAGACGAAGACCTGGAAGTATCGAAGGAATTCGAAGCGCTGGTGTGCTGGATGAACAACAAGCCCCTGAAGCCGGGTGCCAAGCTGATTCTGCGCCACAATTCAACTGAATCGCGTGCCGTGGTGCGTAAGATCCAGTACAAAGTTGATATCAATACCCTGGACAACAACGAAGATGTAGACCAGGTAGAGCTGAACGATATCTGCCGTGTGTTCATCAAAACGGCCACGCCTTTGCTGCTGGACCGCTACGACAAGAACCGCGCAAACGGTGGTTTCATCCTGATCGACGAAACATCTTACTCCACGGTTGGAGCAGGTATGGTGGCCAGTATTTCACACGAGAGTGAGCTTAACTACATGATTTAATCCGGTTCGGAAAATCAATAACAGGTAAAATCCCACTCTCAGCTTAATGTGTTGATTGTGGGATTTTACTTTATAATAACAGCAGAGGCAATGGTGGCTGCGGCAGCAAAGTTCCAGCCTCTATTTTTCACACTTCAATCCTTCTACCTAAATCCATATGCAAGTAGAACTTAACCGCGTAAACGACTTTTATCATTTCGAAGCCAAAGGCACTGCCGGTGTAACCATACACATTGATGGTTCTCCCGAAATAGGCGGCGTAGATGCCGGAGCACGCCCCATGGAACTGCTCCTGATGGGCCTCGGCGGCTGCAGCGCTATCGACATTATCCAGATACTGAAAAAGCAGCGTCAACAGGTTGAATCCTTTAAGATCTCCGTTGATGCCAGCCGTGTGCAGGGACAAGTTCCTTCCCTTTTCGAAAACATTGTGATCACCTACCGCCTGAGCGGCCCGAACCTGGACAAGGAGAAGGTAAGAAAGGCTATCGACTTGTCGATGGAAAAGTACTGTTCTGTTTCCGCCATCCTCGAAAAAACCGCTTCTATCAGCTACGACTTTGAGGTGACGCAGACAGCTGCTGATGTGAAGGAGTAAGGTATCTGCCGATAAGCTTATAAAACAAAGCGGCTCGCAGCTAAATAAGCTACGAGCCGTTTCTGTTTATGTGATACTGGTTTCACGAACTGTCATCTCGACCGCAGGGAGAGATCTGATAGATAAATGTACTCAGCTAGTCCAGATCTCTCCCTGCGGTCGAGATGACAAAAAGTCTACACCTTCTCCAGCGCCTGCGTAATATCGCCGATAATATCATCAATCCCTTCAAGCCCGACAGAAATACGGATCAGCCCGGGCGTGATGCCTGTTGCCTGCCGCTCCTCTTCTGTTAACTTGGAGTGCGTAGTAGAGGCTGGATGTGTCACGATGGTGCGGGTGTCGCCGAGGTTGGAGCTCAGGCTGACCATCTGCAGATTGTCGATGAACTTTTTGGCCGCGTCGAAACCACCTTTCACGGCGAAGGTCACAATGCCTCCCCCCTTTTTCATCTGCTTTCTGGCCAGCTCGTACTGCGGGAAGGATGGCAGGAACGGGTAACGTACCTGCTCCAGTTTGTCGCTTTTCTCCAGCACCTCGGCCAGCTTCAGGGCATTGTCGCAATGGCGCTCCACCCGCAGGGCCAGCGTTTCGATGCTTTTGGAAATGATCCAGGCATTAAACGGCGACATGGCTGGTCCGGTATGGCGTGCAAAGAAGCGAATCTCGGCGATCAGGTCTTTTGGACCCACCACCATCCCGCCTAACACGCGCCCCTGCCCGTCCATGTACTTGGTAGACGAGTGGATGACCAGGTCCGTGCCATAGTCGATGGGTGTCTGCAGGATTGGGGTGGCAAAGCAGTTGTCTACCGCCAGGATCAGGTTATGCTTTTTCTTTAGCTGCCCCAGCCACTCCAGGTCGATCACTTCCAGGCCCGGGTTAGAAGGCGTTTCTACAATGATCATTTTGGTGGCCGGTGTAATCAGCGCTTCCCAGGTTTCGGGGGCGTTGATGTCGGCATAGGAATGCGTGATGCCCCACTTCGAGAACACTTTGGTGAGCAGCTGGTGCGTAGAACCAAACACGGCACGGGCCGCCAGCACATGGTCACCGGATTTGAGCAGGGCTGCCATACTGGAAAAAATAGCTGCCATACCCGAGGCAAAGGCAAAACCGTCTTCGGCGCCTTCCAGGTAACAGACCTTTTCCAGCAGCTCGTCTACGTTCGGGTTGGAGTAACGGGAGTAAATATTGCCTTGCTCTTCATCGGCAAAAACGGCTCTGGCTTGTTCTGCATTCTCAAACAAAAAGCTTGATGTTAAGTACAGCGGCACGGAGTGTTCGCGGTTGTGCGAGCGTTTTGCCTGAATCCGGATGGCTTTTGTTTCTTTATCTGACACGGATGTTCGTATTATTATCTTTAAAACAGTTGCAGCGCCTCAACAGCTACTGCACTACAAATATACCCAAATAGTAACGTCTGAAGCTAAAAGATTGCCATGAAAATAAGCCGCAGGCTCATGCTGATCACCACGATCCCCACAATCAGCATCATCGTTTTAACAGGCAGCTTACGAGCCAGGAAAGCAGCAATCGGGGCGGCAATCATACCGCCGATGATCAGACCGGCAATTACCATCCAGTGCGTTAAGCCAATCAGCGTGATAAAGGTAACGGAGCTGGCCACCGAAACAAAAAATTCCGCCAGGTTAACCGAGCCAATGGTGTAGAGCGGGTGACGGCCTTTGGCAATCAGCGTGGACGATACGATCGGGCCCCAGCCGCCGCCGCCTATGGCATCCAGGAAGCCGCCAACCGAGCCCAGCAAACCAAGCCGTTTTACAGGACGCTTTTTCACTTTCCGCCCTACCACTTTCCGGATAATCATCACGCCCAGGAAAAGCGTATAGCAGGCCACCACCGGCTTGATAAAATGAATGTACTGCTCCAGGCTGTAGATCAGGAAAGCACCGATGATAGCGCCTATCACCCCCGGGAATACGATCGTTTTGAACAGCTTCGTGTTCACGTTACCAAACCGGAGGTGCATCAGCCCGGAAACACCGGAGGTAAAAATTTCGGATGTGTGCACACTGGCACTGGCTGCTACCGGGCTCACGCCAAAGGACAACAGGAAGGTAGTAGCGCTCACGCCATACGCCATCCCCAGCGCCCCGTCTATCATTTGGGCCACAAAACCGGCCAGGATGTAAATCAGGATCTCTTCGTCCACCTGCGCCAGCGTATCCATGGCAAAGCCGCCGATCACGCTGAAGGGGATGTAGCTGAAGAGCAGGTGCCCCGTCACCATTAGGGCGATTGCGGCAAATACCTGCAGCAGGATGTACTTCAGGGATGTTTTGCGGCGCTTGACAGGCGGCTGCTCCACCGGTGCATCCGGCTTTACCAGTATTTCCGTAATCTCGTTGAGCTTGACCACTTTGGCAGCGAAATCGCCGCTAAGTTTTTTGCGAATATCCGTCAGCTTCGTCAGTACGCTTTCCAGCTCATCCGGAAAAGCTTCGTTCAGCACTTCGCGTATTCGCTTGGCCACCGTCGGCGATTTTCCATTAGTCGAAATCGCCAGCTTCAGGCTCCCCTTCTGCACGATAGAGCCCAGGTAAAAATCGCAGATGGCAGGCGTATCGGCAACGTTGGTCAGAATTTTATGCGCTTTGGCTAAATCCCGTATCTCCCGGTTCAGCTCCTTCAGACTGGTGGCAATCAGCACAATGTCTTTTCCTTCCAGGTCTGCCTCTTCAAACTTGCGCTGGTGCAGCGTCAGGCCGGGGTATGTTTCGGTCAGGGCAAAAATTTCGGGCAGGATATCGGGGGCAACGAGGTCTATATTTGTGGCAGGCGAATTCGCCAGCAGTGCCGACATCTTTTCCATGCCTATCGGCCCGCCGCCTACTACGAGTACCCGCAGCTGTTCCAGTTTCAGAAAAACCGGGAAGAGCGGATTAAAATCCTTTGGTTTTGCCGTTTCCTGTGGTGCTGCTGATGCTAATTGGTTACTCATAGCCGAATACGGATAAATTTTTTGCTCGTGTGTTGTTTACGGTGCACGATTGGGCAGGTGCAAGACCTGCCCCTACTGTTATTGGTGCACGTTTGTTTGGGTGTGTGACCTGCCTGCATTACGCCTGGTTGAATGCCTGGCCTGGTTAACCTTCTTCACTGCCTTAAACAGCAGCAGGTCCGGAGCGTCCGGACCTGCTGCTAGGAGAATGATACATTACATGCTAAATCCAGCTTATAGCTTGTTCTCAGCAAACGCATCTACCTTTTCCTCTCTGTAGCTTTTCGCTTTTTGGAGGAAGTCAAGGGCAGTCGCGATGTATTGCTTTGCAAAAGCTTCTGTAGGCTCGTTCTTGTTGATCTGCAGTACAACGGATGCAAAATCAGGCTCGAAAGCGAAGGTACCTTCCTGTACGAAGTGCTTATCGAAATCAGCGATTACGCCAGCTTGTGTATTGCAGCTCACGCCTTTGTCGAGCAGCAGCGCTTTGGCAGTGCTTACCAGCACGTTGTAGCTGTGATAAATGGCATCGGCAAAACGTTTCTCTTCCAGCGCCTCGGTTGCCCAACCAAATTTCTCATCCGATTCGAACAACAAGGTAGCCACCAGGTCAATCATTACGCCGGCACATTCGCCTACACCAATGGCAGTAGCAAACTGCTCGCCTTCGTGTCCCCAGTCCACAAAATCCTCGTTTTGCAGGGTAGTCAGGTCAGCCAGCGGCTTTAGTAACTGGTAGAAATAATCTTTGCCCTGGCGGTCGAAGTAAGCGCTGAAATTTTCACCTTCCTGACCATTGGCCTGGAAGTCGCCCAGGATGTAGCGGATCACTTCCGGACCACGCTTGCTTGGCACTTTAATTACTTTTTGCGCAATACGACCTTCGCCATTACCTATTGTTCCACCACCCAACAGCACCTGCAGGGCAGGCAGTACGCTCTTGCCGCTTTTCAGCGAAGAACCATGGAAGCCCAGGTTGGCCATGCCATGCTGGCCGCAGGAGTTCATACAGCCACTGATCTTGATCTTGAAGTTCTTTTCGTAAACAAAATCAGGGAACTCCTCGGTAATCACGCTCTCCAGTACTTTTGTTACATCGGTACTGTTCGAGATCGCCAGGTTACAGGTATCGGTACCGGGGCAGGCGGTAATATCGGCCACACTGTCGAAGCCCGGCTCCGCAAGGTCCAGTTCTTCCAGTTTGCTGTACAGGTACGGCAGCGCCTCTTCCCGCACATACTTCAGCAGGAAACCCTGGTTCACCGTGATGCGCAGTTCATCGGCAGCATAGTTTTTCACCAGGTCGGCCAGCAGCCTGGCTTTATCGGTTTTGATATCGCCAATCTGGATTCTTACACCTACGCTGTAGTATCCCTGCTGCTTTTGCGGGTACACGTTGGTTTTTGACCAAACTTCGTATTTCAGCGAATTCTTTATTTCGAAGGCAGGAATTTCCTTTGGCTCTGGAAGCACTGGCGCTGGCACCGCATCGCGGTCTACTTTGAAAGTTTTTGATTTCAAAGCAGTTGCTTCTTCGTCTACCAGTCGCAGGAACTCTTCCAAACCGATCTTATTGATCAGGTATTTCAGACGGGCTTTGTTGCGGTTGTTACGCTCGCCATAGCGGTCGAACACGCGGATCACGTTCTCGATGTACGGGATCAGCAGGTCTTCGTGCAGGAACTCGTGCACCAGGTGCGCCAGTACCGGCTGAGCACCCAGGCCACCACCTACTACCACGCGGAAACCACGTACTTCCTCCCCGTTCTCGATTTTGATCTTCGGAATAAAGCCCAGGTCGTGCATGTACGCCAGCCCGGTATCGTCGTCGGTAGAAGAGAAAGCGATCTTGAATTTACGTCCCATTTCCTGGCAGATCGGGTTGCGCAGGAAGTAACGGAATGCAGCATCGGCATACGGCGATACATCAAATATCTCGTTCGGGTTGATTCCGGCATCAGGCGAAGCGGTGATGTTACGCACGGTATTACCGCAGGCTTCGCGCAGTGTAATATCATCCTCTTCCAGTTTTGCCCAAAGCTCAGGCGTTCTGTCGAGGCTCACGAAGTGAATCTGGATGTCCTGGCGCGTGGTCAGGTGCAGGTTGCTTGTTGCATACTCATCAGAGATATCGGAAATACGCAGCAACTGCTTGGTCGTTACTTTACCAAAAGGCAGCTTGATACGCACCATCTGCACGCCCTGCTGGCGCTGACCATATACCCCACGAGCCAGACGCAGGCTGCGGAATTTTTCTTCTGCTATTTTACCCTCACGAAAAAGCCTGATCTTTTTTTCAAGATCGATGATGTCTTTTTGTACCAGAGGATTTTCAATTTCGGATCTGAAGCTTTGCATATATTGTTGGTAATACTAATTCGATATTATGTCAGGTAGTGCCAGCTCAGCACTTGATAAAGATTCTTTTGTCACCCTTTCAACCACTCCTCCACAGATTGTGGTCTGCGCTCCAGCAGTAGCTATTAACTTGCTGCCAAATCTTTTCCAGAAAAAGGGTTTTTTTAGTTCTTCCTAAACGAAAGGTAGCACCGTTTCAGTTCAGGAAAGCGGGAAGCCGGGTTATTTTTTGGCCAAAAGCTTAGCTGAAGCGCTAACAACAGCAACAACAGCAGGTGACTGGTTGTAGTGTGCGAGGAGCAAACAAGGAAATGAGAGAGTTGATCAACTCTTCGGCGAAAGAAAAAATGTTGTTGGTGTTCTTCATTATCGTAATTTATATTTCCCCACTATTGGTTGGGCAGGATTTGGCACCTTTCCGTTAGGATGGTTGTCAGAGGGTCCCGGAGCCTGTTCTCTCACCTCTTCTTCTATAAATTTCTCACGCGTTTAGTTGGGAGAATAGAATTATCCTGTAAAGTTATTAAAAAATATTCAATTTAATAGCAATTTCCAATTTATTTTAGTTCCTGATTGCTGATTCTTCATTCCGGACCGTTGCTGGTAGGATGAAATGATAAGTGTGATTTTATACTTGTCTGAACCACGGATTCAGTTGATTACACAGATTGCACGGATTTTTTCACATTTAATCAGTGTAATCCATTCATCCATTGAATCCGTGATTTAGAATAGCACACTTATCATTTCATCACTCCCACCAACGGTCGACTAAAGCCCGCTTTTTACCGACGAACTGCTAATAGACCTGCAATACCGCTTTGTATAGGAATAGACAGCCTTGGTATATTCCGTTTTTCAGCTTCAGAAAAGAATATTTCCTTTGTAGCACTTAAATGAACGAATTACCTGATACTACACTTTTACAACTATGAAAATAAATATTCTACTGATAATACTGGGGCTAAGCACTTTACCGGCGCTTGCACAAGGTCCCGGAGCACAACAAACTTCCTCTCCATTACAGGCTGTTACTGCCCCAAAAGGCAATGCTAAAATTAGCGGCGTGGTGCTGGATGCGCAGACAAAGCAACCGGTGGAGTTTGCCACTGTCGCACTGATAAATCCTGCCACCAACACGGCCATGGATGGCACGGTAGCCGACGACAAAGGCCGCTTCACCCTGTCCAACGTGGCGGCAGGCAAGTATAAAATCAACATCAGCTTTATCGGCTATCAGCAGCTGGTGATGGAGAATGTAAAAGTCTCGTCCGACAACGCTTCTGTCAACCTGGGCACCATCTCCCTCGGCTCCAACGCACAGAACCTGGGCGAGGTGGTGGTGCAGGGCGAAAAGCCGCTGGTAGAGGAGAAAATTGACCGCACTGTTTACAATGCCGATAAAGATATTACCAACGCAGGCGGAAACGCAGCCGATGTGCTGCAGAAAGTTCCTTCGCTTTCAGTAGATATCGATGGCAACGTGCAGCTGCGGGGCAGTTCCAATGTGCGGGTGCTCATCAACAACAAGCCTTCGTCTATCATGGCCGGCAACATTGCCGATGCGCTTAAACAAATTCCTGCCGACATGATCAAATCGGTAGAGGTCATTACCAGCCCTTCTGCCAAATACGATGCGGAGGGTAGCGCCGGTATCATCAACATCATCCTGAAAAAAGACGGCATGCAGGGCATCAGCGGCAGCGCTTCGCTTTCGGCGGGAACGCGGTCCAGCAACGGCAATGCCAGCCTGAGTGTGCGCAGGGGCAAATTTGGTGTAAACGGCAACTTCGGTTCCAACATGTTCTACAACCGCGGCAGCATCAACAGCACGCTCTCCATTCCGGATTTAGTCCTGGAAAGTTCTCAGTCCGGCGATACCCGCATCAATGGCCTTTTCCGCAACGGGCAGCTTGGATTTGATTACGAACTGAACCAGAAAAACAGTTTTTCGGGCGGCGTACGGCTGAACGGCGGGCAGTTTAAGATGCGAAACGGACAGGAATTTACGGAAACCAAAGCCGGCACCACCAACGATTACCTCAACGACATCGAGAACCGCAACAAGCGCCAGGGCATTGACTATAACCTGGATTTTGTGCACACCTTTAAACCGCAGCAGGAACTGACCATCCTGTCGCTCTACTCCACCACCGACACCGACACCCGCAACTTCCAGGACAGGTACCAGCCGGGCGAAGCGCCTTTCTACAAACAGCGCAACGAGAACGACGGCGCCAACGATGAACTGACCTTCCAGGTGGATTACACGCATCCGTTCAAAAACAAGACCATGCTGGAAGTAGGCGCTAAAAGCATCTTCCGCAACGTGAAAAGCGATGCCTTGTATAACGTTACAAAGTTTGGCCAGGTAGAAACAAAACGGAATATTTTCGACTACGGGCAGGATGTCTATGCCTCTTACCTGACCTACGGCTTTACCTTAAAAAAACTGCTGAACGTAAAACTGGGTGGCCGCTACGAGTACACCGACATCAACGTCGACCGCAATACCTTCACCGACAACTACGATAATTTCATTCCGAGTGTGGCTTTGTCCTACACCCTGAAAGAGAAGCACACCTTTAAGGCAAACTATACGCAGCGCATTCAGCGTCCTTCGCTGTTCTACCTGAACCCGTACCGCCAGGTGCAGACGTCAAATATCGCCGTTCAGGGAAACCCGGATCTGGAGGCCGAACTAACCAACCTGTATGAAATTGGCTACAGCACCTTCGCCAAAACGACTTCGTTCAGCACCTCCTTGTACATGCGCCAGACAAATAATGCCATCGAAACAGTAGCCTCTGCCGATGCAGAAGATAATTCCACGACCATCTCTTTCCGCAACATTGCCAAAAACAAAACCTACGGCATCAGCCTCTCCGGCTCCACCAAACCGGTAGCAGCCTGGACGATAGGCGGCAGCTCCAACATCTATTATGTAGACCTGAAGAGCAAGAGCAACAGGAACAGCGGCGTGATGTACAACATCAACGCAAACTCGTCCTACAACTTTGGCAAAGGTATCTCGGCCCAGTTCAACGGGGGCTTCAACTCGCGCAGAATTCAGCTGCTGGGTCACTTCGCGGCTTTCTCCTACCACTCGCTGGCAGTTAAAAAAGAACTGTTTGGCGGTAAAGGAGGCATTGCGCTTGGCCTGGACAACCCGTTCCGCCGGAACATGCTGATGCGCAACAACATAGCTGCAACAGACCCGGTTGCCTACGAGCAGAACATGATCATCAACAACTACAACCGCGGTCTGAAAGTTACCTTTAACTACGCCTTTGGTAAAATGCAGCAGGCGCCGCCAAAACGTAAAAAGTCAATCCGCAACGACGATGCCAAGCAGGGCGACGGCGGCAGCGGAATTTAAGCTATCACTCCATCTACAAGAACGGCCTCTCCGGTTTGGAGGGGCTTTTTTGTTTAACCTCTTCTTTACGTGAGTTTTGGCGGCTCAATGAGCTGAAAAACTGATCTGCTCCTGCCACCACAGCCGCTGCTCCCTGCACTTATACCAAAACCCAAACAAGTAAATTGGAATTATCAGCTCCACGAACTACCTTGCGCTTTTTCAGCTACTTAACCGGTTTACCCGGAACAAATGTTCATTTTCATTTTATCCAGCGTAAAACTTTACCTGCATGCAGAACACCTTTACAAAACAACTTCTGTTCACCCTCCTCCTGGTACTACTGTCGACCGCTTCCTTTGCCAAAATATACTATGTAGCCCCTGATGGCAACAACTCCAACGCCGGCACCATAGAAGCTCCCTTCCTGACAATACAACGCTCACAAGTTGATGTATCACCAGGCGACACGGTTTATATCCGCGGGGGTTTATATACCATGACGGAAGCGCAGATTGCTAACTGGAATACCCCACTCAGTGGACTTTGGGTATATGTAACCGACCTCACCAAAAGCGGCACCTCCGGTAAACGGATTAACTACTGGGCTTACCCGGGTGAGCAGCCTGTGTTCGATTACCAGCACATCATACCGGCTAACAAGCGTATTAATGCTTTCCAGGTGAGTGGCTCCTGGATTCACCTGAAAGGGATCGAAGTGATAGGCGTGCAGGTTACGATCACGACTTCCAACACCCAATCCATCTGCTTCGCGAACGAGGGCAGCAACAACATTTATGAGCAGCTGAGCATGCACGACGGGCAAGCCATTGGCTTTTACCTGACCAAGGGCGCCAATAACCTGATTCTGAACTGCGATGCGTACAACAACTACGACTATACCTCCAAAGCAGGCGGTGGCATTAACGGCGGTAACGTAGACGGCTTTGGCAACCACCCCAACAAAGGCGGCGTGAACAATGTGTTCAGAGGCTGCCGTGCCTGGTTCAACAGCGACGATGGCTACGACTGCATCAGTGCCCATGAATCAACGGTATTCGATAACTGCTGGGCCTTTTACAACGGCTATTCGGTTGGCTTTGTAAGCCGTGGCGATGGCAACGGGTTTAAAGTAGGCGGCTACGGCTCTGCAACGCTCGACAAAGTACCTAACCCTGTTCCGCGAAACACCACCCAGTTCTGCCTGTCGGTGCGTAACAAAGCCAGCGGCTTTTATGCCAACCACCACCTGGCCGGCGGCGACTGGTACAACAACTCCGCCTACTATAACAGCGTGAACTACAACATGCTCAACAGGAAAGCCAGAACCACCGAAGACTACCTGACGGACGTACCCGGCTACGACCATGTGATGAAAAACAACCTGGGCTTTGCCGCCCGCAGCACCGAAGTGAGTAACCTGAACCAGGCAGCATCCGATGTGAGCAACAATTACTTTACCCTTCCGGTTACGGTTACCTCCGCTGATTTTGTAAGCCTGGAGCAGGCGCTTTTAACCGCTCCCCGCAAACCCGACGGCAGCCTCCCCGACATCGACTTCATGCGCCTTGTACCTGGCAGCGACTTAATTGACAAAGGTGTCGACATTGGCTTTCCATTTCAGGGTGCAAAACCCGACCTGGGCTACCGCGAGTACCAGGCGGCTCTCGGTATTAAACCGGGCGCCTCTCCCCTGGCCCGGACGGTTATTTACCCGGTTCCGGCAGACCAGGTAGTACATATTTATTTACCCAACCGCTCGCCCAAACCAGTGCAGCTCACCCTGTTCGATTTGCAGGGGAAAAAAGTAAATAGCAAAGTAATGGCAGCCTCCGAAGCGTTACAACTCAGCATCAGCAACATCAGCAGCGGGGTTTACTTTTTGGAAATGAGCTATGCCGGTACAAACGAGGTCATCAGCCGGGGGAAATTTGTGAAGCGGCAGTAAGCAGTAGCCTCACGAAACCAACAGACTTTCAGAAAACTTAGAAGCTTCTTCTGTAAATTTTGACCGGGTACAGGCGGTAATCGCTTAAACTAAGGGCGTAGGTAAGGCCGCGCCAATGCAGGATGGGCGCATATGCTGCGCTGGGAGGTCCGCTGTAGGCTGCAGGCAAGGTCAGCATGGCATTGCCAACGTAGGTCACATCGCGCCTGTACATTCCCACCCGGGAGGCCACGTGCGCCAGAAAAGCTTCTTTTTCTTCCTGAGACGAGGTAAATCCGATGGCTTTTGTGGTGGGGATACCTTTTTCATCTTCGCTGTTGTACCGGATGCGGGAAGACGTGTCGATGGAAACCTCTGGTAACGTGGCTGCGGGCGCATCGGCTACAGCAGTTCGCGCCGGTTCCTGGTGCCGCTGAATGGCCGGCTGCCTTGCCGGTTCGGTAACCGGTTTTGTTTTGCCAGCCAGCGTTGCTGTTGCTGATTTAAGGTTCTTGAAAAAGCTTTCCGGTTCGGGTGCAGTGGCTGTGGTGGCAGGAGCAGTGTGCTTTTGGTGCACATCCAGGATGATGGTGAAGGTGTTCAGGAAGTGGTCGGTGTTCTGGAGGTGAAATAGCTCCAGTTCGTGCACCCGTTTTTTGTGTACCAGGTGCACGTGAATGTCTTTCGTTTTGGTATACACCTCTTTCAGTTTCGCCTCGTGCGGCGTGCCTTTGTAGCGGGTATACAGCTGGTGCAGCGCGGCGATCCTGAGATTAGAATCTTTGATATACTGCACCTGCCTGGCATCCACGCTCACCGGACCACCGCCTACTACGGTTCTGTTCCCGGTCACATCGCTGAGGCCAAAAAGGGAGCGAAGAAATTCGATCATTTCGTCAGCAGTCGTTTCAGGTGCAGCGTTTCGATTTCTACCTGTATCTTTTCAGACGTTTTCACATCCTCAAAAAACTGGTCCAGTTTCTGGATGTACAGGTCCAGCAGCGCTTCCTGCTCGGAGGAGAGTATACGCTGCTGGGATGTATTTTTATCGTGACTGCTTTCTGCCATTATTCTTCAATCTGTTTCGATTTGCCAAAGGTGCCGATGATTTTGCTGTTCAGCTCTTCCTGCACCGCTGCCAGCTCTTTCACCGCTTCCGCCCTTTTCTTGCTACCTTCTTCCGAAATCTTCATCACGGCATCGAGCGTTTCCACCATGTCGCGGTTTACTTTTTTGAGCGTTTCCACGTCCACGATACCGCGTTCGTTTTCCTGCGCTGCTACCACCACGTTGGTCTTCAGGAGCTGCGAGTTTTTGAGGAGCATTTCATTCGTAGTGTCGGTTACTTTTTTCTGAATCTCGAGGGCTTTGCGCTGCTTCTCCAGCCCCAGGGCAATGGCCACCTGCTGGCGCCACACCGGAATTACCGTCACAATAGAGTTCTGTATCTTCTGCGCCAGCACATCGTTGGTGGTCTGAATCATGCGTATCTGCGGCATAGACTGCGTGGCGATGGTGTGGGAAAGCGTGAAGTCGTGCACTTTCTTTTCCAGCCGCTCCTTAAAGGCAATCATGTCGCTGAGCCGCTGTACGGCCAGTTCGTCCTGCCCGCTTGTCTCTACATCTACCTGCAGCTTCGGAATGATGTCGTTTTCAATCTCCTCGATCTTCATCTTACCTGCTGCGATGACAGACCGGATTTCATGAATGTACTCCACTGCCTGGTTAAACATCACCTCCAAGCTGGTCGAATCCTTTAGTACGCTCTGCCGCATTTTCTCGAGCTTCACCACCACATCGTCCACGTTTTCGGAAATGGTATTGTACTGGCTGGCCAGCTTCTTCGATTTATCGGCAAACTTCTTCAGGAACGGGATGCGCGACAGCATGCCCGGCTTCTCCGCCTCGTCTATCTTCACCATGTTGATCTGGTGCAGCAGCTCATTAATGGCAGCGCCTGCATCGCCGGAATCTTTTACCCGCACCTTGGTCAGGAGCTCGTTGGAGTAGTAGCCCAGCTTGCGCTGCGTTTCCACGCCGAAATTGCTCAGCGATTCGGGTTTGGTCGGGTCGATGGATTTGGCAATGGATTCTGCCTTCTGCTGGATCAGCTCCTTGTTTTCGGCAATAGTAATGTTGTTCGGGTTTTCCATGTTTTATCTTAGCTATAGCAGGTGGTTGTGGTGTTTCAGGGTGAGGTCGTTCATGTATTTTTTTATATTCTCGTGGCGCTCGTTTTTCTCGTACCACTCAATTTCATTCATGGGCAGGTAATCGCCCAGCAGGGCCTGCACTTCCTTGAGCAGCGCCTCCCCTTTTTTGTTTCTGAATTCCGGGTTTTTATAGTACGCGTTCAGGTACTGCACTTTCACCTGCCCCTGCTGCGTAACCGCCAGCTCTTTCACTTCCGCCACCAGTTCCGACGATTTATTATCCTCGGTCACAAAGGTTTTGTACACGCCCCGGTTCCCTTCTTCCAGCGCCGCCATGCATTTTTCACGCACCTCCCGGATGGCTTCGCGCAGGCGGTTGTTTGGTCTGATGTTGTGGCCGTAAAAATAGCCCAACACAAACGCTATTACGAATGTCAAAAAAACTAACATATGCTCTCCTTCTTTTTCCTAAATATACAAAATTATTTCTTTGTATACGCGGGAAACTACCCTGCTGACTGTTGTAATCGAGGCTTATTAGGCAAGTTTTGGAATTGTATTGGCGAGAGGGGTGCTTGTGTCGGTTAACGTGAAAATTTTTCCGGAGCTGTTTAGTCAGGTTCTAGGGGTTAATGTGAGGTGCAGTGGGTGTGGTGGCGGGAGCAGTGGGCACCGGCATCAGGGATTGATAAGAAAATGAGGTTGCTGAACTTACATTACACCCAAAAAGTAGGGTCGTTTCATTCTAACAATTTTTGTCATTTCGACTGCAGGGAGAAATCTGAATTAATAGAAAAATTGTAAAATATTCCAGATTTCTCCCTGCGGTCGAAATGACAGTAAACTTTTTGTTGCTCATTTCTAATGATGAAAATTTGAATGAAACGGCTTTACCCAAAAAAGGTTTTCTGGTTAACTTCTCTTCAAGCGCTTCTTAAAATTTTTTCCATCTTCTTCCCTTTCGCCAGTTCGTCCACTAACTTATCTAAATACCTTACCTGCCTGGTTAAGGCATTTTCAATTTCTTCTACCCGATAGCCACAAATTACGCCTTTAATCAAATGTGCGTTTGGGTTTACTATCGCTTTCCGGAAAAACGTATCGAATGATGCTTTCTCGTCAATCAGTTCTTGTATTTGTTTATCGTCAAAGCTTGTCAGCCAAGTTATTACCTGGTGCAGTTCGTCTTTTGTCCTGCCCTTTCGTTCCACTTTGGCGAGGTAGTGCGGATAAACCGATGCAAATGTCATTTTTGCCATTCGGTCATGGTGTTCAGGCGTAATGTTCATGTTAGGCGAGTCGTTCTAAGGCACCTTTTCTTTTCACGATGTTTTTATAATCCCATTGGAATTCCCTTGATTTTTTCAGCCAGCGCCTTAAGTCTGTGGTATTCACTTCAGAAACATGAGTGTAGAAAACAGAAGCATCTTTAAATTTCTCTCCCCGAACGCTTAGAATTTCTTCATCAAAATCTTGCCCGCTCCAAAACATCAGTCTTATTCCTTTTTTCTGTTTGCTGTACCCAACAACCGGATTATTCTCTAAAAACCAAACAGGATGGCCGTGCCATATTTTGCCTTCTGATTCGGTGAGTTCACTAGCAATAATGGTCGCAAGTTGGTTACAAATTTCCTGGTCGGCAGAATTCTGAGTTTGGTTATATGTTTCGATTGCCTGGTTCATCGTGAGCTTGATTTGTGTTGAATTGGATGGTGTAACGGCTTGGCTATGCACTTTAATTCACTATAGGTGTGGTTGGCGTCTGTTATACCTCCTATGTATCTTCTTCAGGTAAAAAGTGTCATCCTTCACTAAATAAGTTCTTGGAATCCTCTCTTTAATATAGTGGTAGTAGCCTAATTGTAAGGAATCTAAAAAAGCAGCATTTTGTACCTCATCAAATTCTCTAATTGATGAATTCATATTGCTTGTCTTTATTAACCTGCTCTGTGGATTACCAGTTACCCCAGTTTCGAAATACTGGATTATCAAATTTTCACTCCTGTCATTTTCATAAATAGCAATGTCTGTATGAGCAGGTTTCAAGTCATCTAATGCCATATAAAACAATAAACCTGACATTGACATACTAAAAAATATAATTGAACTTTTTAAGACTTTTCCTGCTTTAGCACATTTAAAAAGTAATATAGATAAAGCTGCTGTAAGGGCTCCCCAAAACAAAGCACCTTGGTCAAGTGCAATGAAAAACTTACTTCTCGCTTCTTGACCACTATATCCGATATAAATTACGGGAAAACAAAAGCCTACAATCAGAGCTATAACAAAAATCCCAGCAATAATCTGATTAACATTTCCTTTCTCCATAATTTATAAAAACGCCAACGGTTTTCAGCTATACGTCAGGCAGGGATTTTTACTACTGAACTTCCTACGAAGAACTGAACTTTAAATTTACCACTTTCCTGTCCTACGAAGCACGAAACCCCTGCTTACGTATAGGTAATGTTACCGCTTAGTGCTTCTTTTTCTTCATCCGTTTGTCGGCCAGTCGCGCGGTTGGACAGACACACTCTTTGCCAAGTTTTGGCTTGCGTGTCGGCTGGTGCGACTTGGCAATGTGTGTGGCTGTGAAGGGGTGGATTATTCATTGTCAAAGTATTTGTTCACATAGTTAAATGGAATTTTCTCTTGTTCAAGTCTCCAGTTGTTTGTTTTCAAAATGTCGTAAAGCTGTTGTTCTTCGTCTGTCAAGTTTAGTCTTGTTGATATGTTTGTCGGTGTTCCGTTGTCGTCTTCAAAAAAATTGTCAAAGGTTTGCTTGTCCATTAATATACTTTTTGTCTGCGGAAAGTAAGTCCTGAATTGGGATATAATTTCAAAACCTTGAACATCTATGTCACCCCAATAAAGTAATTTAAGATTGTCAAACCAACGCACATTTTTGAGATTGAAAACACTAAATCCACTACCAAAAATTGCAATGGTGTCATTCATTTTTGGAAGTGTCAAAGTGGTGTAAAGTGTTGTCTTGTTTTCTACGACCAATACTTTTTTGATAGGTAAGTTCAGCTTTTCAAATTGGCTAACTGGTATTGCAATATCATCAATTCCCGAAAAAAATCTGTCCGATAATGTTTTGTCAAGAACTTTAAACCGAATTTGAGGTTCAGCGTATTTTAAATTAAATCTATTTTCAAATTCTTTTTCTTCACTTTTTACGTGATCCGAGATTAGAACATCAAGTAGTTCTCTGATAATGCTTTTATTTCTCTCGATAAATTTCGTGTGGACTTTTATCGGCAATTCTCTGATGTAGAAATTTGGTTTTGGATTTTGTTTGAAGTATTGACACACTTGCAAAATGTTATGCCATTCGTTAGCATTGTTAATTACCTTTTTAGGATATTTTATTATCCAATCTTTGAGTTCAGGGAATTCCCGAAGGATTATTTCAACATTTGATTTGAAAGAATTAACTTCATTCTCTTTGCCTAAGAATATTAAAAAATCTTTTTCATTGTCAAAGTAAATTGAAATGGGTAAATCTTGAACTCCTAAATATTTTGTCTTTACTTTTTGAAAGTCTAAAGCATAGCCAAAACCTTTTTTCACCTTTGAATGGCTGTGAATTAGTTGAATTTCTCTTTCAAATTCCGACAATGAAGATTTGGTGTATGATTTATCTCCACGAATAACCAATCTCTCAAAAGGTCGCTGTTCAACCAAAGATTGAAGAAAGGAAATATACTTTCTTTCTGTTTTGTTCTTTATTTCCTTTGGAGTAATCATTTATTCAAATAATTCGCTTTTTCTTCTTTGAATTGTTCAATTGGCATATCATATAGCCACGAATGTCTTTCTTCCTTACGCTCAACAAAGTGAACAAATGAAATATCGTTTTCAACAATGTGAATATTGTCGCTTGGTGTAACGACCAGTAATTGCAAATGAAGTTGTTTACAAAGTGTAATCAAGTACCGTGCTTTGTCTTCATCTTGTGCTTTGAATGCTTCATCAATGGCAATAAAGCGAAAAGATTTAGATTCTAAACCTTGATTAAATCTTGTTAAGCCAAACTGATAAGCAATAGCGGAACCTAAAATAGTATAGGTAAGTTGAGCCTTTTCACCACCTGATAGCTGTCCCATTGCTTCATAAGTCTTAAACTTTTGACTTGTTTCTTTGTAAAATTCTTCGGCTTTGTAACTAAACCAAAAACGAACGTCCATTACTTTTTTTCGCCATTCTTCTTTGTCTAATCTTTCTATAAATGGTTGAATGTGATTATTAAAATGATGCTTCCTACCTTCAATATTTTTTTCCATTTGGTAAACATTGGGAACGGCTTCTTCTAAAAGTTTTCTAAACTCTTTCACTTCATCATTAATCTTGTTCGGTGCAACAAGTTGAATGTAGGTTTGTGGTTTATTTTTGAAGTCAATCTCTTTTAAAGATTCGTTCAAATGTTTGATGTTTTCTTTGATTGAATCTGACCAATTTTCAAAGAACATTCTAAAGTCACCAACTTTGTTGGTAATTGTTTCTTGCAAATAATCGTTGAATTTCTTTTCAAACTTTGGTAGATTATCATTCTCCAAACTGGCTAAGAAATTTTGATATTCACTTATTAACTCTAAATGTGTTGAATCTGGTAGGGAATTAACATCAGAACGCCAATCTTTGAATTTGCTAGATATTGCTTCTGAAGGCTGTTTGAAAACGTTTATATTGATGATTACTTCTCTTTCTTTTCTTTCCTTTTGTTCTTGAAGTTCTCGTGTTTGTCCTGAGTTTTCCTTTTGGAATTTCTCACGACTTGTTTCAAAGGTTGCGTATTCTATATTCAGCAAATCAGGATGTTGCTTTTCAAACATTGAGACATCTACAACTCCCAATGGCTCATAAATAGATTTGTTACTCCTGATTGATTGTTCAATCGTGCCAACTTCATTTTTTTTGGTAAATATTTCTTGTTCTTTGTCGAAAATTTGAACTTTTGAAAGTTGATTTAATGCGTCTTGAACCTTTTTTAAATCTTCTTGAAGTTGCTTTACACGATTGTTTGTTTTTTCTAATTTATCTATCTGTTCCGTTTTTTCTTGTATTTCATTAGAATATGATTGCCAGTTTATATCATCATATTTTTCAAACTTTGAAAACAGATTATGGCATTCATCCTTGAATAAACCTAAGTTTTTTATCTCGGTATTTTTGTTTACAATCGCTTTCTTATTTTCAGTTTGTTGAGTTTGAAGATTACCTAACTCTTTCTTTAAGGAGGAGAGTTTTTCTTTATTATCCCACCCTAAAACAAAATTTTCTTTTCGAGTAATATGTGGTCGGTCGTCTTTTTCGTGTTTGCCCCTTTTGAATTTTATTAAGCCATTTTGAGTAATGGCCATTTCGTGGAATTGCTCAAACTCCGTAAGATTATCTACGCAAGTAAAATCAAATTGAGATTCCAAATAGTTCTCAATCCAATCATAATATTGTGTTATGGGCTTAATTTCAATTTTGTTGATTAACGACTTCTCATTAAGTATTTTGTTCTTAAAATTTTTAAGATAGTCTTGACTTTCATACTTGTCGTAACGAATTCTACCTTTCAAATTATTGCTGTTCACATATTGATTCACTGATGAATAATACTTGGGTGGAACAATCAAACGTAAAGCAAAATTATGCAACACTTTTTCAATAGATGATTCCCATTTCATTTCATCATCTTTTACCTTAATGAGTTCGCCAATGAACGGAATTTCTTCTCTGCTTGCTCCATTGTGTCCAATGATTTCATCTCGTATTTCGGCTTCACGCCCGGCAATGTTGTTTTTATTTTCCTGGAGTGTTTTTATAGTCTTTACTAAATCTTCGGTGTCTTGTTTTAGTTTATCTTCTTCATTTTTCAAGGCTCGAAGATTTTCATTTTCTTCATCAATGTTTTGTTGAGTAATTTGTTTTAATTGCTTCGCTCTTTCTCTGTTTGTAATAAATATTTCTTCACTTGGGTTGGTGCTGAACTTTAATTTTTGGGCAATTTTATTGTATTCATCAAGTTTTCGGCTTCTGTTGTATGTTAAGGTTTGAAGATTTATAATATCCTTCTCTAAATCTTTGATTTTACTTCCAACTTCATCTTTTTCTATAGAAATTGAAATAGTTCGTTCTTCTTGTTTTAGTTTTTCTTCCTTGTCACGTAAATCAATCAACTCATCATTCAATCGTTGCAATTCTTCTTTACATTTCTCCAATTCTTTTTCACCCAACTCAACACCTTTTTTGGCAAACCAATAAACTGCCGTTTCTTTTGACTTTTCTAATCGGAACAAATCTGCTTTGATATTGGTCAGTTCTATAGCAATTTCATTGATTGGAGTCAATTGTTTGATTTGTTCTTTAGCCTTTTCAATGTTGGTTTTAGCATCCATTAAAGTCAGGAAACTTTCTTTTAGTTGAATGAACTCTGCTTCAGCATCTTGTTCTTCCAACATATTGGTTCTTATGAAATCATCTAAGTCTTCCAGTACTTTTACCCCAACAACTTGATTGAACAAAGTCAACGCCTTTGTTGAACGCATTCCAAATAAGTCCGCCAATCTTTCTGCATAAGCAGTAGGACCATCTATTAACTCAATTTTCTTTTTTGTAACATTCGAGTTATACTTATTATCTAAAACCTTTTTCCAATTTCCTTTTGAATCGAATTGACCAAAATCAGATTCTACTTCTAGAGGAACGTGAGCAATTCCGAATTGCCGTCTTAATTCATTATTAGAAAACCAACGTACTTGAAAAAGTGTAATTTGTTTTTGGTCGGCATTGGAGAACGAAGCAAGAATTACTGAATATGTATTTGTATCACGCAATTTTTGTGTTGATGTAGAAGTTTTTCCTTCTTCTTGAATGTTTCCGTAATGTCCCAACACATATGTTTCTTCGGTGCGGTCGCCTTTTTTTTCAACGCCCGAAGATTGATTGTAAAAACGGTCTTTCTTTGCAGGAACAATTAGAGTAAGCAATGCGTCAATGTATGTACTTTTTCCTGATGCGTTTGCACCTGTCAAAAGTGAATTATTTCCTTTCGGATTTATTCTAAAAACCTTTTCGTTAAATGTTCCCCAGTTGTAAACTTCCATATATTGAAGTCTGAACCCCGCTTTGTCGGAACTTGTACTAAACAGACTCAACATAATCTAGACTCAACATAATCTTTTAACTTATTTTCAAAATCTTGTAAAATATCAAGAGTTATTTTTTCTTTTATAATTCTATGAATTTGGTATTTTGTTTCATTGTCTTTCTTGCTGATTTCCTTTAAGTAGCCCAAATCAACAGCCGCATTGATATACCTATCAAGTTCTTTTATAAACTTGACTCTATCATATTTCTCAGGGAGAAATAATTCTAACTCGTCCTTTATTTCTGTATTTGTGATAAATTTTTCGGTTGCTAACTGTGTTGGATTGCTGTCAAAATCTTCAAGGCTTTGCCTTAGAACAACAAGCACAATTGACGTTTCAAAACCGATTTGTCGTCTTTGAACTAATCCGAGAGTGCTACCTTCATTATCTTCAAGTTGCTTTACGAAAGCAAATCCATCATCTTTCTTAACGATTAGCTCTAAACCAATTTTGCCAATGTAATCCTGAATTTCGTTTTGATAATTAATTACATCATCCCAAATACTTGAGTTTCGTTCAACGGTTGATTTCAGCAACCTTACAATGGCTTTGCTATAAGGTGTAATATGTTTTTCTAAACTGCTCATTTGGTCAAAATAATTTCAGGAATTTTAATTTGTTTGCGGTTGTCCGCATCAAAAATGATACTTTGTGTTTTATCAGGATTGATAACGTGTTTGAATTCTTTCACAATGCCTATATAACCGAACAACTCAGGCAATCCTTTTTCAAGACCACCATAATTTTCTACAACATCTAAAAGTGTGGTCTGCGACTTTTCTCTAAGTATATCTTTTATCCTTTTTCTCAACAATTCTTTATCAATGTTAGATTGTGAAAACAACCTACCTAATTGATTAGATGATGTAATGTCTTCGTTGGCAATTTTAGGTCTGTTAGTGTATGTAACTTCTTCGGATTGCTCTTTCGTGAGTTTGCGTTCAAATGGAATATTTATTTCCGTTGCTGTTTCTAATTCAAATGAAATATCAGGTTTGTTCTTTGATTTACTGATTTCTACAAGTTGTTTCTTGATGTCTTGAATTATTTTTTTCGTGGCTTCTGATTTAGAACTTTCATTCTCACGAATTATACGGCTTAGTTTTTCAGCCATTTTATCATTGGCTTTGTAAACTTTTTGTCCTGAACTATGGAGATGCCTTTTCATTCCTATTAGGAATGTGTCACTTATAGGGATTGATTTTTCTTCTAAAGTCGTGTATAAATCTTTGGTCAAACTTTCCCATTTGTGTTGTAAATCTGGATTTAATATGAATGACCAAAAAGCGTAAAAGCTTTTTCCTTGTTGGCTTTCTTTCAATGATTCAAGTGCATCAAAAGTGAATTCCAGTATATCACTTTTGGATAGACTTCCGTCAGCGTGTTTTTGATAAATTCCTTTAGTAATTTCTTTAAAGTTGTCTTCAACTTCTTTAAAGTCAGATAACAATTCTTTAGCGGATTGATTGAGTTGATTGAAACGGGGTACAATTTCAAATTCTTCAAATACCTTAACGTCTTCTCCAATTTTTATTCGTTGAATTTGTTGTTCAATTTCTAATTTTTTCTCTTCCAACAACTGAATACGCTTTTCGGCATCTTCATTAGTAAACTCAACCAACTCTTTCAATTGATTCAGTATGTTGTTAAATTTTGATTCAGTCCCGACAAATTCTTCCTTTTTCAAACTTGCCAACCAATCTATGGTTTTGCTTGAATGTGAAGAAAGTTCATAAAAAACTTCACCTTGTTCATCAGGATAATTTGTCAAAAAGCCATTATTAGTCCAGTTTTGAATATATTTTTTGGCTTTTTCTTCATAGGTGTCGAAAAAATTGATTTCACTTTCTTCATCTATTTCAATTCTCTGTCCTTCTAAAAAGTCCGCTAATTGTGAGTGAATATTTTCGGACGAAATGTAGCCTTGTTTGTTTAAGAAAGTTCTTACTAGAAACTCAATAATCATTTCTCTATTTCTTAAACGCAACAAACTAACACTTGGAGAAGTGTCGAGAGTATTTAGTATTTGAGAAATGTCTACCATTTTTAATTACTTTCTGTGCGTTGGAAAAAATTCAGGCTCTTTTGCTTGCGAAGCGGCCGCCAGAGTGTAGGGGCAAGCAAATGTTGCCTGAATGTGCGGTTGGCATTTTATTTCTGTCGTTCATTTTGTTCACTATCGTTGTCTTTTTTGCATTGGCAGTAACTTACTTATAAAAGTAACTACTACTGCTATTCTCCCCATATCGGAGGATAAAGATAATAGCCCACCTCTAACCTACGCTTATCAGCACTTTGGCTGTAGGTCGTATACCTGTTTACTGCAGGGGCTTTTTCAATAGATAGAATACAGAAAAGTTAATATTTACTGCTATTAATGTAGCACTTTCCCCTAAAATATTCAAAAAAAGCAATACAAATTTAAGTTCCCCCAACACACCCCCTCAAAAAAACCTCCTAATCACCCACAACAGCAACGACAGCAGGATACTCAGCAGAATCATGCTCGTAATCGGCATGTAAAACTGAAAGTTCTCCCGTTCCACCCGGATATCGCCGGGCAGATGGCCGAACCAGTTGAGCTTATCGCCCAGCAGCCACACCGCCAGCCCGATTAAAACAATAACGGCACCGATTATGACAATCAATTTTCCTGTCTGCATTGCTTACTGAATTTAAAAAAGTTTGCTGCACCTGCCACCACAGCCTCTCATACTATTTTATAGTTCCGGTACTCGCCGGGGCGGTAACCGGTTAGCTTTTGAACAGCTAATTTAAGCCGGTCCTTCAGCTTTAAGCGGTTTCTGCTGAGATCAAAATCAAACTTCCAGTTGCGCTTTTGTATGCGGGGCTGCATCACGGCGGGATGGGTGCCGGTAAAACGGCCTAGGGCATCGATGCCGGAGTAGTCGAATGCCTCTGCCTTTACAACTTTCTTCTCCAGCGCCGCATCAGAATGCCACAATTTGCCGAACGACTCCTGCTTGCCCTGCATCGCTTTGGGCTCCTTCACCCAACCGTAATGGTAAATGTAGGCGTCGATCAGCTTCACCCGCAGCTTCTGGTTATCGCCTTTCCGGAAGCCCTGCGCGTCGCGATACGAGTGGATGCCTTTGCGGTTTCGCACCACCCGAATCTCGCGCCGGTACCAGTTCAAGGCCTCCCCTACGTAGTCGTACGAACCATAAAAGTGCTTGTAATGGAAAAGTAGCCCGTCTACCTGCTGGTCGTCCTTATACTGCTCCATCGCCTGCTTTATCACCGGCAGGTACTGTTCGTGCACCACCTCGTCGCCCTGTATGTAGAAGGCCCAGTCAGCATCTGGTGCGATGGCAGCAAAGGCTTTGTCGGTTTCCAGCGCCAGCACGCGCCCCCCCTCCCGTACGCTGTCGTCCCACACGGTTTCGATGATGCGGATTTTCGGAGAGCCGATGCCACGGATAAGGCCAAGCGTATCGTCGTCGGAGTTACCCACGGCCACCACCACTTCGTCGCAGAGGGGCAGGATGGATTGGATGGCTTCCACCACCGGGTAATCGTATTTAATGGCGTTGCGCACAAATGTGAAGCCGCTTACTTTCATGCAATAATCAGGAGTTGTTCTGATGGCAAGATAACTATTTTCTTCCGGACAAAAACCCGGCAGGTTTTAAAAACATTGTTGTCCGAAACCTGCCGTATATTCTATAGTTATCAATTAGTTACTGCTATGGACACAAAAGGTATCCGGGTAAAGAAGTTATTAAATTACCTGCCCGACAAGTTACTTGATGAGTTGGCCGTAGAGACAC
>NZ_QCZK02000029.1 GCF_003347595.2 Botryobacter ruber | reverse complement strand
CGACTGAATAGCAGCCAACTGCGCATCATCCATCGCGGCCCGCTCTTCGGCACTCGACTGGTTGAGGTGCGAAAGAATAAAAAGCTTGCTGAGCAACACCCCGGTAATAGAGCCAATCGGTTTGAACGACTGCGCCAGGTTGAGCCGCCGTGTACCGGAAGCATCCGGCCCCATGGCTACAATGTAAGGATTGGCCGCTGTTTCCAGGATAGACAAACCTCCTGCCAGGATAAAGAGCGCTGCCAGGAAGTGCCCGTATGCCATGGTGATACTGGCCGGGTAAAAGAGCAGCGACCCCAGGATGAAAAGGCCCAGCCCGAGCAGTACGCCTGTTTTGTAAGTATACTTCTTAATAATAATAGCAGCAGGCAGCGCCAGGCAGAAGTAAGAGCCGTAGAAGGCAATCTGAATCCAGGAGGTCTGGAAGTCGCTCATGCTCATGATGCGCTTGAAAGCAGCCAGCAGCGTATCGGTCATGTTGTTGGCCAGGCCCCACAGAAAGAAAAGGGTGGTAATAAGAATAAAGGGCCAGGCCGTGCCGGCTCTGAAAAGCGACGCTTTTGGGGCTGTATTGCTCATAAAATATTTGGGTTTGCGTTTTGTCTTGCGGGGACAGTAGGTTATTTTTTTGCAGTGCTGTTCTTACCGGTTAATCTCAGTTCCAACTGCGCTTCGAACAGCGATTCCGGTAGTACCTCTTCACCCTGCTGCTGAAGAATGCCGGCATTTTCAAAGGTAATTTTCTTGTTGGCTTTGAAGCCTACCAGAATGGGCTGTGCTATCGTAAAGTTCCGGCGGCGGGTCATGTCCCAGAAGTTGTAATTAAAGTCTTTTGTTGAGGCATGCTCAAAGTTCCAGAGCACCAGGTGCTTTCCATGGTTCGGGTGACCAGGCTCAGGACCTCCGAGATTAGAAAATATACCGCCTTTGATGTTATCATACAAAGTGGCATAGGGCTGCCCCGAGTGAATGTCAATGTTCTGGTCTACTCCCTGGGTGCATTGTGTTACTACGGTACCAGCAGCACTGTAGCCGGTACCGGCACCGTGATGCTGCGACTCGTTAAAAGAGCAGTTCTTGATAAGCACGCCATACCCGGTGCGGGCGTGTACGGAGGTGTGGCCTTTTTTGCCCCTGAAGGCTATGTTCAGCACGCTTACGCCGTAGCCGGCCCGGAAGAAGATGCCGTCGTTCCAGTGGTGGAATTCGCAGTTGCGAACCCAGCTGTTTTTGGCGTACTCCATGCCCAGCGCCATATAGGCATTATCGTGGATGGCATTTTTATGATGTACAAAATCCTCCGGGTAGTTTTCCCAATTGCTGGTAAATAGGATATCTTCCACACCGCATTCTTCCATGCTGGCAAAAGTGTGCAGCTCAAACGGAGCAGACTTTACCAGCTTGATGTCCAGGTGCAGCGGGTTTTTGAACTTTACCTTTTTGCCTTCAATCTTCTCGATGCTATGAATCTCTTTTATCTGCATGCCACCATCCTCGCCAACGAGGCGGGTCCACTGAGGTTTCAGGTCGAGGGGAGCGAAATACCAGCGTGTGTATTCTTCGCTTCTGTGCTGTACCACGACATCCTGCCCTACCTTCAGCTTTGACGCATCAGCCACTTCCACCCAAAAACTTTCACGCGGAGCATCTTTGGTGATAGCAGTTAGTCTGGATGTTTTAAGGTCTTCGGGTTTGAAAATAATCTGCCGTCCGTTCACCCGCATATTTACCTGGTGAATCTGCGTACCTCCGGCGCCGCTTCCGCTGCCTTTCAGAACGATACCGCTCTTCGATATACGGATATGTTTTTCTTTGTCTTCGTCGGGGGCAATCAGGTATTTACCTGCCGAGAAAAACACTACTCCACCACCCACCACTTTCTCTGCAGCATTAATGGCTGCCTGTATGCCTGCATCGTCAAACTTATCGTCGTTGGGTAGGGCGCCATAATCGGTTACCTTAAACACCTTTTTTGTTTTCAGCACATCCGGTATGGGCTTCTCAGAAAAGTGGTAACCGGCATAGGAGAAGTCAGGCAGCACGGGAGTTTTACCGGTACGTTTGGCTTCCACAAAATCCTGCCACAAAGGCGAAACAGTCTGCGCCTGTGCCGAAAAGGCGAGGGCACCAGTTATTAAAAGCGTTACAAAGTTTTTCATTATCTGATTTTATTTAATCAAGAGACTATACCAAATCGAATTAATTGCCTTCCATAACTGCCTTAGCTTTTGCTATGAAAAGTAAAGAAGAAAGTACCTCCTGGGCACCAGCTTTTGCCAGGTGCACTTTTCGACACTCCACTGTTCGAGCGTTCAGTGAGTTTGGAGGGTCTTGATTTTTTTGGTTCTTTTTGCATCAAGGCAAAAAGAACAAAGACTCCGGCAATGAAACAGCTGCAAAAGCTACTAAAGCCTTACCAACTGCTATGAGAACAAAAATTAATTTACCAATAGCTATTGCCTATGCTCCTTGCCCACAAGTTCCTTTCAGGATGACAAGAGGAGAATATAAGTATGGAAGGTTGAAAATACTAATGAGTATTATTTAATTACTTATTATCACCATGTGCCCATTCTATTCTCCTATCTGTTGTTATCTCTTAACCAAATTCGCCTACAAGGAGGTTCTCCTGATAACCTCCACATCAGGAACGCTTTTGCTAGAGCTGGGATGGGAATAATATAAAGGGATTTGCTGTTCATCCGTGCCCGTCGTAATCACCGTGAGCCCCATCAGCTTTTTAATTGGACTATCACCCAGCGAAAGCACCCCCCATTCCTCGCCCAATTTGTGACCAAGCTTTTCAGCCACTTTTATCAGCGATGCCAGGTCGGTATCGGTAAGCGTAAAGTAAGCCGTTTCCGGAACAGGATATTCAGTCTCGGTGCTTTCCATAACAGCATAGTTTACCTGACAAAAATGGCAATACTGCAGAAAGCCCTGCACGTACTCAAGCGGATAATACACTTTGGCGGGGAGAACCAACACCAGTTTTTCATACTTCTGCAGCAGGTCTGAAACAGAACGGAGTGCGTTGTACACCCTTCTTCCCCAATTCGTTGATACGGCAAGGTAATTACCTTCCAGCTCCAATACATCCTTTGGGCTCAGCGGGAGGCACGTGGCGTTGCATTTTATCGTCTTCATTGTGTTTCCTTAAGATAAGCATTACAGAACATAACTACAGCATACAGCCAATTTATTTCAGCGCAGCTGCTGCCTCAGGCTTTACTTCCGCTTTGCCTTTCACCAGCTTTTTCATGCCGGAAATTTTGTTGCTCTGAAGTTTAATAGCTTTGCTCTTCTCTCCTTCTACACGCACAAATGCTTCTGCCTTTCCAGCCACTTCTACTTTGTTGATTTGAGCGCCTGCCACATCCTCTAACCGGATAATAGCCTGTGCACCTGTCGTCTGCGGAACTTTCCAGTTGTTCACTTCAAGCGCAATTCCGTCCTCACAAATCAGGGCTGGACGCAGGTCATTAGATGCAAGCGTAAATGAAACGTTCTTCAGTTTCAGCCCCTTTACATGCCTGGCCCATACGCCATAAGCCGGTATTTTCGGACCGAAAGTCTTCACCTCCGGGTACTGGTCTATAGCTTCGGGCACTACCTCCCGTGCATCTTTGGCGCTACCGCCACCGGCCAGGTCGATGTGGATGTTCTCTAAGGTCAGGTTCGTGATGTAATGGCCTGGCACTCCTGTAATAAGGATGCCGGATGGTGGTTTTAACTGGGCATCGGCAGCGGCTTTTGCTTTTACGTTGCGGATAACCACGTTTTCGAAGGTACCGGTTTGTTGTTTGGTGTCGCTGTTTTTCCGGAAGACACTCAGCCTGGAGCCCAGCCTGAACAACATGGGTGTTCTGACCTCGTCCATGGTGATGTCTGAAATTTCCACGTTTCGAAGATGAGCGCCATCCACGGTCAGCAGTTTGATGCCGCCGTTTTTGGTGTCGTAGATGTGGCAGTTGGTGATTTTAATGTTCTCGAATGGCGCCATCGATTCGGTACCCATCTTAATGCCTGCCTGGTTGCTCTTGAGCCGCAGCCCCGACACCTCAATGTTTTTGCAGGCCATTTTGCTGGAGGTGGTCTTGAACACCAACGCATCGTCGCCGCTAACGATGTCGCAGTTTTTGATGCGCACATCCTGGCTGCCGTCTATCCCGATGCCGTCGTTGTGGGCCACGCCAAAGCTGTGGATTTTAACGTTTTCGATGTCGATGTTACGGCTCTGAAAGTAGTGCGAAGTCCAGGCGCCGGCATATTTGAGCGTAACGCCGTTTACCCGCACTCCATCGCAACGCACAATCCGCACCAAAAACGGACGTAGGCCCCAGCGCTGACCTTCGGCACGGGTGTCGGTCAGGATGTGTTTTGCTTTCAGGGCAGGTCCTTGTCCGTCTATGGCTCCTTCGCCTTCTATACCGATGTTTTTGGCATCCACAGCCACAAGTAAAGCCCAGCCTACGTCAATGCCTAATCCTTCGGTGAAGGGGTCCAGGTTTTTGTAGTGCTCCAGGTCGATGCTGCCCAGAAGTACTGCGTCTTTCTGCAGGTGCAGGGTCACGTTATCTTTCAGCACCACTGTTCCCGACAGGAAATTACCAGCCGGTACAATCACCTTGCCACCACCCTTCTGGTGACACGCATCGATAGCCCGCTGAATGGCTTCGGTGTTCAAGGTAGTTCCGTCGCCTTTTGCCCCATATTTAGTAATATCCAAATCAGCAGCCTGCAGGGTGATAGCAGCCAGAAAGGCAGGAAGAAAACTCCATAATTTTAATCGCTTCATAAATAGTTAGTCAGGTATATATTATCGGTCTACTTATTTTGATTACTTCTTTGCTTTGGCACCTGTGCTCGCTCCGGAGGCTTTGGCAGAGCCTGGTTTGTAAGGAGGCTCATAATTAGCGGTTACTTTCCCGATAAATACATCCCGGTTGGCCTGCCTTATCTCTCCGTCGCCTGCTTCTGTAATGAGCAGTTTGGCGTCCGGGTGCGCATTTTCGATTACATGCACCCTGTCTACCTGCTGCCCTACATGAGCCGTGGTTTCCAGTTCCCAGCTTAACCCGCCGTTGGTGGTTTTATAAACGGCAATCTCTTTGCCTTTTGGCCGGTACACCCGGAACGAATCAGGACCAAACTTTTCTATCTCGCGCGGGTCGCCGCCTGCCGGTGTTATCTGCGACACCACCCAGGCTTTGCCGTTCCAGGTGGCAGAGCTGGAGCCGCCTTGTTTTACATTATCGAAATGAATGATAGGAAACCCGTTATCGCGGTAGTGGGCCGACACCTGCAGGCCCGACATGTGGCCTTTTTCCGGAATACCGGTATCGATGACCATGCATTCCGCGTCGGCTTCGTTGTTATCGATGGTAGTGCCAAGGTCTTTGCCACTGATGCTGTACATATGGTCGTTGCTCGGGTCGAGGTAGGCGTAGTACAGGTTACGGCCGTAGGTGGCATGGGCATGCTTTCCTAATTTTTCGCCGGCAATGGTCCAGGCGATATGGATTTTCGCTTTCTGGTCGCCGAAGGCAGGTTGGTAGGTTACTTTGCCGTTGTAGATTTCCAGCATGTTATCGGTGCTGCGCGGGTACGGGTCTATCACCAGCTGACGCTTCCAGGTTATGCCGTTGTCCGTGGATTTCACTACCTGGTAAGGGCGGTCGTCGGCATAGCCGTTTGTTTTGCGGGTGTCGCGGTAGAATACATAAAAGGTACCGTCTGTTGTTACCACCGGTGCCGGGTAAGAAGCATTTTTAGCTTCCTCGATATACTTATCTTCCCAAGTACCTTCTATGCTCAGCGGCTTTGGCGAAATAGTCAGCTTCATGGTGGAGTTATGGCATCCGTAAAAAGCGTATAGGCGGTTGTCGGCTCCTTTGAGCAATCCCGGATAGTTGTGCTTGTCCACAAACGGCGAATTACCGACTACTTTATCGGCGCTCCAGGTATTGGTTTTGTGGTCGAGGGCTTTTACCACGGCTGTGCTGTTGGCTCCCATCCAGCTGACAAAGGTTTTGTGCGCACCGGCATCGTAGAAGCCAACCTGGATAGGCCGCTGGTCAGAGCGGGTGTTGGCATCTTCGCTGAGTTTAGAGATACTGAAAGTCTGCTGGGCAACAGCTTCTGCCATACCACACACAGCCAACAACCCGAGGAGTAAGATTTTTCTCATTATTTATATATACCTGTTGTTCCTTCTGTTCCACGTTCCGGTGAGGCGACTAAGGCACCTGCCATGCGGCCCGAAGCGATACTCCAAATTTTCCATTTTTAGTTTGGAGTGAGGTATTACATTTAGTTCTATCAAGTAGACTAACACGCATTCAGAAAGAAAACCGAGAATCTAACTCTATTTATTCCAGCTGACAGGGAGCATGCGGCGGCAACATAAGCAGATGTGCAGAGGGAGTGGTGACAGGAGCAGCAGAATAAAAACAGGTATAACCGGCACTAAAAATTCTGCTGCCACAGTCACCATTCCTTTCCCTATAGCTGAAAGATTTTTTCCATCAATACCCACTTCTGGCCCGGCTTGGCACCCGGCACAGCCTGCTGGTACTTCCACATCAGCGTTTCCCACTCCTGTACTTTCGGATTAGCGGCATCCATAGCTGCTTTCCGTTCGAGGCTGAAGGTGTCGTCGGCTTCCAGAATCATGAACAGCCGATTCCCGAAACGGTAAATCTCCAGGTTGGTGATACCGGCTTCGCGGATACTGCTGATAATCTCCGGCCATACCTGCCGGTGCCACTTTTCATAATCGGCTATCAGCGCAGGGTCGTCTTTTAAATCGAGTGCAAAACAATATTTCTGCATAAGCAACAGGTGTGTGAATGGTGACAGGTGCAGAAAACTTCTGCACCACAAAAAGAACAAACATTTGTTTAAATCGCACTCAATTAACAAAAATAAAATGCAATAAAACCACCTTTCGGCAGCCAGAACAGAACCTCCCCCATCTAAGAACATTTTGTGCCCCCTGTTTCACAAGGCTTTAAGCCATCTTGCTACTGTTAAAACAACAAAAGCTCATGACTACCACAAAAAGCAAAAACATTTCAGGCTGGTGTAGCCATTTATTCTTATTTTTCTTTATCGGCATCAACTCCTTTATAGTGTCTGATGCAGCAGCCCAGTCTCCTGCCACCGACAACCGCTGGAAAATAAACCCCGACGGCTCCATCACCTGGGCCATCGATAAGCGCATTCCGCACAACGACCATATTGAAATGAGCGGCGAACGTATGTCGACTATTGTGCGGTATGGCGTGAATGCTGACGGCTCCTTTACCGTGACCCGCAATTTTGTGTGGCCGATGCTGCGCTTTATGCCCAATAAAACCCGTAACCACCTGGCCCGCACATCCGACTGGAATATTTTAACTACCATACATGCCAACGGCGCCCCGCTTTCGGATGAGAAGGTATCGGAAGTAACCCTGAACGGGCTGATGCAGGTGAAAAGCAAAGTAAAGCAAGGGCTGGAATTTACCCGCACCCTTTACCCTTCGCCTACACAGCCTGTGTTCCTGGAGAAATATACCCTAACCAACACTTCCGACAAACCGCTTTCCGTGGAGATACCACAATACCAGAACTCCTTTACCACGGAGTCAGGCAACGCTATCTACGGTGCCTATACGGTTACTTATAAGAGCATCGGCGGCGGCAGCTTTACGCTGGAGCCGGGCAAGTCGGTTTTGTTTGGGGCGCTGTTCGGTGCTACAAAGTCAGGAGAAAGCATCGCCAACGTGCAGCTGGACGAGGAAGAAAAGCAGCGCATTGCCTTAGTTAGCCAGTGGAAGAACAACCTGGTGCTGGAAACACCGGACCAGACGCTCAACCAGGCTTTTGCCTTTGCCAAGATCAGAGGCTCCGAAAGTATCTACAGAACCAAAGGCGGCCTGATGCATGGTCCGGGTGGCGGCGCCTATTACGCAGCTGTCTGGGCAAACGACCAGGCTGAATACATTGGCCCTTTCTTCCCCTTCCTGGGCTATAACATCGGCAACGAAGCTTCTATGAATGCTTACAAGCACTTTGCCCGCTTTATGAACCCCGACTACAAAGCCATCCCAAGCTCTATCATTGCCGAAGGAGAAGGTATCTGGCATGGCGCCAAAGACCGCGGCGATGGCGCTATGATTGCCTACGGAGCCGCCCGCTATGCCCTGGCCTCCGGAAACAAAAAAGAAGCCGAAGAGCTCTGGCCGCTGATTGAATGGACGCTGGAATTCTGCCGCCGCAAACTGACGCCGGAAGGCGTGGTTGCCTCCGACTCTGATGAGCTGGAAAACCGTTTCCCTGCCGGGAAGGCCAACCTCTCCACCTCTTCGCTTTACTATGATGCCCTGTTATCTGCCAGCTACTTAGGCAAAGACCTGGGCGTTCCTGCCAGGAAGTTAGCCGCCTACAGAACCCAGGCGCAGGAACTGAAAACCAACATGGAAAAATACTTTGGCGGCAAGGTAGAAGGCTTCGACACCTACAAATACTACGAAACCAACGACGTGCTCCGGGCCTGGATTTGCATTCCACTCACCATGGACATCTACGACCGCAAGAAAGGCACCATCGATGCCCTCTTCTCGCCCCGCCTCTGGACAGCAGACGGTCTGTCCACACAGGCCGGTAAAGAAACCTTCTGGGACCGCTCTACCCTCTATGCTCTGCGTGGCGTATTTGCCGCCGGTGAAAAAGAGAAAGCACTTGAGTTCCTGAAATACTATTCGAACCGCCGCCTGCTGGGCGACCACGTGCCTTACCCCGTGGAGGCTTACCCCGAAGGGAACCAGCGCCACCTGTCAGCCGAGAGCGGTCTTTACTGCCGTATCTTCACCGAAGGTCTGTTCGGCATCCGCCCTACCGGTTTAAAATCGTTCCGCATCACGCCACACCTCCCCGACCAGTGGAACCAGATGGCGCTGAAGAAAGTGCATGCGTTTGATGCCGAGCTTGATATCCAGGTGAAGCGGGAGAAAGACAAAATCCGGTTAACGGCCTACAACGGCAACAAACGGGTGTACAACTCCCTGATAAAAGACGGGCAATCGGTAGAGATTAAACTGTAACTAATACTACGCAATGCGGTTTTGCCCCCTTTGAAGCTAATCTTTTAAGGAAAAATCTGAAACGGGTGCGCTAGTGCGAGCTTGTAGCTCGTACTTTCATTTCCCCGGCTGAATTGCTTCCTATCTATATACTTCATAAAAAAATCAGCTTTACGAAATAATAGACATTATGCGTTATATCGTGGTATGTAAGTACGAGCTACAAGCTCGCACTAGCAAAAACGATAAAGCACCATTTCTTTTTCTCTAGATGATTAGCATTAAAGGGGGCTTTTACTGCAGTTCTTAATATCAGATATAAGTCAATCAGCAAACATAATCCTGTTAACTAAAACCGTTTATGCACAAAAATACATCGCCGTTTCTTGGCCTATTGATGCTGCTTTTCTCGCTGCCGCTACTTGCACAGCAGCAGGAAAAGCAAGTATTGATTGAAACAAAAAACACCGCTCTCATCCTGACCGTTGGGAGCAACCAGCGCCTCTACCAAAGCTATTTCGGTGAAAAACTCAGCGACCACTCCGACTATAGCCACCTCATGGCCACACGCCACGAAGCCTACGTGCCAGCTGGCATGGAAAACCTATTTGAACCTGCAATCCGCGTAACACATGCCGATGGAAACCCATCGCTGGAGCTGAAACATGTGAACACGACCGTGAAGAAGCAGGACGAGAATGTGACCACTACTTCTATCACGTTAAAAGACCCGAAATACCCCATGGAAGTGGTGCTGCACTATGTGGCGCATTTCAATGAAGATATTTTCAAAACCTGGACCGAGATAAAGCACCAGGAGAAGAAGCCGGTTACGCTGCACAACTTTGCTTCGTCGATGATGCACTTCGATGCTTCCAGCTACTGGTTAAGCCAGTTCGACGGCGATTACATGATTGAGATGGGCATGAAGGAATCGCAGCTGACCAATGGCATCAAAACCCTCGACAGCAAGCTGGGCACCCGGGCGCACATGTACCGCACCCCTGTCTTCTTCCTCTCTACCGGCGGCAAGTCTACCGAAACTACCGGCAATGTGGTAGCCGGTACACTGGCTTGGTCGGGCAATTTCCAGATTTCTTTTGAGATTGACCAGGCGAACTCGCTGCGGGTGCTGTCGGGCATGAACCCTTACAACTCTGAATATCAGCTGGAAAAAGGTAAAACCTTTACCACACCGCCTTTCATCTTTACATACTCCGGTCAGGGCAAAGGCCAGGCCAGCCGCAACCTGCACAAATGGGCGCGCAAGTATGGTGTGCTGGACGGTGACAAGCCACGCCTCACGCTGCTCAACAACTGGGAAGCTACTCACATGGACTTCGACGAGAAGCAACTGGTGGAGTTATTCGACGGCGCTAAAAAGCTGGGTGTAGACCTGTTCCTGCTCGACGACGGCTGGTTCGGCGAGAAATTTCCCCGCGACAACGACCGCACGGCTCTGGGCGACTGGATGACGGACAAAAAGAAACTACCCAGCGGCATTGGCTATCTGGTTTCGCAGGCACATGCCAAGGACATTAAATTCGGTATCTGGCTCGAGCCGGAGATGGTGAGCCCGAAAAGTGCGCTGTATGAGAAGCACCCTGAGTGGATTCTGAAGCTACCGAACCGTGAGGAGCACTATTCCCGTCACCAGTTGGTGCTGGACCTGACCAATCCCAAAGTACAGGACTTTGTCTACAAGACTGTTGATGATTTGATGACCCAGAACCCGGGTATTTCCTTCATCAAATGGGACTGCAACCGCATGATGACGAATGCCTTCTCACCTTACCTCAAAGACAAGCAATCGCACCTGTACATCGACTACACCCGCAGCCTTTACGCCGTGATGGAAAGGCTCCGCAACAAGTACCCGCACCTGCCCATCATGCTTTGTGCCGGAGGTGGCGGTCGCACCGATTACGGCGCCCTCCAATATTTCTCCGAGTTCTGGCCGAGCGACAACACCAATGGTTTTGAGCGGGTGTTTATCCAGTGGGGTTACCTCAACTTCTTCCCTTCCGTTACCGTGTCGAGCCACGTGACCTCCATGGGCAAGCAACCCATTAAGTTCAGGACCGATGTGGCCATGATGGGCAAGATGGGCTACGACATCAAAGTAAGCAGCATGACGCCGCAGGAAATAGAGTTCAGCCGGGAAGCAGTAAAAACCTACAAAAAGCTCAGCCCTGTTATCTGGACCGGCGACCTCTTCCGGCTGGTTTCGCCTTACGAGGAGAACCGGGCTGTGCTGATGTACACCTCTGAAGACAAAAACAAAGCCGTGCTGTTCAACTACATCCTGAACACACGCCACAAAGAGAAACTGGCACCTGTGAAACTGCAGGGACTGGACCCCGCCAAACGCTACATTGTGCAGGAAGTAAATATGCTGCCAGGCACACAGTCGCAGAACCCGGCACACGGCAAAACCTACAGCGGCGAATACCTCATGAAGGTAGGTATGAACCTGTCGCCCGGCCGCCTGACGCCGGTTACAAGCAATATTTTTGAGATAACAGAAGAGAAGCATTTATCAGAAAAATAAACCCCATGAAAAAAATACTCACAACGTTGTTGCTGCTGGTGCTGCTTGGCAACACCACTATTACCTCGGCTCAAAAAGTATTGACCAAAGATGAACGGATGGAATGGTGGCGCGAGGCCCGGTTCGGCATGTTTATTCATTGGGGTGTTTATGCCCAGATGGCAGGTGTTTACCGCGGCCACGAACAGGCCAGAGGTGGTGCCGAATGGATTATGAACCGCATGAAAGTGCCTGTGGCAGAATACAAAGCAGTCGCCAGACAGTTCAACCCGACCAAATACGACGCAGATGCCTGGGTGCGAATGGCAAAAGATGCCGGTATGAAATACATCATCATCACAGCTAAGCACCACGACGGCTTTGCCTTATTCGACTCCAAAGCCAGCGACTGGGATGTTACCGATGCCACTCCCTACGGAAAAGACCTGCTGAAGCCGCTGGCGGAAGCCTGCAAAAAGCACGGCGTGAAGTTAGGCTTCTACTACTCTCAGGCACAGGACTGGGGCAACCCCGGCGGCTCCGTAGCCCGCAAGGTGATGGCCGAAGGCTGGCCTAACCCGGACTCTGCCCGCATCGACGCCTACACCAAAGCACACAAAGGCCACTGGGACCATGCCCAGGAAACAGCCACTTTCGACCAGTACATCGACCGGGTGGCGGTGCCGCAGGTAAAGGAAATACTGAGCAACTACGGCGAAATAGCAGTGCTATGGTGGGACACGCCAACGAACATGACCGACGAAGCGGCGCTGAAACTGCAGGAAGTGCTTAAACTGCAGCCCCACATTATCACCAACGACCGCCTGAAGCGCCCCAACTTCCCAGGCGACACCCGCACGCCCGAACAGAAAATTCCGGCCCAGGGCGATGGCAGCGACTGGGAAACCTGCATGACCATGAACGGCACCTGGGGCTACAGAACCTCCGACAACAACTGGAAATCAACCGAAACCCTCATCCGCAACCTGGTGGACATTGCCTCCAAAGGCGGTAATTACCTGCTGAATGTGGGACCAAAACCGGACGGCACTTTCCCGCAGGAAAGCATCGACAGGCTCAAAGGAGTAGGCGAATGGATGAAAGTGAACAGCGAGGCCATCTATGCCACTAAGGCAAATCCGATTTCCTCCGTTAACTGGGGCCGTGTCACCATGAAACCGGAAGCAAAAGAAACTATCCTGTATCTCACAGTTTTCGATTGGCCAAAAGATGGGAAGCTGGTGGTACCGGGCTTGGACAATAAAATTTCTTCCACCAGCCTTCTCGCCGGTGGCAAAAAATTAAAAGCAACGCAATCTGCAGAAGGAACTGTCATTCAACTTCCTGCAAAGGCGCCTGATGCCATCGCTTCTGTTATTAAAGTACAGGTAAAAGGACAGCTAGCACCACAGGCACCTATCGCTAAAGACAAAATGCATACCGGCGAGCTGGATTAATTTAAAGCTATATCTCTACTTCCGGAATCCCATTGCCCGTGGTTGGGGCTGGTAAAACAAAAAAAAGCGTGTGTTTCTATTTCAGTTACTGAAAGTGGAATACACGCTACTCCAATACTTAAACTAATATGAAAAACTTCATAACACTGACCCTTTCCGCCCTGATTGGCATCATAATGCCTGCCATGGCTGGAGTTACCGGAAGCAACCCCAAACCAGGTGCAGAAATTACTTTCGGAAAAAATGCGCCAAACATTGCCCGTATTAGCAAAGACACGGTAGTGGTCATTACCGGCAGCACCTACTCTTTTACCGTTGACACCCCGGAAGACAAGGGGCTGGTTTCAACGGGAATCAAGGTAGCACAGCTCCCACTCCAGCTAACCTCCAAAGATGGTTCCCCTCTGCAGTACCAGGTTATCGGCAAGGATGGCAACAAAAAAAAGGAAGGCGCTATTACAACCGGCGACCGTCTTCAGGTAACTGCACAGGACGGTAAAGCGAGTAAAAGCTATTATCTGCTGGTAAAGCCAATGGCGCTGAGCGGACAACTGCGCCTGGAACAGGAAGAGCTAACTGTGAATACCACCCGCGACCTGACCCTTTATTTCACTGCCGGTCAGCGCACCCCAAATGCCACAGTTAAAATTTTTGTACCGTCTGGCATCACACCCACCCTGGATAACACTACCGTGAATGTTATCGGACGTGGCGATGTGAAGTTAAAAGACCTACCCACCCAGTCCATCGGGCGGGTAGGCACTAACTACTCCTACTCTAAAGTTGGAAATGTAGCTATCAGCAAGGCAAAAGACGGAGGCGCCATCCTTACTTTCACGAACCTTGACTTCAGACCCGCCAATGGCGCCGACCTGAAGCTTGTTTTCCGGAATGTAAAGCTCAGCAAAACCGGAAACTACCCATTCAGGGCCACCTATACCACCAAAGAACCGGAAGTCCTGAGTAGTGCAGGCACCGGGACAGAAACAACCACTCTTACCGCCACCAAAACCATTGCTGATTTTGAACGGGTACTGGACAGGAGCCTGCAGTACAGAGAAACACCTGACACTTATACCAAAGCCAGCTTTAAGTGGAGCACCGGCGGCAATGCTTCCGATGTGCAACTGATGCAGTCATTGGACCAAGGCAAAAGCTGGCAGCCGTCCACAGGAAAGGTTGATGCCAAAAACGGTACAGCAACTGTTTCCGGGCTGCAGCCAGACAAGCTGTACACGTTCCGGTTGCAGGTTAAAAAAGGCGATAACAAAGGCGCCTCCAATGTAGCCCGTTTCTTCTCCGGTAAAATGGACATCAAACGTTTTGGCGTGACAGGCAATGGCCAGGATGATACTGATAAAATAAACGAAGCAATAGCCTACCTGGAAAAACTGGGCGGCGGCACCTTGCTGTTCAGCAAAGGCACCTACCCGGTACGCACGGTGCACCTGAAAAGCAATGTGTACCTGTATGTAGACAAAGACGCCACCATTAAAGCCCTGAAAGGGGCCGACGCTCCGGAATCTACCTGGTTCAGCGATAAAAAGTACCGCTCCGGCCTCTCCCCTACTTCCACAGGCCCCTATGTGAACCCCGAAAACTGGCTTACCAAGCAGGACGTTGGCCACACTTACTTCCGGAACACCATGTTCTTCGGCGAAAGACTGGACAATGTGAAAATCATAGGCAACGGACGCATCACCGGCGACGGCAATCTGGTTACCGGCGACAAGGTGATGAACAACGAGCCCGACAACCGTGCCGACAAAATGTTTACCCTGAAGCTCTGCACCAATCTCGAAATAGGCGGCCTCTACCGCGAAGAAGACCTCTGGTACGACCCGGACAAAGACGAGCCTTACTACATTATGAAAGACGGCTCCAAAGATTTTGAAGCAAACAACATGCTGCATATCGACCGGGGCGGGCACTTTGTATTGCTGGCTACCGGTACCGATAACATCAACGTGCACAACACCTACTTCGCCAAGCACAACACCTCCAACGTGCGCGACATCTACGATTTCATGGCCTGCAACAATGTGACCGTTACCAACATCTATTCAAAAGTAAGCTCCGACGACCTGGTAAAACCCGGCTCTGACTGCTCGCTGGGCTTTACCCGCCCTGTAAGCAACTACAAAGTGCGCAACATCATAGGCGATACCAACTGCAACATCTTCCAGATTGGTTCCGAAACTGCCGACGACATTATGGATGTGCATGTGGACAATCTCTATGTGCTGGGGGCTAACAAGGCAGGCTTCTCCATCTCCACCAACGACGGCGGGCATATTAAGGATATTCACCTGAACTGCGGCCATACCGGTACGCTTCATTCCCGCTCCAAAATGTACAGAACCAGAACGCCCTTTTTCATCTCCATCTCTAACCGTGGCCGCATCTTAGGCGCTAATGTGAGCAGATTCAAGTTCGATGAAGAAGGCGTGAAGCATGATGAGCTGCTTGTTACGAACGTGAATATCGGCCAGGTAGAAAACATCATCATCAAAGGTATTGATATTTTTGAAGTATACCGCGGAAGCTCCTTCAGCAACAAGAATACCCGCTGGAAAGAATATGATGGTTCTCAGGATAAAGCAACTCCGATTATAGCAGGCTACAAGCTTCCGGATCCGGAAGTGGTGGAAGGCGGGTTAAATTTCACGCTTCCCAATGGCAAACATACCGGTTACATTCAGAATATATCCTTCAATGATGTACACGTGCTGGTGAAGGGCGGCAATCCGCTTGCCGATACTGCGCAATCGCCGCCGGAGCTGGGCGTAGGGCAATATAATGTGGCTAACCTGAAGGTGCAGCCCTCTTATGGCATATGGGCACGGCACGTCAAAGGGCTCACGGTGAAGGAAAGCACGTTCAACTATGAGAAACGCGACAGCCGGTATGCCTTTTTCCTGGATGATGTAGTGGGCGCCCATATCTCTTCGGTTAAAATGGTGAAAGCAAAAGATAACAAAGCCGTCATCAAACTAAAAAATTCACCCGATGTAACCATAGAGAAAGCCGTTTACTTCCAGGATGAATGGAACAAAGCACCCGCCGAACTACCCCGCATACAGCACAAGGATGGCACCGCTGTCGTAAGCATTCCGGCTAAAACGGAAGGAGCAACGGTAAATCTGTCGAAGCAATAACAACAGAAAACCTACGATACCTGCTTCAGAGAATAAAGCGAGCAGGTAAAGGTATGGAGACAATGGCTGTAGTTAAAATCGGGAATTTTTCCGGAAGCTCACCCGGCATTATGCCTGAAATTTTTCTCAGCCATTGTCACCACACCCTCTGCAGCTTGGGTAAGAAGTAGGTATGAGCAGAGATAACTGGAATCTTTTGTCCCCCTTTAAAGGGGGCTGGGGGATGATTTACACCTGAGAATAAAAGCACAGGCAAGCTAGAAAGTTTTCATTAGAACTACCAGAATATTTCCTCAGCCCGTGCATCATCCCCCTTACCCACATCAAAGGGGGACTTATTTCACTTGTAGTATTCTTGAGTAACGAAACAACAAATACGAAACGCCTGATATGAAAAAACCATCAACCGTGATAGCTGTACTGATAACTTCCCTGCTAATCAGCGGCGTACTGGCACTCACGCCCCGGCAGGACACAACCACTGCCCCATCACAGGAGAGCGCACGGGTTAAAAAGGGCAAGAGCGAATGGGTGTATACGGGCAAGGATGGCAAGCTGGCTTATAAAAAGACACCCGCAGGTGACAGGATCATGGACTTTTCGCATGCCGGTTACATGGGTGGCGGAGTAGCTCTACCCACCGTGCCGGTGAAGCGGACCGTACAGCCATCCGGCGGCCCCGACGATACCAAACAGATACAGGCGGCCATCGATGAAGTGGCAGCCATGCCACTGGTGAACGGTTTCCGTGGAGCAGTCGAGTTAGCTCCCGGCACGTTTACCTGTTCCGGCACACTTACGATACCAGTTGGTGGTGTCGTACTGCGCGGCAATGGCAGCGGAAAGGGTGGAACTACCATTAAAATGACAGGCGACAAACACACAGCCATTACGATAGCAGCAAGAGGAGAAAACAGGCCTGCAACTGGCGACACCGGGGCTGCAGGTTCCGGTTCTGCGCAGACTACAATCACCGATAGCTATGTACCATTCGGCGTTTCATCTTTTACCGTAGCCAATGCCGCTGGTTTTAAAACAGGGGACTTAATCGAGATCCGGAAACCTGTAACCGCAGCCTGGATAGAATTCATGCAGATGCACAACCTGGTGCGCGATGGCAAACCCCAGACCTGGATCGGCACCAACAGAAGCCTTATCATGAACCGGAGGATCACTGCCGTGACAGGAAATAATGTAACGGTAGACATACCGGTTGCCGATTCTTTCGACAAGAAGTTTCTGCCTTCAGGAGCCACCGTCAGTAAAGTAAAAGCGCCCCAACGCATCACCCAGGTTGGTGTGGAACAGCTGCACATCCAGTGCCCTCCCCTTGAGATTGCGTACGGGCGTGCCCCCTACTCCGGCATCCGGATTAACGGCGACGATTGCTGGGTTCGGGATGTATTTTTTGAGGAAACCATGAACACCACTGTACTGGCCGGCGACCGTATTACCATGCAGCAGGTTAAAATTCACCATACCTACACCAACCTGGGCGCCTCCAAGCCAGCCGATTTCAGCTTCGAAGGCAGCCAGAACCTGCTCGACAGGTGCGAGAGCACCGGCGGCAACACCTACTTCGTCTGGACAAGCAGCCTCACACCCGGACCAAACGTCGTGCTTAACAGCACCTTTAGAGGGCATGGCAGCCGCATACAGCCGCACCAGCGCTGGGCAACCGCCATGCTGGTAGATAACTGTTCTGTGCCCGACGGCGGCATTGATTTTCTGAACCGTGGCGTGGCCGGTTCCGGGCACGGCTGGACCATGGGCTGGGGCGTGGCCTGGAACTGCATTGCCAGGACATACATCATCCAGAACCCTCCCGGCTCCGCCAACTGGGCCATCGGCAACATAGGCAGGCGCGAGCAAACGGCCAGGCTATTCGACACCGGGCCTATAGAGCCTGAAGGTTATTTTGATTCACATGGAACACCGGTTGCTCCCCAAAGCCTCTACCTCGCCCAGCTGATTGACCGCTTAGGCCCGCAGGCCCTGAAAAACATCGGCTATATCGCCAACACCGAAAATATGTTTACCAACAAATCGGTTAAGCCAACACCGCCACAGCTTCAGCAGACAGACCCGGTGCTGGGCGAAAACCTGGCGCTGCACCGGCCTGTCAACACCAGCAATGTTAAAGGCGACACAAGAGAATTCGGCGGCGAAAAAGCAGTAGACGGAAACGATAAAACCTACTGGACCACCAACGATGGAATAACTCAGGCAACACTGGAAGCAGACATGGAAAACCCGGTAGAAATAAGCGCCGTGGAACTGGCTGAATTTATGCCACTGGGGCAGCGGGTACAGGCCTATAAAGTTGAAGCGCAGGTAGACAGCGACTGGAAACTACTGGCAGAAGGAACAACTATCGGGAAACGCAAAGTCCATCAATTCGAGCCGGTAGTAGCCTGGAAGGTGAAGTTGACTATTCAAAAAGCAAGTTCCTCTCCTGCTATCAGCAAGATGGGACTGTACCTCGATAAGCTGTCTAAGGCGATGGGTTTACAGACCGGCAAATAATCAGTCAACAAAATGATTGCCTGGCATTTTCCATAAACTTTTGATGTAAGGCTTAGATCAGTTTTTGTCATTTTGATCAACCTTATAAAAATGCACATCTGATAGCGAATTATAAAATAAAATATTTCTATGAACATAGTACCTGCTCCACATACCCGAAAAACAACGCTGCTAAAAGCCAAAAATACTGGTCTGTTACCCTTGCTCCTCTCCTGCTTGTTACTGACAGCCTGTGGCACAAACAAAACACCCGCCACTCTACCTGATGAAGCACCAGTTGTTCATGCTGCTATAGACCAGAACCTAATCCCGAAAGACGGCAACCTGAAAACCTGCGCCAACTGGCAGGAGTTCGTAGCTGCGGCAGAGGGGGCGGAGCCAGGCGATGTTATTCAGTTAAAGAACGGCACCTACGCCGGCAATATCAAATTCACGAAGAGCGGCACCGCAGAAAAGCCCATCACTATTATTCCTGAAAGCCGTGGAAAGGTTCTGATTAACGGCAATTCGCAATGGGAAATTAACGGCAGCTACATCACTGTTGATGGCTTCTATTTTACCCGTGGCACCAGCACGCGGCCTGTTACGTTTGCAGTTGCCTCGCGGTATAGCCGCTTTATCAACAGCGCCATCATCGACTGGAACCTGGGCGGAAGTGACACCCGCCTGATAACACTAAGAGGCGCTAACAACGAAGTAGGACATTGCTTCCTCCGCGGTAAAAATACGCCGGGCATGATGCTGGAAGTGGTACGGGAGTCAGCCATGCGGAACGACCACCGTATCCACCATGTCTACTTCGGCTATTTCAAAGACCCCGGCTCCGGAAATGGGTTCGAAACAGTGCGCATCAGCACCAGCGGCCATTCCCTTTCCAGCAGTTATACCACCCTGGAAAATTGCGTGTTCGAGCGCTGCGACGGAGAATCAGAAATTATCTCGAGCAAGAGCGGGCACAACACCTTCCGCAACAATACCTTTCTGAACTCCGACGGCGCCCTCACCCTCCGCCACGGCCACGACGCACTGGTTGAAGGCAACTTTTTTATCAACACCCGCAACAGCACCAGCAACCGATGCAATGGCGTACGGGTGATCGGCGAAAGGCAGGTCGTCCGGAATAATTACTTCTTCAACTTACCCGTAAACTCCCAGGCCATACAGATAGAATACGGGAATGAAGTGCCGCATAAACTTACTTTTTACGACCAGGTAAAGGATGCCGTCATCGAAAATAACACCGTGTACAACTGCGATAAAGGCATCCGCATAGGCGCCAGTAAAAACCCGCGCATGGACCCTCCCAGGACTATGGCACCTTACGGTATTTTCCGGAACAACCTCATCGTAAGCGATAAGGGCACACATCCGTCACTTGAAATTGAAGATGAAGTATTTGCCAAAAACTTATTCCGCTTTAGCAACAACGTTATCAGCGGGAAAGAGAACACCAATCCTGACAAAAGCAAATTACCCGCCGGTATTCAGTTCATAGAAAACCTGAAAATGGAAGGAGGCAAACACGGTTTGTTCTGGCCAGCAGACAAGAGTATAACCGCCGGAGTACAGGAGAATACTATCAATCCGGTTTATCAAACAGATATAGTACCGGCATGGGTGAAGGTTAAGATGGATGCCAACGATCCGGCTTTTGTAGGAGCTCCATGGTAACCTGTTCTAGAAGATCATGCTGCTAATGCTTTCCTGTATAAAATACGCTGTAGTGCTAAACGACGAACAAACTTATGATGAACGAAAAAAGACCGAATCCGCCAATCACCTTTAAGCAGATAGCAGGCGTCGCCTTGTGGATAACACTGTTTTTCCCCGGACGGTTTACACAGGCGCAGGATATTTGCAATGCCTATCCACCTCCACCGGCTCCCGGACAATGGCAGTCAGAATACGTAAACATGTCTTCTTCCGGCACCCTCACCTACAAATCCGACAGCGAAGGAAATCGTATTCCGGACTTTAGCTATGCCGGCTATCACTACGGTGAAAAAAGCCTGCCTACTGTTGCGGTGGTTAGTACGATAGGACCTGTAAAAGGTGATAATACAGCACACATTCAAAAAGCATTGGATGCCATTGGCGCCAGAAAACCAGATGCTTCCGGTCACCGGGGAGCGTTGCTGCTAAAGCCAGGCACCTACGAAATCCAGGGGACCATCCAGATCCGGCACAATGGCGTTGTGTTGCGGGGTTCCGGCCAGGGCACCGACCCCGCCACCAGCACCATCCTGTATGCGCGCGGCGATGTTCCGCACCAGCGCACCGTCGTAACAGTAGGCAGCGGAAAGGGCAACCCCTGGACAACCGGTGCAGCTGTAAATATTACAGACCAGTTTGTGCAGGTAGGCTCTCTGAGTTTTCATGTGGAGAATCCGGCTAGTTTCAGCGTCGGGCAGGAAGTTATTATCAGGCACCCGTCAGACCAGCCCTGGATTGAGGCGGTGGAAGGCGGGGGTGTCAGCAAGGACCCGCGTTGGGAAGCAGGCAGCAAGGACCTGCGGTGGGTGCGCAAGGTCGTGAAAAAGGAAGGCACGCGGTTGTACCTGAATGCTCCTGTATACAACCACCTGGACCGCAAACTGACACAGGCTACGGTAGCACCTGTCATTGAACGTTCTCTTGTTTCGGAGGCGGGCGTTGAAAACCTGCGCGTGGACATAGAAACCGCAGGCGGTGAAGATGAGAATCATGCCTGGAGCGCCATTGGGTTTGTGGGAGCGGAAAACTGCTGGGTGCAGCAGGCCAGCGCCCGTTACTTCGGATATGCCGGCGTACGGACCGCCGGTGCCATGCGCATTACCGTTAAGCATGTTACGGCAACAGACCCGGTAGCTATAAGGACAGGCGGGCGCATGTACAACTTTTCGGTAGATGGCTTTTCGCAGCTCATCCTGTTTACCGGGTGCCACGCCACCAAAGGGCGCCACAGCTTTGTATCGAATGGCACTACCACTGTTTCGGGCGTCGTCTTCCACAGGTGCACCATGGAAGGCGGCGATTTTGAAGCGCACCGCCACTGGAGCCAGGCCCTGCTGCTCGATAATCTGAAGGACGTAAGCAGCGCCAACAGCCAGGCCAAACTGATTAACCGCGGCGACATGGGCAGCTCGCACGGTTGGGGTGCCGCGCACTCCGTTATCTGGGGGTTCAACAAAGAGATTGTCGTGCAGAAACCGCCTACAGCCCAGAACTATGTTGTTTCTACCGAAGGCACATTGCGCAACAAGCCTTTCCAGCCCGGCCCCTGGGGCAGCATCGAAGTGAAAAAAGGCAAGCTGGTGCCGGAGTCGCTTTACGAAGCGCAACTGTGCGAGCGCCTGCGTGCGGCTCAACCAGTTGGTAAAGCTTCGAAATAACATTTCGAACGCCGGCAGCACAGCAGTGGCAATGGTGGCCGGTGCAGTAAAATAAAAAATGAGGCACAGTGGAATAAAGGCTAGAGGGAGATAGTATAACTCCCTTTACAGGAAACAAGACCAATAAAAATCTATTTAATCAACCTTATTCTTACAATTGATTATGATTAACAAAAACAGCCAGGGCGGTATAATAAAAATGACATCCAGCTCTCTGACAACATGTGTGATGCTGTTCTTCTTATCGCTGGTAGCGTGCCAGGGTCCTGAAAAAACGGAGGCAGCAGCCATGAAAGAACCCGAAGAAGCACCTGTTGACTCTGTACGGCTCGCTGCCCGTCGGCCTGCACCAGACTTTTATGTCTTAACACCAGAAATCTATAAAAACCGCGTCTATATTTGTGATGATATCTACTCAGATATTTTTCATGTGCAGTATGATTGTAAAGAACTGGCCGGATGCACTGGCTCAACAAAAAATGTAACACTTGTTTCAGCAGTGCGGGATAATGGCCGGTACAACTGCCAGGCATGCAGTTCTGATCTGGGACATATTTTTGATGATAAACTTATTCGTTAGTGTTTTGCAAAACTGGTGGGTATTTTAATTAATAACTGATGTTACGCATACAGCATTTTTGCTATCCCTTTCAAGCTATTGGAACTTGCAAGGAACATCAGTTATTAATGCTAAACATGAGAATAAATTTTGAAATCATGAACAACACTTACACCCAGAAATTCAGCAGCACCTGTCTCCATTCCCTCTGCGGCTGATGCATTAGCGATTAACCGGCCATTGCCTTAAAACGCCTCTTATTCTGCCTTTACAGCCTGTATTTCCCCTGCTTTCGCTATGCAAGCAATTTATCGCCGCTAACAGAACGATTTTTACCCCTCTGTCCGGAAATAATCAGATTACTTTACTGTAGCTAGTCCTGAAGCTGTTAGCATCTTTTCAGCTCAACACGGACATGCCTTTAATTTTGCTATAACTACTGTTCGTTTGTAATGAAATTTCCTATTCTAAAAAACACCTTTTTAGTGGGGGGGCTCGCCCTCTCCCTCCTGGCCTTTCGATTGCCTGAACAACCTCTCTGGAACTCCAGGCATGTGACCGTACATAAGGACGGCACCATCCAATACATACCCGATGCCGATGGCAACACCATACCTGACTTCAGCAGGGTTGGCTATCATCAGGGTGATAAAGCCATACCCCAGGTGCCAGTGCAGAAAACCATTAGCCCGGTGGCCAAAGGGAGCAGCCAGGAAATAATACAGAAAGCGATAGACGAGGTAGCAGCCCGCAAGCCGGACAAGAACGGGTTCCGCGGGACCATCCTGCTGAAAAAAGGCGCCTACCTGATACCGGGCACCATAGAAATTAAAAAGAGCGGCATCGTGTTGCGCGGCGAAGGAGATGGCAGCAATGGCACCAGACTCGTGGCGGCAGGAAAAGGACAGCGCACCTTAATCAATATTGCAGGTACTGGCTCTATCCGTGAGGTGCAGGGCACGAGAAGAAAGATAGCAGACAGTAAAGTACCGGCAGGCGCCACATCGTTTCAGCTGCAATCCGTAGCGGGCCTGAAAGCTGGGGATAATATCATCCTTTACCGGCCAGGCACGCAAAACTGGATTAGCGACCTAAAAATGGACCAGATTGTCGCCCGCGAAGGTACCAAACAATGGCAGCCCGAGGAATATAACCTGCAGTTTGAGCGGGTGATTACACGCATCGAAGGGAATCGTATTTTTATCGACAACCCGGTGGTGATGCCGATGGAAGAAAAGTACCGAGGCGGCGAAGTATATAAATATACTTTTGAAGGCCGCATTACTGAAGTGGGTGTTGAAAATATTTTGTTTGAATCGGAGTACGCCAGCGACACCGACGAAGACCATGGCTGGAATGCCATTTCCATTAACAAGGTTGAAAACTGCTGGGTACGCAACGTAACGTCACGCTACTTTGGCTATTCCTGTGTGAATGCAGGGAAAGATGCGAAGCAGATTACCGTTACCGATTCCAAATGCCTCGATGCCAAATCCGTTATTACCGGCGGGCGTCGCTACTCCTTTAACAACGACGGACAGCTGAACCTGTTCATGAACCTCACCGCTACCGAAGGCCGTCATGATTATGTAACCGGAGCCCGGGTAAATGGCCCTAATGTTTTCTACAACTGCACAGCTACCAGAACCCACGCCGACATAGGTCCGCACCACCGCTGGGCATCGGGCACCCTCTATGATAACATTGTAACCGACGGCGACATCAATATACAGGACCGGGGCAACTGGGGCAGCGGCCACGGATGGTCCGGTGTAACACAGGTGCTCTGGAACTGTACTGCCAGAAAAGCAGCTGTGCAGAATCCATGGGTTAGCGGTAAAAACTATGCTATCGGGCTGCAGGGTGAGAAGTACGAAGGACGCCTTCCCGGCAAACCGGATGGCGAGTGGGAAGGACTGAACGATAAAAACATACAGCCAAAATCGCTTTACCTGGCCCAGTTACAGGCCCGCCAGAAGAAGCTGAACTAACCGGAAATATTCCAATATATGACTTCTAATTGAAAAGCATTAACAGAAGTAAATTAGGATGAACGACAAAATTAGTAAAACCAATTGCTCATGCCGTTTTATAAAACTCAAAGACTTAATATAAGCCGTTTCGTAGCCTTGCTGCTAATCACCAGCATACAGCTTCTCGTAATTGGCACTTTTGTTTCCTGCAGCAGGACGGGCACCAACCGGCACGGGAATACCGTCCATGTAAAAAACATCTCCGAATTAACAGCCGCCATGGCTGCAGCACAGCCCGGCGACCAGCTCGTGATGGCCGACGGTACCTGGCAGGATGCAGTTATTGACTTTAATGCAACAGCCACTGAGGCGGCTCCCATTACCCTAAAAGCACAGACGCCCGGTAAAGTAATTTTAACCGGCTCCTCCAAGCTCACTTTTTCCAAACCTTACCTGATTGCCGATGGTCTGCTGTTCCAAAATGGAATACCGGCCTCCGGCAATGTTATCGACTTTAAAACCAACCACTGCCGCCTGACCAATACAGCTGTTGTTGATTATAACCCGCCTGTTTCCACGCAGGGCTATTATTGGGTCTTTTTCAGCGGCAGCCATAACCAGGTGGAGAACTGCTACTTTAAAGGCAAGAATAACAACCAGCCTTTGATTGGCAACGACCAGGACGACTCCCGCTACAACAAGGTAAACCACTGCTACTTCAAAGACATCCCGTACAGCAACGTAAACGGACGCGAGATTTTCCGCATCTGGGGCTATGGTCGCAGCGAAGAACTGGGCGACGATGGTGGCTTCTTTACCATCGAGTACAACCTGTTTGAGCGTGCGCACGGCGAAGGCACCGAAATCATTTCTTTTAAATCGAACCACAACGTAGCCCGCTACAATACCATCATCGCTACACGCGGGGGCATTACGGGGCGCAGCGGCAACTACAATACCGTAGAGGGCAACTTTATCCTAGGCCAAAAAGAACAGGGAACCTCGGGCATTCGCATGGCGGGCCAGGGGCACAAGGTCCTCAACAACTACATTGCCGACGTAACCGGCGACGGCCTTACCCTCATGACAGGCGAATACATCGAGAAAGACCTGACCGGCAACTACAAACCCATCCTGCGGGAAGGAACGCCTCTCGGACGTGTGCCCAGCTACGGGCATGTGCGCAATGGCATGTTTGCCCATAACACCTTTTTGAATGTGAGCGGAACGGACATGATTATCGGGTCGAGCTACAAAGCCTCCTGGAATACTTCCCAACGCATCCTGATTCCAGAGAGCAACACAGTGGCCAACAACCTGGTAGTAAAAGCGGCACCAGGTGGCGGTATTGCCGTTACCACACCCACCCAGGACAAGACTGCCCCGCTGGACATCTTCCGCTTTGAACCGAACACCTACGAAGGTAATGTTATTTACCGTGGCACGGTAGCTATTTCGCCAGAACCATCCGGCTTCCGGTATGCCGACCCGCAGCTTACTGCCGATGCCTATAACATTTTCCGTCCTGCAACAAACAGCCCGGCAGCAGATGCAGGTGTGCGTGTGGTGACAGCTACAGCTACTAACAGGAAATACGATACCGGCACCCCGCAAGCAGGTATACAACGCCCTCTGACGCCTAAAGATGTAGGTCCTGCTTGGATGCGGTAACACCAGCTATTATCTAACGAAATAAAACAATAACACCAGCTTAAATTTATCTTGATTGTAACATGAGAAAAATCACCAGAAAATGTTTTGTGATAACCCTTTCGTTGTTCCTGGCAAACATGGGAGCCGGCTATGCACAGGCAAAGAAAGAAAGTGCCGACCTGAAAAACTTCCCGAAAGGCGCTACTCCACAGGAAATCGGACAGCGTGTAGCTAACCGGTTCTTATCGTTGCCGCATTCCAACTTCGGAAGGCCTACTCCACCAAAAGTAATTACCTACCCCGAAACCTGCGTGTGGTATGGTGCGCTGACCTTTGCCAAGGAAACCAAAAACAATGACCTGACCAAGCAGCTTGCCAAACGGTTTGAGCCACTATTCGAAGAGGAAGCCAAGATGATTCCGGTGCCAGACCACGTAGACTACACGGTGTTTGGAGCAGTTCCATTGGAACTCTACATCCAGACCAAAGAGAAGAAGTACCTCGATTTAGGAAAAGGCATAGCCGACAAGCAGTGGGGACCGCCGGAAGGACCACGGGTAAAACCGGAATCGCATGAGTTTTATAACAAAGGCCTGACCTGGCAAACCCGCATGTGGATTGACGACATGTTTATGATTACCGCCGTGCAGGCACAAGCTTACCGCGCCACCGGCGACCGCACCTACATCGATCGTGCTGCCAAAGAAATGGTGGTGTACCTCGACGAGCTGCAGCAACCCAACGGCCTCTTTTACCATGCGCCGGATGTTCCATTCTTCTGGGGCCGCGGCGATGGCTGGATGGCGGCCGGCATGGCGGAACTGCTGCGCTCCCTGCCTAAAAACAACCCGAACTACGACCGTATTATGAAAGGCTACAAAACCATGATGGCTTCTTTGCTGAAATACCAGGCAGAGGACGGCATGTGGCGCCAGCTGATTGACGACCCGGAATCCTGGCCGGAAACTTCCAGCACCGGCATGTTTACCTTTGCCATGATTACCGGCGTGAAAAATGGCTGGCTCGATAAAAATACCTATGGCCCTGCGGCACGAAAAGGCTGGCTGGCACTGATATCCTACCTGGACGAAAATTCGGATGTACGCGAAGTATGCCAGGGCACCAATAAAAAGAACGACCGCCAGTACTACCTCGACCGCGAGCGCATCACCGGCGATAACCACGGACAAGCTCCTATCCTGTGGTGTGCATCAGCGTTGCTGCGGTAAAAGCTCTTTCCTCATCTATTCCAAAAGAAAACGCCGGGTTCAGCCCGGCGTTTTCTTTTTCCTAAACTTTTAACATCTCACCTAAACCTTAGTCCAAAATAGAGGAGCAGAGGCTGTGGTGGCAGGTGCAGCAGACTTTAAAATAGCGCGTCCAATGGCAGCGGAAAAACCTTGTTAAGGGTAAAACTGACTTCGCCAACAGTCTATTTCACCAGATACTGTAGTACGCTGGAGCTGATAAGCTCTTTTTCTATCATCGCTTTCCAGAAAGCATCCGGTATCTGCACATAAGGCATCTCCATATTTTCCTTTACCCGCTTCGGGTTAGTGGAGCTGAGGGCAAGGCTGACAACTCCGGGCGCATGCAGGGCAAACTGCGTGCAGGCTACGGCAGGTTTGATGTTGAATTCCTTGCAGAGGGCAAAGAAATCCTCACGCCACTTAAAGATAGCTTTATGTTCTTCGTTGTCAGGATTGAGGAGCTGATAATCGTAGTAGTCGCCGCCGATTAGGAAGCCGCCATGGAAGACGGCGGAATTGATAATCTGCACCCCCTTGTCGTGCAGCGACTGCATAAAGTCCAGCAAGTCCTGCGGATGCTCTCGGATGGTCATGCTGTTGGCAATCATCACCCAGTCCAGCTGCACATCTTTCGAAATTTTCTCGACCGCTTTCCAGTCTTTGGCGCCTACGCCGATGGCCACTACTTTGCCCTGTGCTTTCAGGTCGGCCAGCGCCCGGTAAGCGTCCAGGATGTCCTGGTAGAGTTTTTCTTCTTCTTCCTTGGTTTTTGCCGTTGCCAGGTACTCGTCCGGGTCGTGTACCGAAACCAGTTGCGGAATATAGCCGCCCAGCAGCTCGTTGCCCTGCTCAAAACATTCCAGAATACCGTCGTAGCTGATATGCTGCACGGCGTCATGTTTCAGGTCCCGCCACACCCCCGGTTCGAATGTCGGCTCCGGTGCTTTCAGCTCTGTCCTTACCCATCCCAGCTTGTTGCTGATGATAACATCCTCCTGTTTTACACCTAATCTTCTCAGGCATTTCCCCAGTGCTTCCAACGCCAGACCGGCGCCATACTTTCCTGCTGAGTCGAATACGACAGCGCCTTTCGCATGCACAAAGCATTGCCTGACAATCTCGCATTTCTGGTCTTCTGTCAACGCAACATACAAGTTACCTAACCCGCTGGTCCCAAAAATTACAGGAGGAATATGCAGCCCGGGAATACCCGTCTGTGGTGCGGCAACTTTTTTATCTGTTAAGGTATGCATAATCGTTTCTTTTCCTAGTTAGTTAATAACTCGTGTTACCGTATTATCAGCCTCTATTGCGAACTTTTTCCGCAGGCGGATGTCTTCAGAAGAACTGCCAATCAGCACCTCAAATTCGCCCGGTTCTACGGTCCAGTTCATGTTGCTGTCCAGCAAAGCCAGGTCATCCGGTTTCAGGGTAAACTGCACTTCCTTGCTCTCGCCTGGCGCGAGTGTGATGCGTTCAAATCCGCGAAGCTGCGATTCGTAGGTGATGACACTGCTTACAATGTCCTTCAGGTACAGCTGCACCACTTCGTCTCCTTTGCGGGCACCGGTGTTCTTCACCTGCACCGACACAGTTATATTTCCCTGCGGCCGCTGCGTTTCAGGACTCACTTTCAGGTTACTGTATTCAAACGTGGTGTAGCTGAGGCCATGGCCAAAAGGATAGAGCGCTCCCAGCACACGCGTTTTACCGCTACCGTTAGGCCCTTTGCCCGGCTGCCCCGCCTGCGATGCCTGCTTAAACGGAAAGTTGTACTCCAATTGTCCGACAGACCGTGGAAATGTAACCGGTAGCTTACCTCCCGGATTATAGTCGCCGAAAATAGCTTCAGCAACAGCGGTACCGCCCGGCGCACCCGGAAACCAGGCTTCCAGAATGGCAGGAACATGTTTATCAGCCCAGTTAATGGTAAGCGCCCTGCCGTTTACCAGCACCAGCACAACCGGCTTCCCGGTTGCCTGCAACGCCTGCAGCAATTGCAGCTGACGGCCTGGCAAGTCGAGACTGGTGCGGGAGCGGCTTTCGCCTACAATCTGCTCATCTTCGCCCAGGGCCACTACCACCGCATCCGATTCACGCGCTAAGGCAACAGCTTCGTTTATCTGTGCCTGCTCTCCGGCATTAACAGGCTCAGGCAGGACTTCGCTTTCGGGCCAGTTGGCGTCTGTGATGTTACAGCCTTTGGCATATTTTACCGCTATATTATTCTTGCCGGCCTGTGCTTTTATGCCTTCCAGTACCGATACTACCTTGATATTGGAGGGGCCATAGCGGCTGATGGAGTGGTTTACTTCCGCAGCCAGGGGACCTGTAACCAGGATGCTTTTGATTTTGGTTTTATCCAGCGGCAGGGTGTTGTCCTGGTTTTTGAGCAGCACCAGCGCCTCGCGGGAAAGCTGTTTGATAAAATCATTGGCATCCTGTGAATTCACCACCTTGTCTGCCTGCTTCGGATTCTGCACGTAGGGCTGGTCGAACAGGCCCAGCTCAAACTTTACCCGCAGCACATCCGCCACCCGCTCGTCGAGCGTTTTCATGGATACTTTGCCTTCCTGCACCAGCTCCCGCAGCGGGAGTATAAAATTCTCGGGCGCGGTAAAGTTGGTGCGCACATTCAGGCCAGCTTCGATTACCTGCCTGACAGCTTCTTTGTAATCTCCTGCCACATGGTGCTTGCGGTGCACATGCTCCACTGCATCGCTGTCGGACACCACATAGCCCGTGAAGCCATACTTTTGCCGCAGCAGCTCCGTCAGGAAATAGTGGCTGCCCGTAACCGGCACTCCATCCCAGTCGTTGTAGCTGCTCATTACCCCCTGCACGCCTACTTCCTGTATTACACGGCGGAAGGGGTAAAGGTGTATCTGGTGCAGTTCGCGCGGCGCCACATGGGGGTCGGTGCGCACGTTGCCGTCGCGGCCGCCTTTGGGGATGCTGTACACGGCGAAATGTTTCAGGGTAACTGCTACATGCTGGTCCTGTATGCCCTGCGCCATCTGCTTGCCTAATTCCGCCACCAGGAAAGGGTCTTCGCCGTAGGTTTCAACTACCCTCCCCCACCGCGGGTCACGGGCTAAATCAAGAATGGGGGCGTACACGTTGGTATATCCCAACACTTTGGCTTCGCGGCCTACAATCTGACCGGCCTGGTAAACCAGGTGCTTGTTCCAGGTGCTGCCGGTAGCGATGGGGGCAGGCAACGGCGTAGCCCGCTCATGGGTAAGACCATGAATTCCTTCGTTCGTAAAATCTACCGGTATACCCATTCTTGTTTCCTCCACAAACCAGCGCTGTACGGTGTTGATGGCCTCGGCATGTTTGCTGTAAGGAAAGGAATACTGGGTTTTGGTTTTAGAATTATTGTGCACACTGTTCAGGTGCTCGTCGATGTTGGCGATGCCGTCTTTCCAGATCTGGTTTTTCCACTCCGGGGTAGGCAACTCATCTTTCAGTACACGCCCGTAACCGTACAGCGTGGCGGTCTGGCAGGTCTTCTCCTCCACCGTCATCTGCGCCAGCAGGTCGGCTATCCGTTTTTCTACCGGTTGGGAGGCATCTTCAAAAACGTCTTTTTTTCCGTTCTTGTTAAAATCAATCCAGCCTTTGTGGTAGATGTTCTTTTTGCTCTGGCCATTGGCTGTAGGATGCAGGGCCGGCGCCATTAGTATTGTAATAGCTAAAAGAGCGGGAGTTAGATACTTGTGATTCAACATACAATAATTCTGATGGATATTTTTGTTGCAGTTTTTTAAAGAGGCTATGAAGACGGGACATCCGCTCAGCTGCTTCGTTAGTGAAACGGGGAGCATCCGCCCCCGATGTTCCTTCTGTTCCAGGTTGCGAAGTTGCTTTCTTCACTGATTTACCTGTAGGTGCTTTCGCTTTCATATTACTTCATTTTAACATATTTCTTTTTTTGTGACCTGCATCGCGTTCCATCAGCGGAACACAAGGGTACTCTTGTCCCCCTTTGAAGCAGTTTTGTCTTTTAGGAGCAAAGGCAATGGTAACAGACGCCGCTAAATTTTCCCCTGTAAGATTAGCCTTCAAAAGAGGACATGCCCTGTTAGCCTCAGCACTTAATTTACCTGCACCACCAACGGGGAAGCCAGCCGCTGAGCGAAGTTTTTCAGGTAAGCATCCCACTCCTGCACCGAACTAAACTGGTCGCTTTTCTTCCAGCCGAAACCGGCATAATACGTCAGGGCTTTAGGCTGTGGTTTTACAAACACATATACATGGCTCTGGTCCTTTTCCGGCACCTGGTGGTCTTCGTACTTCGTTACCTGCTTCGGGTCGAGCACCACGCCCAGCCCCAGCTCCGAGTCGTCCATGGGTTCCCAATAGCGGAACCAGCCTGTTTTCTGGTCGGCAGCGGCTTTGCCTTTCTTGTCGTGCTCCGTGATGCCGATGACCACGTTTGGCAATGGCTTATCGCTTTTCAGCTCCACTTCGTATTTGCTCAGGTTGCTGCCCAGGTCCAGCGAGATGCGCTTCTTTTCCGTTACCGTGCTGCCGTTGGCATTCCAGGGAGCGTAGGTGAGTTCTACGATGGTGCGGATGGGGCCGGTGGCAATGGTTTTATGAGAGGTGAAGTTTTTGGAAACATAGAGTTTACCATTGTCCCAGATGCCGATGCCGCCAATGCCGCGACTATCGCCCACGTGGTAAGGGTCGTAGCCTTCGCCGGTATCTTCGTGGTAAGAGCCGGTTTTGTCGGTGTTCTTTTTGTACCACTTATCTATCACGGGATACTCTACCCGCTTCAGCCAGGCATCCATGCCACTGGTTAATGTGCCACCGGGCTTACGTGCTTCTGTGAGCTGTTGCGCTACCGGCCCGTAAGTGCGGAAAGCAACGCGGTCGTTTTCCCAGGCGTAGTCGTCGATGCGCTCCGGAACGAAGCGGCCAAAGGTGGTGCGCTTTGCCTGTGGCTTCAGGTTTGCTGCATTTTTGTCGCCGGTCAGGAAGAACTTTTGTGTAGCCCTGGCTGGTATCGTGGTCTGGAAAATGAGCTCGTCTACTGTGCCATCGCTGTTGTTGTCGATGGCCTGGCTTAGCAGCACTTTTCCGCTTGCAGCTTCTTTTATGATGATGTTGTCTGCTCCGTATTGCTTTACCATTGCGGTTAAGGCAGGACCGGTAACTGATACGGTTTCGGAAGTACGGTTTATGCCCAGCTGGTTTTTAACGGTGATGGTTTTCTGGGCCGGGGCCGGGGATAAAGCAGCCTGTAACCAGAACAGGCCGGCCAGAATACCGGTGGCGAATGCGGGTGCGTTCATAATTTCAGGTACTATTTAGGTGGTTTAACTTACCGCAAGAGCAGTGGGTTTGGTGACAGCTGCAGCAGCTTTCTGCAAAGACGCTCGCAGGTCCAGAAGACGCTGCGAGGTCTGTGTAGCAGGTGTAGTACTATGTGTTTATATTGTTCAGAAAAGAATCAGGCGAATTATAGCTGATATCCGGCTTATTTAGCCGTCATGGTATTGGCCTGGATGTTAAAGAACTTGTCCAGGTTGTTGTTCTTTGCCAGTTCCTGTTTACGCAGCAGGGCTTCCAGGAAGTAATAATCGGCATAGGTAAGCGGCACGTCTACTTCGCTGTTGCTTGGTTTGGAGCCGGTGCTGCTCAACAACAGGAAACCTTTTGCCTCCCCTGTTTTTGGGGTATAATTTTTTGCCAGGCTTTCCAGAATCTTATCTGCTTTTTCGCGGTACATTTTGCCATTGCTGCTGTAGAGGCTTAGCTCATAAAGACCAGAGGCAATAAGGGCGGCTGCAGAAGCATCGCGTGGTTCATTCGGGATGTTGGGTGCATTAAAATCCCAGTAAGGCACCAGGTCGTCGGGTAGATTCGGGTGATTTAAAATGTATGCGGCAATATTCTCCGCCTGCTTCAGGTAAGCAGGGTTCTTTGTTTCGCGGTAACACATGGTGTAGCCATAGAGGCCCCAGCCCTGTCCGCGTGCCCAGGCCGATTCGTGGGCGTAACCCTGGTGGGTGTGCTTCTGTAAAACATTTCCGTTAGTGGAATCATAATCCAGCACATGGTAAGAGCTGTAATCCGGACGGAAATGGTTTTTCATGGTGGTGTTGGCGTGGCTCACGGCAATGTTGTAGTACGTGGAATCGCCGCTCAGGCGGGTGGCGGCAAACAGCAGCTCCAGGTTCATCATGTTATCGATGATTACCGGAAACTTCCACTTATCGCGACTGTGGTCCCACGACAGCAGCGTGCCTACTTTCGGATAGAAACGTGTGCTCAGGGTTTTGGCGGATTGCAGAATGACATCGCGGTATGCAGGGTCGTTGGTGAGGCGGTAACCGGTACCGAAGCTGCAATAAACTTTAAAGCCCATGTCGTGGGTTTTGCCGTTGTACTTCTCCTGCTCAATTTTAGCGGTAGCTTCTTTTGCCTGCTCCAACCATTCCTGCTTGCCGGTACCTTCATACAGGAACCACAAAACGCCCGGGAAAAAACCGCTGGTCCAGTCGCGGGACGGCACGAGCACCAGTTCCCCTTCTGCATTGAGGGTGCGGGGCGAAACCAGCTCCGGCTTCCCGCTTTGCTGTGTTTTTGCCTCCACTTCCTTCAGCATTACTTCCGTTTGCTTCTCAGCAAATGGAAGCACTTCTTTTACTTTCACGCCATTCTCCTGCGTAGCGCAACCTGTGGTGTATAAGCCTATGAGAGCGGCTATTACTAAGTGTTTCTTTTTCATGATTTATATTGGTACTACTATTATTTCCTGGTTGTGACCGGTATTAATTCTACTTCGAGCAGCTTCATTAATTCTGCTTTTTTTATTTCAAGCGGATTGATTTTCAGTTCATGGGTGCCTTTGTCGAGCTTCACCGTTCCCAGTTCCTTTGTAATCAGCTCCCCGTTTTTCTGGTTAGCCGGAATCTGCTCCTGCATCCGGAAATCCCCTACCCGCACCTGGTAACTGCCTTCCGCATCCGGAGAGCCGGCGTACTTTAGCACCAGTTTATAAGTGGCCGGTTCGTTTAACCGGAACTTCCAGATAACCGACTGCTCTTTCGACTTCCAGCCCTGCACGTAATAGCGGTTGGTTTTGCCGTCGCCAAAACCAAAGCCTTTCCCGTTGAGCAGCGCATCGAACGCCAGCAGGTCGTTCTGGCTCTTGCTTGCTAAAAGCCGTACCGGGTCTGCTTCAATTTCCCCGCTGGTTTCCAACACGATAACCGTGTTACTTGCATCAGGCGCCTTTACCGGCCCCTGCACCGCTACATCCGAAGCATTTACTTTTGAAACCGCCAGTCCTTTTTTACCGGCATCGGTTAGCAGATAAGCTTTTGTAATTTTCCCCTTCAGGCCACCTACTACCACTTTGCCACCGGCTGGCCAGTTGAACACGTGCAGGTACAGCTTGTTATCTTTTTGGGTGGTAACGCCCCAGCTTTGCAGCGGCAACGGCGATGCTTTTACCTGGTAAACACTGGCGCCGTTTTTCTTTGTCCAATCCCCGATGCGCTTCAGTATTTCTTTGTCTTTCTCATCAAAAGCGCCGTCGCCTTTTGGTCCAATGTTCATGAGCAGGTTTCCGCCACGTGATGCTGATTTAGCCAATAGCTGAATAAAAAAGCTGGCTGGTTTGTGGCTCAAATCAAATTTCGAGTACCCGTACGATTCATTTGTCGTTGGTATCGCTTCCCAATCGCCTTCAACCGGGTAGAACTCGGCGGGGCGGTCGGCGGTGTTTTTGTAATCTCCGAACATGTAGGAGCCGCTGCGGGCCAGCCTTCCGTTTACCACCACATTAGGCGCTGTTTCGCGGATGAACTTCAGAATCCGGAGGTTCTCCGAGAGCGGCAGTTTATGTGGCGTATCAAACCAGAGAATGTCCGGCTGGTATTTCGTTATCAATTCATGAATCTGCGGAATGGCTTTTTCATTTACATATTTCACGGCCTTGGGCAGCAGGTGTGGCGAAGCATCGAACCAGTTGGCGCCACCGTGCAGCAGCAAATCGCCACCTGGATTTTTGTATTCCCAATCGTTGCCGGGTGCATCGGGATGTTCCCAGTCGAAGGCGTGGGAGTAATAGAAACCGAACTTCATGCCGTGTTTGCGGCAGGCTGCTGCCAGCTCAGCCATGGGGTCACGCTTGAAAGGCGTTTTGTCGATGATGTCGAAATCTGAAACTTTGGAGTCGTACATGGCAAAGCCGTCGTGGTGCTTGGCCGTTACGATAAAATATTTCATACCCGCCTGCTGCGCTGCTTTTACCCACTCTTCGGCATTGAACTTTACCGGGTTGAACTGACTCGCCAACTCCAGGTAATCGGCACGCGTTATCTTCTCTTTACGCATCAGGTGCTCCGCATAGCCGCTCACCTTCTTGCCTTTGTACTCGCCGCCGGGCAGGGAGTAGACACCCCAGTGGATGAACATGCCGAATTTGGCATCGCGCCACCACTGGATGCGGCTGTCGTGCGTTTTCATGGCTTCGGCATTCCAGCCGTTTACCGCTTCGTCTATGGCTTTCTGGTCACGGGCTTTCGCCTGGTTGAACATGTTGGCGTCTTCGTCGCCGGCTACCTGTGCCCAGACTGGCGCACTAACTAACAGCAGTACGGATAGCAGCAGAGTGTTCAAAAAAGTGTGATTCTTTTGGTTCATTTTCTACTTCGTTTTAGCTGTTAGGCTGGGGTAAAGATTTTGTAATTGGTAACACTTCTGCTGGTTCACGGCGGCCAGAGGCCGCGAAATAGTAGACACGGGCGAGGACGCCCGCGCCAGCGTTCTTTTAGTTCAGCCAAATCACCGGATTACGTACCGGTAAATTCCGCACTACCTCCTCCACTTCCGGGTTATGCTCCAGTGCCTGCCAGGTTTTGAGCCAGTCTTTTTGCGAGAACTGCACGGCGCCCAGCACCAGGAAAGGGTGTGCCACCGGCCAGTTTTCCCAGTACATCACATCCTGCTGGAAAGGCCATTTGCTTTTCTCTGCGGTGTAAGGGTACAGGTACTCGATTGCTTTTTTAATGGAGCGCCCATCGGCGGTCTGGTACTCCCACAGGTTCTCTTTTTTGTCCGACAGGATGTGGCATACCATGGTCATGGCATCAAGGTTGAACAGCGAATAACCATATGGTTTTGTGCGGCGAATTTCCTGTGGGAAGCTGCCGTCCTGGGCCATCTGGTTTGGCAGCAGAACCGTTTTGTAGCGTTCCCGGCAGAATTGCAGCAGTTCCTCGTTACCGGTGAGTTTGGCAAAAGAAGCCACCTGCATCACCCAGCAGGTACCGTGGTTGTTGGTGGCGTTCATTTCGTCTTTGCCGTACTGGTGGGTGGTCAGCCACGTTAGGTAATCCGCGAACCAATTTTTAATTCCCGCCAGGTCCTGTTGGTTAAACGCTTTTGCTTTTTGCATCACCAGCACGCCCTGGGCCACTTCCATTAGGTGAATAGTATCGATGATGCCGATGCCCCTGCCCGTGTGCCTGCCCTGGATGGCCTGCGCATACAGCAGCGATGGGTTCATGCGGGTAGCAGGGTCGGTGAACCAGGCCTTCAGATGGACCAGCGCGTGGCGCACGTATTTTTCGTCGCCGGTAATTTTGTAGGCGGAGGCCAGGGCTCCCACAATGCGGCTGAACCGTATCATGGCCAGGCGGTGCGCCACAAAGTTCTCGGGATTCGTCATGCCGTCGCGCTGGATGTAGGGCCCCTCCGGGTTCTGCGGGTCTGGCCACCAGTAATCGCCTTCTGAAAAAAAGTCATGTTTGGTACCGGAACTGCGGGACGATGCGCTGCTGGTTACGGTTACTGGCTGCTCCTTCAGGGCCCACTCGGCCTGTGACAGCACGTGCTCCCGCAGTACCTGAATGGCCTGTCGTGTCAGCTTTTTGTCCTGTTTGGCTGGACCAGCAGACCAGGAGGTTGCTGCGCCAGCCATAAAGAACACCAGAATTAAAAGAAAAACTTTTACTTTCATTTAGCTTGAATTGAAATTCAAAAAGCTTTTTGTAATGAGTCGGATTGCAAACCCGACGGCTCCGTTAAGACGGGATTTTAAATCCCGTCAAGCTGTTATGACAAGAGAGCCTGCGCTTATTTTTGGGTCATGAACTTCCAGGTCACATTCTCAAAATTGTTGGGCTTGCCGGCCTGTGCTTTAGCGATGGTACCTTTCATTTTTCCGTTCTTCTGACGTTCCACTTTCACTTCGCGCCAGGAGAATTTTCCTTTTTCGTAATCGAAGGTTTCGCCATCGTCGTCATACAATTTATAAGTTCCGGGCTTCTCGCCGTAATGACGGATTTCGAGGTTTACCTTCTCTCCTGCTTTCGGAGCGTGCAGCATTGGTGGCATCATCGGGATAATACCGCCATCTTTTACATACACCGGAATCTTATCCAGCCCAGGCGTTACGGTCAGCACCTGGCCATCTCCTACGAATTCACCTGTGTAGAAATCGTACCAGCGGCCTTTCGGAAGGATAACTTTACGAGTGGTTTGTCCTGCAAACATAGGCGCCACCAGCAGGTATTCGCCGGCCATGTACTGGTCTTTCACTTCTTTGGCAACAGCTTCAGCATAAGGGTTTTCTTCCAGGTTAACGTTGCTGGCATAGGCCACTTCCTGTTTGTTTTCCATCATGAAACCATCTTCCAGGTTCATGGCACGGAAAGGTGGTGTTCCTTCGAAATGATATTTGGCAAACTCGGTGTACCAGTACGGCATCATCTGCATGCGGAGCAGCGCCATTTCCTTTACCTGGTCTGCTACTTCCGGATAGGTCCAGGGCTTGGTGCCGCTGGCCCAGGCATTAATCATTGCCATAGGCGAGAACACGTTCGACTGGAAGCGGCGCAGCCATTCTTCTCCTGTTTTGGAGGCACGTACTTCCGGAGTCCAGAGCACGCCGGCAAAGCCGCTGTTGATAAGGGCGGTAATGAAGTCTTCGTGGTTGTAGTAATCGTTGTAGATAACGTAAGGGAAAGAAGTACCGCCTCCGTTAGAAGCTCTCACCAGGCCAAACGTACGGGTATTGTTCTTTTTGAACAGCTCGGCACTTTGCTTCTGTACCAGCAGCCCGTAAGTCTGGCGCATCTGTTCGGCACTGATGCCTGATGGGAAAGTCGCAATATCCGGCCACAGGTAATGGTCGTAGCCATCTACTTCGTCAATTTTATAGCCGCTCACACCGATGTTCACATGGTCCTTCTCAAACTGATTCCAGAATATTTTCTGAGCCTCCGGCATGGTCAGGTCCGGCACTGCGCCCACCCATACCGAATGCGAACCGGTAAAAGGTTTGATGGACTTGAAGATAGAGGCTTCGGGAGACACATAGGGATTGGTCCAGAGGTTCACCCGGATGCCCACGTTTTTCATGTCTTTTACAAAACGGGCAGGGTCCGGGAAGCGGCCTTTGTCCCATTCGAAAGTGCAGGGATAGGCTTTGCTCTGCCAGCCCGGCTCCAGTCCGATGAAGTCCAGCGGGTAACCTTTGTCAGCAAATAACTTAGCTTCCTCTTTTACCTGTTCTTCGTTATAAAGCGTACGTACACGCTGCGTAAAGCCCAGGCCCCAGCGCGGCGGAAGATAGCCACCTCCATTGAACAGGTTATAGCGCTTCACGGCATCCAGCGGGCGCGGACCGCCAAATACGTATACTTCCACACCCTCAGCAGGTACCAGAATTTCTACAGCATCGGAATAAGGGCGTGAAGTCCAGCTTTTGTCGGTATTGCGGTCTTTGGCAACCGGCGGATTCTTGCTGTCTACTCTTACACCGGAACCGGCATACACATTCAGGTAACGGGCGGAGTTTACGAATACGCCATAGCCGTTAGACGATACATAGAAAGGCACTGGCGCGTGTGTACGGCCATTGTCTTTGCCGCCGTAGTGGTCTACGTGCAGTTGTAATATCTTGCCTCGCTGGTGTACGGTCTGGAAGTTCAGCCCGAAACCGTAAAGTTGTTCTTTTTTCTCCAGCGGGAAACGCAGGTAGGTTTTACCGTCACGTACCACTGCTGAAATTTCGGACTGCGGCAGCGGAAAATCTGCTTTTCCGATGTTGGCTAAACCTGCTTTGTTAGGAGTAGCGCCTGATGCTTTTAACAGGTCGTAGCTTTCCGGTTTGCCAACTACGCCTTTCCATACGCCCGGCTCTACTTCCTGCCAGTTGAATCCCTGCGCCTGCACAAGGGTTGTGCCAGTCCAGAGTGCGATAAATAAGAATAATAACTTGAAATAGTTCATATGATTATGCAACAGTTTGATTCGTTAATTAGCCAGTATGGTATAAGTTTTTCCTTTTTCTGTTTCGATATCAACAACATACCCTTGTTCCGTATTCAGCGGCTGCAAAGGAACTTTGCTGTTGTTTTTGTAAGCCGGAACTTCCGGTGTTTTGGTTAACACACTGTTGTTCGGCCCCTGTGCCTGCTGTGCTTTCACCTCCACTACTTTAACCGGTGTGAGGGTGTGGAGTCTTAATTTTCCGCCGGAGCCTGAAAGTATTTTCGCCTGCGTCAGCTTACCGTCTTTCCAGTCCATATCAACCTGGAAATTGCCTCGGGCTTTGATGCCTCTGATGGAACCGGTTGACCAGTCTTTGGGCAATGCCGGCAATACGCTTACGCGCCCGTCGTGGCTTTGCAGCAGCATCTCCGTCATGCCAGCTGTGGCACCGAAGTTACCATCTATCTGGAAAGGCGGGTGCGCATCGAACAGGTTTGGATAGGTGCCGCCCCCGCCCATCTGCTCTTTCGATTCGGTGGGGTCGATATAAGTTAAGCCTTCTTTCAGAATTTTCAAGGCATGGTTGCCATCATGCAGGCGCGCCCACCAGTTTATCTTCCAGGCCATGGACCAGCCTGTGCTCACATCACCCCGGTGAATCAGGGATTGCTTGGCGGCGGCTGCCAGTTCGGGCGTGGTGCTTACCGTGATGTGGTTGCCCGGGTGCAGGCCGAACAGGTGCGACAAATGCCGGTGGCTGTCTTTGGGGTTGTCCCAGTCTTTAAACCACTCCTGCAGCTGCCCGTACTGGCCGATGTGGTACGGATACAGCTTTGCTTTTGCCTGCTCCAGGCGTGTCATAAATTCCTTATCTGTTCCCAGTACCTTGGCCGCCTCTATGCAACCGGTGAACAGCTCTCGGATAATGGCCATGTCCATGGTAGTCGCCATGCTGATTTCATAATCCTTTCCATTCAGCCTGAATACGTTTTCAGGTGAAGTAGACGGATTGGTAACCAGGTAGCCGTTTTCATCTTCCACCAGCCAGTTGAGCAGGAATTGCGCAGCTCCTTTCATAAGCGGATAGCCTTTTTCCTGCAGGAACTTTTTATCGGCAGTGTACAGGTAGTGCTCCCACAGGTGCGTACTCAGCCAGGCGCCACCCATTGGCCAGCAGGCCCAGCGCGCTGCTCCTTTCGGGTCCCAGTCGTAGCCGCCGGTTGGGGAGGTTTTGGCCCAGATGTCGGAGTTGTGGTGCAGGGTCCAACCTTCCTGGATGTTGTAATTTGTCCTGGCTGTCTGGGCTCCGTTTACGGCCAGGTTCCCGATAAAGTCAAAGAGCGGCTGGTGCAATTCGGAGAGGTTCGTATTCTCGGCCAGCCAGTAGTTCATTTCGGTGTTGATGTTCACGGTGTAGTTACTGCCCCAGGGCGGCTGCACATGGTGGTTCCAGATGCCTTGCAGGTTGGTTGCCGGTGCACCGGGGCGTGAGCTGGCAATCAGCAGGTAGCGGCCGAACTGGTAGTACAGCACCTGTAAGCCGTTGTCGCGTCCCTCTGCCCCCTGGCGCTTCAGCCGCTCATCGGTAGGCAGTTTGACAAGCGCAGGGTCAGTCTGCAACTTAAAGTCCACGCGGTTAAACAGCTGCTGGTAATCTTTAACATGGGCTGCTTTAATTTGCTCGTAAGATTTGGCAACCGCTTTCTTCATGTTAGCCTTTGGCTCTACTGAAGGGTCTTTGCCTTGCAGCCCAGGTGATTTGTCGAACCCGTTAAAGCTGGTGCCTTCCGTCAGGTAAATCGTAACGGCATCTGCCCCGTTCACCTGAATGTTATTCCTTACGGCTTTGGTGGTACCGCCTTCTGCTTTTACCTGCACGTGCACTTCGAAAGTCATGCCCTCGCCATTCGGGTTTTCGTCGTACTCCACCTGCTTTGGCTCGGTGTTGCGGTGCGCGATGTATTTCGGCGCTTTGCCTTTCAGCACCAGCTGGTTTTGTCCTGGTGCTGCAGTAGCAAACCGGAGTTTGCTGGAGAGGGCGGTGTTCAGGTTAATCGCTTTCTTTTTATCGGCTGTTATGCGTATCACCAGCACCTGGTCCGGAAAGCTGGTCAGGGTTTCGCGCTTGTAGGTGATGCCGCCTGCTTTATAAGTTACCGTGCTGATAGCGTTGTTCAGGTCTAGCTCACGGTGGTAGGAAGTGGCGGCAGAATCTTTCAAGCCGAAGTTCAGACTCAGGTCGGCCAACGGTAAATAGCGGGCAGAATAAGGGCCCTGCATCTTTTTCCAGAGAGCCGCTGCTTTTTCGTAGTCACCTGCAAACACAGCCTGACGCACCTGGGGCAACAGCTCCTGTCCGTTCGGGTTGTTGCCCGGTACGGGAGCACCTGACCAGAGGGTGTTGTCGTTGAGTTGGTACAGTTCTTTGTTTACTCTGCCGAATACCATTGCCCCGGTTTTGCCATTACCCAAAGGTAAGGCTTCTTCCCAGGCAAAAGCCGGTTTGTCGTACCACAATTTTAAATCTGAGTTGCTTTTACCCTGCTGAGCCGACAGCCTGGTGGCTGCTAACCAGAAAAGTAAAAACAGGAAATTAAACTTAGCCATAGCTGGAGTTAATTATCTTAAAGTTTAAAAGTATATGTTTTACCTGCTGTCGTATTAAACTCCACCTCTTTCGAAGGCTTCACTGCAACAGGATTCAATTTTGCTGCCGGTGAAATAACAGGGGCTTTCACTTCAGGTACTTCAAAAAACGGATTCGGATTGCTGCCTTTAGCTTCTGTTAGCTTTACTGACCCGTTTAGCTTCGTCACATCCTCATGAAGGCGTAAGCGGCAGTTTCCTCCCAATTTAGATGTTACTTGCAGTTGGCTGATCTGCCTGTTCTTCCAGGTAACTGCTATCTCAAATCCACCCCGTGTTACCAGGCCACTCACTTCACCATCGGCCCAGTTATCGGGCAGGGCGGGAAGGATGTGGATGGCGCCATCGTGCGACTGCACCAGCATTTCGGCAATACCGGCGGTACATCCAAAGTTACCATCAATCTGGAAAGGCGGATGCGCGTCCAGCATGTTCGGGTAAGTTCCTCCGCCTTTCGTGCTGACATCGTCCTGGCGGCCGCCGACTAATTTCAGCTGATCGGTGATGAGTTTGTAGGCGTGGTTACCATCCAGGAACCGGGCCCACAGGTTTACTTTCCAGCCCATCGACCAGCCGGTGGCTGGGTCGCCGCGGTGGAGCAATGAGGTGCGGGCTGCATCGAACAGTTCCGGCGTGCGCGTTGGAGATATCTGGTTACTCGGATAGAGCCCGTACAGGTGCGACACGTGCCGGTGCTTGTCATCCGGACGGTCCGAATCGTGCATCCACTCCTGCAGCTGGCTGTGCTTGCCAATCTGCATCGGCGCCAGGCGCTCGCGTGTTGCCAGCAGTGTTTTCCGGAAAGCCTGGTCGGTGTTCAGGATTTCGGCTGCCTTCGTGGTTTTGGTGAACAGGTCGAAGAGCAGCTGGTTGTCCATGGTAGTACCGGCCGCAATGGAAACACGCTTTCCCTCCACATAAGTATTTTCGGGAGAATTGGAAGGCGCCACCACCAGCCACTTGTGCACAGGCTCTTCCTGCAGCACATCCAGGTAAAATTCGCAGGCTTCCTTCAGCACCGGGTAATACTCCTTCAGAAACTTTTTATCGCCGGTGAACTGGTAGTGATCCCACAGGTGCTGGCTCAGCCAGTTGCCGCCCATCGGCCACAAACCCGCGTACGGACGGTCTACCGGACCGGTAATACGCCAGAGGTCGGTGTTGTGGTGTGTTACCCAGCCATCGGCGCCGTACATCGTCTTTGCCGTTTCGCGGCCCGTTACGGCTAAATCTTTCAGCATCTTAAACAGCGGCTCATGCAGCTCCGATAGGTTGGTGACTTCTGCCGGCCAGTAGTTCATCTCGGTATTGATGTTGATGGTGTACTTACTGTCCCAGGGCGGAAGCATTTTGTCGTTCCAGATGCCCTGCAGGTTGGGCGGCTGCGTGCCCGGCTGCGAACTGGAAATGAGCAGGTAACGTCCGAACTGGAAGTACAGGGCCGCCAGGTGCGGGTCGTTGGCTTTCGCAAAATTATAGATTCGCTCGTCTGTTGGTGCATTCACTGCCTCCGTTACACCTAAATTCAGCTTCACCCGGTTAAAATATTTCTGGTAGGCTGCTATGTGGGCAGCCAGGGCAGTGCTGTATTTTTGCTTCAGGGCTTTCTCTAAATGAGCAGAGGCAATGGTGGCCGGTACAGCAGAAATATCCTTGTAGTTTTTGTAATTCGTGGCAATAGACACATAAACCGTAGCAGCATCTGCGTTCTTTATCTGCAGGGTTTTATCTGCTGTAGTTACCTTCCCACCCTCTGCCAGTGCTTTTACCTGCGCCTCGAACTTTACCTGCCCCTTCTCCCCTTCGTGGTCGGCGGTGATGCCGGAAAGCACCAGCTTTGAATTTTCTGTTCTGATGTCGCTATTCTGCGGACTTGCCAGGGAAGCCTCAAAGGAAATTTTTCCCGGCTTGTCTGCCGTCAGCCGCACCACCAGCACTTGGTCGGGGAAGGACGAAAAGATTTCGCGCTTGTAATTCACCCCGTCTACCTGGTAGCTTACCGTAGCCACAGCTTTTTCGATGTTCAGGTCGCGGTAGTAGTTTTTGGCGTTCTCGTGCCCGTCGAATTTCAGGAACAGGTCGCCTACCGTCTGGTACACCATGCCGCTGTTTTTCTTCGGCATCATCTCCACATCGGCCAGCGCCTGCGCTTCCAGGAACTTGCCCTCGAACAGCAGTTTCCGCAGTTCTGGGACAGCTGCTCCTGATTCGGCAGTGATGTTGCTGTTAGGACCTCCTGACCACACCGTCTCCTCGTTCAGCTGCAATTGCTCGGCTCCCGGCTGCCCGAATACCATCGCACCCAGACGACCGTTACCTATAGGCAATGCTTCGTTCCAGTTCTCAGCGGGGCTGTCGTACCAGAGCTTGAGCGTGGCGTCCTGCTTTTTACTTTGGGCAAAAACAGACCAGCTCCATACGCAGCAGAAGAGAAGAAGGAATGGCTTCAGTTTACTCATATCCGTTTCCGTTTAAGTTAAGCATGGAAGTTGGCAAGCCATCAGACTTCACACTGATTACATTTTTACCGCCTTTGGTATCTACCCGGATAATGGCGCGGCCATTGTACAGCTGCACTTTACGGGCTCCTGTTGAGGTTCCCTGGTTGTCGATTAATTCCCCGTCTCCGATGTGGCCGAAGTTTACATATTCACGGGCATCGAGGCATTGAATATTCTTATCGTCCAGCACTTTTACCTGTACCGTTGCCACATTATCTTCCTGGCTTATCTTCTCCAGCACCATTCTGGCAGGCTTACCCCATTTGGCGGTCTGGTACTCCTGCTCTATCTGGTCCGTTACTACTGTTTTTCCTTTGCGGGCGACTACTTTTATCTGGTTGCTTCCGGCGTTGAAAGGCACCATCCAGCGCAGACCGGCTGCCGGGAAATCCTGGCTGTCGCGCTTGCGCTTGCCGTAGCTTTTGCCGTTCACAAACAGCTCCGCCTCGTCGCAGTTAGAGTATACTTTCACCATTTTATCCTCACCGGCATCGCCCCAGCGTACCGGCCAGGAGTGCCCGTAAATGTGCGCCATCGGCTGGTCGGTCCAGTAAGACTGGAAAATGTAGTAGGCTTCCTTCCTGGTGAAGTCCCGCTCTATCACGCCTTTCTGGTTCATGTAAGGAACAGGGTTGTCGGGTCGCACCGGTGTGGAGAAATCCTTGAAGGGCCAGTAGGCAGCGCCTGTCAGCCAAGGCATGGTTTCCTGCTCTTTCAGGTGCCAGTCTATCAGGTTGGCGATATAGCTTTCGCTCCAGTCACCGTCTTTCGACACGCGTGCGCTACCGCCGAAAAGCGAAGCATCGCCGGCACGCTCGTCAGCTCCTACCCCACGTTCTACTTTCGCCAGGGCATTGTCCGGGTTTTCAGAATGACGGCGGGCGTGGCTGTCGCCGCCCCATTCTACGTGCAGGAAGTGTTTTACCTTGTTCATCTCTTCTTCCGATACCTGCTTGTACTCGGTGTAGACGCCGCGGTACCAGCCGGCCCAGATGGAGGGCGAATACACATCTACAATATCTTTACAGAAATCGCAGCGACGGATGGCGGTTTTGCGGGAGATGTCCAGCTTATGCGACAGGTCGTTCAGCTCTTTCATGAAAGCGCGGATTTTCTCTTTGTCGAACTCGGAGAAGTCACCGGGCCAGTCGTTCTCGTTGCCCAGGCCCCAGATGATAACCGACGGGTGGTTGTAGTGCTGCTCAATCATGTTGGTAAGCATGCGGCGGGCCTGCTGCTTGTATACATCGCCCCCCAGGCCGCCACGGCACCACGGAATTTCTTCCCACACCAGGATGCCCAGGCTGTCGCACTGCTCCAGCACAATGCGCGACTGCTGGTAGTGGCCCAGGCGGATAAAGTTTACGCCCATCTCCTTCATCATTTTCATCTCGGTGCGAATCTGGTTTTCGGTCATAGCGGAAGCTACTCCGGCATGGTCTTCGTGGCGGTGTGTGCCCCGCAGCAACAGGCGCTTGCCGTTCAGCAGGAAAGGTCCTTTCTCTTCGAACTCAAAGTGGCGGAATCCTATTTTCTCCCGCTGCAGGTGTGTACCTTCGGGCGTGTGCAGGCGCACTTCTACGGTATACAAAGCAGGTGTGGTTGGTGACCAGAGCTGCGGTTTTTTAATGCTGGTGCTCCAGAAGGAGTTACTCCCTGAGAAGTCGGTGAGGCGGGTTTTGTGCTGTGCTACGGCTTTGCCTTTGGGGTCAAACACCCGCACCTCTACATCGGCTGCTTTGGCATTGGCAGGATTGTACAGCCTCGCCCGCACATCCAGTTGCCCTGCAGCTCCTTTCTTATCTACCTGCGCTGCTGCAAATATTTTGTCTACCGAAACAGCCGGCACGTACACCAGGTTCAGGTAACGGTAAATGCCGCCGTACAGGTTAAAGTCCGACAGGTCGGAAGGAATCAGTTCCAGGTCGCGGGAATTGTCACAGCGGATGGACAAGGGCACCTGGCCCTTGTACTGCTCCCTGAAGGCAGCTGTTTTTTTAAAGGCTTCTACGGCCTCTGTTATATCAATGGTCCACTCGTCGTAGCCACCCACATGGCTGCCTACTTTGGTGGTATAAACGTATACATCTGTTTTCTGGCCAGCCCCTTCGAAGTGGAGCAGCGTGCGACCATTTTTATGGGGGTTGCTGATGTTCAGGTCAGTGCGGTACCAGCCGGGGCCCTGGTAGTAGTTTACATCGGGGTCTACGGCATCTTTGGCGTTAAAACTATGTGGCAAGGTTACCTGCTCCCAAGCCGGCACACTCTCCGGGTTACCTTCTTTTACCGGACGTACGGCTTCCCAAACGCCACCCAAATCACCTTTCACATATTGCCAGCCTTTGTTTAGTCGTACCTTCAGCTCAGCATTCTGCGCCTGGCTCTGCTGGTACGAAACGAAAAGAACAAAAACAAAAAAGAAATTATACAGCCTATTCATCTTAATCAATCCGGACCCAGTTAAATATTAATTTACAAACACACTTATTCGCTCGATTACAGAAGCAATTTTAATTAATAAAGATTGTACAAGGGGGTAATAATCGTTCATTTAAGCTGAAAGAACGCTTCTACAATGAATAAAACAATGTATTTTCAGCAATTCCATACTTTGCTATTTTTTCACATTCAATTACTACCTGATCATCAATGTCTTTTTCCAAATAGTACATTTTTCTGATCACCCGGAAAGAACAGTAGGCAGGAGCAAAGGGAGTGGTGGCTGGAGCAGCAAACTTTTTCAGGTATTGGAGTGGTATTTTCTCTGGCAGTATACCTCCGGCACAAGCAGAACATGCGCTTAGCATGTGTCTTTATGCTGCACCAGTCACCACTCCCTTTGCTCCTGCTTCATGCTGACAGAAAATTATTGTTCAGCTGCATTATCATTTTTAGTAAAGGGAGAGCACAAAAGAAACCGGCTGACGCGTTTGAAGCTTATTAACCCCAGAGGCACCAGCCGGCTCAGTTTTAACTGACAAGTAACAGGTAAAACCCTATTTTAAAATTGTACCGTCAGTTGTTGTGTAAGCATTGTCTACTCTGTAGATGGGCGCTTGGCCGCTGTTGCTCACGTAGTTGAAACGCCACTGGTTCAGGTAAATATCATCCTTGCTGTTGTTGGTGGCTCTCCAGTCTTTAATGGCATCAGTTTTCAGCACTTCGGTTCCGTCTACATACACGTGGGCCGTATAATTCGCATCAAGTGTCATGGAAACTTTTTTATACTGGTTCAGCGCAAAGTTCAGTGCCGGATGGTTTACATATACATTGACAAGTGATGTTCCGTTAGTAGTTACGTTGCGTTGCTGTATTCTGAAATGCCCATTGTATGGCTGTCCGTTAGGATCAACAGGTAAACCGGCCGTTGCTCTTCCTACAGGATACCACTCAAAGCGGATGTTATCTATAAAGAGATTATCCTCCTTGTCCGGATCACGGTTTAGCAGCCATTCGTGCCAGAGCGTGTTTTCAGCTTTACTGGAGCCTATGGTTATAGGATTAGCCGGAAAATTGGACATGATGGCAGATTCCATTTGTGTACTGAAAGGCACCTTGAGATCTGCATCGCCGAAAGCACGCTGAATATAGCCTTTGGTGGCAGTAGCAGAGCTTACCCTTACCTCCAGACGGCCTTCTTTCAGAGAGTTGGCACTGCTGTTAAAGGTAAAGGAGTTTTGTGATGTCCGCTCAAATTTTTCGAAGAAGTATGACGACACATACATTTCGCGGGTTCTGGTCTGTTTAACGCCGTTTACATCCACGGTACAGGAAATCTTATAAGTACCTGCTGCACGGGGAGCTTGCCAGGTGTTCTCGTCCAGGGTTTGTGGCTGCGTTAATCTGCCGCCTTCACAGCTCCAGGTATAGCGCGCAGCCGGAAGGTCGCTTGTTTTTACCGCCATCCACACCTTCACTTTCTGGCCAAAGAAAAACTCATCGCCCATAGCGCTCAGGGAGTCAATTTCAACAAAATCTTCCTTCTGGCACCCGCTAAAAAGCAGGCTGGCAAGAAGAAACAGGGTAAATAATTTAATATTTTTCATTTTAATCAGGTTAACGTTAGCCTATTTTTCCTGTAAAGCCACTCTGGTAGGATACTCCAGATAAAAATCCATCACATGTACAAAAGAGCCATTCTTCGCTTTTAAATTGGTGGTGCGGGCTCTTACTACCGGCTCATAATGCGTGGGGAAGCTGTTAAAACCAATAGTTGGCGAGCGGTCGTTCTTCATCAGGTACAGGTTTACTTTAGCCGTATCGGCTGCGGCATTGGTATCGTACCAGGTGGGCACCGGAGGCAAATTGTTCCAGCTCCATGTTCCTTTCACAATATGATACAGCAGCATTTGCTTTACCTTTTCCTTAGGCAGCTGATCGATACTGAAAGCCGGAGCTGTTGGCTGACCAGTGGAAGGATCGTTGGGATCATAATTCGGGTTCGGCAACGGGTTCCTGTTTAAATAGCCGGTTACTGCCGTATTAAAGGCCGCGTTCGTAAGTACAAGATACGTGCTGTTTGGCTGATTATACATACCTTCCAGACCGGCATGCTTCACCGCTTCGATAAACGTACTGAAAAGGTCAGGCCTGGAATTAACAAACTCCCACACCGTCATGTTAAGCTCATTGCTTAACATGCCGGCATTCTTGTCATAATCGTACTTTTGTTGTAGCTCAAGCCCAGCCAGTTCACATCCTGTTAACAGGAATACAGGCGCAAGGGCAGCTATGATTAATCTCTTTATAGCTTTCATTTTAAATGTTTTTTTTAACGGACTAACCTTCTGTATAGGGCGGATTTTGCTTTCCTTTTAAGGCTGGATTTGCCTCAAACTCCTTGTAGTAGATAGGGAATTTTGCTCTGCGTGGATCACCAAACCCAATCGGAACAACATTGGCCGCTTCCTGGCGCTGGCGCATCACGGGGTCCATTACCTCCATCACTTTATCGGTGCGCAGCAGGTCGAACCAACGCTTACCTTCAGCCATAAATTCCAGCTGGCGTTCTTTCAGAATAAGATTTTCGATAGCAGCTTTGTCTGTCGTGCTCACCTCTGCTTTTGCATCTGCCATATACCCTACCCTTTTTCTGATGTTATTGACGATGGTAAGAGCTTCATCTCCACGATTTACCTGATTAAGTGCTTCGGCTCTTAATGTCAGGACATCTGCTAAACGGTAAACCGGCAATTTCACAAAGCTCAGGGTAGTTGATAAGGCTTGCCACATCCTGGCCGGGTCAGTTGAAGGAGAACTGAACTTGTGGTTCTTAGTGATACCATCGGAGTATGTAGAACTCGGGAAATAGTGGTTGTATCCTATTGGCACTGTTCCACCAGTGGAGGCCGACATTCTCAGCGTATCCAGCACATTCCAGAATCGCCCGTCTTTCCCCTGACCTGAACGTAGCCTGGTTACAAACTCATCAAAGATAACCTTTGAAACTTGGTATCCATTGTTCGTATTGGATGCGCCTACTCTTTGTGCCCAGGAGTTGGTGCCATCAATCAGGTCGTCTGACCAGTTAAGCGTAAAAATAGTTTCATTTGACGTCGTTGGATTCAGAAACATATCCTTCCATTCCGCACTATTAGTTACCAGCGCATAGTTTGAATTGCCAATGAAGTAATTAGAAGCAAGGATAGCCTTATCGTACTCTTTAAACCACATGTGCACATCGGTTTTTAAAGCGTAGGCAGCTCCAAGGTTAAAAACAAATTTGCGGTTAGCAGTTACGTTAGTAGACAATAAGGTAATGGCTTTGTCTATATCGGACTGAATTTGTTTTTTTATTTCCTCCATGGGTGCTCTTCCCAACTGGCTCTTAGCGATGCTGCCATCCCAGGGTTCGGTTATCAAAGGAACTTCGCCCCATACTCTTATGGCATAGAAATACATGAGTGCGCGCATGCCGTAGCTTTGCCCCAGGTTATCGTTGTAATCGAACGACGTCAGGTTAGGGATTTTAGGGAAGCGGGCAATGGCTACATTGCTCCGATCGATCACCCGGTAGAGGTTCTCCCAGTTGTATTGCGACTGAGAAGCATCAATTGCATTCATGTATACCCTGGTATCGCCATAACCGGTCGTGTTGTAATTATCGGAGCGTAGATCTCCCCATTCCAGGGCTCCAATCTGTGAGCCCATCAGGGTAGTCTGCGTTTCATCATACATCCCGGCCATCCAGGTTGCCATATCGCCTTTTGTTCCGAAAAACGTGCCAGGCGATAACTCAGAAAGCGGTTCTCTGTCAAGGAAGTCTTTACAACCTGTCGTTGCCATCAGAACAACAGGTAAGGCTATAGCTATCGATTTTAAAAACTTTTTCATGTGATTCTATTTAACTTCCAGATTAGAAATTTAAATTAACTCCAACACCAATCTCTCGCTTGCGTGGATAAGTAGCACCATCGCGACCTGGCGTGAGCACCCCTCCACCAATTTCAGGATCAAATCCGGAATAGTTTGTCCAGGTAAGCAGGTTGTTACCATAAACATAAATATTTGCTGCATTCATAAAGATACGGTTAGCCAGGCTGTTGTTGAGCTGGTAAGTCAGCCTGACGTTTCTTAATCTGATAAAAGAACCGTCTTCGAGGTAAAGGCTGCTCAGTTCACGATAGTTGTAGTTCCTGTCGTTGCCAATCCAGTACCAGTCGGTAATTTGGCCAGGATATTTCCAGCCGGTGCGTACATAATCCGGGTGCTGGTTGTGCAGGTTACCACCCCAGGAGGTATAGCCGCGCAGGAAGTTATTGTAGATAGTGCCGCCCCATCTGGCATAGAAGTTAAAGGATAGATTCCAGTTTTTGTATTTGACATTATTACCCCAGCCCAGATCCCATTTAGGCTGAGCGTTGCCTAATATCTTTCTGTCAGCGTCATCTATCTTATCATCGTAGGCGCCTTCGCTGTTTGGCAGGTTCGACCAGATTACGTCACCGCCGCGTGCCACAACCCCATTTACTTTGATTTGTTTTACATCACCAGTATAAGCTTCCCCGTTTGGTAACAGGTAACTCTCAACAGTTGGCTGTCCGTTCTGCCCGATAATAACGTTACCTTGTGCATCTCGGCTTACTACAGGCGTAAGGCGGGCAGAATAGTCGGTTGTGTAGGCGTTGCTGGCATCGTATTGGTAAATGCCATTAGCCTCGTAGCCATAGAAGTTGCCTGCTGGCATACCGGCAGCTACATACCAGATGTTGCTCTGCACATAATCTTCTCTTGCCAGGTCCAGAATCTTGTTCCTGTTTTTTGACAAGTTTAAGCTGGTTTGCCAGGAGAAGTTCTTAGTGGCTTTTATGGGATATGCCGAAACGGATAGCTCCAATCCTCTGTTTTCGATAGAAGCCATGTTTACTTTCATGTTATTATACCCGGTATGGGTAGGCAAATTCATGGGCACGATCAGGTCAGAAGTGGTCTTAACATAATAGTCGCCCGTAAAATTCACTCTTCCGCTCAGGAAGCTCAGGTCAAGGCCAAGGTTAGACTGCTTTGTTTGTTCCCAACGAATATCAGGATTGCCATAGGTGTTCACGCTACTAACACCGTTTACACCACCATAAAAGTTACCGGCCGTGTAACGTGTTTCAGCTTCGTAATAAGACAGAGGCCTGTCGTTACCGTTTGTACCTAAGCTATATCGCAATTTACCATCAGTCAGCACATCATTTGTCCAGCTCATGAAACCTTCATCAGAGAATCTCCATCCAACCGAGGCTGATGGGAACAATCCCCAGCGGTTGTTAGGACCAAATTTTGATGATCCGTCCATACGGGCTGTTGCATTAAAAATATACTTGCCTTTGTAGTTATAGCCCACACGGCTAAACAAACCTGCAATAGCATAATCTTCGGCAAATGTAAACGTACCGGAGCCATTATCCGGGTTTCCGGAAGCCTGTAAGGTTAGCAGGTTCATCGTACTCAGGCCACTTTCGGTAACAAAGTCATTTCCTTGAAAGTGGAACCTGTCAAACCTGCCGCTCTCGATACTACCACCCACCATGGCTGTAACTGTGTGATCATTTGCAAACGTTTTATCGGCAGACAGGTATGCGTCGCTCAGGACGGTATAGTTAAGAGATGTTCTGTCGATACCTGCACTCTGACGCAGATCTTCGTTGCCATTAGAGTCAAGTTCTTTGCCCCTGAATTCGTTAAAGCGGTTGAGGTACAGGTTACCCGTAGCACTTGTTCTGAAGCGCAGCCAGTCGGCCAGTTTATATTCGAGGTAGTTGTTAAAGTTACCTTCGTAGCGGTTAGTCAGCCTTTTCCGCTCTTCAATTTCCTGGATAGGGTTACGCTGACCACCCATGGCATAAACAGGTGCCAGACTGCCGTCAGGATACCACACTATGTAATCTGTAATGCGCTTTAACGCCCAGCCCAGCACATCGCCTTCGCTGATGTTGTTCGTTTCCATAACGCTTAAGCTCAGGCGCGAACCAAATGTAAGACGTGGGGTAGCCTTAAAGTCTACGTTGGTACGCATGGTGGCTTTTTTGTTGTAGCTGGTCAGGATTACCCCATTCTCATCGATGTAGTTCAAGCTGGTGAAGTACTTCAGGTTGTTGGTACCACCGCTTACGCTTAAGCCCAGATCACGCCGGATAGCAGTGCGGGTAAGCAGGTCCTGGTAATCGTTGCTGGTGCTGGCTATCAGTCCTACCGAGTCGGCGTTTGTATTGTATTTCTCCAGCACGGTTCCCCTGGTTGAGGAATGATTGAGAACTCGTTCAAATTTATTTACCTGCGGCACGGTGTTGGCAATCCTGCTGAAGCTGGTCAAATACCGCACATCTACTTTAGGTTTGCCTTCTGCCCCGGTTTTGGTGGTGATGATAACAACACCATTAGCTGAGCGTGAACCATATATGGCAGCGGAGGCACCATCTTTCAGGATTTCCATCGACTTAATATCGTTCGGGTTAATACCGTCGATACTATTCACAATCATACCATCTACAATAAACAATGGCTGGATGGCGGCATCGCTGAAAGAGGATGCTCCCCGGATGGTGATGCTGAATTCGGACCCTGGAGCACCAGAGTTACTGCTCACCTGAACACCAGCAGCAGTACCCTGCATGGCTTCAAAAACGTTTACGGCCTGGCGCTCTTCAATTACCTTCTCGTTAATAGAAGAGATAGCGCCGGTTACATCGCGCTTCTTCTCTGTACCGTAACCAACCACCACTACTTCACCCAGTGTTTTATCATCAAGAGCCAGCGACACATCTACACTAGACCGATTGTTAACAGAAACTTCCTGCGAAATATAACCAATAAAAGAGAACACAAGAGTACCGTTACCATTAGGTACAGTAATCTGGTATTTTCCATCTCCATCGGTAATGGCACCCGTACTTGAACCTTTTAGCATAACGGTGACACCTGGCATTGGCTCCCCTCCGGAGGTTACTCTACCAGTTACTACCTCATTATTCTGTCCGGCTAAAACCTTATCTGGCACCGCGTTTCCAGGGGTTGTGCCTGCAGTATGTATGGCCAGCAGTTCTTTCTCAACTGCTTTTAATAGCTCAGGCTGTGCCTGGTATAAATTTAAATGGCCACTAGCATTACCAGACAGGCAAAGGCAACACAGCAAAGGGGGTAACCCAAGCTTGCCTAAAAAATGAGTTAATGTTTTTCCCATATTAATTTAAATTCTATTGAGCTGTTTAAGTTGGTTTTACTTCTTTCTGTTTTCGTCAATCAACATAACCTACCAGCCTGCGAACCGCTTTTACCTTCATATCCTCTTTTTATTAACCAGCTTTCTTTGTCAGCATTAGAATATCGGGTCAAGCATCGGAATAATCTGTAGGCACAGGGGGGTATTATTCAGGATGTTATTAAAAATATAAAAATCGCCAGTAGCAACGTAAAAAGGAGTCCCTCCAAAATCCTTGTCCTTCTAATCAAATCTTTCATAAAATACCTATTCGTTTTTTTATTGGGTCACCAAAATTCGGAAGAAACTCTTTGGTAACAGGTAGCAGATTCGTTCAAGAAAGAGGAAGATTAGTTCTGACTTAAAAAGTGGCTTTTTCAGCGTAAATTCGCGCATTCAATTGTTTAAACATGTAATTTTCATTAACAAATAATTGTAAGCGGATAACAAAATGCTCAAGCTGTAGAGCTATTTATATCAGGTAGATTTCATCCTTGGGAGGGACTGTGACAGGAACAGTCTTCTTTGTACTTGCACTTGTCATATTTGCCGACAACATGAACTCCCTCTAAACTGTAGCGAGAGCAGGAAAGGAAACCTGAGGAGGTATTGTTGTCATCTGCAACGTTCTACAGGCTGTGTTAGATTGGCAGCAAATGTGAAGACATACAGGCTTCATTTTCAGCAGACAACAGGAGACTTAAGAGTTATTTGATATTTAACCGATCGGGAATCCGTTTGTTATTACCCCTCGGGTTCCTATCCCACCAACTTACTTTTAAACTCTATTGTACCCATTTCATTCGCTATTCCATTTAACAGAGGGTATGGTGGCAGGTGCTTACAATCTGCAAGACACTTACAACTTATACTGCTCCTGCCACTATACCCTCTGCTGCAGGAAATTTTATACAACCAGGTTCCTGGTAAAACATCACCTGGTTTCAACAGGCACAAAGGGAGTTATTTATTCTGCAGCCATTGCCACCACTCCCTTACCTGCTGGTTGTGTCTTCACCTAAACCGTCAGTTCCGGTTGCTGTGCCTCTCCATCTGTTCTGGATAGTTCTACATATTCGGTAGGCGTTTTGCCGTACTGGTTCCTGAATAGCTTGCTAAAGTACTTCGGATCATTATAACCCACCTCATAGGCCACCTCCGATATCGTCATCCTGTTTTGTCTTAATAACATCTCGGCCTTTTTTAACCTTACCGACCTGATCAGGTCGATAACAGATAAGCCTGTCAGCATTTTTGTTTTCCGGAAAAGCACTGGCCGGCTCATGCCTATGTGGTTTACCAGTTCCGACACATTAAACTCCGGATCAGAAATATTTGCTTCCAGAATCTGCATCAGGCGCTGCAGGAATTTATCGTCCGGGTTCTCAATTTCCTGGTACTGCGGCTGCAGCGTTACTATACGTCCGTACTTTTCTTTCAGCTTTTCACGAACAGCCAGCAGGTTCTTAACCTTTAACAGAAGCAACTGAATGTTAAATGGCTTGCACATATATTCATCAGCGCCTCTCTCCAAACCTGCCACCTGATGAATAATCGTGCCGCGGGCGGTAAGCAGGATAACCGGAATATGGTTAGTACGCTCATCCGTCTTTAGCTTATTCGTCAGTTCCAGTCCATCCATGCGGGGCATCGAAATATCACTTATGATCAGGTTCGGGAGTTGTTCGGTTGCTATTTCCCAGCCCTCTTCTCCATCGGTTGCTTCGAATACCTGGTAATGCGGCGATAAAAGGTTTTTCAGATAGCTTCTGATCTCCGTGTTATCTTCTACTACTAATACCGATACTCGCTCGCAGGCTTCTGCCTTTTCGGTTGACTCTTTCTCAAAAACCTCTTTGTAAAAATAATCCTGCTCAGGGCTTTGCTCTACAGCCTGTACAGCAGGCACTTGAACGGTTTCAGGGCTTTCAGTAACAGGAGCGCTTACAACAGGCAGTATAATTGTAAAGCGGGTAAAGCCTGGCTGTTGACTATTTCTTTCCTGGCTTTCGACAGAGATGGTACCACCATGCAGATGCACAATTTCTTTAGAAAAGGCCAGTCCGATACCAAAACCACTTGCCGACATTACCGGGCTTTCGGCCTGGTAGAAACGGTCAAAAATCTTGTCTATATGCTCAGGAGAAATACCAATACCATTATCCTCTACCACTATCTTCAGCAAAGGCTCACTGAAATCAATATTTTCGGAGTTGTTGGCTGCAACACCAAACGGATTGCTTTCTAAACTGACGCCAAGAGCAATTCTACCACCATTGGCCGTAAACTTAAATGAGTTGGACATCAGATTATAAAACACTTTCTCCAACTCTTCCGGATCGAAATTTGCCGGAATATGCTGATAATCGGAATGGAAGTCCAACTGGATATGATTAAGCCAGGCATGCTCCTGGAATGAAGTCTTGATCTCCTTCAGCCAGCCTACAATATCCTTGTCTACCCGCTTTAACTGCATATTACCGGTTTCCTGCTTGTTAAAGTCCAGTAACTGATTCAGCAAACGCAGCAGTCTGTCGGTATTAGAAGTAACCACCTTAAGCTGGCTTTGTAAAAATGTATCATTCCTGTATTTTTCTGCCATTAGTTGCACTGGACTTACAATAAGCGTTAAGGGCGTTCTGAGTTCATGGGCTATGTTGGCAAAAAAGTTAATCTTAGTCTGATGCAGTTCTTCCTGCCTCATCTTTTCCAGATGCTCTAATTCCAGCTGATGGGTCAGTTTAATCCTGGTCTTATTGATTCCGGACCATACTAACAACAGAACAACAAACGCAGCAGCATACAACGTGTAGGCCCACCACGTTTTCCAGGGCGGTGGCAGAATGGTGATTGCCAGTTCCTGGGTTTCGCTCCAGATACCATCGTTATTTGAACCCTTAATTAAAAGCGTATAGTCGCCGGGCTCCAGGTTCATATAAGAAGCTACGGGTTCTTTTACATAATTCCAGCCTTTATCGAAGCCGGCGAGCTGGTAGGCATACTGGTTCTTATTGGAATTGATATAATTTAAGACTGCAAATTCAAAAGAGAATATGTTCTGGTTGTGCCGGAACTTCAGTTTTTTCACTTTATCGAGAGAGGCCGGCAGTATATCATCTTCGCCATTTACCTGCACTTCTTTGTTATACAGGCGCAGTTGTGTAAATATCAGTTTTGGTTTTTTGGTGTTAATCTGGATACTGTCCGGATGGAAAACAACTACACCGTTAAACCCACCAAAATACATGTACCCCCTTTCATCCTTGTGGAAGGAGTTAAAGCTAAACTCTTTACTGAAGAGACCATCATTCCTGTTATAGTTCTGGAAAGTAAAATTATCAGGGTCTAACTTTGTAAGACCATTCTGGGTACTAAACCAAAGATACCCCCTGTCATCTTCCAGAATTCCATACACAGTGTTATCCGGCAGGCCATCAGCAGTGGTAAAGTGGCGGATATCGCCTGTTTTTGGATTCAGAAGATTCAAGCCATTCTGGGTACTAACCCATAACCGCTTTTTCTTATCCTCATGGATACAAAGGATATAGTTTCCATTTAATGACTGTTCTTCTTTTTTGCTGTTCAGGTAGCGTCTGAACTTGTCCCGACCAGGTTCTTTCCTGTTTAATCCGTTGGTGGTACCAAACCACAGGGTTTTATTGGAGTCTTCAAAAATGTAGGTGATAGAATTTGAGCTCAGCGAAGTAGGATCATTCGGGTTATGAACCAGCGTCTGAAAAGTTTTCGCCTGCTCATCAAAGCGGCTGAGTCCACCATTATACGTTGCCACCCAAAGTGTTCCCTGGCTGTCCCTTTTTATGCTGTAGGAAATGTCATCCGGAATCGTTTTTTTATTGCCGGGCTGGTGAAAGTAATGCGTAAACTTTTTACTGGCTATATCGAAATAATTCAGCCCGTACAATGTACCAATCCATAATCCCCCCTTCTCCATCATAATAGTTTTGATATTATCATGGCTTAAGGAATTGCTGTTGGTAGCGCTGTGCCTGTAGTTGGTGAGGGTATTTGCTTTTCTGTCCAGGTAGTATAAACCGCTTCCTTCGGTACTTATCCAGACGTTACTGTCGCCATCCGTAAGGATCTTACTGGTTACCTTGAATTTTGATTGCTGATCGTAGCTATCCAACCGGATTTGATCAAACTGCTTTGCCAGCGGACTATAATAATTTATACCACCATAGAAAGTACCCACCCAGTAAATCCCTTCATTATCGATGAACATGGAGCGGATAGAGTGGTCGCTTAATGCTCCCTGGCTATGGGTATTACTGTTGAGTTTAACAACATGCTGCGTTTTCTGGTTAATAACATACAATCCGCCGATAGACCCAACCCAGAAATTGCTGTCTTTATCCCGCCTGATAACTCTTATTTTGCCTGAATTCAGCTCTTCGTGCGGATAACCTGGTCCTGCCAGCAACTTACCTTCTTTCTTATTAAAAAACTTAAGCCCTGTTTTCTCTGTCCCTAACCAGAGTATGCCCTTGTCGTCTTCCGCTATGGCATTTATCCAGTTATAGTTTTTGTGACCGGCATTTCCTTTCGACAAGGAGTAGTTTGTAAACTGGTAATTATCAGCACCTTTGCACGTCAATCGCGAAAATCCATTAGAAGTACCTATCCAGATAATACCTTCTTTATCCTGAAAAACCTGGCGCACCTCATTATTTACAAGACTGTTTTTATCTGAATCCTCATGCTGAAAACGTTTAAGCTGCTTCAGGTTACCTTTTGAAATCAGCACCAGCCCATCCCGGGTTCCGACCCAGATGTTAGCAGATCGGTCTTCAAAAATGGTCAGGATGTGATTTCCCGATAAAGAAGCCGGTAGGCCAGTATCTAATTTTATTCTGGTAAAATTATCTTTTACCGGATTATAAAGATTTAAACCCAGACTACTGCCTACCCACAAATTACCTTTAGAGTCGGACAGCAGACTCATGATAGCATTATTAGACAAACTTGTGCTATCCTCAGGATTATTTTTATACACTTTTACCTTGCTGGCATCATACTTATTTAATCCGTCGCGGGTACCAAACCACATATACCCATCCTTATCTTTTGTGATGGAGAAAACCGTACTCTGCGACAGGCCTTCATCAACGGAAAGATGATTAAATTTAATAGTAGAATTTTGAGCAAGAACTGGGGAAATAAAAAAGTAGAGCAGCACAATTAATGCTACCCTATTGAGAAGTTGTAAAGAAATATTAAAAAACACTGAAAAAATCATTACATTAAGTAAAAATTATACTAATAATGGATACACTTTCGATTAAACATTCAAAATTCTTTAGTAGACATTCCACAGGGATTATCTATTTAGTAGTAAAGATAGCAAAACTAACAAACATAAGTTTAAGATAAAACAAATTTGTTACTTCCAAACGTAACACACTTTAATAATATTCGTAGACAGCAGCCTTTGTAAAAAATCTGACGGTAAAGGCTACACTTTCAGTGGATATTCCGCATATTTTATTTCCCGTATTATCAGAAACAAATAGTACCGGAAGTATGGTTCAGAAAGCCTTGACTTCAATATATAAATCAAATTTTTAATAACTAATTTCTAAGACACCCCCATTTCTAACAGATATCGCCTGCCAGCAGAGTAAACATTATGAAAGTAAGAAAGGGGGTCTCGTTTATGAAGGTGTTGTTTAGCTTTTTTACCTGCTACAATTGTGAACGAAACCGCATATTTCGCTTTGGTTGCTGAAATAATCTAGAAAGAGGATATGGCTGTGTTTAGGAACAACTCTACCTACAGCCTGTGTTGCACTATCAGGCCATGAACGACCCTGACAAATTAATATTCTGCTGTCCGCAAAGCCGTTCCGGGTGTTGAGTTAGTCTACTTCCTCGTAGGAGGTCCCAACTTTGATGTTATCAATATAATTTGAGATGGCGAGATCGCTTCTGCCATAAATTCCCCATTTGGGGCAGTTGTGGCCACCATCGAAGGTGCGGCAATAGTACCTTTGGGAGTCATCGCTGAATGTCTGCTTTACCCCGTTGAACCAAAGCTCAATCCAGCCGCCACGCAACGCATCGCTTACGTGTATGCCTAAGGCTAATTTGTACCAGGTGTTGGCCTTCCAGGGGGCAGACCACAGAATGGTTTCGATACCACCGGGCTGGCGTTGCTGTAGTATCATATTCCCGTCTCTCATTTTCAGAACAATTGGAAAGTTCTGGATATGGTCGCCATAGGACTTCCACTGAAAATTGGCATTGTTGTTAGAATTATCTGTCAGCTTAGACCACCAGCCGAAGTAGTAGGTGTTGTTGTTTTTGAATTCATACTTTGCCCCATTTACCTTAATGCCATGGTTCTCGCAGCGGTTACTGCTGACAGGCTTCTGAAAGCGCCAAACCAGGCCCCGTACCGGATCGTGGTCGGTAGTGATGGAAGATGGCGCCTCTACATTTCCGCTACCAATAAGCCCGAATGTAGCAGAAGCGCCTTTGGCAGGATCAGCAGCAAGAATAGACGGGGGCGTAATATTTCCATCATCATCAACAGGTGGAGAATAGTCCAGATGCAGGACTTCTACTGTTTCGTAGGCAGTATAGAAAGTATCGATGGCTGATGAGTTGGGCATGTGCAGGGTGCGGTACCGAAAACTTTCTCCTGTCTTAAAACCATCAAGCGTAGTACTGCGTGAAAACGGAGATATGAAAAGGGTATGTGCAACTGCAGCTGCATCGGTATATTCAAGTTCAGCCCCCACTACACCCAGCGCAGCAGATTCCCAATCTATTTCTGCGGCTGAAGTCTCTGCGTTATAATTTAATTTTTTAATAGCACGGTTCTGCAGCGCGGCTTCGTACTGGCTGCCATATGCCTGCGCATTCACGTTAACCTTCTCCGACAATTTGCCTCCTTTATCGAGTACATAGATGGTGAAGGTGTGGTTGCCTTCTATCAGGTTATCGATAATAATGCTCAGGGTGTCTTTACCTGCCACAACCGGTATCTCCCTGGATAGGGTTTCGTCGTTCCAGGTTACCTTGCTTTTCACGACACGCTCATCGGCTGGCAGCTTCCACCACAGCTTCACGCGGTTCCTGCCCGGACAACTTTTAACTGATGTTACTCTGTCTATCTCTTTCTCAACTACAACTGCTGCCTCATCTTCTTTCTCACAGCCAGCAAGCAGAAAAACCAGTGACAGGGCAATGGTAGCGTAGAACTTTAGGTTTACTGTCTTCATTAATGTAGAACTTAGCACCATTAAGCGTAATATCAGTTAAAGAGCATGTTTAAACTTTGCCTTTGCAAGCGAAAATTTAAACATACTCTAATGAGCTTCTGCCTCCAACGTAGCTTTCGGCAGGTGAAATAAACCTGATTCCCGTTAGTTTCCCTTACAAGACTTCTTTTTATCCCCTTATTTCCCAACTGGTCCGTTTTTCCAGTATTTTATATTCTTCCAGCGCGATTCGGACCTGGTGCCTGTAATGTTATAAACGCCGCATTTAAAATAGTGGGTTTTCTGACCACGGTCGTCAAACACTCCTTTAAGCTGGTTGTCCAGGTACACGTAAATTTTGCCGTTATCCGCGTCGTGCTGTACATTTACATGTATCCATCTCTCGTAGGCATTTGTCAATAAGATTTCGTTATCATAGCGCTTTATTGTTCCATTGTTAGCTGCATGTACTTTGAGCATGATAGAAGTTGAATGCTGCACCCCTCCGAATACCTGCATAATATCAGTCCCAGCGGTGCCGGCAACGATATATACATCCCCTTCAAACTGATGCTTGCCCAGCAGATAATCATTCTTCATCCGGAGTTCAGAGCGTGGCCCTGTACCACAACCCTCATACTGGCAATCATCACCTTTATAAATCCAGAACCGGTGCTCCTCATTAGAAAAACTATACCGGTCGGATTGTGGTAAAGTCCAGGGAGTTTGAAGGTTATAGGTATAGGCGGTCTGGGTCCAGCTTTTGTTGGAGAAGGCTCCTCCTCTGCGGACGCCTGCTCAATAATTACCGTTTCAAAGGCAGTGAAGAAGGTATCTATAGCGGAGGAATTGGGCAAATGCAGGGTGCGGTACCTGAAGCTTTCTCCTGCCGTAAAATTGGAAAGCGTGGTGTTTCGTGTAAACGGAGTTACGGAAAGTGTGTGCGTAGTTGCTGCGGCATCGGTATATTTTACTTCAGCCCCCACAACACCCAGCCCGGCAGATTCCCATTCAATTTCTGCAGCTGAAGACGATGCGTCGAAGTTTACTTTTTTGATAGCCCGGTTCTGCAGTGCGGTCTCAAATTCGTTGCCATAAGCTTTGGCATTCACGATTACCATACCAGATTGTTTGCCCTCTTTATCGAGTGCATAGAGGGCGAAAGTGTAGTTACCTTCTTCCAGGTTTTCGATCAGCACACTCAGAGTGTCTTTACCTGCCACAACCGGTATCTCCCTGGATTGGGTTTCGTCGTTCCAGGTTACCTTACTTTTCACGACACGCTCATCGGCTGGCAGCTTCCACCACAGCTTCACGCGGTTCCTGCCCGGATATGTCTTAACTGATGTAACTTTTTCTATCTCTTTTTCTACTACTACCGGTGGTTCAATTTCTTTCTGGCACCCGGCGTTGAGAAGAATTACAGACAGGCCTATGGCAATGTAAGACATCATGTTTTCTGACTTCATCAATAGCTAAAGTTTATAAAATAACATTGTTAAAAAAAGGCAACCAGCTTCTTACAACCACAAAACCGCACTGCTCCTGCCACCATTTCTACTGTTGTAGATAAATATCTGCTGCACCCGTCACGATACCCGCTGCTATATTTCAGAACTCTTCCACCGGTCAGTAGAAGCTTATTTCATACCTGTAGCGTGGGCTTCGCTGGCTGTGGCTGGCAGTTGGCCTTTTACCTGAACTTTAATTACAGACGCTATCGCATCCGGAGCCTGAGCAGGTAGCTCGATAACGGTTCCCGCTGCCGTCTTTTTTGTTTTTACTTTCTTTCCACCGGCAAGCAAACCGGCAGACTTTACATTGTTGCTTAAGCCCGGCACCAGTAATTTTCCATCTGCTGGCCAGTTAAATACTGTGAGGTAAAGGGTGCTGCCTTTGGCATCCTCTTTTCTGGTAATGCGGCCCCATTCTACCGGCGTTAAAGGGTTTTGCTTTGTACCATAAATGGCTTCACCGTTTACCTTCATCCAGGCACCTACCTCTTTTAGCCTGTCTACACTTTCCTGGGGGAAAGTACCATCGGCTTTGGGACCAATGTTCAGCAGGTAATTCCCACCTTTAGAGGCAATGTCCACCAGGTTGTGGATGAGGGTTTCGGTGCTTTTCCATTTGTGGTCGAAGCTTTTGTAACCCCAGGTATCGTTCATAGTCATGCAGGTTTCCCAGTATTTACCCTCCATTTCGCCTGCTTTGGGTATCTTTTGCTCCGGCGTGGTCAGGTCGCCCGGAAAATCGGGCTTCATTAAGCGGTCGTTGGTGATGATGTTGGGCTGCAGCGTCAGCAAAGCATGGAGTTTTTCGGCGTTCTGTTTGTCAAAACCGTTTGGCGTGTCCCACCAGAGCACTGCAATTTCGCCGTACTTCGTCAGGATTTCCCGCACCTGCGGCACTGCCACCTCATCCACGTATTGCGATACTGTTTTTGAGGTCTGTACCGGGTCCCAGTGTCCGTCGTTTGCCTTTGTATAAGCATCCATTGCTGCTGCATTCGGCATATGATCATAGCCTCTGTTTGCTGCCCTGAAATAAGCCGTTCCACCCGGGTGTACCCAGTCCTGCGCCTGCGAGTAATACAGGCCAAGTTTGATGCCGTGCTTCTTGCAGGCTTCTGCCAATGGCTTTATCAAATCTTTCCCGTAAGGAGTTGCATCCACCACATCCCAGTCGCTTGCTTTTGAATCGAATAAAGCAAAGCCATCGTGGTGTTTGGCGGTGATGACGATGTATTTCATGCCGGCATCTTTTGCCATGCGTACCCATGCATCGGCATCGTATTTCGTGGGGTTGAATTCTTTTGCATATGCTTTGTAGTCGGCCACCGGGATTTTAGCGAAGTTCATAATCCATTCCCCAATCCCTTTTATCTGGTGCCCGTTGTAGGTTCCTGCCGGCACGGCATATACACCCCAATGGATAAACATCCCGAAGCTGGCCTCTTCCCACCATTCCATGCGTTCCTTCTGGCTGAGCATTTTTTGCGCTGATACGTTGCTTAACAGGAAGAATACCGCAGCAACTGTCAGTAATAATTTTATCATGATTATGTTCTTTTAATTATTGAACAGGCTATTCCGCCTTCCGCAGGCTTATCATCACCACACCATGGCTGTTTACATCCATCGGAAATGAATTCTCGAAAGTGCCCAGGTCCTTTTGCCGCCACAGGTCCCGCACGATATACTTGCCTACAATGTTGAGGTCGGGCCAGCGCAGGGTTACGGGAGCGGTACTGTCGCCGGTATTGAACAGACCAGCTGCAATGGTTCCGTCTTCGAGTTCTTTGGCCATGATGCCTGTCTCGCCTTTGGTAGAGATGGTGGTAGCCTGCAGCCCGAGCGGGTCCTGGTTCACGGCCAGTACTTCGTCGTTGGTGAGCAGGCTGATGGTGAATTCGTCCAGCTTGGTCAGGTCGTTGCCCAGTAGCAGGGGCACCGACATCAGCGCCCAGGCGGTAACGTGGGTGTACTGCTCGTCGGGTGTGAGGCGGGTTGGTTTTGGCGTTTTGCCCCAGCCTACGTAGCCTACAATCATCATGTCCGGGTCGTTCCAGTGACCGGGACGGGCGTAGGGCGCCCAGCGGTCCTGGGTAAACAAACGGGCCCGCAGGCTCTCCCAGGTATCGCGGATATCGCCGCCGGTACGCCAGGCATTCGACACGGAAGACAATTCCTTGACGGAGCGGTACGGGGTGCTGTTGGATAAGCTGAAAACAATGTCGCGGCCGCTTTTGCGCAGCGCATCGTGCATCCGTTTCGTTTCGGGGTACTCGTTCGGGTTCCAGTCGTACTTGAGGTAATCGAAGCCCCACTTTGCCCACTGCTTCACGTCATTCTCAACAAACACATACTTCCCGATGGCGTAAGGCATCTTCTTTTCCCGCCGCGGTACATTCACCTTCACCGGCTCAAAGGTACCCTCCGGGTTCATGGCCGAACTGCCGACACGGTGGGCGTAGGTTTCTATCCAGGGCGAGGAATAGATGCCGATTTTCAGGCCCATGTCGTGCACCTCGTTTACCAGGCCTTGCATGTCCGGGAAGGTAGCAGGGTCGGGTTGTATGGCCTTGAATTCGCCGCCGCGTTTGCCCTGCCAGGCATCGTCGATGTTGATGTAAGACCAGCCGTGGTTTATCAGCCCGGAGCTTACCATGGCCTTCGCATTCGCCAATACCGCTTCCTGCGAAATTTTATCGCCGTAGATGTTCCAGCTGTTCCAGCCCATGGGGGGCGTCAGCGCTATCTCCTCTCCCACCACCAGTTTGAATGGCCTGGTGGCTGTGCCTGTGTTATTCTTTGCCTGCAGGTTAATAACATAGGTGCCAGGCTTGGCAACCGAACCGGAAAGCTTTCCTGTTTTGGCATCCAGCTTTACCCCTGCCGGAAGATTGGTAGCCGAAAAAGTAATTGGCCTGTTTCCAGTAGCCGGAACCGTAAAAACGATAGGATGCCCGGGACGCACACCAAACACTTTAGCTCCGTTGATGCGGGGTTCGGGACCGGGTTTGGGCGTGAGGATGTATTTTGCCAGCGAGTCCTGGGCATAAACTGTACTGTTACCTGCCACCACACTACCGGCTATCATCATTACCGCCAAAAGTAATTTTCTGTTAGTTTGCGCTAACATTCGTAGATTCATAGGATATCTGATTTTTTCGAAGAAGGTTTATTATTTACTTTTTTGATTTGTACAGCACTTTTAGCCACACCAGCTGCCAGTTTAATTTGTGGACGGTCGGCATGTACTGCAATGTTTTTACTCGCTGCGCCTGCTACTTCCAGAAAGACAGCAGGCTTATTCTCCGGGCTGACCATGCCCAGCGTTACGTTTCGTGCCGCCTCCAGCCTGACATAAGGTTCATCAAAAGCAGTTGCCGGCATCGCCATGTTCGTCAGGCTTACATCGGCTACATCAATTCCGGTAATAGCCGGACGGGCATCAGCTTTCGCCAGCGAGACCTGCACATCCTTCACCCTTATCCCCTGTGCATGCCGGATGTATAGTCCGTAGGTAGGCATTATTTTACCAAACATCGTTACCTCCGGATAATCAGCCTCCACTTCGGGCAACTGCAATTTTGCATCTGCCTCGGAGCCTCCGCCCGGTAAGTGAACCGAAACATCAGAAATGCTGACATTCTTAATCAGGTGACCGGGAATACCGCTGATAATCATGGCCATTTGTGAAGCCTGCTTTACACGGATGTTGCTGATAGTAACACCATCGATTATCCCAACCGGCTTTTTGGCATCGCCTTCGCGGAAGGTCTTTAACCTGGAGCCCAGGCGTAAGAGAATGGGCAGGGTGGTTTTCTCTATCGTGATGTTCCGGATACGGAGGTTCTTCAGATGTGCCCCATCTACGGAATACAGTTTGATGCCTTTCGTTTCTTTGACGGTGCAATCATGAATGTTGATATCCTCGAAGTTACCCATCGACTCGGTGCCTAATTTAAAGGCTCCCTGCCCTGTGTTGATGGTGCACCCGCTCACCTCTATCTCTTTGCAAGGCTTCGGACCGGTGGTTTTTAAACAGATGGCATCGTCGCCACTGTCGATGTCACAGTCCCGGATAACTACCTGTTCGCAGCAATCAATGTCGATGCCGTCGTTGTTGCTCAGGCCTCTGCTCCTGATAATGACGCTTTCCGCCAGCACATTTTTGCATTCAAAGAAGTGCATGGTCCAGGCTGCCGGGCCTTCCAGGTACACATCAGAAACCGTTACATTTTCGGAGCGGACAAACCTGACCAGGAAAGGGCGTTTGCTGCGTCCGTGCTTTTCGAGAATCTCTTTACCGTTCCCGTTAATCCGGCCTTTACCGGTAATCCCGACATTCTTCACATCCTTTGCCCCGATAAAACTATAGCCCATGCTGGAGCCTCTTCCGTCCTTAAAACCATCCACCAACTGGTAATGGTTAATATCGGTACTGCCGGAAAGGACAGCCTTTTCATGCAGGTGAAGTGTAACACCATCCTTCAACAGGATGGTACCACTCAGCCAGGTGCCTTCCGGAATAAATACTTTCCCGCCGCCCTGCCTGCTGCAGGCATCTATGGCACGTTGAATAGCGTCTGTGTTTAAGGTTGTTCCATCGCCTACAGCACCAAACTGCGTGACCACCACATCACCGGCTTTCGCAGCAAGACTAAGGAAAGCAACAAGCAGTACGAGCAGTTTTCGGATGACTAGCATAAGGAGATTCTTTAAGCCTGCAAGACTTTTACCGCCTGCAGGACTGTTATTGTATTTATTTCTTTCGGACACTCACCATCACCACCCCATGCTCCGGCACATCGGCTTTAAACTCGCCCTCAAATGTTCCGAGGTCCTTTTGCCGCCACAGGTCCCGCACGATGTATTTGCCTTTGATGCCCAAGTCTGACCACTTCATCACTACCTGCTGCGTACCGTTATCGGCCAGGTTGAATAAGCCGGCCGCTTTGGAACCATCCTCCATGTCCTTTGCCATCACCCCGATGTCGCCGTTCCGGGCAATCACCGTTGCCTGTTTTCCCAGCGGGTCCTGGTTCACGGCCAGCACTTCGTGGTTGGTTAAAAGGCTGAAGGTAAAATCATCGAGTCTGGAAATATCGTTGCCCAGGAGCAACGGCACCGACATCAGGCACCAGGCGCTCATGTGCGTGTACTGCTCATCGGGCGTTAACTTGGAAGGCCATTTTTCGGCGGAGTTCCAGCCTACCACGCCCACAATCATCATGTCGGGGTCGTTCCAGTGGCCGGGACGGGCATAGGGAGCCCATTTGTCCTGGGTAAAAATGCGGCTCTTTAAGCTTTTCCAGTTGTCTTTGATGTCACCGCCCGTGCGCCAGGCATTGGACACCGCAGACAGCTCGCCAATGGTGGCAAACGGAATGCTGTTTGAGAGGCTGTAGACCACATCGCGCCCGCTGTTCCGGAGGGCGTCGTACATCTCCTTCGTTTCTGGCAGCTCTGCCGGGTTCCAGTCGTACTTCAGGTAATCGAAGCCCCACTCGGCAATCTGCTTCGCATCGTTTTCCCAGAAGTGGTAGGTCCCAATAGCGTAAGGCAGCAGCTTCTTGTTCCGGGCAATATTTTCTTTCGTGCGCTCAAAGGTTCCTTCGGGGTTCATGGCCGAGCCGCCAATGCGGTGCCCATACGACTCTACCCAAGGCGTAGAGTAAGTACCGATTTTCAGGCCCATCCCATGTACCTCATCCACCATGGCCTGCATATCGGGGAAGCGGGTGCTGTCCGGAAGGATGGCAAAATGTTTCCCGCCGCGCTTGCCCTGCCAGCCATCGTCGATGTTCAGGTAGGTCCAGCCATAATTTATCAGACCGGTACCAGCCATGGCTTTGGCCTGCGTGAGTACCTGTTCCTGCGTGATTCTGGTGCCGTAGATGTTGTAGTGGTTCCAGCCCATGGGAGGCGTCAAGGCAATATCCTCTCCCACTATTATTTTGAAATCGCGACTAACTTTTCCCGAAGCGTTTTTCGCTTCCAGTTGCACAACGTACGTACCCGGAGCAGCAATTGCGCCTGAAAGCCACCCTGTTTTCGGGTCGAGCTTTACCCCTTTCGGCAGCTTCTTCGCCGAGAAAGTCATGGGCCTTTCGCCCGATGCCGGGATGGTAAAAACAATCGGATGGTTCGGGCGCACACCAAACACTTTAGGTCCGTTGATACGGGGTTCGGGACCAGGCTTGGGCGTGAGAATGTATTTCGACAAATCCTCCTGCGCGTTTACGGTAGTTCCACACGCCAGGCAACACCACAGCAACAGGAATAACTTTATTTTAAAATGCTTCATTGGAAAAACATGCATTGGTTTAATCTTAAAAATAAATGTTAGCTCTGCTTGTACCTGTACTTTTTACTTTGCAACAAACCGTTTTATATCTCCCCGAACACTTAAGGCAGGATGTACTACAACAGCCCGATATTGATATTCTTTACCTTTTTCAGGGTTTGGAATGGCAACAGCAAAGCTGCCTTCTTTATCGACTTCCACAAACTCAGTTCTTTGCCAGTCTTTGCTGTACAGATTTTCAGCGAAGCCCGCATACGGTCTGTACTCAAAACCCACCTGCACTTTAGAAGCATTCCCTTTTTTTATCAGCCTTCCCCTGACCTGTGTAGCACCATCTGCAATCTCTGGCGCCTGTGTTTCTAAAACAGGCGGATCAAGCGCCGGGATTATATTCTCCAGTTTTACAATAATAGGATTAGGCCATTTATAGTTATCGTACACGCGTTGTGCTCTAACTACCGAGATGTGCAGCCCATCATTCTTTTGCTCAAATTGCGAAGTAACATCTAACTGGTTTTTATATTCTGTTACTTTATCATTTTGCCCCAATACACTAATCTTTGTTTGCGGAGTGGCTTTTACCGAGCCCAACAGAAATTCTTTCCGGTCCCCCTTCGCCCAATCCTCAATTCCGGTAATAATGGCAAAGACTGTTTTCTTATCTTTTGAAGCTGTGAACCATATATTTTCCTCGTTCGTGATTATCCAGGGACGTACAGACGCTATAGCTTCGTGGTTGATAAAATTCCATGCCGCCATTTCTCTTAATTCTGTTTCCTGTTCATAAGGAATATAGCCATCAGGGTGCGGTCCCACATTCAACAAGAAGTTTCCCCCTTTGGCTCTTGCTTCAATAAGTAATTCAATCAGGCGTTCCCCTTTTTTGATGTCGTCGTGTGTAGGTTTGTAATTCCACTGGGTTCCCATCGTAACACAAGATTCCCACAGTTCATCCATGGCCACACCCGGGAGAGTTTGCTCTGGTGTGTTTACTGCTCCACGGGTAATAACCACATCCGGCTGTAGTTTCCAGGCCACTTCCTTACAGGGCTCTTTAGGCTCTCCATCAATAAAAAGCACATCAATTTTACCGAATTTAGAAAACAGCTCAGTCGTTTGCCGTCTTACCAGTTCATTGTAGGCCGATGTTGTTTTCTCATCAAACTCCATATCCCCTCGTTTTATAAGAATATTATGGTCGTTAAGAAATTTAAAGTCCTCTGGAGAATAATAAAGCCCGACAGCCAGACCGGCTTTCCTTACACCTGTCACATACTCTTTCAGTAAATCTTTTTTATAGGGTGTGTTGGTAATTTTAAAGTCTGTAGTTCTTGTATCCCAGAAACAAAACCCGGAATGGTGCTTGGCGGTGAAAACAATGTATTTCATTCCCGCAAGCTTTGCCAGCTTTGCTATTTCAAAAGCATTAAATTTATAAGGGTCGAATGTTTGGGGCAGTTCCTGAAAGTACCGGTTCAGGTAATCATCTGATGCACCGACAAGGGAGTGGCTAATGGTGATACCTAACTGTGCATCAACGTTGAAATGAATGAACATTCCGAAGCCCAAATCACGCAGCCACTCCTGCCTCTCAGATTTATTTAGGTTTCCTGCAAAACGGTTGTCATTTTCTTCCTTCTGCGCAAAGCTCAGCTGATATACAAGCAGGAACACAAAAATTAATATCTTCCTCATTATATTATACCTGGTTAAAGCTCCACCTGGACAACATCCACTAAATTGCTCCGCATACTTGCCGGAAGCGTAACAGTCACCTCTTTGTTGGCATATTTATAAGAAAGTGCTTTTTTTGAACCTAATAGTGTTACCGATTTAGGCTTGACAGGTACTTTTAGCGTCAGCACCGTATCTTTTGCCGGAAGCCGGTCTTTCTCATACATGCCGTTGCTTTTAAACTCCGGAATTGCGAACAGGTAACGGTAATTGCCTTGGGCAGTAGCCGGTACCGAAGCCAACTCGCCTGCAGGTAACTGACCAGTGCCCTTCACTGCACGACCGTTCACCTGCATCCACTTTTCCACCACCTTCATGTTTTCGTACACCGCATCCGGCATAGAGCCGTCTGCTTTAGGGCCAACGCTGGGCAGGTAGTTTACGCCCCAGGCGCGCATGCTGACAAACTGCCCCAGTATAAAGGCGTTGGAACGGAAAGGAATGGTATTGCTGTTGGCCCAGCTGTTGGTCCAGGGGTTGCAGAACTCGGCCCACACATCACCCGGGTCGGCAGCAGGCGGCGTACGTTCAAAAGTCCGGAAGTCGCCGGTGCCGTGCATGCGCGGGTTCATCACGATACCGGGCTGCAGCTTTCGTATCTCTTCGGGCGTCACCACACGGGTGGCGTTCTCAATCGGCGCCTTGCCATCGAACCAGAGCAAATCTATCTTGCCGTAATTGGTCAGCAGTTCCAGAATTTGCCCTCTTACCAGGGCTGCATAGGCCGCCTTGTGCTGCTTCAGCGCTTCAGGGTCAGGTTTGGTGGTTCTGGGGTTCAGGTCGGCGTCCAGTTCCGGGAAGTCGGGGTTGTTGGGACTGGGGCGGCGGAAGCTCTTGTAGTCGCGTTCGAAATACCAGTCGGGCGGCGAAAAGTATAGGCCCACTTTCAACCCGTGTTTGCGGCAGGCTTCGATAAAGGGCTTCACCAGGTCTTTCCCGCCCATATAATTTTTGGTGCTGAAGTCACCATAGTTACTGGGCCACATGGCAAAGCCTTCGTGGTGCTTGGTGGTGAGAACAGCATAAGTAAAACCGGCCTCCTTCGCTGCATTTAACCATTTATCCGGGTCGTAGTTTGTGGGCTTAAACTCTTTGGCCATAGCCCAGTATTCATTCGGCGTGAGCACCGGCCTTTCGTTGTTAATGTTGTAATGCCGCTCCCGGATGACGCGCGCCATCTCTGCCGAGTCCAGCTTGATGGAAGCCAGTCCCCATCCGGTTATCATGGGCCACGACGCATCCAGGTCTTTGACGGAGGAGAGCCCCCAGTGAATGAACAAACCCAGCCCCGCCTCCGGGTACCACTGCGCATCCGGGTGAAGCGTATGCGCGCTTTTAGCCGCAGCCTCATTCACATTTATCATGCTGTGTTCGGCCAGGGCTGCCTCATTTTCCTTATGCTGCGCTAAGCCCTGTAAGCTAACCAACACAAGAGCGCATGCTAAAAAGCTGCAGGAAAATTTCATTCTACAAAATTTGCTCATTGCTTTCTCCAAAAGCATTCAGATTTTAATGACTTAACTACTGATGGATACCCAATGGAATACCCGAACCAATGTTAGTTAATCTTCTTATCTTGAGGGGGGTAATAATCGTTCATTTAGGCTGACAAACTCTAAAGAAGCACATAACAGCTGTTAGTAGAACTTTTGGAGAGGCAGTTTGGGTAGTGGCTATGCTAAACTTTGGAATACCCGGGTTCAGTGGAGTGCTTCCACCATAGTACGGGAATGATTTTGCTTTTTACGACAGGAGAGGTTTAAGCATAAGGTCCCGGTGGAACTAATGATTATGTTTTAATAATGGTCGCTAGGATAAATATAAATATTTAATTTAATTTCATTAGAATTCTTAACAGCGATTCTAATTCTTCAGTAAAGAATGAGGCAAGTTCCTCTGTGGCTCTTGCCATACATGGAATACTCAAAAAGCTATTGAAAGGCAAAACTACTTATACACATAGTGCAAAAAGCCGAATAACTCTGTTTATACTAACGTTAGCATGCATGAACTATACAAGTCTAATATGAAGAATTATAAGATATTTGGTTTAATAGTTGGACAAGTTTTTATTGGACTTGGTTTTGGGGTATTAGGATTTATTATCACACTTCTCATAGACTATTTAATTTTGTGGAGTTTGATAGGCGAAAAAAGCAGCCTTTTTGGTAGCCTAATGTACGCCTCGATTGGTGGCTATATCGGGATGGTGACAGGAGTTGGATTTGATGGGTATAGATATTTAAAGAAGAATGGTAGACAAGGTGACTTCATGATACTATTTCTTCACAGCTTACTCGGATTTGTGTTGGGCTTTTTAGTATTTTTTGTTTCACTTAAATATACAGAGGGCAATATTTGGGTTTATTTCTTAGCAATCGGGTTACCATTGGCAGGGACAATGCTTAGTTTCACCTACAATTTAACCAGCATGGTTATTGAAAAAGACTCGCAAGAAAAAGTTAACCGTTAGCTATAGGTAGAAATGCAGTAGTTTCAATACAAAAGCTATAGGAGCCAAGTACATACTTTAACATGTTATCACTGCATGCCAGCGGAAAATGTATTTGAAATATTTTTGGGGAATAATGTATATTGTCTGCTAACCCTAAACAGGCTTAAGTCTCGGCCCCGTCTTGTCCATAACCTGTTCTACCCCATTAGCTGCAAACACAAACTATTATATTAAAGGTTATTACGATAAATTTCTATTGCTGACTCTGAGGTTCTGCAGTCCGCAGGCAATAAGCATTACCTGATCTCGTAGCTGTTGGCCCTTAAGTCGTATTTTATCTTTTACAATCTTTACTCTCTTGACACCGGCCATTACATGCTCGACCTTTACCCGTATACTTGCCAATAGCTGGTTATACTGCTTATCAAGTTCTGAGAGTTCCTGGTTGGGCAGCCTCTTCACCGGCAGGCAAGGTTGCGTACCCTGCGGCTTATAGCCCACAAACCCCAGGTCTGCCAGCAGATCCTTGTCAGGAACGAACTCGAGCTCCACCTCATCGGCCAGCGCCTTGTCGTGCAGACTCCCCTCCACCGTCGGGCTCAGATAAAGCACCCGATTGTGCTCATCGCTTACCAGCAGGTTCTTGTTGGTGTGGCAGCCCTTCTTGCCACTGTATTCGTGCTTTTGCCGCTCCCAGTCCACAGAACGTGGCACAGCCCGTTCTGTAGCCAGCTGCCCGGCCAGCAGTTGCAGTGTCAGGTAAAGAGCTCCAGGATCTCTGGCTGGCAGCATCTGCAGGCGTTGCAGCGCCTTTGCCAGCAAAGGCATCAGCACCCCGAGCCACTGGCTTACTTTGCCCTGGCTCATGTTAAAGGTGAAGCCATGACAGGATTGCAGTGTGTTTTGCTTCAGATAAAAGAGCACAAAAAAGAGCTTGTCTGCACTGCCCTTCAGACTCATGGATGCGTGTTCTGAGAGTTTCTCTATCACACGTGGCTTACCTTTCAGGTCATACCGGGCATGGTATTGCCGCCATAAAACATCAAATTCCTCCAGTAAAATAAAAAACTCCTGTACGTTCAAAGACGTTAAACTCATCATAGAGCGGTCATCGGTTTGGTTTTTTTTCAGGTATTGCATAACCTTAAAAGCTGTGCCGGGGCCGCTTTAGTTCGTTTTTAACTCATACAGAATTTATCGTAATAGCCTTTATTAAAAAGACCTATAGATTTGCATCTCATGCACTCCATAATTTTTAAGCAGACCCGCCTGGATTTTATGGGTATTAGGATCCGGAATTTTTTTACCTGATAGTGCCAAAAGAAAAATTCAGATATTGAAGCTGAAATGTAAAAAAGGAGTTAGGCATTCACCTTCTCTTAAGATTTGTAAAAACTAAAATCTAACGATACATCGAAATAACATACCAGATTTATAATCATTTATGAAGAGACACGAATTCAAATTAAAAAGACAAAAGGTTATTTTATTTTTGGCAAGTTTGTTACTGTTTTCTGTAACACAGGTACAAGGTCAGAAAACGCCCCTCCAAACAAGCAAGCCGGAAAAGAAATTTATTCATAAAGGTGCAGGGAATCCCTATTTGCCGCTTTGGGAGCATTTGCCTGACGGGGAGCCCCGCGTTTTTGAAGACCCCGATAATCCGGGTAAATACCGTGCTTATATCATAGGATCGCATGATTTAAGATATACGAGTTATTGTGGTCCGGACATTAGGGCGTGGTCGGCGCCTGTAGAAGATTTATCCAGTTGGCGTGATGAAGGTCCCATCTTTACTTACCAGGCTGACGGTCAATGGGATGTGATGTATGCGCCGGATTTGGTTGAGGTAAAACGGAAAGACGGTAAAAAAGAGTATTATCTGTATCCACACAGCCGCGGGCCAAACAGAGAAGCAATGGTTTGCAAGGGAAGCCGTCCGGATGGGCCTTTTACGCCCGTTAATTTAACTGAAGACGGAAAACGTACTGTTCAAGGAAGCATTTTAGGATTCGATCCGGCTGTGTATATTGAATATGTTACCGATCCGAAAGACCCGGATTATGAGATCGGGTTCAGGGCGTATGGATTTTGGGGATTTCAAAGGTCCTCCGCGGCACAGCTAGACCAGAATACGATGTATTCGCTCAGGCCCGGAACCCAGGTCATTAGCTACCTTTTACCCGCCAGTTCGAGATACGGCGTGATACGGGAACCGGCAGGTACCCAGTATCCCAACATCTATCCGAATGAGGATTTGGGAACATTCAATTTTTTTGAAGCTTCCTCCATTCGAAAAGTGGGAAATAAATACGTTACGGTTTTTAGCGGATATTCAGGTCCTGAATATGGCGTTGGTAGTTCCAACTCTACCTTGCGCTACGCTTTTGGCGATTCACCCTTAGGGCCATGGAAAAGCGGGGGTGTTGTGGTCGATTCACGTGCCCCGGTGCCAAACCAGGATGGAACCGCATTGCAGACCACCTATGCAGGACACAATACACACGGCAGCATCGAGTTAATCAACGGGCAATGGTATGTGTTTTACCACAGACCCCCAAGAGGTTTTGGGTATGCACGCCAGGCCGTGGTAGCTCCGGTAAGCGTTAAATGGGATGAAAAACCGGTCGCAGAAGGCGGAACTGTCTCGATCAGGGCCTATGATCCCTATGCCAAGGATAACCTGTGGACGGCAAAAGACAGCCAGGGAAGAGAATACAAGGGTGCGGAAGTTACCTCGGAAGGCTTCCATTTTTATGGACTCGATCCTTACCAATATTATTCAGCCGGGTATGCATCTTACCTATCGGATATCAGCATTCAGCAAGATTCGTGGGATATCTGGGACAACCACATGCCTATTGAGAAGGTGAAGAATGGCCACATCATAGGTTATAAGTATTTTGGTTTTGGCGGGCTTAAGAAAAACCAGAATGGATTGAAGGCCTTTGAGGGAACTAAAAAAGGAAATAAAACCGCGTTTAACCTCTTCCTGACACCAAAAACGGCAAAAGCCTTTAAGGTAAATGTTTGGTTGGATGGACCATGGGATACTGCTACCTGGAAAGGGAAAAAAATAGCTGAGATCGTTGTACCTGCTAATTCCAAACAGGAAGTAACACAGTTTACAGCAGATGTTTCGCAGTTTGTCGACAATCTGGATAAGAAGCATGCGATTTTTCTTGTAGCAGAAGGTGGGGAATCGGACGTACTTTTTGATTTATCCGGGCTTGGGTTCAGCTCGAAGAACAAGAAAATTAATCGTCCGGTTGTACCTACGGTAAGTATTGCTGTTAATAACCAGGCGATACCTATACCGGCTACTCCGGTTCGCTCCACTAATGCCAACGGCATTGTTGGTTACGATATTTATGAAACAACCTATAAACTTCCTGCCGGCACCACAGGAGTGCCCAAAGTAACGGCATCTTCGAACAATTCAAAAGTAAAGGAGGATGTTACGCAAGCAGAATCCTCGTCCGGAACGGCTGTTGTGAAATTTGATTATAATGGAATAGTCAAAACGTACCGGGTTGTGTATACTTCGGAATAAAAAATCATGACCGTGTGAGATTCCTTTGTTCCAGCCATGTCTCCTATTCCTGGCCTTTGCACAGGCAGGGGTATGGCTGGAACAAGGAATTTATACTTCTGTTCCGCCGCGGTATCACGTTTTAAAGTTGTTCGAATGCCTTCTAATAGGTAGAATACAACCTTACTACCTCGGATTAGCAGCAGGCCCCACATCCGCCACTGTTAACGGCATGTTTAACATTCTAGCGGAAGAAAATTCATCAGCACCTACATCCGGCTTGTTACTGCGTTTCTGTCCGTCCATATCCAGCTGTACATAGGGGAAAGTACCTTCCCCGGCATCAATCGCCGGGCTGCCAGCCTGAAGATGAAAAATAGCTGAAGAAGCATTCTTGAAAAGCTGCGGGTTTGCAGCCTTGTAACCACCGGCAGGGATAGCACCGGTACCAGCCGTGTTCCAGATGATATTGCCTTTCCAGGTAGTGTTGGCCGCGGGACCGTTGAATTCTGCTGCCTGGCCTCCGCCCTGGATGATGTTGTTGGCTATTGTGGTGTGGGTGGCGCCAAGGCCGTCTTTCCGGCCTGCCATAAAGAAGTTCTGCTTGTTGTTTACCAGGGTATTGTAGACAATTTCGCAACGGTCCGGACGGTCATGTGATTTCAGGTCTGCCCCGTCGGCCACTTCGGCACCGCCATTTCCGAGATGAATAGCCCGGCTGTTTCCTTCAAAGTAGTTGCTGTAAATGCGGTGGTCGTCCCCGAAAATCCGGATTCCTTCGGTGTTGAAGAAAAAATTACCATATACTTTCGTGTGGTTTCCGTGGCGCAGCGATAGCTCGGTACTGCCGGGGCCGAAGGTGTTGTAGCGGTACACGCAGTTGGATGCTTTGTGCGAGATATTCTCATTTTCTCCGCGGCAGTCGACAAACAGGTTGTACTCTACAATACCGTACGCCGGGGTCAGGCTGCTCCAGCTTCGCCCGAACTGGATGGCGGAGGAGTTGTTGCGTCCTGAGTTTTGGAAGTTGGTAAAGTAGTTATGGTGAATCCAGGTATGCTGCGCCATCGGCTCCCCGCCCGGCCCCTCCACCAGGATCATCCGTCCTTCGGTGGACTTGTTTTGAAAGGTGTTGAAATCTATCTCGGCATGGTCTCCAGCCACTATAAGGTAGCTCCCTACGCCTGTCAGTTCGAACACGTTCCGGGTAAAGCGGCAATGGCTGGCGCCATACTGAATCCTGGTGGTACTGTCTGCGGCATGCTTAAAAACAAAGCCTTTCACGGTGACGTACCGGGCGGGGCTGTCCACACTGAAGCCTGATTTACCGGTGATGGTAACGCCGCCTACGGTAGCAGCAGCAACGGTGATTGGTTTGGCAGCTGTTCCCTGCCGTGTAATGATGATGGGCGCAGTGGTCGCGTAAGTGCCATCCGCCAGTACAATATTATCGCCGGCCTTCGCCTTGTCAACAGCTTTTTGCAGGGCAGCCAGGGAAGAGACTTTGATGGTGGCTGCTGACAGTGTGCCGAAAGCCAACAAACAGCAGCAGCAGCATAAAAACAACCGAAAAGTACGGGTGTAGACCCAGCATGCTTCCTTACAAGTATTAACCGCTCTTTTCATATCTTTTCTTTTCGTTTCCATGTCCATTTCGTCAAGCTCTGCCCGTCACGACTCCTTCTATACCCTAAATTATTCTGCAGCACCACCCACCATAGCCTCTGCTCCCGATAATAAACTTAAACTGGTTTCACTGCAGGCACCTTACAGCGATACCCCGCGTTTCCAGAAGATAAAATCATCCTGCCCCAGTTTCATGGCTTTGGTATCGTACGCACCGCTGGCTAAACCGATGATGTACTCCAGCATATCCTCCCCTAGTTCCTGTATGGTTGCCTCACCGCTTATAACCGGACCGGCATCTATATCGATGATATCAGGCAAGCGCTGCGCCAGGCTGGTGCTCGAGGAGACTTTAACAACCGGCGAAATAGGATTGCCGGTTGGCGTGCCCAGCCCCGTGGTAAAGAGCTGCACATTGCACCCGGCTCCCGCCATGCCTGTGGTACTTTCCACATCGTTGCCGGGCGTGCATAAAAGTGTAAGGCCGCTTCTGCGCACGTACTGGCCGTAACCCAGCACATCCACTACAGGTGAGGTACCACCTTTTTTGGCCGCTCCCGCCGACTTGATGGCATCCGTTATCAGGCCGTCTTTGATGTTGCCCGGAGAAGGATTCATGTCGAAACCGGAGCCTACTGCTTCCGCGCGTGCCGCATATTCCCGCATGAGTCTCACAAAGCGCTCCGCCGTTTGTTCATCTACACAACGGTTAATCATATCCTGCTCTACGCCGCAAAGCTCCGGGAACTCGCTTAGCACCACTTTGCCGCCCAGCGCTACCACCAGGTCGGCAGCATAGCCCACTGCCGGATTGGCCGATATTCCAGAAAAACCGTCTGAACCTCCACACTCTACGCCTACCACCAATTTATCTAAAGTGGCTGGCTGTCTTTCGCAGCGGTTGGCTTCGGCCATGCCCATAAAAGTCTGCACAATAGCAGCTGACAACATACTGGTTTCTGAGGCAGCCTGCTGTTGCTCGAACACCAGAAGCGGCTTGGCAAAAGCAGGGTCCCGCTCTTTTATCTTCTCCTGCAAAATGGACGCCTGCGCATGCTGGCATCCCAGGCTCAGCACCGTAACACCTGCCACATTCGGGTTAACACAATAGCCCGCCAAGATGGCACATAGGTTTTCGGCGTCTTCGCGGGTTCCGCCGCAGCCACCGTCGTGCACAATAAACTTAATCCCGTCCAGGTTAGGGAATAAACGGTTTGCTGATGCTTTTTCAGGCCCTTCCTCTACCTGAAATGAACTGATGTCTTTCCCCTGCCGGTACAGGTTAACCAGTTCACGCACCTGTGCCTGGTACTTATCAGACGAAGCATATCCCAGCTCCTTCAGAAATGCCTCCTTCAGCGCTTCTACGTTCCGGTTTTCGCAGAACACCAGTGGCAGCACCAGCCAGTAGTTGCGTGTTCCTACCTGACCATCCTTGCGGTGATAGCCCCGGAAGGTTCTGTTCAGCCACTTACTTACATCTGGTGCCTGCCATTGGTACTCGCCATTCTTCCGGGAGAAATCTCCGGCCGCATGTTTCAGGTTTTCTGTTGTTACCAGACTCCCGGCAGGTAACCGGCAGGTCGTTTTACCCACCAGCACGCCATACATGTACACCTCTTCTCCGGTTTCTAAATCCTGAATGGTAAATTTATGCTTGGCAGCCACGTTGTCTGCCAGCATAAAGCTCTTGTGGTTAAAGCTAATGAATTGCCCTTCCGCCAGGTCCTGTAACGCTACCAGCACATTGTCCTTGGCATGTATCTGCAGATAGGTTGGTTTAGTTTGAATTTCCATTGGTTCTTTTTGTATAAAAAAGCGGCTGATGCTGCACCTTCACGAAGCGGTTAAATAGCAGGAGCAGCCGGTTATTGCCTCTTACAAAGTAAGAAAATTACCGTGTCCGAATTGTGGGCAATATAGGCTACCTACTAAGCTATTTTGGCAAAAGCGCCTGCTGCTTCATGGAGGGGCACAGGCCTGCTTATGGTCGGGCATAAAACAGGTAAAAGACGCTGCAACCCAACTGCTTTATTTCTTCAGGAATTCTTTCTGGTAAACGAGTGGGCTTTTACCCGTAATGGATTTGAAATATTTATGAAAGCTCGTCACGTTATGGAAACCGCTTTCGTAGCAGATTTGCTTAATACTCATCCTGTTCTCAATCAGAAGCCTGCAGGCGTGGCCAACCCTTATCTCGGTCACGAACTGCGAGTATGTTTTTTGGGTTCTGGACTTAAAATAACGGCAGAAGGAATTGTGGCTCATGTTGGCGACAGCGGCAATTTCTTTCAGGCAGATGGTGTTGCGGAAGTTAGCCAACGAAAAGTCGTATATTCTGTTCATCCGTTCACCCTCCAGGTCATTATACTCCTGCTTAAAAGCGACAGAGGAGAGAACCGTAAGCCTCTCGTCACGGGATATTTCGTCCAGGATTTCCATCAACAGAATGATGCGCTTTGGGCCTTCCACTTGCAGCGCCTCCTCCAGCAGACTGCCTACTGCCTGCCTGGCGCTTCCTCTTACCTGAATACCTCCCTTTGCTTTTTCCAGCGTTGTTTTTATAAGCTTGTTTTCAGGCAATTCGAGGAAATGGTCTCCCCAGAAGTTTTCGCAGAAATGCGCTACCCTGATATCCGCAGTCTCGTCCGTTTTTTCCTGCAAATAATGGTCGTCGAAGCGCCAGTAATGCGGGAGGCTGGCTCCGATCAGCACGATATCCCCGGACTCAAAGCGCCTGATACTGTCCCCGACAAACTGCATGCCTGTCCCTGTGTTAATATGAATCAACTCTACCTCCGGATGATAATGCCAGCGGTTATTAAGGCAGGGGATTCTGTCCTGCCGGATGCTGAAGGAATGGCTGGGTCCTGGAGAAACTTTTAAAAGCTGCGGTTTCATTTTGTGTACTCATTATTAAATGTTAGAATCCAATACCACCAGCAGGTTCGCCTTCAACATGCCAATAAAGTTTAGTCAATGGCTAACGCTAATGACCGTTACCGGCAATTTTTTATTCAAATTGCATACAGCATCGCTCCCTTCCTGTTAGTATCGGCTGGCCGTAAGCTAATGCCACACTGGTACAGGCTGAACTGCCATAGCGCTGCATCTGACTTTGCAAGCAGAAACAGATTTCCATGGAACCAGCCAAAACAGGTGTAGCCGTTAGCTGCGAATCAATAATAAGGTTTAAATTTATTTTACCGGAAGGCTGAATCGTTCAAAAAGGGCTAAGATTTCACTCCGGCTTAAAGAAGAGGGTATTCCCACCTACTGTTAGCCGTTTTTGTCGGTTCAAACACAAGTACAGATTACAAAAGCTATTTATAGTATCCTTATGAAAAGAGTATCGCTCGTTATTGCCTTCATCCTGACGCTGCTGGTGTCTGTTAGCCTGATTTCGCTAACATTAAAATCGCCGGAAGTCCTGCAGGCGGAACAAAAGCAACCTGCAGCCGCAACAGGAAAAAGCGAATGGGTGTACCAGGACAAGAAGGGCAAACTGGTTTATAAAAAGACTCCTGCAGGTGATAAAATAATGGACTACTCCCATGCCGGGTACATGGGCGGCGGGGTTGCTTTACCTGTGGTGCCCGTTCAGAAAAGAGTAAAGCCGTCGGGTGGCCCGGACGACACCAAACTCATCCAGGCTGCCATCGATGAAGTTGCTGCTATGCCCTTGAAAGACGGCTTCCGGGGAGCGGTGGAGCTGGCGGCTGGCACATATCCTTGCGAGGGCGCAATCACTATTTCAGCAGACGGGGTGGTGCTGCGCGGTAGCGGCAGCGGCAGAGACGGCTCTGTGATTAAAATGATAGGCGACCGCCACGTTGCTATTGTGTTAAGCAGCGGAAATAATTCCCGAAACGCTTCTGCCCAAACCGAAAGTGCTGCTAACAGCAAAGACTTCAAATCTGCAGAGACCACTATTACAGATGCCTATGTTCCTTCCGGCACGACCTCCTTCACGGTATCGGATGTGACCGGTTTTGCAAAAGGCGATGTCATAGAGATCAGGAAGCCGGTGACGGATGCCTGGGTGAAGTTTATGCAGATGCACGACATGGTGCGCGACGGCAAACCCCAGACGTGGATGCGCGCAGGCAGTACCCTCACCACGCAACGCACCATTGCAGCCATTTCAGGCAAAAAAATAACGCTGGATGTTCCCCTTAGCGACAACATCGACTCGAAACTGATACAACCACTCCAGGCTGCTGTTGTAAAGGTACAGCCGCCCCGGCTGGTGGAGCAGGCCGGGGTAGAGCAGCTGCACATACAGGCCCCTCCGCTGGAGATGAGCTACCAGCAGGCGCCTTACAAAGCCATGCAGATCAGGGGGAAAGACTGCTGGGTGCGTGATGTGCAGATAGAAGAAACCATGAACAGTGTGAGCGTGAACGGCAGCCGCATTACGCTGGAACGCATTGCCATTATCCGCACCGTGCCGAACCTGGGCGCCTCAAAGCCTGCCGAGTTCGCGCCAAACGCCAGTCAGCTCCTGCTGGACCGTTGCTCCAGTATAGGCGATAACATCTGGCATGCAGCCACCGGTGGCGGTCAGGCTGGCCCTATCGTAATGCTGAACTGTTCTTTTGCCGGCAACGGCCATATCGAGGGGCACCAGCGCTGGACTACCGGCATGCTGCTCGACAATTGCAAAGTACCCGAAGGCGGCATCGACTTCAAGAACCGCGGCTCCATGGGCTCCGGCCATGGCTGGGGTACGGGCTGGTCCGTGGCCTGGAACTGCCTGGCTAAATCGTATGTGGTGCAGCAGCCGCCGGGTGCCTACAACTGGATGATAGGCTGCATCGGCCCCAACATTCCGACGCCGCGCCCGTTCAACACAGGCCCGTTGCTGCCTTTAGGCATTTCCGATTCGCCTGGTGTGCCGGTAGTTCCGCAGAGCCTGTACCTGGCGCAGCTGGAGGAGCGCCTGGGCCCGCAGGCGGTGAAGAACATTGGCTACGGCGGAAATGATCCCGGCATTTTCTCCTATAAATTACCCAAGGGACCTACAGAGCACAAACAGTTGCTGGATAAAGTTTACGGCCGGGATGTGGCCGCTTATAAGTATGCCAACACCAGCAACGTGCGGGGCGGCGAACTGAAATTCGGAGGCGAGCGGGCTATAGATGGTGATGTAAACACGTACTGGTCTACTGACGACGGCATTACTACCGGCAAACTAGAAATAGACCTGGAGGAACCGCAGTACATCGGTGTGGTGGAACTCAGGGAAGCAACCAAACCCGGGCCGCGTGTGCAGGCCTATAAGGTAGAGGCCCAGGTGGATAGCGACTGGAAACTACTCGCCGAAGGGACAACGATTGGCAACCAGAAGGTAGCTCATTTCCCAACCGTGCTGGCCTGGAAGGTGCGCCTCATCATCCTGCAAGCAAGTGATTCTCCGGCAATCAGTCAGTTCAGCCTGTACCGGGATAAAACGGCTGCCACTGCAAAACCTGTTTCAGGCGCTGAAATAAATTAGATTTATATGACACGGCCTCTCCCCTTTCTGCTCAGTGGTAGAAAAGAGAGAGGCCGTGTCATGAATACTTACCTAGTTAACTACACAGCTATCAGAAATCTGCTGTACCAGCCACCATTCCCTCAGTACCTGGTGGTTAGCTTTATTTATTAGCCGCAAAACGCTGAGGCACATAATTAGCTACAGGCTGTACCACGATGCGGGCAGGTCCTTTTTCAGGCAAGCAGGCTGTGAAAAAGGCTGTAATCTGGCCTTTCTCATTTTCATAGACAAACGGCCTTTCGCGCCTCGAAAATTTTTCGGTTGTGTTATCGTCGTAGGTAACGGTTTTGGAATAGATCGACTCCGATGAGACGGGCAGAAATGTAACACCATCCGTAGAGTAGTATTGTACCCCGTCTTTATTCACTCCTGTTACATCGCCTCTGAAATCACTGCAGATAACGTTGTACTGGTTTGCCGCCCACCAAATGGTAGGATCTTCCAGCTGGTTCTTTCCCGGAAATAAGTTATTGCCGCTATTGAGAATAGAATAAGCTCCATTATAAGCAGGAGCGGTATAACCCTGCGAAATCCGGATATCGTTTACCGCTTTGCGTCCGAAAACATAAATGCTTCCGTCGGCTTTAACCAGTGGCGCAGGATTAGAGAAAGGCATGGCTATTTTATCGGAGCGGGTCCAGGGGCCGGTAATGGATCTGGAATATGCATACCCTGTTTCGTTGGCTGTAGAAATGTAATACAGCACGTACGTATCGCCGCTTTTAACAATCTTAGGATTGTGCGCCCGCTCGTTGTCCCAGAACCCGCTACGCTTCTGCAATACCACTTCCTGGAAAGTGTACGGACCATAGATATTATCAGCTGTTGCCCTTACAATTTCGGAATAGGTTGTCCAGCCGGCGAGGCCATATTGCTCGGGCCAGCGGGAGGCAAACATGTGGTAGGTATCGCCAACTTTTATAACCGTCGGGCACCAGAGGATGTATCCCTCCATGCTAAAGCCGGCGTTTTTCATGGCTGGCTTCAGATAATCCTTTATGGTCTGGGGTGCTGCTGCAGCCAGCGGTTCCTCTTTGGCTGGCGGATCTGCTACAGCAGACTCACAGCTTAAACTCACCAACAGGCAGCACATCGCCAGAAACCTGAAGGGTACATTGGTATTTATTTTTCTCATAAACTTTACTTTACAAGCGGCTGCCCGTAATGCCGAAACAGCCGCTTAACATGTTTATTTTAATGAACTAAGCCTGGTGCTTCCGCTGGTGTAGCGGGCAACATAACCGCCGCCTGCTACCAAATCAAGCTGCAGGGTATCGTCTTTTTTCTGGCTTACATTTTCGACCCGCAGGGCGCCCGATTCCTGCTGATCGTCTTTCACCACCAGTGTTTCATAATTGCCCTGCCCCAGGAAAGAAAGCGGGATGCTGATAGTCTTTGGGTTTACACCATTCATAATGGCCAGGAACCAGGTGTCGCCTTTGCGCCTGGCAAAAGCTGCCACCTCACCGATTTCTGATGCCGGCAACACAATGGTTTCGTCCCAGGTAGAGGGGATGCTCTTCATCATTTCCACGCTTGGGTTGGCCAGGATGTTGGCAGGCGTAGCGGCATAGGTAAGCAGTGGTGTGCTCATTATGGCCGCGCTGGCTACCTGGTGTGCCCAGGTGGTATTTTTGCGGCGCTCCCCGAAGTGCACAGGCGTGTACTCGGCATGCCCGGCCAGCCAGCGGGTAAAAGGAACCGTGGTGTTATGGGTTGCCCTGTCTTCTAGCTTACTGGCTTCCATGCCTTTCACGGCTTCGCGGGTTACTTCATTTGGCCAGGTACGTGCCTCACCGGTAGGTTTATTGGCCCCATGGAAATCTACCAGCAATTTATGCTCTGCTGTTTCCCGGAGTATATTCCGGTACAGGTCAATTACTTCCTTGGCTTCGTGATCGAAAAAATCCAGCTTCACGCCTGTAATGCCCAGGTCCTGGCAGCGCTTAAAAAAGGCAAGGCGCTCATGGTCGTCGCGGAGCGATTTGGAGTGCTTCCACAGCCAGACACCCACCTTCTGCTGGTTCGAATAATCTACCAGTTCTCTTATCTCTTCGTCGGTCCACCTCGACCAGAAGCCTTCCAGGATATTATGCTCGTACCCCAGTTCGCCTGCCTGCTTCGAAAACTCTTTCATCACGGCCAGAGTGCCGTCGCCGCCACCATCCAGGTACTTCCAGACAGCACGGCCAGGTCTGATCCAGTCGGTATGAATGCCCTGCGGGAAAAGCTCTTTATCAGGGGCAGGATTAAGGTTGGCTACTGCATCGTTGTTCGCCATAGCGTTCAGGTCAGCACCAACCATTACCACACGCCAGGGAGTGGTGATGGTGCCTGTCACGGCAGCAGGCTTAATTAACCTTTCCACATCTTCTTTGCTGTAGCGCAGCTCGTACGGGTAAGAGGTAGGCTGATGATGGGCAAGGCGCGTAACCAGCTGACGGCTACTGTCGCTCTGCAGGGCCATGCCGCTGTAGTTCTTCAAATCTGCTTCGGTGATGGCAGCATAGCCACGACCTTCAGGCAGTTTAAACGTAACCGGAGGCGCCATCCACTCACCCGGCTTCACCTGGGCGATATCGTTTTTGGTATGCACACTCTCGTAGTGCATGTGCAGGTCGTGGTACCAGATGGTGCTGCCTTCAGGTAATTTAAATGCGGTTGTTTCGTCGGGCACCCGTTGCTCGTTTTCAGCACCCGGCACAATCAGCCGGAAAGAAGCAGCATCGTTAAACACCCGCACGTCCAGGGTATACTCCAAACCGTCATTCTGCTTCAGGGCAATTCTGGCTCCCTTGTACTTGTTTACAGCTTCTGCATGCGCTCCATGCCAGGCATATGTTTCGTCTGCCTCGTACTGCTCCGTTTTGCCGGGCTGCACATTGTTGGTTATCTCCTTGTTATCAATGGTCATCACCAGTGGCGACGCTTCTATTACCGGCTGGTCTTTAAAAGTGATGGTATAGACTAACTGGCTGTCCACCTGGTTCAGACGGAACCTGACATTGCCATCCGGGCTACTGATTATGGTAGTGTCATCTGTCAGAGCGCAGGCTGAAAAGCCTATGGTTATACCCACCCAAAGGGCAAGACTTTGAAAACTTTTTAAGTTGATCATAAGCATGTTGATTTTAGGTTGAAGTTGATTTTTCTGAAGCTTTATACTACCATTTATCGCACGAACTATCCGGATGCTTTTTCTTTCTGCTGCGCATATTAATTACAGGCAGATTGTTCTTGTTTCATCATGTGAGTCTGGTTGATCAAATATAAAATTTAAGCGGTTTGTTGTTGGAGGGCAGTTAGTTCTATTAAGGGTGATTATCGTTCAAAGGAGCCAACGCCCCTTCCTCAGCTTTGACAAATTGAAGCTTTGATATTAATTAGCTTAATAATATTAGTTAGTATTCAAACATTTCAGCCATGATAGAAACACCCCTTTTACAAGAAGAGCCAAGCGGTATCGCCACATCCAACCAAGCGTACGTATCCTTGTCGCGGCGCAAGTGGCTCGGGCGCATTTCGGCGGGCGCATTAGCCGTTGCCGGCACCAGCATGATCGGTACGCAGGCGCTGGCGGCGGAGCCTGTAAACCCCGGCGCCATTAAAGACGGCATGGCGGGTGCAGGCACATATAACATCCGGGATTTCGGCGCAAAAGGCGATGGCAAAATGCTCGACACAGCTCCCGTACAGGCTGCTATCGATGCCTGCCACCGTGATAATGGTGGCACTGTACTGGTTCCTGCGGGCGACTTCGTTATCGGCACCATTGAGCTGAAAAGCAACGTAACGCTCCACCTGGCTAACCAGGGCCGCCTGCTGGGCAGCCCCAGGCGCGAAGACTACCGTGCCGGCAAGGGCGTTCCGGAAGGGAACGGCAATATCGTACTGCTTTATGCGGTTGAGGCTGATAACATTGCGATTGAAGGAAGGGGAACGCTGGATGGTAACGGCAAAGCCTTCTATACCGGCCATGGAGACAATACCGGTCCGGGCAATACAGAACGCGGCTATATGGATCGTCCGCACCTGGCCATTTTCTATAAATGCACCAACCTCCTGATGCGGGACACTTTCTTTACCCAGAGCGCTTACCACTGCTTCCGCATCCTGCACTGCCAGCAGATAAACATCGATGGCATACGCATCTACAACCGCATCAACAAAAACAACGACGGCTTCCACTTTAACAGTTGCCAGTATGTGCACATTTCCAATTGCGACGTCAGGTGCCAGGACGATGCCTGCGCTTTGTTTGGGAGCAATCAGTTTGTGACTGTCACCAACTGCTCTTTCAGCACGCGTTGGTCTATTTTCAGGTTTGGCAGCGGTGCGGCCCAGCACATTGCCGTTTCGAACTGTCTCATTTACGAAACCTACGGCTGCCCCATCAAGATAAGCTCCGGGCGGGCACAGCTCGAAAACCTGACCTTCTCCAACATCATCATGCGCAATGTTACCGGGCCCATCGGTATCGGGTTCAGCGGCGCAAGCCAGAATTCGTCAAACGCTGCAGCTGATACTGCCAAACCCTTTGTGCGCAACATTGTGTTTAATGGCATCCGGGCTACTGTGGTGCCGCTGCCTGTCAACCACCCTGATATTCCGTTTGAAGTTTATATCAAGAACGGCGAGCAAAACTCCTGCATCACGCTCAACGGCATGGGCGAGGCTTACCTGGAGAACATCAGCTTCACGGATGTGCATGTCACCTACGCAGGCGGCGGCACAGCGGCACAGGCCGCCAAGCGCGACATCCCCAAAATTGCCCGTGAGTATTTTGGAGTATGGGACCAGGAACCTGCCGGTCCGCCTGCTTATGGCCTGTATGCCCGCAACGTGAAGGGCCTGACCCTACAGAATGTCCGCTTCGATTACGAGAAACCCGACGCGCGTCCGGCTGTTGTGTTTGATAATGTGCAGGAGGCTTCCATCAACGGCCTGAGCGCCCAGGGAAGCCCTGAAGTGCCGCTGCTGCGCTTTACAAACACAAAAGATGTGATGCTTTCTGCTACCAGAGTACTTACATCCGCCGCTGCTTTTCTAAGCCTGGAGGGCACCGGAAACGAAGGTATTCCGGTTGATGGCGGAGATTTACGGAAGGCAGGAAAACCAGTGGTGTATGAAAGCGGCGCCACAAAGAAGTCGGTAAACCTGCGGGTATAGTTTGAACATTATATTTTCCGTTACTCCTGGCAAGGATATCCACGCCAGGAGTAACGGAGCCCTCTATACTGCTGACTACCGCTTTCGGTTGAAAGCATACATTCTGACTTAAGTTGATTTTTATTGAGTTAAAGCATTATAAATATAAGTAACTGAACTAAACTTTTGAACAAGGTTGAAGTCTAAACATTGTTACCCACCGCCTTAAGTCCTGCTCATGAAGAAACTGCTACTGCTTTTTACCATATCGCTCTTCCTGTACAACGCTAATGCGCAGGGTGTTATCGTAAACGGCACCGTGTTGAGCAAGCACGACAGCGTGTCTCTTCCCAGCGCCCGTGTCATGCTTACCAGGCTTGCCGATTCGGTAAAAACGACCACCGGCACCGACCTGCAGGGCAACTTTATCTTTTCAAGAGTAATTCCGGACCAGTACACGATCGAGGTAAGCTATGTGGGGCACCGGACACTGGTTAAACTTTTCAGGGTGCAGGACAAGGCCATTAACATGGGCAATCTTCAACTTGAGCACGAAGCAAACACCATTGGCGAAGTAGAGGTTATCGCGGAGGTATCTATGGGCGAGCAGCTTGGCGATACCACCCAGTTTAATGCAGCAGCCTTTAAAGTAGCCGAAGATGCCAGTGTAGAGGACCTGATTCAGAAAATGCCCGGTATAGTAGTGGAAGATGGCAAGATACAGGCACAGGGAGAAGAAGTACTGGAGGTTTTGGTAGACGGCAAACGGTTTTTCGGTAGTGATGCAGAGGCAGCGCTCCGCAACCTGCCGGCAGAGATTGTGCAGAACATCCAGATCTTTGACAAGCTGAGCGACCAGGCAGAGTTCAGCGGCGTGGACGACGGCAACCGCCGTAAAACCATCAACGTTGTAACAAAACCGGATCGCAGAAAAGGCCAGTTTGGCAGGATGTCGGGGGGCTATGGCAACGACAACCGCTACATGGTTGGCGCCAGCATCAACGCCTACGAAGGCGAAAGACGGTTTACCTTTACAGGCATCACCAACAACATCAACCTGCAGGATTATTCTGCCGGGGAGGTACCGGGTGGCGGCATGCGCGGGCGCAGGGGCGGTGGAAACGGGAATATGACCAACCACAACTTCGCAATGAACTACAACGACAAGTGGGGCGAAAAAATAACTGTTAGCGGCGACTATCACTTCTTTAGCAGGAAAACAGTAGACTTCCGTTCTATTTTCAGAGACTTTATCTCTCCTGATGATCTGGGTCAGCAATATACCCAAACGAGCAACAACACAAACCGGAATTCTGATCACCGGATGAACCTGCGCCTGGAGTACAACATAAATGAAACCAACAGGCTCCTGATTACCCCCAACTTCTCCACATCCGCAAACAGCTCATTCGGCTACCGCTTTGGAAGAACCATTAACGACGAAGGCCCCTTAAATCAGAGCGAGAACGAAAACCGTTCTGAAAACGGCTCCTTTAACATTGGCAACAACATCCATTACAGCCACCGCTTCTTCAAAAAGGGGCGAGTTTTCTCCACCAGTTTCTACACTGGTATAAGCACAAGCGGAGGAGAGAGTTACCGGCAGCAGGAAAACATCTTTTATAAGAACAGCTCTAAAAATCAGAATGTAAACCAGTATATCAGGCAATCTGGCAACGGCTACTCGTGGCGCGCCAATACTTCCTTCTCGGAGCCGGTTGGCGACAGTGCCGTGGTGCAGCTGGTCTACAAGATCGGAGACCGGAAGAACGATTCCGACAGGCGCACCTTTGATTTTGTAGAGCTGGGGTACGATGCACTCGACACGGCACAGAGCAACATTTTTGTAAGCCAATACCTAACGCAGGAGTTCGAGTCGGTGTACCGATACAACACCAAAAAGCTGCGGCTACAGCTGGGGGCCGAGTACCAGATTGCCCGTATGCAGAACCAGCAGGAGTTTCCGTTCATTAATGGGATGGACCGCAGCTTTTACAGTGTGTTACCCTCGGCACAACTGGAGTATCGCTTCACCAGAACCAAAAACCTGCGGATTGAGTACCGCACCAACACCAACGCTCCCTCCCTTTACCAGCTGCAGGAGGTTATTGATATTTCTGACCCCTTCCGCATCAGGAGCGGTAATCCAAACCTGAAGCAAACATATAACAACAATGTTTCTATCCGCTTCCGGACGTTTAACAAAGAAACAAACCGTGTTTTCTCGTTCACCCTGAACGGCAGCCTTAACCAGAACAGCATTACAAACAAAACCTTACGCTACGATGCAAAAACCCCCATTGTATACGGTGACAGGGAGTTAAGCGCCGGGCAACAGTTTATTATTCCGGTAAACGTGAACGGGGATATGAGTATTAACTCCAATTTTAACTATGGACAGCCACTGGGCTTCGTGCCCCTGAAAGTTAACCTTAATGGCTCCCTGGGGCACAACAGAAGGCCTTCGATGCTCAACAGCATGCTCAACTTCACGAACTCCAACTACTTCAGGCTGGGCACTTCCTTAAACAGCAACATCAGCAAGGAAATCGATTTTCAGGTGTCTACCCACTCCAGGTACAACATCGTGAAAAATACCCTGCGCCCGCAGCAGAACAATAATTTCTTTAACCAGACCACACAGGTACGTGCCAACATCACCTTCCTTAAAAAGATGGTGTACCGGACCGAGCTTAATCACCAGCTCAACAAAGGCCTGTCTGGTGGGTTTAATAATAATTTTCTGCTCTGGAACATGAGTCTCAGCAGGAAGTTTCTGGAAAAGAATAAAGGTGAAGTAAGCCTGAGCGTGAACGACCTGATGGGACAGAATAACAGTATCCGGCGTTCTGTATCGGAACAGTACATCCAGGACTCACAATCGACGGTACTGCAGCGCTTCTTTATGCTGACTGTTGCCTACAACCTTCGCAATTATGGAGGGAAAGCTCCCTCCTCCAAAAACAACCGCAAAAGCAACCAAAATTAACAGCAAAAAGATTTGCTGCTGCAGTCACCATAGCCACTGCTCATGCTACCATACCCACTGCAGCAGGTTTAGCAGTACAAGCTACTTTTTCCCTCTTTCTGCCTTTACTTCTGCAGCAGTAACGGCACTTGCTTTATTGCCAAAGTCGTTCCGGATATAGGTAAGCACATCAGCAATTTCCTTATCGCTCAAAAAATTAAATGGCGGCATTGCATTGCTGTACTTTTCACCGTCCACTTCCTGTTGGCTCATACCCTTCAGTATCACGTTTATCAGGCGTGGCTTAGTGCCCAGCACATAACTAGTTTTGCTAAGAGGTGGATTTAAGCTCTGCACGCCGCTGCCGTCCACCATATGGCAGGCAGCACAATACTGCATATACACCAACTTGCCCGCCTCCAGTGTTGTTTTAGAGACTGTTGGAGCAGGAGTAGTTTTGGATGCTGCCGGTTTCTTTGCCGGTTTCTTTGCCGGTTTCGCTGGCGTGGTTTTCGCTGAAGCAGGCGCAGCGGCATTACTTTTACCGGTTACCGCATTTGTAGTGGGAGCTTTACTGGCCGGAGCAGTTTTAACCGGAGTAGCGGCCTTGGCTAAATCGCCAGGATTATACGTCACTTTAAAAATGGCTCCTTTCACATCATCAGTAATATAAAGGGATCCGTCTGGTCCCTGCGCCAAACCACAGGGGCGGCGGTCGGGTTTGCCTGCAGCAGTTTTTTCCGGAGAGCCTGAAAAACCGTCTGCAAATACTTCCCACTCTCCGGAAGGCTTCCCATTCTTAAAGGGCTGGAATACGACATAATACCCGGCCTGTGGCTCCGGAGCCCTGTTCCAGGAACCATGAAAAGCAATAAAGGCTCCGTTTCTGTACTTTTCCGGAAACTGGTTTCCGGTATAGAAAAGCAATCCGTTTGGAGCCGTGTGCGCCGGGTAAGCAGCAACCGGGTCGATAAACTTATTGCTGCCTTCTTTCTTTCCATCTCCGCCATACTCCGGCGCCAGCATTTTCTTATTCCGGAATCCATCATAATAGATGTAGGGCCAGCCGGCATCATCTCCTTTGTTCAACGCATACATACATTCCGCCGGAAGTTCTGCCGATTCTTTAACGGTATATAAATCCGGGAAAATACTATGTAGCTGATCGCGGCCGTGCTGCATCACATAAAGCTGGTCTGTTTGTGCGTTCCAGTCAACAGCTACAACATTTCTTAAACCGGTGGCATACCGGATGCCATCCTGATACGTCTGGTTCAGTTTATCCGGTTTAAATTGCCATACGCCTCCCGATGTTTCCAGCAATGGACAATCTTCAATACCCGGAGAACCTTTTTTACGGTCTTCCACCTGGCAGGAGTTGGATGGAGCTCCAATCGGTATATACATATTGCCCTTGTTATCCATCATGATGGATTTGGTATTGTGGGTACCTTTGTCCACCAGACCGGTAACGATCTTTTCGGGTGCATCCGGCGAAATTACCTCATAGCTTTTGTTGAGTTTATACCGGAAAATTTCACTGTTGGAGGATGTATATAAATAATCATCCTGCAGGAAAATACCTGTTCCGCCAAAATCACCAAAGCTTGATTTTACGGTGGCTGTATTGTTGTACTGCTCCAGCAGCAGGGTTCCTTTTCCATCTTTCAGTCTCGCCAACCGAACATAGATCATGTTATTCGGGGTAACGACTAGGTGGCGTGTTCTTCCCAGATTATCAGCCAACATGGTAGCCTGGAAATTTTCAGGCAGCAGTAAGCCGGCATTGGGCTTAGGAGCATCTGTGCCCGTCTGCGCCTGCAGGGCTGGCAGCACCAGGGCAAGTCCAGCAGCTACCGTTAAAACCTTTAGGAGTAATGAATTCTTTATTTTCATAGGGTGTAGAAGTACATACTTTATTCATGACAATTTAATGCTTAAAAACGAAAGGCCATACATTCCTGAAGCAATTGCTTTAAGAATATATGGCCTTTGTTTGGTTACTAGGCTCCTGTGAGTTACCTGATCCGGTTTATCACTTTAATGGATCAAAGCTACCTCCAGCCCAGCCCTGGGTCTGCTCTAAATTACTGTTTAACTGCAGATGGCTTGAAGGAATAGCAAAAAAGTAATAATTATCCTTCCAGTTGATGTCAAATTGTGTATCCACTACTCTCTCCTGATGCTCGAAGTAATTTGAATAATTTTCATTCAGGTGGTTAATCAGGTCCTGTGAATTCATGGAGGCTCTCTTTTTATTCCATTCATCTACCGGAACTTTTAACTCAATGGTATAGCCGTGCCGCCGTGTTCCATTCAGTTCGCTTTCAAACATCCTGCGTCTGCGAAGGTCCCAGAAGCGCTTGCCTTCGAAAGCCAATTCTAGCTTACGCTCCAACATGATAGCTTCACGCATTTGACTCTTATTCATGCCCGGCTCCAAACCATAAAGGTTATTAGCACCCGGATCAATACCGGCCCGGCTTCTGATAGCTGTTAATGCCTGATAGGCCTCATCAGTCTTACCGATCTCGTTGGCTGCCTCAGCATAATTCAGCAATACCTCCGCAAAGCGAAGTTCTATCCAATCGGTGCTGCTATTGAGGGCATCGCTTGGTTTTTGGCTTTCATCGATAGCCTTTCGGGTATAAAATCCGGTTTGCGTAGGGTTGTTCTGCTCACCTCCAACATAAGTCCATTGTATTCGACCCGTTTTACCACTCAATTCCCATAGTGCCCCATTATACGCTATAGTCTGGGTTAAACGTGGATCCCTGTTCTTCCACAAGTAATCAGCATCATACTGATAAGCTGAATTGGGGTCTCCGATCGGTTTGCCATCTTTCATAGGAAAAGCATTAACCATCTCCAGAACAGGACGGTTCCCTCCCGTAGCGTTTTGGGATTCGTCCAGAGGACGCGTGGCAGCAGCCCAATTATTAGAGCTAACTGAGTTACCGGGCGCAAACTGGTATCGCCGAACAAAGATAGCTTCTTTATTCATCTCATTGAACCAGATGTTGGCAAAATTCGGGTTCAGACCAAAGCCTTGCGACTCTAGGAATTCTTTTGCGGCCTTATTGGCATCGTAGGCTGCCTGCCAGCGGCCACTTGTATTCTGACTCGGATCAAACTGCGGACTGGCATAATATAATAACACCCGTCCTTTTACTGCCATGGCCGTTCCTTTATGTACATGCCCGTCATTTCCTTTGGTTCCAACAGCAACTTCCGGCAAATAATCAATCGCATTATCCAGATCAGCGATAATCTGCTGGATACAGGCCGATGTAGAACTTCTCTTCACCAACAGATCATCTGTTAATTGCTGGGGTTCCAGAATTAGAGGTACACCTCCATAGCGCTTTACCAGCTCAAAGTAACGCCACGCCCGGAAGAAAAGCGCCTCACCTTTCAGCTTCTTTTTTTCAACATCTTTCAGACTACCCTGATCAATATTAGCCAACAAAATATTGATATTTCTGATATCGTCGTATGGCCAATAGTTAACTGAGTTTTCCGTTAATTGCCCATACATAAAACTTCCTCCTCCGTCAGATTCATCGGAATAATTAGTCCACTCCGTGCTCCACTCGGGCAAGTTTTGGGCATATATTCTATTTACATAGGCTGTAGCCAAATCAAGGTCATTCCACACTAACCCTTCATTTACAGCACCCAGGTTATTTTTATCTAATATATCTTCACAACTGCCCAACGTGCAGCCTAAGAGAACAATCGCTATAAACTTTGAAAATTTCATGATACAAACTTTTAGTTATAGAACAATATTCAATCCAATGGAATAATTTTTCATCATTGGGTATGAATTAATAGTATTTATTTCCGGATCATAGAGCTTGGTACCGCTATACAACGTAAGCAGGTTTGTTCCATTAAAGAACACTCTGGTATTCTCTATCTTGAGACCCTGGGTGAGCTTTTTCGGCAGACTGTAAGAAATAGTCAGGTTTTTCAATCGCATAAACGAGAGGTCCTGCAGCCAGAAGGTAGATTCAGGAAAACGTGTGCGGTAGCCGCCCCCCCTGTAGCCAGGATATTGACCATCCGGGTTTTCCGGCGACCAGCTATCGGCCCAGTAGGCCATAGAAGACTCTTCTGTTCTGGCTTGTATATCTCTTCCTACAGTGGAGAGCATGGCATAGCTTCCTGCCACGCCCTGGAACAGTGCATCAATGCTGAGCGACCTCCAGGATGCACCAAGGGAAAAACCAAAATTCATAGGAGGGACTCTATAATCAGCGATAAACTCCATATCATCGGAGGTAATTCTGCCATCAGGCTCATCAGAGTTTGGTCCGCGGAGATCTTTGTAATTCAGCATCCCTAACTGAGGCTGCGCCCCTAAAATCGTGTACCCGCTTGGGAGGGCATCCAGGTCATCTTGTGTTCGGATAATATCAGTGGCAACATACCCCCTGATGCCGCCAATAGGACGGCCGATTACAGACTGATAAGGTCTTGTATTCTCGCCCTGATCATATTTGATAACTTCGTTTGTGGCATAGCCAAAGTTGCCTCGCACAAAGTAGTTAACTGTATTTTTACCAGCTCCAAATTTGTTGTTATACCCTAATTCAATTTCAAATCCACGAGAATCTACTTCTTGGTAGTTTTCATCAGGCATATTTGCTCCAAAAGTACTTGGAATACTCAGTTGTCTGGATCCGAGGATATCATAGGTATTACGGTAGAAAGCATCCAGTTTCAGATTCAATTTGTTGTTCAGGAACCGGGTATCTATACCGGCATTATAGGAGAGCGATTTTTCCCAGGTAATATTTCTGTTAGCAAGAACTCCAGGTTGCAGTCCGCGGGTTGGATTATCGAAAATTGCCCCGTCCGGTATAGAGAAAGACTGCTGCCATTGAAAATCACCAACGTTGTCGTTACCCAGCATGCCTACAGATGCTCTTAGTTTCAGATCGTTGATAAAGCCTACATTGTCTCTAAAAAATGATTCTTCAGAAACTCTCCAACCGGCTGATGCAGAAGGGAAGAAGCCCCATCGCCTTTCAGGTGCAAAAATCACCGACCCATCGTAGCGGAAGGATGCTTCAAGCAGGTATTTCTGAGCATAGTTATAGCCAACTAAACCTACATAGGAAATTCGTGCTGATTGTGACTGCCTACCATCTACCTGGGAATTCACAGTACCGCCTGCTACAAATTGGTCTACGGCAGGAGATAGGAATTCGTCTCTACGGCCATTAAACCAGGTATCATCCTGTTCTGCCTGCTCGTATACCAGCAATCCATCCAGATTATGGTCACCAAAGCTTCGCTGATAATTAAGTTGCGTATTAAACTGGTAGCGCTCCATTTTGTCGTAGCGTGACTGCAGGAATTCCTGAGCTGCACGTGTTTTGGAATCTACCGGCACATCTCCCACAATATGGTTATGCTCGCCAAGCGTATTAAAAACGGTCATATCATACGGCAGGTTGAACTGCTTATTGTACCTATCACGCTTATACCCGTTTATTGATGTCTTCAATCCTAACCCCTCAACAAAAGGAACCTTATAATTTAAGGAAACAATAGCGTTCATCCCGGTCCACTCGTTCTCAATATATCCTGCCTTGCTTCTGTCGATCACTACACCCGGATGCCATTCTACCCAGTTACCCACCGGTTGCCCATTTATGTAAGGAGGCACTAGGCTAGGCCTTACTAACAAAGCCTTGTACAGGTCTTCCTGCCGCCAGTTACCTGCCTGCCAGCTAGGGCCATTGGTATTTCGTCTGTCAGCATTAAAATCGAGCGAAACTTTCAGATTCTTTGTTACAGAAACATCTATGTTCCCTCTTAAGGTAAGCTTCTTATAATCTAAGTTATCGAAAGAGCCGGTAGCGTAATTATAAGAGCCACCCATAAAATAACGCACCTTGTCGGAACCGCCTCTTACATCCAAAGTATGCTGCGTAGATATTGGATCCCGCCACATCTCGTCCACCCAATTCCAGGAGTTGTTCTTAAAATATTCCAGCTCGTCCTGCGTATAATATTTCGAATTAGACTCAGGTATATTATTATAGCGCAACTGATGGTTTATCTGAGAGGCATGCTCATAAGCATTCAGTGTTTCGGGGATTTTCGTTGGTGTCTGTACCCCTACTGTACCGCTGTAAGAAAATCTTGGAGCTCCGTCAGCTCCTCTTTTTGTGGTTACAAGTACAACGCCATTGGCTGCCCGTGAACCATATATTGCAGCAGAAGCTCCGTCTTTCAGTACTGAGATGTTTTCGACCACATTCGGACTCAACGCGTCAAAAGCAAACTTATCGCTCACAATGCCGTCAATCACATATAAAGGGTCAGCATTATTGAAAGTACCCTGGGCTCGGACACGGATTGAGGATTCCATGCCAGGTGTACCGGCACCCTGTGTTATTGTCACTCCGGATAACCTGCCTGCCAGCGCATTGGAAAGGTTATCCACCGGTACATCCTGAAACTCCTTACTATTAACAGCAGCAACAGATCCTGTTACAGTTCCACGGGCTTGTGTACGATATCCTGTAACCACCACCTCTTCGAGCTGCTTCTGGTCAGGCGTTAGGGTTACATTTATTAACGCCCGCTTACCCACCGGTACTTCCTGTGCATTATACCCAACAAAAGTGAATACAAGTACAGCATCTTCTCTGGCTGCAAGGGAATAATTTCCCTCTATATCGGTAACGGTACCGTTCCCGGTTCCTTTTACTAACACGGTCACACCGGGAAGACCATCCCCTTTATCATCTACTACTTTTCCTCTTACATCCTGTGCTAATACCATTGTAAAAGAACAGAGCATCAGAACCAGACCACAAAGTAAATGTCGTAAAACCCTTACCAGTGGATTTTGTATTCTTTCTTTCATGTAACTTAATTTTTAGTAATTAAAATAAATAAACACTATTAATTGCAAACTCTATCGGCGTGTTTTTCCCCGGAAATATCTTAATCCTGTGCAGGGGGGCAATCGGGGAAATCGGGGAGCAACTCATCAAAAACACTTAAAACAACAAACAACAATACCACTACTTATAAAAAACACTACACATACACAAAACGCTATTTACCAAACTTTAAGGAATCTTATTTCTCCCGTATCATTCTTCTGATTTTGTTCCGGGTTTTTCAATATTAGAAATTCCCCCCCCCGGAGCAGTGCGTAAAATCGTTCAAGAAAGGGGGAATAATAGTTCAAACAGGGGATACAACCCTATGGCAGGAGAAAAACAAAAATGCATTGTTTAAAAATGCTATTTTACTTACGAACAATTGTGAGGTTATTAATAACTTTTGCTTGTTTAGCGATCCGAATCAGACGAGTCATTAAGGGAGACATGTACATAAACTGAGCCTCCTCTGTGTTGAAAAGGCTCTTTATGTTACGCTAAAACCTGTAGGCAACAAAAACGAACGGGAGGTGCTTGTTCTAATGGCACCTCCCGAAAATATTTTTATCAGGAGAGATACTCATTAACTCCTGTTTTCTTTCACAGCACCTGTTACCAAGCAATATTTCTGCTGTACCAGCCACCAAAGCCACTGCACCTGATTTAAAAACAGTAGCTATTAAAAGGATTTTTTGGGTGACACAACAGTGACAGCCTTACTTTTTCCCGATTTCAAAATCAGCAAACAGCACCTTCTCGTCACGCAGGCGCTCCTGGTTACTCAGGCTCCTGTAGATCCCCCACTTCGGCCTGATAAAGGTTGCTGCTGTTCGCCAGAAGTCCATATTGCTGCTGTTGTAGGTCAATAGCACCTCTCCATCGCTTACCCTTTTCAAAACCAGTTCATAGGTTCCGTTTGAGCTGAATTTCATTTTCTCGGTTGCTTCAATCCACTCTCCTTCAAAAGGAGCCAGATTAACAATTCTAACTTTTCCCTGTGTCGTGCCGCTGGTGTTGCCGGTGTGAATAATTTCCAGCTTATTCGGATTTCCATACCGGGGCGTGATGGTAATCAGTGGAGAGCCATCGTTTGTACCATCGCCTGCTTTAATCTGGTGAATGTGCGTGAAGCCGGAAGAGGGCTGAAAACCTGCTGCAAGCTTGAACTTCCACCGGAACACCATTTCGTCATTCAGAAAAGCTTTAACGGTACTTCTCGATGGGCTGTGGGTTTTTACTTCTGTACGCTGCCTGTCGGTGGCACTGCAACGGTCGTCGTCGGGTGTAACATGGGCATAAAATGAAAACACGTATTTATTTAATTCACTGTTGTGTTCTTCAGAGATATGCTGTCCGAACTGCGGATGCCTGCAATCGGGCGTTTCCTCGGCATTGCTACCCCAGGCAGTCTTAAACTGCTCGTACACATTGCCGGCTCCACTGGCGTTTAATGTTACTAAGGTGCTGTAGTTGCTTAAATTATCTACGGGCAGCGGGTCTACTTTTATGCTTTCGTAGGCGGTATAAAAGGTATCTATAGAAGATACGGTTGGTACATATAAGGTACGGTAAGAAAACGATTCGCCTGGTGTAAAATTGGCTAAAGAAGTATTTAGAGCAGAATAAGGAATATATAAGCTTTGTTCATTTGCTTCTGAACTTAAATATTTCACTTGCAGGCCCAGGGTTCCGGCTGCTGCATTGTCCCATTCAATATAGGCCTCAGGTGTCTGCTCTCTGAATACCGCTTTTTTCAGGGGCCTGTTTGTAAGTGTATTTTGGTACTCGTTCCCGTATGCGCGTCCGTTAGTAATTACTTTAGGCGAAGCATTTCCCTTGTCGTCGTAAGCATAAACAGAAAAGGTATGGTTCTTTTCCTCCAGGTCAGGTATGACTGCTTCTAAATTAACATTTCCCGGAGTTATAGGCACTTCTATCCATTTCTGGTCATCATCCCAGTAAACCCTGCATTTTTTGATGGCAGGATTATCAGCGACTTTCCAGATCACTTTCACCCTGTTTTTCCCCGGAAATGTACTGATGGAGGATACTTTCTCTATCGAAACAGATGTTTCCTTTTCATCGATAGCATCGAGTTCTTTTTCGCCGCAACCTTGCGATAAAATGATGATGGCTGCTAGAAGTATGAAATATCGTATCATATCTGAATTAGTAGCAAAGCTCTTCTGAGATAAAAAGGCCATAAAACCCAAATTACTGTTTCAGGATTTTATGGCCTTTTAAGTAGTATGCAAAAAATTTACTTATAAGATTCTGCAGGTATTACTTATTCCAAACCTCGAATTCAGCAAGGTTTACGTTTGCACCTGAACTGTCTAATGTTTGGCTCAACTTTACATAACGAGCTGTTATTTTAGGAAACTGTATTAGCTCTTCACTTGTCGCAGCAGAAGCTTTTGCATAAGCAACCTGCCAGTTCTCGTTATCATCCGAATACAGAATTTCGTATGCTGTTACCCTATGTGGATCTTTTGAGTAAAATAAAACAATTTCATTAAACTCCTGTGGGGTCTCTAGATCTATGGATACCCAGGTATTCAGATCAGAACGATCTCCGCTTAATGGTTGCCACATGGAAGTACGATCGCCATCCACTATATTCGATGCACGGCCTGAGCTGCTATCGCTACTCTTCTCAACATTTTTTCCTAAGGCAAGGTTTTCAGGTACTGGAGGCTCTTCGTAAGGCTCTTCCGTTTCTACCTCAGTATAAGCAGTATAGAAGGTATCAATTGCAGCAGGAGCAGGCAAATACCCTGTTCTGAACCTGAACGTAGTACCCGCTTTAAAATTGGGAATGGTATCTGATTCCACAAAAAGGTGGGGTTTTCTGGAGTCTTTCGGATCAGGAACCTTTGTGATATGCATCGTTTTTTGCGCACCCGAAATATCCGTATACTCTACATCCATAATCACTGCCTGCTGCGATACACCAAACCAGCTAAGGGCTACTTTCTTTGTTTTAGGAAAATACTCGGCTCTGTTTAATGGTCTGTTCGATATAGAACTTTGGTAGGTATTGCCATAAACTTCTCCTATAGCCTCTGTTCTGATAGAAGAATTTTTATCCTTATCGAAAGTATAAACTTCGAAAGTATAAACGCCCTCTCTCAGCCTGTCAATTACAATGTCCATTGCCTGAGTTCCGGCGGTTCTGTCAATGTCTATTATAAGAGAGTCCCTACCGGGGTTACGCTGACCTTCAATAGGAGTGTCACCTTCTGCCAGAGCCGGATTGTTCCAGTAAATTTTGGCTTTATTGATTTTTGTATCAGATACCAAAAGCCAGCTGAGCTTATTTCTGTGGTTACCGGCATAGGACGTCAATGCTTCAGGCTTCCCTACATAAACAACCTCATCCCTATTGAGGAATTCCTCGTGGGCAGGGTCTAATTCGCAGGAAGCCAGAAGGCCTCCTGCGAAAAAAAGAATAAAACTACTTTTTAAATATTGGCTAATCTTCATAATAAGTTCCTTTTTAGTTGACGTTATTGTTTTTGGCCCCAGAATCTTAATTCTGAAATATGAAGGTGACCAGTAGCGCCTCCTACAGCAGACCAGCTGTCAATATGCTTCCAGGCAATGTACCGTACAGCAGGCACATCGAGCGGAAACTCGTATTCATGCCCTGAACGTGCTATTTCCACATCATCAGTACTTAGTTGTCCTAAAGGCAGACCTGAAGGCTTCACCATAATCTGGTGGTCCAGTCTTACCCAACTTGTAGGGTCGTCTGGTGTATTAGTGCCCCATAATTCCCATTCATGCGGGTTGCCATGATTATAGAAGTAAGTACTGTTATTGTCGTGCATACGCTGCCATACCTTATAGCGGCTTAAACGAATAGGCTGCTTCATATCAAATGCAAACCAGGCTGGCTGCGGATTTCTTTCATTAGAGTGGAAGCCATTATTTCCGATATTCCCGTCAAACATTCTGTCAAAGGGCCATGAGCCAAGGTTACCAGGCTCCGCTACCGGTGTGCCACCAATAGGAAGTGGTGAAACCTGAGGAACTGGATGTTTACCTCTCTCATAAGAGAATTTTGTACCGTCAATTTCTTCCTCGTATATCGGGGTCATCACCTGTTCAAGTGTATCTGAATAATTTCCCCATTTATCTCTTACAAAGAAGCCGAACTTAGTCTCCACTGCTTCAAGACCACGTACAGAAAAACGGCCATCAGGCAAACCCGTATAATGAGCATCTACCTCGGTCCATTCATTAAGCGCCGTATCCCATCTTAGTACCTGGATAACAACATCATTAACCTTTTCAACTGTTGAAGCGGGATTCAGAAAATCTACGACCATACCACCAAAAGACTCCCTGATGTCTAGTGATGACAACACAGTTTTATGTGGTGGAGTTAAAGGAGTAACAGTAACAGATATGGGCGAAGAGGCTTTCTCCGCACGGCTTACAGCATACAGTTTCACCTCTCGTGGATTGGTATCGCCTAATCCTTCCACATAAAGAAAGTTTCTGAAATAAGAAGCCTTTGATTCTACGGTTTTACCGTTCCTCTCATAGACAGCCTTCACATAAAGCAGGCTGGGATCATTAGGCAAAGCATAGGTGATCTTGGCTCCACCGGAAGTATTTTCCACAATCGGTTCTGAGATTGGGCCAGGGGCTTTGCCAAGTGTGGTAGTACCATCTTTATCAAGAGGTTCCATGAATTCCTCCTCACATCCATAAAAGGTTATGGACGCAAGCAAGAAGAGTGACAAAATAAACTTTATATTTTTCATCTGTGTCAAATTAAATTTTTACAACTACCATCCCGGGTTTTGTACCAGGTTCGTATTCTTCTGCATTTCTTCAAGCTTTATCGGCCACAAATACTGATTCATGGTAAAGCGCTGGTTATAAAGCAGCACAGGCCTGTAGAAAGCAGTAGCATTCTCCTGAAGAATATCCCAACCTCTAACAGGCTGGTTTAAGGCCTGATGCGCTTTTTTCCATCTTCTCAGGTCCCAGGCTCTGTGTCCTTCAAACATAAGTTCAATAGCACGCTCCTGCTGAATTATTTCTCTTAAGTTTTCTTTGGATTTGTAATAACCCGGCTGTATGGAATACTGGTCCCAGGCCTCCTCAACTGATGGCACACCGGCTCGTTCGCGCACACGGTTTATCCATTCGGTTGTTTCTGTGCTATAGCCATTTACCTCATTCAAGGCTTCGGAATACATCAGGTACAAATCTGCCAGCCTAAATTCCGGCCATGGATAAGTTTGTATGTTACTGGTTATGTTACCATCATTAGCAGCAGCAAAGGTTTCGATGTTTACCAGCTTTTTAATGTAATAACTGGTGGCAGAGAAATTACTGATACCCTGCCTTGCAGAGATTTCTCCTTTTCGGCCCTGCACATAAAGCAGCGGTTTTGTAACATCATAATTGTTTTGCCAATTGCCATACCAGATGCCCCTGTCAAACCCAATACTGGCGTAAAAGCGTTCCTCCCTGTTGAAGTGAAGCTTTACAGTCTCTTCGCCTAACTTCACATGGTATTTATTTTCATCTTCGGAAGTTTTAAGTGCATAACGCTCGTTAAATTCCCAGGTCTTGTCGTGGGTAATTGGCAAACCTTTGTCGGTATAGAACATTTCTGCCATTTTCAGGGTTGGCCCCAGTATACCTTTTGGCCCCGAACCGCTGGTTGCATTAGGCCCGATGATAGGCATAGACCAACGCTGCATGTTCACATCAGCACGACTGATGGTATTCGCCCAGATGACTTCCGGATTATTTTCTCTGGTAGTTAACGCTGTCCGGAAATCGAGCTGTGTTTTAATCGTGTCATTAAGCACATAGCTATTGGCTCCCGGGAAAGTATGTAACCTGTAGCCTTGTGCATGGCAATAATCGATGGCTTCCTTGCAGGCTGCCGCAGCATCTTCCCATTTTTTCTGTTGATAAACAGGATTAAAAAGCTGCACTCCCCGGTTATCTTTTAAATTGCCATACTCCGGATTGCCATTAAATAAAGGACTTGCGGCTGTTACCAACACCTTTGCTTTTAGAGCCAACACAATAGGTCTTGTAATTCTTCCGTATTCAGAAGTTTCTGTACCTGCTAAAGACTCCGGCAAACTTTCGCTTGCATATATCTCGTCCAGTAGTTCCACGATGTATTTCACCACTTCATCTACCGGCTCCCGGTAGACTTTTACCTCTTCCGGGCTTGCCGAAATGGGCAGGTTTTCCCTGATTATCGGAATTGGACCATACATCCGCATTAAATAGAAATGATAATAGGCTTTCAGGAATTTAACTTCCGCTTTCCATCTCTCTCTTTCCCAGGGTTGCAGTTCTTTCTCGTCTACTTTGCCTATGTTTTCCAGAAAAATATTGCAGTCGCGGAGCCCCTGGAACAGAGGTCTGCCCTGCCTTTCACCACTCCAGTAGTTGCCGAATGGGTTCGACACGTTCTGTAGCCCCTGTGCGATACTGTAGATATCAGTGTTCACATCCATTGGGGGAGTAGCATGCCACACCTCATCTGCTGCATGAAATGCAGGATTCGTATTGAAGTGCCCGTGACGGGGCATGTAAGAGTAACAGGTAAATAAATACCTTTCAGCAGAAGCCCTTAAATTAAAGGCATTATCGATAGTGGGTACGTTATCCGGGATAACATCCAGGTATTTATCACAAGAGGATGTTACACCTAAAAACGCAAGTACCAGTGTAATTTTAGTAATTCTTTTCATAAAATTTCTTTTAAAATCCTACCATCAAACCGAGGTTTAATACCCTTTGTACAGGATACCCTAAGCCATTACCGGCCATCTCTACATCCCATAACTTAAATTTGCTAAAGGTGAGCAGGTTGGTGGCAGTGCCGTAAATTCTTAAGTTGGTCATTTTGAATTTATCTGTAATCCTTTTAGGGAAGGTATAACCAGCCTCTACTTGTTTTAAGCGCAGGAATGAGCCGTCGCGCATAAACCAGGTGCTACGCTGGGCATTGTTCGTTCCTGCCATCGGGTTTGCGCTCAGGCGTGGCCAAAGGGCATATAAATCTCTGTTCTCCTCAGACCAATGGTTGTCTGCATACGCCTGCAGTAGTTGATTCTGAAGTCTGACATTTGAATTTCCCACCGGATCTACAAAGGGGGCAGTGGCTACAGGATCTATCCAGAAGGATGATCTGGCTGAACCTTGCATGAAGAAATTAATGTCGAAGTTTTTGTAAGATATAGCAGGACCGAATCCGTAAACAATCTCAGGCCGGGTGGGGAAACCAATTGGCACCTGGTCCAGTGATGTTATTACTCCGTCACCGTTAATATCTTTGAATTTGATGTCACCTCCCAAGGTAGGTTGATTACCAAAAGCTTGTGTTGGAGAGCTTCTTACTTCTTCATCATCCACAAATAAACGTTCGGCTATATAACCCCACTGCTGTGATGTAGAATGCCCTACCTTATATAGCCATGGTTCATTGTAAGCAGGTTCTTCGTAATGCTTGAATATGTTTCGGGCAAAGGTAAAGTTACCGCGCATGGAAATGACAATATCATTACCGATAGCTTCATTGTAGTTTAGCTGCAATTCATAAGATCTTGATCTGGCTTTTCCCACATTGGCTTTAGGGATACTTTGCAAGCCCAGTGTCTGCGGGATTGATGATCTGGTCATCAGGATATTAGATCGCTCTTCATGAAAGTACTCTGCAATAATGTCCAGTTTATTCCACAGACCTATTTCCAGACCGATAGTAGAGTTTGCAGCTGTTTCCCATGTTACCAAAGGATTAGCATATCGGTTTACAGAAATACCATTTCTGGAATAACCACCGAAAGTACCGAATGTTGCTCCGTACGAGCTGTTGTCCATGTTAACTTCAGACAGATAGAAGAACCTTTCGTCTGCAGTACCGATAGCATCGTTTCCTACCAGGCCGTAGTTACCTCTTATTTTCAGGTTGTGAACTGTGTAACGGAGTGGCTCAAAGAACTTCTCATTGGAAATCTGCCATGCTACCCCTGCAGAAGGAAAGAAGCCAAAGCGCTCTGCTTTATTAAAACGCTCTGAACCATTGTACCCGAAGTTGAATTCGGCAAAATAACGGTTATCATATCCATATGTAAACCTTCCGGATATACCAAAGTTACGAGCCGGCAAAGATGCCTGCAGCGTTTTTGCATTAGGAGTGAGCCTGGAGTTCATGAGCAACACGGTGGTACCGCCAAGCGAGTGTTTCTCATTGATGGTGCGGCTATAATTTAAAGCAGACTGAAAATGAAACACTGCGTCAACATTCTTACTGCCATTGCCCTCATCATATTCCAGATAATCCGTTCCTCCGCCTTGGTTCGGTGGTCCTTCATTAATTAACCTTAATCGATAAGTATTATTCACTTTATCATAACTGCCGGCACTGTAGAGGAATGGAACGAATGAACGGACTAAGTCAAAATTTGATTTACGATTCACGTTAGTCATCGCGTTTAGCTTAAGACCTGGAGTTATAAATGCCAGATCCTGATCTAACTCAATTTGTGCCACCATCAATGATCTTGATTCTTCTTTGTATCCCTTCACCATATCAGCATAAGGATTCAGGAATTTGCCATCGCTTGAATTACCAAACATGATGTGCTTGGAGGTTCCACCTGATTCTTCATTATAATCATAATATGGTCTAAACAATACAGGGCTTGTTCGCATTATTTTATTGTATATACCTGTACCGCCATCGATTGGCCCGGTATAATCATCAAAGTTTCCATTTAAGCGTACGCCTAGCCTAGTTCCTTTTGCTACATTTATCTGCACATTGGATCGCAGGTTGTAGTTCTTAAGGTCGATGTTATTGTTGAAGTTATTACGGTTATCAACTTTAAGATTACCATTGTCTTTATTCAGCGCACCGGCTACATAATAGGTTGCAATTTTCCCCCCTCCACTCATGTTAAAGTTAAAGCGCTGGTTCATTACCTGTTGCCTTAACAGTTCATTTTGCCAGTCTACAGCAGGGAATGCAACCGGATTAATACCAGATTTGGTATTATCAATTTTGCTTTGCGTATAGGGAGGAGCCTCATAAGGATTCCGCGTAGTCCAAGCTTGGTTATGCAGCTCCATATAAGTGATAGGATCGGCCAATTCTACTTGGCGGGTAGGAGTAGATAAGGAGTTCTCGAAGCGCAGGTTAATTTTCGGCTTGCCTTCTTTACCCTGTTTGGTCGTGATCAGAATTACACCATTTGCACCCCGTGCACCATAAAGCGCATTGGCAGAAGCATCTTTCAGAATAGAAAAGCTTTCGATATCATCCGGCGTTAAACGGGCAAGATCGGTGGTGGTATACTCCATGTTATCGATCAGGATCAGCGGATCCATTTTGTAACCGAAAGTAGTTGCCCCACGAATGAAGAATTCGGCATTATCGCGACCTGGCTCACCACTACGCTGGTAGGCAATAACACCTGCCAACCGACCTGCAAGGGCAGTCGTTAAGTTACTCGAAGGCACCTTCAGTTCTGTGGGCCTAATGGTTGTGATAGAGCTAACTACAGATTCTTTCTTCTGAACACCAAACGCCACTACTACCGCTTCGTCGAGCACTTTGGCTGAAGTAGTAAGGACTATTGGTGCTAATACAGTTTTACCTCCTGTACGAATTTCCATTTGCTCATACCCCACACTTTTCACCACCAACACAACATCCCCTTCGGGTACTTCCAGCACAAATTTACCATCCATGTCGGTGGCAGTACCAACGCTTGGATTGCTTTTAAGAAATACTGCTGCACCAGGTATAGGCCCGGTTTCATCACTAATGGTTCCTCTTACCTGCTTTTTGGTTTGGTTCTGAGCGGGTTTAATTTTGAAAATATCTTCTTCCGGCCTGCTATTACCGCCATTTCGGTATGCCGCATTTGAGGAGATATCCATCTTGTGCGTATTATCATAGGAAAGAGCATTCCCATGATAAAGCATACTGGCACAAAACAGGACCCCCCACTTACTTTTTAGTAATGAAGTTATCATAAGTTATTATAAATTAAGAATAAAAGGTTAGAAGCTTTTTTAGACAGCCCATTAAGTGATTTATGAGCAAAAACTTATGTTAGTTCGTTTTACATAAAGAGTCAGGAGGGTCATGCACCTGAAGGGAAATATGGGTAAGAAATTGTGAATGAAATGGTATAATTTTCTTCATGCTTTAGAAATTTATTTTTTAATACTATTCATTACTCAGTCATATTTAATCCACGAATTTTTCTTTTTTTTCAGAATCAACAATATTAGGCTTTCAGCATGTCAGCGCGCCTGTTACCAAGCCATTTTTCATCTCTATGCTAACTCAGAAGCTTTCTTTAGCTCCTGAATTATTTGTGTCAAAAAGCATTGTGCTCTATGAGAATGTTTAGAATGAACTTAGCTCTTCTTAACAGGATATTTTCAGAATCTTGTACTAAGAAGGATTTATGTTTAAGCGCTTAAGGCCAGACTACTTTTTATTAGCTTTTAATATGAAGTTCTTCTAATTAAATCTTACTTAAAACATGTAATCCGTTTTTAGCATTGGGTTCATCAATATTAGTTATTACTCTACATTTAGCAGGGCGTAGAATCGTTCAAGAAAGAGGGAAGAATAGTTCACTCCTTTAAAAACTGCGTTTCTGCTTAAATTTGCCAACATTTTTATATCCGCCAGGAGAGCACGCTAACTAATGATTGTGAGGGCATGCAACAGAACGTTCTGCTTCATGAACAATTCATCACAGACGGTTTAGTGGAAGAGAAGTAGTATGGGAGGAAGTGTAGTTGCTATCTTCATGTTTGATGACACTGTCACTATGCTCCAACAGATAAGCAATAGCTTTCGGCAAATGTCTGAATTGACCAGTTTGAGCAGGTCTAAAATTGAACTTTGTAAAGTATTATAAGTTCTATTTTCTTCTGTATACTATGTTACAGTTTTCTCTTGTTCCACAACTTTTTTGTATAGCAAAGTTTAAAGAGGATAAGGTCAGAATAATCAATTGTATTGGAGGCTATATCGGATATCTGGAGCGATAAGACTGATCTTATCATGCCTTAGGAGATAAGGCGGGGACAAAAAGTTACCTCCTTTTATCCCTCGCCCCCTTCTCAAAACACACCAGGTTAAACATCTCCCGCATCCGGGACCTAACCCGACTCCCATAGGTCTTCTCCAGTTCCGAACTGGTCAGGTTGGTAGTCAGATGCGTCTTCACTCCCTGCGACACAAACAGGTCGTAGCGGCTAAGCAGCACCTCTCCCATCACATTGCACATGTTGCCGTAGTACCTGAGGCTGCTTTCCGCTCCCAGGTCATCAAAACAATAGCTGCCCGCTTTCCTGGAAGGGCTCCACGCGATGCCCTGGCTGTAGCATTTAATCACCTCGTACCCTTCCCGCTGTGTACGCTTGCTTTTTTTCTCTGTACCTTTTTGCATCTTTTCCTGAGTTGGCTGTCAACCTATTTCAGGACGGGACAACCTTAAAAGTTAAACAAATTTAGCTTTGCAGTCACCTGTAGTCAAGATGTACAGCATCTGTACACGTTGTATATCAACATGTTACGCACATTCTGGTGAGTAAATTTTCTAGCTGAAACAAGCTCACCAGATTACTCACCTTTTCTTCGTGAAAACCTGAATACTTTGGTAGTTGCCCTAAAACAAAAAAGCCTGCAAATAGTTAATTTGCAGGCTTTTAGTTGTTTTTAGTACTGATACCAGTGGAGTAGCAGGGATTCGAACCCTGGTCCAGACAAGGAAACTGTCGTGCCTTCTACATGCTTAGGTTTATTCGGATTGTCGGGAGCTTGCTAGTATAAACCAAACTAATGCGCACTCCTTAGATACTTAAGTTCGCCTGTGCACCGCACCTTTACACAGACTAGTGAAACGATTCGAAGCCTCTGATGTGCAAGCGGTTTCACGAGACCTGCACGAGACTATGGCTTAGTACCTAATACCTAGATTAGGCAGCCATGGCGTAGTTATATTCGCCAGTTATTGTTCGAACGGATTTTTAACAGGTGGTACGTTCATCACCCGACATGCTTACACGCAATCTGCTCAAGCTGTCAATTCCAGTCTACCCCATAAGTTAAAGAACGTATTCTTGCTTTATACACTTCAAGAAACATGCCACGAACATACGAAATATTTGCGTGCATTATGCCGTGCATACAGCTAAATAACCAACTAACCGGTTAAAAAGTTTCATGCAACCCGGCACCCACCATACGCTGCGTTTTCCTGTTTCAGCACCACTGCCTCCTTCAGAAACATTGCTCCCGGTCCGGCTCGCCCCTTACTACTCTCATTCTCAAACCATTCCCGCTGCAGCTCGTTTAGCGCTATTACCAGCTTAAGTTAGACAAAAACAGAAGATTCGTCTCATCTTCAAAACCACCGCCACCATGAAAAACCAGCATCTACGCCAGCAAGTAGCAGCCATTTTGGCCACCGCCGATGTTAAAATTAACGGTCCGGAACCCTGGGACCTGCAGGTGCACGACGACAGGTTTTACAAACGGGTGCTCTCGCAGGGAACGCTGGGGCTGGGCGAGTCGTACATGGACGGCTGGTGGGACAGTCGGCACCTCGATCAGTTTGTGTACAAGGTGCTGCGCGCTGACCTCTACAAAGCCGCCCGCTTTGGCTGGCGCACATTACTGGATATCCTGCTGGCCAGGCTGCTGAACTTGCAGGCAAAAGGCAAAGCAACGCGCAATGCCCGGCGGCACTACGACATTGGCAACAGGCTCTACCAGCTCATGCTCGACAAGCGCATGACCTACAGCTGCGGCTACTGGAAAAATGCCGCTAACCTCGACGAGGCCCAGGAAAACAAGCTGGACCTGATATGCCGGAAATTGAACCTGCAGGAAGGGCAACGGGTGCTCGATATAGGTTGTGGCTGGGGGAGCTTTGCAAAGTACGCCGCCGAAAAGTACGGTGCAGCGGTTGTAGGTATAACCGTTTCGCAGGAACAGGTGGAACTGGGCAGGAAATTATGCAAAGGGCTGCCCGTGGAACTCCGCCTGCAGGACTACCGCGACGTGACCGAAAAGTTTGACCACATTGTATCGGTGGGAATGGCTGAACATGTTGGCTACCGCAATTACCGCACTTACTTCAAAACAGCTGCCCGTTGCCTGGAAGATAATGGCTTGTTTTTGCTGCACACCATCGGCCATGCCTTCTCCAGGACCTCTGCGGATCCGTTTACCGATAAGTATATTTTTCCAAACTGCCTGCTGCCCTCCATCAGGCAGCTTGGCTCGGCCATGGAACATGTTTTTGTGCTGGAAGACCTGCACAATTTCGGCCCTTACTACGACCCCACCCTTATGGCCTGGTTCGAGAACTTTGACCGCAACTGGCCTCAGCTCCGCGACACGTATGGCGACCGCTTTTACCGTATGTGGAAGTACTACCTCCTCTCCAGCGCCGGCTCCTTCCGCGCCCGCAACAATCAGCTCTGGCAAATGGTACTCTCTAAAAGAGGCGTGCTGGGTGGGTATGAGGCGGTGCGATAGTTAATGTGCTAATTGTTTAATATGCTCATGTGTTAATGATTAAATGGTTGAATCCTGCAAATCCTGAAATTCTGTAAATCCTGATTCGGACAAACAACCATTAACAGCGCTAATAAACAGTTTTCCACATCATAAATTTTCACTCCACCAGCCACCATTACCACCACTACTTCCTCTGCATACAAATATTTAAAATTCAATACATTAACCATCATTAACACATTAACAAATTATCCACATTAGCACATTAAAACCTGTGGATAAGCGGCGGAAAAATAGCACTCCCATCTCTTCTATAGATTCGTTATCTTTGTAGTAATGGAGAATTTTGTAGTATCAGCGCGTAAGTACCGTCCTGCTACGTTTGAGAGCGTGGTGGGGCAGCATCATATAACGAATACCCTTAAAAACGCCATCCGCAGCAACCACCTGGCGCAGGCTTTCCTGTTCTGTGGTCCGCGTGGGGTTGGTAAGACGACCTGTGCCCGTATCCTGGCAAAAACGATCAACTGCCAGAACATTACCCCGGAAGCCGAGGCCTGCAACGAGTGTGAATCGTGCCGCAGCTTTAACTCCAACAGTTCCTTTAACATCCACGAACTCGATGCCGCTTCGAACAACTCCGTGGAAGACATCCGCAACCTGGTGGAGCAGGTGCGCTATGCGCCGCAGTCGGGCAAGTACAAGATTTACATCATAGACGAGGTGCACATGCTCTCGAACCAGGCCTTCAATGCTTTCCTGAAGACGCTGGAGGAGCCGCCTTCCTATGCCATTTTCATCCTGGCGACTACGGAGCGCCACAAGATTATCCCAACTATCCTGTCGCGTTGCCAAATATTCGATTTCAACCGCATCCGGATTGAGGACATGGTGCGCCATTTGGGCAACATTGCGGAAAAGGAGACGATACAGGCCGAGCCGGACGCGCTGCACCTGATTGCCCAGAAAGCCGACGGCGCGTTGCGCGATGCGTTGTCTATTTTCGACCAAATGGTGACCTTCTCGGGTAGCAACATCACCTACCGCGCTACCGTCGATAACCTGCACATCCTCGACTACGACTACTACATCCGCCTGACCGATTACCTGCTCACGCAGAACCTGTCGGGATCGCTGCTGCTGTACGACGAGGTACTGAAAAACGGGTTCGACTCGCATAACTTCCTCATTGGCATTGGCGAGCACTTGCGCAGCCTGCTCGTGTGCAAAGATCAGGCAACGGTGCAGCTGCTGGAGGTATCGGATAACGTGAAGGCGAAGTACGCCGATCAGGCAGCCCGGGCCAGTGTATCGTTCCTGCTGTCGGGCCTGAACCTGGTGAGTACCTGTGACACCCATTTCAAGAGCAGCAAAAACCAGCGCCTGCACGTGGAGCTGTGCCTCATGAAGATGGCGCACCTGAACGCGGCCCTGAACTTTGCTCAAGAGGGCGCAGGAAACGAGGCTGCCCCAAAAAAAGCTAAGGTAGGCGCTCCGGCACCGGCTTCTACCCCTTCTGCAGGTGCCACCATACCCTCTGCTGCTTTGCAACAGCCTTCTACCGGTGCTGTAGCTTCGGGAGGGTTACAGCAGCCGGGCAAAAGCGTTCCGTCCGAAGGTCTGCAGCAGCCACCAAAGCCTCAGCACGTAACACCGGATGCACACCTGTCGCCGCCAACAGCCACGGCAGCGCCTGTGCAGCACAAAGAGCGGTCAGCTCCTATGATGCCGCCGCCAAAAAAGCTGAGCAAGCTGCCCAGCCTGAAGGATTTGCAACAGCAAGCCAGCAACACCGCGCAGGCAGTAGCTGTGGAAGAAGAGGAAGAAGTGTACCAGGGTGCCGTGGTTCCGGTGGATGAGGTGAAGCTGCGCACGGTGTGGGCCGATATTCTGCGCCGCAAGAAAGTGGAGAACATGATGGAGTACACCCTCCTGAACCGCCCCTACCACATCAGCGACAACAACGAACTGCTGCTGCAGGTAGAGAACCCGGTGCTGATAGACCAGTTCGCCAGCCTGCGCCCCAAACTGCTTTCCGAGCTGAAGGAGCGCCTGAACAACCGCAGCATCCAGTTGCGTGCCGAAATAATGGAGCAGCAGGAAAGCGGCAACAAACTATACACCTCGCAGGACAAATTCAACTACCTGGCTGAGAAATACCCGCTTTTGGTCGATATGAAGCAGCGCCTGGGCCTGGACACTGATTTTTAAGTCCTGAAAAAGTTTATATTTGTATACAACCAATCAAAGCAGGTTTGAAATAGGAAGAACGATTAGATAATCTGCGCCAAGTAAAATACCCAACAGCACCTGTTGCCTGTGAAAACACACAGCAACGGCGAATGTAGGTGAGGCAACATCTGTTTAGTAAACAAATCTTACGTTTACTGCTACAGAGCAACAGCTTGAGCCAGGTGCATCTTTTGAACCCCCACCTTGTTTGGGGTAGGGGCCCTATTTAGAGAGCGTTCAAGCGAGTTTGGGGGTAGGGATCCTCGATTTGGACGTTCCCCGATAGGCATCGGGATGTGCCACTTGATTTTTGTGGTTCTTTTTGTTTCAAGACCATAGCCGTCAGGCTAAAGTGGAAATACTGGCGCGGGCGTCCTCGCCCGTGTCTACTATTCCGCGGCCTCTGGCCGCCGTGAACCACACGTATTATCCATGCAGCTTCTGCATTCAGACACTGGCAGGAGCTGCACACATGGGTAGGTCTTGTCAAACTTTTAGCGGTACCAAAGGGAAATCTCAGAAGATAGTTTTAATTTTTTTACCAGACGCTAACTTTAAAAACGATGACAAGCTGTTCTTCCAGCGACTTACGGCGGCCAGAGGCCGCGGAATAGTAGACACGGGCGAGGACGCCCGCGCCAGTAACAGTATATATCATTTATTTACCTTCTACTACATCTAACGCTACACAAACATGCTTCTAAAAAAACAAACAACCCTGCTCCTGCTAGCCAGCGTCCTCACGCTGACACAGTGCAAGAACGAAACCTACCAGGCACAGTCTGCCACCGACACCACGGCAGCTGCCGCCACTGGTCAGAAAGAGTATACATACGAAACCGTCCCCAACGACCCGCTCAACGCCCGCATCTACACGCTGGATAACGGGCTGAAGGTGTACCTGACAGACTACGAAGACGCTCCCCGCATCCAGACCTATATAGCAGTGCGGGCAGGCAGCAAAAACGACCCGGCCACGGCCACCGGGCTTGCACACTACCTGGAGCACATGGTGTTTAAAGGTACTACGGAGCTGGGCACACAGGACTGGCAGAAAGAAAAAGCGGAACTCGACAAGATCGAAGCGCTCTACGAAAAACACCGCAACACCACCGACCCTGCGCTTCGCAAAAAAATCTATCACCAGATCGACAGCATTTCTGGAGTAGCTGCCACTAATGCCGTAGCCAATGAGTACGATAAAATACTCAGTGCCGTAGGCGCCAAAGGAACCAATGCTTACACCTGGGTAGACCAGACGGTTTACGTAAACGACATCCCGAGCAACCAACTTGAAGGCTGGGTGGCGCTGGAAGCCGACCGCTTCCGGGAGATGGTGCCGCGCCTGTTTCACACGGAACTGGAGGCGGTGTACGAGGAAAAAAACCGCACCCTCGACAGCGACGCCCGCAAAGTGGCCGAGGTTATCAATGCAGCGCTCTTCCCTACCCACCAGTATGGCACCCAGACCACCATCGGCACCATCGAGCACCTGAAAAACCCGTCCATCACCGAAATCAAAAACTACTTTGACAGGTACTATGTGCCCAACAACATGGCCATTGCCATGTCAGGCGACATCGATTTTGAGGAAACGATCCGCCTGATAGATGCGCATTGGGGGAAAATGCAGACCAAGTCGGTGCCGGATTTTCAGGTAGCGCAGGAACACCCCATTCAGCAGCCCATTGTGAAAGAGGTGCTGGGACCTGATGCTGAAAACGTTTCGATTGCGTTCCGTACACCGGGCATCAACACCCGCGAGGCGCTGGTGGTGGAGATGATCAGCAACATCCTGTATAACGGAAAGGCAGGCCTCATCGACCTCAATCTGAACCAGCAGCAGAAAGTGCTGCAGTCGTATGCTTATGATACGCCCATGAAAGACTACGGCACCTTCCGGATGACGGGCATGCCACGCCAGGGGCAAACGCTCGACCAGGTGCGGGACTTGCTGCTGGCGCAACTGGAGCTGGTGAAGAAAGGCCAGTTCGAGGACGACCTGCTGCAGGCCATCGTGAACAACGACAAGATCAACACCATGAAAGCTTATGAAAACAACAGTAACCGGGCAGATGCTTTTGTAACGGCCTTCATTTATGAAATGCCCTGGCAGAAGTTCGTGAACCGCCGCGACGAATTTGCCGGCATCACCAAGCAGGAAGTAATGGAGGTGGCCAACAAGTATTTCAGCAACAATTACGTGCTCGTTTACAAACGCACCGGTCAGGACCCGAACGCGCAGAAAGTGGAGAAGCCAGCGATTACGCCGGTAGCTGTAAACCGCGACGTGCAGTCGGATTACTACAAGGAATTTATGGCACGGGAAGTAAAGCCGCTACAGCCGGTGTTCCTGGATTATACCAAAGACATTACCGAAGCAAAGCTCAAGCAGGACATCCCGCTGCTGTACACCAGGAACAAGGACAATGCGCTCTTCCAGCTCTATTACATCCTGGACATGGGCAGCAACAACGACCCCAAACTGGGCATGGCCGTGAACTACCTGAAGTACCTGGGCAACAACAAGTACACAGCCGAAGAACTGCAGAAAGAGTTTTACAAGCTGGGTACCTCGTTCAGTGTATTTACGTCCGGCGACCAGGTGTACGTAAGCCTGACGGGGCTCGATGAGAACTTTGACAAAAGCCTGGCCCTGTTCGAAAGCGTGCTCGCCAACCCCAAACCCGACCAGCAGGCCCTAAAGGATATGGTGGACGGCATCCTGAAAGCCCGCCAGGACGCCAAAAAGAACAAAGGCGTGATCCTGCAGCAGGCGATGGTAAACTATGCCAAGTACGGTCCCAAAAACCCATTCACCACCATCCTGACAGAAAAGCAGCTGAAAGCCGTGAAGCCGCAGGAACTGGTAAACATCATCAAAAGCATTCCGACGTATGAACACCGCGTGCTGTATTACGGTCCACGTGAAACCGACAAGCTGATAGCCACCCTGAATGCAGGCCACCAGGTACCGGCGCAGCTAAAGCCCGTGCCTGCCGAAAAGGTTTTCCCGGAACTCGACATCAAAGGAAATACCGTCTACTGGACAAATTACGACATGGTACAGGCAGAGATGCTGTTCCTGAGCAAGTCTGTTCCTTACAACAAGGACATCATTCCGGTGGTGAGGCTCTACAACGAGTACATGGGTGGCATTGTGTTCCAGGAGCTGCGCGAATCCAAGGCTTTGGCCTACTCCACCTTCTCGTACTACAGCCCTGCCTCCAAAAAAGAGCGCGCCAACTACCTGCTCTCGTACATCGGGGCGCAGGCCGATAAATTATCAGAAGCCATGGCAGGTATGCAAACGCTGCTCACCGACATGCCGCTGGCCGATGCCAATTTCGAGAACGCCAGAGCCTCGTTGCGCAACAGCATCTCCACAGAGCGCATCACCAAAGCCAATGTGCTGTTCGATTACGAGCGGGCCAAAAAGCTCGGCCTGAATTACGATATCCGGCAGGATGTGTACCAGAGCGCCAACAGCATGACCTTCGACCAGATGCAGGTATTTCAGCAAGAGTATGTAAAAGGTCAGCCGCAGGCCATCCTGGTTATCGGCTCAAAAGACAAGCTTAACTTTAAGGAACTGGCGAAGTACGGCAAAGTAAAGGAGCTGAAGCTGGAGGAGATTTTCGGGTATTAGGCAATATTAAACCTGGCGGGGTTGTTCCTCAAAAACCTTTCTGCACCCGCCACCACAGCCTTACAAGGAAAAGTTGACAAAAGAATAACCTGGAGCAGGTAAGGGAATGGTGGCGGGTGCAGCAGATTTTTTCAGAATAACAGCAGCATCTGAACTTCCGGTTGAACAACTGAGTAAAACATTGTTGAAGTTTTATACTATACACAGCACCATGCTCACGCTGAACAATTTCGAAAAGCAGGTAGACACCACCATCCTGCAACGGGGAAAGCAGTATTTTAACCACGGCAACGTTGTCTGGCTGGAGGAGGAGGAAGAGGGGCTGTGGTTAGCCGATGTGGAGGGCACCGAAACATACCAGGTAGAAGTGACGCTTTCCGGGAAAAACGACATCACCGACTACTCCTGCGACTGCCCCTACGACGGAGTAGTTTGCAAGCATGTGGTGGCGGTGCTCTATGCCCTGCGCGATGAAACTAAAAAGCCAGCCAAAGTACAGGAGCGGCGGCAGCAACAGCAAACAGCCCGTAATGTGTTCGACCACCTGCTCGCAACGGTCACGCTGCAGGAGTACCAGAAATTCATCCGCCGCTTCGCCTCTAAAAACAAAGACTTCAAAACCGATTTCGAGCTTTACTTCGCTGATAAAGACGACCGCATTGATGTAGGTGAAAAATATACTGACCTGATTCAGAAGATCATCCGAAAACACAGCGACCATGGGTATGTAGATTACCGCGCCACCCACACGTTGTCGCGGGAGGTAGAAAAGTTACTGGCTACCGGCGACGACTTTATCCGGAAGCAAAACTACCACGATGCCTTTATTTTAGCCTCTGTGGTGCTAAAGGAAATGATACAGGTAGCAGAATATACCGACGATTCTTCTGGTAATATTGGCAGTACCATCTCCAGCGCCATTCAACTCATAACCGATGTTGCCACTTCCGACCTGGCTGCCCCTGACCTGAAAGAGGAGATTTTCGCGTTTTTGAAAAACGAAGTCGTTGACAGAAAATACGCTGCTTTCGGCGACTATGGCACTGACATGTTCGACATGCTACAGGAACTGGCTAAGGAGCTGCACAAAGAGCGCGAATTCCTGGTCTTTTTAGATACCCGGATTGCAGCACTGAATGGCTATTACGACAGTTACCTGAAAGAGTACTACCAGAAAGCCAGAATTGCTTTTTTAACAGATACCGGAAGAGCAGACGAGGCGGCAGAAATGCTGCAGCAAAGCCTTGAAATTGTAGAACTGCGGCAGGGGGAAGTGGAGAAAGCCATTAAAGCGAAAGATTATGCCGAAGCAAAAAAATTGATAACCGAAGGTATTGCGATTGCGAAAAGCAAAGACCACCCGGGCACGGTGTCGCAGTGGGAAAGGGAGCTGCTGCGCATCGCCTACCTTGAACAAGATACCGCCACCATACGCCACTACACCTACCAGTTCGCCTTCGACCGGGGCTTCCATGAGGAGTATTACAAGCAGTGGAAAGCCACTTTCCCGCCGTATGAATGGAAAGCGGTAATAGATAAACTCATATCCGAGAAAAAGAAAAAAATAACTTCAGCCTGGGAGGCTCAGAAAAATTCCTTCTTTAAATCGCCTCACCCGAACCTGCTGCCGGAGCTGGCCCCGCTCTACATCCAGGAAGGGTATTGGGACAAGCTGCTGGTGCTGGTGCAAAAAGAGAATAGGCTGGATACCACCCTCAGGTACCACCAGTACCTGGCCTCCCGCTACCCTGCCGAGCTACTCGAAATGTATCTTCCTGCCTTTGCCGCTTCAGGCGCCGCCGCCGAAGGCAGAAGCGCCTACGCCAGGCTGGCCGGCCAGATGAAACGCGTGATGCAGGATATTCCGCAGGGCAAGGAACAGGTAAAACAAGTTGCCCGCAACCTGCAGGAACAGTTCCCCCGCCGCCGCGCCATGATTGAAGAGTTGAACAAACTATTGTAGGGGCAGGGTTTACCCCTGCCCAATCGTCCCCGAACCTATCTGTAAACAAGCATGCACCGGCAATCGTGCAGGAATATACGTTCAGGAAAATTCAGCAAGGAAGTCCTATTTGCGGATTCGGATTCACATGAAGGATTTGGTCGCAGGTGTTTGATTCGGGAACGATTGGGCAGGCATGATTCGGGAACGATTGGGCAGGCACATGGTTCGGGAACGATTGGGCAGACATGGTTCGGGAACGATTGGGCAGACATGGTTCGGGAACGATTGGGCAGGCACATGGGCCTGCCCCTACGTTAATCTCAACCAATCTTCTTTCGTCATTGACTTGAAAAAACTGTTTTCGGTGCTTACCAAATCGGTCGCCAACGTTGCTTTGTTTTGCTGCAGGATCTGGATTTTCTCTTCCACGGTGTCGGGGCAGATGAGGCGTACGGCGATAACTTTTTTGTCCTGCCCGATGCGGTAGCTGCGGTCGATGGCCTGGTTTTCTACGGCGGGGTTCCACCAGGGGTCTACGAGGAACACGTAATCGGCGGCGGTTAAGTTCAGGCCGGTGCCACCGGCTTTTAAACTCACCAGGAATACGCGCGTTTCCACATCTTCCTGGAACTGCCGCACTACCTCGCCACGGTTGCGGGTGCTGCCGGTGAGCCAGGCGAATTTAATTTCCTCCTTCTGCAATTCCTGCTTTATCAGTTCCAGCATGGACACGAACTGCGAGAACACGAGCACCTTGTGGTGCCGCGATACGCTCCTGATTTGCTGCAGGAGCATGTCTATTTTGGCAGAAGCGCTTCCGAAAATTTTATCGTCGCCGGTGAGCAGGGGGGAGTTGCAGATCTGGCGCAGTTTGGTGATGCCGCGCAGCACGTGCATCGGTTTCTTCTTGATTTCTTCTTCGTCGCTGGCCGAAATGTAGTCCCGGAATTCGCGTTCGTAGGCGTCGTAGATTTTGCGCTGCTCCTCCCCCATCTCGCAGTAAAGAACCGTTTCCACTTTGTCGGGCAGTTCTTTGGCTACTTCGTCTTTGGTGCGGCGCAGGAGGAAGGGGCTGATTTTCCGCTGCAGGTCCCGGGCGCTCCGCTGGTCTTTAAACTTGTCGATGGAGGCGGCATAGGTGTGGCGGAAGTACCGCAGCGAGCCGAGTAAACCGGGGCAGGCAAAGGAGAACTGGGCGTAAATATCGAAGGTATTGTTCTCCAGCGGCGTTCCCGACAGCACAATTTGGTTGCGGGCCTGCAGCAGGCGGGCCGCCTTGTAGCGCTGTGAATTCGGGTTTTTGATGAACTGCGATTCGTCGAGGAACACGTAGCTGAACTGGAACTTCTTCAGGAAGGTGATGTCCGACACCAGGAGGTTGTAGGTCGTGATAACCACATCGTGTGCGGCAAAAGCTGCTGCCGATTTGCGCCGGTCGGGGCCGTGGTGCACGTGTACCTGCAGCGAGGGCGCAAAGCGTTGCAGCTCCTCCTGCCAATTGTGGATGAGCGAAGTCGGCAGCACGAGCAGGTGCGTTTTCGGGCCGCGCTTCTGGCGCAGCAGGAGCATAAAGGCAATCAGCTGCACTGTTTTGCCCAGCCCCATGTCGTCGGCGAGACAGCCGCCGAAGCCGAAGTCGTCGAGGGTGTTGAGCCAGCTCAGGCCCTGCAGCTGGTAAGGCCGCAGTGTGGCCTGCAAGTCTGCCGGAACGGGTACGGGCGCAATGTCCGTAATGGCCGACAGCTGCGCGTGGTAGCGGTGCAGTTCCTGCTGTACCTCCTCGTCGAGCATGTGCGCTTCGTAGAGTTCTTCCAGCACTTCGAAGTTCGTTTTCGGAATCCGGATGCTTTCGTCGGTCACCTCGCCTGTCTCGAAATAGCCTTCGAAGCGCTGCAGCCACTCCTCCGGGATAATGCCCATGGTGCCGTCGTCGAGAAGCACGTATTTGCTTTTGTTCGCCACCGACTTGTGCAGCTGCTTGAGCGGAGCCTTTTTGCGGCCGAAGTGCACCACCACGTTGGCGTTGAACCAGTTCAGGCCGCTGGCTACCTGAATGGAGATGCGGGCTTTGTGCTGGTTCAGTTTGTTGCCTTTGATGTCGTTAAACCCGTAGATGCGCACCCCCTGCTCCCGCAGCGTCTCGAAGGCTTCCAGGAACCACTCCTCCGCAAGGAAACGTGTTTTGTGTAGGTAAAAGTACTCCCACGGGTTTTCCAGCTGCTCCCAGAAAGTCGAGTGCTGCTGCACGAGCAGCGCGATAAAAGCTTCTTCTGCCCTGTCGTCGCGCGATACAGGAAACACTTTGCCGCGCTTGTCCTGGGCATACAGCTGCTTCTGCGAAAACACCGACACCTCCGACTCGCCATAGCGCATAAAGGGGTGCAGCAGCACGTAGTTCTCCATGTCGAAGAGGTACAGCAGTTTTTCGGGCGGACCGTTGTAGCCGTTGTTCTTCCGCCGAACGGGCTTCTGGTAGGTATGCGCCACCGGCACATGGTTTTCCATCTCCGACAGCACCTGCTGCTGAAACTGCAGGAAGGCATCATGCGACAGCCACAGGTTGTTGTCCTGCCGCTGAAAATACGCGATAATGGGCGGCAGCGCTGCCTTCGTGCTCAGGTACCAGCTGCCGTCCACGAGCAGGAAGTAATCGAACCGGATGCTGACGCGGGAGAGGGTAGTGTAGGCGCCATTGATAAACAAATCGCTTGTTACGCCGAACACGTCTTCGTGCAGACTCACCCGCACCTTAAAATCGAGCTGCGGCTGGCTTACGGGCACAGGGGCAATGGCGCGGGATGTTATTTTTTCGGATACCTGGCTGTCGTGGAGGTAGAAGGGGTACCGGAGCGGGTTCCGGACCAGCGCCTGCAACCCCTCCAGGTCGGCAGGCGATTTCTCGTAGAAGTTCTGGAATTTGGTGATGGCGTTGTAGAACTTCACTTCCTCCAGCTTCTCGGTGCGCCACACCAGGTCGACGGGGTTGAGGATAGTAAAAGGCGCCTTCGGTTCGCCGCTGCTGCTCAGGCCGCAGGAGACCAGTTGAGCACTGAACAGGTTGTAGTAGCGGTGTTTGCCAATAACGATGATGGTGTTGGCATCATGTGGTGCAGGCGCAGGTTCCCCCTTGGCAGCCAGGAAAGCCGCAAACGCATCTGCTCCGGCCGTCTCCATTGCCTTTGCTCTTTCAAATGGCTCGAAAGGGGGTTGCTGCTCTTCCATGGGGGTGGTGCGGGCGGAGGTGGTTTTTGTTTGATTGGCAAGTTAGGGGTTTTGAGTGGGATTTGGGAGGAGGTGAGGATTTGGTGGGAGGTACTGTTTGATAGACATAACACTGACACAGGGAAAAACTTTGATATCTAATTAATCCCTAAAAAAAATTGTATATATTGGGTAAAAAATAAAGAAATAGTAACGGTATAATAGCTTAAAGAACAAACCTATTCCTCTTACTGGGTAAGAACAACTTCAGGTATTGTACAGAAAATCTGAATGACTCCATTTAGGACAATTATCAAAATAAGAATCTATTTCAAAATATGGGAAGAGAAAGAGTATCAAAAGGGCAGATAATAATGAAAAAGGAAGAAAAACTGCCTAAGTTAGCTTTAAGTATGCCAGTTGGTTTTAGTGATATGATTTTATTAATGAATTTATAAGAATATATCCTAAAGATTGGACTAACATTAATAAAAGATACATTGAACATGAAAGACTAACCAAGCCTGGCAAAAGCCATCCAATGGCAGAGCCACGAAAGTATTTACTTAATGTATCCAAAAAGTATATAGAAGAGGCTCGGGAAAAGCACTCTCAACAATAGGCGTTAATTACGAGTAGTTGGGAGTGTAATTTATTTTGCACCCTATATAAAAATATAGACACTTTGGAAACCTATCCGATAATAAAAATTCCTAGTAAGCTAAAGGAAATCCATATTATGCTTCCGCCGCTTTTACAAATGCCTACAAAACCTGAACCGCCTGTTCAGAAAGAATTGCCTCCTCCTCGAGAAAATCCTCCACCTGAACCTATTTTTAATAAATCCAGCTATGGATTTGCTTGGTTATTTCTCTTTATGGGAGTTATTTTATTATACATCTCAAACAATTCAAATAGCTCTTCAGGACAAGCCTTACTGATGGGTTCAATTATGTTTCTTGTAGGTGTCTTAGGCATTTATTATGGAGTTAACAATAATATTAAAGCAAAAGCAAAGTATGAGTTTGAGAAAAAAAGCTACAGTTCAAAACTTCGATTGTACAAACAAGGCTTTAAATTAGAGTTAGAGAATTATTATAGCAGGTTAGAGGAATCGAATAAATCATATGAAGAGAATCTTAAATTTTATCAGGAAATAGAAGCACCTCTTTATCTTGAAGCCTTAAATCTATATAATTTAGAAACAAAAAATATTAAAAGTAAAGAATATATTCAAACTTTTAGAAGGCAAAAAGTTAATGAGTTTCTTGAAACTGTAAAAAAGCCTGAGATACATCCTGCAAGTGAAAATATAAGAAAAGGAGTTGCGGAAAAAAAATTCTTACTTCGTTTAAAATACTATAACATTTTTGCGGATAAGGCTAAGAGTTATAAAGATAAAATACATTCAAACTATACTATTAATTTCAACAAAGATTCTACTGCTATTAGCTTTTTACCTGATATCACCTATTATAATCAAGAGAACGGGTTATGTATTGACATTGAGATTGATGAACCTTATGTGGGCAGTACAGGCACTCCAATACACTATATTGAATCAAAAGATTATTTAAGAGACAAATTCTTCAATGAAAATGGCTGGATAGTAATCCGATTTGCAGAAGCTCAGGTTGTAAATGAGCCTTTTATATGTTGTAAAATAATTGATGAAGTAATAGATAAAGTCTTACTAACAGATTCCGATCAAGAAAAAACCAAGATTAAACATATAAAAAGATGGACTAAGGATGAAGCACATCAAATGGCTTTTAAACGATATAGAAATAGTTATTTAGGAATAGAGCTAATTGAAGACCTAAATTTAGAGAACCATGAATCTACCGAACAAACTGCTGTTTCATATTAACTGGGTGTGTTTGTAACTACACCTACATACTGATTTTGAATAGCAGTCAACACAATGGTGGCAGGTAGATACACATTAACAGGTCATCCTTCCATCATAATTTCTCTCTCCGCCATTTCGGTGTTTCTCTGACAAAGCAAGCGTGATTTACTGGCAACGGCCTTACCATGCAAGGCGGCAACAGTAGGCTTTTTAGGCGCTAAGGCTGTGGTAGGCGGTACAATACACTTTTTCAGTCTAAATTCACCTCCAATAGTCAGCCAGCAGCGCGAGAAATTTCTTCTGCACCACCCTCCATTGCCTCTGCTCCTGGCTCCTGCTGTTTTACCGCTCCCTACTGCCAGTTTGTAAAGGCGTACATTCAATCAGCCTTAATCCGCCAGTTGAAAACTGGCCTCATAGTTTACCACAAGTTACCGCTGCGCTCAAACTTGCGGTATTCAGATATCAACAAAAAAGGCTGCCCGAGCATCACCTCAGGCAGCCTTTCCTATCTTATTCAGCTTCTCTTAGAAATTATCCAGAGCCGCATTCAGCGTTTCGCTTGGGCGCATGGCTTTTTCAGCTTTTGCGGCATCCGGGTGGTAGTAGCCACCGATGTCGTTTGGCTTGCCTTGTGCGGCGATTTGCTCTTCTACAATCTTCTGCTCGTTGTCGGTCAGTTCTTTGGCTAGTTTCGAGAAGCGGTCTTTCAGTTCCTGGTCTTTCGACTGCTCGGCCATGGCTTGTGCCCAGTAGAGGGCGAGGTAGAAGTGGCTGCCGCGGTTGTCGATGCCGCCTACTTTACGGGCCGGCGACTTGTCTTTCTCCAGGAACTCGGCGTTGGCTTTGTTCAGGGCTTCGGCCAGTACTTCTGCTTTAGAATTCTTGGTTTTGTAGGCCAGGTCTTCCAGCGATACCGCCAGGGCCAGGAACTCGCCGAGCGAATCCCAACGCAGGTAGTTTTCTTCCAGGAACTGCTCTACGTGCTTTGGTGCAGAACCACCGGCACCTGTTTCAAACAGGCCACCGCCATCCAGCAACGGAACGATAGAAAGCATTTTGGCGCTGGTACCTAATTCAAGAATCGGGAACAGGTCCGTCAGGTAGTCGCGGAGTACGTTACCGGTTACCGAAATGGTGTCTTTACCGGCTTTGGCACGCTCGCAGCTGTAGCGCATGGCTTCTACCGGCGACATGATTTTTACTTCCAGGCCGTTGGTGTCGTGGTCCTGCAGATACTTCTCTACTTTTTTGATAAGGTTGGCATCGTGCGCGCGCTGTGGGTCGAGCCAGAAGATGGCTGGGGAGCCGGTGATGCGGGCACGGGTAACGGCCAGCTTCACCCAGTCCTGGATAGGCAGGTCTTTGGTCTGGCAGGCTCTGAAGATATCGCCCTGCTCTACCTTCTGCTCCATCAGCGTGTTGCCGTCGGCATCTACAATGCGTACGGAACCTGCTTCGGCTATTTCAAATGTTTTATCGTGTGAGCCATACTCTTCCGCCTTCTGCGCCATCAGGCCAATGTTCGGAACAGTGCCCATAGTAGTCGGGTCGAAAGCGCCGTTTTCTTTGCAGAACTGGATTACTTCCTGGTAAATGCCGGCATACGAACGGTCCGGGATAATGGCTTTGGTATCGTGCAGTTTACCGTCGGGTCCCCACATCTGGCCGGACGAACGGATGGCAGCCGGCATAGACGCGTCAATGATCACGTCGCTTGGTACGTGCAGGTTCGTGATGCCTTTGTCGGAGTTTACCATCGCCAGTTCCGGGCGTTGCTCCATCTCGGCTTTCAGATCGGCTTCGATTTCGGCACGTTTCTCGTCCGACAGCTTCTGGATTTTAGCATACACGTCGCCCAGACCGTTGTTGGCATCCACACCAATTTCTTTGAAGGTAGCGGCGTGCTTATCGAAAGTATTGCGGAAGAACACTTTAACGGCATGGCCGAACATGATAGGGTCAGATACCTTCATCATGGTAGCCTTCAGGTGCAGCGACAGCAGGATGTCCTGTTCTTTGGCTTCTCTGATTTCTTCTTCCAGGAAAGAACGCAGCGCATTTTTGCTCATCACCGAAGAATCCATCACTTCGCCGGCTTTCAGGGCTACTTTGTCTTTCAGGACTTTGGTGTCGCCGTTGGCGCCAACCAACTCGATGCGTACGTCGGTCGCTTTATCTACTACCACAGACTGCTCGCTGCCGTAGAAGTCGCCGCTGGTCATGTGGGCTACGTGGGTTTTAGAATCCGAAGACCATTTGCCCATGGAGTGCGGGTGTGCTTTAGCGTATTCCTTTACGGCAGCGGCCACACGGCGGTCGGAGTTACCTTCGCGCAGCACAGGGTTAACGGCACTACCCAGAATTTTGGCGTAGCGGGCTTTAATGTCTTTCTGCTCGTCGTTCTGCGGGTCGGCCGGGTAATCCGGGATGTTGTACCCTTGCCCCTGCAGCTCCTTGATAGCGGCCGTCAGCTGCGGAATAGAAGCACTGATGTTTGGTAATTTAATGATATTGGCTTCGGGTGTTTTAGCCAGGTCGCCTAGGTAAGCCAGGTCGTCGGACTGCTTCTGCTCGTCGGAAAGGTTCTCCGGGAAAGCTGCCAGGATACGGCCCGCCAGCGAGATATCTCTTGTTTCAACAGCAATGTCGGCTGCCTGCGTAAAGGTTTTCACAATCGGCAGGAAAGAATACGTTGCCAGTGCAGGCGCCTCATCCGTTATGGTATAAACAATTTTTGCTGTTTTTGCTGTCATATTACTCTGTTTAGTTTAAGGTTGCAGTAAGTTAACTACTGAAAATTAAGTTTGGTATCTAAAATTTATGGTGTTGCTTCTCTCATTTTTACAAGCCTGTTCACCGGCAACAAGGCTTCTGCCACACTTTTTGCACCTGCCTGTACCTTTTTCAGGGGGCTTCTTTTTGCTTTTGTATGTAACAGCTTGTTTAGATGACAAATATAAGAGTCTTTTTGATATATAGGGTATTCCTAAACCTGGCTTTCCTGCCCTGCATGCCTCACCTGCCCGCTCACAGCACCTGCAGCGCCTCCGTGTTCCGATAAAAAAGCAGCCATATAGCGCAGCCTGTTCCGGGCAGGAAGTTTTCCCGGAAAGGCCCTAATCCGTATTTATACTCCTTTTTTAAACAGGCAGAATTTGCACAAACAAAAGACTGAAAACCAATGTATAAAAGAGACACTTTCCCCTGAACGCACCTTCTGAAATGGGTGAAAGCTTCTCCAAAAACCTACGAAAAATGTTAACATATAAAATAACCATCGTGGATGGCAAACTACAGGTGCCTGATGAACCGACGATTCCGTTTATCCAGGGCGATGGCACAGGCCCTGACATCTGGGGAGCCGCTGTGCGGGTAATAGATACGGCAGTGGCGAAAGCCTATAATGGCAGCAGAAAAATCAGGTGGAAAGAAGTGGCAGCCGGTAAAAGTTCTTTTGAGCAAAAAGGCAGCTGGCTTCCGGAAGAAGCACTTGTTGCGTTTAAAGATTACCTGGTGGGCATTAAAGGCCCACTTGCCACACCGGAAGGGGTAGACATCCGTTCGCTGAGTGTGGCGCTGCGCCAGGACCTGGACCTGTATGCTTCGGTGCGCCCGGTGCGCTGGTTTGCCGGCACTCCCAGCCCGGTTAAAAGCCCGGAGCAAACCAAAGTGGTCGTTTTCCGGGAAAACACCGAGGATATTTATGCCGGCATCGAGTTTGAAGAAGGCACAGAAGATACCGAGAAGTTTAAGGAGTATTTAAAAAAGCAGTTCTCCCCCCGTTTCAGCAGAATCCGCTTCCCCGACACGTCCGGGTTCAGCATCAAACCTGTGTCTAAAGAAGGCACTCAGCGCCTGGTTCGTGCCGCCATGAAGCATGCCATTACCTACAAACACGACTCGCTCACGCTGGTGCACCAGGGCAATATCATGAAACATACCGAAGGCGCCTTCCGAAACTGGGGCTATGCGCTGCTAAAAGAGGAGTTTGGCGGCACAGAGACAGCGAACGGGCCGGGACTGCTCGTAACCGCCGAAACTCTTAAAGCCAAAGGCTACAGCAATGCTACCAGGGATATTACCGTGAACGACATTTTTGCCGATGTATTCCTGCAGCAGGTAGTGCGCCAGCCAACAGCTTTCTCGGTGATTGCAGCCCCGAACCTGAACGGCAACTACATAGCAGATACGCTGGCAGCCCTGACAGGCAGTGTAGACATGGCGCCGGGCGCCAGTATTAACTACGAAACGGGCCACGCCATCTTTGAAGCGACCAACGGTACCACGCCTGAACTTGCCGGACAGGACAAAGCAAACCCGGGCGCTGTCATTCTTTCCGGTGTGATGATGCTGGATTATATGGGCTGGCAGGAAGCCTCCGGTTTAATCTGCTCGGGCCTGGAGAAAGCAATCAGTGCAAAGCGTGTACCCTACCCCCTTCAGCAGCACATGGAAGGCGCTACCCTGCTGAAATGTTCAGAATTTGGAGATGAGATCATCAAAAACATGGGATAACGTGCAGCAGCGGCTGTCTGGTAACAAACGACGATAGCCGCTGCTCTTCTTACTGTTGCCCTGTTACCCTTACCTTTCAGGAGCAGTGGGTGTGGTGACAGCTGCAGCAGATATTTTCAAGGTGCAAAAAGTGCTTTCAGCAGCTTTCGCTTTTTTGTTGATGAGCCTACGGCTGGTTCTGGTGGAGCGGGTGCAGTTTGCCGGGTTCGAGGTACTTTTTAAACCATTCGTCTACCAGGTTGGCAGCCATCTCTAAGGCACCGGGCTCTTTGAAAGCAGCCGTTGCGTCCGGCACCAGCTGCATATCCCGGATTCCCTCAATCTGGTCGTGGGCTTCCTGGTTAAACGAGATCAGCGCCTCGTCTTTGCCGGGCACCAGCAGCAAGGCAGGCGCCTGCAGATCGGACAAGGTTGGCGAGGCCAGGTCGGCTCTTCCGGCTACTGCCACCACAGCCTTTATGATGTCGCCCAGCGCTGCGGCGGCACTCAGGGCAGCAGCAGCACCCCGTTCCGAACCTACCAGCCCGAGGTTAAGGTCTTTGGTTACATCGTCCTGTTCCACCCAATACACGGTGTTGATAATGTGCTCGGTCATGAGCGGGATGTCCAGGTGGTTTTCGTAATCTTTTTCTTCCTCCGGATCGAGCAGATCGAACAGCAGCGTGGCAAATCCTTCTTTGTTTAGGCGCTCTGCAATGGCCGCATGGCTCTTACCGACTTCCGTGGAAGGGTCGTCCTGCACAAACAGGATCAGTCCTTTGGCATTTTCAGGAATAGCCAGTTCGCCAACCAGCGAGGTTTCTTTTACATCAATTCTTACGGAATCCTTAAAAACAAACTGCTTCATGGTACATCATCCTTTAATCTCTTTACCAGAGAAAGACCAACTATGTACCCTCTTACGCGCCCGTTGCGCCATAGTTCTAAATAAAAGAATGCGCCTGCAAAAAGCAGTGCGTCCGCAGAAGCAGCATACACGTAAAAGCCTGCAACAGCGCTTCCGTCAGTAAAAACAAAAAGGATCGTGCAGGCGCCAGACCAAAACCAATTGAGAATAATGCGATCATTCGTACATCCGGCAAAACCCCTTCTCCTCCCGTACCTGGTGCTCCTGCTCCTCGGCTGCCTGTTAATGCCAGGCTGCAACACGAGCGACGAAAGCAGCAACCAGGTTACAACTGCTGATCCTACCCCTCCGGTTACTGCCGCACCCGGAAACCAATCACAGGAAAGGAGTACAGCTGCAACAGACACCGTAGATTTTGAAAAGGCTTTTCAACAGTTTTTTGCGGCTTTGCAGGCCGCTGATACCGCAGCACTCCAGCAGTTTATCCACCCGGCACACGGACTGTGGATAATAGAGCAGCCGGGAGCGGTGCCTAAAATGACACACGTGCAGCACATCGGCCAGTTCAAACGCGAATACCAGGACCGCTCTTTCCTGACGGTAAAAGATGAAGTGCAGCAGTGCAACCTGGCAGAAGAACCTTTCCCTAAATTTGACTGCGCCGACATGGAAGGCGGCAGAACAGGCTACAGCAAAGACGGCTGCTTTGCCTGGAATGCTGATAAGTTCAAACAGAGCGGCTACTGGGACTACGCCAGTTTGTCGGATGAGCAGATGCGCCAGGTAAAAAACACGCTGCCGCTCGTACAGAAGTCGGTGCTGCATACCAAAACCTCGTTTGAGTTCCACTTCGGGTATGTGGATGGTCACTGGCGCCTGCTGTTTGCCAAACTGATCTACCCCTGCAGCGCGTAGTACAGCACAAGCAGTTCCGCACAAGTTCACCTGAAAACTCTTAACTCATAACTCAAAAACCGTGGCTTACTACCGAAGATTTGAAACACCCGATCCGGCCATTGTGCAGGCGCTTACACGGCAGCAGGAAGAACTGCAGCAGCGGGTAATCATTCAGAAACCGGATTTCGAGCTTAAACTGATCGCAGGCTGTGATTCTTCTTTTATAGGAGAAGACACCATTCTCTCGGTATTTGTGCTACTCCGCTACCCCGAACTGGAAGTGCTGGAAAAAGTGTGGCACCACGGGCCGGTGGAGCTGCCGTATATTCCCGGTTTCCTGGCATTCCGGGAGGCGCCAAACCTGCTCAAAACCTACGAAAAGCTGCAGCAAAAGCCTGACCTGATCATGGTAGACGGGCACGGCATTTCGCACCCCCGCAGGCTGGGCATTGCCACGCACCTGGGCCTCCACCTGAACAAGCCTACCATGGGTGTGGCGAAGAAAGTACTGGTAGGCAAATACACGGAACCCGCCGCTGCCAAAGGCTCCACTTCGCCACTTATCTATAAAGGAGAAGAAATCGCCACCGTGCTGCGCACCCGCGACAATGTAAAGCCGGTTTTCGTATCGCCGGGCCACCTGATGGACCTGGAATCAGCTACCGCAGTGGCCAAGGCTTGTGCAGTAAAGTACCGGCTTCCCGAGCCAACGCGCCTGGCCGACCACTACGCCGCCGTGTTTAAGCAGGAAGTGAAAAAGTAACCCGCATCAGCCTCAAAAAGTCTTCTGCTGCAGCCACCATACCCTCTCCTCCTGCTGCTTGTATAAAATCCCTCCACAACAATTCCCGGCTACAAAAACGCTGGCGCCACGGCTGTGCGCCAGTTGCTGCCCTTCAACTTCTTTCCCCGCCATTGCTGCCTGCACTTTTTCCCTTTAAAACTAACAAACATCACCTCGCTTACTAACAACCATCACCCCGGTGGTTGACCATTGTCATTCCCCCGGGCGGGGGGCTGCTGTATCTTTGTAATATAAATTTAACGCACAGCAGCACGAGCATTTTAACAATATCTGCACTGGCTACCAGGCCATTACCGGCAGGCGAAAAAGCAAAGAAATGCTGCTCTGGGTGAGAAACTTAAAGTTAATAAACATCAGCTTATACAGTGATTAAAGTCATTCTCTTAGCAAAGTTCGCGCTATACCTTTGACACATAAAACAAGAGCAAATAATACTTATTAAAATAAAAACCCACAACGTCATGAACACTTCAAGAGCATTAAAACTGATTTTCGCATTAGGCTTATTCTTAGGTCTGAGTTTTAATAACCAACTGCTTGCCCAGGAACAATACAAGCTGACCGGCAAGCCCGAACTTAAAGTAACCGGAACTTCTACCCTGCACGACTGGGAAATGGCTTCTGTACAATCGCTGGGCAAAGCCGAAATGATTGTAGAAGGCGCTTCGCTGAAAGATGTGAAATCAGCCAGAGTGGTTATGAAAACCGAAACCTTGAAGAGCGGCAAAGACAAGATGGATGAGATCGCTTACGAAACGCTTAAAACCAAGAAGCATCCGGAGATCGCCTTCACCCTGACTTCTTTCAAAAACCTGAGCGGCAACAAAGCACAGGCAACCGGCAACCTGACCATAGCCGGCACTACCAAACCGGTAACCTTTATCGTGGAAACAACTGTAAAAGGCGGCGCTGTTTACCTGACCGGCGAAACAGGCATCAAGTTCACCGAATTCAACATCGCGCCTCCAACTGCCCTGTTTGGCACGGTAAAAACCGGTAACGACCTGAAGCTGCTTTTCAAAGTTAACTTTCAACCAAACGCAATCTAAAATAGCATTATCTAAAAAATACTTTAACCACACATTAAATTCTTAAACACATGAAAAAGATCGCACTTTCCCTAGGTTTGATGCTGGGCTTAAGCTTAAGCTCCTTTGCACAGATCACACTCTCCGATATGCAGTATTGGAGACCCTACGACAAAAGAGGCCTGAACACGTTTGAAACTTCCAAAGCAGACACTATTCCTTACGAAGGCATTAAAGTAAGATTAGGCGGTGGCTTTACACAGCAGTTCCAGGCGCTTGAACACAAAAACACAGCAACTGCGGTAATGCAGGGCGAGAAAAACCTGAACAACCTGGTTCCGATAGAAAATGGCTTTAACCTGGCTTCTGCCAACCTGAACCTGGACGTAGCGCTTGCCGACGGTATCCGCCTGAACCTGATCACCTACCTGTCATCCAGACACCACTCTGAAGCCTGGGTAAAAGGTGGTTACATTCAGGTAGACAAAGCGGAGTTCCTCAACAGCCCGGTTGTTGATAAAATCTTCGAAAACCTGACCCTGAAAGTTGGTCACATGGAAATTAACTATGGCGATGCCCACTTCAGAAGAAGCGACAACGCGCAAACGCTGCAAAACCCATTCGTAGGTAACTACATCATGGATGCGTTTACAACCGAAATCGGTGCAGAAGCTATCTACCAGTACAAAGGCTTCCTGGCTGTAGGTTCCGTAACAGGCGGTGAGATTCAGGGTGGTATCCAGAGTCCTGGCAACCGGGCAGCCTCTTTCATCGGTAAACTGGGTTACGACAGCCAGTTATCTGACGCCCTGCGTGTACGCTTAACAGGTTCTGTTTACCACACCTCAAGCTCTGTTAGAAACACGCTGTATGGTGGCGACCGTGCCGGCTCACGTTACTTCCTGGTGATGGAGCAAGCCGTTAACGCAGCTGGTGTTGCAGCCTCTACTTCTGCTAACTTTACTTCCGGCCGCATTAACCCAGGCCTGACTGATAACATCACTGCCATGGTGGTTAACCCGTTCGTTAAATTCCACGGGCTTGAATTCTTCGGTAACTTTGAAAGAGCAAAAGGAAAAGCTCCGAACGAAACGACAGACCGTGTATGGAACCAGATCGGCACTGACCTGGTGTACAGAATCGGATCAAACGAAAACTTCTACGTAGCAGGCCGTTACAACAAAGTGGAAGGTCCGTTGGCGAAAGCAGCAGAGATGGCCGGCAGCGAAATTTCTATCGATAGAGTTGCCGTAGGCGGTGGCTGGTTTGTAACCAAAAACATCCTGGCGAAAGCCGAGTATGTAAGACAACAGTACAAAGGTTACGCTCAAAACAACCACCTGCATGGCGGCCAGTTCAACGGCATCATGCTGGAGGGCGCAATCTCCTTCTAATATGTAAACAATGTTGCTTATCCGTATCTTTCTGGTTACTGCCTCCATGCTAAGTGCAGCGCTGCTGCCGGCAAAAGAAGAGTTTGTGATTGTTAAAGGAAACAAAATAACAGTACAGGCAAACACAACCCTCGGAAGCATTAACTGCGCCTACACCAGCACAAGCGGCAACCAGAAAGATACACTTTACCTGAACAGGCAACTTCCCGGAAAAGACAGGTTAAAGCTCTCGGTACCTGTAGAAAAGTTCAGCTGTGGCAACCTCCTCCTCAACAAGGACTTCGCCAACACACTAAACGCAAAAAGGTATCCTTACACCTACATCGAGGTACTCAGCCTGAGAAGGCAGGGCAAAGATTACAAAGGAGAACTTAAGCTGGACCTGGCAGGAAAAACCATCTTACTTGAAAACGTTCACTTCAGTACCGTAAAGACCCAGGGCGCCGACCTGCTGAAAAGCAACATCCAGCTTAATTTTTCTGAAATAGGCCTTGAAACTCCCCGGAAAATGGGAGGCCTTTTTAAAGTTGATGATGAACTGAAGGTAAGTGTCGAATTAAGGTTAAGCAACCAGCAACAGGTAGGATTACTGCCAAATACCATCGCTACTTACTCAAAAATTAACTAACACCCCAGTGTATTGTTCCCGTGACTAACCTTGTAGTTTAAAGTCACACAGAAGTAAAGGAACAACTTAGCTAAACCAACACGTATCCACCCTTTACTGGTCCCGTGCAGCCCCGCTGCCGGGATCTTCTGTTTTACAGCAGTTCCTCATTTTCCAACCCTCTGCTTCTATCTCACCTTCACCTGCTTCCGGGACTTGTTCATTCCGGCTAATTTATTCTGCTGCCCCTGCCACCACAGCCTCTGCTGCTCACAAAACCTCTTGCTGTTGGCTATGAGAAGCAATGGCAGTAACGTGAACAGGAAATCAAAACCCAAAATTTAAGCAACCTGAGCTGTTCATGAAAAGTACAGTTTGTAGAGCGGGCACCGGAAACGCAGGAGGTTTAGCATTTTCATTCACCTACTATACATGGAAAAAACAAAGTTATTCACAGGCAACACCGAAGCAGAAATCTGGCAACAAGTAGCGGCAGACATGCAGCAGGAAGGCGACCTGCTTACTTACACAGCACTGCTAAACCAGAACGGCCGGGAAACGCTGCTGCACATCGACATTGATTTGGGCGGCGGGTTTGAGAGTGGTTTTTCCACTACGCTGTTGCGGGTAAAAATTACGCACCCTGTGTTCTTACAGTTTAATATACACGAGCAGGACCTTCTGAACGAAGTCGAGAAATTGTTTGGCATGGAAGATATCAAACTGGGTTACCCTGAATTCGATGCCGCTTTTATGGTCCAAACAAATCAGCCGGAAACTGTAAAAGCCCTTTTTGCTGATGAAGCTATCCGGAACACGCTACTCCGGCACCCCGATGCAAAACTCAAACTCCAGGCCAACGACGACGCTACCGGCTCCTGGCTCGAGTTCACGAAAGAGGATGCGATCGTAGACCCGGCAGAACTGCGGGAGGTGTACCAGTTGCTGCAAGGTATCCTGGAGAAAGTGAACACAAACAATCCGTAATCACCTTTAGTATGATTTTCTGCATCCGGCCGCCATCGTACTCCAAAGCAGCAACAGCTGCCATTATGGCGTAAAACATAAAATACATGCTTTTTCAGCCTGACATAATTTCATAAAAACTACTCAAAATGCAATTGGTTCGTATGTTGTTATATAGGATTACAGAAATCAAAACGATAGCTAAAGGATTAAGAAAATGAACTTTAATAACTATACCATCAAAGCCCAGGAGGCCATCCAGAAGGCCACCGAGATAGCAGGCGGCAACCAGCAGCAGGCTATCGACACCGGGCACATATTAAAAGCGATTCTCGAGACAGACGAGAACGTAACCAACTTCCTGCTCCAGAAGCTGAACGTAAACGGAAATATCCTGCACAGCAAACTGGACGAAATTGTAGCGGCTTACCCGAAAGTAAGCGGCGGTAGTCCATACTTGGCCAACGATGCGGCTGCGGCCTTGCAGAAAGCTACTTCTTATTTAAAAGAATTTGGCGATGAATATGTCGCCATCGAGCACATGCTGCTGGGCATCCTGGCGGGCCGCGACCGTGTGGCTTCGTTGTTAAAAGACGCCGGTTTCAACGAGAAAGACCTGAAGAAAGCCATCAAAGAACTTCGCGGCGGCGCCAAGGTAACCGACCAGAACGCCGAGGCTAAATACAACTCGCTCAAGCGCTACGCCAAGAACCTGAACGAACTGGCCCGCTCCGGCAAGATAGATCCGGTTATTGGCCGCGACGAGGAGATCAGGCGGGTACTGCAGATCCTGAGCCGCCGGACCAAGAACAACCCGGTGCTGCTGGGTGAACCCGGCGTGGGTAAAACAGCCATCGTAGAAGGCCTGGCGCAACGCATCGTATCCGGCGACGTGCCCGAGAACCTGAAAAACAAAACGTTGATGAGCCTCGACATGGGCTTGCTCGTGGCAGGTGCCAAGTATAAAGGCGAGTTCGAAGAACGCCTGAAAGCGGTGATAAAAGAAGTAGTGGATGCCGAAGGAGAAATAGTACTCTTTATCGATGAGATCCATACGCTGATAGGAGCCGGTGCCGGTGGCGAGAGTGCCATGGACGCAGCCAACCTGCTGAAGCCGGCCTTGGCCCGAGGCGAGTTGCATGCCATTGGTGCCACCACGCTTAAAGAGTACCAGAAGTACATCGAGAAGGATAAAGCACTGGAACGACGTTTCCAGGCGGTAATGGTGGAAGAGCCAAGCGTAGCCGATGCTATTTCGATTCTGCGTGGTATCAAAGACAAATACGAAGTGCACCACGGGGTGCGCATCAAAGACGATGCTATCATTGCCGCTGTAGAACTTTCGAACCGCTACATCACAGACCGTTTCCTGCCCGACAAGGCCATCGACCTGATGGACGAGGCAGCGGCCAAACTCCGCATTGAAATCGATTCGCTGCCTGTGGAGCTCGACGAGTTGCAGCGCCGCATCATGCAGCTGGAGATTGAGCGGGAAGCCATCCGTCGTGAAAATGACAAAGATAAAGAGGCCGTGCTTTCTAAAGAAATAGCCGACCTGAGCGGCAAGCGCGATGATCTGAAGGCCAAATGGCAGAACGAAAAGCAGATTATTGAGGGCATCCAGAAGGAGAAGGAGAATATTGAGCAGTATAAGCTGGAGGCAGAACAAGCCGAACGTTCCGGCGATTACGGTCGCGTAGCGGAGTTACGTTACGGTAAAATTCAGGAAGCTGAGGCACACCTGAAGCAACTGCAACAGCAGGTACAGGAAATGCAGGGCGAAAACCCGATGCTGAAGGAAGAGGTAAATTCCGAAGACATAGCCGAGGTAGTAGCCAAATGGACCGGCATCCCAGTCAGCAAAATGCTCCAGAGCGACCGCGAGAAGCTCCTGCACCTGGAAGCAGAACTGGGCAAACGCGTGGCCGGTCAGGAAGAAGCCATCGAGGCTATTTCCGATGCCGTGCGCCGCAGCCGTGCCGGCATGCAGGACCCGAAACGTCCGATCGGCTCGTTCATCTTCCTGGGCACCACCGGTGTGGGTAAAACCGAGTTGGCCAAAGCCCTGGCCGATTACCTGTTCAACGACGAGAACGCCATGGTGCGCATCGACATGAGCGAGTACCAGGAGCGCCACGCCGTAAGCCGTATGATTGGAGCGCCTCCGGGCTACATCGGGTACGACGAAGGCGGGCAGTTAACAGAAGCTGTGCGCCGTAAGCCCTACTCCGTGGTGCTGCTCGACGAGATCGAGAAAGCGCACCCCGACGTGTTCAACATCCTGCTGCAGGTACTCGACGATGGCCGCCTGACCGACAGCAAAGGCCGCGTGGTGAACTTCAAGAACACCATCATCATCATGACCTCGAACATTGGCTCGCACATTATCCAGAGCAATTTCGAGAGCATGGAGGAGTACAACAAAGAGGAAGTGATCGAACGCACCAAAGACGAGGTGTTCGAGCTGCTGAAAAAGTCGGTAAGGCCGGAGTTCCTCAACCGTATCGATGAACTGGTGATGTTCCGACCATTGAGCCGCGAGAATATCCGCAAAATTGTTTCCATCCAGTTCGGCCACATCCAGCACCGCCTGGAAGAAAGCGGCATACAATTAGTAGCTACCGACGAGGTGCTCGATTACCTGGGCGAACAAGGTTTCGATCCGCAGTTCGGTGCCCGTCCGCTGAAACGTGTGATCCAGCGCCAGGTGCTCAACGAACTGTCGAAAGAGATCCTGGCCGGCAAGATCAACAAAGATTCTGTGGTAGAAGCTACGTTAGACAATGGCCTGATCCGCTTCAACAATGTGGACGTGGAGATTCCGACGGGGGAGTAAGTTTAGTTTTAAAGTGTAGTTACAAAGCCGCCGCTCCGTCTGGAGCGGCGGCTTTTTGTTAGTAAAAGGGAGCAGGACTTCTATCATGGCTGCTTATCCGGCACCACCTGCAGGCAGGAGGGTTTGCTTACTTCTACTTCGTGTCCGGTTGGAGCCAGTTTTCCGGTGGCTTTGTCGATGTGGTAGGTGACGATGTTGCCGGAGCGTTCGTTTGCCACCAGCAGTACCGTTCCGGTTAAATCCAGCGTAAAATCGCGTGGCCAGTTGCCGTTGGTCGGTTCGTGCTCTACCAGCGTTAGCCTGCCGGTATTTTCATCAATAGCAAATACGACAATGCTGTTGTGCCCACGGTTGGAGCCATACAGGAACTTACCGTCTGCCGACACCTTTACAGCAGCGCATTGGTTGTTCTCCGTGAAACCTGCCGGTATGGTCGTGCTGGTTTGTATTTCAGAAAAAGTGCCCTTGCAGCTGTCGTAGGCCAGGGTTGTCATGGTGGAGTTTAGTTCGTTGATCACGTAGGCATAGCGGCCGTTCGGGTGAAAGACCATGTGGCGCGGTCCGGCACCGGGTTTTGCTGCAAAGGCTACTGGAGGTTCGTTGGGTGTTAGCCTGGCCTGCTCCGGCTGGAGTCGGTACCCCATGATGTTGTCCGTTCCCAGGTCCACGGCGAAAGCAAACCGGTTTGCCGGGTCCGGGTGAATGTAATGCGCATGCGGCCCCTCCTGCCGTGCCTTGTTTGGCCCTGTTCCTTCATGCTGCTCGGTGTCGGTGTAGTTTCCTAACTGCCCATCTGCCAGTACCGGGAAGGCGGTTACGCTTCCGTCGCCATAGCTGGCTACCAGTACGGTTTTGCCGGTTTTATCCAGGGAAATGTGGCAAAGCGAGCCACCGGAAGAAGCCTGCCGGTTCAGGAAGACCAGTTCGCCTGTGCGCGGATCAACGGTGAAAGCACTCACAGCACCACCCTTTCTGCCTTTATATTCACCCACTTCGTTTACAGCATACAGGAAGCGCTGCTGCTGGTCGAGCGTGAGGTACGAAGGGTTTTCGCCTGCTTTCACGGCACTCACACGTGTTAACGCGCCGGAACCGGTATCGAGGCGGTAAAGGAAGATGCTTTCGCTGTCGGGGCCGGCGTAAGTGCCGACGTACACCAGTGCGGTAGCTGCCGTTTCAGGTTGCGTTACGACAGCTGTACTTTGTTTCTGAACTGCGGGTGTGCAGGCTGCAAGTAGTAATAATAACGCGGCTGCCTTTGTGCAGAATAACTGTTTTATTTTCATATACCCTTGTTGCTGGTACCGAATATAAAAAGCCTCTTCCATTAATACCAAATAGTATTTATTCGCTTCCATATAAATATTCCTCCCTCCTGTCACCCCGGAGGGATCTTCTGGGCTAGCTGCAGAAACATCTGCTAAAAGCAGAATCGTAATGGAAAATCCTTTTTACTATTTGGTATAATAGATCGCGTTCCTGCAGCTTTCCCACAAGATCCTTCCAGGATGACAAAAAGGTGTGGCTACTATGGAAGCAACTACATACAGTGTAGTACTAAATATAGGCAATGAGAAGCAACCTTGTTTACAGCATCTTAATATTTCGCTGGTAAGCTTGTGGAGAGGGTATGGTGGCAGGAGCAGAAAGAATTTTAGGGCTGCAAGATCAGCAATTCAACCTTACTTCTTCTTAAACTCCCCGTTCCGGATCATGTCGATGAGTTTGAGCACAGCAAAGGGACTGATGGTCGGAATCATGTTTTTCTGCTCTACCCGCTGTATGTGCTGCTGGTTCCAGTTCCGGAAGTTAGCGGCGCCATCCATGGGCGTATGTTTAAACAAATCTTCCAGCACCTCCGGGTCCAGGTTGCGCATGGCCACGGCCCGACCGTCGTCGGGTAGTTTTGCATTGAGCACAGCCTGCCGGAAATCGCGTTCCGTTGGCCACGGAAATACCTCAACCATTGGCAGTTCCTTCACATCTTCCTGCAACTGCATAATAATGGAGTAACCCTGGCTTTTATAATTTTCCGGGATGATCAGGTATTCTTTTTTATACCCCAGTGCATTGAACACCACGCTGTCGCCTGTTAATACAGGCAGCGAAAAGTAGCCGAATTCGTTTGTCTGGGTACCCCGGCTGGTGCCCGGCACATACACCACTACGCCGCCCACACCATACAAACTGTCGCCGATGGCTACAAAACCCGATAACTGCACCACTCCTCTTTGCTGCCCCTGCGGACTCTGCCGCTTTACCTGTGCAGTAGCCTCCTGTGTAGTTCCCGTAAATGCCAGTACCAGTGCCAGCACGGGCACCAGCAGCCATTTACAGGATGCAGGAAGAGGAATTCTGGTTAAGGAAGATAGGTTCATGTGGTACAATTTACTTTTTAATAATTTATTATAGCAGGTTTTCCCTAATTTTGTTTGGGAATACACGGCATGAGACTTAAACATTTTAATATTGCCTTTGGTGAACAGGTTTTTAAAGCCCTGGCCGATGAATCGCGCATCCGCATCATCAGCCTGATCCTGCACAACAAAGAAATGTGTATATCGGACCTCGAACAGGTACTCGACTTTACCCAGACCAAAACGTCGCGGCATCTTTCGTATTTAAGAGGCGCCGGCCTGGTTACGCCCCGCAAAATAGACCAGTGGGTATTCTATTCCCTCAAAGAAGAAACCGCCGATGTTCTTACGCAGATATACAGTTACCTGGAACGGGACCCGGTGCTGCTCAAAGACCAGGAAATATACCGAATCCTGTTTTCGAACCGCGAATTAGCTGTCAACAAAATACAGGCCAGACGCTGGATGGCACCTTAAATCAGGCAAAAACACTATATTCTATCCTTTAACTTCAGGAACCCGGCTGTTATTGCACCGGACCTTTTATTGTTTTAGCTACCGCACCTGCCTCATGCAAATTTAACTTTAATCCGGCAAAACACAGGCATTTCCGTTGCGTTCTAAAAAATGAATTACAATGCTTCCATGAAAAAATACACACACATTCTATTCGATCTGGACCACACGCTCTGGGATTTTGAAAAAAACGCAGAAGAAACCCTGTACGCGCTGTTCGACCAGTTTGCTTTAGGAGAACACGGAAAATTCGATTGTAATTCATTTTACCGGAAATACAGGTTTATAAACACCCGCCTCTGGGACCTTTACAACAAGGGAAAAATAACGCAGGAGGAGTTGCGCCACCAGCGTTTTCAGAAAACACTCCTCGGGCTGGGCCTGCAGCAGCACCAGATCCCCGCCGGCCTGCCCGACGCCTACACTACGCTCTGCCCCACCAAAACAGCGGTTTTCCCTTACACGCACGAGGTATTGGCGTACCTGCAGCCACGGTACGGCCTGCACATCATCACCAATGGCTTTAAGGAAATACAATATGTAAAGATGAACTCTTCGCAGCTGCACCCTTACTTCAAGGAAATTGTGACTTCGGAATGCTGTGGCTATAAAAAACCCGACAAACGTATTTTTGAACATGCCCTGCAGCGCATCAACGTAACGCCGGACGAGTGCCTGATGGTGGGCGACAACCTGGAATGTGACATAGAAGGCGCCAAAGCCGCCGGTATAGACCAGGTTTTCTTTAACCCCGAAAACAGGAGGCACCGCAGCAAACCTACCTACGAAATCCGCTGCCTCAGCGAGCTGAAGCAGATACTTTAGTAAGGTGCTGAATTTTTGTCTGAATGAGGATTGTCTTGAACAGGATTAAAAGATTAAATGATCATAAAGATTTCGCTATTGCGTAACAGAATCCTGCTTATCCTTTAATCTCATAATCGTGTTCAAGACATCAGCAGAGGCAATGGTGGCAGGAGCAGCATAAAAAACAGCCTCCAGGAAGCTTAAAAAAATGCGCTGCTCCTGCCACCACAGCCTCTGCTCCTTTTGCCTGAATCAAAGTCTTCAGAATTACAACAATTTAACAATTCATCCATTTAAAAATTAGCACATCAGCACATTAATCAATTAGCACATTACCCCATCAGCCCATTAATTTTTTTCATCAGATTTTTTCTAATTCACGTTTCCATTCGTACTAAAAATACCTTTTGCCTTCAGGCAATTTTCAGTCACACTTAAATGCGAGGTAAAACACGTATGGCAACCGGATTTTTTAAAGTACCCACTCCTGTAAACGAACCAGTAAAATCATATGCGCCGGGCTCTCCTGAGCGGGAAGAGCTGCTCAGCACCTACCAGGCCCTGAAAGCCGACGAGGTAGACGTGCCCATGTTCATTGGCGGCGACGAGGTGCGCACCGGCAACAAACAGCCCATCCTGCAGCCCCACGACCACCAGCACGTGCTTGGCTACTACCACGAAGGCGACGCGACCCACGTGGAACAAGCCATAAACGCGGCCCTGGCCGCCCGCGAAGCCTGGGCTGAAATGAGTTGGGAGCACCGCGCCAGTATTTTCCTGAAAGCAGCCGACCTCCTGGCTGGTCCCTGGCGCGCGCAGCTAAACGCCGCCACCATGCTGGGGCAGTCGAAGAATGCGTTTCAGGCCGAAATAGATTCTGCCTGCGAACTGATCGACTTCCTGCGCTTTAACGTGCACTACATGACGGAGATTTACCAGATGCAGCCCGAGTCGTCGCCGGGAGTATGGAACCGCATGGAGCACCGCCCGCTCGAAGGCTTTGTGTTTGCGCTCACGCCGTTCAACTTCACGGCTATTGCAGGCAACCTGCCTACCTCGGTCGCCATGATGGGCAACGTGGTGATCTGGAAACCGGCACACACCCAGATTTATGCGGCCCACATGATCATGGAACTGCTGGAAGAGGCGGGGCTGCCAAACGGCGTCATCAACCTGATTTATGTAGACGGCCCAACGGCAGGCGACGTGATCTTCAACCACCGCGATTTTGCCGGCATCCACTTTACAGGCAGCACCGGCGTGTTTCAGCACATCTGGAAAACCATCGGCAACAACATCCACAGGTACAAAAGCTACCCGCGCATTGTAGGCGAAACAGGTGGCAAAGACTTTATCTTGGCCCATCCTTCTGCAGATGCCAAAGCGCTGGCTACGGCCATCACCCGCGGCGCTTTCGAGTACCAGGGCCAGAAATGCTCCGCCGCCTCCCGCGCCTATATCCCGGATAACCTGTGGGAGGAAGTAGAACAGTACATACGGGAAGATCTGAAGTCCTTTAAAATGGGACCACCCGAAGATTTCTCCAACTTCATCAACGCCGTTATTGACGAGAAGTCGTTCGATAAAATTGCACAGTATATTGAGAATGCGAAGAAAAGCAATGAAGTGGAAGTGATAACCGGCGGCAATTACGACAAATCGAAAGGCTACTTTATCGAACCTACGGTGCTGCTCGCGCACAACCCGCAGTACGTGACCATGTGCGAAGAAATTTTCGGACCGGTTATTACCATCTACGTGTACAACGAGCACAATTTCGAGGACACGCTGGAGCTGGTAAACGACACGTCGCCCTACGCCCTCACCGGCGCCATCTTCGCCCGCGACCGCTATGCCGTGGAACTGGCCACCAAAAAACTAAGCAACGCAGCCGGAAACTTCTACATCAACGACAAACCAACCGGTGCCGTGGTAGGCCAGCAGCCCTTCGGCGGCGCCCGGGCCTCCGGCACCAACGACAAGGCAGGCTCCATGCTCAACCTGCTGCGCTGGGTTTCGGCGCGGTCGATCAAGGAGACGTTTGTGCCGCCGGTGGATTATAGGTATCCATTTTTGAGGGAAGGGAAGTAGTGTTACAGAAGCTCAACAATTAAAAGTCCCGCCTGAAACAGTTTCAGGGGGACTTTTTTGCTTTGTTCTACCTCCTGTTTCCTGCCGGTTATAGCCCCAGTTGGACTTGAAACAACAGACTTCAAAATACCCAGAAGTGGGTATTGACAAATATTCAAATATTAAGTTATTTTTAATGTTTAAACTCAAAAAAACTCTCTTTATGCAAAAAATTTACTCTGGTTTTAACGTCCGAAACACCTGTCTGCCTGTACTGCTGGCGTGTTTCCTGCAGCTTGTTTTAACAGATGCGGCACAAGCAGAACAACAGCGCCCATTCGGGCTGAATTCCACTAAACGACTTGAGCAAAAACGCCAACGGATAGCTAAAACATTAAAGGTTGCTGATGCTCGTTTCACAACACATCGACTGGCAGCTTCTACCATTTCCAGGCCGCTCACCAGCACAGAGTACGAACCTGAAGGCACAGGCTGGCGACAAACCTCAACTTTCTCCTACACATACGACAATATGGGTCGCATTACAGAAGAAGCAGGCCAAAATAGTCAGGGAACAAATACCTATAAATACACGCTCTCCTATAGCCAGGAGGGACACAACACCGGCTTCGTTTATTATCGATGGGAAGGTGGAAACTGGGTGATACAATATGGCTACCAAACCACAATTACCTACGATTCTAATGGTCGGCTATCAGAAGTAACAGAAAGTGAATGGGAAGAAGGCACTTGGAAGCTAAGTTGGAGAACCACGTTAACTTATAATTCCAGCGGCGACCTTACAGAAGTCACAGATTATTCCAGGGAAGGCACAGCATGGGAAGCAGATGGAAACACTACCTATACGTATACAGCTCCCAACACGGCTCCTACCGCAATTATTTATTCGGAGACAAATGAAGCCGGCACAATGGAACCATACGAGCATATTACAAACATTGTTTGGCGAGAATTTACAGCCGGAGATATTAACAGTTATTTCAATGAGGAAGACTGGTGGACTAGCGCAATTGAGCAGGAATGGGTGGATGGCAATTGGGTAAACGAAAGTAAATGGACTGCGACATTTGGCGAAAATGACAGCTATGTGGGAATCGATCAGGAGTGGAAAAATGGCGCGTGGGTAAACAACTGGCGCTACACTAAAACGTTAGATGCACACGGAAATGTACTTTTAAACCAGGATGAAGAATGGGAAAATGGTGCCTGGGACATTCAATACGGCTCAAAGACTCGCTACACTTTTAACGCCTCCAACCAGGTAACAGAAATGATTGAGGAGATGTGGAATGACCAGGCCAGCAGGTACGAACCTATGTTACGTATCGTCTATTCCAATTTCCAGACCATCACTTCAGCCTCAAAAGAAGTAGCAGCGCTCCTGACAGAAGCATACCCCAATCCGACTGCCGATAACATTACAGTTCGTTTTGCACAGTCTGCCACCCAGGCAACTTTAACAGTTACTGACCTGACCGGCAAAACCGTTTTAACAAAACAACTGAAACCTACCACCACACAGCAGGAACTTGATCTGGCTAATATTCCATCCGGCCTTTACCTGCTGCAGCTGCACACAGGTGATGCGGTAGCTACCAGGAAAATAATCAAACAATAGCAACTCAATTAAGCCCTTATTATCCGGAGCCATGCAATGCTGTATGGCTCCGATCATTTCAGGACCTTTCTGCTCCTGCCACCACACCCTCTCCTACTCCTCAAAACCCAAATACAGGACGCAACATAACCTTTTTTCCGCCCTGGAGGGAGCAAGGTTATTTACATATGCCGCAGGCGAAAAGGCCCCTGGCCCTTCATTTTGAAATAGCCACCCACAGCCACAATAGCAAAAACCAAACACCCTCTCCAAAACAAAACCGCACGCTTCAACCCCACACCCCCTTACCAAATACACCCACAACACCATAACATAAGACAAACACAAACATGAGACCATAAAAATTACACCTTACCAACAAAACATCTGCATTTTCAACAAATATTACTTATATTACAACAAGTAAAAACACCCTATTTCTGTTATTTTTAGTCTTTTGATTGTGGGTATTTATCTCTAATTTTGTTACTAAATTTCGATAAAGGACAAAAAATTATATGGAAACAACTGTAGACCAGTATGTACCGTCGGATTATCTTCCCATTATCATTCAGTTTGCCGCGGCGCTGGCATTTGTGCTTTTCGCACTTGGCCTCACCCACCTGCTCGGCCCCAAGCGTAGCAGCAAGGTAAAAGACGCTGCCTGGGAAAGTGGTATTGAGTCTGTTGGCGATGCCCGTACGCCTATCTCCTATAAATATTTCATGACGGCCATCCTGTTTGTACTTTTTGATGTGGAAATTATATTCCTCTATCCCTGGGCAGTTAATTTCAGAAGCTTTGGTGTGGAAGGTTTTATCCAGATGCTCGTATTCATGGGCCTGCTGCTCGTCGGCTTTTTCTATGTCCTGAAAAAAGGCATTTTAAAGTGGGAGTAAGCATTTAAACTTTTACATGCCAAAAATTGTTTCTAAACCAGGAAACGAACTCCTTTTTTAGAAATAATTTAGAGATACGAAAAATGAGCGATACAAATAATAATACAAATTTTGCAGAGGCACCTGAAGGCTATACGGGTGCAGGCTTTTTTGCCACATCACTTGAAAAAATTGTAGGCCTTGCCCGGAAAAACTCCCTTTGGCCGCTCCCCTTCGCCACTTCGTGCTGTGGCATCGAGTTTATGGCTACCATGGGCTCTACCTACGACCTCTCCCGCTTCGGCTCGGAACGTATGAGCTTTTCGCCGCGCCAGGCCGACGTGCTGATGGTGATGGGTACGATCGCTAAAAAAATGGGACCGGTGGTAAAGCAGGTATACGAGCAGATGGCGGAGCCACGCTGGGTAATTGCCGTAGGCGCCTGTGCCACGACCGGCGGTATTTTCGATACATACTCTGTGTTACAGGGAATCGACCGTATTGTACCGGTAGATGTGTATGTACCGGGTTGCCCGCCTCGTCCGGAGCAGATTCTGGAAGGTGTGCTGCGCGTGCAGGATCTGGCAGAAAACGAATCGTTGCGCCGCCGCAACTCGCCTGAATACCAGGCCCTGTTAGCCTCTTACAACATAAAATAAGCAAATGGAGCTTACGAACGAAAACGTACTCGGTAAGATAATCGAACAGTTTGGCGAAGAGCATGTATGGGATGCCTACAACCCCGATGGCATCATGACCTTCCATACCGACCGCGAAACCATCCTGCCGCTAATAGAATACCTGTATGAGGACAAGGAACTGCAGGTTCAGTTTCTGACTACGATGTGCGGTATCCACTACCCGGAGCAGAAAGGCAAGGAGCTTTGTGTGATGTACCAGCTGCACAGCCTGCGCCACAACTTCCGTCTCCGCATCAAGGTGTATCTTTCAAAAGAGGACCCGGTCATGCCGACCCTGACAAAGCTATATGCTACGGCTAACTGGATGGAGCGGGAGACGTTCGACTTCTACGGCATCGTGTTCCAGGGCCATCCGAACCTGACACGCATCCTGAATGTGGAAGACATGGAGTACTTCCCGATGCTGAAACAGTATCCGCTGGAAGACCCAACGCGGGAGGACAAAATCGATACTTACTTCGGACGTTAAGCTGTTGCCTTGCCTGTAGCCCCTGCGGGTTGCCGGCAACAACCAGAACAAAACAATTATGGCGACTGAAATTAAAAATAAACCCACAACTGCCCTCGACCCGGTGCGGGGCACGCGTGAGCTTTCCCTGAGACACCAGGACAACACGAACTATACCACGCTGAACCTGGGGCCTACGCACCCGGCCACGCATGGTATCTTCCAGAACATCCTCCAGATGGACGGTGAGAAGATTATGTCGGCAGAACCGACGATCGGCTACATTCACCGTGCCTTCGAGAAAATAGCAGAACGCAGGGCTTTCTACCAGATTACCCCGCTCACCGACCGCATGAACTACTGCTCGGCGCCCATCAACAACATGGGCTACCACATGACGGTAGAAAAGCTGTTAGGAATTACCATTCCGAAGCGTGCGCAGTACATCCGGGTCATCATGATGGAACTTGCCCGCATCACCGACCACCTCATCTGTAACTCGGTTATCGGCGTGGACTCCGGCGCTTTATCGGGCTTCCTGTACGTAATGCAGATGCGCGAGAAGGTGTACGATATCTACGAAGAAGTTTGCGGCGCCCGCCTCACCACCAACATGGGCCGCATCGGCGGCATGGAGCGCGACCTTTCCCCTAAGGCCATTCACCTGATCAAGGAGTTCCTGAAGGAGTTCCCGAAAGTATGGTCGGAGTTTGAGGGACTGCTTACCCGCAACCGTATTTTCATGGACCGCACGCAGGGCATCAGCAAGATATCGGCAGAACGTGCGCTTAACTACGGCTTCACCGGCCCGAACCTGCGTGCTGCCGGGGTAGATTACGATGTGCGTGTGATGAACCCGTATTCTTCGTACGAGGACTTCGATTTCGAGATCCCAGTAGGAAACAGCGGCGACATCTACGACCGCTTCATCGTGCGAAACGCCGAAGTATGGGAAAGTTTGAAGATAGTCGAGCAGGCGATCAACAACCTGCCGGAAGGCTCTTACCATGCCGATGCACCACACTATTACCTGCCGCCAAAGCAGGAGGTATACCGCAGCATGGAAGCGCTCATCTACCACTTTAAAATTGTGATGGGCGAGATTGACGCTCCGGTGGGTGAAGTGTACCATTCGGTAGAAGGAGGCAACGGTGAATTAGGCTTCTACCTCATTAGCGACGGTGGCCGCTCGCCTTACAGGCTGCACTTCCGCCGTCCGTGCTTTATCTACTACCAGGCATACCCGGAACTGATTATCGGCAGCCAGCTGTCAGACGCAATCCTGACGCTCAGCAGCCTGAACGTTATTGCCGGCGAGCTCGATTCATAAAAATATTTGTGTCATTTCGACCGCAGGGAGAAATCTGGTAGTGACACAAAGAAAGATTAACTCAAATTTCTCCCTGCGGCACCAATGACAGTAGCTTTTTATAGCTCTGTTCACGATTAAGTCTATATCAATTACCACTGAATCCCAACAGGACCAGTGACCATAAAAAAATGGCAGATATAAAAAACGAAGTAAAGTTTTCTGACGCGGCCATGGCCGACATACAGCGCTACATCAGCCACTACCCGGAAGGACGCCAGAAATCGGCTATCTTACCCATCCTGCACATTGCGCAGGCCGAATTTGGCGGCTGGGTAAGTCCCGAGGTAATGGACAAGGTGGCGGAGATTCTCAACATCCAACCGATCGAGGTATACGAAGTAGCCACCTTCTACACCATGTTCAACCTGAAGCCGGTAGGAAAGCATGTACTGGAAGTATGCCGTACCGGCCCTTGCTGCCTTCGTGGCGCTGATCAGCTGATTGACATGCTGAAAGAAAAGCTGGGTGTGGAAGAAGGCGGTACCAGCGCCGATGGCATGTTTACCCTGAAGCCGGTAGAGTGCCTGGCTTCGTGCGGTACAGGCCCCATGCTGCAGGTACGCGAGAAATTCTACGAGAACCTCGATACCGAGGAGCGCGTGGATGCCTTCCTGGACATGATGCGCAAATCAGAAGTTGAAACGCCGTACCATGTGGCTGCTTATAAAAAATAGGCAGCCTCGTTACGTTTAATCATCCGCTACAAAAAAGAGAGATATCCAGCAATGGGACTTAAAATATTAACCGAACATATCAACGTACCAGGCATCGAAACCATCGACGTCTACCGGAAGCATGGCGGCTACAAATCTGTAGAGAAAGCCCTGAAAATGATGTCGCCGGAGCAGGTGGTGGTGGAAGTAAAAACCTCGGGGCTGCGTGGCCGCGGGGGCGCCGGCTTCCCGACAGGTATGAAATGGAGCTTCCTGGCCAAACCGGAAGGTGTGCCGCGCTACCTCGTTTGCAACGCCGACGAGTCGGAGCCGGGCACGTTCAAGGACCGCTGGTTCATGGAGCGCAACCCGCATGCGCTGGTGGAAGGTATGATTACCTCGAGCTACGCCCTGGGCGCCAATACCTCCTATATCTACATCCGCGGGGAGCTTATGTTTATCCTGCGCATCCTCGAGAAAGCGATTGCAGAAGCCTACGCTGCCGGCTTGCTGGGCAAAAACATCCTGGGTTCCGGTTACGACCTGGACCTGCACGTAGCGCCCGGTGGTGGTGCTTACATTTGCGGTGAAGAAACAGCTTTGCTCGAGTCGCTGGAAGGCAAGCGTGGCAACCCGCGCAACAAGCCCCCGTTCCCGGCGGTAAAAGGTTTGTTTGCCTGCCCAACGGTGGTAAACAACGTGGAAACCATCGCCAGTGTGCCTTGGATCGTGAACAACACAGGTGCCGAGTACGCCAAAGTAGGCATAGGCCGCAGCACCGGCACCAAACTGATCTCCGCCAGCGGCAACATCAACAACCCGGGTGTGTATGAAATTGACCTGGGCGTGCCGGTAGAAGAGTTTATCTACTCCGACGAATACTGTGGCGGCATCTGGAAAGGCCGGAAACTAAAAGCAGTCGTACCAGGCGGTAGCTCCGTTCCTATTCTGCCAGCCGACCTGATCCTGAAGACAGCTGCCGGTGAGCAGCGCCTCATGAGCTACGAGTCTTTATCCGACGGTGGTTTTGTGAGCGGTTCTATGCTGGGCTCCGGTGCCTTTATCGTATTCGACGACCAACAGTGCATCGTGCGTAACACCTGGAACTACTCCCGCTTCTACCATCACGAGTCATGCGGGCAGTGCAGCCCCTGCCGCGAAGGTACAGGCTGGATGGAAAAAGTACTCCACCGCATCGAGTACGGCCACGGCCACCAACAGGACATCGACCTGCTCGTAAGCGTAGCCAAGCAAATCGAAGGCAACACCATCTGCCCATTGGGCGATGCCGCTGCCTGGCCTGTAGCTGCCGCCATCCGTCACTTCCGCGACGAGTTCGAGTGGCACATCAAGTACCCACGCGAAGCAACGGCTCCGGGAGCGGTGTACCAGGGGCAGTTGGCGACAGTGAGTGCTTAAGCAGTAGCAATGGTGAGTGCTGCTGCAAAGAAAAACAGGCATTACAGCGGAGACTATCCCCTTGAGGGGACTATAGGGGTTTAAATTTCGAAGGTAATATGTTTTATTTACCGCTTCTGCAATTTGATCGCAGGTGTAAACACCCCTCCAAGAGCCATGCTCGCAGCTCTAAAGCTCTCGCTTTAGGTTGTCCTCAAGGGGAGAGTCCGCTATCATCAAACAGCACTGTTCTCAATTAAGGTACAGCAACTGCCTGGGATTACAAATCCCAAGGCTCCCAAGATTCGGATTACAAATCTGAATCAGCAATAAGATAGAATAAACCATTAAATTTTATTAGTTATCCCCAATATCGAATAACTAATAACCAATAACTCAAATGGCTAAAATAACATTCGACGGAATAGAAGTAGAAGTAGAAGATGGCACTACCATCCTGCAGGCTGCCCGCAAAATTGGCGGCCATGTGGTGCCGCCTGCTATGTGTTATTACACTCCCCTGAAAGGCAGTGGTGGCAAGTGCCGCGTGTGCCTTGTGAAAGTAACGCAGGGCTCTACCAAAGACCCACGCCCAATGCCAAAACTGGTGGCTTCGTGCATTACGCAGGTGCAGGACGGCATGGTGGTGGAAAACACCACAAACGAAGACGTACTCAATGCCCGCAAAAGCATTGTAGAGATGCTGCTCATCAACCACCCGCTCGACTGCCCGGTTTGCGACCAGGCCGGTGAGTGTAGCCTCCAGGACCTCTCCTACGAGCATGGCGTGAGCGCCACCCGCTACGAAGAAGAAAGAAGAACTTTCAACCGCGTAGACCTGGGGCCTTACATCCAGCTGCACATGACGCGGTGCATCCTTTGCTACCGCTGCGTATACACCGCCGACCAGGTAACCGATAAACGGGTACATGGCGTGTTAGGTCGTGGCGATGCTGCCGAAATCGGCACCTACATCGAGAACATGGTCGATAACGACTTTTCCGGTAACGTGATTGACGTATGCCCGGTGGGTGCGCTGACGGATAAAACCTGGCGTTTCAAAAACCGCGTGTGGTTCACCAAGCCACTGGACGCCCACCGCGACTGCCCTACCTGCAGCGGCAAGGTAACGCTCTGGAACCGCGGCGAAACCGTACTGCGTGTAACAGCCCGCAAAGACAAGTACAACGAAGTAGAAGAGTTTATCTGTAATACCTGCCGCTTCGACAAAAAGGAGATGAGCGACTGGACCATCGAAGGTCCGCGTAAAATCGAGCACAGCTCGGTTATCTCTGCCAACCATTACGAGTTGCCGGTAGCCAATGTGCCAATCGTGCCAAACCTTCCGAAATCAGCTAAGAAAGATTTACCAAACGCACCTGAACAATGGAATCCGTAGATCTAATTTATAAAGCAATTTACATCCTGGTCATCTTCGGCATTACGCTGCTGATTGCCACCTACTCTACTTACGCCGAGCGTAAAGTAGCCGCCTTTATCCAGGACCGCATCGGGCCCAACCGTGCCGGTCCGTTTGGTTTGCTGCAGCCGCTGGCCGATGCGGGCAAAATGTTCTTTAAAGAAGAATTTATCCCTGCCCGCTCCAACAAGACACTCTTTATTGTAGGCCCGGGAGTGGCCATGCTGATAGCCTGTATGTCGAGTGCGGTAATACCTTTTGGCGATATGCTGATTATTAACGGGCGCGAGCTGTACCTGCAGGCAATTGAAGTAAATATTGGTGTACTGTATGTATTCGGGGTTGTGTCGCTGGGTGTGTATGGCATTATGATTGGTGGCTGGGCTTCCAATAACAAATTCTCGTTGCTGGGCGCGATCCGGGCTGCCAGCCAGAACATCAGCTACGAACTGGCCATGGGCTTATCCATTATTGCCGTACTGATGATGTCGGGCACGCTGTCGCTACGCGAGATTGCAGCACAGCAGGCAGGCTTTAACTGGAACATCTGGTATCAGCCATTGGGCTTTATCATCTTTCTGGTGTGTGCCTTCGCCGAAACCAACCGTACCCCGTTCGACTTACCCGAATGTGAGGCGGAACTGGTGGGCGGCTACCACACCGAGTATAGTTCCATGAAACTGGGCCTGTACCTGTTTGCTGAGTACATCAACATTTTTGTGGCTTCGGCTGTTATGTCTACCTTGTACTTTGGCGCTTACAACTTCCCGTTCATGAACGAACTGGGCGCCTTGATTTCCGATGACCCGGTTACCGCAAACAACGTGATAACCGTGCTGGGCGTAATCGTCATGTTTGCGAAGATATTCTTCTTTATCTTCTTCTTTATGTGGGTACGCTGGACATTGCCACGCTTCCGCTACGACCAACTGATGAAACTGGGCTGGCAGATCCTGATCCCACTGGCTATTTTCAATATCCTGCTGACAGGCGGCGGCATCCTGCTGTTCGACTACCTGAGAGGATAAAGTATTTTAATTAAAGGAATGGTATTTGAATGTTGAAGGGCGTTGTGTTGTTGTAAAGTAAAACAACGTGTAGATACATTTATAACAGATAAGAGATGGAACCACTAACCAATAGAAGAAAACAACTGGAAAAAAAGGAGATGACGTTCGCTGAAAAAGCGTACCTGCCTGCTATTTTTTCAGGAATGGGGGTAACCCTAAAACACTTTTTCAAAAAGAAAGCAACGATCCAGTTCCCGGAGCAAACACGCCAGCGCAGCGATGTGTGGCGTGGCCTGCACGTGCTCAAGCGCGATGAGCAGGGACGCGAACGCTGTACCGCCTGCGGACTTTGTGCTGTAGCCTGTCCTGCCGAAGCCATCACCATGACAGCCGGTGAGCGGGTGAAAGGCGAGGAGCACCTGTACCGTGAAGAGAAGTATGCTGTTACTTACGAGATAAACATGCTGCGCTGCATCTTCTGCGGACTATGCGAGGAAGCCTGCCCGAAAGCAGCTATTTTCCTGCAGGACGATAAAATTGCGCCGGCCCGTTACGAGCGCGATGAGTTCTTCTACGGAAAAGACAGACTGGTTGAACCGTTAAAAACCACCGAAACAAAATAAACTCCCATGACAACAGAGAGCCTGTTTTACTTTCTTGCATCCCTTACGCTGCTGTGCGCCCTGCTGGTGGTTATTTCCAAAAACCCGATACACAGCGTGCTGTTCCTGATCGTTACCTTCTTTACCATTTCAGGACATTACGTTTTGCTGAATGCACAGTTCCTGGCGGCCGTTAACATTATCGTATATGCAGGCGCCATCATGGTGTTGTTCCTGTTCGTGATCATGTTCCTGAACCAGAACCAGCAGGTGGTTTCGACCCCCACCCTCAGCAAACTGGCCGGGGCAATTGCCGGTGGCATGCTGCTGGTGATATTAGTAGCCGGTCTGAAAGATGCAAATGTAACGGAGCATACGCCGGGCAACTTTAATTCACAAATCGGGATGGTGGAGAACCTGGGCCAGGTGCTTTATACGCAGTACCTGCTCCCGTTTGAGCTCGCTTCGGTGCTGTTCCTGGTAGCGATGGTGGGAGCCGTGTTCCTGGGCAAGAAAGAAGTTGGGGAAGCCCATTTTTAAAAGAAGATAAATTTTCAGGAAAGCCGGTGCCGTAAATGGACCGGCTTTTTTGTTTTTCAGCAGTTCCAAAGATTTCATAGCGTCTATTTTGTCTGAATCAGGATTTACAGAATTTTAGGATTTTCAGGAATAACATATACCAGATAGAGTTTACTCAGTTCCACAAAACTATTTCTCTTTTATCCTCCCCGTAGGGGTAGGGCCGTTTCATTCTCCGAGACTATCCCCTTGAGGGGATTATAGGGGTGTTAATTTCGAAGGTAAAAAGTCTGAAATTAAGTTGACAGGATTTTTCGCAGGTGTAAACACCCCTCCCGCTCCCCTCAAGGGGAGAATCCGCTAGAATGAAACGGCCCTCCCCGTAGGGGATCTCATACCTTTACTACAAGCGTATACAGTACAAGTTTTATATACTTTTAAAAGACAGATGCAGGAAGGTAACTATAGGGAATCTACATACACTTGGTGATATGGACCACAAGGAATCTCCTTCCTGTAT
>NZ_QCZK02000028.1 GCF_003347595.2 Botryobacter ruber | reverse complement strand
TACAAAAATACATCTTGCTTCTCGCACCAAACCGCGAGATACTGCACCTTTCAGAAGGGATAAACTTTTTTGTACTTTGAATATACAGGTGCAATTCAGGAAGAACATAATTGACTCTTAAAATCAATAATGCTATATTTGTTTTATAGCATTTGCAGCCAAACTGAAGAAAAAAGTGGTGTGTGATTCGGTGAGTCGCAAAACAGAAGCCACGTAAAGTATTGATAATTATCTGTTTGTACAGGAATCACGATTCCCCTACGGACTACTACTGCAAAACAGCCGCTCCAATTAATGTGGAGCGGCTATTTTTTTGATATACCTACTTATCCGAAAGGCCTCAGTTAACCATTTTTCTTGCTTTATAAGATATTTCAGTACCGGAAAAGACTTGCATTTCAAATGCTTTTAACTGCACCATCCACGCCTGCCAATCATGGTAAGACGGCTCTGCCTACCTGCGCTGTTTTTCTATTTCTTCATAATATTTTTTAAGTACGAAAAATGCCTTTTTCTTCTTTCCATCATCCCCGATTAAACCCTTCCTGTTCCAGCCATTCTGGTAAACCGGGTTATTCCTTTTCGGTGACCTGAAATCCACGAGTATCCAGGGTGTTATACCGGTATAGTTTTCGGGCATTCGCTTCATCATTTTTATTTGTTCACGATAAAACCATTCCTGGTACTCTTCACTCCACCGGGTTAAGGAATCAGCATGAAAACCAGCCAAAGCACCTGCACCGGTTTCACTGATGATCAAGGGCTTATCGTACATCGTCTTCCACTGCGCTGTCTGGCAGTAAGATGGCAATCCTGTATACCAACCCAGGTACTCATTAACTGAAACCACATCGGTATAGGCACCTAGCGGGTCGTCGATTGTATTCAGCTCAGGATTGTAATGTACTTCCAGCGCTGCTGAAATCAGGCGGGTAGCGTCGAGTTGCTTTGCGGATTGAACCAGGTTTTTCATAAATTCCGTCCGGGTAGGCGAAACCGGCGTTTCATTACCAACCGACCAGATGATCACGCTAGCCTTGTTGCGGTCCCGGGCAATCATTTCCCTGAGCTGTAGCCGGGCTTTTGCCAATACCTCCGGGTTGCCAAAGTCTATTGTCCAGTAAACAGGAATTTCAGACCACATCATGATGCCTAAGGAGTCGGCTGCACGGACAATGTGTTCGTTATGCGGATAATGGGCCAGTCGCACAAAATTACAGTTTAATTCCCTGGCCCAGCCCAGTAAGGTGAGGGCATCTTTTTTTGTGTTAGCCCTTCTCAGTTCGGTTGATATTTCTTCATGCAGGCAGATTCCACGTAAGAAAACAGGCTTCCCATTTAACAAAATGTCTTTGCCGGAAACTTCAATTTTTCTGAACCCTATTTTATCATGTAGTTTATCATTTGCCGCGCTGACAATGATCTCATAGCGCTTCGGGTTTTGATCAGACCACAGCTCTACTTTTGGCAATATCATGGTGAAATGCGTAGCCGAGTCTGTAAACGTTATAGTCTTTTTTACTTTTAGCTCAGGAATTTCGATGGTAACGGGCTCACCTTTTTTTGCCCCGTTCAATTTCACCCAACCGCTTACTTCAGCCTTTCTTGTTGTTGGTTGCAACTTTGAACTAGGTGTGTTGAGATGCATGAAATAGTCTTCAACAAACAGTTGCGGAGTTTCTACCAGCATTACATCTCTGGTGATGCCGCCGTAGTTCCACCAGTCGGTGTTAACCGTCGGCACTTCATCCTTCGCCCTTTTATTGTCGACTTTTACAACCAGGTAATTACCTTTCTCCTTTAAAATGGAATCATCTATCTCGAACTGGAATGGCGTAAACCCTCCTTTGTGCGACCCTAACTTCTTGCCATTCAGGTAAACATCAGCCTGGTAGTTAACCGCGCCAAAGTATACAAAAAGCCTGTTAGACGCATCTTTCTTCTGATAATCAAAAGACTTTTTATACCAGACCGTACCCTCGTAGTACGAGAACTTTGGATCCTGCGAGTTCCAGTCTCCCGGCACATTAATAGTATATTGGTCATCATAGCCATGTTCTACCATAGCAGTCTTGTCCTTGGGTACACCACTGTTCCAGTACGCTCCGGGGTCCCGTTGCCCTTTCTCTTTAAAGCGGTAATCGTAAAAACCGGTTTCGTAGGGGTCCATGATGTATTGCCACTTGCCATTCAGGCTAAAAGTTTCCTGGTCATAAACATTTGTTAACAGCTCCTGCGCATGTACGCTATCGGGATGAAGAACTAAAATGGCAGATAACAGGATTAGAATTAGTGGTTTTATGATTTGCATGGTTAAAACTAAATTTCTCGGATGTATGGCTGTGGTGGCAGTGGCTGCAAACTTTATTTTTTATGGAAGTAAATAAAATATATAGAAGAAACCTAATAGAGAATTTAGTTTAGCTGCACCACTGACCATACCCTTTGCTCCTGCTTAAGTTCGAGCGAAGCTTTATCTCTCTTTGCAAACGAAGCAGGGGGATTGATGGCTACTGCTGTCCGAACGGCGTTTGTACCGCAGTTAGTTAGAACGGTTATACTGCTCGTCCGTGACTTTCTCCATCCATTCCACGACTTCCCCATCCAACTCTTCCTGAATGGCAATGTGACTCATGGCTTTGTTCGGAGAAGCTCCATGCCAGTGCTTTTCGTTTGGTTCAAACCACACCACATCACCTGGGCGAATCTCTTCAATCGGGCCGCCTTCGCGCTGTACCCAGCCTAACCCGGACTGCACAATTAAGGTCTGCCCTGCCGGGTGCGTGTGCCAGGCCGTTCTGGCTCCGGGCTCAAACGTTACCAGCGCCCCGGCAGCTTTTGTTGCTTCCTGTTTCTGAAACAGCGTGTCAATTCGGACTGATCCGGTGAACCAGTCTTCCGGCCCTTTCATGGAATTGAGTTGTTCGTTTTTTATGATTTTCATGATATGCTGATTTTAATTATTTTTCTTGTGCAGCTGCAGGCATTAGCAGCACATCCAAAGATTTGTTTTTCAGGTTTATTCCCTTGCGAAAACAGGAAACACGCTGGCCTCGCCGTAATCCTGAATATGCTTTACATTTTTCAGGCTATCCATATCCTTATCAGAAATTTCAAAATCCACTTCTGCATTGGCTTTCATATGATTCGGATTGGACGTCTTTGGAATTGGAAGAAGGCCAAGCTGCAGGTCATAGCGAATTCCCAGCTGAGGCACGGAAACACCATACTGTTCAGCCATTTTTTTAACCTCTTCATTTTTCAGCAACTCACCATGACCGATCGGTGAATAGGCCTCCACGAGAATGTTTTTATCCTGGCAGTACTGAATCAAGTCCGTAGGTGTATTGCTGATGTGCGCCAGCACCTGGTTTACCATTGGCTTTACAGAGCAGGAATCCAGGATGTTGTCGATGTCTGCTTTTGTGAAGTTCGAAACGCCAATGGCGCGAAGTTTTCCTGCATTATAAGCTTCTTCAAGCGCTCGCCACGCTTCCCGGTTTCCTTCGAAGTAGCGATCATTTCCACCGAATTTTGCCCATGGTTGCGGGCTGTGAATGATCATCAGGTCAATATAATCAAGCCCTAATTTTTGGAGTGATTTGTCAATTGAGGCAACGGCTTCGTTGTAGGACTTTACTTCAGCGGCAAGCTTGGTGGTTACAAATACATCCTCTCTGTTCACACCACAGGCTCTGATGCCTTCTCCCACCCCGCTCTCGTTCTGGTAAGCCTGGGCAGTATCTATGTGGCGGTAACCAATTTCTACGGCATCTTTCACTGACTGCACGACATCTTCATTGCTGATAAACCACGTTCCAAGCGCCAGTTTAGGTATCTCAACGCCATTTGCCAGTGTATATTTTTCTTGTAAAATCATTATATTATCTCCTTTGTTTATTTAAAATTAATATGGTTTGCATCAGGTATAACGGTTATCCATGTACCGTTGCCGGCAGTTACCTTTCGATGTTGTTGCTCAGTTTAATTTTCCTGCACTCGATCAGTTTTTTCGGTTAAACTCCTCATCGGTCACAGGTTGCTTCCAGTTCACGATGCCTTCATCCGTATTAGGAACAATGTAGATGTGAGTCATGCTGCTGTCGGGAGTAGCGCCGTGCCAATGCGTTACATTAGGCGGACATTTTACGACATCGCCTTTCCGTATGGTCTGCTTATGTTCGCCCTCTATCTGGTGATAACCGACACCTTCCGTAACCAGTAAAAGCTGCCCCGGCGGATGCGAATGCCAGTTGGTCCTCGCGCCTGCTTCAAAGACTACGCTTCCGGTTGCGGTGGTATAGATTGAGTCCGGAGCTACCAGGTTTGTGACCCAGGCGGTACCGGTAAAATTTTCGGCAGGCGCTTTTTCTCCTTTCTGGAAAATTGCCTGTGTTGCATTACCGGCTGCGCTCTCTGGCTCTCTCTCTGTTGTTTGCTCTTGACAGCCAGCTGTAAGCAAAGCAGCGGAAGCAAGTGCAAAGCCAAGCGATAGTTGTATATTTCGTGTTTTCATAGTTGAAGGATTTTGGTTTATGGAAGTAACTCAATTGTAACCCGGACCGGACCTGACGTTTTGAAAGCATCTGCTTCGCCGTCAATTTTACCTATGGCAACCAAGCCGCTGGCAAAACTAAAATCCTTGTAAAACAGGGCCAGATTTCCCCACGGGGCATAATAGGTAATGTCACCAACGGAAGGTTTATACCCAGCAGGCGCATCCGCAGTCGTCAGTTTCCTGGGCAAATCACTTACTTTCTCTGTTCCGTCATAGTCCTGCAGGGTCAGGGTTATAGGTAGCAGCGAAAGGAAGTCTCTGGCTGTCGGGTTGTCGTACGCAGTAGCGGTGAGCACTTTCTGACCGACGGTTATTTTAAGTTTCATATCATCTTTATTTAAAGTGACAGGCTTAATCAGTTGCTCCCACCACCTCTCAAATTCCTGATTTTCATTAGCTAACTGCACCACCTGCCCAATCATGGGTGTAACCAGGGTTTGTTTATATTGCTCGTTTAGCTGGGTAATCTTTGTCAGTGGCTCATTCCAGGCGTGGCCGCCTAAGTCGAACTTGCCGAAGTGCACCGGAAACGTTCTTCTGGCCCGCAGGTCTTTACCGGCCTGCAACACCTCCTCCGGCATCGTGTGAATATAGCGCCAGGCTTCGTTGTATTGCCCGTTCTCCAGTATAGCCAGGTCAAAGCCTCCGAATTGTTCTCCGATAGCTGCAAAGTGCTTATCGTAGCCGCTATCGCCCCCTACAAATATTTTTCTGGCAGGGGTTTTCAACACATAGGAGGTCCACAGGGTATTGTTGGAGAAGATGCTTCTGCCTGAAAAGTGACGTGCCGGTGTAAAATAAAGCTTGATTCGATCATCCAAATCGACTGCATCACCCCAGTCTTCCTCGATCAGCTGCGATGCCGGGTAACCCCATTTCTCCAGGTGGGCACCTACGCCTAATGCGCATACTACTTTTCCAACCTTCTCTCTGAGCGCTTTAACCGTTTCATAATCCAGGTGGTCGTAATGGTCATGGGTAATGAGCAGATAGTCTATAAATGGCAGATCCTCCACCTGATAGGTATTGGCTCCCTTAAAAGCTTTGTTCATCCAGCTGAAGGGGGCTGCATAGCCGTTCAGGACAGGGTCTACTAAAATGGTTTTACCTTCCAGTTGCAGCAAATAAGACGAATGGCCGAACCAAACCAGCAGGTCTTGCTCGGGCGGCAGCGTCTGTAAATCCGTGGTTACAGATGGAATGGCGCTCTTGGGCACCAGGTCATCTTTCTTTCCAAAAATGAAGTTATAAAGTACTCCAAAATAATTGTACCCTTCCGCTAAGGAGGGTGTAGGGCTGAGGTTCTGGAACTTACCTTTCCGGTAGTTCCCGGATTTTTTTATCAGAGCCAGACGCTCCCCGGTAGGGCGGCCGCCGAAACTGGCCTGTTGAAAAAAAGTGAAAGCGGCAGCCAACATAAGTACAGTTATGGATAAAATGAAATTCATCAGTTTCATCATTCAACTTTTTAAACAGTGCCAGCCGCTAAAGCCAAATTTAAAAATGGACATGCCGCACGGGTGGCGCTATCTTCAACCAGTGACTTAACCATACGTATTGCCTCAGATAACATACTGCAAAGGTATGCCAGTCCTTACCGGATCAGGTAATGAAAATCAAACCAATGCTTATGAAATTCAAACCTCCTGTTCGCGCAGGGTTTTGGGGGTAGTGCCGGTAAGGCGTTTGAAGTAATTGTTAAAATAGGTGGGGTATTCGAAGCCAAGCGCATAAGCAATGTCGGCAATGTTCCAATCGGTGTGCTGCAAAAGGGCCTTTGCCTCGCTGATGATGCGTTCGGAAATATGGGCACTTGTAGGCTTGCCGGTTACCTCTTTCACAGCCCGGTTCAGGTAATTGACATGTACGCTCAGGCTTTTGGCATAGTCCTGCGGCGTCTTCAGTTGCAGCGGCCTGTCCATCGTTTCTATTGGGAACTGCCTTTCCAGAAGCTCCAAAAAAACAGAAGTAAGGCGGGAGGCGGCGTTCTTATGCTGGTCAAAGTTCTCCGAAGGCTCCAGTTTCAGGGCCTCGTGGATGATCAGATGAATGTAGTTGCGAATCAGGTCGTCTTTGTAGGCATAATCCGTCTGCTGCTCCTCAATCATTTTCCGGAAGATGGTGTTGAGGAACTCCCGCTGCGCCTCCGTTATCTTCAGCACGGGCGTGCCGCCGATCTTGAACAAAGGCGAGTGCTGCAGGCTTTCCGAGCGCTCAGACGCACTAAAGAAGTCCTCCGAAAAAAGTACCGTGTACCCGACATACGTGGTGGAGATGGTTTCCCAGGAGTACGGGATGTGGGGGTTGCCGAAAAACAAAACTGTGCCTTCCTGCTCAAAACTACGGTCGGCATAGTGGATGACGCTCTTCCCGGTTGTGAGGCAAATTTTGTAGAAGTCTTTCCTGCTGTAGATGCGCGTGGCCTGACCGTCGCCTTCAATCTGAAACACGTTAAAGCCTTTTAGCTTTAAGTCGGAGTTGAAGTCTGATAGCGGACGCTCTGTGTTTGTTGCCATGCAGCAAAATTAAGAAAATCAAATATACGCAAAAAACACACATGTATGAAATAATCCATTTTCAAATCACTCCTTCGGACTACCTGAAAGCCCTTCAACTCAGGTTGAAGTTATTTTATCGTTCGGCCTTCACACGCTTTTTTTAACCTTATGCAGCTCCTCCATTTTCTATTGTACTCTAAAATGAGAATAGCCCTGTAGTTAAAGCCGTTCCTGAAAGTTATATGGAAATACACTGTAATGATCCTATATTTGTGAGGCGTTAAGCTTACAACTTCTATTTATACCCCATTATCTAAAGTATCTGATAACAATATCACGATTACGTATCATGAGAAAATGCCTTTTGCTTGCTGTTGCCTTGTTCATGCTTGTTGCCTGCAGGACTGTAAAGAATGAAGACAATTCCCCCACCTGGTCACAGAAAATGGTGGAGTCGCACGGACTGGTTGATTTTTACACAAACCGGCACCACCAGGAAAAATTAGCTGACACCGGTTGGGATTATGTTTCGGGACTTGTTGCCAGTGCTGTACTCAAAGCCTGGATCATGTACCCGGAGAAAACCGAATATTATGATGCCGTAAAAGCATTTGCCGACAGGAACCTGAATGAAGACGGCACCATGATCCTCAATTCCCAGGGAGGCTCTGCGATCAGGCCAAGCAATATCGACGACTTGCCTGCCGGAAGAATCTTTTTCACGCTTTATGAAGAGGAATTGAAAAGAGGCAACACCAAAGATGCCGAACGGTATAAAACTGCAGCCACCATGCTTCGCAATACCTTAAAGTATGACCATGCACGAATCCCGGAAGAATTGCCTGGCACCGGCGGCTTCTATCACAAAGCCGTTTACCCTAACCAGATGTGGCTCGACGGTCTGTACATGGGGTCGCCAATCTATGCACAATGGCAGTACAACTTCGGAGAACCCGACTCCAAAGAGCATGTAGAAAGCTGGGACGATATCGCCCTGCAGTTCAAGACCATCCACCAGTATACTTATAACCCGGAAAAACAACTGAACTACCATGCCTGGTCGGCTGAGCCAACCGATCCGAATTCGTTCTGGGCAAATAAACAGGAACCTTTTTTAGGGGCCAGTGAAGAGTTCTGGGGACGCGGCATGGGCTGGTATTTTGCCGCACTGGCAGATGTACTGGAATATATGCCGAAAGACCACAAAGAGTACAACAATGTGCTGGAGATATACAAGCAGGTTGCGGCAGGCCTGAAACGCCGGCAGGACCAGGAATCGGGTGTGTGGTACCAGCTGCTGCAGTACGACGGCACCAAGACGGCAGATGGCAAGGGCGATACCATTGCAGGTGAAGTGTACAATGTCTGTACTGCTCCTAATTATTTAGAAGCATCTGCCTCCTCTATCTTCACTTATGCATACCTGAAAGGAATCAGGCTTGGCCTCCTCGATAAAGCGACTTATGCGCCGGTGGCAGAAAAGGCTTACCAGGGCCTGCTGAAAGAATTTATCCGCGAAGCTGATGGCAAAACCAACATCATACAAACCTGTGCTTCGGCCGGCTTAGGTCCTGCCAAAGATCCTTCCCGAACAGGAACAGTAAATTATTACCTGTGCGGCAAAGATGTTACCATTGTTGAAAATGAAGGAAAGGCCATCGGAACGTTCATCATGGCCTCGCTTGAATACGAGGACTACCTGCGGGGTAAGAAATAGTGTCATACCTTCGAAGTGTGCCCGGCAACGTGCACTTATCCAAAAATAAAGCTGCTCTTCCGGGTTTCTTTATTTAAAAAAAGAGGCTGTTTCGACTTTTCGGACAGCCTCTTTTTTTATGATATGGTATGCAGACACAGATGCTTTAAAACTCTTACCTTCTTTCTTATACCAAATAGTATTTACGCAGTTCCACAAACCATTCCCCGTTGTCATCCCGGAGGGATCTTTTGGGCGAACTGCATTTTGGTTGGCAAAAGGATCTTCATTTTAAACCTTCTTGTAGCTGGTCTTTGTGCAGTTCGCCTACGAGATCCCTTCGGGATGACAAAAGGAGTAATTTATATGGAATAGGTTATTTACTATTTGGTATTACCCCCTACCAAAGAATAAAACATAACTCTACCTGACCATCGCAACTGCTTTATGCCTGAACTGGCTGTAGAGGCGCAGGCCTTTTCTTCGCATCTTTTTGCTTTGTCCCATCTCCCCCAACACCACGGATGCGACGACCGTAAATGCGCCAAGTCCCTGCCAGGCGGTGAAGGTTTCGCCCAGGAAAAACAAACCGATAACGGATGCCACCAACGGCGAGAAAAGGATCAGGAAAGAGGTAATGTTCGGGCTCATCTTATCGATGCCGCGAAACCAGAAAAAGTACGCAACACCTGTGGCAACTAAGCTGAGATACCCATAGCCAAGGCTGTTTTTAAGCGTGAAGGCGGGAATCTGCTTTTCCAGTAGCAGCGTAAAAGGTAACAGCATGAGCCCGCCGCTCAAAAAGATCCAGCTCAGGAACACAGGAAGCTTTACCGGAATCCCCCACTTTTTGATCAGTACTCCCCCCAGCGAAAAGGCAAGTGTGGCCACTACGGTTGCGATGATACCGATCGTATCGATACTGTTTCCAGCTGTTAAAACCAATAGCCCTACACCAACAACCCCGAGCACACCGGCCCCCAGCGAAAGCAGGTGCGCCTTCTCCTGGAGCATTAAGCGGCAAAGCAGAATCACAATGAGTGGCTGCAGCACAAAGATGGTGGAGGCGACACTGCCGGGAAGCCGGGTGGCGCCTAAGAAAAAGACTCCGAAGCCAACTGTTACACTAACAAAACCAAGTACTATGCTTTTAAACCACCACGCTCCTTCCGGCAGCCGCCGGTAGTACAGGAAGAGCACAAGCCCAATGGGAAGCGCCCGCATGGTGGAAATAAACCAGGGATAGTTCTTAGGAAGTATTTCGGTGGATAAATAATATAAGGTGCCCCATAAGACCGGGGCCAGGGCTGCTTTTGCTAATTCTTTGGTACTCATTCCTACTGCGTACGAATAAATGTAGCTACATGTTTGGACTTTCTAAAGTTCTTCCCAATCTGTATTTCCTAAAACACAGTCATAGCAACCTATCCTGTTTCTTAATTTCTTACCAATGCAATTTGCCGATGCTACCGGTTCACGGGGTTCTGGAGAATCCCAGCTTTGACTTTCGGATGAAAACATCCGAAAGAGCACAGGTGATTACCTGCAGGAGTTAAAAATAAGGAGCAGAGGCAATGGTGGCAGGAGCAGAAACATTTTTTAGTATATTTTCAAGCTAACGCACCCACTAAAGTCTTCTGCAGCAGCCACCACACCCTCAGCTGCGCTTCATCGCCTTCACAGCATCATCTAAAATCAAATAAAGGCAGGGTACGATAACCAAAATAATGGCGGTAGCGAAGATAATCCCGAAGCCCAATGAGATGGCCATAGGTATCAGCTGAAAGGCTTGCCGTGATGTTTCCAGGATAATGGGTGTCAGGCCGCCAAAGGTGGTGAGGGTGGTGAGAACAATGGGCCTGAACCTCCGGATGCCGGCTTCGTGGATGGCCTCGTAGGCCGGGAGGTCGCCGCGGTTCCGGTTGGCGTAGTCAATCATGATAAGCGAGTCGTTCACCACCACGCCCGAGAGCGCAATGATGCCCATCAGGCTCACCAGCGAAAGGTCGTAGCCCAGCAGGATGTGGCCGATAACCGCTCCCACCACGCCAAACGGAATGGCCAGCATCACGATAATCGGTTGGATGTAGCTGTTCAGCGCCACCGCCAGCAGCGAAAAAATCAGGAGCATGGCCATGATAAAGCCCGACCACAGCGCCTGCGTCGACTCCCGCATCTCTGCCTGACTGCCCTCGTAGGTCCAGGTGATGCCCGGGAAGTCTGCCTGCAGCTGCGGGAGCACTTCCTGGTTTAACGATTTTAAGACGCGCGACTGGGCATTGTTCGGCTCCACATCCATCCCGACGTTCACGACCCGGCGCCCGTCCCTGCGGTTGATGTTGGCAAATGTTTCGCCGGAAGTAACTTTCACCACGTTGAGCAAAGGAACGGCCGTGCCATCGGGTGCCCGGATGATAAACTCTTCCAGGTTGTACATATCCTTTCGTTCCTCCTCCGGCAGCTTCACCCGGATTTCGGTTTCGTTGATGCCGCGAAGCTGGCGCATGGCCAGTGCCCCGAAAAAGGCATCGCGTACCTGCTGGCCTACGCCGGATGGGGTGAAGCCCAGGCTTCTGCCTTCGGGCAGTAGCTCGAACCCAAGCTGCATTTTGCCCATGTTGTAGTTGTCGCTGATGTCGCGGGTTTCCTCAAAAGCCTCCATCCGTTCCACAAAGGCCTGGCTGGCCCGCTCCAGCACCTTGATATCGGTATGGCTCAGGTCGATGCTGATGTCCTGGCGCGCACCTCCGGGGCCGCGTTCCGCTTCAAACGTAATCTGGTCCACGCCTTCAATGTCCCCGATTTCTTTTCGCCACAACGCAATCACTTCCTGGGCCGTCATGTCAATTTCGTCCGGCGGTTTCATCACGATTTCCACATCGATAAAATCTTTTCCGCGCACGTTGGTTTTGATGCCCTCCGCCACCCTGTACAGGTTATGCTCCTCAAACATGCGTTGTGTCGAATTTGTGATTTCGATGGCAACTTTTGCGGCCTGTTCGGTGGTGGTGCCGACGGGCAAGCGTACGGCGCACTCTATTTCATCGGCGGCTTCTTCGGGCATCAGCACCATGCCCATGTGGCCGCTGTAGCCATAGCCTCCGACTATCAGCAACAAGGCAATGGCAGAGGTTAAGGTAATGTAGCGGTTCCGCAGGCAGCGTTCGAGGAAAGGCTGGTAGCGGCGGTCGGCAAACCTGCCAAACGCCTCGGCGATGGAGTTTTGCCAGCTCTCCAGCTTCCGCAGCGCCCCGGACTTGTTCTCTTTCGGCTTATGCGCCACATGCGACGGCAGGATGTAGAGCGCCTCGAAAAGCGACACGGCCAGTACGGCAATCACCACCACAGGCAAAGGCCACCAGTATTTACCAGTTTCGCCGGGCATCAACAGGAGCGGCAAAAAGGCGATGATGGTCGTCAGGATACTGAAGATAACGGGACTGGAAACATCTTTTGCGCCCAGGATGGCTGCTTCCATGTACCCGTAGCCTTTCTGGCGGTAGGCATAAATGTTCTCCCCCACCACGATGGCGTCGTCCACCACAATCCCCATCACAATCAGGAAGCCGAATATCGAAATCATGTTAATGCTGATGTCCATGACAGGCAGCAGCACCATGGCCCCGATAAAGGAAATAATCATGCCCATCATCACCCAGAAAGCCAGCCGGTACTCCAGGAACAGGCCCAGAATCACCATCACGATGACAATGGCCAGCAGCCCGTTTTCCGTTAAAAGCGACAGGCGCTCCCGGAAGTCTTCTGCCCGGTTCGTATCAATCCGCACCTGTACCCCCGGCGGCAGGGCCTTTTCATAGTCTGCCAGAATTTCCTTCACGAGCTCCTCAATCTCCAGCGGCGACTGTTTCCCGGTCCGGAAGATTTCGAGGTCTACGGTGTTCTGCTGGTTGAACTGCCCGTGAAAACCGGTTTCCTCAAACCCGTCTGTTATATTGGCAATATCCCCCAACTGCACGGTAGCGCCCGATTCGGAAGAGATGACATCGATGTTTGCCAGCTCTTCGGCCCAGAGTTTCCGCTCCTGCATCCGGAGCAGCACTTCGCCGGCCTGTGTTTCGATAGAGCCTGCCGGCACGTCTTCGCTGGAGTTTCGGATGATGCCGGCCACCTGGCCCAGGGTCAGGTTATACTCCCGCAAGGTATGCTCAGGAATCTCCACATGGGTAACAAAGTCAGGCACGTTGCCGATTTCCACCTGCGTGATTTCGTCGTTGGCCAGCAGGCGGTTGCGCAGCCGTTCGGCCAGGATGCGCAGCGTCCACACATCCACATCGCCGAACAAGCCAATCTGCATCACATCCCGCCGCTGGTCCAGCAGCCTGACCTGCGGCTGTTCGATGTCGTCGGGGAAGGTCTGGATGCGGCTGACAGCCTGGTCGATGTCCTGGAAAGCTTTCATCCTGTCGGTGCCGGGCACCAGCTCCACCGTTACCCGCCCCGAACCTTCGTTGGCGACCGAGGTAACCTCTTTGATGCCCTGCACGCCTTTGATGGCTTCCTCCACCGGCAGCACGATTCCCTGTTCGGTTTCGGTGGGGGCTGCTCCCGGGTACACCACGCTTATCTCCACGTAATCGAGCTGAAACTGCGGGTACACCTCCTTCTGCACCTTGTACATCGTCCAGATGCCGCCGCCAATCAGCACAAACATCAGCAGGTTGGTAATAACACGGTTGCGGGCCATGAGAGCGATAGCCCCTTTCTGTGTTTCTTCAGCCGGTTGTTCTGGTTTTTCCATGCGTTTACTCCCCTGCCTTTCCTGCCGTGTCGGGTGCAGCCTTCGTTCTTTCTGTACGTAACTTGGAGCCTTCCACTACCGTCGACAGGTCTGTTGTTACCACCATCTCACCATCCGAAAGGCCTTTCCGGATATAGGCATACGAAGGGTCTTCAAAGAGAATGTCCACCTTCCGGATGTTGAGCTTGCCCGCCTTCATCACCCATACGGTGTTGCCCTGCCGCAGGTAATCGCGGCTGAGGCGAATGACATCGGGCAGTTGTTTTGCCTGGATATGCGCCTCCACGAACGTTCCGATAAGTAAGGGCGGAATGGTATCCGCAGCCGTTTTCCGGGCCAGCGGGTCCGGCACCGATATCAGGACCCTTGCCAGCCGCGTCTGGGTGTCGAGGGCTCCCACTAAGCGGAATAGTTTCCCCTGCCGATACTGCCCTTCCGGCCAGCTGTTGGCATCAATAATTTTTACATCCGAACCCTCCGCCGAAGAGTTATTGGCAAAGGTGAGCCAGTTTACTTTGGATACCGGCACATCGGCAGCCACCCAATACTCCTCCATGCCAACCAATCGGCCTATAGCAGTGCCGGGAGCCAGTTGGGAGCCTGTGTTGGCATTCCGTGTGATAATGTGGGCATCGAAAGGTGCCCGGATGGTGGTGCGCTGCAGGTTGAGCTGCGCCTGGTCTACGGCTGCTTCGGCTGCCGACACATTGGCTTTGGCAGCTTCCAGCTGTGGTTGGCGCAGTACCAGGTCCTGGTTTTGTTCGGGCAGCTCCTCCCCGATTAAGGCATAATCTTTACGGGCCACCTCCTGCCTGCCCATCTCCACCCGCAGGTCCGATTTGGCCAGTTCCAGGTCGCTCCTTCTCAACTGCAGCGTATTCCGGTAATCGGCGGGATTTATCTGGAGCAGCACTTCGTTTTTTTTCACGAAAGCACCGGGGGTGAAGTTCTCGGAGATGCGAATCACCTCCCCGCCTACCTGTGTGCTTAAGGTAATGTCTTTGGCTGCCTGCACCGTTCCGGTTGCCACGACGGTAGGCGTATAGTCGTCCCGGTTCACCTGCACCACATCCACCAGCATGGCCGTGTTGATACTGGCGCCTTCCCGCTGGGCTTCCGGTTCCGTCATAAACACCACCACGGTAATGCCAATGCTTACCAGCAGGATAAGGGCACTTATAATAAAGGTCTTTCGTTTGGACATGCCAATGCTTACGTTTTATCAGGACAAAGCGCTACAAGTCTTCCATCACCTTCTCCCGTATCACTTCTCTTTCCGTTTCAAAGCCGCCCGCCAGCGCCCGGTACAGGCTCACCCGTATTTCCAGCAGCCTAAGCCTGGCCGTTACCTGGTCCCGGCGAAGCTGTTGCAGCTGATTTAACGTAACCAGCACATCGAGGTAAGGAAGCGAGCCGTTCAGGTACTCGAACCTGAGCTGCCCGAAGGTTTTTTCCGCCAGCTCCACCTGCTTTGCCAGTACTTCGATTTGCTGAACCTGTTTTACCTCCTGTATCAGCGCATTTTCTATTTCCTGGAATGCGACCAGCACCGTCTGCCCGTAATCGTTTAGTTGCTGCTGCCGGATAGCTTCTGCCTGGTCTACCCGGGCCCTGAGCCTGCCCGCATTAAAAATAGGCGCCAGCAGGCTGCTGCCAAGCGAATAAGCCTGCGACTCGAACAAGCCAATCAGGTTGTTTGACCTTAAGGCCGCATAGAGTGAAAAAGTAAGGCGCGGGTATTTGTTGCTGATGGCGGCAGCCACTTCCCGGTCGGAAGCCTGCAGCCTGTTAAAGGCGCTTTGAACATCGGGCCTCCGGTTCACCAGCTGTAACGGAACTCCCGTTTCAGGCAAGGGCGGTAAACCAGGTAGCTGCGCCGAAGCTTCCGCTACCGCACCGGGAGGCTGGCCGAGCAGCACGGACAGTTGGTTTTCCAGGATTTCCTGTTGCAGTTCCAGCGCTATCCGTTGCAGCCTGGTACTTTCCAGCAGCTGCTGCTGGCGCAGAATATCCACGCCGCGCACCTGTCCGCCGGCAAAGCGATTCCGGATAAGCGCCATCACCTGCTCATTCGTTTCCAGTTGTTCGTCAACCAGCTGAAGCTGCAGTTGGTTGGCCTTCAGCCGGAACCAGGCCAGCGCCACCTCCCCCGTAAGCGTGACGGCGGCTGCTTTGTAGTCGTAGTAACTGGCCTTGAACCTGAATTCCTCGGCGTGAATGCTGTACCGGATGCGGCCCCACAGGTCGGCTTCGTAGCTGGCTCCCAGGGCAAGCTGCGTATTCTCTCCCCCTGCAAAATCCGGCTCCGGGCGACTGATGCCGCTCTGCAGCTGCAGAAACACATCCGGCACCCTGGCCGCAGAGGTGATCTTCAATAATGCCTTCGCTTCTTCAAACTGGTACCAGAAAATTTTTAAAGGCAAATTGGACTGCAGTGAGGAGTCTATCAGCCTGTTCAGCTGCGGGTCTTCAAACGTCACCCACCACCTGGCAGGAGCCACGTCTTCGCCGGGCAGGGAGAATTCCTGCAGGGGCTGATACGGTAATTGCACCACAGCCACTTTACGCGAGCAGCCCATCAAACAAAAAAACATAAAAAAGCACAGCACAGCTGTTCCGGACAGGATATGCACCGGGACTTTACCTGGTTCTGTAAGTAAAACCGCGCTTTTCAAGTTGCTTTAAATTTCGCTTTTCCGAATGTTTGGAATTGATTACTGCCGCGCCACCTGCACGCACCACAGTCATTTAACCAGTAGTGGGTACTGAAGGTTATCTTTTTACGGTTAGCTGAAACTAAACAGGAGCTATTACCTTCTTTTACAGGAGCTTTGTTATGATATTTTCATTCTGCTGCCCCTGCCACCACAGCCTCTGCTTAGGCGGTCTGTATTTTTAACAGGAAAATTGTGTTCTGAATGTGGAATCACCGGATAAAGGAATTCTCCACCTTAAGCGTTTCCAGACAGCGGGAGCACCGGTAGCTCCAAAAGCTACTTTAAGGACTGCGGTTGGATTTGTTTGCGGCAATTTATTCTTTGATTTCCTTTGAACTTTAGTTGATAATATTGAGAAGGCTTAAACTGTTTCAGCTGATTTTATGTATATTTGGTATAGCTGAGACTGACAATTTTACAAAATGAGAAAATTCAAAAAAACACTCGAACAGAAAGAGGAGCTGATTCCTGCTTTAGCAAAAGATGCTTTTCAGGAAGCTTATAAAAAGGCTATTGCTTCCGGCGAAACGGTTACAGTTGTAAGAGGAACAACAATAGTAGAAGTAAATGCTAAAGGAGTAATAAAAGTCGTTGGTTACGTAAAGCCTGGCAAAAAAGTAACTCCCGGTAGGAGTGGTTTTAGAATACGATGAGCGAAAAGCCCCGTTTGCGCATGTTTGCCGGTCCAAATGGTTCCGGTAAAAGCGAACTTAAAAAATACGTTTCAGAGAAGCTGGCAGAACTAAAGTACGATGTAAACGAATTTCTCGGGCAATATATTAATGCTGATGAACTGTTGAAGGAGCTCCGCCAACACCCCTTCCTGCTCTTCACCAGGTTTAACCTCCCGGTTCCCTCGCTAAATGATTTTATTTCTTTCTTTACCACACATCCACTGGCGGACAAGAAAGGCTTAAATAAAATATTTGAGTCCATAAAAATAACCGAAGCAGCAGCAGACTTTTCAGACGTTCCATTCTTCCCAAATTCCTCTTCGCCCTTTGAACCCGATTATGTGGGAAATTACCTCGCGGCCATTCTGGCAGACTGGCTCAGGCAAAGGCTAACCGACACCAAGCAATCGTTCTCTTTCGAAACTGTTATGTCTGGTGAGGATAAGGTCAGGTTGCTGGAAAAAGCCAGGCAGGCAGGCTACAGAACGTATCTCTATTTTGTAACCACCAAAGATGTTCTCATCAATATAGGCAGGGTGCACTACCGGGTTACGCAGGGCGGGCACGATGTGCCAGAGAAAAATATCAGAGACCGGTATACAAAATCGTTGCAGCACCTGAAGGGAGCATTACAAAACAGCACCAGAGCCTACTTATTCGATAACTCTACAGAAGGCGAACAGCCTGTATTTATAGCCGAACTTATTCCGGAAGGAGAAATCATTTACCACACAAATGAGCTGCCGGAATGGTATCTGCAGTATGTAGAGGGGCAGGAAGGTTAGAAGTGTCATTCAAAAAACGAACTGTGGATTTTTCAGGTGCAGCGGTAATGGTGGCAGCTGCAGTAAATATTAAGGAGTCATTTTAGTACGTCTTGAATAAACTGCACCTGCCACCACAGCCACTGCTAAGTTGCATATACAATAATGGACGGCACGGGAAATTCAAAACTCAAGTTTTGTCAGCAGGCGGTCGTCCGGACGCTGCCGGTGAAAACGGATATAGGCATCAGTTCCGCCAAACCAGTCCATTACCTCCTGCCGTTGTTGCAAGGTAGGCCTGGCTGAAATCAGGCTGTGAAAGGAACTGTGTTTCCACTCTTCCGGCTGCCGTACAAAGCCATGATGCACCGGGTTATAGTGAATGTAGTGGATGAGTTTGGTGTAGTAGCTTTCCTGCGGCACCAGTTTCCGCTGTACGTCTCCCCTAAACAGGCTGCCTTGCCGGTCATACTGCTTATTAAACGCTTTGGCGTAGGCGTTGAACAAGTGGCTGAACTGCCGGGCAACCAAACCCGGTAGGTTTTCAAAACATTGTTGTCCGAAACCTTAGCCAGAAAGAATAAGCTGGTCGAGTAGTTTAGGATTTCCTTTGCAAAGAATTACAATATCTCTGATAATATC
>NZ_QCZK02000027.1 GCF_003347595.2 Botryobacter ruber | reverse complement strand
GATATTATCAGAGATATTGTAATTCTTTGCAAAGGAAATCCTAAACTACTCGACCAGCTTATTCTTTCTGGCTAAGGTTTCGGACAACAATGTTTCCAAAACCTACCGGGTTTATAGCTACACACTTAGCTCCAAACTAGAAGCTACAAACTGTACAACGCGTGCGCCACCGAAAAATAAATGGCCAGCCCCAGCAGGTCGTTGGCGGTGGTGATAAACGGTCCTGCCGCCACGGCAGGGTTAATGCCGAAGCGGTCCAGGATCATGGGCGTGATGGTTCCCATGATGGAAGCCAGCATCACGACCGAAAACAAGGCCACCGACACCACCAGCGACAAGGTCATGTCCCGCCTGAACAGGTAGGACAACCCGAACACAAGGGCCGAGATAATGATCGCATTGAGCAGCGCCACCGTCAGCACTTTGAGCATCCGCTGGGAAAAGCCTTCGAACACCACCGCGTTGGAAGAGAGCGTCTGGATGATGATGGACGAGGACTGGATACCAACATTTCCGCCGGTGGCCGTCACGAGCGGCACAAACAGCGCCACCGCAGGCAGCAAGGCAATATCCGCTTCAAACAGTCCCATAAACTGTGCGGCCAGCAGTCCGCCTACCATCCCGATGATGAGCCACGGAAGGCGCGAACGCGAAATTCGGAAGACGCTGTCGTCTTCTTCCACGTTTTCGGAAATACCGGTCATGAGCTGGCGGCTGAGTTCGGCTTGCTCCTGCATTACGTCTATCACGTCGTCGATGGTGATGCGGCCCAGCAGCCTGCCTTGTATGTTCACCACCGGAATAGCCTCCAGGTCGTACTTCTGCATCACACTCACCACCTCGTTTTCGTCGCGGAACGATTCGATCGAAATCACATCGGTGTTGTAAATGTCCTGTACGAGCTTATCGTCTTTGGAGAGCAGCAGTGTTTTCACGCTCACCCGCCCCACCAGGATATCTTTGTTGTTAACCACATACACGGTATAAATCCGCTCCACATCCTCGGCCTGCCGCCGTATCTCCTCGATGCACTGCCGCACGCGCCAGTTCAGGTTCACTTTGATCAGCTCTTTTGCCATCAGACCACCGGCACAGTCTTCCTCGTAATGCAGCAGGTCCAGGATGGCAGCGGCTTTTTCTTCATTGTCGAGCAGGGCAATTACCTCCTCCCGCGTCTGTACCGACAGCTCATTCAGGATGTCCACGGCATCGTCGGAATCCATCAGGTTCACGTAGCGGGCTATCTCCTGGCTTGTGAAGCTCTGCAGGAAATCGGTGCGGATGTCGTAATCGAGGTCGCTCAGGATTTCAGAACCCACTTCAGCAGGCAGCAGGTCCATCACGTACTTGGACTCGTCCGTGTCCAGTTCATATAATACTGTCGTGATATCGGCCGGATACATTTCTTCCATGGTACTGAGGATAAAGGCCGTGTCCTTCTGGGCAATGGCTTCCTCTACCTGGTTAATGTATTCACGTGTAATTTCAACATGCATAGCTAACTGTTTTGCTCAATCAGTTGGGTTAATTGGATAAACTGCTCCACCGACAGCTGCTCGGCCCGCTGGTCGAACACCGGCAGCGCCTGCACCTCGGGCGGCAGGTTATAAGGGCGCAGGCAGTTGCGGAGCGTTTTGCGCCTTGTGCCGAAACTGAGTTTTACCACTTCAAAAAATTTCTTCTCACTGCAGGGCAGCGCCACCACCTCGTTGCGGAGCAGCCGGATCACGCCAGAATTCACCTTCGGCTTGGGATGAAAAACTTCCGGTCCAACGGTAAACAGGTATTCGATGGTATAAAACGCCTGCAGCAGCACGCTCAGGATACCATAGGTTTTGGACCCCGGAGGAGCCGCCAGACGCTCCGCCACCTCTTTTTGCAGCATGCCCACCACCTCCGGCACCCGGTCGCGGTGCTCCAGCACCTTAAAAAATATCTGGGTGGAAATGTTGTACGGGAAGTTGCCGATAATGGCAAATTTATCCGGGAACAGCTGCCCCAGGTCTGTACGCAGAAAATCGGCGGAAATGATGCGGTCCTGCAGCTGCGGGAAATGCTCTTTCAGGTAAGCGATGGATTCGCGGTCTATGTCGACCACCGTGGTCTGGTACTCCGGGTGCTGTAACAGGTACTGCGTGAGCACGCCCATACCGGGACCAATCTCCAGCACATCCGTTACGCCACGGTGCAGCGTGAGTTGATCTACAATTTTCATGGCAATGTTCTGATCTACCAGAAAATGCTGCCCCAGGTGTTTCTTCGGACTTACTTTGCTCACAGGATAAAATTTTAAAGTTGAAACAGCGTTTACCTCTTACGCCCGTTTCCGTTATAGAAACTTATTTAATTAAAATAGCGCGAGCGTCCTCGCTCGTGTTTATTATTTTGCGGCCTCTGGCCGCCGGAAATCATCCTGCAGTCGGTTTACAGCGGCCAGAGGCCGCGGAATAGCAGACACGAGCGAGGACGCTCGCGCCAGGGCAGAACTTTTCGCATTACATAATATACTTACTATATTGCAGGCTCAAAGATACGAACGACAGATGCCAACACAACTTAATTATACCGCAACCGCAGGCAAAAATAAGGACCTGGTCATTATCGTGCAGGCAGGACAGGTGAATAACCTGGACGAACTGCAACCTGAGGAAGCTGCTTATGTGCAACAGCAGGCAGCGCAGGAAGCGAAAAGTATCTTCCTGAACCGGTATACGCACCACCTATACATCGTTATCGCCCCGGAAGCCAAAACGGAAGAAGCGTCGCGCGAAGCGCTCCGGCAGGCGGGGTATGCCTTGCTAAAACAGCTGCGGACCGGCAAGGTAACAGAAATCACACTTGTAGATAAAACAGGCACACAAGCCGGGTTGTACCTGGCGGAAGGATTGTACCTGAGCAACTACCAGTTCCTGAAGCACAAAACCAAAGATGTAAAGGCCAGCCCGCTGGAACGCATCACCCTGACGGGTTCCGATGTAAAGGAGCAGGAGGTAACGGAACTGCAGCACCTGCTGGAAGGCGTAACCCTGGCCCGCGACCTGGTAAACGAGCCCAACAGCCACCAGACCGCCACCCAGTTCAGCGAGCAGCTGGAAGAACTGGGGAAAGAAGTCGGCTTCAAGACCGAAGTTCTCGATGAGATAAAAATACAGACCCTGAAGATGGGCGGTCTGCTGGCCGTAAACAAAGGAAGCGAAGAACCTCCCACCTTCACCATCATAGAATGGAAGCCGCAGGATGCGACCAATGAACAGCCATATGTGCTGGTAGGAAAAGGCGTGGTATTCGATACCGGCGGGCTGAGCCTGAAGCCGACGCCGCAGTCCATGGACTTTATGAAATCGGATATGGCGGGAGCTGCTGCAGTAACAGGTGTGCTGTATGCGCTCGCCAAAAACAAAGTGCCCCTGCATGTAATTGGTCTGATACCGGCCACCGACAACCGCCCCGGCGGCAATGCTTTTGCTCCCGGCGATGTACTGACCATGCACAACGGCATGACCGTAGAAGTAATGAACACCGATGCCGAAGGCAGATTGATCCTGGCCGACGCCCTCAGCTTTGCCAAAAAGTATCATCCTGCTTTGGTATTCGACCTGGCCACCCTCACCGGTGCGGCAGCACGCGCCATCGGTAAAGAAGGGATGGTAGCCATGGGCACTGCAGGCGACGCGATTATGGCCGATTTGAAAAAAGCAGGCGAACAGGTGCACGAACGTATCGTAGAATTCCCCCTTTGGGACGAATATAAAAAACACATCGAATCCGAAATTGCGGATATTAAAAACCTGGGTACAGCAGATGCGGGTGCTATTTCGGCAGGTAAGTTCCTGGAGTGCTTCACCAGCTATCCGTGGGTGCACCTGGACATTGCCGGCGTAGCCTACCTGCAGGGAGAAGATTCTTACCGGGGCAAAATGGGCACAGGCGCAGGCGTCCGGTTAATCTACACGTACCTTAGATCATTGGCCCAATAAGTTAAAATGGAAAGCAAATACAAACCAAAACTTGCTATCAGTACCGGCGACACCAATGGCGTTGGCCCTGAAATCATCATCAAAACCTTTTCAGACCAGCGCATCCTGCACTACTGCACGCCGGTTATTTACGGCTCTGCCAACTTTTTCAGCAAGCTGCGCAAACAGATGGGCGCGGAGCACTTCCACTTCCAGCAGGTGGAATCGGCCGATAACCTGGTAAACAGGAAGGTAAACCTGATCAACTGCTGGCAGGATGATTTGCCGCTGGAACTGGGCAAACCCACGCCTGCATCCGGCAAAGCCTCGCTGGATTCGCTGCTGGCTGCCTGTAAAGATGTAAAAGCAGGTAAACTCGACGGGCTGGTGACAGCGCCTATAAATAAAGACAACATACAGGCAGAGGACTTCCGCTTTCCGGGTCACACCGAATTCCTTACCTCCTATTTTGATGCGCCCGAAAGCCTGATGCTGCTGGTGAGCAACGATCTTCGGGTGGCAACCGTTACAGGACATATCCCGATCAAGGAGGTGCCGGCCAGGCTGTCGGTGGAGTTGCTGCTGCAGAAGCTAACTATCCTGCTGGAATCGTTACGCCAGGATTTTGGTATACTGAAGCCGCGGGTGGCGGTGCTGGGCCTGAACCCGCATGCCGGGGAAAACGGGCTGCTGGGGCAGGAAGACATCGAAATCATCCGGCCTGCCGTGGTGCAGTTAAAGGAAAAAGGGCACCTGGTATTCGGCCCCTACCCTGCCGACGGCTTCTTTGGCACACAGCAGTATAAAAAAGTAGATGCCGTACTGTCGATGTACCACGACCAGGGACTTATACCGTTCAAAACACTTGCTTTTGAAACAGGCGTAAATTTTACAGCCGGTTTGCCGGTTGTACGTACCTCGCCCGACCATGGCACAGCGTATAATATTGCCAGTAAGCTTATTGCAGATGAAACCTCTTTCCGCGAAGCAGTGTTTACTGCCAGCGACATTGTCCGGAAGCGGAAAGAACATCCGCAGCTGGCGGTATAATATGCAGGTGTGGTATTTTTTATATCGGAAATTAATACTAATTTTGCGTCTTGAAATAAAAAGTCGGTAGTGAAGAAGCTAAGAGATTATGAAATCGGCATAGCCAAACTCAGTAATAAAAAACACTATTACGAGTTTGAGATGGATGATTCATTTTTCGACCTGTTCGGCCGGGAAATCATCTTGGGCGGAAACCTGCTGGCCAAAGTGGAACTGGACAAGACAGAGTCGCTGCTGACCTTCCACTTTGACATTAAAGGACACGTTAAGCTTACCTGCGACAGGAGCCTGGAAGAATTCGATCAGCCAATCGATATTCAGGAAACCTTTCGCATGAAGTTCGGTCCGGAAGATGCCGAAATCGACGACGACATCTGGCAGATTGCCTACGACACGCAGCAGATAAACGTGGCGCAGCACCTGTACGATTTCGTGGCGCTGTCGTTGCCCATGAAAAAGCTGCATCCGCGTTTTGTGGAGGAGCTCGACGAGGAAGAAGATAACGAACAGGATATCCTGATCTACTCTTCGCGCAACGCGGCAAAAGACGAAGGCACCGGCGGAGACGACGATGACGACGAGGATATCGACCCTCGCTGGGACGCCCTCCGCAATCTTAATTAAACAATTAAAAATCAACCAAATACAAACAAAAGATAATTATAACTAAAAATGGCACATCCTAAACGCAAGATTTCGAAGACCAGAAGAGATAAGAGAAGAACTCACCAAAAACTTTCTGAGAGCGCCATTGCCATCTGTCCTACTACGGACACGCCGCACCTGTACCACCATGCGTATGTGGTTGAAGGCGACTTGTACCATAAAGGCAAACTGGCTATCAAAAATTATACAACGAACGCCCGCTAAGCAATAGCCTGCTTTAATTTTTGTTCTGTATAATTTAACCGACCCAGTACATGAGGATCGCCTTAGACGCTATGGGCGGCGACCATGCACCAGAAGCAGTTGTTAAAGGTGCACTGTTAGCCGCTGAGCAGCTAGAACAGGATACGGATATCCTGCTGATTGGTAAGGAAGATATCATCCATTCGCTGCTAAAAGAATACGGATATTCAGGAAACGGCATTAAAGTAATTCATGCCAGCCAGGTAATCGAGATGGGGGAACACCCCACCAAAGCGCTTACCCAAAAACCTGATTCCAGCATTGCAGTTGGTTACGGACTTCTGAAAGCGCAGAAAGCGGATGCTTTCTGCAGCGCAGGAAATACCGGGGCCATGCTGGTTGCTGCCATGTTCAGCGTGAAAGCGATCGAAGGTATCATCCGGCCGTCTATTGCCAGCCTGGTACCAAAGCTGAAAGGTGATTTTGGCGTGATGCTGGATGTTGGCGCAAACGCCGAATGCAAGCCGGATGTACTGGAACAGTTCGGCGAGTTCGGTTCCGTTTATGCCAAATATGTACTGGAGATTGAGAACCCGAAAGTGGGTCTCATGAACCTGGGTGAAGAGGAAGGCAAGGGCACTGTGAACACACAGGCCGCCCACCAGCGCCTCAAAGCCAACAAAAACATTAACTTTATCGGCAACATCGAAGGGCGGGACCTTTTCAACGACAAGGCAGATGTGATCGTATGTGACGGCTATACCGGGAATATTATCCTGAAAATGGCTGAATCCATTTACGACATCCTGAACGAGAAAAACATTCACGATCCGTTTGTCGATAAATTTAATTACGAAGCTGTCGGCGGTTCGCCTATTTTAGGTATCAACGGAAATGCCATTATCGGGCACGGCGTGTCCAGCCCGCTGGCCATATGCAATATGGTGCTGCAGGCCCAGAAAATGGTTTCTTCCGAAATATCCGAGCGTTTCAGAAAAATATACAGTGTTTCGTAATTTGGGTTTCGACCACAAATAATACAGTTTGGTATAAGCTGCACCTTTACGCTTTTTAAAGGACTGTCAGTTTATACCAATTTTTTTTTACTAACTTGCCTGCATAATATTTCACCTAACCACACCCTTTTACTATGAGTAAAATTACCGCCGCTATTACGGGTATCAGTGGCTACGTACCGGATTATATTCTTACCAATAAGGAACTGGAAACATATGTGGAAACGAACGACGAATGGATTGTATCCCGTACCGGTATCAAAGAGAGGCATATTTTAAAAGGAGAAGGCTTAGGCACATCGCATATTGCTGTACCTGCAGTAAAGGAACTGCTCAGAAAAACAAATACAAAACCGGAGGAGGTTGAGCTTTTAATCTGCGCCACTACTACCCCGGACTATGTATTTCCGGCAACTGCCAACCTGATCACAGCAGAAGTGGGTGCTGTAAATGCCTTTGGCTACGACCTGCAGGCTGCCTGCTCCGGCTTTTTGTTTGCCCTGGCCACAGGTGCCAAGTTCATCCAGTCCGGGCAGTACAAGAAAGTAATTGTGGTGGGTGCCGATAAAATGTCTTCCATTGTAGACTACACCGACCGTACTACCTGCATTATTTTTGGCGACGGTGGCGGCGCTGTTATGCTCGAGCCTAATACCGAAGGCTACGGCGTGCTGGACGAAGTGCTGAAATCGGACGGTTCCGGTGCTCCTTACCTGCACATGAAAGCAGGTGGCAGCCGCAGACCGGCTTCCATCGAGTCGGTAGAAAACCGGGAGCATTTTGCTTACCAGGAAGGCCAGACGGTGTTCAAGTTCGCCGTAAAAGGCATGGCCGACGTGTCGGCAGAAGTAATGGAGCGCAACAACCTGACCGGCGACGATATTGCCTGGCTGGTACCGCACCAGGCCAACAAGCGTATCATCGAGGCTACTGCCAACCGTATGGGCGTTGATAGCAGCAAAGTGATGCTCAACATCCAGAAATACGGCAACACCACCAGCGGCACCATTCCCCTTTGCCTCTGGGACTACGAAAGCCAACTAAAGAAAGGCGACAACCTGGTACTCGCAGCCTTCGGCGGCGGCTTTACCTGGGGTGCCATTTACCTGAAATGGGCGTACGATCCTAAATAAGCATCCATCGTAAAAATTTGCAAAGCGGCCATGTGCCGCTTTTTTTATGCCCTGTCCCTTCAGGCACCATTCCCCGCCTGCTGTTATAGCTCCTGCACAAGTTATACCAGATAGTAAAATGTAGCTTCCATTACAAGTCCTCCGGTAGCTAGCGTAGTTGCAGTTCGCCCACAAGATCTCCTAAAGGGATGACAAAGGGTCGGATAGTTTGTGGAACCGCATAAATACTATCAAGGTATAATTTGTCCTCATCTGAAACAGAATTATTATCGCGACAGAAAAAATTGCGCAATCGTTTGTTTTATTAACGAATGTTAGTAATTTAATCACGCCATTCACTGCTTCCTGGTGGTGCAATTCCACAGAAGGGCCGGGCATTGATCCAATTTTGAAATTATTGTTGCGCAACTAACAAACCAGCATAAGAACAAGTTATATGAACTCAAAAAGTACCTTTATTTCCAGAAGAAATTTTCTAACTAAATCTGCCGCCCTGGCAGGTACCGTGGCCCTTAGCCCCCTGGCGGGCTTTGCCGCCGACAGTAAAATGCGTATTGCCATCGTGGGCACGGGCGTCCGTGCGCTTGGCATGTGGTCACACAAAATAAAAGAGGCTTATTCGGACAGGGTCGAGTTTGTTGGATTGTGCGACATAAACCCGGGGCGTGTAAAATATTTCAAGAAAGCGACCGGCTTTAAGTGCCCGACCTATACCGACTTCGAGAAAATGATGAAGGAGGTAAAGCCGGATACGCTGATGGTGACGACCGTGGACTCTACGCATGACGAATTCATCATCAAAGGCATGGAGATGGGCGCCAACATCATCACCGAAAAGCCCATGACCACCGATGAAGACAAGTGCCAGGCCATTATAGATGCTGAAAAGCGCACCGGCAAAAAAGTAACGGTTACCTTTAACTACCGCTACACGCCACACCGCGCCAAAATTTACGAACTGCTGCGAAGCGGCGTAATAGGCGACGTAACTTCCGTAGACTTTCACTGGTACCTCGACACCAGCCACGGCGCCGATTACTTCAGGCGCTGGCACAGGCTCAAAGAAAAAGGCGGCACGCTGTGGGTGCACAAAGCTACGCACCATTTCGACCTCCTCAACTGGTGGCTGGAGTCGGACCCGGAAGAGGTGTCGGCCTACGGTTCGCTGGATTTCTATGGCAAAAACAATTCGTTCCGCCACACCAACTGCCGCCCCTGTCCGCACAAAGATCAGTGTAATTTCTACTTCGACATCACCAAAAAGCAGCAGCTCATGGAGCTGTATGTCGATAACGAGAAGCACGACGGTTACCTGCGCGATGGCTGCGTGTTCCGGGAAGACGTAAACATTTATGATAAAATGGCGGCCACCATTAAATACGCCAACGGCGTGCAGGCCAGCTACTCCCTTACCACCTACTCCCCTTACGAAGGCTACCGCATTGCCTTTAACGGTAAAAAAGGCAGGATTGACCTATGGGTGGAAGAAAGCAATCCGCTGACTGAAAAAGATTACGAGGAAATCATCGTTACCCAAAACTTCGGCAAGCGCGAAATCATCAAACTGCCGATCATCAAAGGCGGTCACGGGGGCGGCGACAAACTAATGGCTGACCGGATATTCGGCGGGGTGAAAGAAGATCCGTACCACCAGGCGGCCGGTGTGCGGGATGGCGCCCTTTCCATCCTGACAGGCATTGCGGCCCGTAACAGCTGCGAATCCGGGAAGCCGGTAAAAATTAAAGACCTCACCAGCATTGTGCCGCAGGCAAAACGCCAGTACGTATAAAGCTCGGTTCATTGTTCGGAGATGATTTGTTGTAGCCCTGCCAGCCAGGGCTACTTCATTTCCGGCCACCGCTTCTGCTCCATCAGGAATCCAGGGTGCTTTTCCCGGGCAGCTCCTACCCTGCCTGTACCAGCACTTACAGCCAGGCAGCACACACCTCCTTTCGCTGAGACACCTTTTTTTGAAGTCTAAAAATGTTTGCTGCTGCAGCCTCCATACCCGCTGCTCCTGTATGTTCAGACACTAGTAGCGTTCCAGTTGGTTGTAAAAATTCTGCTGCACCAGCCACCACAGCCACTGCTGCTCTAAAAAACGAGTACTCGGGAATTAAAACAGGTTTATTATTTGAAAGTTATTCATTTGCACAGGTCAAGTTATTGTTTTAAGATCGAAGCATATAACCTTTCCAGTTTTCGCAGGAGGAGCCGGGGGTAGGGGCCCTCTATTTCTACATGTTCCGGTGCTGAGCTTTGCTCAGCAGCCCGCAGCGGAGCGAGGGCAGGTTCATGTAGACAGCGACGGAAGCGAAAACGCGGCCGCGCTTAAATAGGGCCCCTTCCCCAGCCGAGGAGCGCGTAAGTTAACGATGAAACTGTAGGTAAGAGGGTAACGAATGAACTGTTACTGTTAGTGTATTTTTTTAACTCCCGAGTTCACGTTATAAAAGCTATTTTTATTCTGCCAGTTGTTTCTGCTATCTTCAGCAAAGACCGAAACAGCACCCGCTGGTTCAGCAGAACCTGGCACAAATTGGTTGAACATCGCAAAGTGCTATTTTGGGTGCACCAACAATTATAGCTTGTTTACGTTAAGAGAAACTAAAATTAACCTGCAGCTTCTGTTGTCAATGTCAAAACATTAATACTGAAACAGGAGTAAACAGGTAAAAACAAGGAAATTAAATTTTCATTTTTTCATTCACACTTTTCAGAATTCATTAGTTTCTCCAACATGAAAACATTCAATTTATTATATCTTTTTCTGGTCCTCACCTTCTTCTCCTGCAAAAAACAAAACACATCCCCTAGCTTGTCGACAGACGATACCAGCAACGTAACACTTGCTGACGGCACCACCTGCACCGAGCATTTTTACTTTTATGAAAACAAGAAGAAAGTGCTGGGAACGGTTTCCACGTCGGCTGTTATCATTGGGTTTGTACCCGGGCTCGAAGCTGCGGAAAAAGAAAAATTTTTAGCATCGCATAGCACTTACATCAAAGGAAAAGATGCTTACCAGACACTCGACTATACTTCCCCGGAAATAATTGAACTGCAACCCGACCTGTCGTGCGCACAGGTAGAGGAGCTGCTGGGCTTGCTGAAACAAAGCAGCCTGGTTCGCTATGCCAATCCGACCTTTATTGTTTCGGAAGGATTCAGGGGGATTGGCGGGCATTTTATTGTTACGCTAACCGAAAAGGCAAATTACCAGCAGCTGGAAAGCTTAACTAAAAGAACCAAAACCCGCATTGTGGAAGAAATTTCTCCGGATCTTAAAATATATTTACTGGAAGCCGACAAAGATTCGGATGGCAACGCACTGGAAATGGCCAACTATTTTCATAAACACGAATACATAGCTCATGCTGAACCCGACTTCGTGTTACAGCCTTCGCCTATCGGCACCTGGTAAATTAGGAACGAAAGATTTTTGTTAAAAGAGCGCAGCTAAGCCGGAGGCAACAGCTGCGCTCTTTTTGTGTTTTTGAAATCAGTTTTGCCGCCCACAGCGTGGCCTGCAGCCGTCGCACCACTATTCGTTTTGTTTTTACGATGCCGCAAACCATCTTTTCTGTTAGCAGGCACGTAATGAAACAAATCCTGCATGGAATGCATGTAAAACCGAACTGTTTTTAAAACAATTTGAGCAGAATAGCTAACTTTGTTTGCAAGACATAGAATTGCGCTATACTTTTAACCTTTCATTAAAAATTTACCGAGAATAAAACACACTTATGGCAACCACAGCTGATATTAAGAATGGCTTGTGCATAGAGTTCAACAACGACCTTTATGTAGTAACAGAATTTCAGCACGTAAAACCAGGTAAGGGACCGGCTTTCGTCAGAACAAAACTTAAAAACATTAAGACCGGAAAAGTAATTGACAATACTTTTTCAGCCGGCCACAAAATAACAACCGCCCGCGTAGAGCAGCGTCCGCACCAGTACATTTACAAAGACGACCTGGGGTACAATTTTATGGACATGAATACCTTTGAGCAGGTGGTTCTGGACGAAAAAATGGTACCTTTTGCCGACCTGATGAAAGAAGGCCAGGAAGTAACCATTCTCTTCCATGCTGAAACAGAAACACCGCTTACCTGCGAAATTCCGCCATTTGTGGAGCTGACCATTACCTATACAGAACCGGGAATCAAAGGCGACACGGCCACGAACGCATCAAAACCGGCTATCGTTGAAACAGGCGCTACCATCCAGGTGCCGCTGTTCATCGGGCAGGACGAAAAAATAAAAGTAGACACACGCACTTATTCTTACGCAGAAAGAGTAAAATAACACATGAAAGCTAAAGAAATCCAGGACCTCATCGACTTTATTGCCAAATCCGGCCTGAATAAAGTCAACATCGAAACAGAAGAATTTAAGATATCGGTAAAACGCGATCCGGACCAGAAGGTAAAGTATGTGAAGGACTCGGGTGTTAGCCCTGTTCATACACATGCGCCTGCCCCGGTTGCCGCCCCTCAGGCTGCCCCGGCACCTGCTCCTGCAGCAGCCGCAGCTCCTGCCGCCCCTGCACAGGCCGCCAGCGACGAGAGCAAGTACACCACCATAAAAGCCCCTATGATCGGTACCTTCTACCGCTCCTCAAGCCCGGAATCTCCTTCCTTTGTAAACGTGGGCGACGAGGTTTCGAAAGGACAGGTGATCTGCATTATCGAGGCCATGAAGCTGTTTAACGAAATTGAGTCTGAAGTATCAGGCAAAATTGTGAAAGTGCTGGTAGACAATGCTTCGCCGGTAGAATATGATCAGCCTCTGTTCCTGGTAGATCCCAGTTAATGTGCTAATAATTTAATGTGCTGATGTTTTAATGTGCTGATGTGCTAATGTAGCAATGTGCTGGTTGCTGGATTATGTGGTTGTTACCAGTGAGTCATTCACTACTCTTTACAACAATTTTCCAGTTGAACAACTGAGCCATCACCGAATTAGCACATCAAAATACCGTATGAGCGCATTAATACATCAGCACATGAGCACATTTACTCATTAGCACATTAAAATCAGCACATTAAAGTCCATGTTTAAAAAAATACTTATTGCCAACCGCGGTGAAATTGCGCTCCGCATCATCCGTACGTGCAAAGAGATGGGCATTAAAACTGTGGCGGTATACTCTACTGCCGACAGGGAAAGCCTGCACGTGCGCTTTGCCGATGAAGCTGTATGTATCGGTCCGGCACCCAGTGCGCAATCTTACCTGAACATCCCGCACCTGATTTCGGCTGCTGAAATAACGAATGCCGATGCCATCCACCCGGGCTATGGCTTCCTGTCGGAAAATGCGGAGTTCTCAAGGATTTGCGCGGAACACAATATCAAATTCATCGGTGCCACGCCCGAAATGATCAACGCCATGGGCGACAAAGCGTCGGCCAAGGACACCATGAAAAAGGCAGGCGTACCCACCATCCCCGGCTCCGATGGCTTGTTGAGCAGCCTGGACGAAGGCTTGAAAATCGCTAAAAAAATCAAGTACCCGGTTATCCTGAAAGCAACTGCCGGTGGCGGTGGCAAAGGGATGCGCATCGTGCGCAACGACTCTGAGTTTGAAAAAGCCTGGAAAGATGCCCGTGCCGAAGCGAAAGCTTCTTTTGGGAACGAAGGCCTGTACCTGGAGAAATATATCGAGGAGCCACGCCACATCGAAATTCAGCTGATCGGCGACCAGCATGGCCAGGTGGCGCACCTTTCGGAGCGTGACTGCTCCATCCAGCGCCGCCACCAGAAGCTGGTAGAAGAAACGCCTTCGCCTTTCATAACCGACGAATTGCGTGAAGCAATGGGTAAGGCTGCCGTGGCAGGTGCTGCCGCTATCAATTACGAAGGTGTGGGTACCATCGAGTTCCTGGTCGACAAAAACCGCGACTTCTACTTTATGGAGATGAACACCCGTATCCAGGTGGAGCACCCGATTACTGAAGAAGTGATTGATTATGACCTGATCAAGGAACAGATAAAAGTGGCTGCGGGTTTAAAGATCTCCGGTAAAAACCACTACCCGAAGATGCACGCCATCGAGTGCCGCATCAATGCCGAAGATCCGAAGAACGGTTTCCGTCCTTCACCGGGCAAGATTACCAACCTGCATCTGCCAGGTGGCCATGGCGTTCGTGTAGACTCGCATGTTTACTCCGGCTACACCATCCCGCCAAATTACGACTCCATGATCGCCAAGCTGATCGTGAGCGCGCAGACACGCGAGGAGGCCTTGGTAAAGATGAAACGTGCTCTGGACGAATTCATCATCGAAGGCATCAAAACAACCATTCCTTTCCACCTGAAACTGATGGAAGACAAAGGCTTTAAAGAAGGCAACTTCACGACTGCCTACCTCGAAAGCTTCGATTTCAGTACGCTGTAAGTTAGCATACTCCAATAAAAAACAAAAAGCTCTGACTTATCGGCCAGAGCTTTTTGTTTTATTGGTTGGGAGCAACTATTTCTCCTTCTCTAGCTCCTCCTCCATCAGCTGCTCCAGTTCGCTGTACCAGCCTTCGCCGTACTTGCGGATGAGCGGCTCTTTCAGGAACTGGTACACCCGCACCCCCAGGTCTTCGCCAAAGCTGCAGGCCGCGCTGCAAATGCCCCAGCGGTCGTAATTCAGCGCATCGAAACCGTCGTACTTCGTGATGCGGATGGGATACAGGTGGCAGGAAATCGGTTTTTTCCAGTCGATTTTGCCGTCGAGGTAAGCCTGTTCGATGGCGCACTTCAGGATGCCGTTGTCGTAAAGGGCAAAGGCGCATTCGCGGCCTTCGATGATGGTGGTGGAATAGTCGCCCTCAAAGTCCATCTCGTACAGCCCGTGTTGCTCTACCGCCAGCTTACCGGCCCCCGACATGTACGGCTTTATCTTTTCGTAATTCTCTTCCAGTATCTCCAGTTCCTCTACCTCCAGCGGCGCGCCCAGGTCGCCTTCCACACAGCAGGCCCCCTTACACTTCTCGAGGTTGCAGACAAAAAAATTATCGCGTATATCGTCGCTAATTACTGTATTCTGAAGGACTATCATCTGTTTTTGTTTTACCAGAAGACAAAGTTACGGAGAAAATAGTTTAAATGAATGGTGAGTGGCAATTGTGTAACAGCAGAGGGTGTGGTGGGAGGTGCAGAATGAAGTTTGAGCTAGAATGAAGGCACGGGCTGCAAGCCCGCGCCAGCGGGGAATATCATTTTGAAGAAGTATTGACGGGATGTACCTTAAACATAAATGGATAGTCAGCCTTTGGGATAAAAGTTTTAAAATTTTTACTTACAACTCTATAGGTTTGTCTCTTGAAAATTGAATCCAGTTTGGATTCGTAAAAACTTACTTGTTCGGCTTCACTCATGCTCAAATTTTTACCTCCAAAAAAATTTAAACATGTTTTATTGGAAATAAAATCTGTAATAGATAACCGGATGACTTCAGATTCCACAACTGATAAATCGTTAACATTATTAAAAGTTATTCTTATGATTCCTTTACCTATGAGAACACGATCTAATTTTGGTTTAGTTATATCTATTTCAACAGGATCATATGTAATTATTGCTTCACCAGATTGAGCACTACATTTGGCTGAAATGAGCAGGAATAATAAAAGTAATACTTTTTTTATTTTTGAATTCATGGTCTTTTCCTGGCGGTGTAGTATGAAAGATATTAATATTTAGGTGTAGTTACAAAATACACCTAGAGCATTTTACATAAACACCTCCCAAACATTCTGCTGCCCCACCCACCATAGCCTCTGCTCCTTCATAAAACACCTGCTACGGATTCACCTTCGGCTCCGGCGAACCGGCGGCGAACAGGATATTGCGGATGTTGTCTTTTTTGGTAAAATCGATGGCGGCTCTGCCATTATTGTCGCGGAGGGTGGCGTCGGCGCCGGCGCTGATCAGGATCAGCACTGATTCGTTCGTGTAGTTTTTCTCGCAGGCGACCATCAGGGCCGTTTTGCCTTCTTTGTTCTGCACGTTAACATCGGCACCGGCTTTAATGAGCATTTCGACGTCGCGGAGGCCGAAGCCTTTGTTGAATTCCATGGCGTAAATGAGCGGCGTGTTGCCCAGCGAGTCCTGCACATTGACAGCGGCGCCATGCTGCAGCAGCGTGTCGAGCAACTGGAGCTGCTCCTGCTCAAATGTTTCGGTAGTAACGCGGGTGCCGCTGACGGCATAATGCAGGGCTGTTTTCCCGTCCTGGTCGGTCTTGTTGATGTCGGCGCCTTTCTGCAGCAGCAGGCTCACCGTCTGCACCCTTTTATCCGGGTCGTACACGGTTCCGTAACCTTCCAGCAGGTGTGGCAGGTACACGGCGTGCATCAGCGCCGTGCGGCCCCTGAAATCGAGGTCGAAACCGGCAGGATTGGCACCGCTGTTGATGTCGGCGCCCTGCTCCAGCGCCCGTTCCACCAGATGCGCATTCCGGTCCATAGCCCCAATGATCAGGCGCGTTTCCGGAGCCAGGCCCAGGTACTTGAGCTGCTCATAGGCATTCTGGCTGCCCTTTTCCATCGCGACCTGGTACCACTTCTTCGCCTCCTCGATGTTGGCGTTGCCGTCGGTTGTTTCTTCGTAATACAGGCCCAGGGAATAGCTGGCTTCGCGTTCACCGGCTTCGGCGCCTTTTTTAAACCACTTCACCGCCTGCTTCATATCTGCCGGCACCCCCTCTCCTTCCTGGTACAGGCTCCCGATGTAGCCATACGATACCAGGTCTCCTTTTTCGGCGGCTTTCTGGAAATAACGTATCGCCAGCTCCCTATCTTTCCAGACGCCATAGCCGGTATAGTACATGCTGCCCAGGATGCGGCAACTGAAGGCATCGCCGTCAATGGCTCGCTCTCTTATATCGATAGCCGCACTGCGCATGTGCTGGGTAAAGAGGCGCTCGTCCTCCTGGTTTCGCAGCGTCATCAGTTCCGCTATGCCCAGATGCCCCAGCATGCTGTTGCCTTTAATGGCCTGCTCATAAAAATAACGGGCCGAATCGCGGCGGGCGGCAAAATAAATTTCCGGGTTCTTCAGTTTGCTGGTGTCGTTCAGGTTCAGGTTGGCTTTCAGCTCGCCGTGCTGCTGCAGGCGGCCCATAAAATAGAAGGCATCGGGATCGTCTTTGGCAGCTGCTTCCCTGAATTTGGCATAAGCCGCCTCCGGCTGTAACGAAATGTAGAGCAGAACCGCTTCCTTCGTCTCCGGCGTTCGCCAGCCGACAGCGGCAGTGGTATCGACAGCAAGCGGGGGTGTTGCCGGATTTTTGGTTTTCTCCTGAGCCACTCCTACCCGAAACAGTAGCAGCAGGAACAGAAGAGATACTATATTTTTCATAATCGACTATAAAGCTAATGGGGCGCTAACTGTAGCTGCACATAAACAGTACCAGATTTTACAATCTCTCTGCAAAGATAACAGGAAGCCTGCCTCCCATCAATTTATCGGTGCTGAATTTGAGCACGATGACCCATTTTGCTGATTTCTTTGTTCTTAAAGTAGCTTACAAACGTTACTGCTGCCGTCACCACAGCCGCTGCCGCACCTCATTCTGCCTTTGATTCAGTCCGGAGCCGCAGGTAAATTTCCTGCCCGGTTCTGAATACAGAATGGAATTTGTAACTTGCAGAGGTTTTAAGACGCACGCCCAGGAGAAGAAATGGATTACATTAGTTTATTAAATGAGTCGCAACGCAAGGCCGTACTGCACATCGAAGGCCCTGCCATGATTATAGCCGGAGCAGGTTCCGGCAAAACAAGAGTTCTTACGTACCGGATTGCCCACCTCATCAGCCAGGGCGTGGACCCGTTCAACATACTGGCCCTGACCTTTACGAACAAGGCTGCCAAAGAAATGCGGCACCGGATCGAGAAGGTCATCGGCAACGAAGCCAAGAACATCTGGATGGGTACCTTCCACTCCGTGTTCTCGCGCATTTTGCGGGCCGAAGCCGACAAGATCGGCTACCCGAAAAGCTTCACCATTTACGATACCGACGACAGCAAAACGCTTATCCGGAACATCGTAAAGGAGATGAACCTGGACGACAAGCTCTACAAACCTAACCTGGTGCTGGGCCGCATCTCCTCTGCCAAGAACAAACTCATTTCGGTAAAGCAATACCTGAGCGACCCGGTGATACAGGCTGACGATGAAGCAGCTATGCGTCCCAAGATCGGCAAGATTTACGAGCAGTACGCCAAGCGCTGCTTTGCCGCCGGCGCCATGGACTTCGACGATTTGCTGTTCAACACGAACGTGCTCTTCAAAGACCATCCCGACGCGCTGAACAAGTACCAGAATATTTTTAAATACGTGATGGTGGACGAGTACCAGGACACTAACTACTCGCAGTACCTCATCACGCGCAAATTGGCGGCCCAGAACCGCAACATCGTGGTGGTGGGCGACGATGCGCAGAGTATCTACGCCTTCCGGGGTGCCGATATCCAGAACATCCTCAACTTCGAACGCGACTACCCGGAGCTGGAGGTGTTTAAACTGGAGCAGAACTACCGCTCTACCAAAAACATCGTGCATGCTGCCAACTCGGTTATCAAACACAACCAGGCACAGCTACGCAAAGAGGTATTTACCGACAACGAGGAAGGTCCGCTGATCGAGGTCATCAAAGCCAACTCCGACAACGAGGAAGGCAAACTGGTGGCGACCACCATCTTTGAGGAGAAGATGAACAACCACCTCTCCTACGACGACTTCGCCATCCTCTACCGCACCAACGCGCAGTCGCGGGCCATGGAAGAGGCGCTGCGCCGCATGAACATCAAGTACAAAATTATTGGAGGCCTGTCGTTCTACCAGCGCAAGGAAATTAAGGACCTGATCGCTTACCTGCGCCTGACCGTGAACCCGAACGATGAGCAGGCACTGCGCCGCGTGATCAACTACCCGAAACGCGGCATCGGCGAAACCACCGAATCGAAGATATTTGTAACCGCCGACGAGAGCAACCATACCGTGTGGGAAGTGGTGCAGAATGCCAGCACTTTCCTGGGCAACCGCGTTGGCACGGCCATTGAGAACTTCTCCATCCTCATCCGAGATTTCGCCCGCATTGCCGAGCACAACGATGCCTTTGAGGTTGCCAAACACGTAGCCAAACATTCCGGAATCGTAGACGATCTGTACGCCGACAAAACCGTGGAAGGCCTGGCGCGTTACGAGAACATCCAGGAGCTCCTGAACGGTATCAAGGAATATGTAGACGACCCGGAGAAGGAAGACAAGAGCCTGTCGGCCTTCCTGCAGGACATCGCCCTGATTACCGACGCCGACACCAAAGCCGACGACGAGGGCGAGTTTGTAACCCTCATGACCATCCACTCCGCCAAGGGCCTCGAGTTTAAGAATGTGTTTATCGTGGGGATGGAAGAAAACCTTTTCCCGAGCCAGATGATGCTCAACTCACGTGCCGACCTGGAAGAAGAGCGGCGGCTGTTTTACGTGGCCATAACACGTGCCGAAAAGAAATTATACTTAACCTACGCCACCAGCCGTTACCAGTGGGGTAACCTGCGGGCCTGCGAAAAGAGCCGCTTCTTAGACGAAATTGACAGCCGCTTCGTTAACTTCAAGTACGGCGACACCCCGGGTGGCGGCGTGTTTGAGCGGGTGCTGCAGCGCAAGAGCAGCCTGGTGGCCGCCGCACCGCGCAAGCAGGTAGCCAGCAGTTACACCGCCCCCGCCGACTTCACCCCCAGCGACACCTCCAAACTGGCCGCTGGCATGAAGGTAGAGCATCCGAAATTCGGGTTCGGCGTAGTGGCTAAAATGGATACGCAGGGCAACAGCACCAAAGCCATCATCAACTTTGACGAGGTAGGCGAAAAAACATTGCTGCTGAGTTTTGCCAAACTCAGGATACATGATTAGTATGAATATTTGTCTGAACTAGGATTAATCAGATTAAGGGATTTCAGGATTTATTTTTTAATGCTGGATATATTACAAGGATTAGAATATTTAATTTCTTTGTTATCGATGCCAAAGTTAAAAATGGAAGAAATCTGATAAATCCATTAATCTGATTAATCCTAGTTCAGACAATTTCCGTAACCTGAAATTTATATATCCCGATTTCTGCTATTAATTGCCGCAGATTTCTAATTTTGAATTCTTAACCCCGCTATAATGGAAGCTAGTACTACCTTTAAACAAGAATTGCTGCTGCGCGAGTATGGCAGAAACGTGCAGGACCTTGTTAATTACATCCTTACGATACAGGACCGATCGGAACGTACGCGCCTGTCGCAGTTGCTCATTAACCTGATGGCCAAGCTGAACCCCCAGCTCCGCGACATCCAGGATTCACAGCAGAAACTCTGGAACCACCTTTATGTAATGTCCGGCTCCAAGCTGGATGTGGATGTTCCGTTTGAGCTCAGCGCGATGGAGTACCTCAACGACAAGCCGCAGCGCATGAGCTACCCGCTCGACACGCCCAACTTCAAGCATTATGGCAAAAACGTAGAACTGCTGATACAGCGTGCCACCGAGCTGGAGGACCCAAAGGAGCGCGACGCTGCTATTATATCGCTGGGCAAACTGATGAAAACCCTGTACAGGTCTTATAACAAAGATAGTATTACAGACGATGTTATCCTGAACGACATCCGCAACATGTCCAATGGCAAACTGAACATGGACCTGGGCTACATCGAAAGCAACAACCTGTTCGAGAGTAGTGGTAAAGCTGCCTCGCAGGAACCGCAGCGCTACCAGCAGCAGGGCCGTTCCGATTCAGGCCGAAACAAGAAAAATGTTCGTACTTCTTCTAACCCGAGAAATAAATAATTAATGGCTTCATTTGAAGTAATTGGCGGTAACAAATTACACGGCAACATTTACCCGCAGGGTGCCAAAAACGAAGCGCTCCAGATTCTGTGCGCGGTTCTCCTGACTTCCGAACCGGTTACCATTTCCAATGTTCCTGATATCCGCGATGTCAATAAGCTCATCGAACTGCTAACGAATTTTGGCGTAACAGTCGATAAACTAGCCCCCGATACCTACCGGTTTACTGCTGCCAATATCGACATGGATTACCTGCAAACGGAATCGTTTGCCAAGCTGGGTCGGTCAATACGTGGTTCCGTGATGATTGCCGGCCCTATGCTGGCACGTTACGGGCAATGCAAACTTCCGAAACCAGGAGGCGACAAAATTGGCCGCCGCCGCCTCGACACCCACTTTATCGGCTTGCAGAAACTGGGCGCCACGTTTAACTACGACTCGCAGGACAGCTTTTTCCAGATAGAGGCACAGCGCCTGCAGGGCACCTACATGCTCCTCGACGAAGCTTCTGTTACCGGTACTGCCAATATTGTAATGGCTGCCGTGCTGGCCGAAGGCGTTACTACTATTTACAATGCCGCCTGCGAGCCTTACGTGCAGCAGCTTTGCCGCATGCTCAACCGCATGGGCGCGCGCATCCGGGGGATCGGCTCTAACCTGCTCGTAATTGAGGGTGTGGAATCGCTCGGCGGCACCGAGCACCGCCTGCTCCCCGACATGATCGAGATAGGTTCGTTTATCGGACTGGCCGGCATGACCGGTTCCGAAATTACCATCAAAGACTGCCAGATACCAGAACTGGGGCTCATTCCGGAAACCTTCCGCAGGCTGGGCATTAAAATGGAATTCCGTGGCGACGATATTTTTATCCCGGAGCAGGACCACTACGAGGTTGATACCTACATCGACGGCAGCATCCTGACCGTTTCGGACCATACCTGGCCCGGTCTTACGCCTGACCTATTGAGCGTAGCACTGGTAGTAGCCACACAGGCCAAAGGAACAGTGCTGGTGCATCAGAAAATGTTCGAGAGCCGCCTGTTCTTCGTTGATAAGCTCATCGACATGGGCGCGCAAATTATCCTCTGCGACCCGCACCGTGCTACCGTTATCGGGCAGAACAAGCAGTTGCCTTTGCGTGGCATCAACATGACCTCGCCCGACATCCGGGCTGGTGTGGCGCTCCTGATTGCCGCTCTTTCGGCTGAAGGACGCAGTGTGATAGATAACGTAGAGCAGATCGACCGCGGCTACCAGAACATCGACGGCCGCCTGAATGCGCTGGGTGCGCAGATTACCCGAATAAAATAACATGCTTAGATCCGCCTTTCTCCTCGCTTTCCTGTTGCTCTTACAGCTTGCTGCCGTGGCCCAGAACCCGTACAAGCGTAAGATCCAAAAGCAGGGTGAGGAGATGGCTGAGGCTACCATAAGCGGCAATTACCAGGCGCTGGCAAAGTTTACCTATCCCAAAATTGTGGAAATAATGGGCGGGCAGGAACAGATGGCCGAAATAATTGAAAAAGAAATACAACAACTGGAAAACCAGGGCATCACGCTGGTGTCGGTGAAGCTGGGGACTCCGGAAAAAGTCTATAAAGCTGCCAACGAGCTGCATTGCCTGGTGCCGCAAACCATAGTTCTGAAACTGAATGCAGGCAATATGGCGCAGGAATCTTTCCTGCTGGCAGTGTCGCAGGACGCGGGAAAAAACTGGTATTTTGTAGATACCGCCCAACTCACCAACGACAGCGCACGCCAGCTATTTCCGGCCTTTAACCAAGACCTGAAAATACCCGCCCCGAAAGAACCTGTTTTTGTGGAGGAGTAGCCAGGACCAGGATTGAAACAGATTTAATGGATTTAACAGTAAAAAGCCCGGTAGTATTGACTTTTGTAAGCAATACTACCGGGCTTTTTTATTACCGCTGATCCATTAGAAAAGAAGACGGTTAATCAAAAATCAGCGAAATCCAAAAATCTGCTTTAATCCAGGTTCAGACCATTAACTTTCCTTTTCCCTCCTGCTGCCCTTGTACAATTCGTACTTCAACAGCCTGCATTCGATGGCACCATTGTACAACGGAATGCGGCGCGAAGCACGCAGGCCGATGCTCTTGGCAGCGTCCAGGTTGCCGGTGAAAACAAAAGCATTGAAGCCCTGGTAGTTTGTTTTCAGGGTGTCGCCAATCTGCTTATACAAATCGTTTATATCTTCCGTCACAATACGCTCATTGTAAGGCGGATTCATCACCAGTACACCGCTTTCGGCAGGCGCTTCCGTTTTGAAGAAGTCTGCTTCCTCTATCCGGATGATTTTTTCCAGTCCGGCATTGGCAATATTGGTGCGGGTTGCTTCCACATAGTCGGGGTCGATGTCGTAGCCAATGATCTGTGCCTGGGGAGTAGTGCGTTCCTTGGCTTCGGCTGTTTTCCAGACCATCTCGAACAGGGGTTCGTCGTAATCTTTCCAGTTCTCGAACGCGAACGGGTCGCGGCGGAATAAACCGGGAGCGATATTCTGCGCCATCAGGGCCGCCTCAATCATGAAGGTTCCGGAGCCGCACATGGGGTCGATGAAGGTGGATTTACGGTCCCAGCCCGACAAGCCGATGATGCCCGCGGCCAGTACCTCGTTCAGCGGCGCCACGTTGGTCTGCAGGCGGTAGCCACGGCGGTGCAGCGAATCGCCTGACGAATCGAGCGAGAGCGTGACCATGTTCTCGTGCATGTGCAGGTTAAGGCGGATGTCGGGACGGATACGGTCCACGGAAGGCCGCTGGCCGGTCGCTTTCCGGAACTGGTCTACAATGGCGTCTTTGGTAAGCTGCGCTACAAAAAGCGAATGCTCAAACGTTGAGTGACTGACAACGGCGTCGATGGCAAAAGTCTGTTCCAGGTCCAGGTATTCGCTCCAGTTCGTTTTCTGCACCTGCTGGTAGAGGTCCTTTTCGTCGCGTGCTTTAAAGTTGCGGATCGGTTTTAAGATGCGGATGGCGGTGCGGCACCACATGTTAGCCTCGTACAGCTGCCGCAGGTTTCCGGAGCAGGTAACTACCCGGTTGCCCGGTTTGATGTATTCCATGTCCAGCGCTTCGAGTTCTGCCGCCAGTACCTCTTCCAGGCCGGAAAGGGTGGTGGCGATGATGTTAAAGTTGCCGTTCGGATTTTGTTTAGCCATTGTCTTCGTCAGTATCAGCCACAAAATTGCATCTTTTTACCTGCATTCCGAAACCTTAATTTCATTCTGCACCTGCCACCATGGCCTCTGCTGCGATAAAAAAGCGCCAGCAACGTTTCCCGTTTCAGCCCGATTGCTTATTTTGTGCCGCATTCGGTTTACATTTACCTACTTTTTGCTTCATCAACCGCTATTTAACCCACACACGACATGCACCTCGACCTGATTGACTGGCTCGTAATGGCTGGCTTTGGCATTCTTATTTTAGGCATCGGCATCAGCTACACCGGCAAAGCCAGCGGCAGCCTGGCCAATTACTTCCTGGGCGGCCGCAACCTGACCTGGTGGATAGCAGGTACCTCAATGGTAGCCACCACCTTTGCCGCCGACACGCCCCTGGCCGTAACCGAACTGGTCGCCAGAAACGGGATTGCCGGCAACTGGCTTTGGTGGAACATGCTGCTGGGCGGGCTGCTCACTACCTTCTTCTTCGCCAAACTCTGGCGCAGAGCGGGCATCATCACCGACCTGGAATTCATTGAGCTGCGTTACACGGGTAAGCCTGCCTCTTTTCTGCGCGGCTTCCGGGCTATTTACCTGGGCATTTTTATGAACAGCCTCATTATCGGGTGGGTAAACGTGGCGCTGATGTCCATCATCGAAGTATTTTTCGAGGTGCCGCGTTCGGAGCAGTTGCTCTATGTAGCCATTGCGATGGTGGTGGTGATGGTGTATTCTTCCCTTTCGGGTTTACTGGGTGTAGCCATTACCGACGTGGTGCAGTTCGTGATTGCCATGTTTGGCTGTATTGTGCTGGCAGTGCTGGTGGTAGGCTCCGACCAGGTGGGCGGTATAGACGGGCTGAAAGAAAAACTGCCGTCCTGGTCGCTGGACTACTTCCCGAACATTGGCACCGGGGAGGCCGGTGCTGCCGGAATAGCCAAAACCTTAACCCTTTCGCTGGGGGCGTTTCTGGCGTTTACCACCATCCAGTGGTGGGCCAGCTGGTACCCGGGCAACGAACCGGGTGGTGGCGGGTATATTGCGCAACGCATGATGAGTACCAAAAACGAAAAGCACGCGCTCTACGCCACGCTCTTTTTCCAGATTGCACACTACTGCATCCGCCCCTGGCCCTGGATTCTGGTCGCGTTGTCGGCGGTGGTGTTGTACCCGGAGCTGTCGGTGGAAAATAAGAAACTCGGTTTTGTGATGGCGATGAAAGATTTCCTGCCGGCAGGGCTGAAGGGGCTGCTGCTGGTTGCTTTTTTCGCGGCGTATATGAGTACCGTCTCCACGCAACTCAACTGGGGCGCCAGCTACATCATCAACGACTTTTATGGCCGCTTTATCAAACCGGACGCCAGCCAGCAGCAGCTTGTAACCGCCTCCCGCATTACCACGATCCTGCTCATGCTGGTGTCGCTGGCAGCTACGACACAAATCACGTCCATTTCCGCCGTGTGGGCCTTTATCATGGAAGCGGGTGCCGGTCTGGGGCTGGTGCTGATCCTGCGGTGGTACTGGTGGCGCATCAATGCCTGGAGCGAGATTGTGGCTACTATTGCCCCTTTTATTGCCTATGCTATCGCACGGCACGTGCTGGGCTGGGAGTTTCCTGATAGCTTCTTCCTGACCGTTGGCTTTACAACCCTTGCCTGGCTTGTTGCCACCTTCGCTACCGCCCCTGTTCCGCTGGCCAAGCTGCAGGACTTTTACAAACGCGTTTCACCCGACGGCGCCTGGCGACCTGTCCGGAAATCGCTGGACCTGCCGCAGCCCCGCACGAAGGTGTACCACCTGCTGGCCGGCTGGGCCCTGGCCGCCATCATGGTCTACTCCACCCTCTTCCTTATCGGTGACCTCATCTTCCAGAATTACACCCGCTTTTTTATGTGGCTTGGAATTGCCGTTGTCGCGTTGGTGCTGATGATCAAAATTGCCGGGCGCATTAAGTTTTTTGAAGACTGAGGGAAGTTTGGGAGTTTAGGTGGTAGAAAGGTAGAAAGGTAGAAAGGTAGAAAGGTAGAAAGGTAGATGGGAAATCAGAATAGCATTAGAAACATGAAGACTTTGGTATCTCGAGTAAATCGAGCTAATTTTATACTGTTGAATTTTAACATCAGATATCTATTTATTGTGTCTCTAATATAAATAGCAAATCAAAATGTCATCTCGACCGCAGGGAGAGATCTGGTAAAGCAGAAAACATGAAGCTAGCAGATCTCTCCCTGCGGTCGAGATGACATAAAAATGTTCTTCGTAACTTTCTACCTTGTCTACCTCTTAAACTTTCTACCTTTTTACCTTAACCAATGCAGCTGCTCCGTAACTACTCTCTTAAGCCATTCAACACTTTTGGCATCGATGTAAAAGCCAACCTCTTTGCCCGCTTCAGCAGCGTGGAAGAGCTGATGGCTTTGTTGCAGCTGCCTGAGGTAAAGCTGAAAGAGAAGCTGATCCTGGGCGGTGGCAGCAACATCCTGTTCACGAAAGACTTTGACGGCGTGGTGCTGCAAAACGGCATTAAAGGCATTAAGGTAGTGCACGAAGACGATGAAGTGGCTTTTGTGAAGGCTGGCGGCGGCGAAGTGTGGCACGACCTGGTGCTGTATGCCCTGGCACAGAACCTGGGCGGGCTGGAGAACCTTTCCCTTATACCCGGTACGGTGGGTGCTTCGCCCCTGCAGAACATTGGGGCTTATGGCGTGGAGCTCAAAGATGTGTTTCATGAGCTGGAGGCGGTGGAAGTGGAAACGGGCGATTTACATACGTTTGCCGGCAACGCCTGCGGCTTCGGCTACCGCGACAGCATTTTTAAACGCGAAGCCAAAGGCCGGTATATCATCACCTCCGTTACGTTTAAGCTGCACAAACACCATACCCTCAACACCTCCTACGGCGCCATAAAAGATACGCTGGCGCAGATGCAGGTAACGGAGCCAACCATACAGGATGTAAGCGCAGCTGTGTGCGCCATCCGCCAGAGCAAACTTCCCGATCCCAAAGAAATAGGCAATGCCGGCAGCTTCTTTAAAAACCCGGAAATTCCCCTCCTCCTCTTCGAGACGCTCAAGCTGCAGTACCCGGACATGCCCTCATACCCGGTTTCGGAAACCACGGTGAAGGTGCCGGCAGGCTGGCTGATTGAGCAGTGCGGCTGGAAGGGGAAAGTGATCGAGAATTACGGCGTGCATAAGAACCAGGCGCTCGTGCTTGTGAATTATGGCGGCGCCACCGGCAACAAACTGCAGGAACTGGCCTACGCCATCATCCGCTCCGTTGAAGAAAAGTTTGGCATAGCCTTGCAGCCGGAAGTAAACATCATTTAATACCCGGTCAGTAGCATGCAGGAGCAGTGGATGTGGTGGCAGCTGCAGTAAACTTTTTCTACAACCGGAACAGCTTTTCCCCTGTTGCTACAACACCTGCACAATTCAAATTTCGCAGCCATAGCACGCAAAAACTTCTGCGTAGCCGAATGCCTGACCGCTTACTTTCTTCCCCTCCGGCTACGGCAGCAGGTTCCCTCATCCTGCTGCTGTTTCACAAAAGCAGGCTTCAGCAAAGCATTTATTTTGTACTTCCGGAAATAAAATTTGCGCGAATATACATATAAGGCTATCCTAATATTCACTATTCCGTAAAACCAAGTTGAATGAAGTATTCATCCAGCTGCTGTTGCTATGAAAAACTATTGGCTATTCTCCTCCCTGTTCCTGGTGCTTCTCCTGCTCAGCTTTTCTGCCTGCCAAAAAGAGGAAGATAAAGAGCCCTCCAAAACCGACATGATTACCGCCCACAGCTGGCAGGGAGAGCAGGTGCTGGTACTGGGTACTGATGTTGCCACAAACCCGTTGTTTTCGGGTTTGCTACCCGACATTACAACCATGACCCTGACGTTTAACAGAAACGGAACCTACAATGCTTCGTATGTGGAGAATGGCCAGACAATTCCGGTTTCCGGCAACTGGGAATTCCGAGATAACGAGACATCCGTTTTTTTCGACCTGCTCACAACGTTTGGCCTGAACGAAACCCTTTCATTAAAAGAATTAAGTGCAGATAAACTTCAGTTTTCGACGACTGTCAATATAGCTGGTTTCCCGGGTAGCCTGCCTGTGGATGTTCATTTTGTTAAAAAGTAAGATTGCAGGGAAATTACCAGGCAGCAGCATTCCTGTTAACCGGCCAATCCCGCTGTTGTGTACATTTTCATTTTTTATCAACTCTAAAACCCATGACTATGAAAAAAATTCTTCTTAACCCATTCCTTTTTTTTATCCTGATATTAATATCCTTTACCGGTTGTAAAGACGATGAAGTTGAACCTTCCAGAAGAGACATGCTTACCGGTGGCACCTGGAACGGAACAGCTGTTTATTCCCAGGGCACTGATATTACCGAATCAGCCAAAAACAGTGGGTTTGACATAACAAAGAATACATTGCGGTTTGATACGAATGGCAATTATACCGATACGTATGACGGAAGCTCTGATACAGGAACCTGGGAGTTTGCTGAAAACGAAAGCAAACTGCTGTTAGATAAAAATACAAGCAATGAGCAGTTAGCCACCATTTCCCAGCTTAATGCCAACACGTTAAATGTCACGTTTAGTAGTGGCCTTGAGCTGAGATACACCCGTTAGTGCAGCAATAATAATCCGGAAATGCACCGTAGTTGTTTGTTCCGGTAAGATATTTCAGTTAATATTAAAGATTTAATATATTTATGGTAGCTTTCTGCAATTGTTCATCTAAAACCCTTCACTAATGAAAAAAATCCCCATGAAAAGACTTGCATACTTTTTTATGATGCTGGCGCTCGCGTTCGGCCAGGCATGCGAAGGTCCGGAAGGCCCCGAAGGACCTCCGGGACCAGAAGGACCGACAGGACCGACAGGGCCTGCAGGCCCCTCCACGAAAGCTATGGTAGCTGAATTTCCTGTTAACTTCACACGCAATCAAAATGGAAACTACATCGTATTTCTGGATCTTCAGCAGCTTCAGGAAGTGGGAATAGATGTAACTGAGTCTGATGTTATTATGATGTACAACCTGGTAGCGGTTGATGAATTAGAAGATGGTACGCCCTTGTTGTACTGGGCTCCAATGCCTACTTCATTCCAGGTTTCCCATAACAATACCGACTATGATGTTTGGTTTAAATATTTACATAGCTTCCTGGACATCGGTATTTACATCGATACAAAACTGGATCTGACGTTGCTGAGCACAGAAGACCAGCAAGCAATAACGCAGAATAACTATTTCAGGTTAGTTATTATTCCTGGTGATTTCATTAACGGAAGGGTTGCCAAACCAAACATCGATCTGAATAATTACGAGGAAGTTGCGAAGTACTACAACTTAACAGAGGAGAGTGTTAAGAAGATAACACTGGACTAATGTATGGGTGAGGCTGCTGGAAAGGCAGCCTCTCTTTTTCAGTTACAGGGTTTCTGACGTGAATAGCCTTTCCTGGTTCCCAAAAGGAAGTAAGTTTACCCTGTTACTTCATGCTATTTTTTCGTAACTTATAACATGCTCCGGTACAGCCTCATCCTGTATGTTTAAAAACTTGTACATAAAGAAACACCAGTTATTCACCCTGTTTGTGGCCCTTTCCTGTCCGGTAGTTACCGCTCAGGCTACCGGGGCTTACAGGGCTCCTTCCGCCGCCATCCTGCAGGACAATATCACGGTGAAAGGCACCGTAAAAGTGCAGCCTGCCACCGGTGGCGCACCCGAAGCCATGCCGGGCATTACCATCATCGAAAAAGGGACGAGTAATGCCACGATTACCGACATCGACGGTAGCTTTCAGCTTAGCGTGCCCCGGAATGCAGTGCTGGTCGTATCCCTGATCGGCTATAAATCGCAGGAAGTAAATGTGGAGGGAAGAGCTACCATTGCTGTTACCTTACAGGAAGATGCCAGCACGCTTACGGAAGTGGTGGTTACAGGCTACCAGACCATCGACCGCAAAATGTTTACCGGGTCGGCTGCGCTGCTGAAAGGCGAGGATGCGAAACGGGAAGGGATCAACGATGTCAGCCGGATGCTGGAAGGACGGGTGGCAGGTGTGCAGGTGCAGAACGTTTCGGGCACCTTTGGGGCGGCGCCAAAAATAAGGGTGCGCGGCGCCACCTCCATTACCGGCGATAATAAGCCGCTGTGGGTCGTGGACGGCATCGTGCTGGAGGATGTGGTAAACGTATCGAACGAGCAGCTCTCTACCGGCGACCCGGCCACGCTGATCGGTTCTTCGGTTGCCGGCCTGAACCCGGACGATATCGAGAGTTTCCAGATATTAAAAGACGCTTCGGCTACGGCCATGTACGGTGCCCGCGCCATGAACGGCGTGGTGGTGATTACGACCAAAAAAGGAAAGATCGGCAAACCAATTGTCTCCTATACCGGCAACTACTCCACTTACCTGAAGCCCAGCTACCGCAATTTCGATATCCTGAACTCGGCAGACCAGATGGCGGTGTACCTGGAAATGGAGCAGAAAGGCTGGCTCAATTATTCGGATGTGTCTCGGGTGCAGAATGGCGGCGTTTTCACGAAAATGGCGGAACTGATTCATACCTACGACGAAACGAACGGCACCTTCGGGCTGGAAAACTCACGCGAAGCCAAAGCAGGATTCCTGCAACGCTACGCCCGTGCCAACACCGACTGGTTTGATGTGCTGTTCCGGAATTCGTTTATGCAGGAGCACTCGCTGAGTATTTCGTCGGGTACCGAAAAAACGCAACTCTATTTTTCTACCAGCTACCTGCAGGATAACGGCTGGACTGTAGCCGACCAGGTGAAACGCTTTACCGGCAATGCCCGAGCCAACTTTAAAGTTACGGACAAGCTGTCCATCGGCTTAATTTCGCAGGGCTCCATCCGCGACCAGCAGGCACCGGGAACAGTGAGCCGTGTCAGCGATCCGGTTACGGGTGCCTATAGCCGCGACTTCGATATCAACCCCTTCAGCTATGTCATCAACACCAGCCGCACCCTCACAGCTTTCGATGAGAACGGCAACCGGGAATTTTTCCGCAGAAGCTTTGCTCCATTCAACATCCTCCATGAACTTGAAAACAACACCCTCGATATTTCCCTGCTCGACCTGAAACTGCAGGCCGATGTCAACTACAAGATTCTGAAGAACCTGAACTACAACTTTTCCGGCGCCCTGCGCTATGCCAAAACAAACCGGGAGCATAAGGTAACCGAAGAGTCCAACATGGCCCAGGCGTACCGTGCCGGCACCATTTATGGCGAAGGCGTGGATGCGACCATCCAGGAACGAAACAAGTTCCTGTACCGGAATCCGGACAACCCAGAAGCGCAACCGGTTACCGTGCTGCCACAGGGCGGTATCTACACCACCAACGACGACAACCTGACCAGTTACTACCTCCGCAACACCCTCGACTGGGACCAGACTTTTGCCAACGACCACACCGTCAGACTATTTGCATCGCAGGAGCTGCGGTACGCCGACAGGCAGAACAAAGGCTTTACGGGCTATGGCTACCAGTACAACAAAGGCGGAGTGCCTTTTATAGATCCGAATGCCATCAAACAGGGCGTGGAAGGAAACTTCAACTACTACAACATGAGCCTGCGCTACGACCGGTTTCTGGCTTACATGGCTAATGCGGCTTACTCCTACAAAGGCAAATACAACCTGAACGGCACCGTGCGCTACGACGGTTCCAACCTTTTGGGCGAATCGCGCACTGCCCGCTGGCTTCCCACCTGGAACGTGAGCGGCTCCTGGAACATCGATACCGAACCTTTTATGCAGGAACTGGACAAGATCAGGCGACTGACGCTGCGTGGCACGTACGGCCTTACCGCCAGCATGGGTAATGCCACCAACTCCAGCCTGGTACTGCAAAGCGCCAGCGCCCGCAGACCTTACCTATCGGAAGTGGAAACGATCATCTTTATCCAGAACCTGGAGAACTCGGAGCTGACCTGGGAGAAGCAGTACGAAACCAACGTAGGTATCGACGCCGGCCTGTTCAACGAGCGGCTGCAGATAACGCTGGACGGTTACCTCCGCAATGGCTTCGATCTCATTGGCCGTATCCGGACCTCGGGCATTGGCGGCGAAGAATACAAGATCGCCAACTACGCCGACATGAAATCGCATGGTGTAGAGGCAACCATCGGGGGTGGTGTAGTCGACAACCAGGACCTGAAAGTGCGCACCCAGTTTACCTTCGGCTACAACAAAGGCAAGATCACCAACCTGCGCAGCGATCCCGATATCTGGTCGCTGGTCATTCCGGAAGGCGGCCCCAGGCAGGGCTTCCCCTACCGCGGCCTCTACTCTATCCCGTTTGAAGCGCTGAATCCACGTGCCGGCTACCCGATCTTAATAAACGAAGATGGCGAAAGTAGTCCTAATGTTTACCTGCAGAGCGACAAGACCGACAACCTGATTTATGAAGGTCCGGTAGACCCTGTGGTAACCGGCGGGTGGTTTAATTCCGTGCAATACAAAAATTTTACACTCTCCGGTCTGGTCACTTACAGCGCGGGAAACAAAATCAGGTTAACACAGACGTTCAAGACAAGCTATACCGACCTGGACGCCATGCCGGAGGTATTCCTGCATCGGTGGGTAATGCCCGGAGATGAAAACACAACCAATGTGCCCTCTATTTTAGACCGCCTCACCGCAACTACTTTAAACAACGGCTATCCTTACAACAACTACAACTACTCCACGGCACGCGTGGTGGATGGCGACTTTGTACGCCTGAAGCAGGTGTCGCTGGGCTATAACCTGCCAACAAACTTTACCGGGAAACTGGGCGTCAACAGCATGTCCGTGAGTTTAGTGGCCAACAACATCTGGCTGATTTATGCCGACAGCCGCCTGAACGGGCAGGACCCGGAGTTCTTTAACTCGGGCGGTGTGGCCATGCCCATCCCCCGTCAGTTTACCTTGTCACTCAAAGCCGGCTTTTAATTTTTTTCCTGTATGATAAAAAAATATCTTTTCTATACGTTCCTTAGCAGTACCCTCGCTTTCTCCGGCTGCAGCGATTACCTGGACCAGGCAGTAGACCAGCGGACGCAGCTCGATACCGTGGAAAAAGTTAAGGAGCTGCTGGCAACCGCCTATCCGCAGGCCGATTATGCCACCTTTACCGAAGCCATGTCGGACCTGGCGCAGGACAAAGGCAATGTGTCTGGTGCTGTGATAGACGAAACCAACCGCAACCCTTACTTTTACCAGGATGTGCAGAGCAAAGCCCAAGGCTCCCCGGATAATTACTGGAATGCCTGCTATGCTGCCATTGCCGCTGCCAACCATGCCCTGGAAGCCATCAGCAAAGCTCCGAACCCCGAAGCCTACAGCGCCCAGAAAGGTGAGGCTTTGGTGGCAAGAGCATACGCCCATTTCATGCTGGTAACATTATACGCCAAGGTATATGATCCGGCTACTGCTGGTACCGATCCCGGTGTCCCCTATGTAACGGAGCCCGAAAAAGTGGTGCTGGCGCAGTATGACCGCCGCACGGTGTCGTATGTGTACCAAAAAATTGAGCAGGACCTGACAACGGGGCTACCGCTGCTGAACAACAACGCCTACCGTGTACCCAAATACCATTTTAACACAGCGGCAGCACATGCCTTTGCTACCCGGTATTACCTGTTTAAACGCGAATACCAGAAAGTGATCGACCATGCGAACCAGACCTTTGGCGGGGGCAGCATAGAGCCCAACCTGCGGCCCTGGGTTGGCGTGTACAGCAAACTGACCGCCAACGAAGGACTGGCTATTTACACGCAGGCATCACAGAACGCGAACCTGCTGCTGGTGGAGGCTTCGTCGTTATGGGCCCGCAACTATGCCCGTTACCGCTATGGCTTTGCCACGCCTGTCGTTAATTACTTCTTCCGGAGCCCGAATGTAACAGGCGCCCAATGGGTGCAGCCGCTTTACACACAGGGTACCGACCACTGGCTTATCCTCAAGTTCCGGGAACATTTTGTACGCGTAGACCCGAATGCCGAGATCGGTTTTCCTTATACCATCTTCCCGTTATTTACGGCCGAAGAAGTGCTCTTCAACCGGGCCGAGGCTTATATCGAACTTAACCGTTTTGCAGAAGCGCGTGCCGACCTGAACATGTATGCCCGCCACCGGATAGAAAATTATAACCCGAGTACACATGCCGTAACCGATGCAAAAGCCCGCGCTTTTTACAAAACATCCAATACCAAACAGGCGCTGCTGAATACGTTACTGGATTTTAAAGCAGCAGAATTTGTGCAGGAAGGAAAACGCTGGTTCGACATTCTGCGGCACCGCCTGCCCGTTACGCACACCACCGCCGACGGCCAGAGCTTTACAGTAGCAGCAGATGACCCGCGCCGGGTACTGCAGATTCCGCAGGAGGCAAAACTGGCAGGTGTAGAACTGAATCCACGCTAAGCAAAAAAAGATCATGGCACATAAAATCTATAAACTCCTGTTGCTGTTCCTTACCGCTACCCTCGCCTTTTCCTGCTCTGAGGAGGACGAACCGGATATTTCCGGCATCGACTTTACGGGCGATAACTGGGAGAAAAGCGCCCTCGACAACTGGCTGTATGAAAACTTTGTGGTTCCGTACAACATCGAAGTAAAATACAGGTTCGACCGCTACGAGGTGCCGCTCGACCGGGTGCTGGCCCCGGTAATGGAAGACAAGGTGATACCGGTAATGGAGGCCATCAAGCACACCTGGATCGATCCCTATGAAGCCGAGGGTGGTTCTACCTTTATCAAACGGCTCTCGCCGAAACAGTTCGTGCTGATAGGCAGCGCCTCCTATAACGACAACGGCACCATTACGCTCGGAACAGCAGAAGGCGGGCGAAAGATCCTGCTGTTTGTCATCAACCAGTTTTCGAAATCAGACAAGGAAGAGGTGCGGCAGATGCTGCATACCATTCACCACGAATTTGCGCACATCCTGCACCAGACGGTAATGTATCCGCAGGCTTTCCAGAACATTTCCACCGGATATACCGCCAGCTGGAACGATTTCTCGCTGGCAGATGCCCGGTCCAGGGGGTTTATTACCGAGTACGCCCGGAGCAGCCCCAACGAAGACTTTGTAGAAATGGTGTCGATCATGCTGATCGAGGGAAAAGCAGGATTTGATGCCATCGTCAACAGTCAGCCTGCCGAAGCCCGGGAAGATTTCCGGGAAAAAGAGCAGCTGGTGGTACGATATTTTAAAGAGACCTGGAACATTGACTTCTACAGTTTACAGGCCCGGACACAGACCGCAATCAATACACTATAAGACACTGGTTCCAGATTAACCGGCACGTTATGAGCATGAAAAAGATCTTATTTTTTAGTCTGCTGCTGATTTCCTTTTTTTCAGGATGCAAGGACGACGATGACCCTGCACCCGGGGAAAGACCGGGCGAGCGGCTGAACCAGGCATTAAGCGAATATAAGCAGCAGTTGGTGAGCGCAGAGCATGGCTGGAAGGCGGTGCTGTACCCGGGCAGCGGCGGGGCCTACAGTTTCCTGTTCCGGTTCCAGGAAGATAATAAAGTGGTCATGTCCGCGGATATAAACGCGGCATCGGTAACGCCAAAAGAAAGCACGTACCGACTGAAAACCATGCAGCGCCCCACCCTGATATTTGACACCTATAACTACCTGCACATCCTCACCGACCCCGACGAAACCATCAGCGGAGGCGACCGGGGCGTTGGCCTGGATTCGGATTTCGAATATTCTTTTGAATCGGTAACGCCGGAAACCATTACGCTACGCGGTAATTTCCGCGACAGCAGGCTTGTCCTGACAAGGGCCACAGCCGATGAAGCAGCGAATTTCATTCCGAGCATTGCCGCTACCGCACAGGTTTTCGAGAACATGAACCAGCTCAAAACCTACTTCAAGCGGCTCACCATAGGTGGTAATGCATTTGACCTTTCGGTGGATACCCGCAGAAGAAGCATTACCTTTAGCTACGGCGAAGACAATGCGCTGAAGCAGTATACAACCAATTACTTTTTTACGCCAACTGGCATTACGCTGGTAGAACCGCTCACCGCCAACGGCATCACGATAACTGAACTGAACAATGTCCAGTACAACGCCGGCACCAACAGCATCAGTTTTTCTTCAAATAATACGGCAGGCAGCATCCGTGAGGCGAACAGCCCGGCAGTAGTAAATGCAGCGGGAGCCAGGAGCCTGTTGTTGAGTCCCGAAGGGCAGAGTTACTGGGCAACAGGCGGCTTCGAAACAGCTGATGACGATGACCTTTTCAACGTATTCTCCATCCCGAATATGTTCTTTTTAGTTTACTGGCCTAATTTTTACCGAAATTCGTTTGATTTGCTAGGTTTTGTTTTGGTAGATCCCGCCACCAATTCACCCTCCCTGGATTATGGCCCCACCGCTACCTCAAGGGTTACAAACGATGGCAGGATTATTTTCACGTTTAATGGTAATTTAGAAGAGCTGTTTCAAAACATCCCTCCCGTTCCCGAAGCGTATGTACCGATTGTTACGGCTACCAGGGAACAATGGGTGGATGCACAAGGCTATTATTATGTGCAGGAAAGCGAAAATGTGGTCGTATTGGTCAGCGCCAAAGATGCCAAAGTCTGGATGCGACTGTTCCGGCAATAAGTTTAGAGGAGCAGCGGCTGTGGTGGCAGGTGCTGCAGAATATTTTTAGTCATTTTTATTTGCTGCACCTGCCACCATTGCCGCTGCTGTTGTCTGAACCGCTGATTTTCGGTGATTAAAATGATTTCTGTGTTTTTTGTCTGAATCACGGATTAAACAGATTCAAGGATGGCACGGATTTTTTGTCTGCACATGATGAAGAAGATTTAAGGAATAACAGGATTGTGTTTGTTTGTGAGGCGTGCAGGAGACGCAGGCACCGCCTCTCCTGCACAAACAACTTCATTTTATCTCTCTCTGTAAAAGGGTTGAAGATTTGCAACCCCTACAAAATAACTACCTCTCTCTTAGAGGGTTGAATATTTTTAACCCCCTACAAATTCTACCTTTCTACCTTTCTACCTTTCTAACTCCTAAACTTTCTAACTCCCAAACTCTCTAACTCCCTGTTCTACTTCAGCACAGCCAACGTTGCGCCGTCGCCGCCTCGCTCCTCCGCTTCGCTGCCCAAGCTGGCAACTTCTCTAACGGAATACAGGTAGTCGCGCACGATCTGGCGCAGGATACCATTGCCGCGTCCGTGGATGATCTTGATCTCCGGGATCCCCAGCATGATGGCTTCGTCCGTGAAGTTCATCACTTTGGTTAGGGCGTCTTCGGCGTATTCGCCCCGGATGTCGAGCGTGCTGTTGAAGTCGGCCATGCGGCGGGTGATGTCGAGGCCGCGGCTGTAGCCTGACTCTGCCTTCGCTTTTTTGTTCAGGTTGGGCAGCTGCCCTTCTACTTTTTCCAGGTTGTCTACCTTCACCAGCGTCTTCAGGCCGCCGAACATCACTTCAGCTGTTTTGCCTTTAATGCCCACGATCTGGCCATAAGAATCCTGCCCGATCAGCGACACGTTGTCGCCTTCTTTCAGGGCTTTGCCGCCGGCACTGCGTTTGAAGGCTGGCCGTGGCTCCTCCTCCCGCACCTTGGCCGAAAATGTCTCCAGCTCTTTGCGCGCCTCTTTGGTTGCTTCCTTCTCGGCCTGGTTTTGCTTAATCTGCTGAATGGTGGCTTCTATTTTCTGGTTTGCATCTTTGAGCAAGAGTTTGGCTTTGCCTTTGGCTTCGCGCATGATGTCCTGCTTGCTTTCGTCGAGGTAATTCTTCAGGTCGGTGTATTCTTTTACCGACGACTTCAGCTTACGCTCCTGCGTGGCCACTTCGCGCAGCTTGGTTTCCAGCTCCAGCTTTTCGCTCTCCAGCTCTTCGAGCAGGCGGTCGTAGCGGATTTTGTCTTTCCCTACCAGGCTGCTCGCTTTGTCGACGATGTGCTTGGGCAGCCCGATCTTGCGGGCAATCTCGATGGCAAACGACGAACCCGGCTTGCCGATCTCCAACTGGTAAAGCGGCTGCAGGTGTTTATGATCGTAGCGCATGGCCCCGTTAATGATGCCCGGCGTTTTCTCGGCGTAATTTTTCAGGTTGGTGTAGTGGGTCGTGATCACGCCAAACACCTTGCTGTCGTTCAGGTTCTGCAGCACGGCCTCGGCGATGGCGCCACCCAACACAGGCTCTGTACCCGTACCAAATTCGTCGATTAGCACCAGGCTGTTTTTGTCGGCCACCGTCACGAACTTTTTCATGTTGGTGAGGTGGGAGCTGTAGGTACTCAGGTCGTTTTCGATGGATTGCTCATCACCGATGTCGATGAAGATGTCCTGGAACACGCCTGCTTCCGAACCGTCTTCCACCGGGATCAGCATGCCGCACTGCAACATGTATTGCACCAGTCCCACTGTTTTCAGGCTCACCGATTTACCGCCGGCGTTTGGTCCGGATATAAGCAGGATGCGCTGGTCCCGGTTCAGTGTCAGGCTCATGGGCACCGTCAGGCGGCCCAGCTGCCTGTGCGAGAGGTAAAGCAAGGGGTGAAAGGCCTGCTTCCAGTTGATGTGCGGGTACTTATACAGCTCGGGCTTCTCCCCTTCCACACGACGCGCGAAAGCTGCCTTTGCCCGGATAAAATCGAGCAGGCCCAGGTACTGGTACGCCTTCCGCAGCTCCGGGATAAAATTGCGCAGCGTGTTCGTGAGCCCCACCAGGATGCGGATCAGCTCGCGGTGGTAGGCATTCTCCAGGTCCTTGATGTCGTTATTAAGTTCGAAGATAGACTCCGGCTCGATGTACACCGTCTGCCCCGTATTCGATTCATCGTGAATCAGTCCTTTTACGCGGCGCTTGTGCTCGGCAATAACCGGAATTACCAGGCGGCCGCCACGGATGGTTGGTTCGGCATCGCCGGGTGTCCAGCCTTCGTTTTTGGCGTGCTTCAGGATGGACTGGATCTGCTTGCGCAGGATGCTCTGCTGATGGATGAGGTCACGCTTGAGGCGCTGCAATTCCGGGGTGGCATCGTCGCGCACGGCACCGGCATCGTCTACCACTTTGTCTAATGCCGCGATGAGCGAGCGCTCTACCGTTACGTTGGCACCCAGTGCTTTGAGGGCTTCGAACTTGCCTTCTTCCGTGCCCGAAATAAATTTCAGGGAGCCGCGGATGGTGCGCAGCGACATCTTGATCTCGTAAATTGCCGACACTTCCAGGAAAGCGCCCACAATAGCTGCCCGGTCAAGGTGAGCCGTTACGTCAAAATAATGCTGCAGCGGAATTTCGGCATCCGACTCCAGCAGTTGTTTAAATTCGTCTGTTTGCTGTAATAATCGCAGGATCAGGTCGTGGCGGGTCAGGAACTGCATCCGGTGCACGAACTGGCGCCCCAGCGGGCTCAGGCACAGGTCCGACAGCATTTCGCGCACCTGGGCAAAGCCAATCTTTATTTCAAAATTCTCTGGATATATCAAGGTAATCGTTTAAATTTCTGTAAAATTAAGCCTTTATTTAACTTTTTATAACATGCAGGAGCATAGGTTTTGTTCGCTGCCGCTGCAAAAATTTACAGCTACGGTAAAATGAGCCGCTTACGTAATGGCTGTTTTGGCTGCACGGGCTATACCGGCTCCTCCGGTTTTCATCAAAGTCAATTATTAAACATCAAAAACAAACGTCATGGTTTTAGATAATCTGAACAATGCAGCGCGTTACTACTCGATGCACCCTTTGTTTAAAAAAGCGTTCCAGTTTCTGCACGACAACGAACTGGATGCAATGGATGTAGGAAAGTACGAGCTGCAGGGCATGGACCTGTTTGCCATTATTTCGGAAGGCACCGGTGTGCCGCAGGAAGAGGCCAAAATGGAATCGCACCGCAGGTACATCGACATCCAGTACATCGTTTCCGGCACCGACCACATGGGCTGGGAAGACATCGAGAAATGCAGCGACCCGTCTGAACCCTATACCGAGGAGCGGGATGTAATGTTCTACGCCGACAAAGCCACCAGCTGGTTTAACGTGGAAGCCGGTTACTTCACCATCTTCTTCCCAAACGATGTGCATGCGCCCATGGCTTCGGAAACGGAAGTGCGGAAAGTGGTGCTGAAGATTGCGGTACAGGTGTAGATTTTTGTCTGAACAGTGATTTTTGTGATTTAAGTGATTGTTATGATTTTTTTATTCGGCTACTTTAAGATGAAAGCGTGCTAAGCTGAAAATCCTCCAGCTAAACTTGCACCAGAATACCTTTCATGTTCATCATTTAAATCACAAAAATCACAGTTCAGACAAAAAAAGTTTACTGCACCTGCCACCACTCCCGCTGCAGCTGCTTCCTTATTGATTTTGTTGGCTTTCCCGGAGTGCATAAGAAAACTGAAATATTTCCTGCCTAAAAATAGCTGTTGCAACAGCCACACCCGTAAAAGCCAAATACGATTTCCTTTTACAACCTGACAGCTGTTACGCATGATAGAAGATCTCTGGTACAAGAACGCAATTATCTACAGCCTCGACCTGGAAACCTTTATGGACCTGAACGGCGACGGCACCGGCGATTTTGAAGGCCTGGCCCGCCGCCTCGACTACCTCCACGCCATGGGCGTAGACACCGTCTGGCTCGCGCCTTTCCAGCCTACCCCGAATAAAGATAACGGCTACGATATCAGCGATTACTATGGCGTGGACCAGCGCCATGGCTCCACCGGTAACTTCGTCGAGTTTATGCACCAGGCCAATAAGCGGGGCATTAAAGTCATCATCGACCTGGTGGTGAACCATACTTCCAACGAGCATTTCTGGTTCCAGAATGCCCGCAGCAGCAAAGATTCCCTGCACCGCAACTGGTACGTGTGGTCCGAGAAAAAACCCGAAGACTGGGACGAAGGCATGGTGTTTCCGGGTGTGCAGCCTTCTACCTGGACCTACGACAACAAAGCAAAAGCCTATTACTTCCACCGCTTTTACGATTTTCAGCCCGACCTGAACATCGATAACAAGGAAGTCCGGGAAGAGATCGAGCGTATCATGGGGTTCTGGCTGGAACTGGGCGTGGCAGGATTCCGGGTAGATGCCGTTCCTTTTATCCTCGAAACCCAGGGTCCGGGGAAAGTTGGAGCTAAAATTCGTTTCGACTACCTGCGCGAGATGCGACGCTTCGTACAGTGGCGCCGTGGCGATGCCGTACTGCTCGGAGAAGCCAACGTGTTACCCGAGGATACGCAGAAATACTTCGGGCAAGAGGGAGACGGTATTCACCTGATGTTTAACTTTTACGTGAACCAGTACCTGTTTTACGCCCTGGCCACCTCCGATGTGGAGCCCCTGGTCAAGGCACTGGAAGCCACCCGCAACGAGCACCACACCACGCAATGGGCGCACTTTCTGCGCAACCACGACGAGCTGGACCTGGGCCGCCTGACCGACGAGCAACGCGAGAAAGTATTTGCCCGTTTTGGACCCGAGAAACACATGCAGCTGTATGAACGGGGCATCCGGCGGCGGCTGTCTACCATGCTGGGCAACCGGCAGCACATTGAGCTGGCCTACAGCCTGATGTTTTCATTACCCGGCACCCCCGTTATCCGCTACGGCGACGAAATAGGCATGGGCGACGACCTGAGCCTGAAGGAGCGCGACGCAGTGCGCACCCCCATGCAATGGTCCGCCGACCACCAGGCCGGCTTCTCAAAAGCTGACAAGCTGGTACACCCCGTTATTTCGGAAGGGCCTTATGCTTACCAGCATGTTAACGTAGAAAACCAGCGCCGCGACCCGAATTCCCTGCTCAACTGGATGACCGACATGATCCGCCTGCGCCAGGAATGCACCGAAATTGGCTGGGGAAAATGGCAGATCCTGGACATCGGACACCCGAATGTTTTAGCCATGTGCTACAGCTGGCAGGGTAGCAACCTGGTGGTGCTGCACAACTTCGCAGAAAAAGCCCAGGAGATATCCCTCGACCTGAAGCAGGGAAAAGATATAAAACTGGTGGACCTGATGGTAAACTATGAGAGTACGGCCAATGAAAAAGGCGTGCACCGCATCACCCTCGACGCCTACGGCTACCGCTGGTTCAGGGCCGGCGATTTAAGCCACCTGATGCAGAAAGGCATGTAGCGTCCGTTAACCGGGACAGCAGTTGAAGGCTATCGCTAAAAAATGTACTTCAGGTTCACTCCACCAAAATAGTTTATTTCGGTTGGCGAAGGGATGTAAGCATCCGGCAGCTGGTTTACAAACACCATATAATAATACTGCGATCCGGTAATGTTATTGGCGCCTGCATATGCCTCAACACCAACATGATGAATAGTTTTCCGGAAGCCTAACTTAGCATTTACAAGGCAGAAGGGGTTGGTCTGATTTAAGCCATCGGACGTGTAAAACATTTCACTCCTGTAATTGTAGGTAACATTGCCGTACAAACCAGGTTTGGTGTCTATATCCAGACCAACATTGTATACCCAGGGGGCGACACCAGCTACTGCTTTACCTGAATAATCTTCCGTTATGGTACTGTCTGCGTTACTGACACTTTTTCCAATGCGCTGAAAACGGAAATTATTGTATTTGAAATCAGAATACGTGAGGTTTGCAAATACCCGTACCAGGCTGAGAGCTTTATATTTAGAATCAATGATAGTATACTTCGCCAGCAGTTCTGCGCCTTTGTTAACTAAATCTCCTCCATTCGCAACGTAGGTATAAAGAGTGGCCGTTTGCTCAGGATCCTGAACTGCTATCGTGGTAAACTTTTCCTTGAACCTGGCATTGAACAGGGCAACGGTATAAAATAACCGGTTACTCAACAAACTTCCCTTTGTTCCTATTTCAAGCTGTGTTCCTTTTTCAGGTTTCAGCCCCGTATTCAACTGTCCTGTTGTGGCAATCAAGACATTTGAACTGACAGGCGCTTTGTAACCAACTGAATAAGAAGCATAGACCGAAGCTGCCTGGCTGATCGTCTTATTAACGGCAAAAGCAGGTGCAACAAGGTTCTTGTAACTTGCTGAATACACTTTCCTGTTCTGGTTAGCAGGATGATTGTTTGCGAGTGCCCACAACTGATCCTCTAACCGGATAACCATGTTACTTACCCCAACCCTGGCAGTTACGCTAAAGCCTTTGGGTAAGCCTAACGTCCATTGGGTAAAATAAGAAGCGGTGGAGTTAGCGGTTTTCTGGTTGCTCCTGGTGCTGGTAATAACATTATAACCGCTCAGGTTCGTACTGTCGGCAGCCATCCCATAACCGATGGTCAGTCCGTTCATCTTCTGCATTTCGATACCCGTAATTCCCGACAATGTGGTACTTTCGGAAAGCCTGAACTGACTATCGAAACTGGACCTCAAGCCATAGTTTAAGGGCAGTTTGTCTGTCCAGCCACCGGCAGAACTATTGTCCATATTTTGAGAGGAACCGAAGAATGATGTCGTATTGGAAATTCCCTTCGTAAATGAATAGCGGTGGCTAATTCCTCCCCTGAAAGTCCGGACGGCAGAATGAGCATTGTTTTTGATGTACCGGGCATTGCCCGAGTAATCAAAATTTTCAAACTGCGTCTTGGTTAATTCGCCATTTCGTTCGTCATAGCTGTCGCTGAAGCCAAAATAAGACGTTACCTGCTGTTTATCGTTCAGGTTAAAATCCCCCACCACATTAACAAAATCTTTGTGAGAAGCCGTATGGGGCATAAACCCAGCAAATTTCTGCCTGCCATAGTTCACCAGCAAAGACGAATTCTCCCCACCGATAGCTACTCGTGTGGTGGAACGAAAAAGGCCGTAGCTGCCGGCCATAAACTCCTGCCCTACCGAGGTTTTAGCTTTTGCTGCTTGCTGCGTTTGTAAGTGCACCACCCCGGCAATAGCCAGGCCATGAAGTGCTCCGGAAGGACCTTTGCTTATTTCGACACTACTGATAGAACCGAAGTCGATATCGTCCATAACGGTAATGCCTTCGGCGTCAGTAACCGGAATACCATTCAGGTACATTTTAAGTCCCTGTGAATCGAAGTTGCTGTTAATCCCGCGAATTCCGATGCCGTTCCCGTACCCCCTGATGTTCAACTGCTGACCACCGGAAACCGTTCTTCTCTCCATCAGCACGCCCGGAACGTTTGTGTTAATGGCATCATCAAGAAACAAACCTGTTGCCCGCTTCAGCTCGGCTTCTCTCAGCCTGACGATAGAAAACGGTTGCTCCAGTTGCGATTTGCCCGGGCTTGACGTTGCCGTAACTTCTACTTCGTTCAGGTTACGGGCAACGGGGAAAAGTGTAATGTTAGCTATGCCGGTACAGGCAATTTTCTGAGTAACGGTTTGGTAGCCTACATAGGAAACTTTTATTTCTGCGGTACCGGTACATGCTACCGAAAACTCGCCGCTTTCGTTGGTCAGGGTTTTTCCTTTTCCTGTAGTTTCAACTTCTGCTCCTGCAAGCGGATTATTCATTCCGTCCACGACTACCCCTTTGAGCCGGTTGTCCTGAGCCCGTAATGGAACCCCCCAAGCAATGCACGACACGAGCAAAAGTACTTTCCAGACCATTATCTTCATTTAGCAAAATTTATTCTACAGAATACCAAAAACCAATAGGGTTCACTACGAATAAGTAAATGAGAGGTTTTTGAAAATTTCAGGTCATATAAAGCTTTTCCTGATTTGAAAATTATGTTCGGGGACCAGCGCAGCAGCCAGCGGCGCAGCAAAAGGTGAACGATAAAACTGAACTTACACCCTCGCACCGGTAAGCACACTAAAATTAATTCTGCACTTTTACCGCACACTGTTGCTTGTGTCAATAATATCAAGTAGCTTTGCGGTCCAGATGATGAAAGTTATTGTTAAATATCTTCTAACGTTATGTTTTCTGCTCTTAAGCGGATACAGTCATCTTTCTGCCTATTCCTCCCAACAAGCTATTTCCGGTTCTCCTGCCAGCAGTCTGAGCGAGTCTGCCTATGCCAGCCAGGAAACTGAACAAGACCGGAACATATCTTTCAGTACTTCCTCCTATTCGGAAAAGAGAAATCACCGGATAGATGCCGCCGAAATTGAGGCGGAGGAAGATAAACTACTATCCTTTAAAAAGTTTTTAGAGAACAGTAAATTCCTGACTGCTGTTATCTATGCCTTCATCTCCGGGATTCTGTTCCGCTACCTTAGCCAGGGCTTCCGGTTCTATAAGCATTTTTCTCACCTTACATCCTATCGGTGGCATATCCTACTCCAGGTGTTCCGGATATGATTTTAGTACCCCAGGCAGGCAACGCCTTGTTTGCCTGATCCTCTTCTTTCTTATTTTTTAAAACTCTGCGTCCTGTAGCAAGCAGCTAGAGCGGCTACGCACGTCTGTTGTTTTTACCTCCTCATTATATAATCACAATCAATACCTCTTTATTTTAAAACCTGAAGTATCATGAAGAAAATTCTCATGTTTATGGGAGTGTTTGCCTTGTTGTGCCATGCAAGCTGTACATCCTCCAAAGAAGAAGAACACAAGGAGCACGAAACCACTTTTTTGGTTACCAGCCCGGTAAAAATGGATACGACCATTACCGAGGATTACGTCAGTCAGATCCACTCTATTCGCCACATAGAACTCAGAGCGCAGGAAAGAGGCTACCTGGAAAAAATTTTTGTAGACGAAGGCCAGTTCGTGAAAAAAGGACAGCTGCTCTTCCAGATTATGCCTAACCTCTACGAAGCCGAACTGCAAAGTGCGCAGGCGGAAGCCAATTACGCTGCAATAGAATACCAGAACACCAAGTCACTGGCAGACAGAAACATTGTGGCTCCAAACGAGCTGGCCATGGCCAAGGCAAAATTGGATAAAGCAAAAGCCGAAGCAGCCTTAGCCAAAGTGCACCTGCAGTTTACCCAGATCAGGGCTCCTTTTGATGGCATCATCGACCGCTTCCATGTACGGCCGGGAAGCCTGGTAGAAGAGGGAGAGCTCCTGACAAACCTGTCCGACAACAGCAACATGTGGGTCTATTACAATGTGCCGGAAGCGGAATACCTGGATTATAAAACCAGCGCCAAAAAAGATACCCCGGTAAAAGTTAACCTGTTAATGGCCAACAACAAGCTGTTCGAGCACCCGGGAGTGGTTGAAACCATTGAGGCCGACTTCAACAACGAGACCGGCAACATCCCTTTCCGGGCAACCTTCCCTAACCCGGACGGGCTGCTGCGGCATGGCGAAACAGGTAACATCCGGATGAGTATTCCGCTGAAGAACGCACTGCTGCTCCCTCAGAAAGCTACTTTTGAAGTACTGGACAAAAAGTATGTGTATGTGGTGGACAAAGACAATGTGTTAAAAACAAGGGAAATAACCATCGGAGCGGAAATGCCCCACATTTATGTTGTCCAGGCCGGGCTGACCGAAAATGATAAAGTCCTGCTGGAAGGCTTACGACTGGTGCGGGCAAACGAAAAAATCCACTACAAATTCCTGGAGCCCAAAACGGTCCTGTCGCAGCTGGACTTGTATGCAGAATAACCCCGTATCCTAAAAGCAAATAATATGTTTAGTAAATTCATACATAGGCCCGTATTCGCTATTGTAATATCGGTTATGATTGTTTTTGTAGGCACGCTGGCTATCAAGAAGCTGCCTATATCCCAGTTCCCGGAAATTGCTCCTACCACCGTTAATATTTTCATCGCCTATCCCGGTTCCAGTGCCGATGTACTGGTAAAGTCTACGCTGATTACCCTGGAACAGGCTATCAACGGCGTGGAAGGCATGCGCTATATTGCTACGGATGCCACCAGTGCCGGCGAGGCTACGCTCCGCATTATTTTTGAACCGGGCACCGACCCCAACGATGCGGTTGTCCGGGTGAAAACGCGGGTAGACCAGGTGATGCCGCTCCTGCCGGAGCTGGTGCAGCGAGAAGGAGTTGTAATTACACCTATCCAGCCCAGTATGCTCATGTACGTCAACCTGTACTCCAAGAATGAGCGCATGGACGAAAAATTCCTGTTCAACTACGCTACCGTCAAGATGATTCCGGAAATACAGAGGACCAAGGGGGTAGCGCGGGCGCAAATTCTGGGTAGCCGGAGATATGCCATGCGCATCTGGCTGAACCCGGACCGCATGCGGGCCTACAACATTTCTGTGGAAGAAGTGATGAAGGCCTTAGGGGAGCAAAGTATTATCGGCCGCCCGGGCAGGTTGGGACAGAGTTCCGGTATAGCCGCCCAGTCGCTGGAATATGTGCTCACCTACAAAGGCAGGTACAACAAACCGGAAGAGTACGAAGGCATTATTATCCGGGCCAATGCAGAAGGTGAAAGCATCCACCTGAAGGATATCGCCACTGTAGAACTGGGAAGCGAATTCTTTGATATTTATTCCAACCTGGACGGTCACCCTTCGGCAGCTATTGTGCTAAAGCAGAACTATGGCAGTAATGCCAGCGAGGTAATCGAAGAGGTAAAAACCAAGCTTGAAGAAATGAAAACCACCTTTCCGCCGGGCATGGATTATAAAATCAGCTACGACGTTTCCCAATTCCTGGATGCCTCCATCGAGCAGGTGATTCATACGCTGCGCGATGCATTTATACTCGTTGCCATTGTAGTGTTTATCTTCCTGGGCGACTGGCGTTCTACCCTTATACCTATCCTGGCAGTTCCGGTATCGTTGGTGGGGGCATTTTTTGCCATCCAGCTCTTCGGGCTTTCCATCAACCTGGTAACGCTCTTTGCACTGGTGCTGGCCATTGGTATCGTGGTGGATGATGCCATTGTGGTAGTGGAAGCCGTACATGCCAAAATGGAGGAAGAGCCGCACCTAACGCCTTACAGGGCTGTGCAGAAAGTGCTCGGGGAAATCAGTGGGGCGATTATCGCCATCACGGCTGTAATGGTTTCGGTGTTCCTGCCTATCTCGTTCATGTCGGGACCGGTAGGTACTTTTTACCGCCAGTTCTCCATTACCATGGCCAGCTCCATTGTGATTTCGGCCTTGGTAGCCCTTACCCTCACCCCGGTACTCTGCGCCATGTTGCTGAAGAACCATCATGGGCAGGAACGGAAGAAAAACATCCTCACCAGATCGCTCGATAGCTTTAACCGGGGGTTTGATAAACTGACAGGAAAGTATGTTGGCTTGCTCAGATCCATCGTCAGCAGAAGATGGCTTACATTCGGGGTATTGCTGGCCTTCGGTGCAGGTATTTTCTACGAAAACCAGGTGCTGCCGGCAGGCTTTATTCCGAACGAAGACCAGGGCACAATTTACGCCATCATCCAGACTCCTCCGGGTTCTACCCTCGAAAAAACGAACCAGGTATCGCAGAAACTTCAGAAAATATGTGAAGAAATTGAAGGCGTGGAATCCGTGTCATCGCTGGCAGGTTACGAAATCATGACTGAAGGCCGGGGTTCCAATGCCGGTACCTGCCTCATCAATCTGAAACCCTGGTCGGACCGCGACCATACCGTAAAAGAAATCATGGAAGAACTGGAAGAGAAGTCGCAGGGCCTGGGGGCTATTGTCGAGTTCTTCGAACCACCAGCTATCCCAGGCTTTGGTTCTTCAGGTGGTTTCTCGATGCGCCTGCTCGATAAAACGACCGACACCGATTACCACGAGTTTGATAAGATCAACCAGGAATTCATGGATAATTTGAAAAAGCGAAAAGAACTAACCGGCTTGTTTACCTTTTTCGCCGCCAATTATCCGCAGTTCGAGTTAGAGATTGACAACAAACTGGCCATGCAAAAAGGAGTATCCATCGAGACCGCCATGGAAAACCTCAATATTTTAATTGGCAGTACCTACGAGCAAGGGTTCATTAAATTTGGTCAGTTCTTCAAGGTGTATGTACAATCCGACCCCCAGTTCAGAAGGCTGCCCTCCGATGTGATGAAGCTGTTCGTCAAAAATGAAGAAGGCGAAATGGTGCCTTACTCGGCGTTTATGAAACTTAAGAAAACGCAGGGACCTAACGAAGTTACCCGGTTCAACATGTACAATTCAGCAGCCATCCAAGGCCTTCCAGCCAAAGGATACACGACTGCAGAAGCCATCGAGGCCGTACGTGAAGTTGCCCGTGAGACCTTGCCACAAGGCTACGACATCGCCTGGGAAGGCCTCTCCTACGACGAAGCCAGCAGGGGGAACGAGGCGCTGTACGTGTTCATTATCGTGGTACTGTTTGTGTACCTGGTGCTGGCGGCCCAGTACGAGAGTTTTATTATTCCGATGGCGGTAGTGTTTTCGCTGCCGGTGGGGGTATTCGGTTCGTTTATGCTGCTTAAGCTGATGGGGCTCGAAAACAACATTTATGCCCAGATCGGCCTCATCATGCTGGTGGGTCTGTTAGGCAAAAACGCGGTGCTGATCGTGGAGTTTGCCGTGCAGAAACGCCAGGAAGGAGCCTCCATTTTCGATGCCGCCATAGAAGGAGCCAAAGTACGTTTCCGCCCTATCCTGATGACCTCATTTGCCTTTATTGCCGGCCTGATACCGTTAATTATTGCTACGGGGGCAGGCGCCATCGGTAACCGCACTATTGGTGCTGCGTCTCTTGGCGGTATGCTGTTCGGTACCATTTTCGGTGTCATCATCGTGCCCGGGCTCTATTACATTTTTGCCCACCTGGCTGATGGCCGTCACCTGATAAACGATGAACATGAAAGTCCTTTATCCGAGGGAATGGGGAACAGAGACAATGAAGATGTAAAACTTTTAACCGAAAAAGTTGAGTACAATGCTTAGAAGAATAATATATATTGGCTTGGGAGCTATCGGCATGTCTTTTGGCTTTACGGCCTGCAAGGTTCCGGCAGTACCAGAAAAATCAGTGAACGCTGCCCTACCTGCAGGTTTTAGCAACGCGCAGGATACCACCAATACCGCCCAGGTGCAGTGGAAGGATTATTTCACGGACCCAAACCTGGCGGCCCTGATTGATACAGCCCTGAAAAATAACCAGGAACTGAACATCACGCTACAGGAAATCCAGATATCCAGAAACGAAGTGCGGGCCAGGAAAGGTGAGTACTTACCCTTTGTCGGCCTGAAGGGAGCCGCCGGTCTTGATAAAGTGCCGCGATACACCAACATCGGGGCTATGGAAGCCACCACCAACATTGACAAGGACAGGGAAATGCCGGAGCCGCTGCCGGATTTTCTTGCAGGCGCTTTTGCCACCTGGGAAGTGGATATTTGGCATAAGCTGCGCAATGCCAAAAAGGCGGCCGTAGCCCGGTACCTGTCTTCTGTGGAAGGGAAGAATTTTATGGTGACAAACCTGGTTGCCGAAATCGCTGGCTCGTACTACGAACTACTGGCGCTCGACAACCAGCTGGCTATTGTGAAGCAGAACATCGACATCCAGAATGATGCCCTGGAAATAGTGAAGGTGCAGAAGCAGGCTACCCGGGTAAACGAACTGGCCGTACGCCGGTTCGAGGCACAGGTACTCAGCACCAAAAGCCTGCAGTACGACATTCAGCAACAAATAGTAGAAACCGAAAACAGGATTAACTTCCTGGTGGGAAGGTACCCGCAGCATGTCCAACGGAATCCCGAGACTTTCAGCAGTTTAACGCCAGCTCCCATTCATGCCGGAGTTTCTGCCCAATTACTGGAAAACAGGCCGGACATCAGGCAGGCTGAACTGGACCTGGCGGCAGCCAAACTGGATGTGCAGGTAGCGCGGGCGAATTTTTACCCGTCATTGGCTATTACGGCAGGCATAGGGTTTCAGGCATTTAATCCGTCTTACCTGCTCAAAACACCTGAATCGTTGCTGTATTCGCTGGCTGGCGACATAACGGCACCCTTAATCAACCGGAATGCCATAAAAGCCATTTATTTTAGTGCCAATGCCAAACAGATTCAGGCGGTATACAATTACGAACGTACTGTTCTGAAAGCGTACATAGAAGTTGCCAACCAGCTGGCAAAGCTTGATAACCTGGAAAAAAGTTATGATCTGAAAGCGCAGCAGGTACAGGCACTTACCCAGTCCATTAGCATTTCGAATGAACTGTTCAACTCGGCAAGGGCCGATTACATGGAGGTTCTGCTGACGCAGCGGGATGCCCTGGAGTCAAGGTTCGACCTGATTGAAACGAAAATGGAGCAACTGAATGCCATGGTCCATATCTACCAGGCATTAGGTGGCGGCTGGAAATAGGTGCAACAAGCTTAGTGTAAGTTGTATATTTTAACCAACATCAGGCAATAAAAAGAGGCTGCCCCATTCGGACAGCCTCTTTTTATTGCCTGTATCTCTAACCTTTTCCTTACCAGAAGCTCCTGAGTTTTGCCCCTGTAGCCTCTGCGTTTGCGGTTGTTTACATCCTCCCTTCTCCCCTGGCCAATCTACTATGGAAATATCTTCTGCAGTTGCCACCATAGCCTTTGCACCCCAATACAGTATTAACTGCACGAGGACCATGTCAGGACTTTGTGTATCTTTTCTTTTTTACAATTTCCCACCTATGATAAACGCCAACGGCATAGCCTACCACTAATGGTATGGCAGCCAGTGAAGACAAAAATGTCAGGAAGATAAGTACGCCATAGGCAGCATCCTTACTTGTATTTTCGCGGATCCCCCCCATAATATTGAAAACAGCTCTTTCCAGGTTCAGCGCCGTGAGGGTTACGATAATAACGCAAATCGGTAAAAGTGTTCCGACCAGGATATACCGGTGCCCCAATCGGGTAAACTTACGCAGGAAGGAATAAAGCAGGGCCAGTCGCCAGGCTGCTACAATAGCTAAAAACCAGGCATTTATACTGGCGGCAACATCCACGGAGAAAAAACGCTCTACAGGTATTGCATAAAAAGCTGCCGGAAATGAGGTCAGGCTTACAAAAGTCAGAACGGTAAAATACGACCACTTCTCAACAAAGAAAGGTTTTATCACCAGCCAGATAAAGAGTGCCATTCCAAAAATATAGATGACGGAGCCAAGGCCAAGGTGCTGGAGCAAATGCGCTCCCGGATCATCCCAGTACCGTCCCATGCCCACCAGCCAGGTGCCGATTATACCAACGATTAAATGCTGGTAATTGAGCTGCAACAACTCGTCGCGTGTCATCTTAAAAGTCAGTAGCCTGACAATGTCCCTGGCAATTTTCATAAGGGCAATGTATACTTATTTTTGATTAAATCTCTGAACTTTTGTTTTCTCTTTTTAACTTCTTCCGGGCTGTAAATAGACTGCATCAACTTCTGAAATCCCTCCGTCATCTCCTCCATCGTCATGTTCTTTGGCCTGTAGGTTACGTCGAACAGGGTGCATTTTTCCCAGTAGTTTTCGGAAATCAGCCGGCCTTCCTGCTTTAGCTGCCTGTATAAACCTGTGCCCGGAAACGGTGTCAAAATGGTAATCTGTACTTCCGATAAGTTGCTGTTTTTAATGAACTGCTCCGTCCGCTCAAAAGTGGCAGTGGTGTCGGTATCGAAGCCAAGAATGAAGCAGCCGTTTACCGAAATGCCGTAGGACTGAATTTTATCAATGGCTTTGTAGTAATTGTCGAACTGCCTGTACTTCCAGTTGTTTCTGTCTATTTTGTGCAGGCTCTCCTGTGTAGCTGTTTCCAGGCCAATGAGCACCTGCGCGCAATTCGATTCTTTTAGCAGCTGAAGCAGTTCATCGTCATAGGCAATGGAAATGTCTGTTTCGGTAAACCATTTCATTTTGTACTTCCTGAAAAGCCGCAGCAGGTCTTTCGACCATTTTTTGTCAACGAAGGTGTTATCGTCTGCCAGTTCAATAAAAGGCCTGGGCCAGATCTCATGCAGTGTATCAAGTTCTTTTTCTATTTGCCGGATGGGCTTTTTCTTGTAGGAACTGATTGTGCGTGATGCTGCGCAAAAGCTGCAATTCAGCGGACAGCCCCTTGTTGTCTGGAGGGTCAGCCGGTTATAGCGGGCAATATCAAGCAGGTCGTACCGGGGTGTCTTGTATTCATTCAGGTTACACACATAGGCTTTGTCCTTCAGGGAACTGTAGAGCGGCTTTAAATTCCGGTTTTCAAAGTCCTGTAGCAGCACGGGCCAGATTAGCTCCCCTTCGCCCTGTATCACGCTGTCGGCATGTAACATCGCTTCTTCAGGCAGTGCGGAGGCATGCAGTCCACCGATAACGACGGTAATTCCTGCCTTTCTGAATTTTGCCGATAGAAGGTAGGTTTCGTTAATTCTTGCTGTCAGGGCTGAGAAGGCAACCAGGTCGGGCTGCCGGTCTATGAGCTGGTTTATTTCCTCGTCATGCAACTGGTCGAGCTCCAGGTACTCAATTTCCCAATTAGCAGGCGTATAGGCCGCTATCGAAAGTAATCCTAAACTTGGCAGACTTGCGATAACATTGCTACGTTCCACAAATCCAGGCAACGTCAGTCCAAGCTCCATAAGCCTCGTGTTATGCACGCGCACGCCACTCATGGAAATCAGGATAGCCTTGTGGTTTTTTAGGGTCATTTTTGTGTTGTGGCAACGGTTTGTACTGCATGTGCTCGAAGCGGAGCGAGAGTTTATGTAGTGCTGGGTTAGGGTTTGATTTTCTCTTGCTCAAGTTACCTCCTTTTTTTCCATTGCTCCAAGCTCCTGCTGCTGAGCTCCCAACTTCCGTGCACATTTTTCTTTTAATTATGCAACTACCACTAAAGTCTTGAGCTAAGTCTGTTGTGAATGGTGCAAAGCAGATTCTGCTAGATTCTCGGAAATTTAAATTAAGCTTAGTCCAGAAGATAAATAAGTTTTTGCTTCTGCTCAATTATGAATTACAGAGACAGAAGCAAAAACTGTAAAGAGCATTTATCTGAAAAATTTATTTATAATTGCTGCTTATATTCGTTGAGAAAGTTTTTCCCTGTTACGAACCATTCGCAATAACACTATTTTCTAATTTTAGGATATAGTGCATTTCAGTCTCTTCTTTTGTGACTATTAATAGAAAGGACCTCCTCCTTCGCACTGGTTCTACCGACCTGTAGTACCTTCAGCTGCTTTCTCAGCGGCGCTTACCAGCTGCAGTTCTTCCAGCGTCCAGGTTTTTTTACGGCCGGCGTGGGTCTCCCGCAATTGTCTGACCTCAGCTGCCTTAACGGTAGGCGATGCTCCCTGGGGAAGCCTGTTGCCAAACTCATAACGCAGGTAGCTGGCGACATTGGCAATCCACTCATCGCTGTTGGCCTCCATGGGTGGCATTACACCCAAATATGTTTTGCCATCTATCGGTCCTGCCAATCCGTGCAGCAGGATGCGGATCGTTGTTTTCGTCTCCGGGTAAGTCAGCCGTCTTGATCCTACCAGGGGAGGAGCAGACATAGAAGCCCCCCCAATCGCGATTCCTTTGCCGTCTCCGCCGTGGCAGCTGGCGCATAGCGACTTAAAGGTAACGGCTCCGTTTAGAATGGAATTACGGTCAGTGGCGGCCAACCGGCCCAGCCGGCTACCGAAGGTGCGCACGTCTTCGTTTTTATCGAGAGCAGTCTTGGTAGCGCCTATCATTTCGTTTGTGGCATTCTCCTCTACCAGCCTTTTCACCAGCGCTTTCGCCTGCTCCGCTTTATTGCCATACAGCGACAACAGCACCTGCACCCGCACATCCGGATCGGCATCATCTTTCAACTGGCTCACCGCCTCTATCAGCTGCAAATCCCCTTTTTTCAGAAAGGACTCACTTATCCAGATGGCAGCACGGCGTACCTGCGGGTGCTCATCCTGCATGGCTCGGAGGAGTACCTCCTTCTCTATGGCTTCTAGCCCGTCGAGGGTCCAAAGAGCATGGATTCGGGCCAGGTGGCTGGGATCCTTCGCCAGTGAGGCACGCTGCCCGGCTACAATTGCTTTCAGGGCAGGTACCACCGTTTGATCCCCGCTGGCTACCAGTTCCTTTTGCGCGTTATCCCGCCACCAGCCATTGGGGTGATCCAGGTGACGCACCAGTTGAGTGCCCTTCTCGCGCAGCATGGCAGGTTTTGGGCCTGGCTTGTGGCCCTCGTGCACCAGCCGGTAAATACGGCCCCGGCCAACGTTCTTGTCCAGCCCCAGGCTATCGATTTGCTGGCGCAGAAAACTGCCTGGCCTGGTCCAGTTGCCCTGTTGGATAATGCCCCGGTGCATATCCACCACATAGAGATTGCCATCGGGACCGGTGGCAGTGTTAACAGGGCGGAAGTTCATGTCGGAGGAGGCAATAAACTCCTGTTGCTGGTAAGCATTTTCCAGCACCCGCTTCCCGTTTACGTTCAGAACCTTAGCCCGTCGGATAGCCCTGGCCACCGGCTCACACACCAGGTAATCTCCCGCCAGGTCGGCAGGCAGGCGATCGCCCCGGTAGATAGACTGGCCGCAGGCACCCGTAAAGTGGTTCAGGGTCTTGTCGGGCCGCAACCGATACCGGCCGCCTTGTACGTCGGGGGTGGCAATAATAGGCCATACGGCCATAAATTCCTTGCTGTACTGATCCTGGAAATCGAGGGAACCATACACAGGGTTTAGCTGGAAGCCCTGTGCGGGTATCTCGGCCCCTGCCCTGGAGTAGAACAGGCGGCCGTAGTTGTCGTGGGTGAGCCCCCACTGGCCCCCGGAGCCGCTCACGATGGTGTCGGCCCGCATGGTGCCCTGGGTGTACCGGAGGCGGATTGTCTCATATGTCATGTACATCCAGTTGTCCAGGTTCCAGTCCAGCCCGCTCCGCTGGTGCTCCATGTTGGCCCCGTTTGCCCTATAACCAGCATTTTCGTAAACGAGCTTCTTTTGGTCGGCTTTGCCGTCGTTGTTGGTGTCGCGGTAGCTCCAGATGTTGATCGTGTTAGTTTCGTTTACCAGCAGCTCGTCCCCTACGCACTGGATCATGCGGGGCAGCAGCAGGTTGTCGATGAACACGGTGCTTTTGTCCATTTTGCCGTCGTTGTTGGTGTCTTCGAGAAGCGAAATCCGGCTGCGAGGTTCCTGCTCGCCCGAAGCGTTGGCATCCTGCATGTAAGTAAGCATTTCGGCCACATACATCCGGCCATTGCCGTCCCAAGCGATGGCCACTGGCTCCTCTACCATCGGCTCACTCGCCACCAGTTCCAGGCGATAGCCCTTGGGCAGTTGGAATGTTTTCAGGCTTTCTTCAGGCGACAGAAAGGCGGGGCTTGGCGTGGGATTAAAGGCTGCTTTTGTGTCCGCTTGTTCCGGCGGGGGAGTGCTTTTCTGCGTGGTGCAGGTGATGATCAGGAGGGAAAAAGTCAGTACTCCTGCCTGCCAGGAGAGGCGCTTCATTTCTTGGTTTAACTTCATGCTTTATACAGTAAGTGACCTCTTCATCTGCCGGGTTTAACATTAGGAAGACGAAGAATATTGTTTGACGGGAAGAGGCTGGTGTGGCCTACATTTTTAACGCTATAAGTTACTACTTGTTAGGGAATATGCGCTACAAATGATACCAAATGTTAGTTAAGATTATGAAAAAATTACCTAATCCAGTAAAATTTAGCCTTTTTCCTCTGATACAGACGGATTCAATTGCTTCATTTCTGTGAAAAGGCACTCCCGGTGAAATGACATTTCCGGACTGGCATCTTTGGGTAGACAGGGGTTTTGGTTTGGCTACTGGCATGCAGCACCTCTTTATACGGACGCAAAATCTGATTCTAAAATAAGTTGATTTCCGAAATACTGAAGCCGCGGCAGCAACAACTCAAAAAATTAACAGCGCCTGCAGCTTCTTCTGCAGCACAAGAAACGCGCCCGTTACCGACTTACAAAAATTAAAAGCAGCAAATGGATTTTAGCGTTTGATTTTCGGTCTATTATTGCGTAGTTCTTGTATTTTTTTAGCCGCCATTATGTTTTATGTTTCGCTCTATCACAAAACACGGAAGGTGCTTTCGGTGTGCTTTGCTTGTCAGCCTGCAGGCCTTCGCCAACGAGCCCTGAAAAGGCACGGACAATAACGACCCTACAGTTGAAGCAGCGGCAGCCGCTGAGGCTAACATGCTGTGGGGAATCGATGTGTCGCGCTGGCAGCTGAACGTGGACTGTTATCAATTTAAATCAATCTGCACGGACTGCGTAAATTATATTACACCTGCTGATCCGTCACTCGGGCAGCCTGTGAAGCGGAAGTTGGTTGGAGCAGCAGAAACCATTTTATTCAATCGCTGGCTGTCGCTGCGGCTCCTGCTACTGGCTCTGAATCTTGGACTGCACCAGAAGCTTATTTTTCAATTTGATTACTATAATAAACCCTAACGGTTAGTACTGCCTAAGCTCAAAGCGAAGCGAGAGTTTAAGCAGTGCTGGGTTATGCCACGTTTTTCTTGCTAATTTCTGTACTAATTTCATACAGAACATCGGGGCATAGATCAATACCATTCTCCCAAACCAAAGTTTCAAAATCTCTATCAAGTTTTACTTGCTTGAATACTTCGTAATTTTTCAGTTCAGCAAATTTTGAGTGCGGACTAGTTGCCCATTCATTTAACTTATCAGCTAAGTTAATAAGCCTTACTTCTCCTGTGTTGAAACGTACCGTTATTTTAAAAGGCTCAACGCCAACTATCTCTTTAATTAAGTGTATCATCATTCATTAGGATAAGGGTTCTATACGCTTAAATTCTGGGTTTTCTGATTGAGCTGAATCCCAATTGAGAATTAATTCTTCTTTATGTAATTCTGTCCAATCCTGAACCAAACGCAAAGCTCTTCTAGGCAATTCGCCTTCTATCAATTCTCCAGTTTTAATATTTACAACACCAATAAATTCCCCATATTTTGCATGAAAATGGGGTGGATTATGATCTTTGGTAAACATATATATTATGATTCCATAGAACCTGCTTAACTCTGGCATTTTCTTTCAAAGATACGAAAGAATCAATTATTTCTTTTCATAACTTATATGCCGCAAAACGGTTTGTACTGCATGAGCCTGAAGCGTAGCGAAGGTTTAAGCAGTGCTTGGTTAGGCTGCGTTTTTCTCAAAGCGCTTTATCGTTTCCAGCTCTTTTTGCTTTGTTGTCATTTCTTCTTCCAAGTCGTAGTCGTCTTGGAGCCCGAGCCAGAATTTAGGGGAGTTGCCAAAGTAGTAACTTAATCTTAAGGCTGTATCTGCTGTGATGCGTCTGTTCCCTTTGATAATCTCAGACACTCTGGTTTGCGGTATTCCAATGTCCTTCGCAAGCCTGTAGGCTGTAATGTTTAAAGGAACAAGAAACTCTTCCTGCAGTATTTCTCCTGGATGAATATTGGGTAATCGTTCCATTTCTTTCTTCTTAGTGGTAATCTATAATTTCTACTTCTGATGCTTGGCCATTACTCCATTGGAAGATGATTCTCCACTGGCTGTTTATCCTGATACTGTAGAACTCTTTCAAGTTTCCAGCTAACTTCTCTAATCTGTTTGAGGGAGGAATGCGAAGGTCAGCAATGTCTTGAGAGTTATTAAGCATTCTTAATTTACGTCTGCCAATCGTCTGGATTTCCATAGGCAGCTTCGCTACCCTTTCCCCATTCCAGATTTTTTCAGTTTCCTTTGACCCAAAAGATATAATCATGCTCACTTATTGCGTTACTAACGCCAAAAGTAAGTATTAAGTTTAACACTAAAAAGTTTTGTAATTTTATTATTTGAAATGCAGCCTAACGGATTAGTGCAGCCGAAGCCCGTAGCGTAGCAAGGGTTAAGGCTGCACTGGGTTACCCACTTTGGTTCTTTTAGGCGACTCTCACTTGCCTGTTGAGAAGTTCAACTTTGAAATTAACCTTTGCTTCAAGTGCATTGAAGACTTTAAGAATGGTATCTATTGTTACGTTGGTCGCATTATTCTCAAGTCGGGATATTTGGGCTTTTTTCACTCCCACTAGTTGCCCAAGTTGTTCCTGCGTCAGGTTTCTTTCTTTTCTTGCTGCCTGAATCATGTCCCCAATCAGTTCCAGCTTAAGCTCGAACTCGTAATTGTCACGCGCTGGCGTTCCTTTTACACCGATAAGCTTATCCTCGGCTTCGCTTAATGAATATCTTTTCATGATTACTTTTCTTTAAAATAGATTTCCCGAATACGTTCGGCCTTATCAATTTCCTTTTTGTCTACTTTGCTGGTTTTCTTGACGAAACCATGCGTAGCGAGTACAAGTGTTTCCTGCTTGTCAGTTTTATCCCAGAAGGCAAGAAATCTGTACTGCAGCCCGGCATAAAGAGTCCTGAACTCCCAGATTTCATTCGTTAGCTTCTTGAACAGCTTGGGGTCGGTGTGGAACTGGGCTCTCCGGATATTCTGAAGTATTTTCTCCCGGTGCTTCAGTTCAAGCGATTCCAAATACTTGAAAGCTTCCTCCAGCAAGTCAACTTCAAATTTTTGTTGCATTTAGTGCTTATCTTTAGATACCTCCAAAGATAGAGAAAAGTTTCCTTATGTGTAAACTTTTAATAGTTCCTATTGTGGGTAACGGTGATTGTGCAGCCGATGGGCGAGGCGAAGCCGAGCACAAAGGCTGAACTTTGTTGGCAAGTATTATTCTTCTACTGATTCGGATGATTAATTATAAATAAATAAGAACCAAATCATCATCAGTAAAGACAGTATCCAGAAGTATGAGGAATACAAATACCCTTTAGCCTTTCCATTTTCAACATCTCTTAATTTAAAGTAAAGAGTGACTAAAATAAAAGGTGTTAATACTTCTATACCACCTAACATATAGATATATTTTAATGAATCATCTGAATTTGACCGTTCGAAAGTGATAAAGCCTATAAAAAGGATAAATGCCATCAGTAAAGGCGGAATCATCATACCTTGCATGAATGTACTTGAACTCATTCTTTCATTTTTCATTAGCCATTCATGAATGAGTGTGAGAAAAATTTAATTTCCATGCTTTAGAATTATTGCCAACGGCTTGTACTGCATGTGCTCGAAGTGAAGCGAGAGTTAATGCAGTATAGGGTTACGGGGTAGTAATTCTTCTTTTAAAGCTCAATAGATATTTTTACTTTTCCGCCCAAGCCTTTTTCAACAATATCGAATAAGGTTTTGAGCGTAAGGTTACTCCCATCGTTTTCAACTCTTGAAATATAAGTTCTTTTCTTATCAATGATTTCGCCTAATTCCTGTTGGGTAAGATGCCTTGCTTCACGCGCCTTTTTTAATTCGAGTCCTATCTTGAATGATTCGAACTCCCTATCTAAGTTATCGCGTCTCTCTGTTCCCTTAACTCCGTACACTCTGTTTTTGATGTCTGCCCAAGAACTAACTTCTTTTTGTTTATTTTTTCCCTTCATAATATTCAGCCATTAATTGTAGTGCCTTGTCAATTTCTTTCTTTGGTGTTTTTTGCGTCTTTTTCTGAAATCCATTCAGTAGTATTACCAATTTGCCTTCATCAAAGAAGCAGAACACTCGCCAGATGTTAGAACCGAGCTGCACCCTTGCCTCATATAGGCCGTCCGTACCTGCTAAGTGCTTCAGATAATTTTGAGGCACTCGCTCAAGTGTTTCTATCGCTTCCAAAATCTTGAAAATCTTGTCCTGCACCTTAACGGGTTGCTCCTTCAAGAAATCTTCAAAGTAGTTTTTGTAAGCGATGATTTCTCTAATTTTCTCCATCTGCTATATTTTCAACAGTAAATGTAACTTAAAAGTTACTATAAACTATAAAAAAATATTCTTCTTTTATGATTCCTTATTTCCCGTAACATACGTTGGAAGGAGGCGTCCTGTCGGTTTAGTGAGGATTGATGCCTTCTTCGGGTAGTTATCCGTGCTTTGTTTTTCCTTTTTTGAGTACTCAATGAAGGGAATTTCAAGGGAAAAACAAAGCTGAGCGTTGGGTTATTTTCTCCTCTTAAATTTAATTCTAAATGGCGGATTTAGCCACTGGCAAAGCTGTTGATTGGGTGATCGACAACGTTGCCAGGGGCGGCAGGCTCAGGCTGGCCAAAAAAGACATCCAATCATTGGTCTCTCTATTGCCGCAAAAAAAGAAAACAAGCCACCGTAGCCATGTTAAATTCCTTGACTTTCTCCTTTAAAAAATTTAACTTGGCTCCTCCTAAGTCTTGCAGGGACGCTCCCGTCCGAAAGTTGAAGGACTTTCTCCCGGCACCGCCGCAGCAAGACTTAACGCCCTAAATCAAAGATTCATGCCTTTGGCTTTTTTTCTTTTTTTGCCGCTTTAGTGACCTTTGATGCCTACCAGCCCAAAAAGCCTGAAATACCCGCCATTTTAAAATTTGAAAATAATCCCAATGCCGGATTTAACGGGCTTAGCTATGGTGCGTTTATGCACTATAGGTTTGGTTGGCGCTACGGTATTCTCACTAATTGTCTCAACTCATTCACACTTTAAGACT
>NZ_QCZK02000026.1 GCF_003347595.2 Botryobacter ruber | reverse complement strand
AAACTGGCCCTATTTAGTACCACAAGTTACCGCTGCGCTCAAACTTGCGGCAGAAATCGATTAATAGTACCTTTTTTTCCCTACAAGATTAGCTTCAAAGGGGGACTTTTCCTGCTATTGTATTTTATGCGTAACCTCAGCTTATGAAATCAAACCCAAGGTTATCGGTTACAGCAAATTTTCCTGTTCCTACAAGAGCTGCACGAACAACCGGAATTTCGGGCTGATTGAATCAAAACTTAAAATCCGAAAGCAAGTATGTACTTGTGCTATTAAAGATTTATTATGCTTACGTTGCTACGTCACCCTAACTATATAAAAAAGCTAAAGCTCCTGCTGGCGCTCCCCCTGTTGTTCCTGATTGCCTGCGAAAGCACCGATACCAGCAACAGCAGCCTGGCGGCCACCGAACGGGAATTTACGTTCACGGAAAAAGCGAAACTGCCCGACACCTTTGTCGATGCCTTGTCGCACCGTTCGGACTGGGTCGATTCTGTTTTCAATACCCTTACCCTAGACGAACGCATTGCCCAGCTGATCATTATAGAAGCTTTCTCGAACCGGGGAGCTGCTTACGAAGCAGATGTGATGCGCCTGATTGAAGACTACAATGTGGGCGGCATCATTTTTTTCCAGGGCGGACCTGTGCGGCAGGCGAAACTGACCAACCAGTACCAGGCAGCCGCCAAAGTACCGCTCCTGATTTCGATGGATGCGGAGGCCGGCATTGGCATGCGCCTCGACAGCACGGTGCAGTACCCGTTCCAGATGATGCTGGGCGCGCTTGAAGACAATGCCCTGATTTACCGGATGGGCGCCGAGGTCGCGCATGAGTTCAAGCGCCTGGGCATGCATGTAAACTTTGCGCCCGTTGCCGACATCAACAACAACCCGCACAACCCCATCATCAGTTATCGTGCTTTCGGGGAAAATGCCATTGAGGTAACCGACAAAAGCCTGGCGTATATGCGCGGTATGCAGGACCATGGCATTGTGGCTACCGCCAAGCACTTTCCCGGTCACGGCGACACCGATGTGGATTCGCACCACGACCTGCCCATCATTCCCTTTAACCGCGAACGGCTCGATTCGCTGGAGCTGTACCCGTTCCGGGAGCTGATCAAACACGGCGTTGGCGGCATTATGGTGGCGCACATGCACATCCCGCGGCTCGATTCTACCAACAACCTGCCTTCCACCTTATCGAAACCCATTGTAACCGGTTTGCTGAAAGAGGAGCTGAACTTCAACGGACTTGTATTTACCGATGCCATGGTGATGAAGGGCGTCACGAAGTACTTTCCGCCAGGCGAAGCAGAGGCGCGGGCATTGGTTGCGGGAAACGATGTGCTGGAACGTCTCAACAGTGTGCCCAGGGCCATCAATGCCATCAAGGCGGCCATAAAAAAAGGCGACATTTCGAGAGCTGAAATAGACAGGCGCTGCAAAAAAATGCTGGCGGCAAAACTCTGGCTTGGCCTGGACAAGTACCAGCCCATCGACCTGCACAACCTCTACGAGGACCTGAACCCGCCGGCAGCCGACAGTACGAACCGGGCCATCGCCGAAGCAGCCCTCACCCTGCTCGTTAACCAGAAGCGCGCGGTGCCGCTCCGGCAGCGGCGCAAGCAAAAGATAGCCACCGTTTCGTTTGGCGCTGTGCGGCCCACCATTTTTCAGCGACAGGTAAAGCAGTATGCCACCACCACCGACTTCGTCATTTCCAGGAAGGCAAAAGCAACAGAAATCCAAAAGCTGAAAGAGAAGCTCCGCCACTACGACCTGGTGCTGGTGGGCTTGTACGGGCCCAGCATCCGGCCCAGCAACAACCTTGGCTATTCGGATGCAGCCACCGGGCTGGTACGGGAGCTGGCCAATTCCAGAAAAGCCATCGTCACTTTATTCGACAACGCCTACGCCCTGAACCAGTTTCCGGGCATACAGCACAGCAGGGCCTTGCTGGTGGCGTACCAGCCCCACTTCCATGCACAGGAAGCGGCGGCAAAAATCCTGTTCGGACGTATTCCGCCCCGGGGCAAACTCCCGGTTACGGTAAACAATACGTTTGCTTATGGCGAAGGCATCCGGCTGGATTAATACCTGAACCGGCGGGAAAGTATCTAACCTTTTTAACTATCCGTAAGTAGAGCTGTAAACGGCACAAATCCCCTGAAACGATGAATACACTACGAAAAATAATGTTTGGTATGGCAGCCAGCCTTTGCCTATTGCTTTGGAGCTGCGAGCGCACCCAAAACACCGAAAACAAGGAAATAGCGGTAGAAGGCTCGGAGCCCGGCGACACGGCCCGTGTCATAAAAACCGGCCAGACCGCCGAAGACCGCCTGGAGGATATGCGCGAGTGGATGAGCGACAGAACCACCGGCGACGACACAATCGAGAACGACACCTCCTCGATGCGGAAAGAATTTAAACGGCGCACGGCCGAACTGGATGCCCGCATGGACAGTCTTTCGGAGAAGTCCAGGGCCGAATACCAGCAGCTAAAGGACCGTTACAACAACTGGGAAGCCCGCCAGCAGCGCCGCCAGCAAACGCCCCTGCAGCCCAACAAATTAAAACAGTGGCAGGACCAGTTGCTGCGCGAGTTCAAAGATCTGCAAACCGTTACGCCTGCCAACGTACGCGAAGCTTACCTGACGTTTATGGGCGTGGTCCGGGCCAAACGCCAGAACTGGACCCAGGACGACTGGGATTATGTAGATTATGTGTACGGCCAGCTAAACGAGCGCAAACGCCAGATCGACGACAACATGAGTACAGGCGACCTGCTGAAGGTGAAGGCCCTGCAGGCGGAGTACCTTACCCTGGAAGGCGCTGCCGACACCCAAAGCATGATCGGGACCATGCGTGATTAAGCACTGGCTGGCAGGCGGGCATTTTCAGCAGCTGAGCCTGTGGTAGCCGGGGCTGCAGGGTAAAAACCGTTGCTTCTGCCTTTGGTTTATTTCTGGCTACAAACAAAACAGCAAATTATGCTTCTGTAGCAGCCTCCACAGCCTTTGCTGATCTTCATTAGCCGAAATTATCCGGATATATCCGAATTATCCGGATACTTACGGATATATTCGAATAATTTCGGCTAGCAGGTCTTTTCAGCTACAGAAATCTTTTCCGGCAGTAAAAATGGCAACTAAAAGCCTGGTTGAGCACCGGCAGCAGGTGTGGAGGCAGGCGCAGTACCGTTATTTATGGTAGTTAACCGTGCTTTGTATGCCCCTTGCCCTTAAAAAGAGCCGGTGCAAAAACAAAAATATGGTTGGCAACTTCTCCTTATGAATTATTTCCTTATCTTGCTGTACGGATATCACTTCGGCAAACGAGCTGAATTCCGCTGTTCCGGTGCTAAAAAAGCAACATCCGGAGCAGGAAGGAACCTACTCCGCACATAGTGCAGATAACCGTATGTTTGGAGGTATTACGTATATACTACCGTTGGCGTGCAGTGCGAATACAAATTTAGTAGTACATGCGGTGAATGAAATGCAATCCAATGTGCGATGAGCCTGAGAGAATATTAGTGTCT
>NZ_QCZK02000025.1 GCF_003347595.2 Botryobacter ruber | reverse complement strand
TGCCACTGCCTAACTGGGCCTTGACTTTCTCTCAGCTTTTTATCATGTTTGAGGAAAGACTCAGGACCCACCTGAGGGTTTGACTTTTTTGATGTTAGGCTAAAGCCGTAACATCAAAAAAGCCATTAAAAAAATGAGTGACACAGTTTCGTTTACACTCCCTGCCACTGCCTAACTGGGCCTTGACTTTCTCTCAGCTTTTTATCATGTTTGAGGAAAGACTCAGGACCCACCTGAGGGTTTGACTTTTTTGATGTTAGGCTAAAGCCGTAACATCAAAAAAGCCATTAAAAAAATGAGTGACACAGTTTCGTTTACACTCCCTACGGGTCTCGTATACAGCGGTTCGTTAAGCTGTGGAGCTACTTTCTTGTAGTAATCGAGCAATGATTCATACCCCCTTCGGACAAGCCGTTTCCCCGTCACCGTCGTTATCAGCATCGGACTTTGAGCTACAGCCCAGCCTCCTTTCCTGGTCCTGCTCCAGGCGTAGGCCTGACCTTTCGGAACGCCCAGCCGAATCAGGTTCTTCCTTTTCCGTTCCGGTCGTTTCCAGTCATGCCAGATGCAGTGCCTCAATCTGTTGCGTATCCAACTGTCGATGTCTTTGAGTTTGCCCTGTATACTTGCTTCTTTTGCTGTACCTGCCACCATTCCCGCTGCGCCTGCTACTTTTATCATTCACAACACCCGAACCAGCTTGCGGCTTGTTGAAAATCCCGATAATTTCGGAGCTAACAGGCTTCACCAACTCGCCTGCAAGGGACTTGCACCCTCTGGCATAATTTGGTACCTTCAGTACCAGGTGCCCATACTGGGCGCACACCCGGTGCAGCCGTAACTCTTGCATTGCTTCGGCTGCACCAAAACCGTTATACGCGATTTCAAAATATAAATTGCCATTTTAACAATGTTTCACTTTAGGGCAACTTTGTATATCTTTACTTCGTGAATAATAAAGGAAAACATCGGAGAATAATTTTCTATAAAGAGTACTTTCAAGAATTCTTTCTAAAGCAAAGGGATAAGGTGAGAGATAAGATTATCTGGACCCTTGACTTAATTGAAGAACTTGAAAGGGTACCTGAAACCTATCTCAAGCATTTAGAAAATACTAACGGACTCTTTGAGATTCGGGTACAGCATGGAAGTGATATCTTTCGGATTTTCTGTTTTTTTGATGAAGGGAAATTAGTGGTTTTAGCTAATGGCTTTCAAAAGAAAACCCAGAAGACGCCGAAAAAGGAAATAGAAAGAGCATTAAAAATCAAAGGAGAATATGAAAGCGGGAAATAATAACATCATGACACTCGACCAGTTCAAAGAAAAGCACTACGGTAAAGTAGGAACCAAAAAGCGTGATGAATTGGAAGAAGGATACGAAAACTTTAAAATTGGCGCTTTGATTCACGAAGCCAGATTAGAAAAAGGTTTAACACAGGAAGAGTTAGCTGCAAAAGTTGGAACCTCTAAATCTTATATCTCCAAAATTGAGAATAATATTAAAGAAGTGCGTTTATCGACCTTAAAAAAAATCGTTGAGCTAGGTTTAGACGGACATTTAGTGCTTTCAATCAAATTATAATGCTGGAAAGAAACAAAACCGCATTTTACCCGGTGCAGCCGTAACTCTTGCATTGCTTCGGCTGCACCAAAACCATTGATAGCAAGCAAAACGATCATAAAAAATAGAATATAACCATGTCTGAAGAAATGAAACAATGCCCAACCTGTAATTCACCTTATGGTTACGCAATGGGTGAAGAAATCTATGCCTGCCCTGAGTGTGGAAATGAGTGGAATCCGGATGAAATATCAGAAGATGCAGGACTAAAAGTAATAGATGCTAACGGAAATTTACTTAGGGATGGAGATGCTGTTGTTGTAATCAAAGATTTACCCGTAAAAGGTGCTCCAAAACCTGTGAAGGCTGGGACTAAAGTAAAAAATATACGATTGACAGAGGGAGATCATAATATTGACTGCAAAATTGATGGCTTTGGCTCAATGGCACTTAAATCTGAATTTGTGAGAAAGGCCTAATGAATCCGTTGACTTTAATAAGCAAAACGCCACTGCTTTGCCGCTCAAAAAACGTTTCGGGAGGCCTCCGGAACTAACCGGGAGTTCAGGCCATTCCGAACAATTTCTGCATGCGCCAGCGAAATTCAAACTTACTCTTAATTTTCTGTTACATTTACAGAAATTACACGACCAATCTAAAAAGTAATGCTTAAAAAACTAATCTTACCTTTGCTGGTGCTGGCTTCTTTAACCGCACAGGCACAAACAAAAAAATCAGGCAAGAAATCAAAAAAAGGCGCGGCCACTACCCAAACCGCACCCCAGAACCTGACCGACAGCTTAAGCTATGCCATGGGCCTCTCGGCGGGCCAGTTCCTGAAGTCCATGGGAGCGGAAAACCTCAACTACGACATGCTGAATAAAGCGATTGCGCAAACGCTGAAGGGCGATCCCACTCTATTTGATATCAGTACGGCACAAGGCATTATGGAGCGATTTGTGCAGACAAGCATGCAAAAGAAAGCTGTAGCAGAAAAAGAAAAAGCAAAGCAGTTCCTGGAGCAGAATAAGAAAAAAGCCGGTGTAACCGAAACAGCCAGCGGCCTGCAGTACGAAGTGCTCAAGGAAGGCAACGGCCCCAAGCCCGGTCCGAACGACCAGGTGGTGGTACACTACGCCGGCAAACTTTTAAACGGCGAAGAATTTGATTCGTCTTACGAGCGGGGCGAGCCGGTTACGCTTGGGGTTTCCGGTGTAATACCTGGCTGGACAGAGGCCCTGCAACTCATGCCTGTCGGGAGCAAATGGCGTCTGTACATCCCATCGGAGCTGGCCTATGGCGAACAGGGAGCAGGACGCGACATTCCGGGTGGCGCCACGCTTATTTTTGATGTGGAGCTGCTGGAAATCACCGGGAAGAAGTAAAGCAGGTGTAACTACTATAAATAAAAAATCCCGCTCCGGAAACTTCGGGGCGGGATTTTTTTATGTAACCAGGGGCAGCAGCCACTCCTCTCCTATTTTGCCGTTGTTCGTTCGATTTCGCGCAGATTCTCCATTTTCTTGTTGCGCAAAAAGCCGTTGATGTCTTCGAAGTGCTCCCGGATACGTTTGTTGCCAAACTCGAACACTTTCTCAGCCAGGCCATCCAGGAAGTCGCGGTCGTGCGATACGAGGATCAGGGTACCGTCGAAAGCCTTAAGGGCATCTTTCAGGATGTCTTTGGTTTTCAGGTCGAGGTGGTTCGTAGGTTCGTCCAGGATGAGAAGATTCACAGGCTGCAGGAGCAGTTTTATCATGGCCAAGCGCGTTTTCTCGCCACCCGACAGCACCTTCACTTTCTTGTCGATTGTATCGCCGCTGAACATGAAAGCGCCCAGCAAATCTTTGATGCGCGTGCGCATATCGCCTACCGCTATTTCGTCGATGGTCTGGAAAACCGTCAGGTCTTCGTCGAGCAAGGAGGCCTGGTTTTGGGCGAAGTAACCGATGAGGCAGTTATGCCCTAACTGCAGTTTTCCTTCGTAATCAATCTCGCCCATAATCGCTTTCACCAGCGTCGATTTACCTTCGCCGTTCTTGCCCACAAAGGCTACTTTCTGGCCGCGCTCAATCGTAAGCGACGCATCTTTAAACACCACATGGTCGCCGTAGCGCTTGGTGAGTCCATCCACAATAACCGGGTAGTTACCTGAACGCGGGGCCGGCGGGAACTTCAGGTTCAGGGCCGATGTATCTACCTCGTCTACCTCCACCAGCTCCATTTTCTCCAACATCTTTACCCGCGACTGTACCTGCAGGGTTTTGGAGTAGGTGCCTTTAAAGCGATCGATAAAGCCTTGGATCTCGGCAATTTCCTTTTGCTGGTCGTCGTACTGTTTCTGTTGCTGCTCGCGGCGCTCTTTGCGCAGCTGCAGGTACTGGCTGTAGTTTACTTTGTAGTCGTAAATGCGCCCCATCGTTACCTCGATGGTGCGGTTGGTGATGTTGTCGACAAAGGCACGGTCGTGGGAAATCACGATTACGGCTTTGGCATTGTTCACCAAAAACTCCTCGAGCCACTGAATTGATTCGATGTCGAGGTGGTTGGTGGGCTCATCGAGCAGGATGAGGTCGGGCTGCTGCAGCAGGATTTTGGCCAGTTCGATGCGCATGCGCCAGCCCCCGCTGAACTCGTTTGTGGGGCGGGTAAAGTCTTCGCGGGAGAAGCCGAGGCCCTTCAGCGTTTTTTCCACCTCCGCATCGTAGTTAATTTCTTCGATTGAATAGTATTTCTCGCTCAGTTCCGATACCTGTTCGATGATGGCGTAATATTCTTCCGACTCGTAATCGGTGCGCGTTTCCAGCTGCGCGTTCAGCTCGTCCATCTGCTTTTTCATGTCGAGCACCTTGCCAAAGGCTTTGGAAGCTTCTTCGAACACGGTGCAGTCGTCGTCGGTGAGCAGGTGCTGCGGCAGGTAGGCAATTACGGCCTCTTTGGGAGCCGACACTTTACCGCGGGTGGGCTTGCTGACGCCTGCAATTATCTTGAGTAGCGTCGATTTGCCGGCACCGTTTTTCCCCATAAGGGCAATGCGGTCGTTCTCGTTAATGTTAAAGGAAATATTGCTAAAAAGGGCCGCGCCATTAAATTCGACCGTTACGCCGTCAACAGATATCATAGTCAAAAATTTAAAGCTGCAAAGATACGAATTTATCGCTGCACCTCCATAAAAAAACAGCCGCTTCATCACAAGGATAAAGCGGCTGTTTTTGGATAAGTGTCAGGATAAAATTATAGCACTCCATCCTTTAGACTGTCATCCCGCAGGCAGGGCCGTTTCATTCTACGATTCTAGCGCGAGCGTCCTCGCTCGTGTTTACTATTCCGCGGCCTCTGGCCGCAGTAAATAGCCTGTAGTGTGGTTCCCGGCGGCCAGAGGCCGCAGAATAAACGTCACGAGCGAGGACGCTCGCGCCAGGGTCATTATTTTTTTATAATAAAACGGCCCTGCCTGCGGGATTCCTATTCTCCTTTTTCAGTAGCAGCCGCCTGTTCTTTTGATTTGCTGATAAGGTCGAAGAACTGCTCGAACAGGTAAACCGAGTCGTTTGGCCCTGGTGATGCTTCCGGGTGGTATTGCACCGAAAACACCGGTTTGTTTTTAAGCCGGATGCCTGCCACCGTGTTATCGTTCAGGTGAACATGCGTTACCTCTACCTCCTTGTTCCTTTCGGCAGACTCTTTTGTAACTGCAAAACCGTGGTTCTGGCTTGTAACTTCACACTTCCCGGTTATCAGGTTTTTAACCGGGTGGTTAATGCCCCGGTGGCCGTTAAACATTTTAAATGTCTCCAGCCCCTGCGACAGGGATATCACCTGGTGGCCCAGGCAGATGCCGAAAGCAGGCACGTTTTGGTCTATCACCGCCTTAATCATCTCAGCCTGCTCTACAAGCGGTTCCGGGTCGCCGGGTCCGTTGGATACAAGCAGGCCATCCGGTTTCCATTCTGTTATTTTTTCCAGGCTTGTGTCGTGCGGGAATACCCCTACCAGTGCTCCTTTATTCAGCAGGTGGTTCAGGATGCTTTTCTTTACCCCCAGGTCCAGCACAGCCACCCGGACCTCGCTGTTTTTGTCGCCCAGTTCGTACATTTCCCGCGTCGATACTTTGGAAGCCAGTTCCATCCCCTTCATGGCAGGCGCTGCTTTCAGGATTGCCTGCAGCTCCTCCAGGGTTTTGTCTTCTGAGGTAATAACGGCATTCATCGCGCCCTGCTCCCGGATGTGGCGTACCAGTTTCCGGGTATCTATCCCTGATACAGCCAGGATGCCTTCCCGGTCGAAATAGGTTTTAAGCGATTCCGATTCCCGTTCGCGGGAGTGTATCTCGTTAAAATTTTTGCAGATGAAACCAGCAATTTTAACCGAACCCGACTGCGATTCGTCTTTGCTGATGCCGTAGTTGCCGATGTGCGTGTTGGTAGCTACCACAATCTGCTGGTAATACGACGGGTCCGTGAACACTTCCTGGTACCCGGTCATGCCTGTATTAAAGCATATCTCCCCAACGCGCGTCATTGCCGCTCCTTCTGATTTACCATAGAAGACAGGACCGTCTTCCAACATTACTATTGCTTTATTCATGATGCTGTTAATTCTTTTGTTGCTGATACGCGAGCTGCGCTGCCTTTTAAAACATGGTCTTAAGCCGAGGCCAGGGCTTTTCTTATTCAGAAAAGCCCTGTACCACTTAGCGGCTCAAATAGAGGTTTCGTTCGCTGTACACCTTGTGGAAGTACGGGTCTTTCAGGTTCTTGATGAAGTGAATCGCTTCCCCCGTCGACTTCATTTCAGGGCCCAGTTCCTTACTTACTTCCGGGAATTTGTTGAACGAGAAGACAGGTTCTTTTATCGCGTATCCGTTGCGCACCGGGTTGAAATCAAAATCCTTCACCTTCTTGTGCCCTAGCATCACCTTGGTAGCATAATTTACATAAGGCTCCTGGTAAGCTTTCGCGATGAAAGGCACAGTACGGGATGCACGCGGGTTTGCCTCTATCACATACACCACGTCATTTTTGATGGCAAACTGGATGTTTATCAACCCGACGGTATTCAGGGCCAGGGCAACCTTTTTGGTAATTTCCTCAATCTGGGTAATAATCAGGTCTCCGAGGTTAAAAGGAGGCAGCACGGCATTGGAGTCCCCGGAGTGAATACCGGCAGGCTCTATGTGCTCCATAATCCCGATGATGTACACATCCTCCCCGTCGCAGATAGCGTCTGATTCTGCTTCGATGGCGCCTGACAGGAAATGGTCAATCAGAATTTTGTTGTTGGGCATCTGGTGCAGGATGTTTAACACATGGTTTTCCAGTTCTTCCTCGTTGATTACGATTTTCATGCTCTGCCCTCCTAACACGTACGAAGGTCTTACCAGCAGCGGGAAACCCAGCTCCTTGCTCATCTCTACCGCTTTTTCCGCAGTGCTTACAGAACTGAATTTTGGATATGGAATCTCCAGTTCGCTTAGCAACTTCGAGAAACGGCCCCGGTCTTCTGCCAGGTCCAGTGCCTCATAAGAAGTACCCAGAATTCTGATGCCGTACTTATCCAGCTTTTCTGCCAGCTTAAGGGCCGTTTGTCCGCCTAACTGCACAATGACGCCCACCGGGTTTTCATGCAGGATAATATCGTAAATGTGCTCCCAGAACACCGGCTCAAAGTAGAGTTTATCGGCCGTCGTAAAATCGGTCGACACGGTTTCGGGATTGCAGTTTATCATGATGGCTTCGTACCCGCACTCTTTTGCAGCCAGCACACCGTGCACGCAGGAGTAGTCAAATTCAATCCCCTGCCCGATGCGGTTAGGTCCTGAACCCAGAATAATCACCTTTTCCTTCTCCGAAACAACCGATTCATTTTCGTCGTCGAAAGTGGAATAATAATAAGGCGTTTGTGCCTCGAATTCTGCGGCACAGGTATCTACCTGCTTAAATACTCTCCTGATGTCTAACGCAATCCGCTTGTTATATACTTCACTCTCCAGGCACTGCAGGATGTGCGCAAGCTGCCGGTCGGCATAGCCTTTGCGCTTGGCATCCACGAGCAGGTCTCTCGGAATGGTTTCGAGGGTGTATTGTGCTATTTCGCTTTCGAGCGTCACCAAATCCTGTATCTGGCGCAGGAACCAGGGGTCGATCAGCGTGGCTTTGTGGATGGTGTTGAACGACATCCCCAGCTTAAAAGCATCGTAGATGTGGAACACCCTGTCCCAGCTCGGGTTCTTCAGGCTTTCGAGAATTACATTCTGGTCCTGCTGCTCCCGGCCGTCAGCACCCAGGCCGTTTCTGCCAATCTCCAGCGACTGACACGCCTTTTGCAGCGCCTCCTGGAAAGAACGCCCGATGGCCATCACTTCCCCGACAGATTTCATCTGGAAGCCCAGGCGTTTGTGGGCGCCTTTAAATTTATCGAAGTTCCAGCGGGGTATTTTCACAATCACATAATCGAGCGAAGGCTCAAACATAGCGGAGGTGTTGCCGGTAACCGGGTTTGTCAGCTCGTCCAGCGTATAGCCAATGGCCAGTTTAGAGGCGATTTTGGCAATAGGATAACCGGTGGCTTTACTGGCCAGTGCCGAAGAACGTGACACGCGTGGGTTTATCTCGATGGCGATGATGTCTTCTTTCTCGTCGTTGCTTACCGAAAACTGCACATTACAACCGCCTGCAAAATTCCCGATAGAGCGAATCATCCGGATAGCCATGTCGCGCATCTTCTGGAAAGTGGTATCAGAGAGTGTCATGGCTGGTGCTACCGTAATGGAATCGCCGGTATGGATGCCCATCGGGTCGAAGTTTTCGATCGAGCAGATAATCACCACGTTGTCGTTATGATCCCGGAGCAGTTCCAGTTCGTACTCTTTCCAGCCTATCACCGCTTTATCAATCATCACCTCGTGTATAGGCGATGCTTCCAGGCCGCGCTGCAGGGCATGCTCAAAGTCTTCCTGCTTGTAGATAACAGAGCCACCTGTTCCGCCTAAGGTAAACGAAGGACGGATTACGAGCGGGAGCCCGAGCTCCTGTGCAATTTCGGTACCTGCCAGGAAAGAAGTGGCTGTTCTGGCAGGAGCCATCGGCACTCCTATCTCTTCCATTTTCTGGCGGAACAGCTCGCGGTCTTCGGTAATGGCAATGGCTTTGGTATCAACGCCAATCATCCGGACGCCATACTCCTCCCATATCCCCTGCTCTTCGCACTGGATAGCCAGGTTCAAAGCGGTTTGCCCGCCCATAGACGGTAGTACGGCATCAATTTTCTGTTCCTGTAAAATCTGAATTATCGAAGCCGGTTCGAGGGGAAGGAGGTAAATATGATCAGCCGTTACCTTATCGGTCATGATAGTAGCCGGGTTTGAGTTGATCAGGGAAACTTCTATTCCTTCTTCTTTTAACGAACGGGCTGCCTGTGAGCCGGAATAATCGAATTCGGCGGCCTGCCCGATAATGATAGGGCCGCTTCCAATAATTAATACAGATTTTATAGAATTATCTTTTGGCATTTAGGTGGTTTTTATTTGTTAAGCGATGGTTTCTGGTGTAAGCACAGGCTCCTTTTCGGATGTTGTCATCCGGAAAGTCTCCATGAATTTAGTTGTATAATTTCCTTTCCGGAATTCTTCGTTCTGCATCAGCTGCAGGTGAAAAGGAATGGTGGTTTTAATTCCCTGCACAAAAAACTCCTTCAGGGCCCGGTGCATGCGGGTAATGGCTTCTTCCCGTGTACGGCCGGTGGTAATGAGTTTGGCAATCATTGAATCGTAGTACGGCGGTATGGTATAGCCGGAATAGATATGTGAATCTACCCGAACACCGTAGCCACCCGGGCGGTGCAGCGCTGTAATTTTACCGGGCGAAGGCCGGAAGCCCTGCTCAGGGTCCTCGGCATTGATGCGGCATTCGATGGCATGCAACTCGGGATAATAATTTTTGCCGGAAATAGGTACTCCTGCTGCTACTTTTATTTGTTCCGCTATTAAATCGTAGTTCACCACCTGCTCTGTTACTGGGTGCTCCACCTGTATACGGGTATTCATTTCCATGAAATAGAAATCGCGGTTCTTGTCCACCAGGAACTCAACGGTACCCGCACCTTCATAGTTCACGGCTTTGGCAGCTTTTACGGCAGCCTCGCCCATCTTCTCCCGCAGTTCAGGCGTCATAAACGGCGAAGGCGATTCCTCCACCAGCTTCTGATGCCTTCGCTGAACAGAACAATCACGCTCCGACAGGTGGACAACATTCCCGTACTGGTCGCCCATTACCTGGATTTCGATATGGCGGGGCTCTTCGATGTATTTTTCCATGTACATTCCGTCGTTCCCGAAGGCGGCCTGGGCTTCCTGCATGGTTTTACGCAGCGTTGCTTCCAGTTTCTCCTCTTCCCATACAATCTGCATGCCCTTTCCACCACCACCGGCAGTTGCCTTCAGCATAACCGGATACCCGATACGCTTCGCGGTTTTCCTGGCATCGTCAAGCGACTGGAGTAATCCTTCGGAGCCCGGCACAGTGGGCACACCGGCTTTTATCATGGTAGCCTTGGCATTGGCCTTGTCTCCCATGGCGTTAATCTGCTCGGGCGTTGCGCCGATAAATTTGATGTTGTGGTCCCGGCAGGCGGCCGAAAAGCGGGCATTTTCCGATAAAAAGCCATACCCGGGATGAATGGCATCTGCATTGGTTATTTCGGCAGCGGCCATGATACTATGTATCTGCAGGTAGGAGTCTTTGCTCTGCGGACCGCCTATGCACACGGCTTCGTCGGCAAACCGCACATGCAGGCTGTCTTTATCGGCAGTTGAGTAAACAGCTACCGTTTTTATCCCCATCTCGTTGCAGGTGCGGATTACCCGCAGCGCGATTTCGCCTCTGTTGGCTATCAGAATCTTTTTAAACATGTTTTGTTATCGTAAACAGGGGTTGATCAAACTCGACAGACTCACCTTCTTTCACCAGGATCTCTTCCACGGTTCCTGCTAAATCGGAGGTAACGTCATGGAAAAGCTGCAGGGCTTTGATAGTACCTACGGTATCGCCGACCGCAATCTGTTTTCCAGGTTGAATAAAAGCCGGTTTACCCGGCGAGGCAGCGGCATAAAAAGTACCCACCATCGTGGACTTCACTACCGCAAGGTCCTGCTGCGGCGCTTCGGCCTTAACCTGTTCCGGCTGCCCCACTACGGCATCTGAGGCTGTGGTGGCAGGTGCAGTAAGTTTTTCAGGTTGGCTTTCAGCTGCCAATGCTCCTTCCACTTTCATTTTAAAACCTTTCAGGTTGATGTTGACGCGGTGGAGGTTGGCGCCAGCTATTAACTGTAAAGTTTCTTTAATTTCGTCGGCATTCATATGGGGTCAGTTAAATTTTGTAAACCAATTACTTATTACCAGTATCAGCTGCTTCAGTTCCTCTTCCTGGATGATATAAGGCGGCATGAGGTAGACATAGTTACCAAAAGGACGCAGCCATGCCCCGTGCTGTACGGCATAGTCCGTGAAGCCTTCCAGGTACTTTGCGTCCGTTACTTCCACCACCCCGATAGCGCCGAGTACACGTACTTCCCGGATGCTCCCGTGCCGGATGGTGCCCAGGTGCTCCTGCAGGGTAGCTTCTATGCGGCTTACTTTTTCGGGGTAATCTTCCTGCTCAAACAGTTCGATACTTTTGAGCGCTACGGCACAGGCCAGTGCGTTGCCCATGAAAGTGGGGCCATGCATAAACGCTTTGTCGTAGTCCGCGCCCAGGAAGCCTTCGAATACCCTGGTGGTGGTCAGGGTGGCGGCATGGCCCAGGTAGCCAGCTGTCAGGGCTTTGCCCAGGATCATGATATCAGGTGTAACCCCGGCATGGTCGGCAGCAAAACGTTTCCCGGTTCTCCCGAAACCGGTAGCTACCTCATCAAAAATAAGCAGGACATTGTATTTCGTGCACAACTCTTTTGCCGCCTGCAGGTACAGCGGGGAGTACATTCTGAAGCCGCCGGCGCATTGCACCAAGGGTTCAAGAATAAAGGCTGCGATGGTATGATGATTCGTTTGGAGCAGGTTCTCCAGCTTGTCGATGTCGGGTTGTAAGGCAGCGGCTGCGGCATGAAATCCGCCGGCGGGGGTCTCCAGGAAATATCCTTTCTGCAGCACATGCCCGAATGCCTGCTGGAAATCGGAATCGTCGCCTACTTCCATAGCCTTAAAGGTATCGCCGTGGTAGGCGTGGCGCAGGGAGAGGAAGTTGGTTTTAGCCAGGTTGCCCTGGTTGCGCCAGAACTGAATGGCCATTTTCAGGGCCACCTCCACTCCTACCGAACCGCTATCCGAAAAAAAGACATGATTTAAACCTGATGGTGTTATCTCTACGAGCTTTGTGGCTAATTCCTGCGCCGGTTGATGCTCCAGCCCCCCCAGCATGACGTGGGAAAAGTTTGCTGCCTGCTCCTGCAGGGCCTGGTTGAGGGCGGGATGGTTATACCCGTGAATGGCTGCCCACCAGGAGGAAACGCCATCAATCACTTTTTTATGTTCGCTCAGGTACAGGTAAACTCCTTCTGCTTTTACCACAGAAAAACGTGTGGTTTTGTTTGCCATCTGGGAGTAAGGAAACCATAGCTTCATAGGCCTGTTTATTGGGAGCAGTTCCGGTACAAAGGTAAATTAATTTTTCAGAAATAACAGTATTACTTTCAAATTTTAAATTACTACATTTACACCCGAATCGCTTACTTTTAAGCGTACGATTTGCAGTACCTTTTATTGCATTACAAAATATGAACTGGCAGCTTCAGATTAAATTAAACGATGAGCTTTTCCTCCGTGATCCCGAATCATCGGACCTTGGCAAACGCATTATCAAGCACGGGATAGAACTTATTCAGGAATTAGGATTTGAAGATTTTACGTTTAAAAAGCTGGCGCAGCGGATGAGTACAAACGAATCGAGCGTTTACCGTTATTTTGAGAACAAGCACCGGTTGCTGCTTTACCTGATCGACTGGTACTGGCGCTGGATTGAATATCAACTGTTCATCAGAACACAAAATATGACGGATCCTGTGCTCAAATTAGACCTCGTTATCAGGTTACTGCTTTTGCAGGTAAAAGATGAATTTACAACCTACGAACATATTGACAAAGCGCTGCTGCACCAGGTGGTGCTAAAGGAGGCTTCCAAAGTTTACCTTACCCATCATGTAACAGATGATAACAAGAAGATGCTGTTTAAGCCTTACAAAGACTTATGCGCCAGAATTGCCCAGATAATCCTGGAGTTTAACCCGACTTATAAATATCCGCGGTCACTATCCAGTACGCTGATCGAAATGGCCCATTACCAGCATTTTTTCATGCTTCACCTGCCGTCCCTGACTGATTTTGAGGAGAAAGACGAGCAGCAAGTTTTTGCTTACTTAAGACATATGGTGTATTCCTGTATCCAGAACAACTCAACGCTACCTCCTGCCAACGAAGCATAGCGATCTCTAGCGCTCCTGTTGTAGTATTACCTAGGAGTTAAAACTCAAAAAGCCGCTCCGGACGTAACCGGAGCGGCTTTTTGAGTTTTATTATGTTAAAGTTTTATACCCAGCTTTTCTTTTCGCTGAAGTGGTTGCAGCCAAACTGGGCGCCTGTTATCATTTCAAACTGACGGGGTTTCTCTTCCATTTTGCCTTCGTGCACCAGCGGCAGCACGTAAGACGGCTCCATGGCATGCTTTCCGGTAAGTTCGTCGCACACGCCAAAATCGTTGCTTTGCATGTGCATTTTGTTCTGATCCTGCTCCCAGTGGGTGCAGTGATTGCAGGTTGCTTCCATAACTTATTTGTATTTAATTCAACAATTAGATTCTACCTACTCTATACTGCCGGTTGCAGCTTCCGGGTTACGAATAACTGCTGATTAATAGCAATTTATAATCAGACTAATTTACCGGCTCAACCCTTTTCGAGGGCAGCAGCGGGTGTGGTGGCGGGTGCAGAACATAATTACAGGCGCTGCCGGCCTTTTTCGGCACATACCGCCATATTTCTGAAACCCATGTGCAAACAAAGGCGTGTTTAAAAGAAAAAAATTAAAATATTTATTTTTTATATTGTTAGTTTAATATAATTTCGGCTGTAATTGAAATTAATCCGGAACTCTTAGTGCTTCCTTAACAATATAGCGTATGCGTAATTCTATCTTTTTTTTCCTGCTCCTGCTGGGACTCTTTTCTGGTTGTGCGGCATCTGAACAGGTTCCGGCCCGGCAGGCAGAGGCGCCTGTCCGTGTACAGAGCGAGGCGGTACTACAGCAGGAAACAACTATCGGCTACAAGGGAATTGCTGAAACGGAATACGCAGAGGCAGGCTCGCTGGAAAGGAAAGTACTTTATTCGGCGGTGCTGCACATGCTGGTGAAGAGCCCCGATTCCACCAATTTGCTGATTGGCCGCATTGCCGAAACGTACAACGGCTACCTGCACGAAGCCGGCACTTACAAAACGGTTATCCGGGTAGAAAGCAAGTTCCTGAACAGCGCCATCGCCGACATTGCCGCTCTGGGGGAACTTGAGTCGAAGACCCTGCACGGGCAGGATGTAACAGATCAGTTTTTAGATTTCCAGCTCAGGCTGGAGAATGCCGAAAAAGCAAGGGAAACTTACCTGCTGCTGCTGGAGGAGGCTGAAACCGTAGCAGAAGCAGTGCTGGTGGAGAAGGAACTCGAACGGCTGAACGGCGTTATCGAAACGTTGAAAGGCAAAATGAACAGGATCAGCCACCTGTCGCAGTTTTCCACCATCACCATTCACCTGAAGGAAAAGAAAAAGCCCGGCATACTGGGGTATGCGGGCCTGGGCATTTACCACTCCGTAAAATGGCTTTTTGTCCGGAATTAAGGTTACTGCACCTGCCACCATTCCCGCTGCCGCACCTGCAGGCAGGCGCGGCAGCGGGAACGCGTGTTTCTATTTCTTTTTGCCACCTTTCTTTTTATGGCCGGAATCTTTCCCGTTCACAATAACAATGGTGGAGCCTTTTTTCTTTTGCTGTCCTGGCGCAAACGCTTTGGCAGACTGATGACCGTACAGTTTTTTAGCCTGCCCCGGCGGAAGTCCTTTTGCCGCTGCAGACGAAGAAGAGGTCGGCCGTGCGATAATCACTCTTTTCTGGCAGCTCGAAACGGCAAGCAGTAGCGCCATGCCCGCCAATAGGTTGATAAACAATCGATTTTGCATGTAGACGTCGTTTAAAATTAATTTCGGTAGAAGGTTCTGCTTATGAAGCACTAATACTTCTTCAACCGGTAACATTCCCCTTCTATCTTTCAACTCCCGAAAGCGGCAAATTATTTTATCCGGGTAAAAGTATTTTCCCGGAATGTTTCCCGGCCCAACAGGGCTACCTGCCGCACACACTATTGCCATAGTAATATCAAACAGGTAAAACCTGCGCAATTTACATCCGAAAATCCAAATTCAAAAAAAACTTTCTTCTGACAGGAAATATAACTCTTTGTGTGGCAAACCGGAGAGTGTTGTAATGACTTTCCGCCAGTAACTGCACCGGCTACCGCCACCAGGGAACAGACGGAATGGCCTGATGCAGCACAAAAGGAGCACCGATAACAGGTGTGGCAATGGGTACGCCTACGGCCCTGGCACTTGCCCTGGCGCGTTCGATGGGTTCTGTCCAGGGGTGGAGGGCCAGCCGGAAAGCGCCCCAGTGGATGGGCATCAGCAGCTTCCCGCGCAGGTCGAGGTGGGCCTGTACGGTTTGCTCGGGCATCATGTGTATGTCGGACCACATCTCGTTGTACTGCCCACACTCCACCATCGTCAGGTCAAAAGGACCGTACTTCTCCCCTATTTCTTTAAAGCCATCGAAATAACCGGTGTCGCCGCTGAAGAACAGCTTGTCGTTCCGGCCCCGGATCACCCACGAGGTCCAGAGCGTTTCCATGCGGTCGGTGAGGCCGCGACCGGAGAAATGCCGCGCCGGTGTGGAGACAAACGTCAGCCCCTGGTAGGATGCTTCCTGCCACCAGTCGAGTTCGGTAATGTTTTTTGCCGGCACGCCCCAGGCCTCCAGGTGCGCTCCCAGCCCGAGCGGTACAAAAAAGTGCGCCACCTTTTCTTTCAGCCCCATGATGGAGCCGTAATCCAGGTGGTCGTAATGGTCGTGCGAGAGCAGCACGGCATCTATCGCCGGCAAATCTTCAATAGAAATGGGCAATTTCTCATTAAACCGTTCCGGGCCGATAAAGGAAACAGGCGAAGCGACATTGCCCAGCATCGGGTCGAGCAGCAGGCGCTTCCCGTCCAGCTCGACAAGGAAAGCCGAATGGCCGAACCAGGTAATAACCGTGGCGGTATCCTGCCGCTGGCGGAAGCGTTGCGGGTTTATTTCCTGCACCGGTATCACCCAGTCCGGCTCCAGGTTTTCGCCTTTGTTCAGGTAGTTGCCGAACAGTTTAAAGTATTCTTTCACGCTCAGGTCCATGCTGGTTTCCACGGGGTTCTGAAAAACGCCGTCGCTGTAGTTCGGGGATTGCTGTACCCTTTCCAGCCGCTCGCCTTTTATTTTGCCGCCAAACTGCGGCGCCAGGTTCAGAAAGCCGCTGCCCGTCAGGGTAAGCAGGAGTAACGTTACGGAAACAATGTAAACGGCCATGCGGATAACTTTTGTTCTGGTTTCCAATATCGAATATAGGTTGTTGCGAAGGATGTAAGTTTTAACGAGGATGTCCAGACAATAAGCGAAGCAGCTATTACAACTCAATCATTTTTCTTACTGAAGTTCAGATTATGCTGCAGGCTGATTCTTCCCAGTAAAGCATCCAGTACGATAGTATCCTCATCACCCCAGGCATCATATTTGTTGTCGACTTTTGGTCCAAACAAAAAGATAGCCCCTCCTAACTGTCCATCCAGTTTAATACCTTTGTACTTAAAGCCTAAGCTAAAAACCGGTTCTGCTGTTACACCCCATAAGTTGTTGTAATTACCACTAATAATACCAGGAGAATAAGGATGGGGGCCATAAAAGCTAAAATCTGAATAGTGGGAATAGGCAATTCTGGTACCAATGGCAAAATCGATCCACTTCGCTTGGTTAATCCCCACATTCGCCTGCAAATATACCGTCTGATAACGGGCCTGGGTCACATCACGGTTGTCGGGATTTTCAAAGTATACATAATTGTTGATTTTACTGGTTCCGGCACCGGCGTAAATCTCTAACACAGGCAGGTGCTTCATGTCGATACTGGTAAAGTAGCCCAGGCCTCCCCGCACGACATAGTCATTCCTTTGTACATAATAATTGTCGCTCCAAAAAAGAGCAGGTTTTCTGTTCGTGAAATTATCGAAGGTGGCGGTAGTGAAAATTGCCAGCTTTTCGGTGAAGGCATAAGAGGCATTAACGTCATAGCCACCTCCTTTTCCTACCGATAGATGCAACTGGTTTTTCTGGTCGTGCAGCGGAATGATAAGGGACTTTGGCCTGTAAAAACTAATCTGTGCCTGGACAACACAAGGGGCCACAGCAAGAAGGGATACAACCAGCCACCACACGGGCAGCATCAGCAAAGGCTTTCTCTTTTGGTTCATTGGGTATTGCTTAAAGGTTGAACTAAACTTACTTCAATGGCCCTGTATTCTCTTTGCCAAAGCCTGTCCGGGTAAGCCAGCAGGCCAACCCCGATTTACTTAGCATGCCTTGTTGTACGGCAAATTAAGAAGATATTTCCCCGAGGCTTTACTATTACTCCAAGGAATCATAACTTGCTCTTTTAACGAAAGACGGTGGCGGCAATTTTTAATTAAAATAATCAAATTTTCATTCTCATGCAAGGTAACAGAAACAGATCGCTTTTTACCAGCTTTTCTTTTGGCATTCTTACCTTACTGGCAGCCTGCGTAAAGCAACCGGCCCAGCAGTCCGCTGAAACAGAAACGTTCACGCTCATCCCCAAGCCTGCCGAAAAGCGTGTCGATGTACTGGTGGACGGGGAGCTGTTTACTTCCTACATTTACCCCGATGAACTGAAGAAGCCGGTGCTGTACCCGGTGCTTTCGCCTGCAGGCAACCCCATTACCCGGGGCTGGCCCTTTGCGCCACGCGAGGCAGAACGCATCGACCATCCGCACCAGGTGGGCATGTGGCTGAACTACGGCAACGTGAACGGGCTCGACTTCTGGAACAACTCCGAGGCTATTCCGCAGGAGCGCAGGCAGCATTATGGCACCATCCGCCACCAGGCCGTCACGCTCCTGCAAAACGGCAACGACAAAGCTGAACTGCAGGTGCGTGCGCACTGGCTTAAACCCGACAGCAGCATACTGCTCCGCGAGGAGACAACCTTCATTTTCAGCGGCACCGCCAACAGCCGCACCATCGACCGCATCACCACCCTGACCGCTACAAACGAAGATGTGCTGTTCCAGGATAGCAAAGAGGGCATGTATGCCATCCGGGTAGCCCGCGAGCTGGAGCACCTGACCGCCAAACCGTCCAAATACATCGATGCGGCGGGCCAGGAACAGGACTTGTCGAAAGGCAGCCACCCCACCATCACCGGCAACTACCACAGCAGCGAAGGCATTTCGGGAGAGGAAGTGTGGGGCACGCGGGCAAAGTGGGTAGAGCTGATCGGCACCATCCGCGAAGAACCTGTATCGCTTATCCTCCTGGACCACCCTCAGAACATTGGCTATCCCACTTACTGGATGGCCCGCGGCTACGGCCTTTTCAGCGCCAACCCGCTGGGGCAAAAGGAAATGAGCGGCGGCAAAGAAGAACTTAATTTCAAACTGCCTGCCGGCAAGTCTGTTACCTTCCGGTACCGGTTTATCGTGCAGTCCGGCACCCGCCCCACGCAGGAGCAGCTACAAGCGGCTTTTGAACGGTTCTCAGCATCTGAATAAAAGCAGCAGCGGCTGTGGTGGCAGGAGCAGCTAAATAAAACAGGCCTAATTTTTCTGCTGCTCCTGTCACCACAGCCGCTGCTGCTTTTCCGCTGCCGCTCCACCTCGTGCCGGGCACTTGCCGGTAGCCGGATAAATATTTTTGAGCTGGTGTAAACTAAAAGTGCACTTTCCGTACTACCTCATAACTAAAGGTAACTTATGAAGAGTGTTTCTTTGTACCGTGTAAACGCCGTTATTCTGCTTGCAATACTTGCTGTTGTTGTCTTATACTACTTCCAGCCTTTTTTAATTCCGCTGTTTTTTTCCATTATCCTCTCCATGCTGCTGCTGCCTGTGGCAGACAAACTCGAAAGCTGGGGCATAGGCCGGGTGTGGTCTACCCTGGTCTGTATCCTGCTGTTCCTGCTGGTGGTGGCAGCCGTGATCTGGGTACTCGCCGCACAGGGGGCCAGCCTGTCGGAAGACCTGCCCCAGATCGAGGCAAAACTGATGGGGTATGTAAGCTCCATACAGCAATGGATCGAACAGAATTTCGGCGTGGCCCCGCAGCAGCAACTGGAGTTTGTACAGAAACAAATTTCCGGGCTCTCGCAGTCTGCCAACCAGTTTTTGACCTCCTTCCTGGGCGGTACCTTCGGACTGCTGGCTGATTTTGTGCTGGTCGTGCTTTACACGTTCTTCCTGATGTGGCGGCGTGAAAGGTATGTCAATTTCCTGCTGAAACTGGTATCGGACGAGAGCAGGCCCGAGGCAAAGGAAACGCTGCACCAGATCACCAAAGTATCGGCTCAATACCTGGCAGGCAGGTTTATCTCCATGGTTTTCCTGATTGTTTTCTACAGCATCGGCTTGTCTGTTCTTGGCCTGAAAAACGCCATCCTGGTGAGCATAATTGCCGTGCTGCCTACGCTTATTCCCTACATAGGAGCTTATATCGGGGCCATTTTTCCGTTGATGATGACCATAATCAGCGGCGACAGCGGCACGCTCCTCCCAACCATCATTATCCTGATTGCCGCACAGGTAATCGACAACAACCTGATAGAGCCTTTCGCCATGGGTACCAGCCTGAACCTGAACCCGCTGTTCACGATTGTGGCAATTGTACTGGGAGAATTGCTGTGGGGAATACCGGGCATGATCCTCTTCGAGCCCATGTTTGCGATTATGCGCATTGTATCGCAGCACATTCCTGCCCTGGACCCGTACGCGTACCTGCTGGAAGGCGGCGGAAAGGGCACGAAATGGGCTGGAAAAATTTCAAACACGCTCAAGCAGTTCTTCCGGAAAAACTAACCTGAACAGCAGAAACTCCGTTTGTTGGGAGGCAAAGAAATTATAAAAGTAGCAGCCCGCAGGCTTGATAATAAGAATTAGATCGGATGAGCAGACAAACTAAAAAATCGAAGGACCAGCAGTTGTGGTGGCAAAAAGGGATTGTATATGAAGTGTATATCCGCTCGTTCCAGGACAGCAACGGCGATGGCATCGGCGACCTGCGGGGCGTTATCAACCGCCTCGACTACCTGCAAGCGCTTGGCGTGAACATCATCTGGGTTACGCCGTTCTACAAGTCGCCGATGCTCGATTTTGGCTACGATATCTCCGACTTCAAAAGCGTCGATCCGATGTTTGGCACCATGTCAGACTTTGACGAGCTGCTCGAAGAAACCCACAAGCGGGGCATGAAACTCGTCCTGGACCAGGTGCCCAACCACACCTCCGACCAGCACGAATGGTTTCAGGAATCCAGATCTTCCAAAGATAACCCGAAGCGCGACTGGTTTTGCTGGGAAGATGCCGGCGAGAATGGCACACCGCCCAATAACTGGATGGCCATGTTTGGCGGCAGCGCCTGGGAGTGGGACGAAAAAACAAAGCAGTACTATTACCACGCCTTCCTGAAAGAACAGCCCGACCTGAACTGGCGCAACCCCGAAGTGCACCAGGCGGTGCTGAAAGAAATGCAGTTCTGGCTCGACAAAGGCGTGGACGGTTTCCGGGTAGATGTGATGTGGCACCTCATCAAAGACGAGTACCTGCGCGACAACCCCGAAAATGCCGACTACAAACCGGAACAGCCCACCTACAACCAGCTGCTGCCCGTTTACTCCACCGACCAGCCCGAAGTGCACGATATTGTAGCGCTGATGCGGGACATGCTCGATAAATACGAGGAACGGGTGCTGATCGGCGAAATTTACCTGCCCATCCACCAGCTGGTGAATTACTATGGCGACGACAACGAAGGCGCCCACCTGCCTTTCAACTTCATGCTGCTGACCATGCCCTGGGACCCGAAAAAAATTGCGACATCCATAGACGAGTACGAGGGCGCGCTGCCGAACAACAGCTGGCCCAACTGGGTGATCGGCAACCACGACCAGTCGCGCATGGCCACCAAAGTAGGCGAAGCACAGGCGCGCGTGGCGGCCATGCTGCTGCTCACCCTCCGGGGCACCCCCACCCTGTACTACGGCGACGAAATAGGCATGCAGGACGTGTCCATCCCCAAAGACGAAGTACAGGACCCGCAGGGGCTCCACATGCCCGATAAGGACCTCAGCCGCGACCCCTACCGCACCCCCATGCAGTGGGACGAGAGCGAACATGCCGGTTTTACAAGCGGCATGCCCTGGCTCCGGATGGCCGAAAATGCCAGGCAACATAACGTAAAAGCCCAGGAGGAGGATGAAAACAGCCTGTTGTCGCTTTATAAAAAACTCATCAGGCTGCGCCAGCAGGAACAGGCGCTGCATGCAGGACGCTACCGGCCGGTTTACTCCGACAAGCAACTGCTTTCCTACATCCGCGAAACCGACGAACAGCGCTACCTGGTGGTGCTGAACCTGAGCGACAAACCCTGCAGCTTCTCAAAGGAAAACTTTTCCTTTTCAGGCGAGATCAAACTGGCCACCACACCCGGCAGGGCGGGCACAACCGTCCGAAACAGCATCGAGGTTAAAAAAGATGAGGGACTTGTAATAAAACTGGAAGCATAGACAGAAGTGTGTTTCAGCTGAACACCTTCTAATCCGTCAACAACCGGGAGCTGCGCATCAAGACAGGAGGCGTATGGTAGCCATCTACTGCTTGCTCCCGCACGCCCGCTTCCGGAAAAATTTATCTGATGTATTTTTGAAATTGGAATTGCTCATCCGTAAGGCAAAGGCTGCCTGAGCAACTGAAGATTTACCTGACTACGATTTGTACACCACCAGATACGACATGGCCGAAAGAATCAGGGAATGTTCCTTCTCCATTTTATCCAGCAGGTATTCCATGATAAAGTAATCGCAAACGTCATTATCCATGTAATCATTTAACAGGGAATACTTTAACCGCAACAGGTTTATATAGGCTTTTTCGTCTTTCTCTACCAGGAATCTACAGATTTTATGGTATAGCTCCTGCGATTGCTCCTCGCTTAGTCTGATATGCAATATATCCCGAATAGCTTTTTTAGCGCTTCTACTCTCCATTTTACACGTAACTAAAATTAATAAATGTGCTCAACCAAAAAAGTGCTCAAACCAAACATACGGGAAAACCCGGATGATATTTTCTGAATCAGAAAAAAATACGTATTTACCGAAGATTCTGTAGAAGACAGACCAGTGCACAGCCTGCCTGTAAAAACCTAACTTACAAAACTTTGAGCAGAATGACTACTAGTTGCGTTATAAGTATTTTCCTGTTTGATTTTTTTCTTCAGCACCTGCCACCACAACCACTGCTCCCCGCAAACTGATGCGAGGTTGGTAACAAATCAGCTCCTGCCGCACACCCTAACAAACAGCCAATCAGCAGGTTTGTTTGCAAAGGCAGTTGCAGGCATCCGTTGAAGAAACGCAGCAGCAGATCAAACATTGTTTTTATTTCCGTTACAATGTCCGATATTGCGGCATTTTCCGAAATTCACATGTAGCCATCTCCTTCATTCACGCTGTTTCCGATTTTTTCGACAGGGCGTTTCCATCCCCTGTAGCTGGGGGGCAAAATGGCGCGGCTTCTGTACTGCTACACCGCCAGCTCATCATCATCACCTAAACTTTCAATCATACTTTTCCTGTTACCAACTTCATGCTTGCTTTTATTTCCCCGACTACTATTCCTTCCAGGAGAGCGCACAGGCTGGCTGTAGGAAGCTTTTTCTTTCTGCAGGGACTTTGTTTTGCCAGCTGGGGCTCCCGGATTCCTACCATACAGCAACAACTGGGGCTCACCGAAACCGAACTGGGCATGGTGCTGTTCGCGCTGCCCCTGGGGCAGATCCTGTCGCTTCCTTTTGCCGGCTGGCTGATTGCGCGGGCCGGCAGCCACCGGGTTGTTGTGCCGGCAGCGCTGGTATACCCCGTTTCGCTCCTGTTCATAAGCCTGGCCTGGAACGTACTCCAGTTGCTTGCGGCGCTGTTCATTTTCGGTATCGCCAGCAACCTGATCAACATAGCAGTTAATACACAGGCGGTGGGTGTCGAAAAGCTATACCGCAAACCCATTATGGCCTCGCTGCACGGCCTCTGGAGCCTGGCCGGGTTTGTGGGCGCCGCCATTGGTACCTTCATGATCGGCAAAGCCATTCTCCCGCAGTGGCACTTCCTCGTTATCATGGGGTTTGTTTTTGTAGGCGTAGCCTTATGCGCCCGCTACGTGCTCCACGAAGAGTCGAACGCTGCTACCCGGCAGCCGCTTTTTGCTAAACCCGACCGGTACCTGGTCAGCCTGGGCGTGCTGGCATTCTGCTGCCTGGTTTGTGAAGGCGCCATGTTCGACTGGAGCGGGGTTTATTTCAAGAAAGTGGTGAAGGCGGAGAAGGCCTGGATTGGCGCCGGCTACACCGCCTTTATGTGCACCATGGCTACCGGCAGGTTTGTGGCAGATTATGTAACGAGCCGCATCGGCATCCGGCGGATGCTGCAGTTGAATGGCATCCTGATGGCCTCCGGCTTAACCATTGCGGTCGTGTTTCCCAACCTGCTGACGGCCATTGCCGGTTTCCTGCTGGTGGGCGCAGGCGTGTCGGCTGTGGTGCCATTGGTATACAGTGCTGCCGGCAGGTCGAAGGTGATGGCGCCGGGCGTGGCCCTGGCTACTGTGTCTACCATTGGGTTTGTGGGCTTCCTGCTGGGCCCGCCCCTCATCGGGCTGGTAGCGGGCGCCAGCAGCCTGCGCATCTCGTTCGCAATCATTGCCGTGCTGGGACTTTGCGTGTCCCTGATTGCTTCCAGGATCAGGTCGTTTGGGTAGGCTTTTCAGAGAGCCGAAAATGCTGCTGCTCCTGCCACCACAGCCTCTGCTCCTAAAAGACTTGCTGAAAACGTGGTTGGCTGACCTGAGATGCTAACTTAAAAGCCCGTAAAACACTGCTGCTTTACGGGCTTTTACTTCAGAGCAATTTATCCAGCGTAATCGGCAGACTCCGGATGCGTTTGCCGGTGGCGTGGTACACGGCGTTTGAGATAGCCGCTGCCACGCCGACTACGCCTATTTCGCCCAGGCCTTTGGCACCAATCCGGTTCACGTGTTCGTCTTGTTCCTCCACAAAAATTACTTCAATGTCGTGAATGTCGGCATTTACCGGCACATGGTATTCCGCCAGGTCGTGGTTGATGAAGCGGCCCACGTTGGCGTCCATGAACGACTCCTCCTCCAGCGCCATCCCGATGCCCCAGACCACACCGCCCAGTATCTGGCTTCGGGCGGTTTTGGGATTGATGATGCGGCCTCCTGCCACAGCGCTTACCACACGCGTTACCTTAATGGTGCCCAGGTCTTCGTCTACTTTCACCTCCACAAAAACAGCGGAATGCGCGTAAGGCGAATATTCTTCCTGCCCCGAAACCGGTTTCGAGGTTACCTCCTCCTCTATAAACGGCAACTCCCGCTGCCGCATAATTTCTGTAATGGCAAAGGCTTTTGAAGGATCGCTTTTCAGCTTCAGTTGCCTGTCCTCGAACAATACTTCGTCCAGGCTGGCGGTGGCGAAGGGGGAGTTTTCCAGTTTCCGGGAATATTTCAGCAGCTTCTCCCCCACTGCTGCGCAGGCCATTTTAACCGCAGAACCCACCGACGATACCGTACTGGAGCCACCCTCCAGTGGCGCTTCCGGCAGAAAGGAATCACCTAATTTGAAGTTGACATCCGCCAGTGGCAGTCCCAGCGCTTCGGCAGCCAGTTGCGTCATCACGGTGTAGGTGCCGGTACCGATGTCGGCGGTGGCGCTGCTGACAGTTAGTTTGCCGTCCACGGAAAGCAGGGCTTTGGCGGAAACTTCTTTCTGCTTGGCTTCCCAGGCACCGGTTGCCATGCCCCAACCTACCAGGTCGTGCCCCTCGCGCATGGACCGTGGGGCAGGGTTCCGCTTTTCCCATCCGAACTTTGCAGCCCCCTGCCGGTAACATGCACGCAGCTCTTTGCTTGAAAAAGGCTTGTTGGTGTTCTGGTCCTTTTCGGTGTAGTTCTGCAGGCGCAGCGCCACCGGGTCGATACCGGCAGCTAGGGCCAGTTCGTCGAGGGCTGTTTCCAGGGCAAACATACCCGTGGCACCTCCGGGCGCCCGCATATCGAGGGGCGTGTACACGTCCAGGCCGATGAGTTTATAGGCGTAGGCAACGTTCGCGCACCTGTACAGCACGTTCTGCCATACGAGCACGTTTTCGGCATAGTCTTCGAAGCGAGACGTTTCGCCATACACCTCGTGCCGGAATGCCTCCAGGGTTCCGTCAGTGGAAGCTCCTACCTGCAGGTGCTGGATGGTGGCGGGGCGGTGGCCGAAGGAGAACATCTGTTGCCGCGTGAGCATCACTTTTACCGGCCGCTTCAGTTCGAGCGCCGCCATCACGGCCAGGAAGAGCTGGTACTGGGGCCGCAACCCCGAGCCAAAGGCGCCTCCTACAAACGGCGAAACCACCCGCACCTCCTGCTCCGACAGGCCGAATATCTGCGAAATGTACTTCCGGCTGTTCATCACGCCCTGGATCTTGTCATACACCGTCAGCGTTCCGTCTTCCTCCCAAATGGCCACCGAGGCGTGCATCTCCATGGGGTTGTGGTGCTCCGAGGGGTGAAAATATTCCTCATCTACCTTGGCTGCTGCACCGGCAAAAGCGGCCTCCACATTGCCCCGCTCCTCCGGCGGAGGCTGTGATTTGTATTTGTCGGGCACAAAGGCCTGCTCGCGGTTGGCGTGCAGGTCGGTGCTTTGGGGCGCTTCTTCGTATTCGGCTTTCACGAGCAAGGCGCCATACCGTGCTGCTTCAAACGTTTCGGCTACCACGAGCGCGATGGGCTGCTGGCTGAACTGGATTTCGTTGTCGTAGAGCGGGCGGAATGGCGAACCGGGTGGCGAGTCGTCGTCCTGGTAGCTTTTGTCGAACCAGGCGGTTTGCGGCCTGTTCTCGTGCGTAAATACCTGCACCACCCCTTCCAGCTGCATGGCCTCGCTGATATCTAGTTTCGTGACTTTGCCACGGGCTATTTCGGCGGATACCACCACCCCATGCAAAAGCCCGGGCGTTGTGAATTCAGCGGCGTATTTTGCTTCGCCGGTTACCTTGGCGCGCCCGTCAACGCGGTTCGTTTCTCTGCCTGTCCGTTCGGTTTTCATGCCGCTGCCTCCCTTTCTTTAGCTGTTTGCAAAGCGCGCACCACGGAGCGCTTCGCCAGTTCAATCTTAAATGTGTTGTGCCCGAAGCCTTTTGCACCTGCCACCACTGCCTCTGCTGCTTTCCGAAAGTTTTCGGTGGTGGCGGGCTGGTCTTTCAGCAGTGCCTCTGCCTCCGGCACTCGCCAGGGCTTGTGGGCTACGCCGCCCAGGGCGATGCGCGCCTCCTTGATGGTGTTTTCCTCCAGTTCCAGCCCCACCGCCACCGACACCAGCGCAAAGGCATAAGATGCCCGGTCACGCACTTTCAGGTAACTATAATGGGAGGAAAAGCCTTTGGCAGGCAGTTCGATGGCGGTAATCAGCTCCTCTTCTTTCAGGTTGGTATCCAGGTGCGGCGTGTCGCCCGGCAGCCGGTGGAAATCGGTAACCTTCATTGTTCTTTCCCCACCTGGACCGGTTACATGTACTGCGGCATCGAGGGCCGCCAGGGCAACAGCCATATCCGAAGGATGCGTGGCAATACACTGCTCGCTTGTGCCCAGGATGGCGTGGATGCGGTTGAAGCCGTTAATGGCAGCGCAGCCGGAACCGGGTTCGCGTTTGTTGCAGGGGGTGGCGAGGTCGTAAAAGTAATAGCAGCGGGTGCGTTGCAGCAGGTTTCCGCCGTCGGTGGCCTTGTTGCGGATTTGTGCTGATGCCCCGGCCAGGATGGCATGTGCCAGCAAGGGGTAACGCTGCTCTACTTCCGGGTGGTAGGCCGTGTCGGCGTTGGTGACGAGGGCGCCAAGTTTCAAGCCTCCTGAAGCCGTAGCCTCTACTGTATCCAGGCTGGTGCGGGTAATGTCCACGAGGTGCGCCGGGTGCATCACGTCGATCTTCATCAGGTCGAGCAGGTTCGTGCCGCCAGCTATGAACCGGGCTTCCTTGTGCAGCGCGATTTCGTTGACGGCATCGGCAGCGTCTTTGGCGCGGGCGTAGGTAAAGCTTCTCATTGGGCTTTGCTCCTTTCCAGCGCTTCCTGCACCACGTTTACAATGTTCACATAGGCCCCGCAGCGACAGATGTTCCCGCTCATCAAATCGCGGATATCGTCAGTTGTTTTCGCTTTGCCCTCGTTGATAAGCCCGATGGCAGAGCAGATTTGGCCGGGGGTGCAGTAGCCGCACTGAAAAGCGTCGTGCTCGATGAAAGCCTGCTGCACCGGGTGCAGTTCTCCTTTGCCTGCCAGGCCTTCGATGGTCGTGATCTCGGAACCGTCATGCATCACGGCCAGCGTAAGGCAGGAGTTGATGCGCTTGCCGTCGAGCAGCACCGTGCAGGCGCCGCACTGGCCGTGGTCGCAGCCTTTCTTGGTACCGGTCAGGTGCAGGTACTCGCGCAGCAGGTCGAGAATGGACGTCCACACCGCCACTTCGAGCTGCTGTTCCGTTCCATTGATGCTGAGGGTAATTTTTTCTTTTGGAGGTGGAGAGATGGGGTTGTTTGCCATAGTTCAGGTCGTTTGATTTTAAGCTGTGCTCCTGCAAAGCCATTTGCTGTAGGCAAGACATATCCCGAAGGTTACTGCCCTGCAGCGGCATCCTGAAATACGAAATGATTTTAACGGATGTTAGTCACTCCCACTGTTTAGAATCGTTCTTATTAAACACAAGCTGCAGGAGCTGCAGCTACCACCCGGCAGGCACTCGCATCGGCATTTATTTCCTTTTTGCCGGCCCGGAATGTCGAATGGAAAACCGGTTAAACAAACAAATCCAGCTTCAGACCAGGATTTACCTGAGCTTCACCGTTTTCGCCTTACCCGAGTACTGCACCACCTTGTCTGGTTTTGCCTCAAAATCCAGCTTCCTGGGCTTGTTCGAATCCACATAGATGATGTTAAACGTGCGGTTTTGCAGCATACCCTCGAAACTGCCTTCGCGCCTACCGATGGTTAACTGCTTTTTGGCGTCGTTGTAGGTGAAGGGGATGGTGGCAAACTTTCCTTTTTCGTAGTTGTAGTTCGTGTTCTCGTCCTCGTACAGCTCAAACCTGCCGTCCTGGCCGCTATACACGTAAAGTGTGATAATATCGGCAGGCTTCTCTCCTGTGTATTGCAGTTCCGGTCCGTAGGGAATGATGGCGCCTGCTTTCACATAAATAGGCATGGTTTCGTAAGGAGCTGCCGCCGTTAGCTGTTGCCCGCCTGGTGTGTAGCGGCCGTCGTAGAGGTTATACCAGCCGGTGCCGGCAGGCAGGTAGAGGCTGCGGGTGGTGGCGTTGGCTTCGTACACCGGGTTTATGAGCAGCGCTGGCCCGAACATGAATTGGTCGCTGATATTCCGCACGATTTTATCCTGTCCGAAATCCATGACGAGGGGCCGCATGATGGTGCCATCCTGGTGGTACACCTGCCCGGTAAGGGAGTAGATGTAGGGCATCAGGCGGTAGCGCAGCCTGTTGTAATACACAATAGACTGGTAAGCCTTGTGATCTTCGGGGGCTATATTAAACACCTCCCGAAACGGCTTCTGCCCGTGCGAGCGGTACAGCGGCGTAAAGGCGCCGTACTGGTACCAGCGGGTGTTCAGCTCCCGCCACTCCTCCAGCGCCTCGCCTTTTGGGGCCGGACGGTCGTACTTGTCTTCCACAAAAAAGCCGCCGATGTCGGTGGTCCAGTACGGGATGCCGGAGAGCGAAGCATTCAGGCCGGCCGGAATCTGGCGGCCCAGTTCCTCGAAGGTAGCTGCTATATCGCCGCTCCAGATGGCGGCGCCGTAGCGTTGCAGTCCGCCGAAAGCAGAACGGGTCAGGATGAAGACGCGCTTATCGGGAAAGTCGCGGCGCTGGCCTTCGTAAATGGCTTTGGCGTTCATGAGCGGATAGGCGTTGAAATATTTCTCAGCCGGCCCCAGGTAGGTCGGGTTCATGAGCTGCTTGCGGTGTTCGATGGTCGTGTTCGATAAAATGTCGGGTTCCGTCGCATCGAGCCACCAGGCGTCTATGCCCTTGGTCTGGAGGTTGATTTTGAGCAGGTCCCAGAACAGCTGCCGCCCTTCGGGGTTAAAGGCATCGTAAAACGTGGAGACATAACCTTTGCCAATCCAGTCGCGGATGCCTTCGTCGATGCTCTTTTTGTAAAGCAGGCCTTTGGCGTCAAAAAGCTTGTAGTTGTCGATGCCTTCGTAGAACTTGGGCCACACCGAAATCATCAGCTGCATATCCAGGTCGTGCACCTGCTTCACCATACCTTCCGGATCGGGAAAGCGGCTTTTATCGAACTGCTGGCTCCCCCACTGGTCCTCCTCCCAGTAAGACCAGTCGAGCACAATGTTGTCGATGGGAATCTGCCGCCTGCGGAACTCCTGTGCCACGCTTAGCAGCTCGTCCTGGGTTTTATAGCGTTCGCGGCTCTGCCAGAAGCCCATCGCCCACTTCGGCATCACCTGCGCCTTGCCCGTCAGCTCCCGGTAGCCACGTATAACTTCATCCAGGTTATTGCCATACACGAAGTAGTAATTTCGTTCATCTCCTGCTTCAGAAGCAAAAGAGACTGTGGAGGCTGCTGCAGCAGATTGTGGCGGCAGGTAACGCAGCGCGATATACGACTGCCCGCCATCGGGCTGCCACTCAATTTTAAGGGCATGCTTTTTCCCTTGTTGCAGCTCGTATTTAAAATTTGAAAAACCGGGGTTCCAGGCCTCCCGCCACCTGTCGAGCAGCAGCTGCCCATCCAGCCAGACTTTTACATAGCCGGAAGCCGGCATCAGGAAACGGTGCGTGCCGGTTTCGCCGGACTGAATAAAACCTTCCCAGGTCACGTTGCCTCCCTGCAGCGCGTAGCCTTCCGGAAAATCTTTCTGCTGCTCCAGGAATTCATAGTTCAGCTGCTTTTCAGGACGAACGACAGGCGCTTTTCCGGCTTTTTCAGCCGAGACATACGTAGCCGTAAGGGCTCCCGGATTGCCGTATTTATCGTAGAGCGCAAAGTCCGACAACTGGCGGTAAGGGCGCACGTCGCCAAACCTGGTGATGGAGTTATTGTCCCAGAGAATGCCGTAGTTCTTGCTCGACACCAGGAAAGGCACTGCCGCTACCGAGTTGTACTGCGTTAAATCTACCTGCCAGCCCCGGTAGTTCATCAGGCCCGCCTGGTGCTGGCCCAGCCCGTAAAAAGCTTCATCATCAGCAACCTGGAATGCCTGCTGCACCTGGTAGGTTTGTTCGCTGCCATAGGTTACCGGTGAAAAGCCCGGGTGGCTGCCCGAGGCTTCTTTTACAAGCTCACGTCCGTATTTATCGCGAAATATAACATCGCCTGTACTTGCAGCTATTTCCACCTGCAGCTCTTTTGTCAGCACCCTCAGTGTCTCTCCGTTCTTTTTCAGTTTCCAGGCCGGTAGTGGCTTGTCCGCCCCCACTACCATCAGGCTGTTTGTAGCTCCCGGCGTACTGTCGGGCAAAGCCAGCACCTGTATTATGTTGTCAGAAATAACCCGTATCCTGACAGAATACGGCTCTCCTTCCTGTGTTTTGGCAGGTCGCACCAAAACCTTGTCAGCCATTTTCTTAAAGTTGGCATCAGTTGGTTTCTGAAATGCGGAAAGTAACAGGATAAGAAGGAAGAGGAAGGTGTAGCGGATTTTCATGCTGCTTTCTTAAATCGCCTTGTACAAAGAAGGTGCAAATTTTTTTCAGGAGGTAATATAAGAAATTTATATATAAAAGCGCCTATAGTGAAATATGAGCATGTTTACATTCAAATTTACGGAAACCCCGGAAAAACAGCCGTTGGCCAAATGTTGTTATACACACACAAAATTTAATTAATTAAAGAGACCGTTTGCCGTTAAAAACGTATACCTTGTAATAGCAAATAACAATTTCTCTTTATGGTTTTGTATAATAACGGCCTCATAAAATTGCATTATGATGCCTCTAACGATATTTTGTGCGCTGAATGCCCGGATATACAGGATTTTACTTTAGTACAAATTCACGATACCTTTAAAAGGATATCTGCGACCATAGGCGGCTATGGCATAAAGAAGCTATTGTTTGATTGCAGCAAGGCCGTTATTGACGTAAGTGACGAAGAGTACATTACAGTGATAGACGAGTTTGACCGTGACCTGCAGGACACATGCCTGAAGCGGATGGCCCGCATTATCTCGCCCGATTTGGAACGGGAAATAAGAGTGGCGAGCTACTTTGAAGCGTTAAAAAAAAGAAACAAAAAGTCCGCTATTGCTTTCCAGAACTTCTCCAGCATGACGGCAGCCATGAAGTGGCTGAAGTCTTAACGGCCTGCAGTTGGGGCTATTTCAGCCGGTCCGGCTTGCAGGCCGGGTTTCTGCCAGCCGGCAGCCTGCACTTACAGAAAAAAACGGTCTGCACCTGCCACCATTGCCACAGCACCTCTCCAAAAGATCAAGCATTATTTAACACTGCCTGTGTAACCAATGTCACTGAACAGGGCCGGCATTTCCTGTTCCTTTGCATCAGGAAAAAGCATAATTCACCAAAACCCTATAGCCAACAGGCAATAATGCCGGCTTTTTAACAAAATGGAAAAAAAATTAAACGTAATGGTGCCGGTAGATTTTACACCGGTAGCCTTCAGAGCAATCGAGTTTTTAACCTTCCTGATGGAGACGACTCCCATTAATACGCACCTGGTGCATGTAATTGAAGTAAATGCAGCTGAATGGGGAGGCTCTGTCGACACCTCGGATACGATTGACAAAAGCGCCTTCCGGGCACAGGAGCAAAAGGTCCAACAACTATTTACAGAGCTGAAACAGCACGTGGACTTCAAATTTACCAGTGAAGTCCTGTACGGGGGCCTTACCACCACCCTTGCCCGCTATACGGCACACCACCAGATAGACCTGGTACTGATGGGCACAGAAGGCGCTGACGGGTGGCTGGAAAAAATATCGGGCTCAGAGGCACAGCATGTGGTACGGTATACCGAGGTTCCGGTAATCACGGTGCATGCGAACGCCTCCGTCACGCCTATTCATAACCTGCTGTGGGTAGCAGATTTTAAAGCAGAAAAGCAACCGGAAAAAAGTATCGCCAAAATCAAACTTTTCCAACAGCTGTTTAACGCCAGGCTCCACCTGCTGCAAATCACAGACAAGGAAGATGAACAGCAAAGCCTGCAACTAAAGCAGGAGATGCAGGCCTTTGCCGAGCACCTGGGGCTGCAGAACTTCGAACTGCACCTGCACCACAACAACAAGGTACCGGCAGGTGTCCGCAACTTTAACCAGGCAACGGAGATGGACCTTGTGCTCATTGGCACCCATGCCCGCAAAGGCATCAGCCACCTGTTTTATGGCAGCATTGCCGAAACACTGGTCAACCATTGTATTCGTCCGCTCATGACCTATCATTTAAACTAAAACCACGGTAAACACGATGCAGCAACTACAGGTACTGGCGGCTGTTCTCCTGCTTTTCCTGGCACGGGGAACTGCCGCCGGACAGGAACACCAGGTAGCAGAACCAGCTGATACCGCAGAAATACACAGTGTAAAGGAGTTATTTACAAGGGGCAAAGTAGGTGGCCATGTACGCAATTACTTTATGGCCACCCGCAACTACCGCTCCCTGCCCGATAACTATGCCAACGCTGTAGGTGCTGAAATCAGCTACCAAACAGCACCCTACCATGGTTTCAGGTTAGGTATTGCCGGCTTGTTCACCTACAACCTGTTTTCGTCTGATTTAACGCAGCCTGACCCCGTCTCCGGAAAATTACCCAAACTGGAGCTGGAGCTGTTCGATATAAAGAACCCGGAAAACAAGGCTGACCTGGACCGACTGGACGAACTGTACCTCGAGTACAACACGAAGTGGCTTCAGGCAAAAGCAGGCAGGTTTAGTTTTACTTCGCCACTCCTGAACCCGCAGGACGGCCGCATGAAGCCCTATTCTTTCCAGGGGGTGGAGGTTCGGATTCCGCTTCAGGAGAAAGCGTTAATTTCGCTTGCCTGGTTCGATCATTTCTCGCCCCGCAGTACCGTGGAGTGGCTTCCTGCCGATGAAGTAATCGGTCTGTATTCTACGGGAGTGGATGCAGACGGCAACCCATCCGGATACGCACATCACACCCGCACGAGCGGTGTTGGCGTTGCCGGTTTACAGTATCACCCTGGTAGCCGCTTCAGCGCTGAAGCCTGGAATTACCTGATTGAGAATGTGTCGAACAACAGCTACGGCCGGGCAGTGGTGCACCTGAGGCCACAGGTAAAGGTGGGCGTTGAAGGCCTTTACCAGTTCCGGGCAGGCAATGGCGGCAACCCGGAATATACGCAGGCTTATTTCCCGGACCAGCAGCAGTGGCTGCTGGGCGGCATGCTGGCGTACGAACCGGCAGACTGGCACCTGTCGCTCAACTACCTGCACACCGGTAAAAACGCTCGCTTCCTTTTCCCGAAGGAATTGGGGCGCGAGCAGTTCTTTGCCACCCTGCCACGGGGCAGAATGGAAGGTACAGGCAACTCCGATCTGCTGGTGGGGAAAATACGGAAGCAATGGTCAGAAAGCTTCTCTTCTGAGGCAGCACTGGCCAAATCCTGGATTCCGTCACCTGCCGATTACCAGCACAACAAGTACGGCGCAGCAGCCTACTGGGGATGGGTAGCCGACCTGCACTACAAACCGGCAAAACCCGTGCTCGACGGGCTCAGCTTCAGGTTTCTCTATGTAGGCAGGGCTACACCCGCCACCGACATTGCGCTAAACCGCATGTACTATAACACCAACTTTCATCATTTCAATTTTGTGACGCAGCTTACATTTTAAGTGCTGGCACCCGTAGCTTACCTGGAACAGTACCTGCAGCAGACATACTCCTGTGTGACATACATCACTGAACGGGGCTGACGTATACTATACCTTTGTATAGAAATTCAGATGTAAGCAAAAGAATTTACCTAAAACAGAAAGACCAATGAAAATACAACAGTTTGAAGATAAAGGCTTAGCGCAATATGGCTATGCGATCCTGAGTGAAGAAACCAGGGAAGTGGTGTTAATCGATCCTGCACGCGACCCGCAACCATATTATGATTTCGCGGGCAGCAACAACGCTAAAATTGTGGGCGTGATAGAAACGCACCCGCACGCCGACTTTGTGAGCGCGCACCAGGAAATACACCAACAGACAGGTGCTACCCTTTACGTGCACAGCCTGCTGGGAGCAGATTATCCGCACCAGGCGTTTGACGAGGGGGCGGAGCTGCAGCTGGGCGAAATTAAGTTAAAATCGCTGCACACCCCCGGTCACTCCCCCGACAGCATCAGCATTGTGCTGGAACACGAAGGGAAAGACGTAGCCGTTTTTACAGGCGATACGCTGTTTATCGGGGACGTAGGCCGCCCGGACCTCCGCGAGCGTGCAGGCAACATTACAGCCAAACGGGAGGAACTGGCCCGCCAGATGTACCACAGCACCCGCGAAAAACTCATGAAGCTGGATGACGATGTGCTGGTATACCCGGCGCACGGCGCAGGTACCCTGTGCGGCAAAGGCCTGAGCGAAGCCAACAGCAGTACCATTGGTGCAGAGAAAGCTACTAATTATGCCCTGCAGCAGATGAGCGAAGACGAATTTGTGAAAGTACTGACGGCAGACCAGCCTTTCATACCGAAATACTTTGGTTACGATGTGGCCCTGAACAAAAAGGGAGCACCTGCCTGGCAGGAGTCGCTGAAGGGCGTAACAAGGCTGGATAAAAATACGGCACCTGAAAAGGATGTTCTTGTAGTGGACGGACGCCCGGAAGGTATTTTCAAAAAAGGCCACTTAAAAGGCGCTATCAACATCCAGAATGGCAACAAGTTTGAAACCTGGCTGGGTAGCATCGTGGGCCCGGATGAGCGTTTTTACCTGGTAGCAGAAACCGGTGAGCAACTGGAGGAGTTGATTGCCAAAGCTGCCAAAATTGGTTATGAGTTGTTAATAGCAGGCGCTTTTGTGTATGACAGGCAGGAAGGCGCCGAAACGAGCAAAAGCTTTAACAAAGAAACGTTTAAAGCCAATGAGCAGGCTTACACGGTTGTCGACATCCGGAATGACAGCGAAACAAAAGCTGGGAAGTTTTTTGAAAATTCCATCAACATTCCGCTGCCGGAACTGCGGGAGCGGGCAAACGAAATCCCGACAGATAAACCCGTTGTAGTGCACTGCGCCGGTGGCTACCGTTCAGCGGCAGGCAGCAGTGTGCTGGAAAGCCTGCTACCGGTCGAAGTGCTGGATATGAGCGAAGCTGTAACGGAGCTTAAGAACAAGTAAGCCGCTGCGGAGAAATACATACAGGCTAGCCGGTACGTTCATTTTGTACCGGCTAGCTTTTTTTCAGGCGGTACCCTACCCTACTTTCGCTCCAAAGAGAAGATTTTCCTGGCGCAAAGGTACCTTGCCCGCGCCCGGAATAAAAGCACGAAACAGTCCTGCCGATTACAGGCTTACTCTGTGATAAATGTCACTGTCAGCCTGCGAATATAATTGTACTTTTGTATAAATAATTTATTAGCCTACTGCAACCAGGCGCTTTACATATATTAAAAAATAAAGAATGGAACAACTGATTGATTGGATGAGCCAGCCATGGCCATGGTACGTAGCCGGCCCTTTAATTTCTTTAACCATGATCCTGCTGCTGTTTGTCGGCAAGAGCTTTGGCGTGTCCGATACGTTAAGAACAACCTGTGCCATTGGCGGCGGAAGCAGGGTAAGCGACTTTTTTGATTTTGACTGGAAGAAACAGGTCTGGAACCTCGTGTTCGTACTGGGAGCCGTACTGGGTGGTTTTATTGCATCTACCTGGCTTCAGCAGCCCGACCCTATCCCACTGGCCCAGGATACCGTGGTGAAGTTACAGGAACTGGGTATCCGTAATGCCGGGGAAAACTACCTGCCCACCGAAATTTTCAGCTGGGAAAGCCTGCTCACCCTGCGTGGTTTTGTAGTGCTGGTACTGGGCGGATTTTTGATTGGTTTCGGAGCGCGCTATGCCGGCGGATGTACGTCGGGCCATGCCATCAGTGGCCTGAGCAACCTGCAGCTTCCGTCCCTGATTGCCGTTATCGGCTTTTTTATCGGAGGCCTGCTGATGACGTACCTGTTGCTTCCGGTTATTTTAACCCTTTAATTCTTAAAAGAAATGAAATATTTAAGTTACCTGTCTATCGGTACCCTGTTTGGGATTATCATGACAAAATCCCAGGCCATCTCCTGGTTCAGGATTTATGAAATGTTCCGGTTCGATGCTTTTCACATGTACGGCATTATCGGTTCGGCTGTAACGCTGGGCGCGATCAGCGTTTACCTTATCAAGAAGTTCAAGCTGCGCACTACAGCAGGCGACCCGATAACTTTTACACCCAAAAACAGGAGCATCCCGCGCTACCTCTTTGGCGGTATCATTTTCGGACTGGGCTGGTCCCTGACAGGCGCCTGCCCGGGACCGATGTACACCCTGATCGGAGGCGGGTTCAGTGTTATCCTGGTCGTGTTGTTCAGTGCCATCCTGGGCACCCTCGCCTACGGCATGTTACGGAAAAGGCTTCCCCACTAGGGAAGCTTTTTTAGCTCGTTCCTGCCTTGCAGCCGGAGCAGTGGCTGTGGTGGCTGGTGCAGCAGAATGAAAAAAGCGCTGCTTCGCCGGACCCCTTACGTGACAAAAGTCACTGAACACGCAGCAGCTGCGTGCTACCTTTGTAAAACAACCTGGTTTCCGGAAGCCATTTTACCTGGTGCTGTGGCTATTAAACCAGTATTTTTGTACTTTTACATGAACTAACCTGAAACCAGGTTTGTCTGGATTACTTATGATGCGTTACCTGCTTTTGTTTATCAGCACACTGCTCCTGCTTTTCACCCTGCCGCAACCCGGCAGGAGCGTGAACAGCTTAACGGGTGTGGAGAAGCCGAAGCTGACGAAAACCTGTAACATCAAGCGCAACCTAAAACATACCTGCGCTAAAAAATGCCTGAAGCACCAGACACAGCAGGAGCAACAACGCGGCTCCGGCACAACCACCGACTGCAGCCCGCAGCTTTTTGCAGTTCTGAACACGCAACAGGCAGAAACATACCTTCATTTTTCTGCTGCACCTGCCACCATTGCCTCTCCTGCCCGAACTCACCTCTCGCCCGACCTGGAGACAGAGCCCGATCCTCCCCGGTTTTCTTAATGTACTGACATTACGCCTATCCTTTCAATAGCAGGGAAAGTCCCCCCTGCAGCGCAGGACTGTTTCATTCTGGTAAAATGGCGCGAGCGTCCTCGCTCGTGATGAATATTCTGCGGCCTCTGGCCGCCGGGAACCACTCTACAGGCTATTCACTCCGGCCAAAGGCCGCGATTAGCAGACACGAACGAAGACGTTCGCGCCAGGTTTATAAAAATGAAACGGCCCTACCCTTTATCGGACAAGCGTGCCCGCATGCATTTGCAGCGGCTGAAGCTTTAAGTACCGCCGCTGCAGCACTGTGCCTGTTGTTCTGTACCGGAACGGCACAGCCATTTTCTATTCACTTCTATTCACTTCATTTAGAGAAAAACCGAAAACATGGAAACCACATTCTTTCAAAAAATATCATTCCTGGTGCTGCGCATCATGAGCAGCCTTATTTTTATTATAGCAGGTATCAACCACCTTTTCCAGACTGCCGGCGCTACCGCCCGACTCGAAAAAGCGCCCCTGGGACATCTGGCTACCTGGATAGCACCCGCAGAAACGCTGATAATCCTTTCCGGTATCGGTCTGCTTACCGGCGGCATCCTGCTGCTGCTGGGCTTCCGGACAAAGCTGGCAGCCCTGTTGCTGCTCTTCATCCTCATCCCCATTACCCTGACGGTGCAGGTAGCGAATGCCGCCGGTAGTGGCCCGCTGTTCAAGAACATCGCGCTGCTGGGCATGCTGCTTTTCTTTATCGTGAACGGTGCCCGGTATTACGGCCTCGACCAATTACTGCAGCGCAGCAGCAAGCCTGGTAAAACCAGCAAAGGAGTTCGCGCTGGCAGCTATGCGGCAGTACTTACAGGGGGCCTGCTGTTCCTGCTGGGCTCCTGCACAACAGCTGCAACAGGCACACAGGCAACCGCAGCAACAGCCGCGAAGGCTGGCAAAACAAATTACGCGGTGCTCATCAGCCAGCCAAACCACCTGAAAGCCGCTGTACATACGGCAGAGAGCATAACCGCAGAGAGCCACTTTCATCGCGGTGAATTTGTGGTGATGGCATGCGGCAAGTCGGTGGAAGCGTTTGTGAAAGGCAGCGACATGGCGCAGGAATTTGCGAAGGGTCAGGCAGCAGGTATCAATTATAAAGTCTGCGGCATGTCCCTGAAAAAGTTCAACATCGACCCGGCCACCCTCGTGGAGGGCGTAGAGGTTGTCCCGAACGGCTTAACTTTTATGTTCGAACTGCAGCAACAGGGCTTCCGGACGGTGGAGCTGTAATACTGCCTGTTAAATTAACCACCACTAAAAACATCAGAAAGGACATGCAGGAGGTGTGTGCCTTTTTGAATAGTATGATTAAAAATAAATATCGAAGAGTATGACATATAAAGCAGATTTTAGCCTTTTCACCATCCTTTTTCTCTTTGCCATGAGCCTACTCGTCTCCTGCCAGAGCTCGCATCCCGACGAAACTCAGGCAAATGCAGATGGCACCGAAACCATTACGATCCTGCAGACTGCCGACATACATGGCCAGCTGCTGCCCCACCAGGAGATGTTTATCGAGGACGGTGAATTTGTTTTCAGGGAGCGCGGCGGCATGGCCCATCTGCAGACAATTTTCAAACAGGTAAAAGCCGAAAACCCCGGTGGCACCGTCATCCTGGACGGTGGCGACCTGATACAGGGCAGTGCCGTGGCAGCTTTGTCGGAAGGGGAAGTTTTTGGCCCGGTGATCAACGCCATGGACTACGATTTCCTGATACCGGGCAACTGGGAAGTAATATTCGGTAGCCGGAAAATGCGCGAGGTGCTGCAGGCCTACGGCAAACCCGTTATCAGCGCCAACATGTACGACGAAGCCAGTGCTGCCACAGTTTACCCGCCCTACCTGGTAAAGGAAGTGAAAGGCGTTAAGCTGGGGTTCATCTCTTATAACGACCCGGAGGTGCCTGTGCGTCAGAACCCTTCCTTCAGCAAAGGCCTTGTTTTTAAACAAGTGGAAGACAACCTGGAGGCTCTGATCAAAGAACTAAAGGAAGAGCAGCAGGTAGATGTCCTGTTTCTGGTAACGCACATCGGTATTTCCAAACAGCTCCACCTGGCTGACCAGGAGTACGTGCAGGGCGTAGACTTTATCCTGGGCAACGATACCCACGAACGTATTCGCCAGCCCCTGAAGCGCAAGTATGCCCAGGTGCTGGAACCGGGCGCGTTTGCCTCCTTTGTGGGCCGCCTCGACCTGGATGTAAAAAATGGCAAAATTGTAGGGCAGCGGTATGAGCTGATAGAAGTAGACCCTGCCCGTTACCCCGCAGACGCAGCCGTGCAGCAGGTAGTAACGGAGCAGATGGCACCTTATAAGGAAAAGATGGACCGTGTGCTGGGCTATACCACCACACCGCTCTACCGCTACCTGGTAGTAGAAAATGCCATGGACAATATGATTACCGACGCCCTGCGCTGGAAAACCGGCGCCGACATCGCCATCTCTAACGGCTTCCGTTTCAGCACCCCCATCGTTCCGGATGCAACCGGCAAAGCAGCCATTACTTACAGCGATGTCTGGAACATGCTGCCCGTTAACGAAAACGTGAAAACAGGCAAGGCCACCGGGCAGCAGCTGCACGACTGGATGGAGCAGGAACTGCACAATGTATTTGCCCACAAGCCGCTCGAGCGCTTCGGCGGGTGGGTTATCCGCTTCTCCGGCATGGAGATGACGTTTAACGCCAATGCCCCGAAAGGGCAGCGGGTGCAGTCTATCACGGTAGGCGGCAAACCCCTGGACCTGCAGCGGGAGTACACCCTGGCTGCCTGCCGCAGAAGCGGTGAGCCCGACCACATGCTTTGCCGTATGCCCCACGCCCGGGAGCCCCAGGTAATGAACTACACCGTACACGATGTGCTGGAGGACTACCTGAAAAACCATGGCACCGTTGCACCAGCAACAGACGGAAGAGCCAAAGCACTCGACCTGGACACCCCGGTGCTGTCGCAGCTGCCAAAAGTGGATTATAAATTCCGGTAGTTAGCCTTCCTATGGGAGGAACAGCAATTAGGTTCTAACGCAAGCCTTCTATCATAAAAAACAACCGGATTGCCTGTCGCGGTTTTTGACAGCAATCCGGTTGTTTTTATTTGGGCTGGGGCATAAAATAGCTCCAGACAGGAGCCATCAAACAAGCGTCCTTTTATAAATTGGTTTCTTTTGCTAAGAATAAGACGCTTAGGCTACTGTTTAGAAGAAAAGCATCTTCAGGTCAATAAATACAACAAGTACAAAAAGGCCCAGAGCAGTCAGCAGAGCAGCTCTGGTTATACGCTTCATTGGAAGTAAGAACTTGTTACTTAACTGCAGTTGCTGTGCCTGATCTTCTATTCTGCGGATGCGCCCCATTACCAGTTCTTTATTCAAATAGAGGAAATTGACAGCCGCATATAGCAACATCCCGAGAATTAAATAATTCATAAAACCCAGATGTATCGTTCTGACGGGCTCTACTTGCTGGACATGCTGCACCTGGTACTTTGCAAAGCTGCTATACACGACAAACAAAAAGTACAGAACCAGGAAGGCTACCGGAAGCAGCGCATTCAGGGTAAGGTACCTGCGTTTTGGAACTGTGGCTTTCTCAAACGCCACCACAAAGTAAGCATTTACACTTACTACTAACGCCAAATTAAAGACTAACAGGATGTTGAAAACAGGAGAAATGCGCAGCTGACTCTCCTTTCCCGGAATAGCACTTTCGAAAAGCAGCACCCCTATCACGCCTGGCAAGAAAAGCAAATAAGCCCTCCAGCCTCTCAAATATTTACCCATTGTTTCTAACGCTTTCTGCTGACGGTTAAATTATGCAAATAATCAGAAAATAAATACCCTTTCATGCCTCACCACCAATATTTTCATCATCCTTCACTGTATCATTCAGTACCGCCTTCAGCTCTTCCTTGCTCGGCAGAAAAGTTTGATATTTACTCGCAAAAATCTGGTTGTTTTCTTTGGGCAAGGTAATTTCTACCAGGGCTTTATTTTTCTCTTTGCAGAGGATGATGCCGATGGTTGGGTTTTCGTCGTCGGTTTTTACAAAGCGGTCGTAGTAGTTGACATACATCTGCATCTGGCCCAGGTCCTGGTGGCTTACTTCGCCAATCTTCAGGTCGAGCAACACGAAACAGCGCAGGAAGCGGTTGTAAAACACCAGGTCTATCCGGAAGTGCTTTTCATCGAAGGTAAACCGCACCTGCCGCCCCACAAAGGCAAAGCCCTTTCCCAGCTCCAGCAAAAAGTGCTGCAGTTCGTCAATAATACGATTTTCCAGCTTCGATTCCGAGAAAGCGGCCTCCTCCTTCAGCCCCAGGAACTCCAGCACGTACGGGTCTTTGATGATATCCTGCGGCTGTTGTACCTGCTGCCCTTTTTCAGCCAATTGCTTTACCTGCGCTTTGTCTCGGCTCAAGGCCAGGCGCTCGTACAGGGCGCTGTCGAACTGCCGCTGCAGTTCGCGCAGGCTCCAGTTGTTTTCGATGCTCTCTATTTCGTAAAACCGACGCTCATCCGGGTTTTCAATCCGCATCAGTTTTATATAGTGCGACCACGACAATTGGAAATTCCGAGACAGTGTTGCGGAATTTGCTTCTGGAGCTTTGTCACTCAAATTCGTCAACAGTGTTGACGAATTCTGGTTGGCGTATACCTTGTAGAAAAAACGCATCCTGTCCAGGTTCTCCACGGAAAACCCTTTTCCAAATTTATCAGAAAGTTTAATAGACAATTGTTTTAACGTTCCTTTCCCATAAGCAGCCCGTTCTTCCCCCTGCTGCTCGTGCTCTACAATGAGTCTGCCTATTTCGAAATAAGTCGTTACCATCGTGGTATTCACGCTGGCTATCACTTTCAGGCGGGCTAGTTCGATCAGATGCGAAACACTGCTGTACAGCTGCTCTTCGAGTGGCTTTTTCTCAGGCTTATCAGGCATACCGGATATTTTTAGCTGTTCTTGTTCCTCTTGTTATACTTTATGTTGCTGGTTACGCCGCCCTGAGCATCCGCTTCAGCGTATCCAGCATCGCTACCTTAAAGGCATCGTCCTTGGAAATAAGCCGGTAGAGGTCCAGTTCGTTTTTACGCTGCTTGGCCATCACCTCGTCGAATATCTTGTTGAAGGCAATTTCTCGGTTCAGCGTGTCCGGGTTCTGTGCATACTTTTCTTTAAAGTCCGGATGGGTCCTCATACTTTGGGCGAGGTTCACAAACTTTACTTTCTGCTCTTCCGGGGTTACCTCCCATCCCTGAAACCAGCGCTCGTTAAACGCCTGTATAATCAGGTCCAGCGGATTCTCTTCTTTATCTCCCCCATGCGCTCCTCTCGGGTTGGCGTTCTGAGGCTCCAGCTCTGACTCGGTTGCATCCAGCCCCAGATTGGCGCTCAGCTTCACTCTTTCCAGTCCGTAAGTAGAAAGGTCAACGGAGTTTAACAGCTCATCCAGGGCATCGTCTGCCGGATTGAGGATGATGAGCTTCGGGATTAAGAACTTCAGGAACCAGAACAGCTTTTCCCACTTCACCATCTCAAACGGCATAATGGAGGCCATTTGCCCGTAAATCTTGACGAACTGCTTTGCCTTGATTTTGAAATCTGCTTTCTGCTTGTCGTCGAGCTCCAGGTCGGAATTGAAACGTTCTTCTGCTACCTGGATAATGGGACTCAGGAACTTGTCGGCATCCAGTTCCTGGAAATACTTTTCGGTGAAGTCCTCCACTTCCGACCACTCATACACACCGGCATCGTCGAGACTGCTCTTGAGTTCGTGCAGTACGTTTACATCGGTGGCTTTGCTGAGGGTGGTAGCGGTGTAGAAGGGGTCGAAGGCTGCTTTAATATCTTCTGTTGAATTAAAGAAGTCCAGCACAAACAGGTCTTCGGTTTTCTTACCCAGTGATGAGGCCGAGCGGTTTAAGCGGGACAGGGCCTGTACGGCCAGCACGCCCTGCAGCTTCTTGTCCACATACATGGCAGTGAGCTTGGGCTGATCGAAGCCGGTGAGGTATTTATTGGCCACCACCAGCATACGGTAATCGTCCATGTTGAAATACCGGGCAATTTTGTCGCTGATGTAGCCGGGATCTGTCGGCTTAGCGGTATCCAGGTGTGGCGGAAAGTTGTTGATGTCGTCTTCGGTGTATTCGATGCCGTCTACTTTTTTCTTACCGGAGAAGGCGATGGCGATGCGGAAGGGATTTCCTTTACTATCCAGTATTTTCTCCAGCGCCCGGAAGTAGCGGATAGCGGATTCGATGCTCTGCGTAGCTACCATGGCTTTGGCTTTGCCTTTCAGCTTTTTGGTGTTTACCACTTTGGTAATGAAGTGGTCGAGCATGATTTCGGCTTTGGTGGCGATGGTTTCCGGGTTGCGCTCTACAAAAGCTTTTAGTTTCTTCTGCGCTTTTACGGTATCGAAGAGCGGGTTGTCTTCGATGGATTTTTCTATTTCGTAGTAGCTCCTGTAGGTGGTGTAGTTGGCCAGCACATCCAGGATAAAACCTTCCTCGATGGCCTGCTTCATGGAGTACAGGTGGAAGGGCTTGTATTTTCCGTCTTCCTGCTTTACCCCGAATTTTTCGAGCGTGTTGTTTTTGGGTGTGGCCGTGAAGGCCAGGTAAGAAGCGTTGCCCCGCATTTTCCGGGAGCGCATGGCGGCCAGTATCTTGTCCTGCGAGTCCGGGTCCTCGTCCTCATCCTCATCGTTGCTGTTGCCCATGGCCCTGTTCATGTTATCGGCGGCGGAACCGCTCTGGCTGCTGTGGGCTTCGTCTATGATGACGGCAAAACGTTTGTCGCTTAGATCGGCTATACCGCCTACTATAAAAGGGAACTTCTGAATAGTGGTGATGATGATGCGCTTGCCGCTTTCCAGGCTTTCTTTCAGCTCCTGAGCGGAATAAGCTGGCGCTACAATGTTCTTCACCTCCGAAAACTCTTTTATATTTTCCCGGAGCTGCTTGTCCAGTAGCCTTCTGTCCGTTACCACGACTACCGAGTCGAACAAGGGGTTCTGTACGCCTTTGCTGCCCGGGGTACTGTCGCTTTCCGGGTAGGTTTCTATGAGCTGATAGGCTGCCCAGGTAATGGAGTTGGACTTGCCCGAACCGGCGGAGTGCTGGATCAGGTAGGTCTGCCCTGCGCCTTTTTTGCTCGCATCGGCGATGAGTTTGCGTACAACATCCAGCTGGTGGTAGCGCGGGAAGTACAGCGTTTTTCGGTTAAGCGGATCGCTGTCTTTGCCGTCGAAGCGGACGAAATGCTGGATGATGTTAGAGACGCTCTGGCGGGTGAGCACCTCGTCCCAGAGGTAAGCGGTTTTGTGCCCGAACGGGATGGGCGGATTGCCCTTACCGTGGTTGTTGCCAAGGTTGAAGGGCAGAAAGAAAGTACCGCCCCCGTTGAGCTTGGTGGTCATGTACACTTCGTCGGTGTCTGCGGCAAAATGCACGATGCAGCGACCGAAGTTCAGCAGCGGCTGCGTGGTATCGCGTTTCCGGTACTGGTCCTGCCCGTGTACCCTGGCGTTCTGCCCCGTCCAGTGGTTTTTAAGCTCGGCGGTGGCAAAGGGTAAACCGTTTACGAAAAGCACCAGGTCTATTTCTTCCAGCGGGTTGCTCAGCGAGTAGCGCACCTGCCGGGTAACGCTGAATTCGTTGCTTTCGAAGTTCTTCCGGACGGTCTCGCCACTGCTGGCCAGTGGCAGCACGTAGAGCATCGTGAAATGCGCATCGTCTACCTCCAGCCCTTTCCGCAGGATACGCAGGATGCCATATTTTTTAATCAAACGGTCCAGGCGCTGCAGAATCTTTAGTTTCCAGTCACTCTGCTTCTTCAGCTTCGCCAGCTCGTCGGCCTGCGTTGTTTCCAGGAAGTGCCAGAAACGGTGTTCGTCTATGGCAAACGCTGCATTGAAATCGCTGGGTAAACCAATGTAATAGCCATTGCCGCCACGATACATTTCCTGCCGTTCTGCTACTGTAGAAAGCAGACTATCCTGCTCCTTCAGTTCTTCCAGGCAGGTGCCGGTCAGGCGCTTTTCGATGGCGGCTTCTAAGGCTTGTTCGTTGGTTAGGCTAGGCATGGTTATTTTTTTTATCTGAACTTTGATTTGTTTGATTTTGTGATTTCATGATTTTTTCATTTCATCATTGAATCTGTAAATCATAGTTGGACCTTTATTTTACCTGTTACCGCACTGTTGATTATGGTCGCTTTATACTCCTTCAGCTTCTCGATTTCTTTTTGTTTGCAAGAGATGGCCGTCACTAATTTTGACGAAGATTCATCAACGTAAGCTGATATTTCTTGCTGCTCAGATATAGGCGGTACGATTAGTGGGAAGTTACCAAGCTTCGTACTGTTGGTTGAAGCAAGATTAGTAGTTTTGTTTGCAGTATTTGTAAAGTATTTTCTGCCATAGTCAGACTCCATCAACATTGAAGCATATTCAGGAGAAACAACTTCTTTGTTTATTCGAACTGCAAAGACGTGGTTTTGGTGTAAACAATTATCAATTTCGCCTTTCCATACCGTACCTCTACCGAGCTTATCCAAATCTCCGCCTTCGGTAACAAGTATGTCGTCTACTCTGACAAAGTACTTTTCAGCTATATGCTTTGGTAGTTTTATCTCAGCCAAATCATCTAGATTAAAGTAACCAGCCTGTACATTTGCAACTCGCAAATAGGGGTAAGTAGGTAAATTTTGGCCTGTATAAGATTTGCCGAGCGTTACACCACTCTGAACAGTTGAAATATATTTCAGTCTAACAACCTCCCAATGCGCCGGTATCTCCCCAATCCATTCTACACCGCTATCTTTCATTTGTTTTGAACTATGATTTTTTTGATTTTTTGATGAGCTATGATTTTCCCTTATAGTATTCATGCCATCAGATAAATCATAGTTCAACCCTTTTGTAACGGCATTGTGGATGAGTACTTGCCTGCGCTCTTTGAGAAGCGCTATCTATTTTTCTTTTATGCCAATGGCTTTGTCTATCTGAGCCGTTTTGCGGTCAAGGAATTGGGCAATTGTGGTTTGTTCTTCTTTTTGGGGAAGCAAAGTTAGCACTTGACCAAAGTCATCAGTATACATTCTCCATCTTGAAGGAACGACACCTCTTGATCTTCTTGCAAATTCATCAAGATAAGTGTCTGTACGATATAGGTAATGAAGAAACTTAGGATCAGCTTTCGAAAGCAATTGGTAAACCCCATATGCAGGACTTACTACACCATTGAGCGGTGATACACCTAACCCTCCTAACCAAGCTAGCATTATGTTTATAACTAAGTCATTTTCCGCTACCTTTTTATATCCTTTGAGCGACTCACTTCGAGAATCAGCTTCACGATTATTCACGCCTAAATATTGAGAAACAGACAGTAAAGATTCTTCTTCTGTTTGAGATAGCTCAATCTTCTCCTTCCACAAGTACTTTGCTTTAATACAATCCCAATGCGCCGGAATCTCCCCCAGCCACGCCACACCTGAATCCTTATAGGCAGGATATTTCGCTACTTGCACTCCTTCTGCTATTGCTTCCATTTCTGAACTATGATTTTATTGATTTTTTGATAAACTATGATTTTCAAATTTTGGGGATCGATAAATTAATGGCTTATTGAATTCCGTTGTCTTCTCATAGTCTTCATGCAATCAATAAAATCATAGTTCAAGAACAGTAATCCTTTTCTCATAATCCTCATACAATCAAAAAAATCATAGTTCAAAACTTTTTTCCTCATAGTCTTCATACAATCAACCAAATCATAGTTCAACCCTTTTTATTAGGCTTCATCACCCTTTTAAACTGCAGCGAAGGACTACCGAAATTAATGAGCAGCCCTATCGGCATTTTGTATGCTTCGAGGTAGTTGATGGCTTGTGCCAGGTGCACGTCTTCCAGTTGGATAACAGCTTTTAGCTCCACCATCACTTTGTCCATCACAAAAAAATCTACCCGGCGCGTACCCACTTCATAACCTTTGTATTGCAGCGGCATTTCTTTTTCCCGTACATGCTCCAGCCCCTGCAGCGTCATTTCAATGGAAAGCGCCCGCTGGTACACTACTTCCTGAAAGCCATTTCCCAGGTGCCGGTGCACTTCCATCGCGCAGCCGATAATTTTCCCCGTCAGTTCACTATCCGGATATTCCTGCTTAATCATAGTATTCCCAAAATCAAAAAAATCATGGTTCAAACCAAGGTTAAAATCTCCCTTATCAGGCCATCGCTTTCGGCTTCCAGCGCCAGAATATCGCTACTTACTTCTTCGATGCTACGCAACGGCTTGTGGCGGTAGAAGTATTTGTTAAAGCTGATTTCGTAGCCTATTTTGGTGGCGTCTAGATTAATCCAGGCTTCCGGCACGTGCGGCTTCACCTCGTCCAGGAAGTAATCGTAGATGTTTTCATTCAGCGGCACGTTCTCCGTATCGCGCAGGTCGCTTTCGGTTTCGTACTCCAGGTACTCGCCTGACTTGCCGGTGGCAAAGTAGCCGTAGTCGGCCAGCTGTTGCTCGGTGCAGCCCTGGTGGTCGAGCAGCCTGACCATTTTCTCGCCCGAAAGTTTTGCTACACCCTTCACCACTCTCTCTGCTGCGGCATCGTACCAGCTTACGGCGTTCAGGATGGCGTTTTTCTCGGAGGCAGACAGTTTCAGTTTCCTGGCTTTCAGGGCGGCCTCTACCTGCTCCCGGAAAAGGTTAAAGTCGCTGTACTCCTCAGAGCCAATGGCCTGCATGAGTTCGGTAGCCGTGTTTAGCAGGTCCAGCTGCTTCTGCCAAGTGGCTTTGTTTACCAGGGCTTTGGCTTGTTTGGCATTCAGGTTAAGTTCCTGCTTTTCGGTCCAGTCCAGGATAGCCTTCTCGTGCCGGGCAAGGTTGGTATAAACTTCCTCACCAAATTCCGCATACGTCCAGGCCATCGGCTCCCGCAGCGATTTATCGAAACGCAGCTCAGCTATGCGCTCGGCGGTGAACTGTGCCTTCAGGCGCTTCGGTCGCTCTATGGTTACTTTGTAGTAGCCGAAGTCGCTGTTGTCGAAAACTTTGGCAGCAATGCCTTCGTCGCCTTCGCGCTCCACGGCCTGCATCTCCTCATATACCTGTACAATCTCCCGGATGTGCTCCGGCGCGAATTCGCAGTTCTTGTTGCCCAGGTTCTTGCGCAGCTTGCGGTAGAGCTGTCCGGCATCGATGAGCTGCACTTTGCCCTGACGGTGCGATGCTTTGCTGTTGCTCAGTATCCAGATGTAGGTGGTAATGCCAGTGTTGTAGAACAGGTTGTTGGGCAGCTGCACAATGGCTTCGAGCCAGTCGTTCTCGATGATGTAGCGGCGGATGTTGCTTTCGCCTCCGCCTGCATCGCCTGTAAACAAGCTGGAGCCGTTGTGTACCGAGGCGATGCGGGAACCCTGCTGGCTCTGGTGGAGCGGCTTCATCTTGTTCACCATCTCCATCAGGAAGAGCAACTGCCCGTCCGAAGAGCGGGGCGTGGCATCGGCATCTTCCTCATTGCCCCAGTAGTCCTTCAGCTTTACCAGGAAGCGCGGGTCGATAATGGACTTGCCGTCTTTGATGTACTTCTGTTCGCTGCTCCACGACTTGCCGTAAGGCGGGTTCGACAGCATGAAGTTAAAGTGCATCCCGGCAAACTCGTCGGTGCTGAGGGTGGAGCCAACCCGTATGTTCTCCGGGTTATTGCCCTTAATCATCATATCCGACTTACAGATGGCATAAGTCTCGTCGTTTATCTCCTTGCCAAACAAATGCACATCGGCAGTAGCGCGTATTTCCCCGTCCTCGTCCTTGATAAAGTTCTGCGACTCGGTGAGCATACCGCCTGAACCGCAGGCCGGGTCGTAAATGGTAATGACCGGCGGCAGGCTGTCCTTTACCGGCTCAAAGATGATGTGGGTCATCAGATCGATTACTTCCCTTGGAGTGAAGTGCTCCCCGGCTTCCTCGTTGTTCTCTTCGTTAAACTTCCGGATCAGCTCCTCAAACACATAGCCCATGCCCAGGTTGCTCAGGGCTGGCAGCTTGCGTCCGTCCGGGTCTGTCTTATCAAAAGGCGTCAGGTTGATGTTGGGCGAGGTGAATTTCTCCAGCACGTTCAGCAGCACATCCTTAGAGGCCATGTGGCGTATCTGGCTCCGGAGCTTAAACTTCTCGATAATTTCCTTCACATTGGTGCTGAATCCATTGAGGTAATCCTCGAAGTTCGCCAGCAGCATCTGCTGGCTGTTGGTAGCCGTATCGTGCAGCCGCTGCAGGGTCCATTCGCTGGTGTTGTAAAAAACATAACCCGATGCTTCCCGGAGTCCGTTCTCGTCCCACTCGGTAAACCCGGCCTCGTCCCGCTGAAAGGCCAGTTCTTCCAGCACGGCTTCTTTGGTAGACTCCAGCAACGCATCCAGTCGGCGCAGCACCACCATCGGCAGGATGACATCGCGGTATTTGCCACGCACATACACGTCGCGCAGGCAATCGTCGGCTATGGACCAGATAAAGGAAACAAGTTTATTATGTACGGTGGTGTTCATGTAAGATATTGATTATTAGTAGGGATAAGTTGATAAACAGGAAACCAGGCGTTATAGCTGTTCCATGTTTGAACTTCATGTATCCAATTACCACTATTCTTGAATATATTACAAGTTTGATTGTAATATAATTATCGGGAGTTAGTTAAATAGTGGTTTGCTTTAGTTTACACGAATGGAATTATCAAAAACACCTATGAAGCAGCAACGACCTCGCAGCGTCTTCAAGACCTGCGAGCGTCTCTCTGCAGTAATATATTAAACTCATATGCCAGGCGCTACCCTTTTTGAATGGAAGCAGGTGTTCAGAGTTTTGGATACTACTATAACAAGACACTCGCAGGTCTTGAAGACGCTGCGAGGTCGTAGCTGATCGCAGATCTACATGACGCTCTAAAAAAGCATCGTTTTGAATTAGTAGCTACCAAATCCGGTAGGACAAGTATTTAATAGTTAGTGGCAACAGCTGAAAGGAAATAGAAACAGCAGGTAAGTTTTTTAGCGACTGAAAAAATTGGCTTCCTGAATTTACAAGCTTCAAACAGGTAGTATGCGGGCAAATGCTACATAAAAAAAGCACTTACTTCGAAAGACGATGTAAGTGCTTGATGTTCAAGTGGGCCCACCTGGAATCGAACCAGGCACCTACTGATTATGAGTCATTTCAAGCGCCTTTTTCTATTTTTAGTTAAAATTATTATTAATGCTTTAAATAGCTAAAATCAGCATTTTTAAGCAATTTTTATTCTGATTGGTTTGTTTTAGTTTCAACATTTACGTTCATTTGTTTCTCAAATTGTTTCTCAAATTAACAAAGAAATGAACGCTACAGCCACCATAGTTTTAGACTCCCGTAGAGCGAAAATTGACAACAGATTTCCCGCCAAATTAAGAATAACCTATAATCGACGTTCTAAATATTATGCAACTATTGTAGACGATGAAGCTGTTGCGCTCACTACTGAAGAATGGAATAAAGTTTTTAGTTCTAAACCACGCTCACCATTCAAGGAGATTGCACAAGGGTTAAAATCTATTGAAAAGAAAGCGGAAAATTTGATTAAAGACTTGCCTATTTTTTCCTTTGCTGAATTCGAGAAGCGTTTTAAGTCAAACCGAAATAAACACGATGTATACAGTGCATTTGAAGCTTATATCAAATCTTTGGAAGAAGAAGGCCGTGTAACTACAGCTCTTAGCTATGGAAATGCCTTAAGCTCCTTATCAAAGTTTAAAAAAGTGCTTCTTTTTGATGAAGTCACTCCTGAGTTTCTACAAAAGTACGAGAACTGGATGTTGAGTAAAGACAAATCATTAACGACAATAGGCTTCTATTTACGAAGTTTAAGAACTATTGTAAATGAAGCTAAAGAAGCAGGTATTATTTCAGCAGAACAGTATCCATTTGGTACCAGGCGTTACACTATTCCAAAAGGAAGGAATGTAAAAAAAGCGCTAAATCTTACTCAAATTGAAAAAATATATAATTACCCTGTTAAAGAGGGTACAACCGAAGAGAAAGCCCGTGACCTTTGGTTCTTTAGCTATTTGTGTAATGGAATGAATATAAAAGATATTTGTCTCTTAAAAGGTAAGAACATCACAAAGGGCAAAGTCTCCTTCTATAGAGCCAAAACCAAAAGAACTACAAGAATAGACCCTAAGCCTATTGAATTCATAATACCGGAAGAAGCACAGAAAATAATTAGGAAGTGGGGTAACAGATTAATTAGACCTGATGATTTTATATTTCCCTTTTTAAACGGATGTAAGGACCCAGTACAGGAGCGGAAAATTATCAATCAGCTTACCAAAAATATCAATACATATATGAAGCGTATGGCAGATGATTTAAAACTAGATATCAATCTTACTACATATGTTGCCCGCCATTCCTTCAGTACTGTTCTTAAGCGAAGCGGCGCTTCAAAAGAATATATTCAGGAGTCTCTCGGCCATCAGGACTCTAAAACAACTGAACACTACCTCGACTCCTTTGAAGATGAAATCAAAAAGCAATTCTCAGATAGCTTGTTAGCATTTAAGAAAAAGTAGATGGACAAAAACACCAAATGGACTCAGGATGATGAGAAATTGTTTGATGAACTTTATAAAGCAGTCATCAAAAAAAAGAATGAGTTTTTTAGACTTCAAAAGAAGAGAATAGAGCTAACGCTAAAGCATACAGTAGGCACCCTTGGAGCTGATGAAGAAATAAAGTATCTGGAAGAAGAGTTAACCAAGGTAAAAGATAGGGTTTTTAAAGGTCCCCAAGCAACGCATGTAATTGAAAAATTAACTAAGGCAAAGTTCAGGGAAATTATCAAGAATTCTAAACTCACAATGCTTGAGCTATACCATGATGTTAATTGGTTAGAAAGGCATATTGAAAGCCTCGCTGGACAATACCTTTCTCCTCATATGTTTGAATACCTAATTAGCAGAATTACCGAAATAAAAAACAGTAGTTCTTCACAAAAAAAACCTCAAAAAAACAATGCTTTAGATATAACTTCAATGGTATGGAGCCAAAGCCAGGCAAAGCTTAAAGTACTGTACAAGTCCCTAATTAAAGAACAAATTATCGCTGAAATTGAGTATTCTACTTTCGCTAAGCATTTTGAAGGTTACCCTACCGAACCGCCAATTAATTTTTTACTTAAAAAAGGCTACGTATTTTATCTACTCGACAAATTAACAAAGTACATCCACTCTGGCTTCTACACAGGCGATAATGACACATCATCTGCAACTACAGTTGGCAAGCACTTTGTTTTTCACGGAAAACGCACTAAGAATTTACATTCCGTTAAATGCAAGGGTATAAACCCGAAAAACAATATAATAAAAAAACGTATAGACAATATAATCAATAGCTTAAGCCATTAAAAAGCAAGGGTAAAAGAAAGGTCTTTCCCGTACCTTTCTTTTACCCCTCCTATCATTGTGGTATAATTAAACTAAAAAATAATCACAATGAACAAAATTATCGTAGCCACCGATGGCCAGCTAAGCGAATTAATCGACTTAGCCTTCAGCAACAATTTACCCCGTATTCTGGAGTTTATACAGAATGCGAAGCCAGACCAGGCAAACCTTCCTGAAATCCTTAATGTGCAGCAAGCGGCCGAAGTGTTAGATTTGGCTCCTTCCACCATCTATGGACTTGTAAACAAGTCAAGGCTTCCGTACTTTAAAAAGGGGCACAAACTTCGATTCAAACGATCCCAACTTTTAGAATGGATAAACTCTGGTGAAAAGAAAACACAGAGTCAGATAGAGCAAAGTGTGAAAATCTCCACGAAAAGACCTTCCAAACTTTAATCATCTGTTTTATGAAGCTAAATTATTTAGAGCAGCAAGTGCAAGAATTGCACGAGAATGGTTATTCCATTCGCGCAATAGCCAATGAAATTGGCATTGACAAAACTAAGGTACAGCGCATTCTAAAAAAGTTGCAGGAAATTAGTGTTACAGATAATAGTGCAGAGCTGGTTACGCAGATTGATAAGGTGTATGATACATGTGATACATTCCCTGGTAAGCTCCCCTATTCATCTGGTGATACAGGCGATACAGATGAAGATATATGGAGTGATACACCTTTTGATATAGGCGAAAGAATCGAAAAAGACCTTCATAGCGCAAATATGACACCTATATCAGTAGCAAAAACCTATACCCTTGCCGAAATAAAGAACATAACTGCACAAGCGTGGCTGTTTATGCTTGAGTACAGCGAATATGTCAACAACATGTCCTCCATTCACATGGGGCAATCCTATGTAAAGGTAAGCGACTATCGGGGCTATTACAAGAAAGCTCAGCGGTTGATACAGTCGGCTAAGTTTATTTCCGACCAGGTTGAAGAGAATCATGAGTATTTACTTGTAACTCAAGTGCTGCAATCGATAAAGTTAACCATTGAGAGAGTCATCTCGGGCAAAGATCATGTTAAAACTTCTTGTGGCCAATATTACCTTGATGACAAGAAGGTGCGGGCATTACAGTTCTGGGATGATGCATTGGAAGCAGATTTCTTTCACCCTTTAATTTGACAGATATGCAAACTGAAATACTAGATAAAAATGCACCTGAAATTGGCAGCGGAAAGAAGAACTATATACCTATTAATGACAAAGAGGGTGATAGTCATCTTATTACCACCGTACACATAAACCCTGGCACTGATTTAAACAATCCTGTTCCGTTCCAGAAATGGAACGGGCAGGAAAAAGAGACCGGCAAGAGGTTTCCGGATGAAGTCTTTCAGAACCTACCTGAACTCTACAGACTATTGTGTAAACAAATAGAGGACCCTAATGAGCGTGACGTGGTTCTGGTAGGGCTACTTGGCGTGGTCAGCGGAGTATTGCCAAACTATTACGGTTACTACGGCGGGAAGAAACTAGGTGCGAACCTTTACACCTACATCCTTGGTCCGTACGGTGAGGGCAAAAGTGGACTGATGCTGGCCCGCAAAATTGCGGGCGCCATCCATCAGGAGAAGGTGGATAGATCAAAGGAGCGAGCTCGGGAGTACAAGCATGAGCTGGCACGCTATAAAAAAGAAGCAAAGATGTTTGAAAGCGGGAAGCTGGAGAATATACCGGAAGAGCCCACGCCGCCACCGCTTGAAAAACACTTTATTCCTGCGAATATCGGGAAATCTGGCATGCTGCAGATCATCAATGGAAGCAACGGACGGGGCACTCTTTTTGAAACAGAGGCAGACACCTTGGTGGAAGCCATCAAACAAGACCATGGTGGCTTTTCGGATGTACTGCGTCAGGCCTTCGGACACGAACCCATCAGCCTTTTCAGGCGCACCAATAATGAAGATTTGGAAATTACTGTTCCTGCCTTGTCAGTGGTACTCTCAAGCACCACTGATCAGCTTCTAAGGCTTATTCCTAGTGCTGAGAATGGCTTATTTAGCCGCTTCATCTTTTACCAGTTTTACGCTACCCCATCCTTCAACAATGTTTTTGACAAGAGAAAGAACGGAAACAGCAAGTATTTCAGCGATATGGGGCTCCACTTCAAGGAGCTGCATGACAGGCTGGATACCCTCACAGACCCGATACTTTTCGAGCTGCAACCACATCAGGAGGCTAAATTCCTAAAATACTTTAAAGAGCAGAAAAACGATTTTTGGGAGTTTGTAAGTATCAATCTGGGCGGTACTGTGAACAGAATGGGTATGATTTGCTTTCGCATTGCTATGCAGTTGAGTATAAGCAGGGCCTATGAGAAGGGGTATCTGCCGCTCGAAGTAATCTGCACGGACCAAGATTTTGAGAACGCGTTGCGGATTATTAAAACGCTGTTCATACATACCATCGATGTGTATGAACAACTTCCAAGCTCTAAAACCCCCATCTTTGATGAAAGCGAAGACAAGGATGTAGTCAGGCTTTCGCAAAAGCGGGAATGTTTTGACCTGTACAACAAAGGGGTTACTAACTTTAGAGAGATTGCCAAGATCGTGTTTGGGTCCCCCACATACTCTTCAACTGTGTACCGATGGATAAAGCAATAGGCAACAGTATCTGTTCCGTTCCAGAAATGGAACGGAACAGAAATAAAAAATCAATACTGGATGTAGATGTAAGTTGCTTTCAGAACTACAATACGCCTTCCAACCCAGTAACGGTAAATCTACTTACCTGGCTCACCTCAAACCAGTACAGGAAAGACGTCGAACAGATTAGGTTGACTGAAAATAAGTCGGATCGAGATAAACTAAAAAGTAGGCTTCCCGCAGTAACTCCAAGTGGAGTGTTCTCTTATAGGGATCAAAAAAGTCTTATCCAACATAGCGGCTTGATCCAGTTTGACATTGACTTGAAAGAAAACAACCATATCAGGAATTTTTTTGAATTAAAACAACAAATTAGTAACATCCCCAATGTTGCCTACTGTGGTCTCTCGGTGTCCGGGCAAGGTTTCTGGGGCCTTATTCCGATTGCCTACACAGATAGACATAGCCAGCACTTCGAATCTATAAGAAAAAGCTTTCTACAGTTTGGAATAGCAATAGATGTAAAACCGAAGAATGTATGTAGTTTAAGGGGCTATAGTTTTGATCCTGAGCCTTACATAAATCATCAAGCTTCTGTGTGTGTCCGTTATGAGTTTCACCGGCAGCCAAAACCTTTCCCTCCCTATAAATTTAAAGCTCATATCCACAGCACTGCATCTGTTAGGACCAAGGTCGAAGCCTGTATTACCGAAATAGAACGCTCAAAAACCGATATAACCTCCTCGTATGCTGCTTGGTTTGAGATTGGATGCAGTTTTGTTGCTGAATTTGGAGAAGACGGACGAAAATACTTTCACCAAGTGAGTCAATTTCACCCGCATTACTCCTACACTAAAACAAATATGCAGTTTAACAACTGCATAAATGGAAGCTACAGCTTTTCAATTGGCACATTTTTCCGCCACTGTAAAACGCATTTCTCTTAAAGTTCTAGCTCAAATCATAAATTGGCACAGGTAAGTTATGGTTTTGGAGAAAGCCACAAAACATGCTTCGTTGAACACTTTAATTGGTTTAAAGTGGCTCTCTAATAAATGTGATATAAAACTGTAAAAAAATAAGCATTTTATTTTGCTAATATCTGTTAGTAACCGTACATTGTTGAACTAATTAAAAGCATATTAAAACTATGGAGAATAACAAAAAAGGCAAAAGACTAGGCTTAGTTGCAAAAACTGCAGCTATATTTGGTGCTGCACTCGCAGCTATAACTGGGATGAGCGCTGAAGCGCCTACAGTTAGTGAATTTGAAAACACGAATTCCAACACAATTTCATTACGGACAACTGGAAAAACTAAACCAATGCCTGTCTTGAAATTAAATTTGGCTACCGGAGATAATCATTTTGTAGCTTCACATAGCTCCCATAGATCTCACAGCTCACACAGTTCTCATAGCTCTCATAGATCACATTACTCATCGTCAAGATTTAGCTAAACTGTATTTCTTTTATGGCTACCAAAAATTTTATCAAAGATGGTGTAATAACTGTCTTTGCAGATACTTCTTTGTATTCTAAGGATGGCATCTTTAAATGTCTCTATTGGTACGGTGATAAATTTCATACATCTGTGGCATTTGCTGACAGTGAAACTTACCGAATTACACTGGAGCCCATTTCCACTATAAATATTAGTAGTGAAGAAGCTGAACTCTATCTTTTGAAGTTAGAACGGGATCTGATTGATTTCAATTTAAGGGATATCGTTACAAAGGAAACAAAAAATATCAGAGACCTTTTAGTGGCTAAAGCATTCTCTAACGGTGAATTTGATGAGGAGCCGGTTGGAACGCTATCAGATCCTGTCGGATTTGATGTAAACGAAATAGAAGTGGCATAAAATGGAAAAAGAAAAGTCAACAAGAAAATTTAAAGGGTTAGAACTTTATGATAGGCAGGTTGAGAAAGATTATTTCTTGTTGCCTTTTCGTTTTCATAGATTAACTCCCGAAAAAGAGATAATTGTTAATGAAGTTGGCGATTATTTAATTCTTCCTAATGGGACCTTTGAAAAAATTGTGAAAAGACAAATTTTCAAGGATTCAGATGAAGAGCTGTATGGTGATCTTCTCTCTAATTTCTTTATATCGGAAGAAAAAGTATCTCCTCTGATAGATGTGTTAGCTACCAGGTATAGGACAAAGAAATCCTTTCTTGACGACTTTACCTCATTGCATATTTTCGTCGTCTCTCTGAGATGTGAGCATACTTGTCATTATTGCCAAGTATCACGAGTAACTCAGGATAAGGGAAAATATGATATGTCTATTGAGCATATCAATAAGGGTATAGATCTTATGATGCGATCCCCTAATTCTCATGTTACAATGGAGTTTCAGGGAGGAGAAGCGCTTCTTGCATTCGAAAATATTGTATATGCAGTTGAAAGGACTAAAGAACTTGCTAAAGTCTTCAACAAAAAAGTAACTTATGTGATTTGCACTAATCTTGCGGTTATTACAGAAGAGATCCTTTTATACTGCAAAGAGAATGATATCTTAATTTCCAGTTCATTAGACGGCCCAGCATTTATTCATAATGAGAATAGAAAGCGGCCTGGTCGTAATAGCTATGAATTAGCGATAAAAGGGATTGAACTGTCAAGAAGCATACTTGGGAAGAGCAGGGTTTCTGCCTTAATGACAACAACAAATCTGTCTCTTGAACATCCTAAAGAAATTGTTGATGAGTATTATCGCTTAGGTTTTAAAAGTATCTTCCTTAGACCTATATCGCCCTATGGTTTTGCAGTAAAAAATGAAAGGAAAAACAAGTACGAAACTGAAAAGTTTATAGCCTTTTATAAGACAGCACTACATCACATTATTGATTATAATCTAAAGGGAGAATTCTTTTCTGAAGATTACGCATCAATAATTTTGAAGAAGATACTTACACCTTTCCCTGTAGGGTATGTAGATCTGAATTCACCAGCTGGCGCTATAAACAATGTAATTGTTTTCAATTATGAAGGTAGTGTTTATGCAACAGATGAAAGCCGCATGCTTGCCGAAATGAATGACTTCTCCTTCAAATTAGGTCATTTAGACACCCATTCCTATGAAGATATTTTCTATGGAGAAAGAGCTGCCTGGATTGCTGAAGCGTCAACAAATGAAAATTTACCAGGCTGTTCTGAATGCGCTTTTCAATCTTACTGTGGTGCCGATCCTGTTCACAATTTGTCAACTCAAGGTGATATCTCTGGTTACAGGCCAACAAGCTCTTTTTGTCAAAAGAACATGGAGATTATCAGGTATCTGATTGAATTGATGGAAAGCGATAAGAGAATTAGAACCGTGTTCGAAAGCTGGATTCAGTAATTTTCTAAAACACATTTTGCATTTCAATTTGAAGTGTCCTATTGAGCGATATCTCATCATTAAGAATCAAAAACTATGCTTTTAAAAACCAAAGGAGTATCTATCAATATTGAGGAAACCTTAGTAGGTAAGGTAACAAGATTACCGGAAAACTTAACTTCTGATTCTTTTTTACTTGTTGATGATGAGATTCAGGCTTACCCAGATAAAGCCCATCTAGGAATACTCAGCAAACAGAATGATATCTATGACCTTGACAATGGTAGTGTTGTTCTTAAGATTCCTACGCTTGAACATTTAACTGAAGGAGATATTGTTTCTGTTGGCGCTGATGGCAATATTCATACCCTTTATAGAGTTGATTCCTATCATAATACTTTATTGGCAACTGAACGGTGCAATAGTAATTGCCTAATGTGTTCGCAGCCACCCAGAGATAAAAATGATGTATCTTTTCTATATGGTATACATAAGAAGCTAATACCTCTAATTCCGAAAGACTGTGTCGAACTCGGGATTTCTGGTGGAGAGCCTACTCTTATGGGAGAGTTATTCTTTGACATGCTCGAAAAAATAAAGCATGAGTTGCCAGATACTGAAATCCATGTATTAACTAATGGAAGGTCCTTTGCCTGGGATCATATGGCGTATAGGCTTAGCCAGGTTGATAACAATAGGCTCATGTTAGGCATACCTGTTTATTCAGACTATTATCAAGTACATGATTATATTGTTCAGGCGAAGGATGCTTTCTACCAAACAATAGCCGGTCTGCACAATCTTGCAAGATATAACCAAAGAATCGAAATCAGGGTTGTATTACATAAATTATCGATTCCTCGTTTAGTTAAATTAGCTAAATACATTTACAAAAATTTACCTTTTGTAGAGCATGTCGCTTTTATGGGATTGGAATATGTTGGATATACTCCCCATAATATAGACAAGCTTTGGATAGATCCTATGGATTATAATAAAGAATTAGGGGAAGCTGTGGAATTCCTGGCTAATAAAGGGCTACATGTTTCAATTTATAATTCTCAGTTGTGTGTGCTTCCAGAGAACCTCTGGCAGTATGCTAGAAAATCCATTTCTGACTGGAAGAACAGCTATATGCCAGAATGCCAAAGCTGTAGTAAATTAGAAGACTGTGGTGGCTTATTCACTTGGAATTTGAAAAAGCATAGTGAACATATTAAGCCTTTTACTACTAATGTATTAGAATTAAGTTCTGGTATTGAGTAGCCTCACAAGCTTTGATAAAAAATTGTTAGTACATTCCATATTATTTACATTTTATTGCTTCACTAGCCCAAAACATTTTACTGTTGCAGCATTACCTGAATAACTTGGTGGTAACAGAGTCAAAACCTACTAACAAGAGTTACTCGATAAAGAGTGTCTTGTGGTGACCATGCTGCCTGTGGTAAGTTCCTGATTATATATCCATGGGACATTCATTAATGAGTTGGGACAACACGAGAATCTAAAGTACTCAAATCCTTCAGCAAATAATGGAATTGGCTGAAAGGAAGGTCAAACATCACATTAACAACTTATAATTGATAAGATCTAATACTAGCTATCTTCACATTGCTTACACGAAACAGTCAATCAAAATTATATAAGTAGTTATATATTTTGGTTGAATCAATTTATTCCCATAATATTATTTATATCAAGAGCTTTCAGAAGGTCTCTGTACATTTTTCCCCTTGAAGTTTTAAGAATATCCTTTCTTTTTTTAGGAACACCTTTTAAAGAAAAAAAAGACTCTATAAAAGTACCTTCATATTCAGTTCCAATATACTTCTTAAAATTGTCATTAAAGTACCTTACAAAAGCCTCTACCTCATCTAATGAGGTAGAATATCTTTCAATGAGCTTAATATCATTTAAAGAAATATCCAGTGGCTTACCTATCTTGATGATATTAATTTTATCAACAGGCTCACCCAATTGAGCTACTGATGATATTTCAAATTTATAAAAATCATCAAATGCTTCATGATAAGGATTTATATGGGTTTCAATTTCGAATGGCTTAAATCCTTTATCAAAGGAGTTACAATCGTGACAGGTAGGTATT
>NZ_QCZK02000024.1 GCF_003347595.2 Botryobacter ruber | reverse complement strand
TATTTATTCAAAATATTATAAACTCATAAAGTAAAATTCTTTATATTATTATACACAATTACGGTGTTGCTATATTATTTTTTTATGATTATTTAAACAATCATAAATTTTAATCAAAATTTATAATATAACGTTTTCTATATATTATTAACTAACACCCAATAGTTACACTCATTAGCCGCATGTTTAAATTTGTTTCTCTGGTGGAGGAAGGGAAGGATGAGGAAGGTTTTGGGTTCAGTGAGCTCAAAGCTGCTAAACCGGCAACCACAGGCAGCAGCAAAGGGAATGGTGGCAGGTGCAGTTAGCTTTTTACAAGCCGCACCACAGAAAAAAGTTTGCAGCAGCTGCCACCACAGCCGCTGCTCCTCCAAAAGAGCAAAAAAAAGCCGCTGCACTTTTTAGTTGCAGCGGCTTTTCCTGTTTTGAATAGAAGCCAACTTAACTCAGCAGGTTATCAATGTCGTCCTTCGTCAGGTTTTTCATGATGGTTTCGTCTGTGCTGATTAAATCGGTTACGAGCTGAATTTTGCGGCTTTGCAGCGCCAGTATCTTTTCTTCTACAGTATCCTTTGTAATAAACTTGTAGGTGAATACATTGTTCTGCTGCCCGATGCGGTGCGCCCTGTCTACGGCCTGTGCCTCTACGGCCGGGTTCCACCAGGGGTCTAGTATAAACACATAATCGGCAGCAGTCAGGTTCAGGCCTACACCGCCGGCTTTTAACGAGATCAGGAACACCTGTATGCTTTTATCCTGCTGGAACCGCTCTACCTGCTGCTGCCGGTCTTTGGAATTGCCATCGAGGTAAGCGTAAGTAATGCCTTTGTCGTCAAGTACTTTTTTTATGATCTGCAGGTGTTTCACAAACTGGCTAAACACCAGCACCTTGTGGCCTTCTCCTACTACACTGCGCGTCATGCGGAGCACCTCTTTCAGTTTGCCCGACTCGCCTTCGTAGCCCTCGTCTGTCATTAAGGGGTGATTGGCAATCTGTCGCAGCTTGGTCAGACCCTGCAACAGCATAAACTGCGTATTTCCCTTTCCCTGCTCTTCCAGGCTCGTCAGGATTTTGTTGCGGTAGTACGACTTGGTTTCTTCGTAGGCATGCTCCTGTTCTTCCGTCATTCTGCAGAAGGTGGTATGTTCTATTTTCTCGGGCAGCTCTTTTGCCACCTGCGATTTATGCCGGCGAAGAATAAACGGTTTGATAAGTGCATGCAGTTTGCGGGTTTTCTGCTCGTCCTTTTCCTTCTCTATCGGCCTCAGGAACTCATTGCGGAAGAAATTCTGGTTGCCCAGCAAGCCCGGGTTAATAAAAGCCATCTGCGACCACAGGTCCATGGTGCTGTTCTCTACCGGTGTACCTGTCAGGATGAGGCGGTACCGTGACTTAAGCGCCCTGACAGACCGGGAGGTAGTGGAGTCCGGATTCTTGATTGCCTGCGACTCGTCCAGGATAATATAATCGAAATAGTAGGTTTTTAGCAGCTCTGCATCCAGGCGCACAATGCCGTAGGAGGTAAGCACTACATCGTACTGCTCAAACAGCTCCACATCTTTTTCGCGATAAGTACCGGTGTAGTTGAGTATGCGCAGTTCCGGGGTAAACTTCTCGGCCTCGTTCAGCCAGTTATAGATCAGCGAAGTAGGCATAACGAGCAGCGAGGCATTTTCAGCACCGTTTTCTTTCCGGTGCTGCAGCATCGCCAGGGTCTGCACAGTTTTTCCGAGGCCCATATCGTCGGCGAGGCAGCCGCCAAACTTATAGTCTTTAACAAAGTGCAGCCAGTTGTACCCGGCTTTCTGGTAAGGGCGCAAATCGCCTCTGAACCCCAGGGGCAGGGGCTGGTCTGCTATTTCTTCGAACTCCCGCAGCTTTTCAAGTTTGCGGCTCATGGTAACGGTGGCCAGGTTGCCGCCCTGCAAATCGTTTACAAGCGCCATGTGGTGCTTCTTCAGGGTAAGCGCGTGCTCGCCCTCCGCAAAGGCAAACAGCTCGATGTATTGCGTAAACCATTCCTCCGGGATAATGGCAACCTGCCCGTTGGGCAGCATAAATTCGTTGTTTTTGGTAAGGATGTGGCTTTTTAGTTTAATAAAAGGAACCGCAAACTCACCAAACTGCACCGTACCATACACATCAAACCAGTCGTTGTTTTCGGTTATGCCGATGCTGATGGTAATCTCGCCGATAAAGTAGTTCTTGTTGCTTTTTTCCGACTGGCGAACGGTAAAGCCCAGCTTCTCCAGGTCTGCCAGGTGGTTGTTCAGCCAGGAAAAAGCGATACTTTTATCCAGCACGGCTTTGCCGTTTTTAACTTCCAGTGCCCGCTTAGAAAGTTCCTTTATAAATTCTTTCTCATGGTTCACATCCCGGATTAGGCGGTGAAACACATAAGAGTCGCTGGTTTTCTCCATGCTAACGCTTACCCGTTTCGCCTCCTGTGTCTGGATGGTGTAGTCGCCGTATTTAAACGAAAGGTCGAACAATATTTTATCGCTGGCCACGGCACGTTCTGCTTTTGAATCGGTACCCGAAGCACCGGAAAGTAGGGCCGGCGCATCTGCGGCTTTCATTTCTGCAAAGGTAAGGCAGGGGCTGGGCTTGAAGCGTTCGGAGCGAATATCAAAGCCCTTGGCATACACGTCAAAAGACTCGACCAGCGGCGCCACGAACTTGCGGTAGTAGTTCTCCTCCACCGAACGCGGCACTACAATAAACTTCTTGTTCAGGAAAGGCTGCAGCTTTTTACCGTCAATGTCTTTTTCGAAGCCATAAATGGTATCGTTGAGCAACAGCCAGGCGGGCTCGTAGCATACCAGCGCTGCATTCCGGTACTGGAACTCCAGCTTTTCGCCGGCATATTTTAACGTAGGGAAATAATGGGTGTTATCGGTGTTACGCCTGAAGTGGAAGAGTACCGTAGCTTTCTCCGGGGCCATCGTAATCTGCTTCCAGGTTGGCTCCCCATCTTTGCCCATAATAAAGGTCATCTTGCCTTTCAGCAATTCCAGTATCTTCCCCATCCGCACCTGAATGTAACGGCCGATCTCTTCCTGCAGCGCTTTATCGCCTTTCTCGGGGTCGTATACTTTCAGGAAAAAATCTGTAGAAGATAACTTTTTTGTGGAGAACTTCTTTAAAACAGCATCCTGCTGAATCTGGTCTATCAGCGGGATAAGTTTAAAATCATTGGCATCCAGGCGTGAGGCAAACTCTTCGGCATTTTTTGCAGATATGTTCTGGTGCTGCAAAGTTAGCTGCCCCTTGCTGTTTTCCTGCACTACAAACGACTCAAACAAATAACCCAGATATTCGTGCTCGAACAGCGAATATATTACCTGAAAAGGCTGGGTGGTAAATACTTTCATGCCAAAACAATTTAAGGGTTCCAAAAATAACCTTAAACTGCCTGACTTCCTAGAACTTTTTTAAGTTTTGAAGATGATTATTATCATTTTTTTAAGGCATGACCAGGAGGAATGTCATTTTATATGTTTTCTGTAACAGACATAGCAGCAGCCCGATAGGCAGGCCTGATAGAAACAAGCAGTGTTATTACAACAATCGTTACGCCCGTCATCACGAAATCAGAAACTTGCATCTTTACAGGGTACGAATCCACGACAGAGGTAGCCATGCCCATCGACACCAATCCGAAGGTCTGCTGCAGGTTACACACCAGCATCCCCATCGACAGCCCATAAGCGGCCCCGATAAAAGCCACCAACGCTCCTTCGAGCAGAAAAATGTTCCGGATGGTGGCAGCGGTAGCTCCCATGGCAGCCAGTATGGCAATATCTTTCTTTTTATCGATCACGAGCATCGAGAGCGAGAAGAATATATTCAGCGAGGCTATCAGCAGGATAAAGGCAAACGTGATAAATACGAACAGCTTTTCTACCTTAACGGCACGCAGCAGGCTCGTGTGCTGCTCATCGCTGTCCTGCACATTAAAGTTCTGCCCCAGCACCTCCTGCAGCGATCGCTTTACAGTGCTAATCTTAAAACCTCTTTCTACTTTAATTTCAAGCGAGGTGCGGCGGCGGCCATACTCCAGCAACTCCTCGGCAAACCTGAGCGGCACAAAAACATAGGCATCGTCGTACTGCCGCTCTATGGCAAACACACCTGCGGGCCTGATGTTAAGCGTGTTAAAAGAGCCTTCCGGGTTAAGCGGATTGAACTTGGTATTGCGGGGGTACAGGAACTGCATCGACACGAACTGGTTGGAGGGTCGGATGGACAGCTGGTACTGCACGCCGCGCCCTACCAGTGCAAAATACTCATCGTTCCGGTACAGGTCATGTGTTCCCTCTACAATTGCCGAATCTATTTCATTTTGATCGAAGAAGTTTTCGCTTACGCCTTTTACCTTCACCACCATCTGCCGGTCGTTGTAGCGGAGCAGCGCGTTGTCTTCTATCACTTCCGATACCACCGCCACACCCGGTGTGCGGCGGATGCGGTTCATAAATTCGGTATCGGTTTCAAAAGATTTGCCTTCGGCGGAAGAAATTTTAAGATCCGGATCGAAGCTGCTGTAGATGGAGCGGATTAGATCTTCGAGGCCATTAAAAACAGAGAGCACAATAATGAGCGCCATAGACCCGACAGCCACCCCAATCATCGCAATATTGGAAATAATGCTGATGATGTTCCGCTTCTTCCTGGAGAAAAAATACCGGTTCGCTATCAGAAAAGCTACATTCATTGTTTCGTGTGCCGCGTCTCGTTTGCTTCTGACTTATTATTAACTAACTCTATGTATGATCCTTTGAAACAGAAAAAGCTTTGCTGCCGCTTCCTAAAATTTATTCTGCACCTGCCACCACAGCCTCTGCTGCTGTCTGAACCGCTGATTCTTTTGATTTAATTGATTTTTTGTCTGAATCAGGATTTACAGAATTTCAGAATTTTCAGGATTAGGTTAGTTTGTGATTCGTGCAGGAGACGCGGGCATCGCGTTTCTACAGCCATACCCCAACCTCTCTACCTTTCTGTTACAGGGTTGAAAATCTTCAACCCCTACAAAATCACCACCTTTCTAACTTTCTAACTCCTAAACTCTCTAACTCCCCAACTCCTAAACTTCCAAGCTCTATTTCCAGGCTTTTACAATCAGTCCGGTGCCGGTTTCATGTTTGCCATTCACATCCATCCAGTTCAGCACCAGGCTTACCGGGAACGTAAACAGGTAGTAAAACGGTAGTACTACGAAGAACAGTTTGGATACCTCCAGCATCAGTAACGGATATTTCATAGACAAACGCCAGGAAACCTGTCCGGGTTTGCCATAAGAGTAACGGGCCTCCACTTTACGGAAACCTGCTTTGCGAAGTTTAGCCTGTATCTCCTGTATGTTATAGCCATCGCGCACATGCTCTTCAATAAACGAAGTGTCGCTGCCACCGTGCACATCCGAGCCGCCCTGGTCGGACGGGGTAGAGATAACCAGCATTCCTCCAGAGCGGAGCGAGGCATAAAAATTTTGGAACACGGCCACATCTTCCTCGATATGCTCCATCACATCTACCGACAATATCAGATCGTAGGAGTTTGGCTGCCGCAGCTGCACCAGGTCGGCAATTTTAAAAAACACGTTGTGCCGCCCTATGGCCCTGAAAAACTGGTTGCTGTCCGATATCTGTTCTTCTTTTACATCTACGGCCAGTATACTCCATTTATTGCTCATGGAGGAGAGGTAGTAGGTGTACTGCCCGAACCCGGAACCGGCATCGAGGATATACTGCTCTTTGCCTTTACGGGGGGCAGCCCACACGTTAAGCTCTTTGTGCACGTGCCACGCACGCAGCAACAGCAGGTCCAGCAAATTATAAAAAACACGGCGCAGAAAAGGTGTCTTGTTGAATACATCGCCAAGAACACGCTTTATCGGATCGTACTGCATACTATCGGTGCAAAGCTATTGGTCATTTTTTTTGCCGTCTTCTTCGGAAGAATCCTCTTCGTCGGCAGGAGGTATGTCCAGGTTGGAAAAAAGTTTTTCGATTTGTGCAGCATATTCGGCGCTGTCGTCGAGGTAAAATACAAGCTCCGGCACAACACGCACCTGGCTTTTAATGCGCTGCGCCAGCAGGTGGCGTATGGTTTTGGTATTTGCCCTGATCTCCAGCAACAAGGTTTCCTTGTTTTTAGCCAGCATCACGCTCAGGTACACACGTGCCAGGCCCAGGTCAGGCGAAACACGCACCACACTCACGGATATATAAGCTCCCTCAAATAAATGCGGAACCTCTCGCTGAAAGATCTCCGCCAACTCCTTCTGAATCAGGCGGGAAAATTTCTGTTGTCTTTTACTTTCCATATGAAGATGCAAATATCATATTAATTTCGCATTTTTACCCCAAAAGCACCTTACTCATTTCCGGTAAGAGTATGTTTAAATTTCGTTTTTGCAAGCGAAAATTGTTCGGGAAGGGTTCTGACGAAATGTTTTTTGAGCAGCATAGCAGCGTTATGGTGCGAGAAAAATATGAAGTCAGGTTCCTTTCCGGGCAATTTGCAGCGCAAAGGACGGAATTTAAACATGCTCTAAAATAAATTTATCGTTGTTATTAACTCCTCCTGCACGTGATTAGTTACTTCCGAAGTCTGTTGCCTTCCCGACTGATCCTGCTCGTGGTGCTTTACCTTGCCATCCGGCTGCCGCTTCTTTTTCTGAATCTGCCGGCTACTGTTCCGGAGCTATACGCTATGCTGGTAGGAGAGCGGATGGCTGACAGCGCAGCCTTGTACCGCGACATTTATGACAGCATGGCCCCGCTTTCGGCTATGGTGTACTGGCTGATCGATTTGCTGGTGGGCAGGTCTTACCTGGCTTACCGGATGGTGGCGGCTGCGCTGCTTTTACTGCAGGCGCTCCTGTTTAACAGCATCCTGAACAGGCTCCATGTGTATGGCCACAAAAACTACATTCCGGCGCTGCTGTACCTTACCTTTGGCTGCCTCACGTTTGAGTTCGACATGCTCACGCCGCTGCTGATAGGCAATACCTTTGTTATCCTGTCGCTGCCTTACATCGTTACGGTTTCGAGGGAGGGGCTCGACAACAGCCGCCTGTTTATCGGGGGATTTATGCTGGGCCTGGCCGCGCTGAGTTACCTGCCCCTGACACTCTTCCTGCTGCTGGCTTCTGTTGCGGTGTTCTTCTTTGCCTCCAGCACCTTCCGGAGCTTTCTGCTTATGCTGTGTGGGTTTGCTTTTCCGTATGCCGTACTTTTCAGCTATTACTTTTATACCGGGGCCTTAGGCGGTTTCCTGGAGCTGCACCTGCTGCGGTCGTGGCAGTTTGGAACGGAGTTTATTATTCCGCCTCTCGACCTGGCCAAAATACTCGTACTGCCGGCGCTGGTGCTGGTGTTGTCGTTGTTTTCTGTATTCTCGCTGCCCCAACGGCTGGTGTTCCAGGAAAAGTTTCAGCAGCTGATGGTGGTGTGGCTCCTGGTAAGTATGCTGGTAGTAGTGGCGCCCAACGAGGTATCGGCGTGGATTTTTGTTGTCCTGCTTCCGCCGCTGGCTTACTTCGGCGAGTACCTCTTTACCGGCCGCCTGAAAGCCTGGATACTTACCTTGATTTACCTGCTGGTGCTGTCGGGGGTAGTGGTGCTGCGTTACCGGCAGGTGCTGGGGCTACACCAGGTTCTTACAATAGACCAGTCGCGCCTGGTGTTGCCAGAAGAGCAGGCAACGTCCGTAAAAGGTAAAAGCATACTGGTGCTGGGCGATGACATTACGTACTATGCCCATAACAAGCTGGCTACGCCTTATCTTGACTGGCACCTTTCGCAACGGCACTTCAGCCACCTGAACGAATACCAGGCTGTGTTTGAACTCTACAAGAACTTTACAGCGGAAGCTCCCGAGATAATAGTAGACCAGGCAGGGCTCATGCCTGAGCTGCAGTACAAGCTTCCTGAAATTTTCGGGAACTACAAACCTGCCGGTACCGGAGAAACTGCTAAAATCTACAGCAGAAATTAGCAGCCGGTTATTTTACGTACACGCTCTGCGTGGCGTCCTCCCATAAAATCAGTCGACAGGAACACCTTCATCATGTCTACGGCTTCTTCTACAGACAAAAACCGGGCAGGAATGCAGATAATGTTGGCATCGTTGTGCTCACGGGCCAGTTTAGCCAGGGCAGTTTGCCAGCAAAGCGCCGCTCTTATCTGTGGGTATTTATTGGCTGTAATAGCTACGCCGTTTCCGCTGCCGCACACCAGCACGCCAAAGTCAAACTTCTTTGCTTCTACGGCTTGCGCCAGTGGGTGTACGTGGTCCGGGTAATCTGCCGAGGCATCAGAATCAGGTCCGAAATCCTGCACTTCATGGCCAAGCTCTGCCAGCACTTCTTTCAATACATTTTTGTAGGAATAACCGGCATGGTCGCCTCCAATTGCTACTTTGTAAGACATAATAATTTAGTAGGTATTATTTTCGTTTAGTCGCTTTAAATCGCTTTTCTGAATAGATCTGGAAACGCTGATACTTACTTCGTAAAGCACCAGCAACGGCATGGCTATCAACAACTGGCTTATCACATCCGGAGGTGTGATCACGGCCGACAATACAAGAATAACAATGATAGAGTGGCGACGGTACAGCTTCATGATCTCCGGCGACAGCAATCCCGCCTTCGTAAAGAAGTACACGATTACCGGCATTTCAAACATAAAAGCGCAGGCCAGGCACAACGTGGTAAGGGTAGAGATGTAGGACGAAAGGTCGAACTCGTTCTGGATTGTAGGATCGACCTGGTAGCCGGCCAGGAAATTAATGGAGATAGGGGAGACCACATAATAGCCAAACAGCAGCCCCATGATAAAGAGTATCGACACAAAGAAAACGGCTCCACGCGAACTCTTCTGCTCCTGCGGGTAAAGCCCCGGCTTCACAAAGCGCCAAATTTCCCAGAACGCATACGGAAAGGCACAGGACAAGCCCAGCACCAGCGACACCATAATATGCATGGCAAACTGCCCGCTCATCTGGCGGCTCTGGATGGTAAAGCCCAGGTCTGTGATGCACAGCACATCAGATCCTATTCTTTCTCCCAGCTCGCACAGAAACCTGTAGCTAAAAAAGTCTGTGCGGGCGGGAGCCAGAATAATGTCATGAAAAACAAACCCTTTGGCCAGAAAGGCTATAATGGAAAATACCAGGATGGAGGCAAGAGACCGGATAATATGCCACCTTAACTCCTCCAGATGATCCACAAAGGACATCTCCTGCTGCTCTTCTTCCATATAGGGCTTGTTCATGTAAAGGGTAATCTACTAGATACTATTAGTAAGCAAAAAGCGGGTACTGCTGCAGCCAGTTGTTTACCTCGCCACGTACCGCACTGATCTTACTTTCATTGTCATGGTTTGCCAGCACATCATCTATCAGCGATACAATGCGCTCCATGTCATTTTCTTTTAAACCTCTTGTGGTGATGGCAGCAGTTCCTACGCGCATACCGGAAGTCACAAACGGAGACTTATCATCGAAAGGCACCATGTTTTTGTTGATGGTGATGTCGGCTTTTACAAGCGCGTTCTCGGCCAGTTTACCGGTTAAGCCTTTGGAGCGCAGGTCGATCAGCATCATGTGGTTGTCTGTGCCACCGGAGATGATCGCATACCCACGGTCTACAAATGCTTTGGCCATCGCCTGTGCGTTTTTCTGAATCTGCTCCACATAGCTTTGGTAATCGTCGGTCAGGGCTTCGAAGAAAGAAACGGCTTTGGCAGCAATCACGTGCTCCAGCGGTCCGCCCTGTGTGCCCGGGAACACAGCGCCATCGAGCAGCGACGACATCATTCTGATTTCACCTTTTGGTGTTTTCAGCCCGAATGGGTTTTCGAAGTCTTTGCCCAGCATGATCATACCGCCTCTTGGCCCACGGAGGGTTTTGTGGGTAGTGGTGGTAACGATGTGGCAATGCTCAAACGGATTGTTCAGCAGGCCTTTCGCTATCAGACCGGATGGGTGCGAAATATCGGCCATTAAAAGCGCTCCTACTTCGTCGGCAGCTTCGCGCAGTTTTTTATAATCCCAGTCGCGGGAGTAGGCAGATGCACCGCAGATGATCAGTTTTGGTTTCTCGCGGCGTGCTGTTTCTACTACCTTATCGAAATCGATGCGGCCAGTTTCCTGCTCTACCCCATAAAACGTAGGCTGGTACAGTTTACCCGAGAAGTTTACCGGCGAACCGTGCGTCAGGTGCCCACCGTGTGACAAGTCGAAACCCAGGATTTTATCGCCCGGCTGCAGCACGGCCAGCATAACGGCAGCGTTTGCCTGCGCGCCTGAGTGCGGCTGTACATTTGCCCATTCGGCACCAAAAAGTTCTTTGGCACGGTCGATGGCCAGTTGCTCCGACTGGTCAACAATTTCACAACCACCATAGTAGCGTTTGCCCGGAAGGCCTTCGGCATACTTGTTTGTCATTTCGCTGCCCATGGCCTGCATCACCTGGCCCGATACGAAGTTTTCAGATGCTATCAGTTCGATGCCATGTGTCTGGCGTGCCTTTTCTTTTGCGATCAGGTCAAAAATGGCTAAATCTTTTTGCATTGCTACAGTTGCTTGTGATGAAAGTTCAAAATTAAGGTATGCACCTGAATAAACCAATGTTTCGCGGGTCAATATACGTTGCCGCCGTGTATTCCGGTTTGTTGATACACAAGCCTTTTCCTGCTCTTCGGGTTCTACATTGATTAAAAGGAATCCAAAGATGTTTCCTGCAGGAGCAGAGGCTGTGGTGACAGCAGCAGCAAACTTGTTTGAACCGCTGACAGGAGTAATGTCGAAGATCCTGAAGAATTTCGGGGAAATGATTGATTTGAAAAGATGCAAGAGAACAGTGGGTCTGGTGACTGGGGCAGCAGTATATCCTGACGGAAAAGAATCCTCAGAAAACAACAAAGCCCGGCAGACGGGCTACCGGGCTTTGTTAAGTATTCGTACTTTCTAAAGAGACTATTGCTTCAGCACTTTCACTTTATGTACAGTACCGTTTAATTCTACTGTCAGCATATATACTCCTTTTGTTAACAGGTCGTATACCGGCAGCTGTATTTCGTTTTCACCTTTACGAACGGCCGCTTCTCTGGTGTAGATCTGCTTGCCTTCCAGGCTGTATAAACGAACTACTGCTTTTCCTTCGCTTAGCGCTGTAACAAATACTTTGGAGTTATAGTTGATCGGGTTCGGAGCAACCGTTACGGACTCCACTACCTGTACTACAGACTCCACTGCCAGCACGTTGCTATACTCAGAAGTGCCATCCAGGTCAACCTGCTTTAATCTGTAGTAGCGTGTGCCGCCTGTGGTGTAGCTGTGCTTGTACTGGTATTTTGTAAGTGTTGCACTGTTAACCACTTTGCTGTCTACGCGTCCGATTTTCTCAAAGCCGCTGGTCGGGTCATAGGACATTTCAACATCGAAGTGCGAGTTGTCTTTCTCAGAAGCTGTTTTCCACTCTAACAGCACACCGTCCTGCTGCTGCACGTAGGTGAAAGAGGCAAGTTCTACTGGAAGTGGAGCACCCTCAGGAGGAGTAGCTTCGCCTTGCACTGCTACGTTTACTGTAGAAACTCCGGCAGATGCATTGGTTATATTACCAGAATGTGAACCTGCAGTAGTAGCGTAATATCTTACATAGATTGGTGTTGCCGGAATGCTTCCGTCTGCACCAGGTATAACATCTACTGATGTACCAAAACCACCGTCAGAGCTCAAGGACACCTGGAAGTTTAATGGTGCACTAACTGTTACTTTATCTGTAAAGTTTGTACCAGAAATAGAATAGTTCTGTACTGCTGAAGCCTCGCCTACCGTTGTGCTAAAGCTGGTTAATGTACCAGATACATTAAGCGTTGGCGTTACCGTAAATGTACCTGAAGTTACAGTACCTTCTGTTGTAGTCAGGCTGATGGCACCGGTTTGTGCTCCGGCAGGAACTGTTACAATAACAGCCGTTGCAGTTGCAGAAGAAACTGTTGCCGCTACTCCTCCGCCAAATACTACTGTTGGTGTACCACCCTGATTCAGTCTGTAACCGTTGATTTGTACCGTTGCACCTACTGCACCGTTATTTGGTGATAAGCTTGTGATGCTAAGCGGTTCAACTGCTGTACCGGAGATTGCAAAGCTTTCGGTTGCGCCTTCTGTAGTGTGTACTAAGTTTCCGCTGTGGTTTCCTACTGCAGTCGGCTTGTATCTTACATATATTGCTTTGTTTGTATTTTCCACAGCTGATGGCAACATAGTTACAGAAGAGGAGAAGGTAAAATTGTTAACCGATACCTCGAAATTTGCAGGGGCCGTAATAGTAAGGTTTGTTGCAATGTTTGTACCTCTTACAGTATACTGTTGTGATGCTGTTGTTTTACCTGCAACAGTGCTAAAAGGGCTTAAAGATTGAGTGATAGTTACTACAGGACTTAACACTGTGAAGCTAGCTGATGTAGCCGTGCCCTCGCTTGTAGTAACTGTTATAGGTCCTGTCTGAGCCGCAGTTGGAACTCTCACATCAATAGCTGTTGCACTTGCGCTGATTACTGTACCAGTTGCTCCACCTGTAAATGTTACAACCGGGTTACCGCCTACATTAAGTTTAGTACCATTAATAGTGATGGTCTGATTTAACTTGGCACTTGTTGGGTTCACACTTGTAATAGCAAGTGACGCCTCAGTTGCAGTTCCTTGCACCTGAACACTTTCAGAAATTCCAGATGACTCATGTACAATAAATCCAGTGTGTGAACCTACTGCGGTTGGCAAATATCTTACATATACCGTACCGGAAGCATTACCACCAGGTTGCAGGAACAGAGATGCAGTCTGACCAAAATTTACATTATCAGTTGATATCTGGAAATGAGCAGGAGCCGATACAGTAATACCACCTGTCAGGTTCGTACCGGAAACAGTATATTGCTGTACAGCAGAGGCAGTATTTTCAACAGACTGGAAAGCAGCCAGAGGTGTTCCTGTTATTGTGATAGAAGGTTTGATAATGGTGAACGATGCAGAAGTGGCAGAGCTTTCAGTTGTTGTCAGACTTATTGAACCTGTTTGTGCACCAGCTGGAACTGTTACAACTACTTTTGTTTCACTAACAGAGGTTACACTCGCTGCTATTCCTCCACCAAACACCACTGTTGGTGTACCTCCTATATTTAGCCTTGTACCTACTATTGTTATAGAGGCACCTTCTCTTGCACTTGTGATAGTTGTACCTGATGCGTTTTCTATTCTGGTAATAGAAGGCTTAAGTACCGTAAAATTTTGCGAGCTATAAGCTGTACCGTAATTACTTGTTACTACATCAACTCTACCAGATTCAGCATTTGCTGGAACTACTACCTGAACCTGAGTAGCCGTTGGGACAGAAGCAGGAGACGCATTACCAGCTCCGCCAAATATAATAGTATTTGCCGCTTCCAGGTTTGTACCAGTAATTGTAATTAAAGTTCCGGGAGTAGCTTGTATCGGATCGATTATAGTAATAGTCGGGATGATAACTTCAAATGGTTCGCTACTTACTGCCAGAAGCACTTCGGCAGTAGCATCATAAAATTCAAGCATAGATGTGCTTGCACCTGCTGGAACCCTAAACTTAAATGAAGTAGAAGTTACATCATAAGCATAAGCAGATTTTGCAGGATCAACAAAATATATTTCAAAAACACTCTCCAGATTATAGCCACTTACAGTCACTTCTGTTCCAATTCCCCCTACTTGAGGCGCTATGTTTGTAATGGTTGGCGTGGATATCCCACCTGAGAGATTTATATCATCTATTTTAAGAGTACCCCTGCTTCCTGTATGTGAAAATCGCAGACTCCAGTTTGCTACTTTTGGGAAAGGATTGTCCTGGCTGTTTAGATAAGTCCAACCTGCTGCACCTGACACAGCAAGAGAAGGTACAGCAACCCATGATCCGGTGCCAATACGATACTCTACAGTAAGTGCTGCACCTGTTGTGCGAAATACACCAAAAGCTAAATCTACAGTTGAATAACCTTCTGTGTTTAAGCCTGAGATTATTAAATCTTGATTTTTGGTAAAGTCAGCATTATTACCTGCTGACGCACCTGAATAATCACTGGGGCTATCTCCTTTTATTGATGCTGTTCCAGAGATAGCTGCACTCGTATTATGTGTGTAATCTGTATAATCGGCAAGTGCGCTTGGCACAGCACCAATCCCAAATGATTCCTGGAAAATTGTTTCCCGTCCCTGCCCATAGCCGGTGGCTACGACACATACGAAAAGCATACACTGTACCGCAAGCGGTACCAGCAGCTTTTTTAAATTTGGCGTAAAAGTTTTTAACATGGCTAAAAATTAATGAATGATGATTTTCCGGAGAAGATTCTTAAAATCTTACAAAAGTATTAAATAAATAATGATTTAAACAAAAACAAAAGAATACTTTTTCGATTTTTTCTGACCAAAATAACTTTTCAGCCAAAATTTAAAGATTTCAATAACAGTAAACAGTTGCTCCATAGCGTTTTTTGAATATTAAGTTTTATAATAGCTTCATCATAGACAACCGAAGGAGGTAAATAATTTCAAAAAACCTTAAATTTTTTTAAAAAAAAGAGCTTTTTTTAACTACACTGATTTTCAAGCAAATATAAATTGAGGCAGAGTTATTAGCTATACCTACTTTCAGGTATTTTTTCAGCTTACAACAGCCTTGCACTTTAACCATACTTTTTCATCTTGCTGAACACAAGCCTTAAAAACAAGAACTAAAATAATAATATTTTACTATTATTTATTTTTATTTCACAAAAAACATATCTTAATAATGTTTAATATAAAACATTCGCAATATTATTCAACCACCTGCAAGTTCTTATCAACATCAGACATTGCGAAAAAAAAGGAAATGCAAGCACGCACTCTGTCTAATCAGATAAAAAGGAGTAAATCATTTAATCACTACTCTTGCAACTACCACACAGTCAGTTTTGGCAGGCATACAAAAAATGGTAAAACAAAAGAGGCTGCCAGAATTACCGGGCAGCCTCCTTGCTATTTTACTGTTAAATGAAAGTTATTTCTTATAGATTACCTTCATTGTTTTAACCTCACCAGGAGTTACAATACGAACCACATAAATGCCTTCCAGCAATTTACTATTTCCTAATTGATAGTTGTAGGAAGATCCTGCCAAGCCTTCGCCGGCAGCAATTTCCTTCACCAGGGCTCCTTTAACATCCATTAGCTCCAGACGGTAACTGCCAGCTTGCTTTAAGGTAAAACCTATGGTAGCAGATTCGTTGAATGGGTTTGGATATACAACCAGACTGGTAGCCTCTGTCTGCAGACCTGTTACTTTAGATGCTGCTGTTGCAGTTGCTTCACCGCCATTGCATGACCCCAGGGAACAGCCGTGGTCAAGATGCGCCTGAACAGCACTTGGTGCAACACATATTTCCTGTCCTTTGTGACACACAAGCACTTTATCATTCTTATTGCCGCAACGTACATCTACCACAGTAATTGTTACAGAGGTAGTAGCTTTACAACCGAACTCATTAGTAGCTGTTACAGAAACAGTATATACACCACCGGCTGTTGGCTGAACCACTGTACTCGCCCCCGTTGTGTTACTTAATCCAGCTGCAGACGACCACTCGTAGGTAGTAGCAGCAGGCGCAGACGTACTGTTAGAAGCAGTTAGTGTAACCTGGCTATCGCCATAGCCCAGGTAAAATACTTTCTCTCCGCCTGCCACATAAACACCCTCAGAAGAAACACCACTTATTGCCGGAACAGGAATAGCACCGATAACAGTCACCTCTTGTGTGGCAGTTGCCTTATTACCGGCTACATCTGTCAGTGTCCAGGTAACTACCGTTGTGCCAATAGGGAAAGTGGCTGGAGCATCATTTACAAGACTTGCAACACAATTTTGTGTTATGAAAGGCACACCAAGCGCTACACCTGTAGCACCACATAAGCCAGGAGTGCAGTTAACAGTTAAAGCAGCAGGAGCAGTAATGGCAGGCAATGGATTAATAACAACAGCATAACTTTCTGAAGCAATTTCAGGACTACTTGCTACCACTCTAATGCGATAGTTTGTTCCAAAAGAGAGATTAGCAGGAACTGTTACTTTTATTTCGCCAGATCCTGTACCCACTACGGTTCCGATGGTGGTAAAGGAGCTAAAATTTCCTGAAGCGTCAGAAAGCTGAACTGAAAATGTATTACCGGTATTAAAAGTACCGGTGGCAGTAAATGGCACACTTACTTCTGTTCCCTGACAGAAAGAATTATTAGTGAGTGCCTCTATAACCACAGCTGATATCTCTTCCTCTTCAGCAGGCACTTCGGTAACAGGCTCTTCGGATGTTTCGGAGCCTTTGCGACCTCTCGCCATGTAAGAAATCAGGTTCTTGTGAATGTTTGATACTTCCTGTATAGGTGCCCATGCCTTGAACTCCTCCTGGAAATAAGCTAACGTCAGACCGCCAACCATCACTGATCCATTTCCCCATTCTTTTTCAGCCAGGTATACTTCGGCGGATTCAGCGTCTTTAATAACACTGGAGAGATCTGAACCAAAAACCTGGAAATGGGCAAAAGCACCACCGCTCCACACGCTTCCTGTTGGTGTAAGCGGACCTTTAAACATAGGGTGATTTGGATTAGCACTTTCTCCAAAGGCACCGAAAGAACCATCCCCAACCCACGTCAGCAGTAGATCGCCAAAGCCAACTTGTATCAGATCGGGTCCTTCGTTTGGTGCAGCGTTTAGAAGCAGGTTACCTCCTTCGCTCACCCAATTTTCGATTGCAGCGCGGTGATTATCCAGGAAAGCAACCATTTCTTCTGTGCCGCAGTTGCTTCCTTCTATAAAAAGAAAGTCGATATCTTTGGTTAACAGAGAGGCCACATCAACTGTTTCGAAGTACTTGTATTGCCAGTTTCCTTCCCCAAGCACGGCATTCAGGGCTTTTTCATTTCCGCTGGAGTTCCAGAAGGCACCGCAGGTATTGGTGCGCAAATACACGCTCTTTTGAGCAAAGGCCTGGAAGCTGCCTGTTACAGCAAACAAGCAGAGGAGTAAGAGTAGAATTCTTCTTTTCATATACACATTCTTTATTTCTGTTCAACAACTACAAGATCATAGATTTCGAACCTGGTCAGCCCGGGTCTTAGCAGCGACACATATTGATAGGCTGGCGTAACAAGAACAGAAGAACCATCAGCACAATCTTTAGCAACTGTTTCTCCCGGTGCGAGCAGCAGTGTTTTAGATGCGCTGTTATTTATCTGTATATCCTTGCCCCTCAAAGAGAGCTTTTCTTTCCAGGAAACTTCTACAGGCTTATTGCCCGCATTGCTGAACTTAATCAGCACAACATCCTGCTGTTCACATTTGGAGAATGTGTAATACACGCTCACTTTTCCGCTTGTACTATGCAGGGTCCAGGGCTGGTTATCGTTTACCTGCCCATAGCTGATCTTCATCCCAAAAAAGAAAAAGACCAGAACCAGGAAAGCGCAGAGAAGCTTGTGGGAATCAAACCATGCTGGGTGCAAAGGCATAGTTTTGCAAACTGAGTAACATTGCTTCATAACATTTTGGCTAAAAATTAAAAGATTACTATTTATATTTAAAATTTTATTATATACTATCAAGTCCTTCTGATTTTGAAAGCTTTTTTTCAAATCAACCAAAACTAATTATTTTCCTATTCAAACCAATAATCAGTACTTGGCTCAAACCATCCCCAGTTACAGTTAACATCATTATTATCGCTTCTTAGGAATTGTGAAGCACAAGCAAAGTCTTTCAAACCCTAACTTATGTTAACGCATGCCAAATATTTGCCTTAATACTGCACCAACTATTGTATAAAAATATTATAATTTATTATTGCTATTAAACAATAACATTCTTTTAATATTTATATTGTTGTAAATGTAAAATTTATTTTCCAAATACAAACAATGTTACAATTATATTTTTGTAATATTTAAATATCTCAAACTACACAAAAAAGATAAATTCATGATATATACCTGTCAATAAACCCTTTACTATACCTAATATTAAGCTTCACTTAAGGACAATGGAAAGATTTGCTGACAGACTACAGGTGTTACAGAATTTCTATAATAAAAATGAGGAGCAGCGAGAATGGTGGCATGTACAGCCGAGGAGAAATAACTTAAACAGGTGTAGTGACTGGTGCAGAAACAACCGGGTAAATGTTGTGTTAAAGATCTGAATTGTGTTTCTGATTCTAACTCTTCCTCCTCACCGGGTAAGGCCGGTCCAGGTTGTTCTGGATAAACAGCTCAAAACTATCCAGGTCCAGGGCGACCAGATTGCCGAGGGGGGCATTTTTGTAGTAAGCACAGCCCGCATCCAGGTTCATGCGAATGTCGTTATGCGAAATGGCTTTTTTAATGGCGTGCAGCGGTTGAGGCGTGTGGCCATGCAGCAGGTATTTATCTGAAAGTTTTTTCCGGTCGGGCTTGTAGTTCCGGATGTTGAGCATAGCATCGGTGTCGCGGAAGATGTCGTCCTGCCTGAAATCGAAGCCGGCGTGCACCAGGAAGTAGTCGGGCAGCTCCAGGTAAAAGGGCAGGTCCTGCAGGAAGTGCAGGTATTTGTCGGGGAGGTGCCGGAAATCTTTGATGTCGAAACTGCTTAGGGTCAGTTCTTTTTCGGTGTTGCTAAGCTTTACGGCGCAGTCGCCGGCTTTGGCAGCCGTAACCAGCATCTGGTCGTGGTTGCCGCGCAGGCAAAACACCTGGTAGTGCTGCTTTTGCAGGTGCATGATAAAGTCGATCACCCCTTTGCTGTCCGGGCCTTTGTTTACGAGATCGCCTAAAATATAAAGCTCGTCTTCTTTCTGAAGATTTAACAGATCCAGCACCAGGGCTTTCAGGGTCAGGACACAGCCATGAATGTCGGTTAAGGCGTAGCGGGCCATAAAGGTTAATTAGCGCTTCTCCAGGGGCAACAGCACTTAAGTGCGCTGCACTATACACAGAAATAGCACCGGTTAGTCCGGTGCTATTTCTGCTAAATATAGCTAATTATTTATTAATTATACTTACCCTTATCTATATCAGGTTTATTCAGGTTACGGTTCGGGTGACTCATCCGAACGTTTTCCCCTGTCTCATCAGGTCCGGTAGTGTACTTATCCTCCAGTTCTTCGTGCTCCGCACGGGTCTGCTGGCCCGGATCTACTGGTTTTCCGCCAGCGGCTTTGTCCTGTCCTCTTCCGCTTGGTCTGCCCTCGTTCTCACTACTGGGCTTCGTATGCTTATATGATGGCATAATTACCTCCTCTTTCTTTATAGTTAAACAATGGCCTGAAACCTCGCATTACTAAAATGCTGCTCCAGCGCCTAAAATTATTCTTTAGTACCACTTCACGAGCCTCTGCCTTCCCCTTCGGTACGCATATTATCGGGTGGCTGTACGCCATCGTCGGCGAAATCGTTAACGCCTGTGGCCGATGGACCCTGGCCGGCAGTATCGCTGCCATAGCCTTCTTTGCCATCGCGGTTGCCGAAGCCACCGCGCTGATTTTCATTTTTTGGTGGGTCAGCATCCGGGATTCTATGCCCTGCACGCATTTCCTGCTCTGAAGTATCGTCTTCTATGACACGCACAGGTCTGTCGTGGGGGCCTTTGCCTTTGTGCGGCTGGTCCTGTGGTGCGTTAGCTCCTTTTTGATTTTCCATAGTCATTTCAATTTAACAGCTGCGGCTTCTGAAAAGCGACAGCATATAAATCTTTTACTTAAAACAGCTGCTTATGGTTTAGCTCTTTTACGAGCCTACCTGTTCGCCACCGTTCACATGGATGATCTGCCCGGTAATATAAGAGGCATCGTCGCTGGCCAGGAATACATAGGCCGGCGCCACCTCCGATGGCTGTCCCGGACGCTTCAGCGGCACATTTTGGCCAAACTCTTTTACCTTCTTCTTATCAAAAGAAGCCGGAATAAGCGGTGTCCAGATAGGGCCTGGCGCTACAGCGTTTACTCTTATTTTTTTATCGGCCAGGTTAGCTGACAGGGAGCGGGTAAAGGCCGTGATAGAGCCTTTTGTAGAAGCATAATCCATCAGGTGATGACTGCCCCGGTAGGAAGTTACAGAGGTACTGTTCACGATAGCGCTTCCCTCTTTCAGGTGCTCCAGGGCGGCTTTGGTCATGTAAAAGAAGGAGAAAATATTTGTCTGGAACGTGCGTTGCAGCTGCTCTTTGCTTATATCCCGCAAATCTTTCTGCTCGTGCTGCTCGGCAGCATTATTTACCAGCACATCCAGCTTGCCCAGTTCCTTCACCGTTTTCTGCACGGCTTCTTTACAAAATGCTTCATCGCCTATGTCGCCGGCAAGCAGCAGGCATTTGCGCCCTTCCTTCTCCACCAGCGCTTTGGTGTCGCGGGCGTCTTTGTCTTCGTTCAGGTAGACGATAGCTACATCGGCCCCTTCGCGGGCGAAATGAACAGCAACGGCACGACCTATGCCACTGTCACCTCCTGTTATCAGCGCCACTTTTCCTTTCAGTTTATCACTGCCTTTGTAGGAGTCCCGGATAATCTCGGGCTTCGGGTTCATCTCGGTTTCCTTGCCCGGCTGAACATCCTGTTCCTGTGGTGGTAAAGATTCTGGTTTGTTATCCATAGTTTTCATAGTTTTAGATGGTACTTAGCCGCTGTTGCAGCCTTAACCTATACGCCTGCTCTTTTATGCTTGTTTTGTTTTAGTTATTGGTTGTTCGTTATTAGTTAATAGGGAGGGCATGGAAGTTAGAAAGTTTATGAGTTAGAGAGTTTGGGAGTTTAGGAGTTTGGGAGTTTGGGAGTTTGAGAGTTAGAAAGGTAGAAAGGTAGAAAGGTAGTTATTTTGTAGGGGTTGAAAATCTTCAACCCTGTAACAGAGAGGTAGAAAGGTTAAGGGTTTAGCTGTAGAGACGCGATGCTCGCGTCTCCTGCACGGACTACAAACAAACCTAATCCTGAAAATCCTGATTCAGACAAGAAATCCTGTTTATCCTTAAATCATTTAATCGTGTTCAGACAAAAAAATCAGTTGAATCATTAAAATCACACAAATCACAGTTCAGACAAAGGAGCAGTGGCTGTGGTGGCAGGAGCAGCAGTATTTTATAACCGAAAAGACAGAACAGGAACGGTACATTTTATGTGGACAGAAGAAGACAACAAGTTAAAGCGGCAGTTTACGTTTAAAGATTTTAAACAAGCCATGGCGTTTATGAACGAGGTGGCTGAAGCAGCGGAAGATATGAATCATCATCCGTGGTGGAGCAATGTGTACAACAAAGTGAACATCGAACTCACCACACACGATGCCGGAAACACCGTTACCTCCCGCGACCACAGCCTTGCCCGACGCATCGATGCCATTGCGGAGAAGTTTGGGAGTTTGGGAGTTAGAGAGTTGGGTAGTTAGAAAATTTGTAGAGGTTGTAAATCTTCAACCCTTTTACAGGCCCGGGAGTTTGAGTGGTTGAAATGTTTATTTGATAAAGGACATTTTTCTAAGCGATAGCTTTAATCTTAGTAACTTTGCTTTATGCAGGAACCTGAGAAAACCAATTTGTATTTAGTGCCGACGCCCATCGGTAACCTCGAGGACATTACACTCCGGGCTATCCGGGTGCTGAAGGAGGTAGACGTGATTCTGGCGGAAGACACCCGCACCAGCGGAAAGCTTCTGCAACACCTGGGCATCGAGAAGCGCATGCACAGCCACCACCTGCACAACGAGCACAAGGCGTCTGCGCACCTGGTAGAGCGCATGCAGGCAGGGGAGGTGATGGCGCTGGTGTCGGATGCGGGTACGCCTGGAATTTCTGACCCCGGTTTTTTGTTGGTCCGGGAGTGCCTGCGCCACAACCTGAAAGTGGAGTGCCTTCCGGGGCCCACTGCTTTTGTGCCGGCGCTGGTGAAATCGGGCTTCAGTACCGACCGTTTTACCTTCGAAGGATTTCTGCCACTGAAAAAGGGCCGCCAGACGCGCCTGCTGAGTCTGGCAAACGAAGAACGGACCATGATTTTTTACGAATCGCCACACCGCCTGCTCAAAACGCTCACGCAGTTCAAAGAGTACTTTGGCGGCGAACGCATGGCTTCTGTTTCACGTGAAATCTCGAAGATGTTTGAAGAAACCATTAACGGTACTTTAGACGAGCTGATTCAAATTTTTACTACCAAAGCAATCAAAGGTGAATTCGTCATTGTCGTACAAGGCGCTAAATAGCCGTTTTATATACCCGTTTCTGGCGCTGAACAGTGCCTTTTTCCTTTGGCTAGGGTGGCCCGTGAAGCCGCTGGCGTTCTTCCTGTTTATCGGGTGGGTGCCGTGGCTGTACATGGAGCAGCTCATCAGCCAGAGCAACAAACACAAAGCACCGGGCTTTACGTTCTTTAAGAACAGCTACCTGATGCTGCTGCTCTGGAACCTGTTTACCACCTGGTGGGTAATGCACTCCACGCTGCCCGGCGGTATAGCGGCCGTGGTTCTGAACGCGCTGCTGCAAAGCATGCCGCTGATGGCTTTTTTCTACACCAAGAAATACTTCGGCCGTACCATCGGCTACATTTCACTTATTGCTTACTGGATCGCCTTCGAGCAATTGCACCTGACCTGGGACCTCTCGTGGCCCTGGCTGACGCTGGGCAATGGCTTTGCCACCCTGAACCAGTGGGTGCAGTGGTATGAGTACACCGGTTTCCTGGGAGGTTCGGTGTGGGTGCTGGCTGTTAATATCCTGATCTACCGGGCTATTCGCTATTACCCGTACCAGCCGGTGAAGCTGAAAAGACTGCTGCTGCCAACGGCTGTCCTACTTGTTCCGATCCTTATCTCTTACCTGATACTGGCCAAGTACGAGCAGCAGGGCGAGCCTGTGGAGGTAGTGGTGGTGCAGCCAAACATCGACCCGTATCACGAAAAATTCTCGGGCCACGACAACTTTATTCCGTACCCGGAGCAGCTCCAACGACTCATTACCCTGTCGGAGCAGCAGCTAACGCCGGAAACTAAATTCCTGGTGTGGCCTGAAACCGCTTTGCGTATCGACCAGGGCTATTGGGAAGAAACGATCGATGTGTATCCGTACATCAAGGAGATCAAAGATTTTCTGGCGCAGCACCCGGGGCTGGAGCTGGTAACCGGAATCGATACCTATGCCTTCTACGGCGACCGGAAAGACGCCAGCCCTACCGTCCGTTACATGGAAGGCTTCGGCTACTACGACTCCTTTAACACCGGCATGCACATCAACAGCAACGGCCAGGTTGACCTTTACCATAAGTCGAAACTGGTGCCTGGTGTCGAGAAGCTGCCTTACCCGCAGTTCTTTAAATTTCTGGGGCCTTTCGCCATAGACTTGGGCGGCACTGTGGGCAGCCAGGGCAGCCAACTGGAGCGCGACGTGTTCTTCCATCAGCAGCAAGCAGAAATGGGCGCTGCTCCGGTAATCTGCTACGAATCGGTGTATGGCGATTATGTGTCGGGGTACGTACGCAAAGGAGCCAGCCTGATCTTTGTGATTACCAACGACGGCTGGTGGAGCGACTCGCCCGGTTACAGGCAGCATTTGCAATATGCCACCCTGCGCGCCATCGAAACCCGCCGCAGCATTGCCCGCTCTGCCAATACCGGCATCTCCGGCTTTATCAATCAGAAAGGCGAAATTACAGACCGCTCCGGGTGGTGGGTACCTGCCGCTTTGCGCCAGACCATCCTGTCGAATACGGAGCAAACTTTTTACAGCCGCAACGGGGAGTATATTGGCAATACGCTGCAGTCGCTGGCGCTGGTCATGCTGCTCGGCACAGTGGTAAAAGGCGCTATCCGCCGCAAGCGGCCCAAAAACATGCAGCCTGCTTAATTTTTCCTGCCGCAGAAGCAGGAAGCTTTACTTAAACTATTAAACATCGAACTATGAATTTAGAGCACCTTTCACAGAAACTGAATACTGTTGCCAGAAAAGTAGGTGAATTTATCCGGTACGAAGCCGAAAACTTCGACCGCGGCAGAATAGAACTCAAAGGTTTTAACAACCTGGTGTCGTATGTAGACAAGGAGGCGGAAGTACAGCTGGTGGCTGCGCTGCGCGAGCTCTTACCTGAGGCTGGCTTCATAACCGAAGAAGGCACCGACAGCACACAGCAGGAGCGCTACAACTGGGTAATTGACCCCGTGGATGGCACGACCAACTTTACGCATGGCCTGCCTATTTTCTGTATCAGCGTTGGCCTGATGGAATACAACGAGGTAGTGGCCGGCGTGGTGTACGACATGTCGCGCGACGAGTGCTTTTATGCCTGGAAAGACGGTGGCGCCTACCTGAACGGCAAGCCTATAAGAGTATCGGAAGCGCCTGCCCTGAAAGATGCGCTGATCGCGACCGGCTTCCCGTACCGGGAGCAGGGCCTCACGCAGCAATACATGCAGATCCTGATGTCGTTCCTGGCAAAATCGCATGGCTTCCGCCGCCTCGGTTCTGCCGCTATCGATCTGGCATACGTGGCAGCAGGCCGTTTCGAAGCTTTCTTCGAGTACAACCTGAACCCCTGGGACGTAGCAGCCGGTGTACTTTTGATTAAAGAGGCAGGCGGCAAAATCTCCACCTTCACCGACCTCAACGGCGATTACCTGTTCGGAGGCGAAATAGCCGCCAGCAACGGTCATATTCATTCGGAGGTAATGGAAACAATTTCGGAGTTCTGGAAGAAAGCTTAAACTTGTTTTGGTTATTGGTTGTTAGTTATTCGTTATTGGGGAGGAGATTGAAGTTAGAAAGTTTAGAAGTTTGGGAGTTTAAGAGTTTAGGAGGTAGAAAGGTAGATTTTGTAGGGGTTGAAAATCTTCAACCCTGTAACAGAAAGGTAGTAAGGTTGGGGGTATGGCTGTAGAGACGCGGTGCCCGCGTCTCCTGCACTAACCACAGACAAACCTAATCCTGTTATTCCTTAAATCTTCTTAATCGTGTTCAGACAAACCAAATCCTGAAAATCCTAAAATTCTGTAAATCCTGATTCAGGCAGAAGAGGAGAGGCTATGGAGGCAGGAGCAGAAAGGTTTTTTGTCTGAATTTGGATTCGCCAGATTTATGGATTTTCAGGATTTGGTTTGTTTGCGGATCGTGCAGGAGACGCGGGCATCGCGTCTCTACAGCCAGACCTCCAACCTCTCTACCTTTTTACTTTTCTAACTCTCTAACTCCCAAACTCTTAAACTTTAAAGAGATATGATACAGGAAATAATAATCTTTATCATTTTTATAGCGGCGGCGGCTTACATGGCACGCCTGCTGTACAGGAATTTCAGCAGCAAAGGCAGCGGCTGCGCCAAAGGCTGTGGCAGCGCCTGTTCTACCATCGACTTCAAAAAGATTCAGCAGGACCTGGAGCAAAAGCAGCTGCAAAAGAAGATGCAGTAGTTACAGTAGCTACTCATCACCAAAGATGGCTTTCGCCATAAAAAGCCTTTCTGCTCCTGCCACCACAGCCACTGCTGTTGTCTGAATCAGGATTTACGGAATTTTAGGATTTTCAGGATTGGGGTTGTCTGAACACGATTAAGAAGATTTAAGGCATAACAGGATTGGATTTGCCTGTGGTTCGTGCAGGAGACGCGGGCACCGCGTCTCTACAGCCATACCCTTAACCTTACTACCTTTCTGTTACAGGGTTGAAAATCTTCAACCCCTACAAAACTTTCACCTCTCTACCTTTCTACCTCTCAAACTCCTAAACTCTCTAACTCTCTAACTTCCCAACCTCCTTCAGCAGAATTTCTGCTCTAAAACTGTATCCTTGCTTCTTTTTTGCGTATAGGTCTATACCTGCAAATGATATCACTAAAAATCTATATGTTATGCAAGATAAAGTTGAAGAAAGATCTCTCGTTAACGTGTTGAACCGCCTCAAAAAAGAGGGTGGTTGTACCCTTGATTTCAAAGTTACGGAAGACGGACGCCTGACTACGATGGATGGAAAAGAAGACTTCCGCCCGGACCAGGTGCGCATCGTGGACTTCTACCGGTTTGAAGGTGAAAGCGATCCCGATGACATGTCTATTTTGTATGTGCTTGAAACCACTAACGGGTTAAAAGGAACAATTTCCAATTCGTATGGTCCCTATGCCGATGAAAACATCGATACTTTTATGAAACAAGTAGAAGATTTAGGGAAAGACCTTGATAAAAAAGACAAGTAAACAGAAAGGGCCGAACAAATCGGCCCTTTCTGTTTTAATTTCAACCTATCAATTATTCTTAACTCTGCGGTTACTCTAAATTCTGCTTCCCTTCTTTTACCGATGCCCGCAGGGCCTCCAGCTTCTCCGACAGTTTCTCGCCGTCTTCTCCACCAAACTCCAGTGTCCGGATAGGGAACGGAATCGTGATGTTATTCTGGTCAAACGCTTTCTTTATCCGGATGATAGCATCGCTTTTGGCGCCCACATAATCAACCTGCCGCTTATAGGTAATCCAAAAGCGTGCTTTAAACACGATGGAGCTATCGCCAAATTCATCGTACATCACCTCCACTTCTCGTGTCTTAATACGGTTCTTCACATCTTCCAGCGCCTCTTTCACAATGCCTTGTACCCGTTCCAGGTCTTCGGAGTAGGATATGCCTACCGGAAGGTCTACACGCCGGGCGTTGTAGTAGGAGAGGTTGGTTACCGGCTTTTCAAACACCAGCTTGTTGGGCAGCTTTACCAGCTCGCCCGTGGTTTGCCGCACATCGATGGTGCGCAGCGTAATACGCTCGATCACACCGTCGTACTCGTTGGTCTGGATCATGTCGCCTACTTTAAAAGGCCTTTGCACGGCAATAATAACCCCCGAAATAAAATTAGCCGCAATGTCCTGAAACGCAAAACCGAGAGCCAAACCAATGATACCGACACCGGCCAGCAACGAAACTACTACCTTGTCGAGCTGCAGAATGCTTAAGGCAAAGAAGAACCCGACCAGGAGCAGCAGCAGGTATAGTATTGTAGAAATCAGGTTATTGATTGCTGCGCTTTGGGAGAACCGGCTGATAATGCTGTCTAACCCTTTCTGGATAAGCCCTGCTACATAAAAGGTAGCAATTACCAGCACAATGGCCACAAAGAAGTTGGGCAACATCTGTACAATATAAACCCCCCAATTCTCCAGCTTGCTGAGCAGGAGCTCCAGCGCTCTGTCAAGATTATTCATAATGCTTGTTTTTTACATGTTCATCATCTTAATGCCTGCCGGTTTAGGCCCATACCCGGGTACCTTCGGTACAGTTACGGCACATTTCAATTTCCGACCTCGACTTAATTAACGCCTGCCTGAAGTTTCGGTACCTGGCGCCCCGCCACAGGCTGCGGAAGGTTTCTTTTTTCAGATCGCCCTGCCGGTATTCGGCATCTTTATCAAAACAGCAGGGCACTACTAAGCCATCCCAGGTGATCACGCAGGAGTGCCACATCTTCCAGCAGTGGTTCAGCAGCTTGTTTTTGATGGAGTAGGTTCCGTTGCCGTTATTCCTGTACCTCGAATAATAATCGATGGTGGGAATAAGCGAAGAGCCGTTTTCGTAATCGTAGATCTGGGCTGTTTTAAACACTACTTCGTCTACACCGAGCTCTTTTGCCAGCTTTTGTACGTCTTCGAGTTGGTGCTCGTTGGGACGTACGACTAAAAACTGAAACATGAGGTGCGGTGTTTTCGATTTCAGCTTTTTTTTCCACTTCACTACGTTACGCGTTCCTTCCAGCACCTTCTCCAGCTTTCCGCCTACCCGGTAAGCAGCATAGGTTTCCTGGGTGGTGCCGTCTATTGAAATGATCAGGCGGTCCAGCCCGGACTCTACGGTCTGCCGGGCGGTTTCGTCGTTCAGGTAATGCGCGTTGGTAGAAGTCGCCGTGTAAATTCCTTTGCGGGAGGCATACTGTACCAGTTCCAGGAAGTTCTTGTGCAGGTAGGGCTCGCCCTGGAAGTAAAAAATAAGGTAGAGCAACTGCCGGTGCAGCTGGTCGATAGTTGCTTTAAAAAGCGAATCCTCGAGCATGCCGGTGGGGCGGGTAAAGGAGCGCAGACCGCTGGGACACTCGGGACAACGGAGGTTGCAGGAGGTAGTAGGTTCAAACGAAATGCTAAGAGGTACGCCCCAGTGCCAGGCCCTGCCTGTTAACCGCGACACCACGTAGCTTCCTGTAACCTGAGCGGCGTTGAGTACACGCAGCGGCGTTAGCTTGGAAAGAAAATTAAAGGCATCTGTCAGGTGAAACTTCATTTGCTGAAATATAGCGCAAAAAGTTAAAACATGGCAATATCACCACATTTAACTTATAAACCATAAAAAGGGGCAGCTGTTCAGGCTGCCCCAAAATAATTACTGCTGCCGGCACCAAAGCCACTGCTGCTGTTAGTACCTGAAAAGCGCTTTCACACTGACTCCTTCGCCAGCCTCTGACAGGCCATTGTAGTCGCTCACAAACACTTTACCACCCTGCGAGATGGTTTTAATAGCTGCCAGGTTTATCAGGTCGTGGTCGCCGCGCTGGTATTGGTCATGCACCACCGCGGTGGCGCTTTTTTCGTCGTAGGTGCCCCATACAGGGTTGCTTGGCGCAATAAACAACGTGTCTACACGGCCATGAACAGCTTCTGCCGCCACGGTGGCAATGTTTTCAGACGTTACACCAGTACCTGCTACATTCTGATAACGGTCCAGCGAATCGGAGTGGCTTTGCTGCATGAGTGGTTTCATAATGGCCACTGCTTTTTCGTGCAGCAGGTTTATGTTTTCCTGCCCCTCGTTCATGTTGATGTTTTTCGGTACAATATTTTTGTACTTGCTGATGTTGCGGTAAATACTGCAGTAGTGGTCAACGCCGGCCAGGATCAGCGGCTCTGTGGCATCGTGCAGTATCTGCTGCATGCTGTTATCTATTTCCAGCATAAACTCTCTTACCCGCTCATACTCCTCGTCGCTTTTGGATGCGCCCGGCCCGTGTACAATGTTAGTACCGTTTACCGTAGTATTGGAATGCGTGAAGTCCTGGTCATGACCCTTGACATCAAACTTAAGCGCTTTGTTCATGGTTTCGGGCACGATCGAACTAATGTCAATCTGCCGGATTTTATCGATGGTAGCCTCGTAGAAGCAGACCTTTTCGCGGTACAGCCAAAGAATAAAGTAACGGCCATTCTGGCTGAGAAGCGGCAATATGGGTGTAAAGTAGAAATGATCCAGCACATACACCATGGTTGGCATCGTGATTGGGAGGGTGTAGTATGTAGAGAAGCCTTTGGTGATAAACACTGCCAGACCCTCGCCCTGGTGGCGCCAGAAGTTATTGTCATTCAGTAAGTCTTCGGCCGGCTTCAGATAAGCAGCTATTTCAGCCTCCGACAGATCATGTTTTTCCAAAAGCTCCCTGGTTTCGCGTATCTGGTTTTTGAACGCGATGCTATCCATACCATTCAGTGTCTCTTTACCGGCACGGTGAGTGGGCAGGTAGATAGAAATGCACAAAGTGTTTGTGTTACTTTGTACATTAATCAGCTTCTCAATGTCTTTTTGTTTGATCAATGCCATAATTTTATAGTGTTAAGTAGAGTTTCATTAAAAAAATGAACGGCAATAAAACTTCTTATTAACATAAGAAGGGGGTAGGAATTTAATTACGCAGAGATCAAAAAAACGGTTATTAAACTCCGGTATGTTAGCCGGCAGACCCGCTGTAAAACAAAGAACCACCTGGCACAAAACAGCACCAGGTGGTTCTTATGTTACTACTGTAAATTTTATCAGCGGGCAGATGCCTGTATATTTTCCGTCAGGCGCTGCAAATCTTTCTCTACTTCCCGGTCGTTGGGGCGGCGCGGTTTGGCTGTAATCAGGTTGCCTTCTTCATCTATCAGAAAATAAGCCGGCACATTCTTTAGTTCATACCGTTTTACCAGATCGGCATCCATTTCTTTCATGTGAAGCTGTACGCCCTGCAGCCGCTTTTTTGCCACAGCATTACGCCATGCTGCTGCGTCTTCATCCATACTTACGTTCAGGAACACAAGACTTTCATTCTCCAGCCTGGAGGTAAGGTCCTGCAGGTGCGGCAGGTCTATCAGGCAAAGGCCGCAGTCTGAGCGCCAGAAGCTTAAGTAAATAACTTTGCCTTTAAAGTCGCTTAAAGCAACAGTATCTCCGTTTGCATTGGTCAGTTTAAAGTTAGGGGCAGGGCTGCCTATGGCAAAGTCTTTATTTTTATCGTACAGTTTCTGCAGGTAGTCTGCCGCCTCTGGATGTTTGTTTATTGCCAGAAAATCGCGGAGCATTTCTTCAGAGTATTTCAGGTGCCCCTTCTGCAGCGACTGTCTCAGTACCTGGGCAAGGGCCAGCGCCTGTACTTCTGCGGTGAGCTTTTTCTTAGCCTGGTTATAACCTGTTATGTAATACTCTTTGTTTGTTTCCTGTATGCCTGCTGCCTTTGTGTAATAGGTGGTGTAATTGCGGAGGAAGCTGGTAAAGGCCGGGCTCAGCAGGTTGGTCTGGCGCTGCATATCCAGTGTTTCGAGGTACTTGAAATAGGAAGGAGAGGGTGTTAACCTGCCTTCTGTTCGTATCACCTGCTCCCGGATGTCGAAATACGTGATGCGGTCGTCGGCGTAGGCAAAATCTATTTCTGCCTGCGCAAAGCTTTTAAAGGTAGCCGACACAGGAGCTTTTGCCGTGAATTTTTCTAAAAAATTCTCCTGGTCATTTTTGCGGTAATCCAGGAACTCGATAAACTCACCTTCCCGCAGTTTAACGTTATCGGGCAGCACCTGGTATTCTTCAATCTCGCTGAACCTGCGTACCGACTGCGCCAGGTAGTTGTTTTCGTTGGCGCCTTTGCCTTCGTATTTGATGGTTTTCAGGAATTTGCCGCCGTTAAAAGACAGGTTTAGCTCAAAGCCTGGCTCCAGGTACACCGGCACCACTTCGTCGCCGTGCACCAGTTCTGCCACCATGGCTTTGCTGACCGGTATTTCCAGCCTGAACTGCTCGCCCTGCAGTTCTACCTCGTTCTCTACCTCTTCGGGCACAAAAGGCGATGGATAGGTTACAACAGTTACATACTCGGATAGAGGCTTGGTAACTTTGCCGGTAATAACCACTTTGGACTGGGCCAGCAGGCCATTGGTTGTCAGCAGGAGCGCCAACAGCAGGAATAACGAAACTCTTTTCATGTACTAAGGGTAGAAGTTCAGCTTCAGTAATAGATATGGGTTAAATGATAAAAATACTAATCTAAAGAACACCAGAGGCAACAGGCTAACTATGCCCTTTACCAAGATATTTCCCTGAACAACACACCGCAATAAATTAATTCATTATTCCTTAATTATTTAATACTTCCTGAGATACTTAATTTAACAGCTATAAATAATCCTATTATCCAAACAACTCCCCAAAAACTTCCTCTAACCTTCCGAAGGCATGGATCCTGATGGAGAACTTGCTCAGGTCTACGCCTTTTTTGTTGTATTTGGAGATGTAGATATCCTGGAAACCCAGCTTCTCGGCTTCGGAAATGCGGTTCTCCACCCGGTTTACGGCCCGTATCTCGCCTCCCAGCCCCACTTCGGCAGCAAAGGCTGTGGTGGACGGTACAGCCAGGTCTTCGAACGACGAAAGGATGGAAGCGCACACCGCCAGGTCGAGCGCCGGGTCTTCTACTTTTAAGCCGCCTGCAATGTTGAGGAACACATCCTGGCTGCCCAGCCTGTAGCCGCCTCTTTTCTCGAGCACGGCCAGCAGCATGTTCAGGCGCTTGGCATCGAAGCCGGTGCTGGTGCGCTGGGGCGTGCCGTAGGTGGCAGGACTTACGAGGCTCTGCACTTCGATGAGCAGCGGGCGGTTTCCTTCTAAAGTAGCGCCAATGGCAATGCCGCTGAAGGCATCTTCGCGCTGCGAGATCAGGATTTCGGAAGGGTTGCTGACTTCGCGCAGGCCGGAGCCCAGCATTTCGTAAATGCCCAGTTCGGAAGTGGAGCCGAAGCGGTTTTTGGTGGTGCGCAGAATGCGGTAGGTCATGTGGCGGTCGCCTTCGAACTGCAGCACCGTGTCTACCATGTGCTCCAGTATCTTGGGGCCTGCCAGGTTACCTTCTTTGGTGATGTGCCCGATCAGGAAAACTGGTGTGCCGCTCTCCTTAGCAAACTTCAGCAGCTCGGCCGTACACTCCCGCACCTGGCTTACACTGCCTGCCCCGGCCTCTATAAAAGAAGAGTGTAGCGTCTGGATGGAGTCTACGATCAGCACCTGTGGTCGCAGGAGCTCAATCTGTTTGAAGATGTTTTGGGTACCGGTTTCGGTCAGGATAAAGCAGTCGGAGGTCTGGGCCTGCAGGCGTTCGGCCCGCATCTTTATCTGCTGTTCGCTTTCCTCGCCGCTCACGTACAGCACCCGCAGCCCCTGCAGGCTCAGCGCGATCTGCAGCATCAGGGTAGATTTTCCAATGCCCGGCTCACCGCCTATCAATACCATAGAACCCGGTACTATGCCGCCGCCCAGTACGCGGTTCAGCTCCTGGTCCCGCGTCTGGACACGGTGCTGCTCCTGGAAACTTATATCGGCAATGGGTTTGGGTTTGGAGGCTACCTGTGTGGAGGTGCTCCCTACTTTCCAGGCGGTGGTAGGTGTTACCTCCTCGCGCTGTACTACCTCCTCCACGTACGTATTCCACTCGCCACAGGCGGGGCACCTGCCAATCCACTTAGCCGACTGGGCGCCGCAGTTCTGACAGAAATAGGATGTTTTTATTTTAGCCATTCGATGTTAAACAAGTATTAAAAATACAAAAATTTGAGCAGAAACTCCCGCTTTCGGAGCAGGAACTCTCTTTATAATTTTTTATTTCCGTCCCCAGTCCTATCTTGCTGATGAATTGTTCAACACCTCCTACTTATGTCATTTAGGCTCAAGATTACCCTCTTCGCTTTGTTCCTTATTCTAACAGCCGCTGCCGGTTATGCGCAGACGAAAACAATTGATGCTTACATTGTAACGGCTACCAACGATACGATACAGGGCCTCCTGGAGCAGCAGAAAGAAAAACACCGCCTGCGCGGCATCAGCTTTCAACCTGCAGGCGAAAGCGGTTTTACCAGTTATGGTGCGGCCCAAATTAAAGCGTATGGCATCAGAGACAGCATTCAGTATGTTTCGCAGGAGGTAAAGGAAGATGATTTGCAGCAAACTGTATTTATGAAAGTGCTGGTGAAAGGGCCTGTTAACTTATATGCAACTGATGACCTCAGCAACGGAGATACTTACCTGGTCCAGAAGCCTGGAGAAAAACCACATCAGTTACGGAAAAAAGTTTTCCTGGGAGAGCTAAATTTACTGCTTTCTGAGTGCCCTGAATTTAAGGTAGATAATAAGAGTGCCAAGAAACTGAAATTTACAGATGAAAAACTTTCTTCTGCTGTACATGCCTATAATGCCTGCCGGTATCCTCAAGAACCTTCTCAAAGATTTCTTTTTAAGGATGGACCTCTTTTACGGTTCGGCCTGCGAGTAGGAACCCAGTTCAGCCGTATGGAATACATGGCAAATCAGGGTTTTACGCGAGGAGAAGTTAAAGAACAGTTTTTTCTTGCTCCAGGTGTGACAGGAGGTGCCTTTGTAAATATTTTTAAAGCACACAAGCCATTTGCGCTACAGGCAGAGTTGCTCTTTAAGCGTTACGCAAAAGATTATACGGCTGAGGAAGGTGGAGTAAGTGGAGTACCATATACCCGTGTTGTCAATTTTAAAACAAACATGCTGCAGTTACCGCTGCTATTGCAGTACAAACTGCCTGGAAAGCAGTATGCGCAACCTTACTTTATTGCCGGTCCTGTCTTCAGCTACACTTTTAACTCTAACTTTAAATATGGAATAAGATATACCAGCAGTTCCGTTGATAACAGAACGGAAGATATTTCACATTTTAGTTTTGGCTACGCTATAGGAGCAGGAATTCAGCGCAGTCTTACAAGTAAGAATCGGCTAGCACTGGATATCCGATATAACACCGATTATGTGCGGACATACCAACGGGACCCGATCGGCAGCCCCGGACCTCGCAGGTTTACATTCTCCGGACTTCAACTTACCACCGGAATAACGCTTTAGCAGCTGCAGTTAACCTTTTATTTTTATCAAGAAAATTACATCCCTAAATTGCATTAAATTCTGTTACCACACTTTTTCATGTCCATTCAGTTTAAGATTGCCTTCTTTTTTCTGCCTGCTCTCCTGACAGCTTTTTCCGGTTATGCGCAACATAAAAATGTAGCGGCCTACCTTGTAACAACAGCCAACGACACCGTACAGGGCGAACTGAAACTACAGAAGGAGAAAAAACGGCTGCGAAGTATTCGCTTTAAACCTGTCGGCGAAAACAGCTTTACCAGCTATAGTCCTGCTCAAATCAAAGCCTATGGCATTGGCGACAGCCTGCTGTTTGTAGCCCGGGAGGTAAAGGCGGAGGAGCAACCGGTATTCTTAAAAGTACTGGTAAACGGACCTACACGGCTCTATGCTGCCGATAACCTGAGCAGTGCAGGCGAATTTTATGTGCAGCGGCCCGGGGAGCAGGTTGTACAGTTACAGAAACGCCACAACCTGGCGGAGCTAAACTACATGCTTTCCGACTGCCCCGAAATGGAAAGCAACAGCAGCAATTCCCGGAAGAACAAATATTCAGGCGGACATCTTAGCAACACCATCCATGCCTACAACACCTGCAGTCATCCAGATGAGCATTCAGAAATACTGTTCAGACCAACAAAAATTAATTACCTGGTTGGGGTGCAAATCGGCAGCCACTTTGGCAATATTATTTACAAGAACTACTACACCTTTTTTCAAAAGCATTTTAACAACAAAGTTCCTCTGGCACCCGGCCTGGCAGCAGGTGTATTTCTTAATATTTCTGAACCGGGCAGCAACCTGATGCTCCAGGCAGAACTGCTGTATAAGCAGTATAAAAGCAGTCATACGGTACAGGAATCAAGATATACGCGCTCCTTCGATTTTAAAGCAAATGCGATACAAATGCCCTTTCTCCTCCAGTTCAAGCTTCCCCGGCTGCTTAAAACACAGCCATACCTGAATGCAGGGCTTAGCTTTACGCATTTGTTTGATCCGGTAATCGTGCACGAAATAAAATACGCTGAAGACGATGCTACCAGAAACTCGAAAACAATAACAGAGGGCGTTAGAAACTGGTCAAATGGTTTTGTGGGAGGTGCGGGCTTGTACTACAATATCACAAGCCGTAACCGTCTGCTGCTGGATTTCCAGTACAGCAGCACCGTTTTTTTCTCAGGCTTCCAGGTAACGACCGGCTTCACCCTCTAAGGGAAGGACATCAGGAAACCCAACAGTATTCCTAGCAGTGCCCCTACACACTGGTAGCCACAGCAATGGGCTCCTGCTTAAAGTACACCGTAAAGGTAGTACCCTCACCCAGCTTGCTTGTTACCTCAATGCGGCCGCCGTTATTCTCAATGATGCGTTTCACGATGTACAAGCCGATGCCCGTACCTTCTACGTGCGTGTGGAGGCGCCTGAACATGGCAAACAGTTTGTGTAACTGCTCGTCTTTTATTCCCAGGCCGTTATCCTTTACCTGCAGCACCACATAATCATTTTGCTTAAAGGTTCTGATGTGTACCTGCGGCGTTCTGTCAGGGGAGCGGTACTTTATGCCGTTCGACACCAGGTTATAGATGATGCTGCGGAGGTTCTTGCGGGCATACATAATGCCCGGTACCTCAAAATCGGTTGTAACAGTCGCTTCCGTTTCCTGGAGCAGGGCGTTAATATCTCCTGTTACATTTTCCAACACCTCGTAAAAGGAGAGTGGCTCCAGGGAAGACTGCAGGTCCTTCTGCACTTTGGTGATCTCGGTCAGGTCGGCAATGGTCTGCTTGAGTTTGTTGATAGACGAAGCCACCATATCCAGCAGCTGCGCATCTTCCTCGTTCAGTTTGCCGTTCAGGATATCGCGTAGCAGTGTCACAAGCCCTTCCATGTTGGCAATAGGCGACTTCAGGTCATGGGAGGCGGTATACACAAAGCTGTCGAGGTCGTCGTTTATGCGCAGCAGCTCGTCGTTCTTCTGGCTAAGCTTCTCGTTGGTAAAAACCAGCTTTTTACGGGCATCCACAAGTTCTGTCACCTCCACCGCAAACACCAGCACCGCTTCTACGCTGCCATTGCCATCCACAAGCGGCTGGTACACCAAATTAAAGTAGCAGGGCTGCAATACGCCATTGTTCTCCCGGTCGATAACGGCCGGCACTTCTTTGCCTACAAAAGACTTCCCGGAGGAGAAAACCGTATTCAGCCGCTCTATAAAGTCGCGCCCTTCCGAGCCGGGGTGTGCTTCCTGTACGGTTTTGCCTACCAGCTGCCTGTTGCCGTAAAGCTTCCGGTACGATGGGTTTGCCAGTACATACTGCTGGTCCGGCGCCCGTACCAGCCCGACTAGCGCCGGCACCTCCAGGAACAGCTTTTGGATCAGGTCTGCGTTCTGTTTTACCTTGCGTTCAGCTTCTTTTATCTCTGATATATCGATGATAGAACCGATGTGGCCTAAAAACTCGTTGTTGGCGCCAAAGCGAGGCGTTCCGGTACAGATAACCCAGCGCGATTGCCCGTCGTGGCGCAGAATGCGAAGCTCTGTTTTAAAAGAGGAAGCCTCGGTGGCCGCTTTTTTGTAAACGGAATCAAAAGCAGCCATATCTGCCGGTTCTATGGCCTGGTGCCAGCCAAAGTTGATGCTTTTCTCGAACGGCTGCCCCGTAAAATCAATCCATTGCTTGTTTACATACAGGCACTGGCCCCAGGCATCGGCCACCCAGATCATAACAGGCGCATTGTCGGCCATGGTCCGGAAACGGGCTTCGCTCTCGATAATGGCCTGCTGGGCCCGCTTTTCGTCGGTAATATCGCGCACTTCGAGTATGGTAGCGTTTGGCAGCCCATGTACAATGATGGGGCGGGCCGCACAGGTAACCTGGAAGAAGGAGCCATCTTTCCGGATAAACACATCTTCGTGCGCGCGAAGGGTGGTGTAGGTAGGCAGCGCTTTGGTAATCGGGCATTCGCTGCGCGGGTAAGGTGTACCGTCCGGGTGGGTGTGGTGGATCATATCGTGCAGCGGCTTCTGCGATATTTCCTCGAAGGTATAGCCCGTCATTTCCTCTGCCGCCGGGTTCATAAAGGTGCAGTAGCCGTCGGTATCCATCATAAACAGCGCTGCGGTGGCATTGTCGGTTATGCTTTGTTTTATTTTGTTGGAGCGCCTGGAGTTGGAGAGCGACCAGATGATAAAGAACATCAGGAAACTCATGATGGTACCGCCTGCCAGGATAAAGTAAGGCAGGGCATTGTCGGCTGACCGGAAAAACAGGGGATTGGCAGAGCTTAAGATGCGCCAGGTGTGGTTCCCGATGTTGATGGTACTTAACTTCTGGAATGGCCTGACCCTGGTGCGCCCGTAATATAATGTGGAATCGGTGCTGAACAGCACGGATTCTGCGGATGGAGTGGCGCCATCGTAAACTTCAATATCGATGTCGTTAAAATTATCGCCGAGAATGGCTTCCATCAGGTCTTTTGCCCGGAAAGGGCTGTACACAAAGCCTTTGATTTGCTGCTGCCGGTCCTGGATAGAAACCGGTTCGGAGCCGTTCTGGTAGATGGGCAGGTACATCAGGAAACCGTTCTGCTCATCCTGCCCTGTTTCCTGCACCAGCCGGACTTTGCTGCTCATGGTAGCCTGCCTGGTATCGCGGGCAATCTGCATGGCCGACTTCCGGATAGGTTCGCTGAACATGTCGTACCCGAAAGCACGCAGGTTCCGGCCTGTGAAGGGCTCCAGGTAAATGATGGAAGTGTAAACATCGCGTTTACCTTCCGGCCATACCCGGTAATCGGGAAAGCCTTTGCGCCGGACGAGGTTTTCGTGTTTCTTTAAATCTTCTGATTTGATAAAAACAGCATAGCCAATGCCCTGTATGCCCGGATATCTTTTCTCCAGATTCAGGTTTTTATAGTACCGCTGCCAGGCCTCCCGCTCCACGGTGTCTGAGGCAATAAACAAGCCTTTTGCCCCGATCAGGATTTGCAGGTAGTCGCGCATGCGGAGTTCAATAGACCTGGTAGCCTGCATGGCCTTCAGCTCAAACACTTTTTCGTTCCTTTCTTCTGCCTTGCGCTTTGTTTCGGTAAACACGATCAGCGTTAGCAGGAAAATAAGGAAAAAAGATGCGACCGCAAGAAGGTAATCTCTTACAAAGGAAGCCAGTCTGGCAAGTTTCATGCGTTATCTGTTATGGCAAATCGGGTAAGCTTTCCGCTGTTTCAGCAACAGGAAAAGTGAGGCTGCCGATAATTTCTTCAGGAATACCTTCAAACCCGTTTTAATTTTTTTTCTGAAGCAGGCCCAGCGACTGCCGAAGCACAATGGAACGAACGTAAAAAAAGCTATCGCAGGTTCCTGCAGAAAACACTAACAAATTATAATCCAAACAAGGTCCAGGTTCAAATATATAAAAAAACTGCTAAAACCCAAGCCGCTCCGGTTTCAGATACTAACAGCTTTATCAAAACGAAAAACTGCCCGGATTGTTTTAGCAGCAGCAATGGTGGCAGCTGCAGTATACTCTTAAACGCTTCAGTTATAGTCTGCTTACAAAAACTTAATCAAAGCAGCAGGCGCAGTGGCTGTGGTGGCAGCTGCAGCAAATCAAAACAGGCTACAGGTAAAACAGTGGCTGGTACTGTAACTATTTTGGCAGCTTTTCCGGTGCATTTTGTTCTGCTGCAGTTGCCACCATAGCCACTGCTCCTGCTGCATTAGTTGTATTTCAGCGCAGCACCTGCTGCATTCGCTGCCGCAACGGGGTAAAACTGCCAATACTGTATTACCTTTGCAGCATTAATTTTTGCCTATGTTTGATATTTTGAAAAGCCTGCTGATCAGCTTTGTGGTGGTAGCAGTGCTGTTACCCGTAGTTCGGTACGCTCTTCGCAGGATGTCGCCTGCCGGAAACGTACCGGCGCTGAGCCCCGATGAAGTGGCTTACGCACAGAAACAGGACCGTAAGCTTACGTTTTTCTACTACATTTTTGCCTGTATCCTGGCCGTGATCTGCACTGGTGGACTGGCGCTGCTTTCGAGCATCATCCATATGTCGCGGGAGCACCTGTACGTGCTCACCCCTAATTTCAGGGCCATGTTTGCACCGGGGCTGCTGCTGGGGCTTACGCTGGCCACATTGCCTCTGCGTGCTGCACAAAAGAGCCTGCTTGGCCAGGAGTACGACCTGTATAAAACCTACATGCGCCAGCAGGAAGGCGCCAACTCCGTACGGGCGTATTACGTGCTGCTGGTTATCATGCTCGTGCTGTCCTGTGTTGCTGCCTGGTTTGCGCTCCGCTGGCATGTGGTGGTATCGGCAAAGGAGCTAACAATAACCAACCTGCTGCAGCAGGAAAGCACCTACCGCCTGGAGGCTATCAAAGAGATCCGCTACCTGGGCAAAGAAGGGGAGTACCTCATTTCCTTTACCGACCAGACCTCCATCAACACCGCTTACCTGAAGCCGGTAAACCTGGAGATGATTGCCCTGCTGGCAGAACGGTCGGGAACGCGGGTGATACGGTAATTAGGAGCGTTGTCGTATCAGAATAACAGCCCCCTGCAAAGGAAAAAGGCTTTCAATAAAGAGAAAGGGTGTGCCGGAGAGGGTGCAACAGCTGCAGTTGCAGTTTTTTTAGCAGCGAACTAGCAGGCATTAGCAGACGACACCACATTGTATTGAATTATTTTATAGATTTGTTCCGGAAGATTTTTATCAAAATTAAATATAAACCTATATGCAAGTTCGTGTAGAGAAAGATACCATGGGCCCTGTAGAGGTGCCTGCAGATAAGTACTGGGGAGCGCAAACGCAACGCTCTAAACAAAACTTTACCATTGGCGGACAGCTGATGCCGAAAGAGGTGGTGCAGGCCTTTGCCATTCTCAAAAAGTCTGCAGCTTTTGCCAATGCCGAACTGGGCGTGCTGCCACAGGAGAAAGCCGAAATTATCGGTACCGTGTGCGACGAGATCCTGGAAGGCAAACTCGACGACCAGTTTCCGCTGGTGGTGTGGCAGACAGGTTCCGGTACGCAATCGAACATGAACGTGAACGAGGTGGTGGCGAATCGCGCACACGTGCTGCTGGGCGGCGACCTGCAGGACGAGAAAAAGAAGATCCACCCGAACGACGATGTAAACAAGTCGCAGTCTTCTAACGACACCTTCCCGACGGCTATGCACATTGCTGCTTACAAGAAAGTAGTAGAGCACACGCTGCCGATGGTAGAGAAGCTGCGCGACACGCTGCACAGCAAATCGGAGCAGTTTATGGATGTGGTAAAAATCGGCCGCACGCACCTGATGGACGCTACGCCGCTCACATTGGGCCAGGAGCTGTCTGGTTACGTGAAGCAGCTGGAATACGGCATGAAAGCCCTTACCAACACCCTCGACCACCTGAAAGACCTTGCCCTGGGCGGTTCTGCCGTTGGTACCGGCCTGAATACACCAAAAGGTTATGCCGAACTGGTAGCCACGAAAATTTCTGAATTTGCCGGTCATGAGTTCCGCACGGCACCAAACAAATTCGAAGCCCTGGCAGCACACGATGCCATGGTAGAAACCTCCGGCGCCCTGAAGCAGCTGGCCGTAAGCCTGATGAAAATCGCCAACGACATCCGTTTGCTGGCCTCCGGACCGCGCTCGGGTATTGCCGAAATCCTGATCCCGGAAAACGAGCCGGGCTCTTCTATCATGCCAGGCAAGGTAAACCCTACGCAAGCCGAAGCTATGACGATGGTGTGCGCCCAGGTAATCGGTAACGACGTAGCCATATCGGTTGGCGGCATGAACGGCCATTTCGAACTGAACGTGTTCAAGCCGGTAATGATTTACAACCTGCTCATGAGCGCCCAGCTGATCGGCGATGCCTGCGACTCTTTCGACAAGCACTGTGCCGTGGGCATTGAGCCAAACCACCCGGTTATCAAAAACAACCTGGAGAACTCGCTCATGCTGGTAACAGCCCTGAACCCGCACATCGGCTACGACAACGCCGCTAAAATTGCCAAAAAAGCACACAAAGAAGGTACTACCCTTCGCCAGGCAGCTATCGAGCTCGGCCTGCTCACCAGCGAGCAGTACGACGAGTGGGTAAAGCCGGGCGATATGATTGGCAGCTTGAAATAGTTTTTAATTTACTTTCAGATAAAAAGAAGAAAGGCAGCTCCGGTTGGGGCTGCTTTTTTCTTTTCATGATTCGCTTTAAATAGATAGCAGGATGTTAGTTTTATTCTCAAAGGCACTCATAAAACTTTTTTCTGTATTCTCTCTTCCTGAAACCACACGTATAAAAGAGCAAACCAAACATCAGCCATGAAAATAGCGAAAGACCCATCTGAGTATAATAAGCTTACCCCGGAAGAAGAAAGAATTATTGTTCAGAAAGGAACAGAGTTTCCGGGCACAGGCAAGTATAACAACTTTAAGGCAGAAGGCGTGTACCTGTGCAAGCGCTGCAACGCCCCGCTCTATACCTCTGAGTATAAGTTTGAATCGCACTGCGGCTGGCCCAGCTTTGACGATGAGATTACCGGGGCTGTAAAACGGATTCCGGACCCCGATGGTCGCCGTACCGAGATTGTCTGCGCCAACTGCGGCGCGCACCTGGGGCACGTGTTTGAGGGCGAATACCTGACACCCAAAAATGTCCGCCACTGCGTAAATTCCCTGTCGCTTACTTTTATGCCGATAGAGCAGGTAGAGAAGGAAGCCTAGCAGCAAAAGGAAGTTCTGCCGTAGGTGTATGCTCCGAAACCAGAAGATTAACCCTGCCGCCCGTGAGCAGGAGCGGGGCACTTACACCTGCGCCCGCTGTGGCACTGCTTTGTTTGAAGCCAGCAAGAAGTTTGAGGTGGGTTCCGGCTTCCCGAGCTTCTGGGCACATATCGCCAACAATGTAGATCAAAAGCCGCTCGATACCTACGGCAGAAACCGCATTCAGCTGCTCTGCCACACCTGCGGACTGCACCTGGGCCACCTGTTCGACGATGCCCGCACGCCAACCCATGTCCGGTACTGCATTAATGCAGATTCGATTAATTTAACCGAAAGCACAAAATAAATAAGGCTGCAGAAGTTGCTTTTCTACCGGCATTCAGCTTAACTTAACCCAAAGCGCCTACGCGGGGTATACCTTTCCAAAAATAACTGCGCCACTTGACTTACTTTAAGAAACGCTACAACAGCTTTACCTTCGCCTTCCGTGGGTTAATTTCTGCTTTGCGCTCGGAGCCGCACATGCGCCTGCACATTTTGTCGGCGGTAGCGGTGGTGGTAGCCGGTTTCTTTTTTGGCATTACCCGCGTGGAGTGGTGCCTGCTGGCCGGGTGTATCGGTCTGGTGATTATGGCGGAGGTGTTTAACACAGCCATCGAAACGCTAACGAATTTGGTGTCGCCGGAGTGGCACCCGCTGGCCGGCAAAGCGAAAGATCTGGCGGCTGGCGCGGTACTGATGGCAGCAGCAACGGCAGCTGTAATAGGCGCTATTATTTTTCTACCTTATTTGCTACGCTACATCAACAGTTTGGTGTAAACATTTTATTTACAGGTACGGGTTTAGTACCTTTGGCGAAGCCCCGGCAGCTAACTGCACCTGCCACCACAGCCTCTGCTCTGTCTGCAGGCTTATACAGCAGCAGTGGCTGTGGTGGCAGGTGCAGTACAGTTTTTATAACCGGTACTGCAGCAATTCAGTTTAGAAAGATGTATCACTTAAATGATATCGTAAAATGACAGGAAACGACGTACTAAAAAACCTTTCGGAGTATAACATCTGGGCCAACAAAACGATGCTGGATGTATTTTCATCGTTGCCGGAAATACCCGCTAACGCGGCCCGCCTTTTCAGCCATGCCTTAAATGCGCAGGCGATCTGGATTGCCCGTATCACAGGCACCGAAAGCCCGGTAAAAGTGTGGCAGGAGCACAACCTGGACGAGCTGAAGAAGCTGCACGAGCATTCTTCCTATGGCCTTGCAAAGTTAGTAGCCAACGCCGACGAAGCAGAATTCAACCGCCTGATCGACTACAGCAACAGCCTGGGCAACCGGTACAGCACCCGCGTGCTCGACATCCTGACGCATGCCTTTAACCATGCCACCTATCACCGCGCCCAGACCGCCACAGACCTGCGCAAAAACGGCCACACCCCACCCAACACCGATTATGTAACCTATGTGCGCGAGCTCATGGGGCAGGTGTATTAAGTTTGGGAGTTAGAGAGTTAGAGAGTTTAGGAGGTAAAGAGGTAGGAATTTTGTAGGGGTTGAAGATTTTCAACCCTGTAACAGAGAGGTAGAAAGGTTAAGGGTATGGCTGTAGAGACGCGGTGCCCGCGTCTCCTGCACGAACCACAGACAAATCCAATCCTGTTAATCCTTAAATCTTCTCAATCTTGTTCAGACAAACCTAATCCTGGAAATTCTAAAATTCTGTAAATCCTGATTCAGACAAATAATCACAAGAATCAGCGGTTCAGACAAAAAAGCATTACTGCAGCAGCCACCACAGCCGCTGCTGCTCAATAGCATAAAAAAAACAGGCAGCTTTCTTATCGAAAGCTGCCTGTTTTTTTTAGGACTGTGCTACCTGCTTATGGTAACTCAACTGTACCTAAGTCTTTTATCTGGTTCTGGGTTACGCTTACGTTCTCAACTGTTTTATTGTGGGCATCGTCCTCGGTGTAGAACTTAACCGTGTAAGTTCCGGCCGGCACACCTTTTATCAGGAAATCGCCGTTCTCGTTGGCAAAACCTCCTAAGGTATCGTTAGCAGCAGAGATAACATAAATGCCCGGCTTGTATTCAGCAGGTGTTACCTTACCCTTAATGCCTCCTGCAATCGCCTGCGTGATGGTGCGCACCACCGGCTTCAGGTTATATTGTCCGTTTCCTCTGGCCACTACCGATTTGGCAGCATCAAAGTCGAGCAGCACCATGTAGGTTACATCTGCCTCCAGTACCGCATCAATATCCAGTTTTACCCCCGATGTCTGGCCGCTTGGCGTTTTCAGGTCTACCACTGTACCATCTTTCAGCTTCAGGGTGTTGTTATCGCCGAGTACCAGGCGTATCTGCGAAATTTTACCGGCGGGCAGGCTGTGGCTGGCTAACAGGGTGTCTGCTCCGTTGGCGAAGTCGAGCAGGTTGTAAACCCCCGGGTTTATTTCGCCGAGCGTGATCCAGTCGGTGCCATTGTCTGTTTCTTCGCGGTGAATCTGCACGGATCTGATGTCGATGTTCACTTCTTCAAAATCGCCGGGTGAGTCTGTCAGGCGTACCTGCATTCTGGCAGTTCCTGTACTTTCCTTACCGTCGTCGCAGGCGCTGAAACAAACAAGGCAAAGGAGCAACAGAGGTAAAATGAAATTTGTCTTCATGCGTGTATTCTTCATATTGTTTAATGATTAGCCCCCTTAATACGCTCGAACATCAGAAAAAGTATATAATCGGATAAAAAAATTTTTAAAATTAAATAGCCCATGTACCATTTCAGGCACATGGGCTACAGGTAACCGACTAATTATCAGGTTGTAATATCTGCTGATAATGGTTGTTACTGGTTGGGCGCTGCCTTTGCTGTATCTGGTTTTGCTGCAGGCTGCGGTTGTGGCTGCGTCTTCGACTTCAGGAAACCGCCAAGCTTATCGGCTGCTTTTTGCTTTAACTGCTGCTCAGCCTCCAGGCGCTTCTTCTCCAGTTCGGCACGGGCTTTCTGTTCTGCTTCCAGTTTGCGGCGGTTCAGCTCGTTGGTGATGCTGTCCTGCACCTGCTGTTTGCGCTCCTCCAGCTTGGCCTTGGCATCGTCGAGCTTGGTTTGAACAGCTTCCTTTACAATGTCTTTCGCCTGTGCCTTCACACTGCCGCCTGCCAGCGATACTTTTGGACTGGTCAGGGTACCGCCGATGTTCAGGTTAAGCGTAACCCGCTCGGCTGCCTTCAGCTGATCGCCCCCCACCAGGCCAGCCAGGCGGGAGTTCAGTTCGCGACCAACTTTTCCGGTAGGCACGTTCAGGGCCGTAACGTAGTCTATTTCACCGTTTGGCTTGTTGCTTCCGCCCACGGTCATGTCTATATTACCCACCTGCACGTCGAACGGACTTACTACCAGGCTGCCATCTACTATCTGAGCATCGATGCGCCTGTTCTCTACTATCAAGCTCTTCAGTTCAGCAAGGTTGGTCAGGTTGCTGATCTTGTTGAGCACCTCCATATTCCGTACTGCTGCTTTCACCACATCTATCACACCTCTGCCATCCAGCGACGAGAGCACAGGCATCATGTCCTGGCCAATTTCACCGGCAAAATTAAACTTCGTGGAGAAGGTACCTTCCAGCAAACCGGCAATGGGCGCCAGCGCTTTTATGGTACTAAAGGCGTTGAAAGCCTCTTTGAACTGCAGGTTTTTGATGTCGAGGTTAAAATCGAAAAGCGGCTGCTGCAGGTTCTGTGTATTGTAACTGCCGCTGGTGGCGAAGGTGCCACCAAGCGTGTTGAAAGTTACCTCCTGCAGTCGGGCTACCTTGTCCTTCACCAGCACTTTTCCGCTCAGGTTTTTCAGGTTCAGGTTGTCGTAGAGCACTTCTTTGGCATCCACGTTCAGCGTTACATCGAGGTTGGCCGGTACCTCCACCACGCCCTGCGCCTCCTGCTCAGCAGAAGTCGGCTGACCGGTGTTCTCGTCCACCATCCACTCGTTCACATTAAAGCGGTTGGAGCTGATGTTGAAATTCCCGCGCAACGACTGGTTCTCTGCCAGCGCATAGCCCAGGTAGTTCGAAACCGTACCGGCGGCCTGTATGTCGCTTTTGCCCAGGAAACCCGACATGTTCTGGAGCTGAACACGCTCATTATTAAATACGGCATCGGCTTTGGTAATCCGGATACCCTGCGGCAGGTCAGTGCTCACATAGCTCAGGTTGCTGATGGCCATGTTTCCGTTGGCGGTTACGTTGCTGTATTTTTCAGCCTCAATGTCGCTCATCTTGCCTTTGGCAGCCACATTGGCATTGATGCGGCCCGAGAGAGTGGTATTCTCCAGCGGGAAAATCTTGGTAAGCTTTGTCAGGTCGAGGATACCTTTTATGTTGGCATCGAAAGCCGGCTGGTCAATACCCTGCACCAGCACGCGCCCCTCCAGCGGCTCGCCATCCAGGGTCATGTTAAAGTTTTGGATGTTGATGCGGGTGTCGTCGGTGTTGCCGGTGGTGTTGAGGATGTTGGCCACCATGTTCAGGTTCTGGATAGGCGCCGGGAAGTCTTTGGATTTCACATAGCCGTTGGTCAGGCGCATATCGGCATTTATCACCGGCATACTTTTCTCGGAGTAGGTACCTTTGGCGTCGGCGTCCACTTTCAGCAGGCCGCGCAGCGTCATGCCTTCCACCGGGAAAACTTTCGTCATTTCATCCAGGTCGATGTTAGCTTTTACGTTGCCGTTTACCTTCATCGGCTCCAGCCCCTGTATCAGCACCTTCGCATCTACGGGGTTTTTGCCCAGGTCCATGTGGAACCGGCGCACATCAATATTCGTGTTGTCCACGTTGCCGTCTTTGTTGGCAATGCTCATATCTACGTTAATGTTGCGGGCCGCCTGCGGCAGGTCGGGGTACTTGAACATGCCGTCAATAATTTTGAGGTCGGTGCCAAAGCCTGGCATCAGGCTGTCGTTCATGCGGCCTTTCAGGTAACCGTCGAAGCTTAACTTTCCTTCTGTTTTGATGTCTTTAAACTCCTCGGTGTACATGCCCGGCACCACCGACAGCACATTCCGGAACTCGGTTTCGGTTGCCTTAAAGGTCAGGTCCATGTCGATGTTCTCATCGGGCATGAGAATGGTACCCGCAAACTGGAAAGGAAATTCGTTGATGCGGATGTTGTTGTCTTTAAAGGTGTACCTGTACTTATCGAGGTCCATCTCCATGGTCACATCGGCGTTCAGTTTTGCGTTCTGGATGTAATTGGTGCCGGCATAGGTCATGGTAAAGCGGTCGGCGGTGGTGGTGGACTTCATATCGAACACGCTTTTCTCGAAATCGCCGCTGCCTTCGTGGTTCACATTATAACCTGCCAGTCCGAAAGGGATGCTGAGGTCGTCGTAGTAGAGGGTGCCGTTATTAACTTCCCAGCCTTTGATCGCCATTTTAAAATCGCTGGCTGCCGTATCGCCGGGTGCAGTGGCAGCCGTGTCGGGTACAAAAATATCCCAGTTGGCTTTGCCGCTTTTGAGTACGACCAGCCGGATAACAGGCTCGTCGAGCACTACTTTGTTTACCTTCAGCTCATCGCCGCTGATGACGCTCATCAGGTTTAGCCCGAGCCGGAAAGCCGGAACCTGGGCCAGTGTATCCAGTTTAAAGGAATCCTGCCCCACAATGGTCAGGTTATCCACGCCCAGCGAAATATCCGGAAAGTCGCGGAAAATAGAAAGGCTGACGTCATCGGTTTCGTAGATAACCGTAGCGTTAATGTTTTTGGCAATTTCTTTATCGAGGGCTTCTTTAATTTTATCTTTGAACAATACGGGCACCAATGCTGCCAACGCTATAAGCAGCAGCACAAAGACAAAAAAGCCGATTACTAGTTTTTTCATGTTGTTGGTTTGATATTTCTGTTGGGCGAAACTATTTACATAATTAAAACATTTGCAATTATCATACTAGTATTTATTGGTTAACCGTTTATTTGTGGTTATTTAGTATAGGATGCCGGGAAAAATAATTGTTTGCTACTGTTTCTTTTGCCTGTGGGTTTATACCGTTACAGCCCAGGATGCTGCGTTTACGCAACAGTACGCAAACCGGCTGTACCTGAATCCTGCTTTTGCCGGCCTTAACCACGACTGGAGCCTGTCTGCCACACACCGGAACCAGTGGCCTGCCTTAAACGGCTCCTTTATTACCAACCAGTTTGCAGCCGATTACAGGATGCCCGGTAAAAAAAGCTCTTTTGGGCTGGTACTGCAACAGGACAGGGCAGGCGTGGGCGGACTGCAAAAGCTGCAGGCCAGCGCCATTTATGCTTACCAGACCAATATTTCCGATAAATGGGTCTTTTCGGCAGCCTTACAACCTAGCATAGCTGCGCTTCGTGTTAATTTTGACAACCTCGTTTTTGGCGACCAATTAACCGACAACGGCCAAACGGCGCTAAGCTCTGCAGAAGTCAACAACTTTAATCCTGAAAGTTATGTTAGCTTTACAGCAGGCGGACTGGTTTATTCCAGCCAGTTCTGGTTCGGTTTAACTGCCGCCAATATGAACCAGCCAGCTTATGGCTTTAACGAGGCAACAGAACTGCCACTCCGTTTTACGGTTAATACCGGTTACAAATTTTACTTACGGTCCTATGAGCAACAGGGTCAGCTGTTTGAGTTAAGCGTCAGCCCGGCTGTTACCTATACGCAACAGCAAAATTTCAGAAGAACCGACGTTGGAATTTATACTATTTATACGCCGCTTACGTTAGGTTTAATGTACAAAGGGTTACCAGTAACCGGTAACACGAACCAAGACCAGGCATTAGCCGTAGTTGTAGGTTTAAAACTCGAAAAAATCAAAATCGGCTTCAGTCACGATGCTGGCCTTAAAGGGTTTAGCAAACAGGCAGGTGGCGCAAACGAAATTTCGCTGGTATTTGAGCAACTGGATTTAAGTAATTTTTCCGGAAGCAGGAATAATGGGAAATTAAACTCGCTAATTGCTTGTCCGTCGTTCTGAATTTAGTTATAATTGCATGTTAAATTACCTTACGAGAACCTTATCTAATTTAGGTACTATTTTATGAATCTTAATAAGCTATTTTTGGTCCTGTTCATGGGAGTTCTTCTCCTAAGCGCTTGTTCTAGAAACCGCCGGCCAACCAGTACCGATCCCGGCTGGGAAAGTACTACGACCGGTACTATTTATAATGAAGAAGAAGATGGCTTCCAGGTTGCAGACTATATAGAGACACCACAGGGCCCCGGCCTGGTGTTTATAGAAGGTGGCCGGACCGTTTTAGGCTCCATGGAAGAAGATATCGCCTTAACACGCGACAATATGGAGCGTACCGTTACGGTAGCATCTTTCTATATGGACGAAACCGAAGTGGCCAACATCCACTGGCTGGAGTACCTGCACTACCTGAAGCGCGACTCCGTACCGGAAGTATACCAGGCTGCTTTGCCGGATACCACTGTCTGGTCACGCCAGTTATCTTTCAACGACCCTTATGTTACCTATTACCTGCGCTACCCTGGCTTCCGGTTTTTCCCGGTAGTAGGTGTTAGCTGGCTGCAGGCTACCGATTTCTGCTTGTGGCGTACAGCCAAGGTTAACGAAAACCTGGCAAAGCTGGCCCAGGAAGAAATGGGCGGCGGAAGAAGGAGAAGAAGAAACGAGCCTGAAGAAACTACTGTGAATGCCCTTTCTATCGAGTCCGGCTATGTGCTTCCGAATTACCGCCTGCCTACAGAAGCTGAATGGGAATATGCAGCCCAGGCTATGATCGGAACGCAGTATTCCGAAGACGAAAACCAGAACAACCGCAGACTGTATCCGTGGGATGGCCACCAACTGCGCAACCCGCACGGCAAGCAAATGGGCTTGTTTATGGCAAACTTCAAGCGTGGCCGCGGCGACTATGCCGGTATAGCCGGCGCCCTGAACGACGGCGCCATGATTACAGACTATGTTTACAACTACCCGCCAAACGACTTTGGTTTGTATAACATGGCTGGAAACGTAAACGAATGGGTACAGGACCTGTACCGTCCGCTTTCGTACCAGGATGTAGAAGACCTTAACCCTTTCCGTAGAGACGGCTTCCTGGATGAGAGTGAAAACTATGATTCCAATGCAGGCTTCCACTCGCTTATAAACGACGAGGTGCGTGTATACAAAGGCGGCTCCTGGAAAGATGTAGCATACTGGCTGTCTCCGGGCACCAGAAGATTCCTGACACAGGATTCTGCTACTGCTACTATCGGTTTCCGTTGTGCCATGATCAATACAGGTTCTAACAGATAAGCATTAAACAGAAATATTAAAAAGCAAAAAGCCTGGAGATGTTCCAGGCTTTTTGCTTTTTACATAAAACAGCATGGCAGCACAACACACTGAAATTTTATTCCGCTTTTACAGCGATACATTCGAGCAGGAAATGACAGAAGTGCTATGGGCAGTAGAAACTGACAAAGCACAGGAGTTTTACCGGATCGACAGCCTTCCTTTTTATGTACCTATGATTGCCTCTGATGATGTGGTGCAGGCAGTATACGATCCGGAGGAAGAGCACCTGGTGTACCAGAAAACCGTAACCTTCTCTGGCAACTCCATCATACATGTTGTTCTGGCAGACGATGCTCCTGACATTGAAGAAATCAGGCAAAGCTTTATGGAGTATGGCTGTGTATCAGAAAAAATGAACGATTACTTCTTTGCCATGGAAGTACCCGCAGCAGCAGACTACAAACCAATCAAGCAGCGGCTCGACGAACTGGAGGAACAGGAACTGATTGAATACGCAGAGCCCAGCCTGTCGGAAAGGCACCGGGAGCAGACGGAGGGGTAATGTGCTAATTTTTTAATGTGTTGATGTGCTAATGGGGGAGTGGTTTAATGGCTGAATTGTTAAATTGTTGGAGAAAATGTAAAATCACACCCGTCATTCCATTACTACTATCAGCAGTCTCATTTCAACCTACCATCAACGGTTCAGGCAGCAGGAGCTAATCTTGTAAGGAAAAACCTGAAATGGGTGCACTGGTGCGAGCTTGCAGCTCGTACTTTAATTTCCCAATCAAAATTGCTGCATTTCTACCTACACTAGCATTGCGAATCGTTACATCATGCTTTACTTCGTGGCATGTAAGTACGAGCTACAAGCTCGCACCAGCAAAAAAATCTTTGCTACAGCATCTTTTCTTTTCTTCTACAAAAAGAGCAGGAGAGGGAGTGGTGGCAGGTGCAGAAGACTAATTTACGCTGCTGCAATAGTCACCACACTCACTTCAGCACATCCGGCCGCCAGCAGAACCACGGCACATGCCTCTAAGGTAGCACCTGTGGTAAGCACATCGTCTACCAGCAGCACCCGTTTTCCTTTAACCGCCTCCGGCTTCGCCACCCGGAACACCTCCTCCACATTTTGCCAGCGGGCCAGCCTGTTCTTGCGGGTCTGGGTTTCGGTATTGGTAGTACGGACAAGGGTGTTATTGTTCCAGGGTAGCTTCATAGCTCCAGCTATGCCTTTGGCAAAACTATCGGACTGGTTGTAGCCGCGCTTCCGGAGCTTGGTCTTGTGCAGGGGCACCGGCAGTACCAGGTCAAACTCGGTAGGATAGTGGTACTCGGAAAGGAGGGAGCCGTATCTTAGTCCCAGGTGCTCGCCCAGTTCCTGGGCCCCCTTGTACTTGAGCCGGTGCAACAGGCGCTGCACCCGGCCTTTGGCCCTGAAGTGCAGGTAAGCAAAAGCAAACCGCACCGGCACTTTGCCCCAGAACCGCCGCTGCAATGTATTTAGTTCGGTAGCACCGTGCGCATGAAAATCGGTATAGGGCAGCTTTACGTTACAACCGGTACAAATATACTTCTCGCCACGCGCCAGCACGCCATCGCAGGCATAACAAACTTCCGGAAACAGCAGCGAGAGCAGGTCGTGTAGCATAAGCAGCAATTTATTCAGGCTTAATCTTAGTAACTTTGCAAATAGTAAAAGGTGATGCACCTGTTAAGTTAATTTCTAACGGAAGAACAACAATGAGCATAGTGAAAGAATTCAACGACTACCGCGAACGTATGAACGAGCGCATTATGTCGTACGATAACAAAGTAATCAAACGCTTCTTCAACCTCGACACCAATACCTATATGGAGGGTGCCCTTGATGTGAAGACAAAGGAAATGCTGGGACTGGTGGCTTCCATGGTGTTGCGCTGCGACGACTGCATTAAGTACCACTTGGGCAAATGCTATGAGCAGGGGGTAAGTACCGAGGAGGTAATGGAAGTATTCGCCATCGCCAACCTGGTTGGCGGCTCCATCGTGATTCCTCACTTCCGCCGGGCAGTGGAGTATTGGGAAGAACTGTTAAAGTTAGAGAGTTAGAAAGTTTGGGAGTTTAGGAGGTAGAGAGGTAGACATTTTGTAGGGTTGAATGTTTTCAACCCTACAATTTCTTTTCTGCACCTGCCACCACAGCCTCTGCTGCTTGTCTGAACCGTTGATGGCAGGATGGAATGATTTCTGTAATTTTAAGTTTGTCTGAACACAATTAAATGATTGAAGGATCAACAGGATTGTTTTTCTGAATCAGGATTTGCAGAATTTTAGGATTTTCAGGATTAGGTTTGTTTGTGGTTCGTGCAGGAGACGCGGTGCCTGCGTCTCTACAACAAAAATGCATGTTGCAATCTCAAACTCCCTGAAAGGGTTGAAAATGTTCAACCCCTACAAATTCTTACTTTCTACCTTTCTAACTTTCTACCTTTTTACCTTTCTAACTTCTAAACTTTCTAACTTATTAATATGGAAGAATCCTCTAATCTCGATCATAGGTGGGCAAACCTGCGGGCCGAACTGATGAAGCAGTTTGGCAAGAAGCCTGACCTCAATGCTATCCTGTTTCTGATAGGCATTCAGGAACTGGGGCAGGGCATCAGCGACTTTACCAAAGAACAGAAGCAGGACCTGATGCACATTGCCACCTGCAAAGTATTCAGCCTGTCGGGCTACTACGAGTTAACGGGCCTCGACGAAGACGGCTGGCCTCATTATAAATCTGTTAAACCTATTCCTTTTACCAATCTTAAAGAACAGGAACAAATGCTCAAGTGGCACATACTCGAGTATTTCAACCGGATGAATGAAATTTAAAAAATGAAAATTATCTCTTACAATGTAAACGGCATCCGCGCCGCCCTCTCCAAAGGTTTCCAGGATTGGCTGCGCGCTGCGAACCCCGACGTGCTCTGCCTGCAGGAAATTAAAGCAGACGAAACCAAGTTCGACAAAGCCGTATTCCAGGAACTGGGCTATAACGTATACCTGCACCCGGCCCTCAAGAAAGGGTATAGTGGGGTAGCCATCCTTTCTAAAACAGAACCCAACCACGTGCAGGTAGGCTGCGGCATAGAGTGCTACGACATGGAGGGCCGGGTTTTAAGAGCCGACTATGATAATTTTTCGGTAATGAGCGTATATATGCCTTCAGGGTCTAGTGGCGAAACGCGTCAGGATTTCAAGATGCAGTGGCTTGACGACTTTTACGATTATATCGGTCAGCTGAAGCAGACACTGCCCGGGCTGGTAATTAGCGGCGACTACAATATCTGCCACCAGCCTATTGATATTCATAATCCGAAAGCCAATGCAAACAGCTCGGGCTTCCTGCCGGAAGAGCGCAGCTGGATGAGCAAATTTATCGGGAGCGGATTTATAGATACCTTCCGGCACTTTAACCAGGAGCCGCATAATTATACCTGGTGGAGTTATCGTGCAGGAGCACGCAACAAAAATCTGGGCTGGCGTATTGATTATAATATGGTAACGGAGAACCTGCGGGAGCGCTTGCAGCGGGCTGCTATCCTGAAAGATGCCTTACATTCCGATCATTGCCCTGTTTTATTGGAAATAGCGCATTGAAATACATACTAAAATGAGTAAATTTAAGTTTATAATTTAAGTTAAACTACGTACGTCTTATGAATTAAAAGTCAGAGGTTTAAGAACTGAAACTTTACCTATAGCAAAGCCCGTATGTAATCACAAATCTGGGGAAGGAAACGCATGGAAAAGAATGGCGCTTTAGACAAGCTGATGAATCAGCTTCAGGAGTTCAAGAAGAAGTTTTATCTGAATATGTTACTGAGAGGCAGCATCTTTGCTGTCGGGCTTCTCCTGTCTATCTACATCGTTTTCAGCCTGTTGGAGTACATGTTTTACTTTCCGGAGGTGGTACGGGCGATACTGCTGTTTTCGTTTGTCGGGATAGTGGTGTATGTGTTTGTACGCTGGATTGTACTACCCCTTACAGCGCTTGCCAACCTGAAGCGCTTGCTTTCTGATGAGCAGGCAGCTCTCCGGGTGGGCCGGCATTATCCCCAGATAAAGGACAAGCTCCTGAACGCCATCCAGCTGCGCGACCTCGATAAAACAAACGAACTGATAGCAGCGAGTATCGAACAGCGCTCAAGCCAGTTGCTGCCCTTCCGGTTTACAGATGCCGTTACGTACAAAGAGAACAAGCCGCTTCTCAAGTATATTGCCCTGCCCACCGTCGTTGCCCTGCTGATTGCTTTAGTGTATCCGACCATTTTTGTACAGGGCACCGAGCGCATCATCAACTACGACAAGCATTATGCGCCGGCTGCGCCTTTCGAGTTCAATGTGCTGAACGATGAACTCAGGACATACAGGGGAGAAGACTTTGAACTGAAAGTTGATATTGAAGGTCGTGCTCTCCCCAACGAGGTATTCATCCACTACAACGGGCGCAGACAGAAGCTGGTAAAGAACAAGAACAGCAACCAGTACAGCTATACCTTCAAGCAACTTCAGAAGCCGGTAGAATTCCAGCTGGAAGGGTCCGGGTTTATGTCGGATGAATATAACCTGCAACTGCTTTCGCGCCCCAACCTGAAAAATTTCCAGATGGAGGTGGTATATCCTTCTTATCTAGGACGTAAACCTGAAGTAGTAAAAAACACCGGCAATGCCACCATTCCCGAAGGTAGCACCCTGAACTGGAGCTTCGATGCTACCGAAACCGAAAGCATAAACCTGTCATTTCCGGAGCCTGCTCAAACTATAGAAGCAGAAGAAAATGGAAATGTTTTCACGGCCAGCAAGCAGTTCAACCAAAGCCAGGCTTACTCTATTAAGCTGCAGAATGCGCACAGCACCAACAAAGAAGACATCAGCTACCAGATCAACACCATCCCGGACCGCCATCCGCAGATTACAATCGAGCAGTTCCGGGATACAGCTCTGTTCCGGTTCCTGGTAGTAGGAGGGGACGTGTCTGACGACTATGGCCTCACCGCCCTGACCCTCAAGTACCGTGTCAGCAACGATAAATCGGCACAGGATGCCAAATACAAAAGCATACCGCTGCCGCTCAACAAGCAGCAGCTTAGCCAGACCTATTACTACCAATGGAACACGAGCAGTCTGAACCTGGCACCCGGCGACAAGCTGGAGTACTTCGTACAGGTCTGGGACAACGACGGCATCCATGGCCGCAAGAACGCCCGCACCCGCTCTTTCGAGTTTAAGGTCCCTACCAAAAAAGACCTGGAAAAAGAGCTGGCAAATAATGCGCAGTCGGTGGAGGGCCAGATAAGCAAGTCGCTCCAGAAGGCTACCCAGCTCCAGCAGGAGTTGGCCCGAACAGAGGAGAAGATGAAGACCAAGCGCGACATGACCTGGCAGGACAAGAAGAAGCTGGAAGACCTGGTGGCAAAGAAAAAGCAGCTGGAGCAGGATATTAATTCCATGAAAGAGCTCTTCGACCAGCTCAACCAGAAGCAGAACATGATGTCGGAGCAGGACAAGCAGCTGGCCGAAAAAGCAAAGGAACTTCAGAAGCTGATGGAGAACCTGCTGGATGAGGAAACGAAGAAGCTTTACGAAGAACTGGAGAAACTCCTGCAGGAGCAGCGCCCTAACGACCCCGAACTGCAAAAACTACTGAGCCAGCTCGACAACAAGGAACGTAACCTGGAGAAGGAGCTGGAGCGAGCGCTAGAATTATTTAAGCAGCTCCAGTTTGAGCAGAAGCTCGACAACGTAACCAAGAAGCTGGATGAGCTGGCCAAAGAGCAAAAGGACCTGGCTCAGAAAACCGAAGAGACCGATACGAAGCAGGAAAAGAAAGAGAACAACGAGCAACTGCAGCAGCAACAGGAAGAGATAAAGCAGGAGTTCGAAGACCTGAAAAAGGAGATGGACGAGCTAAAAGACCTGAACGATAAACTGGAACAACCGAACCAGATGGACCAGGAACAGCAGGACCAGATGGAGCAGCAGATAGAACAGGACATGGAGAAAGGCCAGGAACAGCTTGAGAAACAACAGAACAAAAAGGCGAGCGAGTCGCAGCAGAAGGCAGGGCAGAAGATGCAGCAGATGGCTCAGAAAATGCAGGAGATGCAGAGCAGCATGAGCCAGGAAAACCAGGCGCAGAACCTCGACAACCTCCGCGACATCCTCGAAAACCTGATCAAGCTATCATTCGACCAGGAAGCGCTCATGAAGTCGTTCCGGGGTGTTAACCAGAGCGATCCGCGTTTTGTTACCTTATCGCAACAGCAGCTCAACCTCCGCGACAACGCCAAGGTAATTGAAGACAGCTTGTTTGCATTGGCCAAAAAGGTATTCCAGCTGCAGTCGTTTGTAACGCGCGAAGTGTCGCAAATGAACCAGAGCATGGACAACAGCATGAAAGAACTCAAAGACCGGAATGTGGGCCGTGCCACGGCGCAGCAGCAAATGGCCATGACCTCGATGAACAATCTGGCCCTGATGCTCAACGATGCCCTCAAGCAAATGCAGGAAGCGATGCAGCAGCAGATGCCGGGCAGCAAGTCTGGAAAACAGAAAGGGAACAAACCAAAACCCGGCGATTTAGGGCAAATGCAGCAGCAACTGAATAAAAAGATAGAAGAATTGAAAAAAGGCAACCAGTCAGGCAAGGCACTTTCTGAAGAATTAGCTAAATTGGCTGCAGAGCAGGAAGCCCTCCGAAATGCCTTGAAAGAGATGGAGCAGCAAGGTCAGAAACCCGGCGAAAACGGCAAGAACGGCGACATGGGAAATATTAGCAAGATGATGGAACAAACCGAAACTGATCTCGTTAATAAACGACTGACTGAGCAAACGCTTATGAGACAACGGGAAATACTGACGCGTTTACTCGAAGCCGAAAACTCCATGAAGGAGCGGGAACTGGACAACAAACGTGAAGCCAGAACCGCGCAGGATATTCCGCGAAAAGTACCGGAATCTTTTGAACGTTATTTAAAAGCAAAAGAAAAACAAACCGAATTGCTTAAAACAGTGCCACCGTCGTTGTCGCCCTACTATAAGCAAAAGGTAAATGAGTATTTTCAAAAAACTGATATTTAATTACGCACCAACAGCCATACACTTTTTATTATGAATCAAGTTAAAATTCAGATTCCTTCCCTGATCGAGAACATTAGAGTGATCGAGAGCTTTATCGATAACTCTAAGGAAGAATTCGAGTTTGAGGATGATATTTATGGGAACATAATGGTAGCTGTTACCGAAACGGTTAACAACGCTATCCGCCATGGCAATAAATTCGACAAGGATAAAAATGTTTACCTCACACTCCAGGTAGAAGATAATCTATTAAAGTTTGAAGTTGAAGACGAAGGTCCTGGTTTTGATTACAACAATCTTCCGGATCCAACCGCACCCGAAAATCTCGAAAGTCCCGGTGGCCGTGGTATCTTCTTAATGCAGAACCTTTGCGATGAGGTAAACTTTATGGAGAACGGCAAAAGAGTTCAACTTGTATTTAACATCACAGCGCCACAGAATGGATCATCAAATTGAGTTTGTAAGCGAAGACATCGACTTCGCGCTTACAAACCCAGAACAGATTGCAAAATGGATTACCAGGGTAATAGAGCAGCATAAGCAGGAGTTAGGAATAGTAACTTACATTTTTTGCTCCGACGATTACCTGCACAACATTAACCTGGAGTACCTCGATCACGACACACTCACAGATATCATCACCTTCAATAATGCCGACGAAGAGGGCATCATTGAAGGTGATATTTTTATAAGCATAGATCGCGTGCGCGACAATGCCCAATCCCTTGGCTTGTCTTTCGAAGACGAACTGCACCGCGTCATGATACATGGCATTCTTCACCTGCTTGGTTTCAAAGACAAAACAAAGAAGGAGGCAGAGCAAATGCGTAAACAAGAAGATTCTTCCTTATCTTTGCGTAATTTTTAATCACTAAAGGAATTATACCTTCTCTTTCTGATGTTTCACGTGAAACATCATTTAAATCGAAAATACATGTTTGCTGAATACGATATTATAGTTGTTGGTGCCGGGCATGCAGGCTGTGAAGCCGCGGCAGCTGCAGCAAAAATGGGTTCAAAGGTGCTGCTGGCAACCATGAACATGAATACAATTGCCCAAATGTCCTGCAACCCTGCAATGGGTGGCGTGGCCAAAGGACAGATAGTACGCGAAGTGGATGCACTGGGAGGCATGAGCGGAATCATTACCGACCAGACCATGATCCAATTCCGCATGCTGAACAAATCGAAAGGACCTGCTATGTGGAGCCCGCGCGCACAAAGCGACCGCATGCGGTTTGCCGAAGCATGGCGCCTCTCGCTGGAACAAACAGAGAACGTAGACTTCTGGCAGGAGATGGTCGTGGGGCTGGTTGTAGAGAATGGAAAAGTAGCAGGCGTACGCACCAGCCTGGGGATAACCATACGTGCAAAAGCGGTTGTGCTTACAAACGGCACGTTTTTGAATGGCATTATCCACATAGGGGAGAAGCAGCTGGGAGGAGGAAGAGCCGCCGAAAAATCAGCCAAAGGCCTGACAGAGCAGCTGATTGAACTAGGCTTTGAAGCAGGCCGCATGAAGACCGGAACACCTCCGCGCGTAGATGGTCGCTCGCTCGACTACAGCCGTATGGAAGAACAGTTCGGCGACGAGAATCCTTCTAAATTCTCTTATACCGAAACAGAGCCGCTGGCAAAACAACGCAGCTGCTTTATTACCTATACCAACTCCGAAGTACACGAAATCCTGAAAACCGGCTTCGAAAAATCGCCGATGTTCCAGGGACGTATACAAGGCCTTGGCCCACGCTATTGCCCGTCGATAGAAGATAAAATTAACCGCTTTGCTGACCGCGACCGTCACCAGATTTTTGTGGAGCCGGAAGGATGGAATACCGTGGAAGTGTATGTAAACGGTTTCTCCAGTTCCTTGCCGGAAGATGTACAGCTCAAAGCGCTTCGTAAAATTGTTGGATTTGAGAATGCAAAGATGTTCCGCCCGGGCTATGCCATCGAGTACGACTTCTTCCCGCCAACACAGCTGAACCTGACTCTGGAAACAAAGCTGGTAGAAAACCTTTACTTTGCAGGCCAGATAAACGGAACAACAGGCTACGAAGAAGCAGCCTGCCAGGGACTGATGGCCGGCATCAATGCACACAACAAGATCAACAACAAAGAGCCGTTTGTACTAAAACGTTCGGAGGCTTACATTGGTGTTTTAATAGACGACCTGGTAAACAAAGGCACAGAAGAGCCTTACCGTATGTTTACGTCGCGTGCCGAACACAGAATTCTGTTGCGCCAGGACAACGCCGATATCCGCCTGACCAAACTTGGTTACGACCTTGGCCTGGCCGATGAAAGCCGGTTAAAAGATGTGGAAAACAAAATTGCCGAAACAGCCGAAATCATTCAATACTTACAGAACAAGCCAATTGAAGCCGGAGAAATCAACAGCATGCTGGAGAGCCTGGGGTCGGCGCCAATTGTAGAAAAGCAACGGGCAGGGCAACTGCTGAAACGGCCTAATGTAGAAATTAAATACTTGGCAGCAGCAGTACCGGCTGTAGCAGAGTTCCTGAAGAAGTTCAAAGTCGATAGCATCGAACAAGCTGAAATAGCTGTGAAGTACGAAAGCTATATTGACAAAGAGCATCTGATGGCTGCTAAAATGGGCGAGCTGGAAAACTACATCATCAAAGAACGAATCGATTACAGAAAAATACCTGCCTTATCGGCAGAAGCACGGGAGAAATTACTCAAAGTAAACCCGGAAACAATAGGGCAGGCATCGCGCATAAGTGGTGTTTCGCCAGCCGATATTTCAGTGCTAATGGTATACCTAGGAAAATAAATGAGCTACGAAAGACTGGAAAACTGCCCGATCTGTGGCAAACAAGAGTTCAAAAATTTTTTAGTAGTAACTGACAACGCTGTATCTAAAGAGAGTTTCGTAATTGTGGAATGCGAGAACTGCAGTTTCAAATTTACGAACCCCAGACCCGACGAGGCAAGCATAGGAGCCTACTACGAATCAGATGATTACATCTCGCACAGCAACATAAAAACCGGCATTATTAACAGAGCGTACCACATGGTGCGCTCTATTACTACCCGTCAGAAAGTAGATCTTATCAACAGGTACTCACACGGAAAAGGAAGCTTGCTGGACTATGGCTGTGGCACCGGTATTTTCCTGACAGCAGCAAAAAAAGACGGTTGGGAAATAAGAGGAGTAGAACCAAATGCGAAAGCCAGGGCAATAGCATCGGAGCAAACAGGTGAGATTATCGCAAAATCACTGGATGAAATAGAGGGCGAAAAGTTTGAGGTGATTACGCTGTGGCATGTACTGGAACATATTCACAGGCTGAACGAAACGCTGGAACAAATACTGTCGCTGCTTCAGGAAGATGGAACCTTGATCATAGCAGTGCCCAATGCCGACTCGCACGATGCCCAGCAGTACCGGGAAGACTGGGCGGCCTACGACGTTCCGCGTCACCTGTACCACTTCACACAACCCACCATGAAGCGTTTGCTGAAGAAGCATAAAATGGTGCTGGAAGAAGTACTCCCGATGAAGTTTGACGCTTATTATGTAAGCATGCTTAGCGAAAAACATAAGGAGGGTAAAACAAAAATGATCAGCAGCGTACTGAGTGGCTTAAAATCGAATAGTTATGCAGAGAAAAACGGGAACGATTATTCCAGCCTCATATTTGTAGCAAAACGGAAATAAACAAATCTAAAAGCTGTTAAAGCTTAACAACCATAGAAGGCAGACGAAAGTTTGCCTCTTTTAATTTAAAACCTACCAGACTAAATGAAGTTAGCCCACTTACTACTAACGGCGGCAACCACAGGCATACTGGGTGCATGTGCATCGGTAAGTTCACCCGAAGGCGGACCAAAAGACGAAACAAATCCATCACTGGTTAGCAGCACACCAACCCAGGGAGAACTGAATGTAAAAACCCAGGTAATAACTTTAGATTTTGATGAGGAAGTGCAGCCAAATAAACTGAATTCGGAACTCCTCATTACACCCAATGTAGATAATAAGTTTACGGTGTTGTCTAAGAGAGAACGGCTGCAGCTTACATTTGAGAAACCGCTGGAAGAAAATACAACTTACACCCTTAACTTCAGAGAGGGCGTACAGGACATCACCGAGAAAAATCCTGCAAAAGACCTGCGGCTTACATTTAGTACCGGCAATTATATAGACTCCAGCAGGGTAAGTGGAAAAGTAATGCAGCTCCTTACCCAGACCCCCGAAAAAGAAGCCATCGTAGCACTTTATCCCATAACTGATACGTTGAACATCCGGAAAAATCCACCGTACTACCAGGCCATGACTAACGAGGCAGGGGAGTTCAGTTTCGAGAATATCAAAGAAGGGGAGTACAGGCTGTTTGCCCTTATCGATAAAAACAAAAACAGCTACTACGACAACGAAAGCGAGCGGATAGGCTATAAGGAAAATCCGATCAGCGTTACCCCAACAACAGATTCGGTATTACTCCAGACCGTGCGCATCGATACCAAGAAACCACTGCCTCCAAGGCGGGAGCAGTTCCAGGACAGAGTGCTGCTAACCTATAACGAAGGCCTGACAAGCATTAAAGGAACACCTGTGGAAAACCCAAAAGATTCCATTCTTTATAAGATGCAAGAAGACGGAAAGATTGTGCATATCTTCGCCGGAAATGGCTTTACAGGAGGTAGAGCCGTGTTTTCGGTAGCAGACTCTGCAGGCAACCAGTCCGTAGATTCGTTAACAGTGGCATTTGAAGGCAAGCGATCTCAACTGATTCGGGGAGCAGCTTTTAAAGTAGCAGGAGGCAAGGGCGGTACAACTGCAACCTATCGGAAAGGACAGCCGGTAACCATAGAAATGCAGACACCCGTTAAAGTAACAGGCCCGGAACCCATCGCATTGTTGGCAGACTCTGTGGTAGTACAGAACATAAAGTACCCGGAACAAATCACCCTGGACAAAACAGCTACCGAATTAACTTTTACACTGCCTGCTACAAACAATAAAATAAACCAGTTGATCGTAAAATTAGATAGTACAGCCATAGTTCCTGTACAAGGTGCACCTCTCCAACTACCTAACCTTACCATCATCAAAGCCGAAGAAAAAGGCACAGGAAGTGTGAAAGGCGCTGTTGTTTCCGACTACAAATCTTATTTTATACAGCTGCTGAACTCCGAAGGGCAACTTTTAAAGGAAGTCCAGAACCAGAAAACATTCCACTTCCGGAACCTGGAGCCTGGTGCCTATGCCATCAGGGTATTGGTAGACGAAGACAATAATGGCAAATGGCGATCCGGGGATCCAAAGCTTCGCCAGGAACCGGAGAAGGTGTACATGTACCCAAAACCAATTGAAATAAGAGCCAACTGGGACCTGGATGATGTAAGGCTAGTGTTTTAGCAGGAGTAGAAGCAAATGCAGAAAATAATGAAAGGAGCCACCACGGCTCCTTTTTTTGTTCATGCGGCTTTTGAAGACCGCCTGCAGAAGCTCAACTCCCATGAAATATGCACAGGTAATACCAAATAGCAAATAACCTATTCCACAAAAAACACTCCTTTTGTCATCCCGAAGGGATCTCGTGAGCAAGCTGCACTTAGGCCAGCTATAAGTAGGTTTAAAATGAAAGATCATTTTAGCTAACCAATGTGCAGTTCGACCACAAGATCCCTTTGGGATGACAAAGGAGAATGGTTTGTGGAACTGAGTAAATACTATTTGGTATAAGTTAAAAATTGAATTAAAAAGTCTGCTGCAGCTGCCACCACACCCTCTGCTCCAAACCATAACAGCTGTGGACAAACAATCCCCAAAAAGGATATCAGTAGCTTCCGAAAGCATACAGCAAGGTTTATTAACAGCAACAGCCGCTCTAAATCCAGCTTTATAAACAGCAGCAGAAGACAAAGCTTATCGCTTGTACCGGTGGTAATAAGAAAGCAAATCTGGCAGCTGCAAAGAAACCAGAAATGTTCTGCAGCTACTGCCACCATTTCCTCACCTGCACCTCCAGAGCCAGACTACAAACTAACCCTGAACGAGCAGCTGCAACGTAACTGCAGCATCAGAAGAACCGAAGCGCGATAAAGCTTATCCTTACCTCTACCTACTTCCCCAGCTTCATTTATCCTACCATCAATCTTCTGCACCAGCCACCACAGTTACTGCACAACCAGGAAGAAAGGCTTGTGATAGTATAGCTTCTTTACCCGCTGAAAAAACGGGAGACCTATAATACTAAGCCAGGCTTACAGCTACAACAATAGAAACTGATCAGGCAGAAGGAGCTAAATGAAACCTGCTCTGACTTCAAATTCCTTCACCAAAAATCAGCCGATGAAATTTCACCTTCTTGTAAACCGTAACACTTTTGGTGCACAAGATTCTCCCACTGCTGCATAGCCACTGCTGGCCACGGAAGCAAATTTAAAGGAGTATATCCAGTCTGAAGTTCTTTCACAGCCAACCTGGGCAAGTACTTCCTGCCACAATAACAAATGAGTAAAAACAAGTGCAGCAGGAAAACTTAATTACCACTTTCTGGGAAAAAATTTCCGGAATACACGTATGAGAAATCTTCATCAGGAAGAAAAAAAGCGAATTCAGAAACAAGGCCAGATTAATCAACAGCTGCTGGGGGAAAACTGTGGATAAATGTGAACAAGATTCTGATAACTCAGAAACACCAGAGGCAAGAGGAGGGGAGAACGGCCGTGAAACATGCAAAAAGTGGAAAGAGGTGCACAAATATGAGCAACAAAACCTATTATCCACTTATATGTGCAGCGTGTATAACGTAATACACACAGAATATGGAAAAGTGTATAAGTGAAGTAAAGAACTGGAAGTGAGAAAAAAGGAAAAAGGAAAGCTGTGGGAAGAAAAGTGAATAAAGGAAAAGTATGAACAAGTTATGCGCAGAAGGACCAGAAGGGGCAACTTATCAACTTATAAACAGCCTAAATAATGAAAGAAAGAATATTTAAAAGTTTAAGTTTTTTAAAATAAATAGAAAGTTGAAAATGTGGAAAGGAGGAAAAGGGGAGAGAAAAGAGAAGCCTGGAAGAGGAAATTCAAAAAAAAAGAAGTGTATATTTAGATCATAAAGCACACGCAGCAGAAACTAAACTATGATATATTTATTAAAGCTGACATTACCCTTCGAAGATCCGATCCTGATATTCACGTTGGTGCTGCTCATTATTCTGGTTGCGCCAATCGTGTTGAACAGGCTCAGAATACCAGGAATAGTGGGGCTGATACTGGCGGGGGTGATTTTGGGACCAAACGGTTTCGGCGTGCTGGAACGCGATGCAAGTATTGTTCTGTTCGGAACAGTAGGGCTCCTGTACATAATGTTCCAGGCAGGGCTCGAAATCGATATGATTGATTTTAAAAAGTATAAAATTAGAAGTATCGTATTTGGAGCACTAACCTTTCTGATACCCATATTACTGGGAACAGCCGTATTTTTCTACCTGCACGGCTACCAGATAAAACCAGCAATATTACTGGCCAGCATGTTCTCGCCACATACCCTGCTGGCTTACCCCATCGTAAGCAGGCTGGGCTTAAGCAAAAATGAAGCAGTAACCTTAACCATTGGAGGCACACTGGTAACAGATACAGCAGTACTGTTTGTACTGGCAGTTATCATCAATACAACCCACGGCGACACAGGCATGTGGTTCTGGGTATTTATGGTTATAGAGATGATCATATTTGTGGTGGTGGTACTGTGGCTGTTTCCGAAAATGGCGAAATGGATGTTTAAGCAGCTGGAAAGTGAAAAAGGAGCGCAGTATATCTTTGTACTGACTGTGATATTTGCGGCAGCTTTTCTTTCGGAACTGGCAGGAATGGAACCTATCATCGGGGCGTTCCTGGCAGGCCTTGCCATGAACCCGCTGATTCCGCACACATCGGCGCTCATGAACAGGATTGAGTTTGTGGGCAACAACATCTTTATTCCCTTCTTCCTGATCAGTACAGGCATGCTCGTAGACGTAACGGAACTGTTTACAGATACCAACGCTATGCTTATTGCGGGAACGATCGTTGTACTGGCTCCGCTGGCTAAATATGCAGCCGCTTTTCTGACACAAAAAATATTTAAGTTCAGCATTCTGCAGCGCAACCTGATTTTTGGCTTAAGCAGCGCCCATGCAGCCGCAACACTGGCAGTAGTACTGGCTGGCTACGAGATAGGGCTGATTGGCGAAAGCGCCCTGAACGGAGCTGTCGTGCTGATTTTAGTTTCGAGTGTGGTCAGTTCGTTTGCAACAGAAAAAACAGCCAGAAAGCTGGCCATTATCGAGAGCAGGCGAAAACCCAACCTGAGCGAAAAACCCGACAGGATACTGGTGCCGATTGCCAATCCGGAAACGATAGAGAACCTGATCGATCTGGCTATCATGCTCAAGAACCCCGATTACAAGCAGCCCATTTATCCGCTGGCTGTGGTCATAGATAACGACCAGGCCGAAGAAGAGATATATCAGAAAAACAAAATGCTGCAGGAGGCTTTAAAATACGCTTCAGCCACAGACAGCGACGTGCAGCTGGTTTCGAAAATCGACATCAACATAGCCAGCGGAATATTGCGGGCTATAAAGGAATTGATGATAACCGAAGTTATCCTGGGATGGAACGCTAAAATAACAACCCGCGACAGAATATTCGGAACCATACTGGATAGCCTGCTTGAGAATACGGAGCAGATGATCCTGGTGTGCAAACTAATGCAGCCACTCAACACCACGCAGCGGATTGTGATAGTCGTACCGAAAAATGCAGAGCTCGAACGGGGCTTTTTAAGGTGGGTACGCGCAATGAAGCTGCTGGCGCATCAGGTGGGGGCCAGAATCGTGTTCCAATCCAACAGAAGGTCGCTAAACAAGCTGAAAAGTGCAGTAAAAGCTAACAAGCCGGAAGTGGAAGTAGATTACCAGCTTTTTGGGGGCATGCGCGATTTCGAAAACAAGAATTCGGAAATAGTAAAGGACGATATGGTAGTGGTGATATTGGGCAGGAGAGGAACAGTATCGTACAACAGCAACATGGATTACGTGCCACGGGTACTTTCGCGGAACTACAAGCATAACAGTTTTATCATTGTATATCCGGAGCAATACCCCGTGGTATACAACGACAGCCAGGTAAAAGCTGCCAGCAACAAGGGCGAGAAAGTATAAGACCAGAAAACAAAGCACGAAAAAAGAGGTAACCCAAAGCACCTGCGAAACTTTTAAAGCAGAAACAGGTATGAAAAAAACTGAAAAATGGTAAATTGCTTGCTAACGAATTTGCAAAATTAGGATTTCAATTATCTTTGCATTAATAAGAAACATAGCATAATATCATGATTAACAAAGACATCAGGTTGGGTAAAGGACTTGGTAAGATCAAGTTTGGCCTAACAATGGAAGAAGTAAAAGACCTGATAGGAGATCCCGAAGAAATAGAAGAGTCAGAAGAGGAAGATGAGTTTGAACACGAAGCCTGGAACTACTGGGAAGAAGGTTATTCGCTTTACTTTGATAAAGAAGATGATTACAGGCTTAGCTGTATAGAAACAGCAAACCGGGAAGTGCAGCTTTGGGGCGAACGGATTTTCGAAATGAGTCCTGAGCAGGTAAAACAACTCTTTGCCGATAATGATATCTCCGATCTGGATGAAGAAGAGATGGAAACCGGCGAAACCCGCGTTTCTTACGAAAAGGAAATGATCGATCTGTATTTTGACGATGACCAGTTGATAGCAGTAAATTTCGGTGTGTTTATCAACGATAACCTGGATGTTATCTGGCCCGAGAAATAATTTACCACTACATACATTTAACTCATCCCGACCGGCTGCAATGCTGGCCGGGATTTTTTTTGTAACTGGTACTTAACAGCAGAGGCTGTGGTGGCTGGCGCAGCAGAACAAAAACAGTAACCACATCTTCCTGTGATCAGGTCCCGGGCACCCGGTAAAAGCTGCTGTCTGTTTCAAAGGCCGGTTCAGGCAATAAACGACTTTACTGCTGCTGCGACCATAGCCACTGCTTCTGCTAAAAATTGCTCAGCAGGGTTAAAAGGAGAGCAGAAACAGAGCGGAAAAGGTCAGAAGAACGGCAGACAGACTGTGTGTAAAATAGCCAAAGGAATAACTCCAGGTGAAGTGAATAAACAGCAGGAAAAAGGCTTCTGGTAGCCCTATTGAAGAAAATCATTTCCGGAAATGGATGGAGGGACAGCCGTGTTATTCACAGAAATTAAAACAAGGAAAGTGCAGAAACAAGAAGAGCCGGATAAATACCCGGCTCTTCTTGTTTCTGTTTCAGAAAAGGAATTACTTAAAAAGGAAATCTTTAATCTCCTGCTGAATAACAGGATTGATCGCAACAGCTAAAATAATAGAGATAATCAAACCAATTGCGACAGACAAAATATCGCGGCCAATCAGGCTGAAGGTTTTTGCAAACTTGGTTGTGCTGTCCTGCGAGCGGATACGGATACCCAGCTCACGTCCGGCAAGCAAGCCCACAAACACCCAGGTAGTACTCATTGGGATGTTGTTAACTTCTTTAAAGTAATAAAGAATGATGGAGTAAACAAGGTCAATGATGGTGGCGCTTCGGACATCCCGCACCTCCGACTTTTCGTTGATGATGTGCTGGATTTTATCGCCCTTCATGTAGAAGAGGAAACCCATGCCCAGGAAAATATAAGCTGCAAAAGCAGTAAACTCGCCGGTGGACAAACTGCGGGGCAGGTATACTGCCACGTTGGCCAAATCCTGCGCCAGCCAGGTGTGCCACAGGAAACCACTGATTACCCACTGCGCTACAACCCAGGCGCCATGTGCTTCGCCTTTGATGAGGCGCTTTAATAAGCCCGAAAGGGCCAGGTAAATAAGCAAGGCAGCAACAAAAGCAGCAATGTAGCCCATCAAACTTTTATTGATCATGCTTAGAATGGCACCGGAACTCACCGTAAACACACTTAACAGCATGAAGGTGGTAGACACCGGAATACGGAAGCGGGTAAGCAGCATCAGGATGATAGGAGCCGCCAGCTGCAGAAACACGAAGTTGTCCGGATTTTGGTCGAAGCCTTTGGAGGCAAGCCGCTGGTAGGTTACATCGCCGTTAAACATGTACCAGCTGTAAAAAACAGTGCCCAAAAATATGGAACCCATAAACAGCCACTGCCAGTACCATTTCTTATCTTCATTGGAAACGATAAAGGTACCGATGGTCTGTATACTGTCGTTGGCAATGGCAGAGTAACCTGCAAAAGCAAAACCTACCCACATCGCAATAGAAGCATAGGGATAAATAACACCGGCCAGAATGAGGGAGAAGGCAATGAAATACAGGAATTTTTTTTCTTTCTCAATCAGAATGTCAAAAAGGCCGAATCGCTTTCTGAACTTATAGGGTTGGGTGGGGACTACAATTCTTTTGGTACTGCCTTTTTTACGCTTAGCCATTTTGACCATATTTTGCTGAAAATGAAAAACTGCGCAAGTTAAAATAAAATGCACAGCCGGAGGGAAAAGCCAATGTTAAGAAATTGTTACCTCTTCCTGTTCCCTTACAAATATTGTCAGAAAATCAGTGGATTCTAAACATAAAAAGCTTTTGTTGTAAGCAACCGGCAAAGAAGAACCTAAAAACAGTAAATTACCTATGGCATAATACATTCCGAAATAATTATCTTTGCGATATGGCGACACAAGAGAAAACAACTGTAGAGAACACACAACTGAAAGATATTATTTCGCACGCGAAAGAGTATGGATTCGTTTTTCCGTCCAGCGAGGTGTACGATGGCTTACAGGCCGTTTACGACTATGGGCAGATGGGCGTGGAGTTGAAGAACAATATCAAGAACCTGTGGTGGAAAAGTATGACGCAGCTAAACCAGAACGTAGTGGGTATAGATGCGGCCATATTCATGCACCCGCTTACCTGGAAGGCTTCCGGGCACGTGGATAGCTTCAACGATCCGATGATCGATAACAAGGATTCCAAGAAACGTTACCGTGCCGATGTGCTGCTGGAGGAGAAGGCAGCGCAGTACGAAGCCGAAGGCCATTACGACAAAGCCAAAGAACTGCTTGTGGAAATGGGCCGCCTGCTGGGAGCCGAAGAACTGGATGCTGTCCGTGAACTCATCATCAAAGAAGGAATCAAATGCCCCATCTCCGGCACCTCCAACTGGACCGAAGTGCGCCAGTTCAACCTGATGTTTTCCACACAGGTAGGTTCCGTTGCCGACGAGTCGAGCACCATTTACCTGCGCCCCGAAACGGCCCAGGGTATTTTCGTAAACTTCCTGAACGTGCAGAAAACGGGTCGCATGAAAGTGCCTTTTGGTATTGCGCAGATTGGTAAAGCCTTCCGGAACGAGATCGTGGCCCGCCAGTTTATTTTCAGGATGCGGGAGTTTGAGCAGATGGAGATGCAGTTCTTTGTGCGCCCTGGCACTGAAGACGAGTGGTACAACAAGTGGAAAGAAACCCGCCGGAAATGGCACGAAGCACTGGGTATACCAACCGATAAGCTCCGTTACCACGACCACGAAAAGCTGGCGCACTATGCCAAAGCTGCTGTTGATATCGAGTACCAGTTCCCGTTCGGCTTTAAAGAAGTAGAAGGCATCCACTCCCGCAGCGACTTCGACCTGACGCAGCACCAGGAGCTAAGCAAAAAGAAAATCCAGTACTTCGACAACGACCTGAACGAAAATGGCAAACCGTATGGCAACTACGTACCTTATGTGGTAGAAACATCGGTAGGTGCCGACCGCCTGTTCCTGATGACGCTGTGCAATGCCTATACCGAAGAAGAGGTAACAGATGGCGAAGAAACCAAAAAGCGTACTTTCCTGAAACTGCATCCGGCTTTAGCTCCTGTAAAAGCTGCCATCTTCCCACTCGTGAAGAAAGGCGGCTTACCGGAAAAAGCAACCGAAATTTTCGATGCACTGAAGTACGACTTCAACCTGGTGTACGAAGAGCGCGATGCCATCGGTAAACGCTACACCCGCCAGGACCTGATCGGAACGCCGTTCTGTATAGCAGTAGATTACGAAACGCTGGAAAACGATACCGTTACCGTCCGCGACCGCGACACACGCGAGCAGGTACGTATGCCAATCAGCGAACTGAAAGCTTATATTGAGAAGGCTGTTAGCTTCAAAAACATTTTTGAGAAGCTGGCATAAGTAAACCTGTCAGAAAAGGAGAGGCAGTAGGATGTTAAGTCTTACTGCCTTTTTTATTTATCCTACTGGGTAAGAGAGGATGCGTAAAATAGCTGCTAATCCTGAATAAAATTAGTTGCTCCCACAGCAGCCTCACTTACCTCCTCCTGATTCATCATCTGCCGAAATAAGTCCTGGCATTTAAGTTAATATCAGCAGCAAAGGCTGTGGTGGCTGCTGCAGTAGATTGTCTGAACCAGAAGTAAACAGATTTAGGGATTTCACAGATTATAGCACATAGTATTTATTCGCTTCCATATAAATGTTTCTCCCACCTGTCATCCCGGAGGTTGAAAAACCCGAACTTGGTTCGGGGGATCGTGTGGGCTAGCTGCAGAAACATCTGCTAAAAGCAGAATCGTAATGTAAGATCCTTTTTACTATTTGGAATAAAGCCTTTCCTGAATCTAGATTGAAACAACTGTCAGCTCATTGCTACATGAATAATCTCTTGCGTTTAGTTGAATAGTTTAAATGTTATGTAAAATAAAGCAAAGAGTCTTTTGTGTATAATCGCAGTATTTAAGAGAGGGAAGAGTATGGAAAACAAAGGCCAGAAATCCGCTAATTACAGCTATAGAAAAGAAAAAAGGTAAAAAACTTAGAGATATAAACAGCAGTGCAAAAGGAATTATCCACAGATTAAAGCAAGAGCTATATAGGCTAGAGCAAGTGGAGAAAGCGAAAAATTGTTAGTAAAAGAAAATACACTACTTCATCTGCACAAAAATTAACTATCTGAAACAGCAAAAAGGTATAATAGCAACAGCTGTTTGATCCCACATTACCGCAATTAATTTTGCCGAAAACTGCAAAACTTTCTGTTCAGTAAGATGTTTTTTAGTAATTTCATCAATAAACCTATTGTTACCTGCTTCATGAAGTTAAAACTCCTGGTATGGATATTAGCTTATTTTACAACTACAGCTACGTTTGCTCAGACTGCTGATACCACGCGTGCTACTCCTGCTGGTGCTCCGGTCGTGCTTTACAACGACACGCTCTTCCTGCTCTATAACCCGGTTGGTTCTTTCACGAAAGAAGAACGTGCCGATGCGGTAAGCGCACGTATTCGGAAACTGGCCGACGACCGGTTTTTTAAAGCAGATTCGGTAAAGGTGGTGGAGCATGCATTGTCTACGGATGTGGTGTACGGCGACCTGGTACTGATGAGCGTTACAAAACCTGATGCCGAACTAGCAGAAAAGTCGCAAGAGGAACTGGCTAATATTTATAGTGCCAGGATAAAAGAAAGTGTGCTGGAGTCGGCGCAACAGCACAGCCTGGAAAGCATCCTGCTCGAGATTGGCTTGGCCATCATTGCGCTGCTCGTCTTCTATTTGCTGTTCAGGTATATAAACAAGCTGTTCCGGTACATCTTTGTAAAAATAAAACGCCAGCAGAACAAACGGCTGAAGGGGGTAAAGGTAAAAGACTACGAACTGCTCACGCCCAAGCGGGTGGTGTACATGGTGCTGGTGCTGGCAAAGTTTATAAGGGTGCTGGTGCTTTTTCTGCTGGTCTACTTCCTGCTGCCGGTGCTGTTCAGCATCTTCCCCTGGACCGAAGGCTACGCCGATACCCTGCTGCACTACATACTTACCCCGCTCCGTAAAATAGGCCTCGGCATTATCGGGTACATCCCCAACTTACTTGCCATCCTGGTAATTGTGGTGGTAACGCACTATGCTGTAAAACTGCTGCGCTTTTTAGCCGGTGAAATAGAGACAGGCAAACTGGAAGTCCCCGGCTTTTACAACGACTGGGCCAGGCCGACTTATAATATTGTCCGTTTTCTGCTGTATGCCTTTATGTTTGTAGTAATCTGGCCCTACCTGCCAGGTTCCGATTCCGATATCTTTAAAGGCGTTTCGGTGTTTTTAGGTATCCTGTTTTCACTTGGCTCTTCGTCGGCCATTGCCAACATGGTGGCAGGATTGGTAATTACCTACATGCGGTCGTTTAAGCTGGGCGACCGCATCAAGATAGGCGATATTTCCGGTGATGTGGTGGAAAAGACACTGTTGGTAACCCGGGTGCGCACCATCAAGAACGAAGACATCACCATTCCAAATGCCATGATTCTCAACAGCCACACGACCAACTACACCACCTGTTGTGAACAGCAGCGGGGAGTAGTTCTCCACACCACCGTGACTATTGGCTACGACGTGCCCTGGCCAAAAGTGCAGCAGGCGCTGATAGATGCCGCCCTTGCCACAGACCTGGTGTTGCAGGAGCCGTCGCCATTTGTTCTGCAAACCAGCCTCGACGATTTTTATGTAAGCTACCAGCTGAACGCCTATACTTATTCTGCTCAAAAAATGGCAGTCATTTACTCCGGCATTCACCAGAACATCCAGGACAAGTTTAACGAAGCAGGTATCGAAATTCTGTCGCCGCACTACCGCGCCCAACGCGACGGCAATGCCACTACCATTCCGGCAGATTACCTCCCGCAGGATTACCAGGCCCCGCCGTTCCGCGTGGAACAGGTGCAGCAGTAGTTGTCTCGATCTTTGATTTTTGTGATTGAATTGATCGGCTTGATTTGGTTCTGATGTTTTGGCTGCTTCCTAAAACAGCATTTTTAGCTTTGTTGCACCTGCCACCACAGCCTCTGCTGCTGTTCTATAATAGTTGAGAGATGCTGTTAGTAAGCGTTTCTGAGACTTGCCCACAAGATTCTTCCAGAATGACAGAATTTTAAAATAATTCAGCCTATTGAATCCTGAAAATTCTAAAATTCTGTAAATCCTGATTCAGACAAAATCAGATAAATCAATCTAATCACAAAAATCAAAGGTCAAGACAAACATCTTTCCTCACCTCAACCCGCAAACATTTCAGCCAATTAGCAATTAACACATCAGCACATTAAATAATTAGCACATTAATTCCGTACCTTTGCCGAATTGTAGCCGAGCATGTGGACTAGAATAGGAATCTTTATTATCAAAAACAGGCTTCGCCTGATTATTTTACTAGCTGTTCTTACGGCGTTTATGGCCTACCATGCCAAAGACGTGGAAATGTCCTACGACTTTGCCAACGTGGTATCGCAGGACGACCCGGACATGCAGTACTTCCGTCGCTTTAAACAAACGTTTGGTGAGGACGGAAACATACTGGTGGTGGGCATGCAGGACGACCGCGTGTACGAACTAAAAAATTTCCAGGAACTTCGGCAGCTAACCGAAGAGTTGGAGCAGGTAGAAGGGGTGAAGGCGGTAATTTCGCTCCCCAACCTGGTGCGCGTCGCCAAAGACACTGCCGAACGCAAGTTTGTAACAAAACAGGTTTTTGAACCTTTCCCCCAGACGCAGGAGCAGCTCGACTCGCTGCTGCAGGAGGTCCGGGACCTGCAATTCTACGACGGGCAAATCATTAATCCTAAAACAGGAGCCACGCTCTTAGCTGTTACCGTAGCACCCGAATACCTGAACTCGTCGCGCAGGGTAGAGGTGATGAACAACATTACGGGCTGGACCGAAAGCTTCTCGAAAAAAACAGGCATTAAACTGCACCACGCGGGCCTGCCCTTTGTGCGCGCCGTCATGACGACCAAGGTAGCTGCCGAAATGAAGCTCTTCCTGGTGCTGGCACTGCTGGTAACTGCCGTCAGTTTATTCCTGTTCTTCCGGTCGTTCTACGCGGTGCTTTTCCCTATCCTGGTTATCAGTGTGGTGGTGGTGTGGGTGCTGGGTTCCATTTCGTTGCTGGGCTACAAGATATCGCTGCTCACGGGCCTCATCCCGTCAATCATTGTGGTTATCGGCATTCCGAACTCTACCTACCTGCTGGCCCGCTACCACCTCGACTACCGCAAGCACGGAAACAAAATTCTGGCGCTCACGCGGGTGGTGAAGAAGATTGGCCTCGTGACACTTATCAACAATGCGACTACGGCCATCGGCTTTATCGTGTTTACCTTCACGCATATTGCCATCCTGTATGAGTTTGGTGTGATAGCAGGTATCAACATTTTTGTGACGTTCCTGATCAGCATGATTCTGATACCGGCGGTGTTTTCTTACCTGCCGGCACCAACGCCACGCCAGCTGCGCCACCTGGATGCGAAGCCGCTGAACAAATTATTAGAGTTCTTCGATTTTATCGTGCACCGCAAGCGCCACTTGGTCTATTTTTTCATGGCGCTGGTGCTGGCGCTGTCGTTCTGGGGCATTTATAAGGTGAAGACGGTCTCGTATATGGTCGACGACCTGCCGGCCGAGAGCAGCGTAAACGCCGACCTTGCCTTTTTCGAACAGCATTTCAACGGGGTAATGCCACTGGAGGTGATTATTGACACGGGTGTGAAGCAGGGGGTGATGCGACTGCCGAACCTGGCAAAAATTGAGCGGCTGGAGAATTTCCTGCGCACGCAGCCCATCCTGTCGGCGCCTATTTCGGTGGCCGGTCTGGTAAAAACAGCAACGCAGGCTTTTTACGAAGGCGACCCTTCCTCGTATCGACTGCCCGACAATACCGAACGCAATTTCATTTTTAGCTATCTTGCAAAACAGAACGAGGGGGCAAATCAGCGGTTGTTGCGCTCTTTTGTAGATAGTACAGGCCAACTGGCACGTATATCGTTGAAGGTGGCAGATGTAGGTTCACGGCAGCTCGACACGCTTATCCTGAAAAAGGTGAAGCCGGAGATCGAGAAGATATGGGGAGGTGAGGACGTACAGGTAGCAGAAGAAGGTAATACCACCACCTTCAGCCGCGAAGACAGCGACAACAAACAGGCAGTAACCTTGACAGGTACAACGCTGCTTTTCATCAAAGGCAACGAATACCTTATCAACAACCTGAAGACGAGCCTGCTGCTGGCCTTTGTGTTGGTATCTATCACCATTGCGCTGCTGTTTAAGTCGGTGCGTGTGGTGGTTATCTCGCTGATACCGAACATGGTACCGCTCATCATTGCAGGTGGCCTGATGGGACTTTTCAACATCCCGCTCAAGCCCAGCACGGCGCTGGTATTCAGTATTGCGCTGGGCATTGCCGTCGACGATTCGGTGCACTTCCTGGCTAAGTACAGGCACGAGTTGCTGGCCAATGGCTTCCAGGTAAGCAGGGCCATTACGACTACGATACAGGAAACGGGCACGAGTATGATATACACGTCCATGATTCTGTTCTTTGGATTTGTTATCTTCGCCTTTTCGGAGTTCGGGGGTACCAAAGCCTTGGGTTTGCTTATGTCTTTCAGCCTGCTGATTGCCATGTTAACAAACCTGATTATATTGCCTACCTTGCTGATGAGCTTCGACAGTGGCCGGTACGTGGTAGACGAGCCGGATGCGCTGATTGACGATTACGAAGAATACTATGAAGAGACAGCTGACGACGACGATGATATCGACCTGGAGCAGCTGCGCAAAGAGTTAGAACAAGACAAACCTGAAAATGGTAAAGTATAACGAGTATAAAAACCTGAATTACGCCAAACTGGGCGAAGAAATACTGGCTTTCTGGAAACAGAACGGCATTTTCGAAAAATCAGTAGCGACACGCGAAGGCAACAAACCCTTCGTGTTTTACGAAGGACCACCTTCTGCCAACGGTACACCTGGTATTCACCACGTGATGGCCCGTGCCGTGAAAGACATTTTCTGCCGCTACAAAACCCTGAAAGGTTACCAGGTAAACCGCAAGGGCGGCTGGGACACCCACGGCCTGCCGGTAGAGCTGCAGGTAGAAAAAGAGCTGGGTATCACCAAGGAAGATATCGGCAAGAAAATAACGGTAGAGGAATACAACCAGCGCTGCCGCGAAACGGTAATGCGTTTCAAAAACCAGTGGGACGACCTTACTGAGAAGATGGGCTACTGGGTAGACCTCGACAACCCGTACATCACCTTCGAGAACGACTACATCGAGTCGTGCTGGGCTTTGCTCAAGCGCCTCTATGATATGGGCTACTTGTACAAAGGCTACACCATTCAGCCGTACTCACCAGGTGCAGGTACCGGTCTCAGCTCACACGAACTGAACCAGCCAGGCTGCTACAAAATGGTAAAAGACACGACCATCGTGGCGCAGTTTGAAGTGAAGCGCATCACGCGCAACATGTTCCTGTTCGACAACGAGAACGAAAAAGTCTGCTTCCTCGCCTGGACGACTACCCCCTGGACGCTTCCTTCCAACACTGCGCTTGCTGTTGGCAAAGGCATCAAATATGTAAAGGTTAAAACCTACAACCCTTACACCTTCGAGCCGGTTTCTGTTATCCTGGCTAAAGACCTTGTAAGCCGCTACTTCAACCCCAAAGCTGCCGACCTGGATGTGGAAGCCTACAGCCCCGGCGACAGGCTGATTCCTTATAAGGTAGTGGAGGAATTTGAAGGCCGCGACCTCGAAGGCGTGGAGTTCCACCAGCTCATGCCGTACGTGCAGCCCGAGAAGCCTGCGTTCAGAGTGCTGATAGGCGACTTCGTAACGACAGAAGACGGTACCGGTATCGTACACATCGCGCCAACCTTCGGTTCAGACGACTTTAGAGTGGCAGCCCAGAATGATATCCCGGCACTGCTTGTGCAGGACGAGAACGGAAAACCGATGCCGCTGGTTGACAAGCAGGGCAGGTTCGTGCCGCAGGTAACCGACTTCGCCGGCCAGTATGTGAAAAACTACACAGGCGAAGACGAAACGCATGTAGAATATAAAACGACCGATGTTAAAATTGCTATCATGCTCAAAGAGCAGGGCAAGGCGTTTAAAGTAGAAAAATACGAGCACACCTACCCACACTGCTGGCGCACGGATAAGCCGGTGCTTTATTATCCGCTCGACAGCTGGTTCATCAAAACCACTGCCGTAAAAGAACGGATGATAGAGCTGAACAAAACCATCAACTGGAAACCTGAATCTACCGGTACCGGCCGTTTTGGCAACTGGCTCGAAAACCTGGTAGACTGGAACCTGTCACGCTCCCGCTACTGGGGTACCCCGCTGCCTATCTGGCGCACCGAAGACGGCGACGAAGAAATCTGCATCGGTTCTATTGAGCAACTGAACAAAGAGATAGCGAAAGCTGTGGATGCAGGTGTAATGGAAGCGGGCATAGAGCTGAACGACCTGCACCGCCCGTATGTGGACAACATCGTGCTGCTGAGCAAATCCGGGAAGCCAATGCACAGAGAACCAGACCTTATCGACGTTTGGTTCGACTCCGGCGCTATGCCTTATGCACAGTGGCACTACCCGCTCGAGAACAAGGAAATATTCGAGAAAAACTTTCCGGCCGATTATATTGCCGAAGGTGTAGACCAAACCCGCGGCTGGTTCTTTACACTGCACGCGCTTGCCGTGATGCTCGAAGACAGCGTGGCTTACAAAAACGTAATCGCCAACGGACTGGTACTCGACAAGAACGGCAACAAGATGAGCAAGCGCCTCGGCAACGCCATCGACCCGTTCGAGATGATAGGCCAGTACGGTCCCGATGCCGTGCGCTGGTACATGATTGCCAACGCACCGCCTTGGGACAACCTGAAATTCAACCCGGAAGGGGTGGTGGAGACGCAACGCCGTTTCTTCGGCACGCTGCAGAACACTTACTCGTTCTTCGCGCTCTACGCCAACCTCGACAACTTCACGTTCGAAGGCGACGAGATTCCACTTAAGCGCAGAACCGAAAGCGACCGCTGGATCATCTCCAAACTGAACACGCTGGTGCAGGACGTAGACAGCAACCTCGCCGACTACGACCCAACCCGTGCCGCCCGCGCCATCCAGGATTTCGTGGTAGACGACCTGAGCAACTGGTACGTGCGCCTGAACCGCAAACGCTTCTGGAAAGGCGAGTACAACGAAGACAAAGTAGCCGCTTACCAAACGCTTTATACCTGTCTCGAAACCATTGCCAAGCTGGCTTCGCCTATCGCACCATTCTACACCGAGCAGCTGTTCCGCGACCTCAACAGCGTGAGCGGCCGTAACAGCGTAGAGTCTGTGCATTTGGCTGATTACCCTGAAGTAGCCGAAGGCGCTATCGATAAAGACCTGGAAGAACGCATGCAACTGGCGCAGACGGTATCGTCGCTGGTGCACTCGCTGCGTAAAAAGCACATGATAAAAGTGCGTCAGCCCTTGCAGCGCATTCTCATCCCGGTGCTCAACGAGAAAACAAAAGAGCAGGTACAGGCGGTAGAAGACCTCATCATGAGCGAAGTGAACGTGAAAACCATCGAGTACATCGATGATACGTCCGGCATCCTGGTGAAGAAAATCAAGCCGAACTTTAAAAAGCTGGGCCAGGTGTTCGGTCCGAAGATGAAACTCGTAGCTGCTGCAGTTCAGAAGATGGGCCAGGAAGACATTGCTACCCTGGAGCGCGAAGGCGGTTTCAACATCCAGCTGGCTGAAGACGATACAGCCGTACTGACGCCAGAAGATGTGGAAATCACCTCGGAAGACATCCCGGGTTGGCTCGTGGCAAGCGAAGGAAGGCTGACGGTGGCGCTGGACATCACCATCACCGAAGAGCTGAAGCAGGAAGGCATTGCCCGCGACCTCGTAAACCGCATCCAGAACCTGCGCAAAGACAGCAACCTGGAGGTGCAGGACAAGATAAATATTACCTTTGCCAAAGCAGCCCCTGAAGTAAACGCCGCAATAGAAAACTACCAGGACTACATCGCCACCGAAACGCAGGCGTTCAGCATCAGTTTTGCCGACGAGCTGCCAAATGGCACGCTCCTGGATATCGACGAGTACCAGGTGTACATCCTGATAGATGCAAAAGCAGGAGCTACAGCCTAGGTAGCTAAAGGAGCTAAGGCTGTGGTGGGTGGTGCAGAACAGTTTTAACGCATTTTTCTGAACCATACTACCCTTAGCAGAGTTGATAAACTTACAGCAGCGCATGCACCCGGTGCATGCGCTGCCTAATTTAACCATATGAAATACTGGAAATATTACCTGGTGAGCTTGCTTGTCATCCTGGTCGACCAGGCGGTAAAGCTTATCGTGCACTACAACATGGAAATGGGTTTGCCAGGCGAGATTAAGCTCATCGGCGATTGGCTGAAGCTGCACTACACCCTGAACCCGGGTATGGCCTTCGGGGTAGAACTGGGCTCCGACTACGGCAAACTCATCCTGACGCTGTTCCGGCTCGTGGCCATGTTTGGTATAGGCTATTACCTGTACTACCTGGTAAGGCACAAAGCTCCGAAAGGCCTTGTCTGGTGCATCGCCCTCATCCTCGGCGGCGCCATCGGCAACCTCATCGATAGCACCTTCTACGGCGTCTGGTTCGACAACGCCCCCTATGGCTCCTCCACGCCCTGGTTCCACGGACAGGTAATCGATATGTTCTACGTTGACATCTGGGAAGGCATCATTCCGCATTGGGTACCCATTTTCGGCGGCAGACCCATGTCGCTGTGGCCCATCTTCAACGTAGCAGATTCGGCCATTTTCATAGGCGTAGTGCTGATACTCCTCAACCAGAAGCGTTTCTTCGGCGAGCACCATCACCACCCAGAAAATCATACGCCAGCCGAGAGGCGGCAGGGTTTATAAACAAAAAGGGGCTGTTCCATGTGGAGCAGCCCCTTTTTTTATTTGCACAGACCTCGCAGCGTCTCCAAGACCTGCGAGCGTCTCCGGGATAGCTGATACTACAGGAAAGACATAAAAATTAGAACTGTTGAAGCGGAGAAATCTTCTTTGCTTTGTAGCGAGCAAGACGCTCGCAGGTCTGAAAGACGCTGCGAGGTCATACTATCTAAAACACCCCCCGCTCTACGAGCTTCTCCCTTAGCTCCTCAGGCGAAGTAAAATGAACAGAAGGAATGCCAATCTGTTCTGCAGCGTGTATATTACGGAGGTTATCATCGATAAACACCGCTTCTTTTGGCTTTACCTGGTAGCGGTCGAGGAGCAGCTGGTAAAAGCTCGGAAAAGGTTTGCGGTCTTTTTCTTCACCCGACATCACAATGCCATCGAACCACTGCAGGAACTCGTAGCGCTCCAGCATCAGCGGGAAAGTTTCATGCGACCAGTTGGTAAGCGCGTAGATTTTGTAAAGGCTGCTTTCCTTTAGCTCCCGGAAAATTTCGACAGTGCCTTCAATGGGGCCGCCAATCATTTCTATCCAGCGTTCGCTGTAGGCCCGGATGTTGGCTTCGTGCTCGGGGTATTGGGCCAGCAGGAGGTTGGTGGCTTCTTCCCAGGTGCGTCCAGCGTCTTGTTCCTCGTTCCATTCCGGGGTGCAGATGTTGGCGAGGAAGTAGTGCATATCCTCTTCGTTATCGAAAATCTTCTTGTACAGGTGGTGCGGGTGCCAGTCTATTAAAACAGCACCTAAATCGAAAATAATGGTATTGGTGGTCATCGTCGATGAAAATTTAAGTATTAAAGTTAACAGCTATGTTCTTCTGTCGCAAACAAGAACAAAAAGAGTGTAAAAACAAAAACGGCTGCCCAGGTGGAGCAGCCGCTTTTGTTACTGTTACTCTAAAAAATTACAGCATGCTATTCATAACTTAGTGCCAGGAACTGGGTAACCTTATATGCTGGTATACAAAAAGCGATTCCTTCTACACCAAAGCCGGTAACTTTTGAATTTACAATCCCGATCAGTTTACCATTTTTGTCTATCAACGCACCGCCGCTGTTACCAGGGTTAATGCTCACATCGGTCTGTATCCATTCAGACTCTTTATCATTCCTGATGCCAGAAATAATGCCTTTTGACAAAGTCTGACCAAGTTCGATAGACTTAGGTGTTCCGATTGCAAAAACATCCATTCCTGGAGTATAATCAGACACGTCGGGTAAATCAAAAGAAGAGGTGAGTTCTTTATCTACTTTAAGTAGCGCTAAATCAGCAAATTCGTTTACTCGTACAACATTGCAGGTAAGTTTTTCGCCCCCTTTTAATATTACCTTCAGGTTGTCCTTTTGGTTAGCTATTACATGAAAGTTAGTTAAAATATAGCCTTCGTTGTTTATCACAATGCCACTGCCATGCCCGTCTTTGCTTGCAATGGTTACGGTAGCATTTTGCGCATCGGCTATTGTTTTCACCAGCGAGGATACGTTACTTTTTTTAATGGCAAGCGGCTGGTAAGCAGGCTTTTCTTTTACTTCTTCATTTAAAAGCGTCTGCACTTCTTTTGCTTTCAGTACCTCAAAAAAAGATGCCGTGATAGCGTCTTCAAGAATGTTAACAACAAAGTCCTGTGGCTCCTCATAAAAGTCCGGGCTGAATTCACCTGATTTTGATGTGATTGTTTTTTGATACTTTTTCTGACCGTATACATCGTAAAAGGTCCAGTCGATAGTTGCCTCTCCTATAGAATAGCTTTGGGCTCTTTTTCTTTTATAATTGAACAGGTCCACAAACTGAAGGTTCTTTACCTCAGCACTCATATACAGCGTGTTAGTCCTGTTTCGTAAGATAGATCGTGTAGTGTCGGTGTAACCGTATTTGGTTAGCACATCTGTTAGGGCGTCCGAAAAAATGGTGTTGTCTAACTTAATGTCGCTTTTGCCTTTGGTAGAAGAAGTTTCTTTCTTCCCTTTGTAGTAGTCTTCGTGATTTCTGTAGCTCTTAAAAACCAGATCTTCCTTGCCTACATTAAAGGAGGTGCTCTCAAGGTAAATAAATTTGTTGTTCTCCTTTCTGGCAATAATGTTAGAAGCAGGCTTTATATTGATATCATCCTTTTTGTAATTGAAGCTTTTAGCCCCCATATCTAAATATGGTATCATGAGAGAGAAAATACCATAAGTCGGCACAACAAACACAGAGCCTAACGGAAGCCACGACAGGATGTAAAGCGGCGATCTTTTTGACTGAAGGGCCACTTTATACTCAGGCTTGTAACCTTCCTGCTCTACCCTAAGCTGTTGTACTTTAAAGTTCCTTTCCAGCTTAACAGGAACAACCTTGCCCTGTCCGGCAAAGTCCTTATTAACATAAACCTTGGCCGAAGTGTTACTGGTAGTGATATTCAGCTTCTGGTATTTTGAATTTAACATAGATGCACAACCGGAAAACAGCAGCATTGGCACCAGGAACATACTTGGAATTAGTAGATTTTTTTTCATTTATGAAGTATAAAAAGATTATTTCAGCTACTGAATCAAGTTTTATTTCTTCCTTTCGGAGCGGAGATAGGTAGGGGCAACTAAATGTATATTAGCGAGTACTATACGGTTGCAAATATAAATAATTTTATTACAAGCTAAACAGATTTATTTAATTAAAATAACATTTTTTCTCTATTTTGTAAACCCTTATTTTTACCAGAAGCATAACCTGTACAACTTTTGGCTACACCTGCTCCCATTCTCCAGGTCCGGAACCTGGAAACGGTTTTTTCCACACACCGCGGCACCACCAAGGCCGTGGACAGGGTATCGTTTGAGATATACCCGGGCGAGACGGTGGCGATCGTAGGAGAGTCGGGTTCTGGCAAGTCGGTAACGTCGCTGTCGGTGATGCGGCTGATCAATACCCCGCCGGGAAAGATAGCAGGCGGAACGGCTATCTTCCAGTCGGAGCGGCTGGGGCAGGTGGATTTGTTTCAACTCTCGGAGAAGCAGATGCAGCAGGTGCGTGGCAATGAAATTTCCATGATTTTCCAGGAGCCGATGTCGTCGCTGAATCCGGTGTATACCTGTGGAAAACAGGTGGCGGAGGTGTTACTGCTGCACACGGATTTATCCGAAAAAGAGGCCAAGGAACGCACCATTGTCCTTTTTGAGAAGGCAAGGCTGCCGCGACCGGAGAAGATTTACGATGCTTATCCACACGAAATATCCGGGGGGCAGAAGCAGCGTGTAATGATAGCCATGGCCATGGCCTGCGAGCCTTCTTTGTTAATTGCTGACGAACCCACCACTGCCTTAGATGTTACGGTGCAGGCGCGCATGTTGGAATTGATTGACGAGCTGCGGGTAAAAGAAAACACCGCCGTGCTGTTCATCACCCACGACCTGGGCGTAGTAGCCGAGATAGCCGACCGCATCCTGGTGATGTACAAAGGCAAGCTGGTAGAGCAGGGGAGGGTGCTCGATATCTTCACCAATCCGCAGCACCCCTACACGAAAGGCCTGCTGGCCTGCCGCCCTAAACTAACGGCCAAGCCGCAGTCTATTCTGCCTACAGTATCGGATTTTATGGAGGAAACGCCGGACGGAAGGATTGTGGAAAAGAAACCGCAGGTATATGAGCCGTCGCTGGTGGATGTAGTAAACGAATATGTAGGCACTGTTACGAGTATTAAGCAGCAGCAGGAAAACCGGCAGAAGCCACCTCTGCTACAGGTAAAAAACCTGAAGGTGTACTTCCCCATCAAAAAAGGCTTCTTTTCCCGCACCACCGATTACGTGAAGGCGGTAGACGGTGTGAGCTTCGATGTGTACCCGGGCGAAACCATCGGCCTTGTTGGCGAGTCGGGTTGTGGCAAAACCACGCTTGGCCGCACACTCCTGCGCCTTGTGGAGCCGACTTCCGGCAACATCATCTTCGACGGGCGCGACATTGCCCAACTGAGTTCAGAAGAAATGCGAAAAGGCCGCCGCCACTTCCAGATGATTTTCCAGGACCCGTACGCCTCGCTCAACCCGATGCATACCGTTGGCGATGCCATTATAGAGCCGATGCGTGTGCATAAGCTCTATGCCAACGAAAAAGAACGCCGTGGAAAAGCGATGGAACTGCTTGAGAAGGTGGGACTTCTACCGGAACACTTTCAGCGTTATCCACACGAGTTTTCGGGCGGTCAGCGGCAGCGAATCTGTATTGCAAGGGCACTGGCACTGCAGCCGAAGTGCATCATCTGCGACGAATCGGTATCGGCCCTGGATGTGTCGGTGCAGGCGCAGGTGCTTAATTTGCTCAACAAGCTAAAGCAGGAGTTCCGGATGACCTACATCTTCATTACCCACGACCTCTCCGTTGCCAAATACATGTCGGACCGGATACTGGTCATGAGCAAAGGGCAGATCGTGGAGAGCGGTACGCCCGAACAGATGTACCGCAACCCGCAGCAGGAGTATACCCGCACCCTCATCAGCGCCATCCCGAAAGGCGAGCCCGAAGACATTATGGCCGCGCAGCAGAAGCGGGAGGCGATGCGGGCAGGAATGGTATGAATTCAAATACAAATGAAATAAGATTCTTTAATATTAAATTTCTCATGCATTATTCTATTCCATAAATTAATTTACCTTTGCGAATATTATTTTTTGTATATTTTCATTCATAACCAACAGCAGTGAATATAGTAGCTAAGCTTATTTTTCCTTTTATCTTTTTTATTTCTTTTCAAGCTTATGGTCAGAAAAGGCTTATGGAAGGATATATAGTAACAATTCAAAATGATACTTTAAGAGGGAAGGTAGCCATTAAAAACGATTCTCTTCTTCTTTTTGAGAATAGCCAATTTAAAAAAGAACTTTACACCCCTTCTACTATAAAAGCAGCATTTACTGACGGAAAATATTTTTCTGTTCACGGTATAATGGGGCATGATAAATACTTCCAGGAAATAATAACGGGTTATCTGAGCTTATACAGGCAAAAGTATGCTAATACAAAAGAAAATTTCTTTTTGAAGCGAAATGATACCCTATTTGTTGTTACCCCTACTAATTTTTTGAGTTTCGTCTCCTACCTTTCAGCAGAATGTAAAACAGGTGATAGTCTAAGTAATAAAAATTCTAAGCAACAGTACAAGTACACATTAAATGACTTATCAGAGTTTGTAGACTACTATAATACATGTACGGGACACAAAGCGAATCAAGTTATTAGCTATGTTCCTGAGAAGTTTTCTGTTAAGCCTGTAATTAATTTGGCTTTAGATGCGCATCAATTCCGGCTTGGTAATAGCAATAAGTATAATTCTGGTGGAACTTTTGGTCATACGTTAGGCTTTGCGGCAGGTATATCTGCAAAATTATTGGGAAAAGATATAGGCTTTGCTTTACAGCCTGGACTTCAATTTATTCATAGAGAAGGAGAGGCTACATTAAAGGTTCCTCTTAATAGTTTTACCACTGTAGATGCAAACATTTCTTCCAATTTCTTACAGTTACCTGTTCTGATCCGTTATTCTTTCGCATCCAAGGGATACAGACCTTATCTGTCATTTGGGCCTCATGTTGGTACAGCCTTTAAGAGCCAGATAAAAAGAACTCCTCATGGATTTACATACAACGATACTTTCGATGAACCTGGAAGTAATATAGAATTGATATATGGTGTTTCAGGAGGCGCAGGTATTTACTTTCCAAATATGTTAAAAGGTTTGGAAGTTGAGCTTCGTGCAGATAAAAGTTATTACGACAATGAAGTTGATATGGTAGGTCTTCAAAGCTCGTCCTTACAGCTTTTTATAGGTTTTTACCTGAAGTAACTGTATAAACCAGACACTGAAACAGAAGTACAAAGCTATACAGGCAGGGACAGCAGAATGTAAAGCCGTTTCGATAGTAAACCGGCTTTACATTATTAAAGCTGTTTCGGAAAATTTGCGCCATCCTTAAATCTGCTTATTCTGAGGTTCAGACAATCATTTCACCAGCTTGGCAATCAGCTGCAGCTTTTTAACTTCGTCCTGTTTTGCTTCGCGCAGCACCGGCTCCATTTCTTGTATTACAGCTGCTTTAACAGTAAAAAATAGCATGGAGCTTAATGGAACACTGCCCTTGTTTGGGCCATTACTATCCAATTCTTCTAAAATATCTAAGTAAGTGTTAGCTGCGCGTACATCTTTCTTTGCAAGAAAATATTCCGCCATGGCGTAGTTAAAATCCGCTATTTCAGAAATATGAAACGTTTTACGCTCCGGGAAAAGCCTTACAAAACTAAACTTGTTGTCAAAAACAGCGGGAACATCGTCTATTCTTCCTTCGTCCAGTAGGTACTCTGTATACAACCGTTTTGCTTTGATAGCGTCTGGAAACTGATTGTAAAGCTCCACAATTACTTTATCTGCAGCAGCATCCTCTTCGAGGGCACGGTAAACATAGACCAGCTTTTCTTTAAAAACGAAATTTTCCGGCCACTGCTCAATAGTTGCTTTCAGCCTGTCTTTAAGATCTTCTAATTCGTCGTCTGATGGTTTATAACGATTTATTAGTTCTGTAACCTCCTTTACCTCTTCCGCCTCTTCTTCTGAATAATCAGTGGGTAAGGGGTCAAAATTGATGTCAAATGCAACTGTTTCAGACTGAGGTAATTCTTCGGCACGAGCCGGTTCCGAAACTACTTTTTCGAACATGTAGAGGCCTACATCCGGGTACTTTATCAGGGCTTCCGGCTCCGTTTCTTCTATAAAATCCTCCCATTCTTCTTCGTCCCAGTCTTCGGGGTACTGGAAATAATCGTCCTCATCTTCATCGTCAAATTGGTCCTCGTCCTCAAATTCATCATCCATCATGTCAATCACTTCATAATTTCCTGGTCCTGCGTACTTCTCCAGCTGGCGTTTAAAATAGTCGACACGGGGGCCGCTGTCGGGGTTAAGCATCAAAACCGGTTTGCCGTTCCGGCCAAACTCCAGCTCGATCAGCTCCACATCCTCAGTATCTTCTTCGAGAATCATTTGCGTGAGACTAAAGCTGGCATCGGGTTCAATGCCGTATTCCTGGGCAAAGGCGATGGCGCCATAAATAATGTTGTGGGCCAGCTCGTAGGATATCTCCTCCAGTGGCAGCGGGTGGGAAGCAATCCTTTCTTCCACCTGGTGCAGTGGCTCGTTGAAAAGATAAAAGCTGTCTTTCATGCCCGCGCAAAAAGTATCGACCAGGTAAATACCCACGGTTATATTGCTGTTGGCATGCTGGCGGAGCACATACACCTGCGCCATTCCCTGCTCTTCCCAACCTTCGTTTATCAGACATTTGTATACAGGCAGATTACGGGCACGGCCGCTGCTCAGGTAGCCTTTGTCGCTCAGTTTTGCCGGCGCTGCACCGCCACCGGATTTCTTTTTCTTCTTTGACATAGTTTTTCAATAGGTTTGATGCTAAAAACGTTACTGCTCCTGCCACCATAGCCACTGCTCCTGCCTGAACCACGGATTTTAAGGATTTAAAGATTCCACAGATGCTGTTACATACGCTCTGACTGCACGTTTTTAGATTACGTGACGCTTGTGTTTCATGCATTTCAGAAAGAGGAACGCGCTACCCAAAAAATCCGTGTAATCCTTAAATCCTTCAAATCCGTGATTCAGATATTCAAACATACGCCGGAATTGCCACCTCGTATACCTAAAATATAGACTTTTTTCTATAAATTGAAGCAGATATAAGAAACAGCTTTAGCCACGCCTCCTCTTGCAGGCGTATACGAACATATTTTCAAGCTAAAGGTTAATACACCAAAGAGCGCAACCACCGGTTGCGCCACAGAGACAAAATAGAACATGAAAGGCAGAAACAGCAAACGAAGCGAAAGATCAGAAAGCGGAGCCAGGAAGGGCGGCTCCAGGAGCGGCTCATCTTCAAAAAGAGGGGGTTCCTCAAGAGGTGGCGGCGGTTCGTCCAGGGGCAGAGCATCCGGGGGCGGTCCATCCAGGGAAAGGCCTTTGCTGACAGGTTCCTCCTCCAGGGAAGATATAGCCCGTGGCGGCGGGGGTGGCCCCAGAGGCATGAAAGCAAAAGTATTCGAAGCCTTTGCCCAATCGCCTGATACCGCACTCAGCTACCGCCAGATCCTGCGCCGGCTGGCCATTAACACCAAATCTGGCCGCGAGGAAGTAAACGAATGCCTGCGCCGGCTGGTAAAGGAAACCAAACTGATTGCCCTCGACGATGATAAGTTTATGCTCAACCTGCGCGTAAACATCATTACCGGGCGCGTGGACCTGGCCAACAGCAAATACGCCTATATTGTGTCGGAAGAGACCGAAGACGATGTGCGGGTGTTCCGGGAGCACCTGAAATATGCCATGCACGGCGATGTGGTGAAGGTAGAGGTGCTGCCGATGGTGCGCAATGGTCGCCAGGAAGGCATTGTGGTGGAGATACTCGAGCGCCAGCGTACGGAGTTGGTGGGTATTATGCAGCTCTCCAAAAACTACGGCTTCGTTGTGCCCGATTTCAAGCGTTTGTACTTCGATGTATTTATCGGCGAACGCGGCCTGAACGATGCCAAGTCCGGCGACAAAGTGCTGGTGAAGATAGTGGAGTGGCCCGACGCACCGGATAAGAACCCGACTGGTGAAGTAGTGCGTGTGTTTGGTCCTGCCGGAGAGCACGAAGCCGAAATACATTCCATTATGGCCGAATTTGGCTTGCCGTTCGAGTTTCCGGAGGCTGTGGAGGAAGAAGCAGAAAACATTTCGGACAAGATAACTACCGCCGAAATAAAAATCCGCCGCGACTTCCGCGACGTCACCACCTTCACCATCGACCCCGCCGATGCCAAAGACTTCGACGATGCGCTCTCGATACAGAAGCTCGAAAATGGTAACTGGGAAATTGGCGTGCACATTGCCGACGTAACGCACTACGTGCACCCCAAATCGCTGCTGGAGAAAGAGGCTTTCCACCGCGCCACCTCCGTTTACCTCGTCGACCGCACCATCCCGATGCTGCCCGAGCGGCTGTCGAACGGCTTGTGTTCTTTACGCCCCAACGAAGAGAAGCTGACGTTCTCAGTAGTGTTTGAGCTCGACGACAATGGTAAACTCTACGACACCTGGTTTGGCCGTACCATTATCTACTCCGACCGCCGCTTTGCCTACGAAGAAGCCCAGGAGCGCATCGAAACCGGCGAAGGAGATTTCGCCTATGAAATAAACACCCTCAACGACATTGCCAAAAAGCTCAAAGACAAACGCTTTAAAAACGGCGCCATCAGCTTCGAAACCATCGAGGTGAAGTTTAAGCTCGACGAGCAGGGCAGACCGCTTTCTATTTATGTGAAGGAGCGCAAGGATGCACACAAGCTGATAGAAGAATACATGCTGCTGGCAAACAAAAAGGTAGCTGAGTTTGTATTTAACAAGGGCAGGGGCAAAAAACGTCCGACCATGGTGTACCGTACGCACGGCTCTCCCGACCCGGATAAGCTGAGCACCTTCTCGCTTTTCGCCCGCAAGTTTGGCTATAAAGTTGATCCGGATGGCGACATATCAAACGAGCTGAACAACCTGGCTGAAGAAACGGAAGGCAAGCCGGAGCAGAGCGTGCTGCAGAACCTGGCCATCCGGACGATGGCCAAGGCAAAGTACAGCACTGAGCCCGAAGGCCACTTTGGCCTGGCCTTCGACCACTATTCGCACTTCACCTCGCCTATTCGTCGTTACCCCGATATGATGGCGCACCGCCTGTTGCAGCACTACCTCGATGGGGGGCAGTCGGTGGATAAGGAAGAGTACGAAGACCGCTGCCGCCACTCTTCCGACATGGAAAAACGTGCTGCCGATGCCGAGCGTGCCTCTATCAAGTACAAGCAGGTAGAGTTTATGAAAGATACCATCGGAAACGAGTATAAAGGAATAGTGTCTGGTGTCACAGAATGGGGTATCTTTGTGGAGATCGAAGAAAACAAGTGTGAAGGCATGGTGCGCCTCTCCGACCTCAACGACGACTATTACGAGCTGGATGCCGACAACTACCGCATCATTGGCCGTCAGAGCAAACGTATTATCTCGTTCGGCGACGAAGTGGTGGTAGAGGTAAAAAGTACGAACCTGGCCGAACGCACCATCGATCTGGAGCTAGTTAAAACCCTGAAACAACATTAGATTTTTGTGGATATCGCAGTACTGTCTGATAAACTGAATCAAACCTTATCAACACTTCGCTACGGCGAAAACCCGGCGGAACTTTACGAACCCATACGCTACATCATGTCGCTGGGCGGAAAACGAATTCGCCCGCTGCTGGTGCTTTTAGCGGCAAAAATGTACGACGAGGATGTGGAAAACGCATTGTTGCCTGCCGCAGCAGTAGAGGTTTTCCACAACTTCACGCTCATGCACGACGACATCATGGACAAGGCGCCGCTGCGCCGCGGGCAGCAAACCGTGCACGAAAAATGGAACGCCAACACCGCCATCCTCAGCGGCGACGTGATGCTGGTGCGCGCCTACCAACTGCTCTTTGGCATTGCGCCTGATAAGCTGGCGACGGTACTGCAGAAGTTCTCCGAAACAGCCGCCCAGGTGTGCGAAGGGCAGCAGATCGACATGAACTTTGAGCAGCGCGAGCAGGTAAGCATCGACGAATACATCCAAATGATCACGCTCAAGACAGCCGTGCTCCTGGGCTTCAGCCTCGAACTGGGTGCTATCCTGCAAGGGGCACCGGAAGAGGATGCCGAACACCTCAAAGCCTTCGGCAACAACATCGGCATTGCCTTCCAGCTCCGCGACGACCTGCTCGATGTGTATGGCGACAAAGCCAAGTTCGGCAAACAGGTAGGCGGCGACATTCTCTCTGATAAAAAGACCTTCCTGATGCTGACGGCCCTGGAACAGGCAAACCCGCAACAACTGGACGTGCTAACATGCTGGCGGCACCAGACCAATGCAGCCATAGCCTTAGAAAAAGTGGAGGCTGTAACAGCTGTTTATAATGCGCTGGACCTCCGGCAGCAGACCGAAGAGCAGATAGATCTCTACTTCCAGAAAGCGTTGCAGCACCTGTGTGCTGTGCAGGTGCCTGACGCCCGTAAAGCAGCGCTTCGCGGCCTGGCCATGCAGCTTATGGAGCGCGACAGTTAATTTACTTTAAAAAAATAATTCTCCGGAATGGATTTAGACGTTACCCTTGTCATCATCATCGTTACGGTTGGTATTTCGTGGTATGCCTGGCAAAATCACGACCTGATGCGCAACTGGATTTTTGAACCCTACCGCGTAGAGCGCGACAACTCCTGGCACCGCTTTCTTACCTCGGGCTTTCTGCATGCCGACTTCACGCACCTGTTCTTCAACATGTTCACGCTTTACTTCTTTGGCAGTAATGTGGAGTACATTTTCAGCTACGTGTTTGGCCCAACCGTCGGCATCCTGCTCTACCTGCTCCTGTACCTGGGCGCGATTGTCGTATCGGATATTCCAACCTATATCAAGCACCGGCACGACCCGGGTTACCGCGCCTTAGGTGCCTCTGGTGGGGTGGCTGCTGTGGTGTTTGCCAGTATTCTCTTTTTCCCGACAGATGATATTTGTCTGTATGCGCTGCTGTGTATTCCTGGCTTTATCCTCGGCATCCTCTACATTATCTACTCTTACTACCAGGGCAAACGCATGGGCGACAACATCAACCACGATGCCCACTTATTCGGCGCTTTGTACGGTTTTATCCTCAGCCTGGCGCTGGTGCCCAAGGCGGGGCCGCTCTTTATTGAGCAGATCAGTAACTGGAGTTTGTTCTGATTTTGTATTTTTTATAGTATAATCACTTCCAGGTATTTACCTTTTAGTCTTAAAATGCGTACTGAATATAGACAGCAGTAAGCATTTTAAGACATGAAAGCATTATATAAAAATATAGTTTATAACCTGGTTCTAATTGTATTTATTGTAGCCAGTTGCCCGCGCTTGTATGCGCATGCCATCACTCCTGTTCCGCCGCAGAATCCTTCCCTTTTACAGTTTGTAATAGATAACCGGCCTGTGCTGGCAGAGCTTTTAACCACCGCCGGACTGATTGCCATTCTTTCCAACGAAGATAACTTTACGTTGCTGGCTCCTTCAGAAGCATCGCTGGCAGCGTTAAAGAGCGAATCGCCTGATAAAATCAAAACGGTATTATCAGGGCATATTTTAAGAGGCAATTACCTGGAGAAGGATTTTAAAGACGGAGCGCAGGTAGAAACCCTGAGCGGCGAGAAGATCCGGGTTTGTCGCAAAAAAGGAGAGACTTTACTCAATGGCGTGCGTATTGTGCAGGCAGACCAGCAGTTACAAAACGGGGTGCTGCACGAGCTAAATAAAGTAATGACTTTGTAAAGAGGAGCAGAGGCAGTGGTGGCAGGAACTGCAGACCGGATTACAGGCCTTGCAGGCAATTTTCAGAATTACTTTTCATTTCACACTATTTTTTGTCATTGGTACCGCAGGGAGAGATCTGGTAACGCAGAAGTTATGAATTTCAGATCTCTCCCTGCGGTCGAGATAACACTACTCTGATAATTCATGGAGAAGAGCCAACTGAATGATTGTATAAGAAAGCCCTTCTGTTTTGCTGCACCAGCCACCACTGCCTCAGCACACCAACACTTTTACAACGGGAACAGGTGAGGTTATTTGCCTTTCAGGCCAAACCCGAAACGGGTTTGGCTAATGTATTTTAGATTTTGTATATAAGAAAATATATATTGTTGATTATTAGGTAGTAAGCCGGTAGTTTTTGTGTGAAATAGTATATTTTAGGCTAAAAATTCAATAACTGCTTGATAATGTATAAGTATGTTTGTGTTTTTCTTCGTAAGAAGAATACATTATGATAACTAACGAAAAGCAAAAAGATGCGGTTAAATCCAAATTCAGCGTAGCAGATAATACGTGCTATGGCCTGTTGTACGATTTATCTAAAAATCGTATTTATTTTACCATTCGTGGTTTTTGGAAAAATAAAGAAGCCGTACCCAATTTTCTAAGTGACTGGAAGCGCATTTTGTTGCTCACCATGCCGGGTTTCACGGTACTGGCCGATTTTTCGTCGATGCTTACCCAGCCGCAGGAGTTAAATACGCTGCACCAGGAAGCCCGGCGTATGATGCTGGAAGCAGGTGTGCTGCTGCTGGCACAAATAGGCCCCACCGATAAAATAGCCACACTCCAGGCTGATGAAATGTATTACAAATCAGCCATACCCCTCAAAAAGTTTGCGTCCGCACAAGCTGCAGAAGAAGGACTTAACAATATTTTGTCCGGTAACCAGTAAAAATATTTCTGCACATTAATATCGTAAATTAGTTTGCAGTGAAGATAATATCTGTATATTTAACTTCCGTTACGACTGCCTTTGCACCCGTAATGGCATACTTTAAAGTGATTATACATTAATTATCTGGTAATTGAAGTCCTGGTGCTTCAATACTGGTAATATAGTAAGCTTCTTTTGCCAGAGCTTTATTATTCCTGCATAAATGACACTTGAAATCGGCATTGTACTGGCTATTATCACCCTGGCCATTGTGCTGTTTATCAGTGACCGCTTCCCCATAGATGCTGTTGCCGTTTTTATCATGACCCTGTTTATGATAACAGGCATCCTGACCCCTGCCGAAGGCCTGGCGGGCTTCAGCAATCCTGCTACCATCACTGTTGGTGCCATGTTTATCGTCAGTGTCTGTATTTTTAAGTCAGGAGCACTGAGTAACGTGGGTTATCTTCTGACACGGGTAGGGCGAAAAAGCTACCTGCTTTGCCTGCTGGCAGTCATGGTTATTTCCGGTTGCCTGTCTGCGTTTATAAACGATACGGCTGTGGTAGCTTTGCTGATGCCGGTCATCATACAGGTGTGCCGCGACATCCGGATCAGTCCTTCCAAGCTGCTGATGCCCCTCTCGTTCGGGGCGCTGATGGGCGGGATATGTACCCTTATCGGCACCTCCACCAACATACTGGTAAGTGGTATTGCCCTGGCACAGGGCGAGGCGCCATTGCGCATGTTTGAGTTTACACCGGCAGGTGTTCTGTTTTTGCTGGTAGGCATTGTTTACATGTTTTTTGTAGGTCGCCACCTGCTGCCCAGCCGCAAGCAGGCCAAAAACCTGACCGAGAGTTTTGGCATGGGCGATTACCTGACCGAAATTGTCCTGCTGCCTGAATCGCCATCCGTCGGAATGCCCCTGCAGCGGTCGGGCCTGGTGCAGAACCTCGACATGGACGTGCTGATGATTGGCCGTGGCAAAAAAAATAAATTCAAGCCTGCCCCCGATACCATCCTGCACGCCAACGATGTGCTGAAGGTGCGGTGCGATGTGGAGAAGCTGAAAAAGCTGAAAGAGGAAAAAGGGATAGAACTGAAGTCGGAGCGCAAGTTCCGCGACAAGGATTTGCGCAACGCGGACGCCAAACTCTACGAAGCCATTGTTACGCCCAACTCTTACATGCAGACACGGTCGCTGAAGGAGCTGGATTTCAGGTCTTCGAACTATGGCGCTACGGTGCTGGCCATACGCCACCGTAACGAAATCCTGCACGAGAAACTGACCCACACCAAGTTATCGGCCGGCGATGTGCTGCTGATTGCAGCCGACAAAGATCAGGCGGCCAAACTGCGCCGAAACGAGGATTTGCTTATTATTTCCGAAACAGACCGCAGCCACTACGACTTCAGCAAAATTATTCCGGTATTGTCTATCAGTGTGGGCATTGTGGCGGCAGCAGCCACCGGCCTGATGCCGATCGTGCTCAGTTCGATCATTGGCGTTATCCTGCTGATTGCCTTTAAATGCATCAAGGTCGACGAGCTGTACAAGGCCATCGACTGGAAAGTTATTTTCATGCTGGCAGGCGTGCTTTCGATGGGGGCCGCACTCGAAAAGACAGGCGCAGCCAGTTACCTCTCACACTTCCTGATTCATTCGGTTGGGGAGTACGGGCCCCACGCGCTGCTGTCGGTGTTCTTCTTCATCACCTTCATGATCACCAACTTCATGTCGAACAACGCGACAGCCGCGCTGCTGGCGCCTATTGCGATTGTTACAGCCCATGAGTTAGGCGTAAGCGCCCGGCCCTTCCTGATGGCCGTTGCCTATGCCGCTTCCCTCAGTTTCATGACACCCATGGGCTACCAGACCAACACCATGATCTATGGCCCCGGCAACTACAAATTCTCCGACTACCTGAAAGTAGGAACTCCCCTGAACCTGCTCTACTGGCTGCTCGCTTCGCTTATCATTCCATACTTTTTCCCGTTTTAAAGTTTTCTGCTCCTGCCACCACACCCGCTGCTCCTGTGTTCCACGTGGAGGAATGCCTGAACTGTTGATTTTTTGTCTGAATCAGGATTTACAGAATTTTAGAATTTCCAGGATTAGGTTTGTCTGAACAAGATTAAGAAGATTTAAGGAATAACAGGATTTGGTTTGTTTGTGTTTCGTGCAGGAGACGCGGGCACCGCGTCTCTACAGATAATGGACATTACAATCTCAAACTCTCTGACAGGGTTGAAGATTTTCAACCCCTACAAAATTTCTAACTCTCTACCTCCCAAACTCTCTAACTCTCTAACTCTCTACCTCCCAAACTTACAAATAGCCCTTCGCCTGCAGCGTAAACAGCTCTGCATACTTTCCGCCCTGCGCCAGCAGTTCCTCGTGCGAGCCAAGCTCCTTCAGCTGGCCCTGCTCCAGGAACAGGATGCGGTCGGCCATGCGGACGGTGGAGAAGCGGTGGGAGATAAGTACTGCTGTTTTGCCTGCTATCAGTTCCGAGAAGCGGAGGAATACTTCGTGTTCGGCACGGGCATCGAGGGCAGAGGTTGGTTCGTCGAGTATCAGCAGCTGGGCGTCGCGCATGTAGGCACGGGCCAGTGCTACCTTCTGCCATTCGCCTCCCGACAGCTCCACGCCCTTGGCAAAGCGTTTCCCCAGCACCTGCTCATAGCCATCCGGGAGGCGGCTGATTACGGTGTCGGCAAGGCTTTTCTGCGCGGAGCCCTGGATGCGGTCTTTGTTGCTGATGTCGCTGATCTGGCCAATGGCAATGTTGTCGGAGGCGCTCATCTGAAAGCGTACGTAGTCCTGGAAAATGATGCCTACCTGGTGGCGGAGGTCGTTGAGGTCGTACTCCCGCAGGTTAATCCCGTCTAATAAAATTCTGCCCTCGGTCGGCTCGTAGAGGCGGGCGAGCAGCTTGACCAGTGTGGTTTTTCCTGCCCCGTTTTCGCCCACCAGTGCCAGCTTTTCGCCCGCCCGCAGGTGGAACGTGAGGTGGCGGACTGCCCACTTCTCGCTGTTGGTATACTTAAAGCCGACATTCTCGAAGGTAAAGCCCTGCTGGATGGGCCTGGGCACGAGGAGCGGGTTGGCAGGAGGCGTTATCTGCGGCTTCAGCTCCAGGAAATCGAAGAGGTCCTGCAGGTACAGGGCGCTTTCGGCAATCTGTGAGAAGCGCATCATGATGCCCTGCAGCAGCCCCCGCATACTGCTGAAGGAGCCTGCCAGGAACGTGAGGTCGCCTACCGAGATGGCTCCGGTCACGGTCCGGTAGAGGATGAACACGTAAGCGGCGTAGTAGGAGAGGGTGCCGATGGCGGAGAGGGCGCTTCCCCACAGTGCCCGCCGCACAATCAGGTTTTTGTTCAGCTGGAAGTAACGGTCCGAGAGCTGCCGGAAACGGCTGGCGATGAAACCGGAGAGGTTGAAGGTTTTGATTTCTTTGGCGGTCTCGTCGCTGGCGCCGATGTAGCGCAGGTAGTCGAGTTCGCGGCGTTCGGGTGTCCAGGAGCGGGAGAGGGAGTAGGTGCGCTCGTTGAAATGCGTTTCGCCGAGGAACGACGGAATAACCGCGATGAGCAGGATCACGATGAGCCAGGGGTTAAAAGCTACCAGGCCAACCGCCAGGAAGCCAATAGTGAGCGTGTCCTGCAACTGCGCCAGCAACTGCGACATCAGCACCACCCGCGTGAGCGTCTGCCGGCGTGCCCGCTCCAGCTTGTCGTAGAAGGTGGCATCTTCGAACTGCGCCAGGTCCAGGGTAGCGGCATGTTCTATAAGGGCAACAGAGGTTTTATTTGAGAACAGGTCGCCGAGCAGGCTGTCGAGCAGCGTTATGCCCCTGTTCGTGAGCTCCGACAGCACAGCCAACCCCAGCTCCGCCGCCACCAGCAGCCACAGGTAAGACAGGTCCCGCTCCCCCGTCACATCAATCAGCCGGATAACCTCGTCGATAATCAGCTTGCCGATGTAGAGCATGGACAGCGGAATAGCAGCTTTTACCACACGCAGCAGCAGATTGCCAATGGTCATGGCTTTGCTCGTTTCCCAGATCAGCCGGAAGAACTTGGGCAGGTTTTTCAGCGCGCCCATCTGCTCCCGCAGGCTTTTCTTTTCCGCCTCCGTTTGCCTGGCTCCTCCTCTTTGTCCTTTGTTCAAGCTGCTCATAATGTTATACCTGTAGTTGTAACCGCTGCCGGATAGTTTACAAATATAACCGTCGCTGGGTGTTATTTGTTACTGCACCTGTATCCATACCCACTGAAGCTATGATGTATGGAGCTGTCTAATAAACTTCATTTTGGTGGATAAGATTAATTTTGTCACTGCATTTTTAAATCAACATCAAATCGACCATTAGAGACTGTGACAGTCTCCCCCCCATGAACAGCGGTAAATTCAAATACACCTGATACAATGCCGTTTACAGTGTCAGCTCTGGTAACAATAACCTTTCCTGTATGCTCACTGGTGGTCATATACACTTTTCCAGGTATATAATATGCTCCATAATTCATAGGCTGCTTTAATTCCCCACCAGATAAGTTGGTGTAGGAGTTCAGCAGGTATTCTCCTGGTTTGGATACATCCCTAAGGTAAAACTGAAAGCCTGTTTTGTCTTTACTATAAGAAGTGATGAGAACATTATTTCGGGTCACATCATAGGAATAGGTGCCATGGTATCCTCCCTCCACCGGCTTAGGAGGTTGGAATCCTGTTCCGCCGTTGGCTATCCAGGCTTTGCCATCTACTATAGCGCCCATGGTGTTAGCTCCGGAGGTGGTGATAGGTGGAAGTAATTTAATTTCGTCCTTTTTGCAGGATGCAAAGAGGAATATATAGAGCAGGAGGTGTAGTAAGTGTTTCATAGGAGAAAGCCGGGAAAAGGCTACTGTATAAAAATACATAAAAAATTTAATAAAGTACAATACTTATCAGCTTTTGCAGGAGCTCCAGCTTTCTCTATAGCTCCAATGCAGTGCAAAGAACTGAACAGGTAAGCAGGCGCTGGAAAGAGAGTGAAGCTTTTTCTAATATGGATTTATCCAGCGCAGTAAAAACGGTACTACTGCTACTTACAAAGTAATACTCAAGCCCGATTAAATTTATACCACTACCCCCTCAGACAAAATAAAATCCTGAAAAATTATATGAAATATACAAATATCATTTATCTTGAAAAGATTTTCAGGAAAGAGGTATGAAGCAGATTTACACGCGCATTTTTAGCATTTTAGCAAGTATAGTATTTGGTATAAGTCTGCAGGTGCAGGCCGCGGTCCGGCAGCCGGCAGTTACGGCAGAACCGATCTGGGTGAAACAACTCCCGCACCGCATCAGCACCACCATCGACCCGAAAGAGGTAAACGATGGCTATCATTTTCTGCAGCGTGTGGTGCAGTGGAACGTAGCTACCGGCGATACTTACTACCACAACACGTATAAGATAACAACAGACGAAGGTGTACAAAACAGCTCCGAACTGAAGTTCTCTTACGACCCCAATTATGAGCAGTTGCAGCTGCACAAAGTAGTTGTCTGGCGCAACGGAAAGCCCATCAACAAGCTGGACCTGAAGAAGGTGAAAGTGGTGCAGCGGGAGGAGAGAATGGAGCAGAAGATTTTTGACGAAACCCTGACCGCCCTGGTACTGCTGGAAGATACCCGTATAGGAGACGTAATTGAGTACGCCATCACCATATCAGGCAAAAACCCGGTGTTTAACGACAAGTTTTTCAACTCCTTTAACCTGCAGTTCTACGACCCCGTGGATGAGCTGCTGGTGCATGTGGTAGCGCCGCAGCATCGCAAAATCAACTACAAACTTTACAAGACAACCCAAAAGCCGGTTATCGCTACCCAGAACGGCTATACGACCTATACCTGGCACTCCCAAAACCTGCCGGCTACCCCCGTAGATGAAGAAACGCCGGGCTGGTACGATGCTTACCCGGGTGTATTTTTATCGGAGTTCACTTCCTGGGAGCAGGTGGCAAAGTGGGCACTGCCTTTATACACACAGAAAGAGAAGCTGAGCAAGGACCTGCAGGCCAGCATCGACAGCATCCGGAACGAGTTTGGCAGCGACGAACAGCGGTTGGTGGCGGCCCTGCGGTTTGTGCAGGACGAGGTGCGCTACCTGGGCTTTGAGGCTGGCATAGGCGGCTTTAAGCCAAGATCGCCATCGGAGGTGTTTGCCCGCCGCTTCGGCGACTGCAAAGATAAGTCCCTGCTGCTGGTTACCATGCTGCGGGAACTGAACATCGAGGCGTATCCTGTATTGGTAAATTCTTCTTCGCGAGGCCAGATTACCAACTTTCTGCCATCGCCCTACGCCTTTAACCACTGCATTGTGCAGGTTAGCCTCTGGGGTAAAAACTACTGGTACGATCCTACCATCAGCAAGCAGCGCGGCAACTTCGACGGTATTTCGCTGCCCGACTACCAGAAAGCGCTGGTGATAGACGGCGCTACCAAAAAGCTTACGGATGTAACAGCCCCTGCCGCCGGTAACGCGAAAGTAAAAGTGCATGAGGCGTTCTCGTTTAATGGCATAGGAGGCGACGTAACGCTGGAGGTAAAAACAGAATACTATGGCTCCGATGCCGACTTCCAGCGCAGCCGCTTTGCCACCACCAGCCTGAAAGAAACGGAAAAAGCTTTCCTGAACTACTACGCCAACTCCTACCCGGACATCGAAGTGGCTCGTGCGCTTGATTTTATTGATTACCCCAACGAGAATAAATTTACCACGCTGGAGGAGTATACCATCAAAAATCTTTGGGAAGAATCTGATGACACCGAAAACCTGCTGACAGCTTCATTTTACCCGCAGGTGCTGCGCAGTTACATCAATTCGCCGCGGGTCAGTAAGCGCACCATGCCCATGTACCTCAGCTATCCAACGCAGGTGGAGCAGGAAATACTGCTGTACATGCCAGAATCATGGACGGTGAGCACGACAGCCAAAGAAATAAAAGATGCTGTTTTTAACTACAGCAGCAACGTTACCTATAACAGCAGGACCAACCTCATCACCCTGCGCTATGCCTACAGCACCCTGAAGGATCATGTGCTGCCGGAGCAGATGGCAGCTTACGTAAAGCACCAGAAGGTCATGCTCGACGATATGGGCTACAGCATTACTTATAACAAGAACTTTGTAACTGCTGCCGACGCCGGTGCACCTGCCAGCTGGCCTGTGGTATTGTTAGCCATTGCAGCCTTTGCCTTAGCCTGTTTCGGAGCCTATAAACTGTACTTTTACGACCCGCTTCCCGAAGACGGCTACATTGCCGGACGTGGCGAAGGTATTGGTGGCTGGCTGGTGCTGGTAACGATTGGCGTTTGCCTGACCCCGATCACTACCCTGAGCGCACTGTTTACAGACAACTATTTTAACCAGACGGTGTGGCAGGAACTGTTAAACGCTTCGTCTGTTTCGTACTCGCCGGCTCTGGCAGCCATGCTGGCGCTGGAACTGGTGGTAAACATTGCTTTCCTAGTGTACAACCTGGTGCTGATCCGCCTGTTCCTGAGCCGCCGCACCAGTGTGCCCAAGCTGATGGTTATTTTTTACGGCGCCAGTTTCCTGCTACCGGTGCTGCAATACGTAGCCATGTCTGCCCTCGACTTGCCAATCGATAGCAGCGCCGCCACCGACATTGGCAGAGGGTTTCTGGTAGCAGCCATCTGGATACCCTACTTCTACCTGTCGCACCGGGTGAAAGACACCTTTGTCGTGCAACTGGAGCCACCAGTACCGCAGGAAGAACCAGCAGAGGAAGTGGTGACAGCAGCTAACAACTAAATCACATTTATTCACTGCCATAATATCTTCTCCCTCTTGTCATCCCGCCGGGATCTTGTGGGCGAGCTGCACTAAGGCCAGCTAAAATGAGCAGAAAATATTAATTGATAAACAGAAAGATTTTAAACAATGAAATCATTAAGAAGAGCCTTGCTCATTTTATGTGTTCTGGTAAGTGTACAGGTGATGGCACAGGAACGACAGTATTACAATACCTACTGGGAGAAAGTAGCTAAAGGGAAAGCTATCTATTATGGAACCGAAGAACTTATTCAGGCAGGTACACCGGTGGTAAAGGTTACCAGATATTTTTTAGAAACAGACACAAAACAGAGTGAAGTAAACTATGCTGCAGATGCCTATAAAGCTGGAAAGGAAATAAAATCGGGAGAATATAAAATATGGAACAAGGATGGAAAGCTTGTGATGAGGCAAAACTTTGTAAACAATAAGCGAAACGATTCTTTAATAACTTATTATGAGAGCGGTAGAGTAAAAAGGATAGAGTTATACGAAAACGGTAAGATGCTTGAAGGAACTGTTTTTGCAGAGGATGGTGCCAAACTGCCTTACTTCCCTTATGAAGTGATGCCACAGTTTCCTGGAGGGGAAAAAGCCCTGTTCGTTTTTTTAGCCCAGAATATAAAATACCCTAAGGCAGCTATAATGGATAAAGCATCTGGTTCGGTGCTGGTTTCTTTTATTGTAGAAAAAGACGGTAAAGTGAAAGACATTAAAGTGAAAAAGTCGGTGCATCCTGCCATTGATGCTGAAGCAGTAAGGGTGATAGCAGAAATGCCTACATGGGTGCCAGGGGAACAGGATGGTGAACCTATTTCTGTACGTAACACACTGCCGGTTAAATTTACCATTAAATAACAAACGAGAGCTCCCTTTACTGGGTGTAGTTTTAAACTACATCTAAATATGGGGCTATTCCCAAGGCATGCTGACTTACCTGTAGAAATATATAGGAGTTTTACAAACTACTCCCAGGGTAGGAGAGAAGAGGAAGAGGTGAGTAAGGCAACAGGGCAATATTCGACCAGAGGAAGCCCGACTGAAATTCCTCTGGTCGAATAAGAAATTTAAATCATCGCCACTGTCTTATTATCGATCTGGGCGCCGTAGGTGGTTTTGTAATGCACCTTTCGTTCTAAGGCAGCAATAACAGGTTCAGAAAAGTCTACGCCTTCCAGTTGGCTGGCGAAGGGAATGCCGCCGGGGCTGAACACATTTATCTCCATCAGCTTGTTGCCCACAATGTCCAGGCCTACCAGGAACATGCCGTCCTGGATCAGTTTCGGGCGGACGAGCTCAACCAGGTCCAGCATGGTCTGGTCTACTTTGGCGGGTTGTGCTGTGCCGCCTGCATGAATGTTGCTGCGGATGTCGTTCTTGCTGTTTACCCGCCGCATGGCGCAGTATTTTCCTTTGTACTGCAGCGCTTCCCCGTTCACCACAATCAGCCGCACATCGCCATGCACGGCCTCCGGCAGGTACTCCTGCGCAATCACGTAGCCGTCGCGGCTGATGGCTTCCACAATCTGGTTCAGGTTGGTGGCATCGTCTTTCTTCACCATAAACACACCGGAGCCACCCGATCCCTGCAAAGGCTTCAGGATGATGGAGTTCTGCTGCTCATTATAAAATTCCTTGATCTCATTCTTATCGCGGGTAATGAGCGTGCGCGGACGAACCGCCTCCGGGAAGTGCTGGAAATACATTTTATTAACGGCATCGGAGAGCGAAGTAGGGTCGTTAAGCACAATTACCCCGTGCCGCAGCGCCAGTTGCCCGAATATCAGGCCGGCATTCTGTGCCCAGGCCCGGCCTTCCGGTTCCGAAGAAGGGTCGTTGCGGAGCATGAGCACATCCAGTTCAGGCGCTGTTATTCGTACCTTACGGGCTTTGTCGCTGTGGATGGCCTCAATGTAGGTGGCTGGCGTTTTATATTTATGATTGGGCTCTGCCTGTGTGGCGGTGGCGCCCATAAAACCGTCCGGGTAATAAGCCAGGTCGCCAACGCCTATCAGGTACACCTGGTGCCCGAGGTTGTGCATGCGCTGCGCCAGGAAAATGGTGGCATAACCTGCCTGTTCTGTTTTTATATCGTTTACTACAAATCCTATGTTCATGGGTGTTGTTCTTGTTGTTTACACCGTTACTCGTTATTGACGCCGATGGTTGCGGAGCAGCTTTAGGAAGTTTGGGAGTTAGAGAGTTTGGGAGGTAGAAAGGTAAAGAGGTTAAGGGTACGGCTGTAGAGACGCGGTGCCCGCGTCTCCTGCACGAACCACAAACAAACCAAATCCTGTTATTCCTTAAATCTTCTTAATCCTGTTCAGACAGATTGCTCAGACAAACCCAATCCTGAAAATCCTAAAATCCCGTAAATCCTGATTCAGACAAAAAATCAAGTAAATCAGAAAAATCACCGTAAATCAAAGGTTCAGACAAAGCAGCAGCGGCTGTGGTGGCAGGAGCAGTTAAAAAATTCCTTTAACATTTTATCTTAAAATGCCCTCCCCAATAACTAATAACCAATAACGAATAACTACATCTACACCAGGTTAAATACCGTCAGCCCCTGTTTCAGCTGCTCGAGTTTTGGCTTAAGGGCGGGGTCGAGGAGGTAGCGGGGCTTCATGGGGATGGGGCGGAGCACGTTGCGGTAAATCAGTTCCTGCACAATGGGAATGTAGTCCTGCCGGATCTTACCGATCAGGAGCGGCTCCAGTTCGCCGCCCTCTTTCAGGTGGTGGAGCAGGTGCACGAGGCCCCGCAGGTACACGGCATCTTTGGTAAGGCCGCCGCCGCGGTGCACGCGCATGGTCACGTCAAAGGCTGTTTCGTCAGTAAATTTATAGTCGTGCTTCAGGCGCCAGAAGTTGTCGGTAAAGCTGCAGCCCTGGATCAGGTGATGTACCGTAATAACGCGGGCTGCCAGCAGGCGCAGCCGGTCCTGGTCGAGGCCGCCGACGAGGTACTCGCTGAGCACCGCCAGCCCTTCCTGCAGTTCCTCGTAACCTGGCACGCCCACATACAGCTGCTGCAGGGGCTGCGCCTTCCCGTTAAAATACGTGAGAATATGCGTGCCCACTTCGTGCTGAATGAGCGCTTCGGCACGGCTGCGGGGTATTTTCGCCTCTGTGCCTACGTTCAACCTGCCTTTCGATACAATCAGGCCTACAATGTCTTTACGGATATCCACGCCCGACTCCACACCCGGGTACTGGCTTTTCAGGAAGTCGATTTCCTGCTGGGCCAGGGCGGCAAACTCTTCTACCGGGATAAGGGCTGCACCGTCGTCGCGTTGCGGTTCGGGAATGGCGGCCAGTATGCCTTCTGCCACTTTCAGCAGTTGCTCATCTACGCCGCCAAAGAGCTGCAGGCTGCTGTAGAGGAAGTGGGGCGTGTTGCGGTCGGCGAGCATGGTAATCATTTTGTCGAGCTCGTGCCGCTTGTCGCGGAACAGGAACGCCAGCGTCGGGTCTTCCACCTTCTCCACGGGAATGTTGTACAGCTCGCGCTTGAGCAGGTCGGCATCGATGGGCATGAGCCGGTAATGGAAAACAGGCGCTTTTTCGAAGTTGTTTTGTTTGAACTGCTCCCAGGCTTTATCGGCATTAACCGGCGTAACAAGCAGCAGAAACTGGAACTGGTCGCTGATAGCACTGAGTTGTTTATCGATGCGCCACACGGCCGGCACCACAGCCTGCCGCCCCAGCGCCTGGTAATGTTCCGGCTGGTGCGATGTTTGCACACGCACAAAATCGAACACGGTTTTCTTGATGGCGCCGGATAAACGGGCACGCAGGGCACGAACAAGGATGGGATAGACTTTGCCGGTGAGCTTGTTCACGTACAGCGGTTTTATCTCCAGCCCCAGCATCAGGATGCTAAGCTGTTTGAGCTCGTCTTCGTTCAGGAGCCGGTACGGGCCTTCCAGTAGGCGCATGTTGCTATCTGTAACAACAGTGGCAGGTACTCCCTGGAACCGGATGAGCTCCAGTTCTTCTTTCAGTACCCGCATGGTTGCCGGCAGCGCGTGTTCCGGCCCCAGCACCCGGAAATGAGGAGCATCGGCATCCGGTTGGGGTGCCGCAAAAATCTCCAGCACCATAAAGGCATCAAACTTCTCCGACATCACCTTTGCGATTTCCTTTACCAGCGTAGCCAGTTCCGGAGTCTGTTCCTGGTGGCTGATAATATAGGAAGCCTCTGCTTTCACGAAGTCGGCGGTGGCGTGGTCTGGTGCGCCTGCCGGGTGCCGGAAGAGCACCAGGAAGGGCAGGGGGCGGTCTATGTTCAGCCAGCCGCCATCGGGCAGGCGCCGCCTTACCTTGCGGCCACGCTTCAGGCCACGTGTTACTTTATGGATAAATTCCTTTGAGATGGTCTCTGTCATGGGTGTAGTTTTTGACAGACCTGCGCCCTTGCCTCCAGTACCGGCGCCACCGTATGCTGCAGCGCCTGTCTTATCGCCGTCAGTTGCTCCTGGTCCGGCTCGCCTGTCCATTCGTTCATAAAAAACTTTTTAAATTCGATCGAGAGCACGCAGGCGCTGTCGGGAAAGGTGTCGTGTATCCAGCGCATGAAATGGCCTCCCTGAAACTTTACATTTTCGCGCACATCCAGCTGCCGCCCCTGGTAGTTGTACGACCGGAGTGCCTGCATAAACGCATCTACCACCGGGGCCCACAGCTGGCGGTTCATGTTGCCGGTGCCAATGTTTACTTCGGGGTTTGCTTCGGGGTCTGCCGCAGGACCGGCCTCGCCCTCGCGTTTGTGGTTGTAGGTGTGCAGGTCGTACACCACAAAGCAGCCGTGCTTCTCCTTTACCTGCGTCAGGAGCTGCTTTACGTCTTCATAAAACTGGTCGTAACGGGCCAGCGACTCCTGCGCCAGCTCTTCGGGCAGCTCCTCTTTCCAGACGGAAAGGCCCCAGGCGTCTTCGGGTTTGCGGTAAATGGCTTTGTGGCGCGGGCGGTTCAGGTCCAGCTCAAACCGGGAGTTGAGGCCGATGATCTGCGTATCGGTAACAGCTACCCATTGCGCGGTAAAAGGATCTTCTTCGCGAAGGCGCTCCGGCGGCGTAAGCGACAGCAGGCTGTTTACATTCGCCCGGATGGTGTGGCCATCGTGTATGGCGGTGGCAATAAGGGGAGAGGAACCAGGAACAATTTTATAAAAAGGTTGTTTATCGGGCATCGCGGTTTAAAATAAAATTGATTTATGTTTACCTTTCTGGCGTATAGAAGGTTTTTTCGAACTAACCTAAGCGTAGGATTTTGTATAAACAGAGTTATTTCATACTTTTAATGTATACGCAACCACTTCATGCGCATTAAATGAATTTTTACTGTTTCATAACTTTTGATGGTTTACGTGTATGACAAAATTTTACAAACCGGTTTTATTTGCTGTCCTGGTATTCCTGGTAGTGCTGCTGATGCATTTCTCCCGCGTTGGAGCAATTCATCCTGCCCATGTATTGTCGCTGTTCCTGGTGTTTTCGGCAGGTTTAGTGATGGGCGCACTTACTAATGCCCTGGAGGCCTAGCGAAAAGCTCGTTTTCTAAAAGAGTTGCCCGTACGACCCAGGGCGAAGAAGCTTCCTGTTGTATTTTTTTATCATCTTCTGCGCAATCGGTTGTATAGCCCGCAATAAGGCGCTTCTGTCAAATCAGCCGAATCTCCTTCCACTGTTTTAGCTTCTGATTTAATTACAAAAACGTTCTGCTCCTGCCACCACAGCCTCTGCTGCAGTAATCCGCTTGCACTGCCTGCTCTTACCTGTAAGTTCCTGAAGAGAAAATTTGTAAACGCTACGAAAACCCGGATCTGTTTTATTTGAATACCTTTGCGTTAGTCCCCATTCTTAATCTGCTTTTTTGTAAATTGGTATATGACCACAGAAAACAACGGAGCTTTCCCAACCATTAAATGCCCGCACTGCGGACGTGAGGTGCCGCCAGCCAAACTGTGCCCGTATTGCGGCCAATACCTGCCCAAGCGAAAAAAGGCAGCCTGGAAAATGCCGAAGATGACACCCGCAGAAATTTTCCTGGCGATTCTGGGAACGATTGTTTTAGCGGTAGCGCTGGTAGCCTTGTAACCCGGTATGCAAACACTGCGGCACCCGTTTTTCCTGTTGTGTTTTGTTCTTTTCTGCCTGAATCAGCTGCTGGAGCTAGCGGGCAGGCATATCTGGCCCCTCCACGCGTACCTCGACGACCTGCTCTGCATGCCGGTCGTGCTTACGCTTGCGTTAGCTGCCGAACGCGTCTATTTCAAAAATCCTGGATTTGTGTTGCCTGTTGCCTATGTAGCCGGGGCAGTGGCCGCGTTTGCGGTTATTTTTGAACTGCTGCTGCCCCTGCTCACCACAAAACACACAGCAGACCTGCCGGACGTCCTGCTGTATGGGCTGGGCGCTTTTGCTTTCCAAGCACTCCTGAACAAGCCGCTGCACGAGTAAAATTAATATCTGCTGCTCCTGCCACCATTCCCGCTGCACATCACGGTTCCTTTTTTTGAAGAAAAAAATTTTGCCTGAAGCAACCTTTCTGTTTTTTCAGCATCTGTTAGTCAGAAGTTAGTTCAGGCGGAATAGCAGGGACTTCAGGAGTAGAACACCTTAAATTACTGAGGCTATGAAAGAGATAAAATTTTCCGTGATCACACTTGTTTTACTGCTCCTCTCGCTGCTGTTGCCTGAGCTGCCTGCGCTGGCGCTATAAGGTATATAAGGTAAAGGCAACGGGACTTTATGCAAGCACGTCGCTTGCTGTTGCTGCCTCCGGCGCTGCTACAGTAGCTTTCGAAGGCATGCTGGCCTTAAACTGAAACCGCGTCTGCCGCCAGAATATCAGAATCCTGGAAAAAGAGATATTAAGAACTTCATACTAATACTAAAGGAGCAGCCTCTGTGGGTTGCTTTTTTGTTTCAGGGGTACTGGCTTATCCTATGCCTGCCGGAGTGCGTATAGGTTAACCGAACCATACTAAACCAGAAAAACGATGAGCGAAGCTAAGAAAACAACAAACCGGAAAGAGATTGAGGAGTGGGCAAAAAAACACGGCGGCGTGCCCAGCATCATAAAAGGCACCGAAGACGACGGCAGCGGCGAAGGCGTACTGCGCGTCCACTTCCCTAAAAAGAGCGACAGCAACGAGAGCTTTGAGGAGATCAGCTGGGACGAGTTTTTTAAAGAATTCGAGCACAGCAAACTGGCCCTGCTCCACGACCCGAACGGGAATTTTAACAAGCTGGTGAAGCGGGATTAGGAGAGGCAGTAACTTTTAATCCCGGCAGGTTTTTGAAACCTGCCGGGATTTTTCTATTACCGCACCGGCACCGGTAGCACCGGCAGGCTGGCATGGCCTGCAGCATCTACGGCCTGTACGGCAAAAAAGTAATTGTCTTTGGAGTAGTTGAGCGTTGCGTTGGTATCCTGCATAAAGAATTTTTTCTCCCACACCGGGCTGCTTGTTTCCCGCATCAGCACGTAGTAGCCTGCCGGTTTCGGGCCTTTGGTTGGTGCTTCCCACTGCAGGTCGGTTTTGTTCGTGAGGGCGGCAGTCAGGACGCTCACTTTGTCGGGTGCAAAAGGGGCGCGACCGAGAGAGGCCATGGTTGCTAAGTTCACGCCTGCATTTTTGCGCAGGTATTCAAAATCCATAAACTCCACCAGGTCGCCGTACTGCACGCCTTTCTCCACACGCACGTCCTGGTGCTGGTGGTCGAAATCTTCGTTCATCTCGCTCATGCGCACCGCCACAAAACCCTGCTGGTTAAAGGGCGTATGGTCGCCGCCGCGCAGGAAGCGGTCGGCACGGTAGCCGAGTACTACCTCCAGCTGGTCTACATACGCTTCGCCAACCATCTTCATGTAGCGGGCCAGGTTACGGCTGGGGCTGTCGTTTTCGGCGCCCAAGGTTCTTCGGAGGCTTACGGCTTCTGGTGTTTCGGCAGCGGGAGTGCCTTCGCTGAACACGCGCACGCGGGTGTTGTCGCGGATGCCGGTTTCGGCGGAGTAGGAGTTACCCACGATGTCGTTGTTGAGCATGGCTACCAGGTTCCAGCCTTCTTTTTTAGCCCGCGCTGCCAGGTGCTTCGACCCGTACAGCCCCTGCTCTTCGCCCTGGAAAGCCACAAAAACAAGCGTAGCCGCAAACGGTCGCGAAGCCATAATACGGGCCATTTCCATCACAATGGCCACACCAGAGGCATCGTCGTTCGCACCCGGGGCTTTGCTTTTGGCGTCCATCACGTCGGTAGCGCGGGAGTCGAGGTGGCCGCCCACGATGATCACGCGGTTGTCGGTGGGGTCGGTGCCTTTTAAGATCGCCATCACGTTTGCCATTTCCGTATCCTGGGGCACACGGCGGCCATCGCCTTTCACCACGAACCGGTCCATTTCTACGGTCATGCGGCCACCGGAGGCTTTGGCGTATTTTTCGAATTCCGATTTCACCCACGCGCGGGCAGCGCCTATGCCGCGCTTTTTATCGGTGGTGGAGCTGAGGGTGTGGCGGGTTTCAAAGGAAACCATTTTCTCGACCAGCGCCTTCAGGTTCTGCGCCGAGATTTCGTTTACCATCTGCTGTATTTCCGGGTCTTGGTTGGCGTGAACCTGCGCTGCCACACGTGCCGGAAACGCTACCGCAACCAGCAGGCAGAAGCAGGTGAGCAGGTAGCAATAGGATGTGTACTTCATTTCTCTGTAGCTGTTGTTGCTACGCTAAATGTAGGCAGCTTTTCGGTAAGATGAAAAAGAAAGCTGCAGGGGGTACGGACGAAAGTGTAGCTTTTGTTACGGATGTGGAGGAGCTAAGGCTGTGGTGGCAGGAGCAGTAAGGCTTTTTAAAGCTAAAATTGGCAGTTTTGGCTTTGCTGCCCCCGCCACCACAGCTGCTGTGCAATGGCCGGCGTTTACAAAATTTTGCTGAACCTACCTTTCTTACACGTGGAACCCCAGCAGGCAGCGCTCGCCCTCCAGCAGGTGCAGTTCTTCTTCAACAGCCAGCACGTTTTTGGCCTGCGTTAGTTCGGTCTGGTAGCGTTGGGTAAGCTCTCTGCGTTTCAGGGCTTCGAGAAAGCGGCGGGTATCGTTGCGGGTTTCCAGCACAAGGCCCGGCACCTGCACCGGCTTGTTGTTATCGCCTTTGGCTACTAAGGTGAAGTAGGAGGTGTTGGTATGTTTTACCAGGCCGGATTTTATATTTTCGGCAATTACTTTTATGCCCACCATCAAAGAGGTATTGCCCACGTAGTTCACCGAAGCCATCAGCGACACCAGCTCACCCACCTCCACAGGCTGCAGGAAATTCACGCCGTCTACCGATACCGTTACACAATAATTACCGGCATGTTTGGCCGCACAGGCATAGGCCACCTTATCCATGAGCGAAAGCAGAATGCCCCCGTGAATCTTGCCGCCAAAGTTGGCATAACTCGGAATCATCAGTTCGGTAAGCGTGGTACGGGAATAAGAGACAGGACGGTAGCTGCTAAGGTTCTTCATGAATACACTAAAATTGAAATCTTTTTTGGTTTACTTCTCAGTCGGAGGACAAATGTAAAGGAGGAATTCAGAAATACAAAATTATTGGTTTTTAGGATGTTATCGTTGCATTGGTTCTTCCGGGCTGCTTTGCCTGCCGCGCCGGTTTCTGCCAAAGCTTACAGGAACACCACATCCTTTACCACCTCCTCGCCAGCTTCGCGGTTGAGCAGTTCCAGCACCTTCGATTTCGACATGTTCAGCTCATGCTTCAGCGGGGCCGATGTAAGCCGCACAAACAGCTTGTGGTCTTTAAAATAAACTTCCTTGGTCTTCAGGGCAATGGGTTTGCCCATCAGCCGCTCCCAGTTCTGCACAATGTTCACCTCGCTGAGTTTGCCCTGCAGCCGGTACGCCTTCAGCAGCGCCTTAATGCTGTCGCCAATCGGCTGAATGTCAGCCTTCCGCTTGTCAATCTCTTCTCTTTTCTTTTTAAATATGTAGCGCACGGGGTGGGGTTAAAATGATTTTGTGTTATTCTTTAATACAGCAATAGCCTGTTCTTTGCTTACAGTCGGAAAATCTTCAAGAAATTCGTCTAATGAGATGCCTTTCTCCAGGTGCAGGAAAAGTGTTTCTACTGGAACTCTCGTTCCTTTGAAAACTGGTTGACCGCCTAAAATTTCCGGGTCGGTATGAATGTAGTCTTTAATAGCAATAGCCGCCATAACACTTTTATTTACGATTTCTAACAGCGAAGGTGGTTAAATAAGATATTGCCTTTAAAAAAGCTCAACCATCAAGCAATCACCTTCACCGTCCCCTCCTTCACCCTAAATCTACGGATTTGTTCTGACAGGTTCTCCAGAATTTTATCCGTCCGCTCCAGGTGCGTGTCCGTCAGGAAGATCTGGCCGAAGGTGTGGGCGGCTACCATCTGCATGAGCTTGGCGATGCGCTTTTCGTCGAGGCGGTCGAAAATGTCGTCGAGCAGGAGCAGGGGCTTGTGGTGATGCTGCTCGGCAATCACCTCAAAATGCGCCAGCTTCAGGGCGATGACGTAGCTTTTCTGCTGCCCCTGCGAGCCGAAGGTCTTGACGGGGTTGCCATCCATCAGGAACACGAAATCATCTTTGTGCGTGCCCACGGTGGTGCGCTGCAGGGCCAGGTCTTTGCGCTCGTGTTGCTCCAGCAGCTGCGCAAAGTGGCTGGGTTCGGGCAGGAGCTGGCTTTTATAGGTAAGGGTAACGGTCTCGCTGCTGTCGGAAATGTGGCGGTAGTGCTTCTGGAACACGGGCACGAAGGTTTCCAGGAAAGCCTGCCGCTGTTGGGCCAGCTGCTCGCCCAGCGGCACCAGTTGCTCATTTAGGATGTGGAGGTACTCGCGGTCGATGTAGTTGCGCTCGGCAAACTGCTTCAGGAGCGAGTTGCGCTGCTTGAGCACATAATTATAACTGATGAGCTGGTCCAGGTAAGGGTGGTGCAGCTGCGAGATCAGGCTGTCGAAGTACTTGCGGCGCTCTTCGCTGCCCTCCCGGATCAGGTCGGTATCATACGGCGAAATGAGCACCACCGGGAAACGGCCGATGTGGTCGCTCACCTTATCATAAATAGCTTTGTTGTGTGTTACCGTCTTTTTTTGCCCCGCCTTCAGGCTGCACTGCACCGTGTGCTTTTCGTCCTCCACCAGAAAGCGCCCTTTTATCATAAAAAAATCTTCGCCCTGCTTAATGCTCTGCACATCGGTGCTGTTGAAGGCGCTCTTGGTCATGGAGAGGTAGTAAATGGCGTCCAGGAGGTTGGTTTTGCCGCTTCCGTTGTCGCCTATAAAGCAGTTTATATGCGGAGAGAAACTAACCGATGCCTCGTCGTAGTTCTTGAAGAAGAGTAAATTGATATTTTCGAGGAACATTAGTTTCTTCTTTGATTTCTTTTTCCTTAAATTCGCAAGCTAAACCAAATAAGGGTGTAAACCCTTGATTTCTGGAGTAGAATTTCTTAAAAACGCGTAACGGATATTAATTAATAATTACCCATGGCTGATACGAAAGAAAAAACAATAGCGGAGCCGGCGAATGCAAAGGTAGAGAGAGAACCAAAATTTTCAAAAGAGACTTACATGCGATGGTATGAGATGATGAAGCTCATGCGCCGCTTTGAGGAGAAGGCCGGACAGCTGTATGGTCAGCAGAAAATTAAAGGTTTCTGCCACTTATATATCGGGCAGGAAGCCTGTGCGGCAGGTGCCATTACAGCACTTACCAAAGACGATAAGTGGATTACAGCTTACCGCGACCACGCGCACCCGCTGGGCCTGGGTACAAGCCCGAACGCTATCATGGCGGAATTGTTTGCAAAAGCCACCGGCTGCTCCAAAGGCAAAGGCGGTTCCATGCACATCTTCGATAAAGAAGTAAACTTTGTAGGCGGACACGGTATTGTTGGGGCGCAGGTGCCACTGGCAGCTGGTCTTGCCTTCACTGAGAAATATAACAACACCGGCAACCTGGCTATCTGCTACATGGGCGACGGTGCCGTGCGTCAGGGTGCATTCCACGAGGCTCTGAACCTGGCCATGCTCTGGAAGCTGCCGGTTATCTTCGTAATCGAGAACAACGGTTACGCCATGGGTACTTCCGTGCAGCGTACGTCTAACGTTACGGAACTGTACAAACTGGGTCTTTCCTATGATATGCCATCCGAGCCGGTAGAGGCGATGTCGGTAGAAAACGTACACGAAGCTGTAGCAAGAGCGGCAGAGCGTGCCCGTGCCGGCGAAGGACCAACCCTGCTCGAGTTCAGAACCTACCGCTACAAAGGCCACTCCATGTCGGACCCTGCCAAGTACCGCACCAAAGAAGAACTGGAAGACTACAAAGGCCGCGATACCATCGAAGCTGTAAAAGCCACTATCCTGCTCCAGGGCTGGGCAACAGAAGAGGAACTGGACCAGATAGACGATAAAGTGAAGCAGCAGGTGGCCGAGTCGGTTAAGTTTGCAGAAGAGTCGCCTTACCCGGATCCGTCTGAACTCTACACGGACATCTATGTAGAGCAGGACTATCCGTACGTAATGGACTAAAACCTGATAAAATAACAAAGGTTAGGAATTAAAAATCAGCACTTTGATGTTCACCCCTTAACGGAGGTAGTGTAACAACCGGTGTAGTTTTTAATTTTGAGATTATATTTCATTATAAACAATGGCAAAAGAAACAGTAAAGAAGCACAACGAGTTTGAGGAGATAGTTGAGAATCCGGATGCGCTGGCAGACCGCCTCGCGCAGTCTGAAGATTTTGTAAAGAGGAATAAGGGAACGCTGCTCGGGGTGTTTATCGCAATTGCCGCACTGATTGTGGGTGGTTTCCTGTATTACAACTACCGCTCCTCTCAGAACAGGGAAGCACAGGAGGCCATGTTCCAGGCTGTACATTATTTTGAAGCCGACTCGTTGGGCAAAGCGCTGAACGGCGACGGCCAGTACGAAGGCTTGCTTACCATTGCCGACGACTACAGCGGAACCGATGCCGGTAACCTGGCCAGGTATTATGCCGGCGTGGCTTTGCTGCAAGAAGGTAAGTTTGCCGAAGCGGTTGAACAACTGGAAGATTTCGAATCGGACGATTACCTGTTACAGGCCCGTGCCTACAGCCTGATGGGCGATGCTTTACTGGAGCAGGGCAAAGATGGCGAAGCAGCCGACATGTACATGAAAGCCGCCAACCACAATGCCAACGAGTACTTTTCGCCACAATACCTGATGAAAGCAGGTACCGCTTTCGAAGTTGGCAATAATTTTAAGTCAGCGGCCGAAGCGTATGATAAAATCATAAACGACTATGCTACCTCTGCACTGGTAACCGATGCTAAAAAGTACAAAGCACGGGCAGAAGCACTGGCTGGCACTAATTAATTGAGTTCCCAGGCGTGAGCCAAAACAGCAAAGCGCTTTTGTCTTTCAATAAGGCAGAAGCGCTTTCTGTTTTTACAGGAAATATCGTCTGAACCGGGATTTAAATTTAAATGATTGTTTTGATTTATACCAACTAGCATTTACTCTTTTCCAAAAGTTCTTCCCCTCTTGTCATCCTGGAAGGATCTTATGGGAAAGCTGCAGAACCGCCCGCTAATAGCAGAGTTGGTGTGGATTATTTACTATTTAGATTACTTAACTGAACCGGGATAAAGCAGATTCGTGAATTACCAAAGGAGCAGAGGCAATGGAGGAAGCAGCAGAAATACTTTTCTGCCCATATTCAGGGTTTAAAGTTTTCAACCCTACAGAAATTCACACCTCCCAAACTCTCTAACTCCCAAACTCCTAAACTCATTAACTCAAAACATGGCTACTTCTTTAAAAAACCTGAACGACTATAACAAAGAGAACTTTGCAGACATTTCGGATAAGAAATTTGGCATTGTAGTGGCCGAGTGGCACAGCGATATCACCGATGCCCTTTGTGCCGGAGCCATCGATACGCTGCTGCAGCATGGCGCCAAGCGGGAGAACATTTTCCGCAACACCGTTCCGGGCAGCTTTGAACTGACGCTGGGGGCGCAGTTCCTGGCGCTCCAGGAGGAGATAGATGCCGTAATCTGCCTGGGTGTGGTAATAAAAGGCGACACCAAGCACGACGACTACATCAACAACGCCGTAGCCAACGGCCTGACCACCGTAGCGCTAAAGTTCAACAAACCTGTATCGTTCGGGTTGGTAACTACCAACACCCTGGAGCAGGCATTGGAAAGAGCCGGCGGGAAACATGGTAACAAAGGCGTGGAAGCCGCTGCCGCCGCCGTGCACATGCTGTCTTTCTGAAGGAACATGTTCCAGGAGGAGCGCCAGGAGCTGCCGTCAGCATGTTGTACGGGCAGTTCCTGGCGCTTTTTTTATTCTGTACCAGCTACCACACCCTCTGCTCAGAAGCGAATCCTGTAAATTATAAAATCCAGTAAATCCTGATTCAGACAAATCCACTGCAGCAGCCTTCATAGCCACTACTCCTCGGCAAAACGGATCAAACGGCCGGATAATTAAACATTAAAATAAAGTAGCAGAATAGTATAGTAAAAATATTACTACTACTTTTGCACCAAATTTAGCAGGAAGAACAGTTGTTAGGCTGCTGCCGTAACAATCTGGAGTGGTTCTTGTTAAGTTAACAACAGGCATCGATAGCTTTTGTACAATAATTGAACTTTGTAGCAGCATTGATGTTAAGTTGAATAGTAGCGAAGGTTATAACTTATTATAGTTCTGAAACAACAACATGAGCACAAACGAAGAAAAACAACGTTATTCCAGAGAGGAGCTCGCAGAGTTTGAGAATATTATTCTCGAAAAACTGACGAATGCCCGCAAAGAGGTTGCCTTTATAAAAGAAACGCTGAGCCGCCGTAACGATTCCGGTACCGATAATACCGCATCGCCAACAAAAGTGCTGGAAGATGGCGCCGATACTGCCGAAAAAGAAAGCTTAAACCAGCTGGCCTCCCGCCAGATGAAGTTTATCCAGCAGTTGGAGAACGCCCTGATCCGCATTAAAAACGGAACGTATGGTGTCTGCATCGTAACCGGTAAGCTGATCCCAAAGGAAAGGCTGCGTGCCGTACCGCACACACAGCATACCATCGAAGCAAAACTTCAGCGTAACGACTAGTACCTTTTGCCCTTGGATATTCTGCAGAATCATATTCAGGCCCTCATATTCTGTGCCCAGTCGCCTATAAGCATCGAAGAAATTCAGCGCTGCTTAACCGAGTCGCTGGGTATGGATGTGCTGGTGAGCGATGTGCTGGAAAGCATAGAAGGCATCAACGAAACCCTGTCTGGGGCGGGTGTGGCCTTCCAGGTATACGCCATTGGCGGAGGCTACCAGTTTCTGACCAGGCCCGAGTACCAGGACACGGTGAGCACCTACCTGAAGCACAAATCAAAGAAAAAGCTTTCGGCTTCTTCGCTGGAAACCCTGGCAATTATTGCCTACAAACAGCCCATCACCCGGTCGGCTGTTGAGCAGATTCGTGGCGTGGGCTGCGACTATGCCATCCACAAATTGTTAGAAAAAGAACTTATCGAAATAAAAGGTAAGGCCGATACCATTGGCAGACCCGTACTCTACGGCACGTCTCAGAAATTCATGGACTACTTCGGCATTAACCACATCAAAGACCTCCCGCAACTCAAAGACTTTTCTACCGAGGAAAACATCATCGGTGAAATGGCTGACAAGTAAATCCTGAGCTACTTATTACAAAGTATTCATTATTACCGCACATTTAGGTACAGTAGCGATACTGCATCATTACATTCAATATATGGCAAAATACAACGAAAGCCCTGACCGCGATAACGACGGCGCAGGCAACAGAGGTTCCGAAAGAAGAGCTTCAGGAAGACCCGCTACCGACAGAGGAGAAAAGAAAATATTTAACAGAAGAGACAAAGCGGACAGACCAGCCAGAGAAGGCGGCGAACGTCGCTCGTTTGGCGCTGACAGAAGAGAAGGAGGGGAAAGAAAGCCTTTTAATTCCGACAGAAGAGACGACCGCCGCGAAGGGGGCCGTCGTGATGAAAGAAAATCTTACGACAGAAACGAAGGCGGCGAAAGACGCGCTTACGGCAACGACCGCCGAGAAGGTGGCGAACGCAGGTCCTTTAACAGCGACCGCCCGAACCGTAACGACAGAGGCGAACGCCGTTCGTTTGGAGGCGAAAGAAGAGAAGGCGGAGAGCGCCGCAGCTATGGCAACCGTGAAGGCGGCGAAAGACGCGCTTACGGCAACGATCGCCGCGAAGGTGCTGAAAGAAAATCCTATGGCGCTGACAGAAGAGAAGGTGGCGAACGCCGCTCCTATGGCAACGACCGACGTGAAGAACGCGAAAGCAGAGGGAATGGTGAACGCCGCAGCTACAGCCCGGGAGCACCCGGAAACCGCTACGGCTCCGATAACGACCGCCGCTATGGTGGCGAGCGGAAACCGTACAGCGACCGCCGCTCTTTCGGAAGAGAGGACCGCGAAGAAAACGACCGCCCGGCGTACCGCAAAGACAGGCGCGACGACGACAGAGCATCCCGTTACAGCAAACCGGCAGGAGAAGGTGAAGAAGGTAAAAAGCCTTTTGCAGGCGACCGAAAACCTTTTGATGCAGAGCGTAACCCACGCTTAGGCAGAGGCCCAGCCGACCGCAGAGGCCGTGGCCGGGATGCTGATGCCGAAGCACCAACCTATAACCTGAGCCGTTACAAAGATAATCCCCGCATCAAAAAAGAAGTAAGGGAAAAAGAAGACGACGGCACCATTCGCCTGAACCGCTACATCGCCAACGCAGGCATCTGCTCGCGCCGCGAAGCCGATAGCCTGATTGAGGCCGGCGAGATAAAAGTGAACGGTGAGGTGATTACCGAGATGGGCTATAAAGTAAAGCCAACCGATACCATCCAGTACGGCAAAAAAGTGCTGAACCGCGAGAAGATGGTGTACGTGATGCTCAATAAGCCAAAAGACTTTATCACCACCACCGAAGACCCGGAAGGACGTAAAACGGTCATGGACTTAGTGGCAACAGCTTCCAAAGAGCGCATTTTCCCGGTAGGCCGCCTCGACCGCAACACTACGGGTCTGCTGCTGTTTACCAACGACGGAGAGCTGGCCCACAAGCTGACGCACCCGTCCAACGACATCAAAAAGATTTACCAGGTAGAGCTGGACAAGCCTATTACCAAAGACCACTTCAGGCAGATAACCGAAGGGCTGGAACTGGAAGATGGCAAGGCAATGGTAGACGACCTGGCCCTGATCGGCGATACCAACAGGTTCCTGGGCATCGAGATTCACATTGGCCGTAACCGCATCGTGCGCCGTATTTTCGAGCACCTGGGCTACGATGTCGTGTCGCTGGACCGGGTACAGTATGCCGGGCTAACCAAAAAAGACCTGCCACGCGGCAACTGGCGTTACCTCACCGAAAAAGAAGTTATCCGACTGAAATACTTCATGTAATCACATGCGGAGCATCGCCATCGACATAGGGAACACAGGCACAAAGTACGGGATATTTGAAGGAGAGGCCCTGGTAGACCAAGGCTACTTCGAAAACCGGCAGCAGCTGCCACCACAGTTGCTGCACCAGTCCTTTGACCATGCCATTGTGGCCTCGGTGGCCGGCGATACGCAATTTATAAAGACAAGGCTGGCTGTGTCAGGAAGCTTTCTGGAGCTTTCGGCGCAGACAGCCTTGCCTGTTCGTAACGGGTACAAAACACCCGAAACGTTGGGCGCTGATCGTAAAGCGGTGGCTGTAGGGGCGCATTATTTTTTCCCGGGCCGAAACTGCCTGGTAATAGACGCCGGTACCTGCATCACCTACGACTTTACCGACAGCAGCGGGCAGTACCACGGAGGCGGCATTGCACCAGGGTTAGGTATGAAGTTTAAAGCCCTGCATAATTTTACGGGGCGGCTGCCGTTAGTACAGCAAACCGAAAACGCCTTCTCCCTTATCGGCCAGACAACAGAAGAAAGTATACGCAGCGGCGTGCTGGCCGGTACCTTAGCTGAAGTAAAAGGCATAATGGCAGAATATCTGCAGAAAGCGCCGGATCTGGTAGTTATACTTTGCGGAGGAGATGCCGGATTTTTTGAAACTAACTTAAAAGGACGCATCTTTGTAATTCCTGAGTTAGTCTTAATCGGGCTCCAAAGAATTTTAGTTTATAATGTATAAATCCTTTCGTGTAGTAATTTGTGCTGCAGTGCTTTGTCTGGCACAGGCTGTGCAGGCGCAAAACATGGCTAATTCTCCCTATTCCCGCTTCGGGTTGGGAGAGCTGAACACCAATCTGGGCACAATTCGCGCAGCAGGCATGGCCGATGTAGCGGTAAGTGCAGCCAATGGCTTTCAGTCGAACATGGCCAATCCCTCCCTGCTCGTTTATAACACCACCACTGTTTTTGATATTGGCATTGCAGGCCAGGTGAAGAACCTTAAAAATGCGAGCCAGTCGCAGACCGATGCCAACGCAAACCTGTCGTACCTGGTGCTGGGTGTGCCGATCGGCAAGAAATGGTCTGCTGCGCTGGCCCTGAGGCCCTTCAGCACGGTCGACTACGAGATAAACTCATTAACTCCCCTGCAAAACAGACCGGCAGGATCGGATGCTACCGTGCTTAACAGTTATAACGGCGAAGGCGGCATATCAGAACTTTATTTCGGTCATGGTGTGCGGCTGGCAGAGGGCTTAAGCATTGGCGCCAGCGGCTCTTACCTTTTCGGCACCATCACCAAAGAAGCCTCTTCGTATGTTATAGATACCTCGCTGGTGGCAGATAACCAGGATTTTGTGGTTTACAGCGAGCGCACCAAGTACAACGATTTCCTGTTCAGAACCGGCGCAAGTTACCGACGAAAATTAACGAACAAGTTGTTCATGGGAGCAGGGGCCGTTTATAGTTTCCAAACAAATCTTAGCGGCGACCGCAAAGCCGCTTTCGAGCGCCGTTCCGTTTTTGCATCAACCCAGCAGGAAACTATACTGGGCGACAGTACTTCAGGCGCTGCGTCGCTGCCTTCCAGCCTGCGTGCCGGCCTGAGTATCGACAATGGCGACAACCTGTCTGTAAGTGCCGAGTTTTACTCGCAGCAAATGTCGAAGTTTACCAGCTTCAATGGTTCCAGCGAACTGGCAGACAGCTACAGCATTGCACTTGGAGGCGAGTATACGCCGGACCCGGTTTCTATCAGCAGCTATCTGAAGCGTGTAACCTACCGGGCAGGGGTGAAGTACGGCAATACGCCTTATATAGTAAATGGCGAGCAGTTAAAAGATATGGCAATTACCTGGGGAGCCACCTTCCCGCTTGGTCAGTCTACCATGTACGAACTGTACCAGCTGAATACTGCCTTTTCTGTGGGCCGCCGTGGCACTACCGCCAATGGCCTGATCCAGGAAACCTACTTTCAGTTCAGCGCAGGCTTTACCATCAACAGCAGGTGGTTCCTGAAGCGCCGACTGGAATAGGCTGCTTTTGTAAAAGATATTTTAACAAGAATAAAAAGGCCGTTGTAGAAGCGGCTTTTTTTGTGGCTATTAAAGAAGCGGGCTATACCTGTTGCACATAATGTTATAAAAGCATAAAATTTAGTAATTTCACCTGAACAAGAAGCTGTACAAGTTATGCGGAAAGCATGGATAATAGGACTGATCTTACTGGTTGTCGCTGCTGCCGGTTGCGGTAAAGACCTGAAAGATCCTGACCAGGAAGTAAAATACACGGGTCCCCTGCGCGAAACCTCCGATGTGGTAACGCTCTACAGCGATTCGGCCAAGCTGCTTATCAAGATGACGGCTCCGGTGCAGCAGGATTTTGAAAACGGCAACGCCGTGTTTCCCAAAGGCATTTACATCGAGTTTTACGACGAATTAGGTAATATTAATTCGACCCTGAAAGCGAACTACGGCAAACAGGACCGGAACCAGAACCTCTACCACGTGCGGGGAAATGTAGTAATCAACAACCGCAAAAAGAATGAGAAGATTGAAACCGAAGAACTTTTCTGGAACAGGAGCCGCGACAAGATCTACAACGAGAAGTTTGTTAAAATAACCACCGAGAAAGAAATTATTACCGGCTACGGCCTCAGGACGAACCAGGATTTCTCGCCTTACAGCCTGAAGCGCCTGACCGGAGAGTTTGAATTAGAGGAAGAATGAACCAAAAACTGCTAACAACCATTTTATTATCATTATCCTTTGTAGCAGGCGTAATCGGGCTGCACCGGAGCATTTCAGAGTCCGATGTAGCCGGTAACTACTGGATTTTTATGGTGTCGCTGGTGTTTTACCTGCTGTACCGTTACAAAAAGAAAAGTGGCAGCGCCTGAAACATGTATTAATTCTAAATGATAGACCCGAGTCAGATCCTATTACTGTTTATCGCTTTGCTTTTATCTGCCTTCTTTTCAGGCATAGAGATCGCCTTTATGTCTGCAAACAGGATACAGATAGAACTGATCGAAAAGAACGGTGTGCTGTCGGGGCGTATCCTGGGCTTTCTGCTCCGGAACCCGTCGCGCCTGATGGGGACCACCCTGATCGGGAATACGCTTGCCCTGGTGCTCTACGGCTTTGTGATAGCCGGCGTACTCAATAACCTACTGTGGCATTACCTGCCGGAGGTGCTGCAGTTCGATGCGCTTGTACTGGTACTGCAGATCCTGATTGCTTCGGTGGTGGTGCTGCTAACGGCGGAGTACATCCCACGCAGCCTGTTTGTGATCAACTCCAACCGAATGCTGGAGGCGCTTGCCATCCCGATTCTGCTCTTTTATTACCTGCTCTACCCTGTGGTGTACCTGATTGTGCGCCTGAGCAAATGGGTAGCCGAGAAGGTGCTTAAAACAGAATTTTCAGAAGAGAAACCGGTTTTTGGTGTTACCGATGTAAACGCCTATATCAAAAGCAGGCTTTACCATCCTGAAAATGAGGATGCCCCGGAAGTGGATGCCAAGATTTTCCACAATGCCCTAGACTTTAGAACGGTGCGGGTGCGGGAGTGTATGGTGCCGCGAACCGAAGTAGAAGCAGTGGAACTGAACGCCCCGATAGCGGAACTACGGGAGGCCTTTATCAGTACCGGGCATTCCAAAATCCTCATCTACGACGATACCATCGATAACATTGTAGGCTACTGCCACCAACTCGATATGTTTAAGCGCCCGGCTACGATAGCCGAAATTCTGGCGCCGGTGAGCCTGGTGCCGGAAAATATGCTGGCCAGCGAGGTGTTTGTGCGCTTCGTGTCGGAGCGCCGTACGGTGGCGGTAGTGGTAGATGAGTTTGGCGGAACTTCGGGCATTGTAACAGTAGAAGACATTATAGAAGAAATTGTCGGGGAGATACACGATGAGTTCGACGAGGACTCGCTGCTGGAGCATGTGTTCCAGGAGCAGGGGCAGTACTTTCTGAGCGGGCGCCACGAAATAGATTACCTGAACGATAAATACAAGCTCGACATTCCGGAAGGCGACTATGAAACGCTCGGAGGCTTTGTGCTTTCAGTGCTGGGGGAGATTCCGAAGCAGGGCGATGTAATAAAAGTAAAACCGTTCACCATCTCGGTACTCTCCATGGATGAGAACCGGATAAATGTGGTAAAGCTGGTAAAAACCAAAGAGGTGCCGAAAGAATCAGAATAATAAAAATCGGGCCGGGTGCAGGCGACGTTTATAAGCGCCAAGGCAGGCTTCTTCAGCAGCTTTGAGGGCGAGATAAAAGCGAACGTACGTTATTGCAGCGTGTCTTTTCTGCACGAAAGAATAAAGTCTGAATAAGCGCCAAACAGAGCCCGACAAAATTTTGAATTTTAGCACGTTTAACCTTATTTTGCAAATCCTTTATTAAGTAGTATATAAAATGGCATTAATTAACAAGATTAGAGAGAAGTCTGGATGGGCAATTGGCTTTATAGCCATAGGGCTTGGTATTTTCGTAGTGGGCGGTGACCTGCTTGGCCCCAATTCACGGCTTCTGGGCAATGACCAGAACGTTGTAGGCGAGGTAGCTGGCGAGGAAATCACTTACCAGGAGTTTGATGCTGTTTTCCAGCAGATCAAAGCCAATTATGAAAACCAGTCGGGCCGCGCCGCCACCGAAAACGAGCTGGCGATGATCCGTGAGCAGGCCTGGAACAATCTGATCTACAAAATTGCGCTTCAGAAAGAATACGACAGGCTCGGTATTACAGTAACAGAAGAAGAACTGTACGACATGGTGCAGGGGAACAACATCCATCCTTCTGTAAAGCAGGCCTTCACAAACCCGCAGACAGGCGAGTTTGATGTGAACTTTGTAAAGCAGTACCTGCAGAACCTGGACCAGACCGGAGCACGCCCCATGTGGACAGCTTTTGAGCAGAACCTGGTAGAAAGCCGTATCCAGAGCAAATACACCAACCTGTTCACCAAGTCGGTATACATCACCTCTGCTGAGGCAAAAGATTACTACAAAGCGCAGAATGCACGGGCAAACATCAAAACCCTGTTTGTGCCTTATTCGGCTATTCCGGATTCTGCTGTTAAGCCAACAGATGCACAGCTGAAGGATTATTATGAGCGTAACAAGGAATCGTATAAAGTAGAAGCCGGTCGCTCTATTGAATATGTAACCGTACCTGTTACGGCTTCGGGAGATGACAGTACCTATTATCAGAACGAAATTGCTACGTACAAAGACCAGTTTGCCACTACTGACAACGACTCTGCTTTTGTAAACGCAAATTCAGATATGGCTTACAGCGGCGATTACAAAACAGTAGCCGATCTGCCGGAGCAACTCCGCAACCAGCTGCCCTTGGAAGAAGGTAAAGTTTACGGGCCATACAACGAGAACGGGACCCTGGGCCTTTACAAAGTAGTTGATGCCAAAGAAGGCACTACCAGTGTGGCACGTGCCAGCCACATCCTTATCAGGCCGGAAAACGATACGCCGGAGGCAAAAGCTGCTGCTAAGGCAAAAGCCAATGATGTGCTGGCGCAGATTAAGAATGGCGCTGACTTTGCGCAGATGGCTGCCCAGTACGGAACAGACGGAACGGCATCGGTTGGTGGTGATCTGGGCTGGTTCCCGGAAGGCCGCATGGTGCCAGCATTCGAGAAAGCCGTGTTCGGCGCCTCTTCAGAAGGCTTACTGCCTAACCCGGTAGAAACAGATTACGGCTATCACATCATTAAAATAACTGCTCCAAAAACAAAGCAGACCTATAAAGTTGCCGCTATTCACCGCACCTTTACGCCAAGCGACGCCAGCCGCGATGCCGCCTACAGCATAGCCGACGAGTTGTCTGGCACAAGTGGCAGCCTGGAAGAGTTCAGAGAAAACGCAGCAAAAAATCCTGCTCTTGTAAAAGAGGAAGCCGCAAACATTGGTAAAAACCAGATCCTGGTAAACAACCTGACCAATGCCCGCGAGCTGGTACGCTGGACGTATGCAAAAGACACCGAGATAGGCGATGTATCTCCTGTGTTCGAAATCAACGACCAGTTTGTAGTAGCTGTTGTGACCGGCACACGCGAAAAAGGATATGCTTCTGTCGAAAACATCAAAGAAGAGTTAACTGCTGCTGTTCGTAACGAGCTGAAAGCAAAGCAGATTATGGAGAAGCTGAAAGGCGCAAGCGGTACGCTGGATGCGATTGCAACTAAATACGGCCCGCAAGCTTCTGTAAAAACAGCTGAAGCTGTTACCTTAGCCTCTGCTACCATCCAGGGTGTAGGTTTCGAGCCTGCTGCAGTAGGCCGCGCTTTTGGCCTGAAGCAGGGAACCCGCTCAGCGCCAATAGAAGGCCAGAACGGTGTGCTGATGGTGGAACTGGTAGAACTGGTGCAGGCACCTGAAATCCAGGACCTGTCGGAAGTGAAAAAGCAACTGGCTACCCAGCGCGCTTCCCGTAACGAATCGAATGTTTACGAAGCCATAAAAGACAAAGCGGAAGTGGAAGATAACCGTGTGAAATTCTTCTAATTCAACCAAAGTCCTAAAACTAAAAGAGCCACTCTGCACGGGGTGGCTCTTTTAGTTTTAGGTGCTGGTTTGCAGGAGCAGCGGCTGTGGTGGCAGCTGCAGAAAGCTTTTTCAGGGGTTTTATGCCAACTAGTATTTAGTTACTTCCATAGTAGTTCCCTTTTTTGTCATCCCCGTAGGGGGGCTTGTGGGAAAACTGCAGGAACGCTTACTATAGGAAGTAATACAACGGAAGGTGCTTTTTACTCGTTGGTTTTAGCAGCTATTTTGCTTTGCTGCGCCTGCCACCACAGCCTCTGCAGCAGAAGCTACCGGCAACAGATTGCTTTGTACTAAAACATGCTAACTTCGTATGTATCATCAGTGCGCAGCATTCAAGCACCTGGACTACCGTTCTGTCTTACATTCGCAACTTTGCCAAATTTTTTGCCTGAAAGAAATATCAGAATAACCGGGCAAGCGTTCTATTATCACTATGCAGTTAAAAATTTATCTAAGTTTGATTCTGTCGCTGCTGCTGCTAACCGTGGCTCCGGCAGCACGGGCGCAGGCGCAGGAACTGGAGCTGGCGCGTGAATATTTCCATAAAGGCGATTTTGCCAAGGCAGAGGGCATTTATAGCAAGCTGATAGACAACCAGCGGCTGTTTAGCATGGTGTACCCGGAGTACCTGAAAACGCTGCTGGCGCAGCACAACTACAAAGACGCCGAGAAGCTGGTAAAGAAAACCATCAAGCGCCATCCTAACTCACCATTCTATGCCGTAGACCTGGGCATCGTGTACCAGGAAGCCGGCGATAAAGCAGCAGCCGACAAATATTACGAAAAGCTGATAAGCCAGCTGAAGCCGGAAGAGGTAATAGCCCTGGCCAGCGCGTTTATGCAGAACAACCTGCTAGACCAGGCCGAGAAAACCTTTTTAAAGGGCCGTGAGCTGAGCAATAATCCCCTGGAGCACAACCGTCAGCTGATCGCCCTCTATGCTCACCGGCAAAAGAAGAACAACCTGATAACCGAGGTCCTGACGCTGCTGGAGAGCAACGAAAACGAACTGCCTTACGTGCAGAACATACTACAGAACAGCCTCCGCGACGAAGAAGCCTTCGATGCCCTCGAAAAAGAACTGATCCTGAAAGTGCAGCAGCACCCGGACAAGCTGGCCTTTAACGAACTGCTGATCTGGCTCTACATCCAGCGCAAAGATTTTTACAGCGCCCTATTGCAGGCCCGTGCCGTAGACAAGCGCACGCGCAGCGGTGGCAGCCGCGTGATGGAGTTGGGCGCCATCAGTGCCAAGAACAAAGACTATCAGGGGGCCATCGAGGCGTTCGAGTATATTGTAAAGGAATACCCGGAGGGGCCTTTCTACCTGTCGGCGCGGCAGCGGCTGATAAATGCACGCGAGGAGCAGGTAGAGAATACGTTCCCGGTAGATATAACCAAGATACAGGCCCTGATCGCCGATTATGAAGGCCTGCTGGCTGAAGTAGGCCGCAATGCCAGCACCGTGGAGGCGCTGCAGCACATGGCGGAGCTGTATGCCTTTTACCTCGACGAAAAAGACAAAGCCATTGCCCTGCTGCAGGAAGCCATTGCCATGCCTCGCGCCAACCCGGATTTGGTGGCCGATAGCAAGCTTACCTTAGGCGATATTTACCTGCTGAAGGGAGAGCCCTGGGAGTCGACGCTGCTGTACTCGCAGGTAGAGAAGTCGCACAAGGACACGCCGGTAGGGCACGAGGCCAAGCTACGTAACGCCCGGCTCAACTACTACAAAGGTGATTTCGAACTGGCACAGGCGCACCTCGACATCCTGAAGCTGGCCACCAGCCGCGAAATAGCCAACGATGCCATGGACCTGAGCCTGCTCATTACCGACAACACCGGCCTCGACACCTCGTCTACGGCCATGGAGGAATATGCCGCCATCGACCTGCTGGTGTTCCAGAACAAGCTTCCGGAAGCGCTGAAACAGCTCGACGGCATGCTGCAAAAGTACAGGGGCCATAGCCTGACAGACGAAATCTATTTTCAGAAAGCGAAAATTTACGAGCGCATGGGCAATTTTGAGCAGGCCGTAACGAACCTGGAAAAAATTGTGAGCAGCCCCAAAACCGACATCCTGAGCGACGATGCCTTGTACAAAATGGCCTTTATTTATGAAGAGAACCTGCAGGACACCGGGAAGGCAAAGCAACTATACAATGACCTGCTGGTAAAGCACCCGGGCAGCATTTATGTGGCGGAGGCACGAAAGCGTTTCCGCAAGCTGCGTGGCGACACAGTAAATTAAGCGGTGTTGTTATATTAGCTGAAGAAGATAAAGAGGATGAGCAGGAAAATAATGAAGAAACCGTACATCACTAAATCCAGCGAATAATCTTTCCACTTTTTATAGAACTCTCTGAATCGTTTCATGTTAAACTCTGTTGTGCTTTTACAAAAATACGAATTTATAACGGAAGGTGTGTGCGGCGGCAGCGATAGGTACCTATAATCCTGCTAATTTGACTACCTTTGCAGCAGCAACAGAGAAGCGTAGCGAAGACTATGGAGAAAAGATGGGAATTTAAGCAGGAGGCATCGCCGGAAGCAGTTGAACGTCTGGCAGAAAGCCTGAAGATCAGCTCCACCCTTGCCAGCATCCTGTGCCAGCGCGACCTCTGCACCTTCGACGATGCCCGGCATTTCTTCCGTCCTTCACTAGATCATTTACACGATCCTTTCCTGATGAAAGACATGGATCGTGCCGTTAACCGCCTGAACGAGGCCCTGCACAACGCCGAAAAAATCCTGGTTTACGGCGACTACGACGTAGACGGCACCACCTCCGTGGCCCTCATGTACGGCTTCCTGCGTAATCATACCGAACACATCGAGTACTACATCCCCGACAGGTACAAGGAAGGCTATGGCGTGTCTACACAAGGCATCGATTATGCGGCTGCACACGGCTTTAAGCTCATCATCAGCCTGGACTGTGGCATAAAATCGGCCGACAAGGTAGCCTATGCTGCTTCGCTCGGTATTGATTTTGTTATCTGCGACCACCATTTGCCCGACGAAGACATCCCCAAGGCCGTAGCAGTGCTCGACCCCAAACGCCCGGACTGCCAGTATCCTTACAAAGAACTCTCGGGCTGTGGCGTTGGCTTTAAGCTGCTACAGGCCTTCTGCATGCAGAACGACATTGCGCAGGAAGAGGTGTTCAGGCAACTGGACCTGGTGGTGGTAAGCATTGCTTCTGATATTGTACCCATCACCGGCGAAAACCGGATACTGGCTTACTTTGGCCTGCGCTACATCAACAGCCCGAGGCCCATGCGCCCGGGGCTGGCGGCGCTGAAAGAGCTGGCCGCTATTACCGGTGAAATGGATATTTCGAGCATCGTATTTGGCTTTGCGCCGCGCATTAATGCGGCAGGCCGGATGGGCGATGCCAAGCGGTCAGTGCGTATGCTGCTGGCCAACTCAAAAGAAGAGGCTTTCGAGGTAGCCGATGTTATCAACGAATCGAACAAGGAGCGGCGCAGCAAAGATACCAACATCACCAAAGAGGCGCTGCAGATGATAGAGGAAGACGATTTCCTCCGCTCGGCCAACTCTACGGTACTCTACAAGGAGTCGTGGCACAAAGGCGTAATCGGCATCGTCGCCTCCCGGTGCATCGAAAAATATTACCGCCCAACCATCATCCTGACGCAGTCTAATGGCAAAGCTTCGGGCTCGGCCCGCTCGGTGCATGGCTTTAACGTACACCATGCCATCGAAAGCTGCTCCGACCTGCTCGACCAGTTCGGGGGTCACATGTACGCCGCCGGCCTGACCTTGCCTGTTGAGAATATTCCTGCCTTTAGGGAGCGCTTTGAGGAGGTGGTCGCCAAAACTATTACCGAAGAGCAGAAAATACCCCAGATTGAGATAGACGCCAAAATTAAGATCAGCCAGATCACGCGGAACTTCTATAAGATCATCAATCAGATGGAGCCCTTTGGCCCGGGAAACATGCGTCCTGTGTTTATGTCGGAGTGCGTGTACGATACGGGGGCTGTGCGGGTGGTAGGTACTACGCATTTAAAGCTGAGCCTCACGCAGGACGGCTACCACACCATCGACGCCATCGGCTTTGGCCTTGGCGATTTTTACAACGCCATCTCCAAAGGGCTTCCGTTTGATGTGTGCTATACCATCGAAGAAAATGTGTTCCGGGGCGTATCGTCGCTGCAACTGAGCATCAAAGATATCCGGATGAGGAAGTAAGGAGCAGCAAATAATTTTTTTCTGCAGCCACAGTCACCATCGCCTTTCCTGCACCTGTTAAGGCAGCGGGAGCATGCTTTTAAAGCGGAACAGCGGCGTGTTATCGGTATGCGGCAGCTCGGGCAGGCAAAGCGCATGCAGCGTCTCCCAGTCGCCGGTAAAAGTGTTCAGATCCACGTCTGCTTTTATCCCCGGAATCCGGCCCCTGTCAGAGAACTGCCAGAAGAGCCATTTGTCAGATTCATGTATCTGCGGTTCTGCGCTGCTGTAGCGGGCAATCCAGAAAAAGTATTCATTGAAGTGGCCTTTCAGCCAGCGGCGGTAAAAGCTTTGGTTGGTGTAAATGATAGGCCGGAACCCATAGTGGTTTTCGATGGTCTCCAGCCAGGTGCGTACATTCTGCCGGAATTCCGCGGCATCCATCCCCGGAACAGAAGCCTCCACATCCAGTACCGGCGGCAAATCGCCTGCCTCCAGCCACACGGTGCTTTTAAATAGCGCTGCCTGCTCCAGCGGAGGAGCATCGGCCAGGAAATAGTGGTACGCGCCACGCTTGATGCCCACCCGCTTGGTCTCTTCCCAGTTCCGGAAAAAGAAAGGGTCCTGCCGTACGTCGCCCTGCGTTGCCTTTACAAAAGCAAAGGTGATTTCTGCTTCCTTTACCTGTTGCCAGTCTACATGCAGTTGCCACCGCGACACATCAATGCCTCTTAACGTAGCAGCTTTCGGGGCCGCAGCAGCAATGGGCGTGGGATCGTTAGTTACGGCCGCATCGGTAGAATCATTCAGCACACTGGCAAAATTCACCAGCAGCAACAAACTGGCAGAAATCAGCTTCTGGCAGGACAAAAAGTAAAAAGCGGAAAACATAAACAGGATAACTTATCGATGCACAAACTAGCAAAATTTGGGGCAAGAACCAAATGTATGCCAATAGCATAAATATATTTTAATATTTAACTTCACCGGGGAGAGGTTTACAGAGAAAGGTGGTAGTGCTGTGGCCTGGTGGCACGGTTGTAGCTATTAAGGTCTGGCCTGCATTGCAGTGCGTACGTATATTGACTAACTTTAAGGCGATGATACTAAGAGCTGAACACCTGTACAAAAAATATAAATCGCGCGCCGTGGTAAACGACGTAAGCGTGGAAGTGAACCAAGGCGAGATTGTTGGTTTACTGGGTCCGAACGGAGCCGGAAAAACTACTTCGTTCTACATGATCGTGGGACTTGTGAAGCCAAACCAGGGCCGCATTTACCTCGATTCTGAAGATATTACCAACCTGCCCATGTACCAGCGGGCCAAGCGCGGGGTAGGATACCTGGCGCAGGAGGCATCGGTGTTCCGGCAGCTGACCGTGGAGGAAAACATACTGGCCGTGCTGGAGATGACGAACAAAACCAAGGAGGAGCAGCACGAGAAGGTAGAGGAGTTGCTGGAAGAATTCTCGCTCACACACGTGCGTAAAAACAAAGGCATCGTGCTGTCAGGAGGCGAACGACGACGAACCGAGATCGCCCGCGCCCTGGCCGTTGATCCGAAATTCGTGCTGCTCGACGAGCCCTTTGCCGGGGTAGACCCCATTGCCGTGGAAGAGATACAGTCGATCGTGGCGCAGCTGAAGAAAAAGAATATCGGCATCCTGATCACCGACCACAACGTAAACGAAACCCTTTCCATAACCGACCGGGCCTACCTGCTGTTCGAAGGCAAAATCCTGAAATCAGGCACTGCCGAAGACCTGGCCTCTGATGAGCAGGTGCGGCGCGTGTACCTGGGCAAACACTTCGAGCTGAAACGGAAGATTTAGGAATCCAATTGTTGGATAGCAGTATCGAAAACAGAAAGGAAGATACTGTATACATAGTGCAGATAAGCATATGTTTTGGGAGGTGTTACTGCTATCTGTTAGTTACCTTTGATAATAATTATGAAAGAAAGCAACTCAGGACTTCTGATTCCATTCACAGCTTTATATGCATTGGGAATTTTGGGATTTAGCATCATTGTTCCTGTATTTGCAATGGCCGCTCATCCTTTTGAAAACCTTGATTTTGACTTTCAAGTCGTTCTTCTGATATCGTTAGCTATAATGCCAATGACAGCTATACTTCTGTTTAGAGCCTTCTTAGGTGCAGAAGTAAAACTAAAAAGCAGTTCTTTGCTCCTGACTCTACTAAGTATAATTACTCTTATTTTCAGTTACTACTTTTATGAAGCTGTGACCGATGAATATGCTGAAGAAATAGCAATGTTTCATTTCATACCTTTAGTTGGGTTGGTAACTACAGTTATTGTGGCAACTGGTATAATGAAATTAAAAAATAACCTTAGGTAACCACACCTTTACCGTAGCTACGCCACGGCAAAGCCCAGTACGTTGATATATTAATTACAAAAAGTAATTTTTTACTTTAAAGAAATTACTTATGCCAAAGCTTTATGAATATTTCGGGCTAATCATTTTATTTTATTCAAATGAGCATGAACCTATCCATGTTCATGGCAAGTATCAAGGGCGGGAAAGCAAAGCTGAAATAATTTATGAGAATGGAGAATTTAAAGAAGTTCGAATATCAGAAGTGAAAGGTAAAGAACCTCTCGACAGTAAAAATGAAAAAAGGCTAAGGAAGTTAGTTGAGCACTTTAGGGAAGATATTGTAAAGAAATGGGTAGACTTCTTCGTATATAATAAAGAAGTAAAATCTGAAGTAATCACTAAAAAGATTGATTAAGCATGGTCGTTTCAATTGACAAAGCTGTATATCTGGACGGATATAAAATAAAATTTGATTTCTCCGATGGTGTTAGCCAGACCGTCGACTTCGAAAGCTTCTTAAAATCAGCGAAGAATCCGATGACTAAAAAGTATCTTGATAAGGAAGAATTCAAAAGCTTCAGTATTGAATATGGGGATATTGTCTGGAATGACTATGAGTTGTGTTTCCCCATATGGGACTTACATGAAGGAAATATATAGAATAACATGGACCAGCCACTGCCATGACTTTCGCTTCGCTTCAACCACCTCACTAAAAGCAATTTCAATATGTGCCTAAAATGTGCTAAAGCAGCCAAAACAATTATTTGCCGGCTTAAGTACACAAACACCAGTTTAACCATTTAGCAATCAAACTTGGAAATAATAAATTCAATAGTAACCTGGGTAATGAAGAAGCGGATCCACCAGATCGATCTGTTTAGGAAGTACCCGCACGAAGTGCAGGAGGAGTTGTTCCAGAACCTGATCAGCACGGCTAAAAACACGGAGTGGGGCAAAAAGTACGGGTATGCCGACATCAAGTCTGTGCGGGAGTACCAGGAGCGGGTGCCGGTTTCGGCGTACGAAGACCTCTTTCCTTACATAGAGCGGGTGATGAAGGGGGAACAGAACATCCTGTGGCCAAGCGAGATTGAATGGTTTGCCAAGTCGTCGGGTACCACCAACGCCCGCAGCAAGTATATCCCGGTAAGCCCCGAGGCGCTGGAAGAATGTCACTACAAAGGAGGTAAAGACATGCTCTCCATCTACGTCAACCTGTACCCCGATACCAAACTGTTCTCCGGTAAAGGCCTTTCGATAGGCGGGAGCCATCGGCCCAACGAACTGAATTCCAAAACTTCCTGCGGCGATGTGTCGGCGGTGATCATGCAGAACCTGCCCATCTGGGCCGAAGCCATGCGCACGCCGCCGCTGAAAGTAGCGCTGATGGATAACTGGGAGGAGAAGATCGCCAAAATGGTGGAGCTAACGGTGCAGGAGAACGTAACAAGCATGTCGGGTGTGCCTACCTGGACTTATGTGCTCCTGAAGCGGATACTGGAAACGACCGGCAAGAGCAACATCCTGGAGGTGTGGCCAAACCTGGAACTGTTCACGCACGGAGCCGTAGCGTTTGGACCGTACCGGCAGCTTTTCCGGGAGCTCATCCCATCCGATAAAATGAATTACCTGGAGGTATACAACGCCTCCGAAGGCTTCTTTGGCATACAGGACCAACGCGGCACCGAAGACGAAATGCTCCTCATGCTGGATTACGGCGTATACTACGAGTTCATCCCTATGGACCAGTTCGATGCCGAAAATCCTAAAACGCTGACGCTGGACCAGGTGGAACTGGGGAAAAACTATGCCCTCGTTATCTCAACCAACGCCGGCTTGTGGCGCTACAAAATCGGCGATACCGTCCGGTTTACCAGCCTGAGCCCGTATCGCATCAAAATTTCGGGCCGCACCAAGCACTTTATCAATGCCTTCGGCGAAGAAGTGATTGTGGAGAATGCAGAAGAAGCCGTTACCAAAGCCTGCCAAGCCACTGGCGCCATTATCACCAATTTCACAGCTGCTCCCGTGTACATGGAGAGCGGCAAGCGCGGTGGGCACGAATGGCTTATCGAGTTCGGGAAAGAACCAAATAACCTGCAGCAGTTCACGCAGGTACTCGACGAAACCCTGCGCGAAATCAATTCCGACTACGACGCCAAACGTCACAAAGACATTGCCTTGCAGGCGCCCATCGTACATGCTGCCCCCGAAGGTACCTTCCTGAACTGGCTCAGCAGTAAAGGCAAAATGGGCGGCCAGAACAAAGTGCCCCGCCTCAGCAACAGCCGCGAATACCTGGAGGAGATTATGCAGGTAAACGGGTTGTAAGCTTGCAGCATTTCATCACGCGAGCGCCTTGGCAATACACACGCTGAGGCGCTTTTCTTTTTATACGGCTAATCCGGTGCAGGATAAGGGCGTTTCATTCTAGCGGATTCTCCCCTTGAGGGGAGCGAGAGGGGTGTTTACAGCTGCGAATAAACTCTGAGAACATAATTTTAGACGTTTTACCTCCGAGCTTTACACCCCTATAATCCCCTCAAGGGGATAGTCTCGGAGAATCAAACAGCAGCTACGTTGCAGGGTGCGTATTACTGGCAGGAGCGCAACGGGCATGCTTTTTGAGTTTACACAGTTAGTTGAGGAAAGGCCGCTGTGCCAGCTGTCTGTTTTAGTTAATCAGGATCGCCTGACTCAGAAAAAGATTGCATCTGGAAAATGTTTGATCATGAAAAAACTTATCCTGTTTCTGCTGCTTTGTTTCAGTACCTATTCCCTTACCGCACAGGTTGCCCCACCGGCTTACAGCCATTGCCGCCAAACCGGGACTGCTTACAACTTTTACAGAGATCTGAAAAACTGGGTACCCAAAGGAGGTGACTTCCCGCTGCACAATGCGCCCATCAAAACCATTGAACTGAATTTCAATATTTTTCAGCCTGCAAACGGGCAGGGTAATTTTCAGGAGTCAGACAAAGAGCACCTGCTAAGCTGGATTACCCGCTTAAACCAGATATTCGGCGATGTTATAGCCCCCACCGATCCCATACCTGGGTTTCCTGCTGCTTTGCCAGACAACGACACCCGTTTCCGGTTCGACCTGGGGTCACCGGGGCAGGAGCGCATTTATTTTTACCAGGACGATGCACTCTACCAAAGTTGTGATGCCAAAAAGCTGATGGATAAAGTTAAAGCCACTGATCCGGAACGCACCAGGCAGCTGAATATCTTGTTTACAGACGGTTCTTACCAGGTAAAGCTGAGCAAGATAAACGTTACAAACGGTGGTTCAGGCTACACAGCGGAGGCTCCTCCTGCAGTCACCATTTCCTCTCCTGTTCCTGCGTATGGTGCAACAGCTAAGGCTGTAGTGGTAGATGGGCAGGTGACGGAAATACAGGTGTTAAGCCCGGGAATGTTTAATCATCCTGTTGCGACTGTTGCCATAGAAGGCGGAGGAGGTAGTGGTGCGACGGCAGAAGCTGTGTTAACAACGGGAGCAAACGGCTTTACAAGTTTCGACTTTCTGCCGACTGACGATGCTTATGCCGTAATGCTGAAGCATCACGCGGGCTATCGCTCCGTCACGGTACTGGCACACGAACTGGGGCATATTTTAGAGTTGGATCATACGTTCAGCGGCAGGCACTGCTATCCGCCCGATTACCTGGAAGATATCTATGGCAGTGCCGGAAACAGCAATTGTCCGCACCTGAACCAGGGTTGGGTGGTCGCGGCAGGTGCATCTGCTACCGATAAAATAACGAACAACTTAATGTCTTTCGGTCCGGATAACTACACTTACATTTCGCCTATGCAGGCAGGCGTGATGCATCGTGCTTCCGTGATGGGCAGTGTGCAGAAGTACATTCAGGAAGCCTATGCTCCGGTACCGTATAGCATTACAAAAGAAGAAAGCTGGAGCTTCCGGATGCGCATGTACCAGGATATTGTGGTGGAGCAGGGAGGCTCGCTGCACCTGACCTGTAGCCTGGCAATGCCTTTGCAAGCGGGCATAACCGTTAACGCTGGTGGGAAACTGGTGCTGGATGGGGGGCAGGTGCAGCCGTTTACGGCTCAGCCGTGGCAGGGCATCGCGGTAAACGATGGCGGCGTGCTCGAACTCCGAAACGCAAACGTGGCAAACTATACCATCACTGTAAATAAAGGCGGTACGTTGGTCGTACCGGACAGTGCCTTGGTGACTTTGTATGACAGCGGGCGTATCTCGGTGCAGAAAGGCGGCTACATCAGCATCAGCAACAGTGCCCGGCTCACGCTCCAGGACGAGCACAGTGTGATTAACCTGCACAAAGGCAGGCGGTTCGGCGTAAATACTGCTGTTCTGCCCAAACCTGCTGACTACATTTCCTCCGCCCGTGCCATCTCCTTCGAGGGGAATGGCAAAGTAAACAGTCGCTCCCGCCACATCCGGGAGGACAGGCTGTGGCGGGAGACACTTTAATGCACCTGCTGGTGCTGTTGCTTCTAAAGCTGCTACTCCAGGAAAGAGCTCATAAAGCCGCCTTCCTTGTTCTGGTTCTCGCCCTGCGGCATCAGTGCCTCAATCAGCTTCTTCACCGGCATAGACTGCAGCCACACCCGGCCCGTGCCGCGTAGCGTAGCCAGGAAAAGTCCTTCCCCGCCAAATATCATGGATTTCAACCCGCCGGCGCGTTGCACACTGAAATCAATACCTGGTTCAAAGGCAACTACACAGCCCGTGTCTACGCGGAGCGTCTGGTTGTTGAGTTGCTTTTCTACAATAGTGCCGCCCGCGTGGATAAAGGCCAGTCCGTCGCCGGACAGCTTCTGCAGGATGAAACCTTCGCCGCCAAACAGGCCCGAACCGAGCTTCTGGTTAAAATGCATGGTTACTTTCGTGCCCAGCGCTGCTGCCAGAAACGCATCTTTCTGCACAATCAGGCTGTTGGTGTATACTTCCTTCAGGTCGATGGGCAGGATGGTACCCGGGTACGGAGCTGAAAAGGCCACGCGGCTCTTGCCATAGCCCCGGTGCGTAAAGTGCGTCATAAACAGCGACTCGCCGGTAATCAGGCGACTGCCAACGGAGGCCAGCTTGCCAAAAAAGCCCTGGTTCGGGTTGGAGCCATCGCCCATCTTCGTCTGGAAATCGATGCCTTCTTCCATGTACACCATGGCGCCTGCTTCGGCAATTACTGTTTCGTTTGGGTCCAGCTCAATCTCCAGCACCTGTATGTCGTTGCCAAAAATTTTGTAGTCGATTTCGTGTGAGTTTCTCATAGTTCTGTTGATAGAAAGGTTGTAAGAGCAAAATACATTTATTGAAGAAAGGGGGCAAGTTTTGTAGCTGGTAAATTATACCAAATAGTAAAAAGGATCTTCCATTACACGACCTCCAGTAGCTAGCTTGATTGCAGTTTGGGGTAGGGGCCCAATTTAAAGCCCACAAGGTCCCTACAGGGATGACAAAGGAGGAGTAGTTTTATGGAACTGAGTAAATACTGTTTGGTATAAACCGCTTGCTATCCGGTACTAAAACATCCGTGTCATCCTTTAATCCGGTAAATCTGTGGTCCAAAAAAGTCTGCTGCAGCTGCCACCACAGCCGCTGCTCCTAAGGCCTGGAAACAGAAAAGGATGAAAGACCTGGTTCCAGTCGTTCATCCTTTTCCCGTTGGAGGTGCTATTCCTTTTTCTCAGGCGCTTTGTTATTTCAGATCGTCATCGTCTTCATCATCGAGCTCATCGTCGTCATCATCGTCATCGTCGCCCTTTTTTCGCTTCTTTTTGATAGGAAGATCATCTTCATCGTCAGAAACAGCATTTGTATTCTTTACAAAATCTTCATCTGTCTCTTCTACTTCTTCTGTCTCCTCTATATGATAAGCCTCTTCTTCCTCCCGTTTTGCTTTCTCAGCCGCATCGCGCTTCATGAGCTTTTTGTCTTCCACGTTTTTGTTCAGGAACTCATTTATTTTATCGATGCTGTAGTTCGTGATGATCTCGCCTTGCGGGTTTACCTTTATTTCGAAGCCTTCCAAATCTTTGTGTACTTTGGGCTTTTTGGAGCTTTTTCCTTCTTTTTTATTCTTAGCCATAGTTCTCTTTATTTGTATGCTACCTAGTTATAAGGAAAAAGCACGAAATAAGTTGCGGCGTTGAACTGCTAATGCCCTGTCTGATGTGGCACAGCGGCTGTGGTGGTAGCTGCAGAGAACTTTTTTATGGCTTGTAAAAGCAAAAAAGGCTAACCCGTTTCCCGGATCAGCCTTTCCTGAATAGTAAGCGATAGCTTATGCTGTCGCGTATTGACTTAACTTTTCGATGGCTGTTCCGATACGCGAAACAGTTTCTTCCTTGCCAATTACTTCGATGATCTGCATCAGGTCCGGACCAGCTTCGGCGCCTGTTACAGCTAAACGAAGCGCCTGCATTACCTGACCAATTTTCATGTTGTGGCGCTCCAGGATGCCCAGCAGCAGTTCTTTTACGCTGTCGGCATTGAAGTTCTGCAGCGCTGGCAGCTCGTTTTTAAAATCTTCGAATACGGCCACGGCCTGGCTGTTCCATTTTTTGGTTGCTACCTTCTCGTTATACTCCGTTGGCGCCACAAAGAAATAAGACGCCTCGCGCCAGAACTCCTGCGGGAAGCTTACACGTTCTTTCATCAGACCGGCAATCTTTTCTGCTTTTTCCTGGGTGCAGGAAATGTTGTGCTCCTCCAGGGCAGCCAGCAGGTACTTTGCCAGCTCGGCATCGGGTTTGGCGCGCAGGTACTGCTCATTAAACCAACGGGCTTTCTGAATATCGAAACGGGTACCGGACTTGCCGATACGTTCAATGGTAAACTCATCGGCCAGCTCATCCATGGTAAACAGCTCCTGCTGCGTGCCCGGGTTCCAGCCCAGGAAAGCGAGGAAGTTCACAAAAGCTTCCGGCAAATAGCCGCTCTCGCGGTAGCCGCTCGACACTTCGCCTGTAAACGGATCGGTCCAGCGCAGCGGGAACACCGGGAAACCCAGTTTGTCGCCGTCGCGCTTGCTCAGTTTGCCGTTGCCGTCGGGCTTGAGGAGCAGGGGCAGGTGCGCAAACTCGGGCATGGTGTCTTCCCAGCCCAGGTAGCGGTACAGCAGCACATGCAGCGGCGCCGATGGCAGCCATTCCTCACCCCGGATCACGTGCGTGATCTGCATCAGGTGGTCGTCTACGATATTGGCCAGGTGGTACGTCGGCATGCCGTCCGATTTCATCAGCACTTTGTCGTCGATGGCAGAAGAGTGTACCATTACCCAACCCCGGATCAGGTCTTTCAGGCGGATTTCCTCTTTGCGCGGCACCTTCAGGCGGATCACATACGGCGCTCCCGAATCCAGGAGCTGCTTCACCTCGTCCTCGGGCAGGGTGAGGGAGTTGCGCATGGTGTTGCGGGTGATGGAGTTGTACTGTGGCGTAGCTACTTTGGCCGCTTTCAGGCGCTCCCGCATGGCATCCAGCTCCTCCGCTGTATCGAAAGCATAGTAGGCGTGGCCGCTCTCAATCAGTTGCATGGCATACTGCATGTACATGGGCTTGCGCTCCGACTGGCGGTACGGCGCATAGGGTCCACCCACCACCGGACTCTCATCCAGCTCAATGCCGCACCACTTCAGCGACTCCAGAATATAATCTTCAGCACCGGGCACAAAGCGGTTCTGGTCTGTATCCTCGATGCGTAAAATCATTTTACCGCCCACTTTTTTGGCAAGCAGGTAGTTGTATAAGGCAGTGCGAACGCCGCCAATATGGAGAGGCCCGGTCGGGCTCGGGGCAAAGCGTACTCTAACTTCTCTTTCCATGAATGGTTATCTGAACAAAGCTTTTCTAATTCTGCCCTAAAGTTACAAAATAATGTTACGTTTCCGTAATTGCAGCGTGTGGCATTCTGGTAAAGCCTGTGCAGAAGGCAGTACAGGTACAAACATAATCAGCGGATTTCGTATCTGTCAAAGTACACCTGTGTATAAAAAGCTGCCGTTAATGCCCATCAAGCACGTACATACTACCATCTGGCTCCTGCTAAAGGAAACATCCATGGAGTTTGTGGATAACAACTCTTTCCAGAAAGGTGCTGCCCTGGCGTATTATACCATCTTTGCGTTGCCTCCCATGCTGATCATCATTATTAATGCGGCAGGTTATGTTTTTGGAGAGCGGGCCGTTTCCGGCGAAATTTACTACCAGATTAAAGAAATGATAGGCTCGGAAGGAGCCTACGAGGTGCAGAAAATGGTGGAGAACGTGAACTACTTCACCGACATGAACTTTGCCACCATAGTTGGGGTAGTAATGCTGTTTGTGGCGGCGACCGGTGTTTTTATTTCGCTGCAGGATTCCTTAAACGAAATATGGTGCGTGCGGCCAAACCCGAAACGCGCCTACCTGAAGCTCCTGTTCGACCGTGTGCTTTCGTTCGGGATGATCCTGGCGATGGCGATTCTCCTGCTCGTGTCGTTGCTGGCCAACACCCTGCTGGTGGTGGTAGGCGATTACCTGACGGTGCGCTTTTCGGGTTGGGTGGTGTATGTGCTGCATGGCGCCAACTTCCTGCTCAACCTGGTAATTATCTCGTTCATGTTTGCCAGTATTTACAAGTACCTGCCCGATGCCAAAATAAAGTGGCGCGATGTGTGGGTGGGGGCGCTGGTAACGGCACTGCTTTTTTCCCTGGCTAGGGTCATTATCGGGATGTACCTGGGCAAAAGCGATGTGGGGTCTATTTATGGGGCGGCGGGCTCCGTAATCGTTATCCTGACCTGGGTGTTTTTTACTTCGCAGATCATTTTTTTCGGAGCAGTTTTTACGTTTGTCTATTCCCGTAAGTACGGGCACAACATTTATCCTTCCGATTACGCCGTGCGGTTTGTACGGCAGGAGATGGAGGTAGGGCATACGGCCGTAAACGCAGAACCCGGCAAACACGACAAAGAAGTCTACGGCGACGAGGAAGCTACAGAAGGGCTACCGGCGGCAGGCAGTTCCTCGTCGGGAGAAAACATTTGAGGCGCAGGAACAGCATCTGGAGTGGCTGACGGGTTACAAACAGCGCAGCATGCCTGCGGAATGTTGCAGGTGCTGCTGCGCTGTTTAGCACTGTAGCTACCTATTTCGCAGCGATACAGGAGATTTCTACGTTTACATCTTTGGGCAGACGGCTCACCTCTACTGTTTCGCGGGCAGGCGGGTTGCTGGTAAAGTAGCTGCCGTAGGTGGTGTTGATTCGTCCGAAATTATTTAAGTCTTTTACAAAGATGCTGCACTTCAGCACATGCTCAAAACCAAGACCGGCCTCTTCTAAAATGGCTTTCAGGTTTTTCATAACCTGGTGCGTTTCGGTTTCGATGTCCGCGTTCACTAAGTCGCCGCTTTGCGGATCAAGGGCTATCTGACCGGAAACATAAAGAACACCGTTAGCCATGGTTGCCTGGCTATAAGGCCCGATAGGAGCAGGAGCGTTAGATGAGTTGATGATGGTATGTGCCATAATGTATAGTTTGTTTTGAATCTTTCATCCCAAAAGTACAGAAATATGCGGATAGTTGTTTTGGCGCCACCTGAAATGGCTGCAGAATTCAAAGCTAAGTTTGCTGACAAGGAAGCCGGGCTACAGCCAGTTTATCTGCAAAAGCACGGGGAACTTCCGCCACACCTGGAGCAGACGGATGTGGTATTCGATTTCTTGCTGACAGAGAATCCTGAGCAGCTTCGGGTGTATGCCGGCTACAGTCACCTCACGGTTTTCGTGAATGCCGTGCTGGTACAACTCGCTTCGGTAGCTGCTGCGCAGGATTTCTCCTGCACCTTGTTTGGCTTCAATGGCCTGCCTACGCTTTTCAACCGTCCGGTGTTAGAGGTGAGCCTGCTTTACGCTGCCGATGAGGAGGAACTTGGGACAATATGTAAGCAGTTGGGTACTGACATTTTACTGGTTGAGGACCGGGTAGGAATGGTGACGCCCCGTATTATTTGTATGATCATCAACGAGGCCTGTTACACTGTGCAGGAAAAAACCGCAAGCAGCTCCCACGTAGATTTAAGCATGAAACTCGGCACAAATTATCCGAAGGGGCCTTTTGAGTGGGCAAACCAACTGGGCTTGCAAACGGTTTGTAAAGTACTGGAGGCGGTGTACAACGACACTCGGGAAGAGCGCTACAAAATTTGTCCGCTGCTAAAGACAAAGGCCCTGAAGTCGGAGACTTTTTAACTGCATGTTTTGCGCCGCTTCTCCGTTTGGAATGTTTCTGCAGCTGTTACCATAGTCTCTGCGCTGCCTGCATAAGTTGGCTTGTGCTGTGGCTATGGTGGCAGGTGCAGCAACATTTACACTGGCTTAACCGCACATTTTAGCAGTTATTGTTATGCTGCTCCCGTCACCATAGCCGCTGCAGCTCTTCTATGGGAGAAATTGTAGCGGAATGATAAAAGCAAAAGCGGCTGCCCCGTATAACCGGAACAGCCGCTTCGCTATAGCTTTAGTTACTCTTCTTATTCAACTGTAACTGATTTTGCCAGGTTACGGGGCTGGTCTACGTTACATCCGCGCATTACGGCAATGTGGTAAGAAAGCAACTGCAGTGGGATAACAGACAGCAAGGGCGCCAGGTGTTCGCTTGTTTCCGGCACCTCTATCACGTGGTCAGCCATGGTTGGAATGGTGGTATCACCTTCTGTAACAACCGCAATTACTTTTCCTTTACGTGCCCGCACTTCCTGGATGTTCGAAACAATTTTTTCGTACGAGCTATCTTTCGTGGCGATTACCACCACAGGCATCTGCTCGTCTATCAGGGCAATCGGGCCGTGCTTCATTTCAGCTGCAGGATAGCCTTCAGCGTGAATGTAGGATATCTCTTTCAGCTTCAGCGCACCTTCCAGTGCAACAGGATAATTGTAGCCACGTCCTAAATAGATAAAGTTAGTAGCATCCTGGTACTGCGCTGCAATACGTTTGATCTGCTCATCCAGCGCAAGCGCCTGCTCTACTTTGGCTGGTATATTTTCCAGCTCAGCCATCAACTGGTGCAGCTTAGATGTTTCAAGCGTACCACGCTTGCTGCCGATAATCATCGAGATCAGTGTCAGCACCGTAACCTGGGCTGTAAAGGCTTTGGTACTGGCCACACCAATTTCAGGACCTGCGTGTGTATAGGCGCCTGCATCGGTAGCTCTGGCAATAGAAGAACCAACCACGTTGCAAATACCAAAAATGGTGGCCCCTTTTGATTTGGCAAGCTCGATGGCCGCTAACGTATCAGCAGTTTCGCCGGACTGTGAGATGGCAATTACAATATCCCGCTCCCGAACAATCGGGTTGCGGTAACGGAATTCGGAAGCATACTCCACCTCAACCGGAATGCGGGCAAAATCTTCGATCAGGTATTCGGCTACCAGACCGGCATGCCACGAGGTACCACAGGCTACAATCAGGATACGCTCTGCATTCGCAAATTTGTTTTCAAACTCGCGAATACCGCCCATCATCAAATGATTGCTTTCCACAATCATTCTGCCTCTCATGCTGTCCATGATTGAGCGTGGCTGCTCAAATATTTCCTTCAGCATGAAATGCTCATAACCACCCTTTTCAATCGAATCGAGTGTTAGCTCCAGGTGCTGGATATAAGGCGTCTGCTTAATATCTTCTTTTGAGCGAATGTCGAGTTCACCGTCTTTTATAACTGCCAGCTCGTAGTCTTTCAGGTACACCACTTCGTTGGTATACTCAATGATTGGTGTAGCATCGGATGCCAGGAAGTATTCGCCTTTTCCAATGCCTAACACCAGCGGGCTTCCTTTGCGGGCTGCTACCAACTGGTTCGGATCGTCTTTTGAAAGCACTACAATAGCATAGGCGCCAACTACCTCGTGCAGCGCCAGGCGTACAGCCTCTACCAGCGTGCAGTTGTTGTTTATCCGGATATCTTCAATCAGGTTGATGAAAACCTCGGAGTCCGTTTCGCTCTGGAAGGTATGTCCTTTGCTTATCAAGAGCGTTTTCAGGGCTGCATAGTTTTCGATGATCCCGTTGTGGATAATGGCGATATTCCTGGAACTGGAGTAATGTGGGTGCGCATTTACATCGTTTGGCTCACCGTGTGTTGCCCAACGCGTATGGCCCATGCCAATATTGCCATGTACATCCTTGTCAGAAATAAAGGCTTCTAAATCAGCTACTTTTCCTTTCTTCTTATATACATTCAGGTCGCCGTTCATGAGTGCAATACCGGCACTGTCGTAGCCCCGGTATTCCAGGCGTTTAAGCCCTTTAATAATAATAGGACATGCTTCGCGGTGTCCTACATAAGCAACAATACCACACATAAATTTGTCTTTCTAGTAAAACAGGTGCCTAACAGCACCTGTCAGAAACAGTGTTAATTTAGTTTTGAGTAATAGATAAGCAGTTTTACAGGCTCTGCGGCTGTGTTACTAATGATGGTTCTATAAGGACGTGGCTCCGGCGTTACCTGGCGTTCGCTAACCTGGCTACCGGATACAACACTTGCGTTGCCTGATGATAACAGCAGTCCTGTATTCTCTTTGTTGCCGTAGATAATCCCCTGAACAAAAGAAGTCATGTTCAGGCGATAGTGGTTTTTACTGGCGTTATAGGCTACCGTTGCAGGATAAAGTGTAGAGTTCAGGTTATAGGTTCCTTCCTGCTGTACGGCTAAAGGCAACCCTGCAGCATTCCTTTTAATGCGGTTAGAGTTGGTCGCTTCATACAATACAAAGGCTGGATGCGACGGCAGTGTGCTGTTTGAAGAAGGCGTCACCGGTAAAATCAGCTCTGCACGGTTAATAATAATGTTTCCTTTTTTCTCCCTGAATTCATCCAGGTGCGGGAACGTAATTTTAGTTAGTAGTTGTGTATTTGCCTGAACGAAGCTCTCGTTTCCGGTTTCAGAAGCAGGTACAAAGCTGCCATTCCCTTCCAGGGTGGCAAGGGTAGTTCCTGCACGGTCTGCTGTTACACTGTAAAAGTTTCGGACGTCGCTGCCCGAAAAATTGAACACATGTACTTTCTGCGTTGCTTCTGTGCCTGCCTTATAATACAACCGCATGGCTGTTGCTGTAGAATTCATATTGAAACCTACAATACTGGCCGGATTATCAGTAGACGGAACAAGGGCGATCCCTTTTAAGAAATTATTAAACTTCTGCTGCGATGCCAGGCTTTCCTGACCCGCCTGTTCCAGTAAGGTTTGGGCAAAATCCGCATCCAGTTTAATTCTGGCTACTACGGCAGAATCTACGTTTGTAACCTTGGTTTTGAGAATACTTGGTGTAAACGTCGTCGAGCCAACAGGATTTGGTTTATATGCGAGCGTAGAGTTGGTGAAATAGGAGCCCCTTTCCGAAAAGCCTTCTGTTAACTCGTGTACACTCACGGTTAAGGCCGCTGACTTTTCTCCATAAATAAAGGAGTAGTCGAGGGTGAGCACCAGCGAGTCAAGGGTCAGGGTTGTGCCATTGGCTAACGTCGTAAGATCAGAGCTGCCTGCTCCAACCTCAGTGTAGGTCGTTGCCGTTTGGGTGTTAAGCACAGGGTCGGCGTAATACCCAACCAAAGATGGCGTAAGTTTGAACGAAGAAACAGAGTCGCTTAAAAGTACAGTACCTGTATTGATGGTAATTGTATCAGTAAATTCGGTCCCGATTTGGTTGCCCTCCTGCAATTCAAGTCCAATTTCATTCGGGTCGTCACAGGCGCTAAGGGCAGTAATAGAAAAGAAGAAAAGAAAAAGTCTCCTAACGGCTAAGTTCATTATACAGGTTGTAGTAAGAATCTAATAAGTTGTCGTCGGCGCTGATGGTGTTAATGCAGTTTGTCTGAGTAAAATCAGTAAAAAGCGCGTTTATGTTTTCACTGAAATCCTCATTCGTTTTGATAACAGAGTCAGCGTAGTGCATACCTATTTTAATAAAGCTGTCGATATCACCAGACTCCAGGTGTGTCAGCATGCTGTCATCAATATCCAGCATTTTTACCTTTGCCAGCAAATCGCTGCCAAATTTATGCTGGTAGTCGTGGTTATAAACCGTAAAGATAGACTTTGCATCTTTAAATATCGGATCTTTTTTAAAGGTAGTCTTCAGGTACATGGGAACAAGGCCCGTCATCCAGTCATTACAGTGTACAATATCTGGTTGCCAGCCAAGTTTCTTCACGGTTTCCAGTACTCCTTTGCAGAAGAAGATGGCCCGCTCGTCGTTATCCTGGTGAAATTTATTGTTCTTGTCAACAAAAACGGATTTTCTGTGAAAATAGTCTTCGTTGTCAATAAAATAAACCTGTAACTTAGCATTCGGAATTGAAGCTACTTTGATTACAAGTGGTTTTTCATCATCTCCAACGGCTATGTTAATACCAGAAAGACGCACAACCTCATGCAATCGGTTTTTACGCTCGTTAATTAAGCCGAATCTTGGAACAAAAATGCGGATTTCCATCCCTCGTTCCTGCATACCCTGTGGTAAGGTCTGCAAAAACTCTGCTACCTTGGTAGTCTGTAAAAATGGAAGGATTTCGGTGGCAATGTATAAGATTCGCAATTTGGACATGGATATGATATTAAAATTAAAACGCAATAGTAATGGGACGTGCAAAATTAGTCAAAATTTTTCTAATTTTCAATTTTTTCGGCTATAAGTTACTTTTGTCGGCCTTCACCGGTTTAAAATTTAGAAAAATCCGCTCACATGGAAGTTATTGAGAAGGGGAATTCCCTCCGGGCAGTTGTACAGGCACTTCGTTGCAGTGGAAAAAGCATCGGCTTTGTACCTACTATGGGTGCTTTGCATGAGGGGCACCTGCAACTGCTGCGTGCCGCCGCACAAGAAAATGATATTACTGTTTGTAGCATCTTTATCAATCCGATACAGTTTAACAACTCCGATGACTATAAGCTCTATCCCCGCGCATTAGAACAGGATATAGCATTACTGAACTCAGTAGCCTGCGACTACCTGTTTGTGCCTGAAGTATTGGATATTTATCCGGAACAGTCGCCGCTCCGATTTAGTTTCGGAGAGCTGGAGGGCGTGATGGAAGGAAAGCACCGCCCGGGCCATTTTAGTGGCGTTGCGACGGTAGTAAGTAAGTTTTTTAACCTGGTGCAGCCGCACAGGGCCTACTTCGGGCAAAAGGATCTGCAGCAGGTGGCCATTGTGCGGCAGATAGTGCAGGCGCTGAGTTTTGATCTGGAACTGGTATGTTACCCCACAGTGCGGGAGCAGGATGGGCTGGCGATGTCGTCGCGGAACAAAAGGCTTGACCCGGAGCAGCGCAAGCTGGCCGTGAACCTGTACAAGGTACTGCAGCTGGCGAAAGCACAGTTGCACAGCAAATCCGTTGCGGAAATAAAAGAAGAGGTGGCCCGTGCGCTGCAGCAGGTAGACCAGGTAAAGCTGGAATACTTTGAAATTGCCAATCCAAAAACCATGCAACCCGTAACGGATGTACTGGCATTGCCGGAAGTAGCGCTTTGCATTGCGGCCTATGTAGGGCCGGTAAGGCTTATCGATAACCTGCTTGTGAATTTAAAGGAAGTGTAGTTTGTTTAGCTTGTACAAGAGCCTTGCGTTTCCTTTAATAGTGAATGTCCGGCTTATTCTATAACTTTGCGCTTTTATTTTACCAAACCATGCAAATCGAGGTTTTAAAATCCAAAATTCACCGGTGTAAGGTTACGCAGGCCGAGCTTCATTATGTGGGTAGCATTACCATTGATGAGGACCTGATGGATGCGGCCAACATCGTGGAGAATGAAAAAGTACAGATTGTTAATATTAACAACGGCGAGCGGTTCGAGACGTACGTTATCAAAGGCGAAAGAAGTACAGGCACGGTATGTTTAAACGGGCCTGCTGCCCGCAAAGTGCAGGTGGGCGATATTGTTATTGTTATCTCCTATTGTTCTATCCGGTTCGAAGACGCTAAAACACACAAGCCAACCTTAATTTTCCCCGACCAGCACAACCGCCTGGTATAGCTTTTCTGCATGAACAAACTGCTTTCTGTTTTAAAGTATATTTCCTTTCTGGGGGTATCTGTTTTTCTGATGTGGTATGCCCTCAGAGAACTCGACTTTGAAAGAATGTGGGCCGAATTCAAGCATGCCAACTACTTCTGGATCATCGTTTCGCTGGTAATGGGAGTGGTGGCTTATGTAAGCAGGGCCTACCGCTGGCAGTTGCAGATAAAACCAACGGGTTACCAGCCGTCCTTGGCCAATACCTACCATGCCATGATGATAGGTTACCTTGCCAACCTGGTGCTGCCCCGGATGGGGGAAGTGGTGCGGTGCAGTGTCCTGAAACGTACTGATAACCTGCCTGTAAATACCGGTTTTGGAACGGTGATCGCGGAACGTTTTATCGACATGCTCATGCTGCTGGGGGCTTTGGGCTTAACGCTGCTCTTCGAGTTCGACCGCCTCCGCGATTTCTTTTTCAGTTCCTTTACCGAGAAGTACAATAGTGTGGAACAGGGCCTCAGTACGCTGTACGTATTTGGCAGCCTGTTGCTGGCCGGTGTGGTGGCAGTGGCTGTGCTGATACTCCTGTTTCTGAACAAACTGCGCCGCAACAGTTATTTTATACGTGTTGTTTCTTTTATAAAAGGAATGCTGCAGGGAATTTTCAGTATTACAAAAGTAGATAAGCAGTTTGCTTTCTGGAGCCATTCCGTATTTGTGTGGGTGATGTTCTATTTCATGAGCCTCGTGGTGCTGTATGCGCTGCCTGCTACCTCCGGTCTTTCATTCTCTGCCGGCTTATCTGTTTTGGTGATTGGCAGTTTAGGGATGGCAGCGCCTGTTCAGGGTGGTATAGGGGTGTATCATCTGGCTGTGCAAACTACCCTGTTGCTGTATGGTGTGCCCAAAGAAGCAGGCATGGCTTATGCGCTGCTGGCCCATACTTCGCAAACGCTTTTGGTTGTTCTGATGGGAGTGCTTAGCTTTATGGCAACTATGCTGCGGCCGCGTACAAGCGCTGTGGCACAGGCTGTAGATGCAAAAGCACAAACACATGAACTCAAAGGATAAAATTCTAACCCTCCCCCAACTGCAGGAACTGCTGCAAACCTGGCGCCGCCAGGGCCTTAAAATTGTTTTTACCAACGGTTGCTTCGATCTGCTGCACCTGGGCCACGTCGATTACCTGGAGAAAGCACGACAACTTGGCGATAAATTAGTCTTAGGACTCAACACAGACTGCTCCATTAGCCGTATAAAAGGTCCGAGCCGCCCGCTTCAGGACGAAATGTCACGGGCACGCGTCATGGCATCCTTATTGTTTGTGGATGCGGTAGTGCTTTTCGACCAGGACACACCCCTCGAGCTTATAAAAGCCGTGCAACCTGATATTTTAGTAAAAGGCGACGATTATAGTGTCGAAAATATTGTGGGGCACGAAATCGTTTTAGGCAGGGGAGGCGAAGTAAAAACTGTGCCGCTGGTAAAAGGCTATTCTACAACCAATATCGTAAAGAAAATAGAGAACCAAGAAACTAAATAAGTATAGCTATGCCTGGAATATATATAATAGTCATCGTATTTATGCTGGCCAGTATGCTGGTTAGCTGGCGATTGAAAAGTAAATTTCAAAAATACTCCGAAATTCCGCTGCAGTCCGGTCACACGGGCCGCGAGATAGCGGAAATGATGCTGGCCGACCATGGCATTACCGATGTGCGGGTAATTTCGGTGGCAGGCCGTTTAACGGACCATTACAACCCGGCCGATAAAACGGTAAACCTGAGCGAATACGTGTATGAAGCGCGCAGTGCCGCCGCCGCAGCGGTAGCCGCGCACGAATGTGGCCACGCTGTGCAACATGCCAAAGCGTACAGCTTCCTGAAGTTCCGTTCGGCCATGGTGCCTGCACTGAGCATTGCCTCCCGTTACATGCAGTGGATTATCCTGATCGGTATTTTCATGCTGCAGTCTACGCCGGTGCCACTGGCGATAGGTGTATCGCTGTTCGCGCTTACCACCATCTTCAGCTTTGTGACCTTGCCTGTAGAGTTTGACGCAAGTAAGCGAGCGCTGGCCTGGATCAGGAACAACAACATTGTAACGCAGCAGGAGTACGGCCTGTCTAAAGATGCCCTGAAATGGGCTGCCTTAACCTATGTGGTGGCGGCACTGGGCTCGCTGGCCACACTGCTTTACTACGCATCGTTGCTGCTCGGGCGGCGTGACTAAATCAAAATAAACGATACATTTAGAATACAGACAAAATGCCTGGCGTACTTGCCGGGCATTTTTTTTAAGCCCTTCCTGGGTAAATAAGTTGTCATACTATCGTAAACCTGCTTCCACAATTTTGAGCAGAGGCTGTGGTGGCTGGTGCAGCAGAATTAAATAGTGCCTATGAATCGGCTGTGTATCTGTAAAAAGTATTCTGCTCCTGCCACCACAGCCGCTGCTGCACTTCAGCGGCGGGTGGCGGTAAAGGTTTGATGGTTAACCTTCTGGCTGCTGCTGCCAAAGCAGTATGTCCTGAACCATTTTGTTTGATGGCTTAAATTTTTTTGCAGCCACTTTTACCACAGCCTTGCCCGGACGGCAACAGCAGAAAAACAGCAGCATAGATATAACTTTTTGCCAGTATCCGTATAAATCACTAAGTATTTTTTCTGTTGTGCCCAAAAGGCCGTTTCTGCTGCCTGAGGGCCTGTTTTAAAACAGCTGAACGAAGCCTATTAAAGGTACTGTTGTATTTTTGTGTGGCAGTTTTTAATTTTTTTAAAATTTTTTAGTAGGCGTGCATAATAAATTTACGTAGAAAGTACGTTACTAATATAAAAATTCATAGTTTTGCTTTCGTAGAAGTCTACTCACCCGACGCTTAACGCTAAACAGGTATGAACTATCAACTTACAGAAGAGCACTTGGCAGTACAGGATGCTGCCCGTGAGTTTGCCCGGACAGAGCTTTTACCTGGCGTTATAGAGCGAGATGAGCACCAGAAGTTTCCGGCGGAGCAGGTCCGTAAGATGGGGCAGCTTGGCTTTCTGGGAATGATGGTGGACCCGAAGTATAACGGCGGCGGCATGGATACCATTTCGTATGTGCTGGCCATGGAGGAGATCTCCAAAGTAGATGCTTCTGCTGCTGTTGTAATGTCGGTAAACAATTCGCTGGTGTGCTGGGGGCTCGAGAAATACGGAACCGAAGCGCAAAAGCAAAAGTACCTGACCCGGCTGGCAACAGGCGAGGTTATCGGCGCCTTCTGCTTATCGGAACCGGAGGCTGGTTCAGATGCCACCTCGCAGCATACTACAGCCGAAGACATGGGCGACTATTACCTGCTGAACGGCACCAAGAACTGGATCACGAACGGAGGTACAGCCTCGGTGTATTTGGTGATGGCGCAAACGCATCCCGAGAAAGGCTCGCATGGCATTAATGCGTTTATTGTAGAGCGCGATTCGGACGGTTTTGTGGTAGGCACCAAAGAAAACAAGCTGGGGATACGCGGTTCCGATACGCACTCTTTAATGTTTACCGACGTAAAGGTGCCGAAAGAAAACAGGATAGGAGAGGATGGCTTCGGCTTTAAATTTGCCATGGCTACCCTGGCAGGCGGACGAATAGGAATAGCAGCTCAGGCGCTCGGCATAGCTTCCGGTGCCTACGAGCTTGCCCTCAACTATTCAAAAGAACGAAAGGCCTTTGGAGTGGAGATTGCAAAGCACCAGGCCATACAGTTTAAATTAGCGGATATGGCTACAAACATTGAGGCCGCTCGTTTGTTATGCTTTAAAGCGGCAAGTCATAAAGATTCGCACCAGGATTACACAACATCCGGAGCAATGGCAAAACTGTTTGCCTCAAAGGTGGCAATGGAAACAACTATAGAAGCTGTACAAATTCATGGAGGGTATGGGTATGTGAAAGAATATCATGTGGAGAGGTTGATGCGCGATGCAAAAATCACGCAGATCTACGAGGGGACCTCTGAAATACAGAAAATTGTAATTTCAAGAGAATTGCTCAAGTAACAACGTTGTTAAAACTTTGTTTTTGGGCTGCATTACGCCTAGATATGGTTTTTTGAATTAAAATTTATTTTTTAAATATAATTTGAATTTTATGAAGATAAACCTTAGCTTTAGGCCAAATAAAAGGGTTTATTAGTATAAAAGTTAGTTGGTAACACAAAATGGAAGATTACAATAAGATTATTGAGTCGCTTGGGGTGCGATTCATTAAAGCTAAAAATCTGGTGTTGCAACAACCGTTTACGGTGCGCAACTTCTACGATGTCGGCAACAATCTGATCCTGCTTCATAAAGGAAGCATCTTTTTTGGTAAAGAGGAACAAATGGTAGAAGAAGGGGAGCTTCTGTTTGTTCCGGGAGGTCGCAGTACAAGAATTACGTATGGTTCCGGCGAAGGCCGAAGCATTACGAACGACGACCTTATCACCAACAGGGAGAAATTCTTTAAAGCAAACAACGATCTGGATCTGATTGGAGATGCCGAAGACAGCCACAGCTACGTTAGCTTCGAAGCGAAAGTATTCGACTCGGTTAACTTCTTTGCATCGCTGGATCTGCCGGCTTTCCTGATCTCTAACAACAACAAGCTGGCCAACCTGGTTATCAAAGTTGTGGAAGAGTCTATGCAGGACCTGCCGGGCAAGGAGCGTTTAATCAGCATCTACACCGAAAACATTGTTGTAGAGATTATCCGCCACATCCTGCGTAACAAGATGTTCGTGGAGCAGCTGGCAACAAACAGCACCTACTTCAAAGATCCGCGCCTGATCGACCTCTTTAACTACATTAAAGAGAACATCGGCGGCGACCTTTCCAACAAGGTGCTGTCTAATGTGGCAAACGTTTCTGAAGATTATGTAGGCCAGTATTTCAAAATGCTGACCGGCATCAATCCGCAGGACTACATCGAGTACCAGCGCATGGAGCGTGCCGTATTCCTGCTTCGCACTACCAAGAAGAGTATTCGTGAAATTGGCAAAGACGTAGGCTACAAAGACACTGCGTACTTCTGCCGTCGCTTTAAAATGATGTTTGGTATACCTGCCGGTAAAATGCGCCGCCGCGAATCGGCTACCAGCGCTTAAGGTACTACCTGATTAAAAGAAGAGACAATCTGAGAAACCTCGGCTAAAAAGCCGGGGTTTTTTTCTATGTGGTTACCTACCACAATCACATCTGCACCGGCTGTTAAAGCTGCTTGTGCTTTCTCTGCTGTGTTAATGCCGCCACCCACTATTATCGGAATGTCAACAGCTGCCCGTACAGCCGCTATCATTTCTGCACTTATAGGTTCACGTGCGCCGCTGCCGCCATCCATGTAAATGTACTGCAGGCCCAGCAGCTCGCCGGCCATAGCCGTGCAGGCCGCAATGGCCGGTTTATCATACGGAATAGGCGTGGTGCCGCTCATGTACGAAACGGTAGTCTGGCGCCCGGAGTCAACCAGCATATAGCCGGTCGGGTAAATGGCTAACTTGCTGGCTTTTAATATGGGCGCCGAGAGCACATGCTGCCCGATCAGGAAGTCCGGGTTACGACCCGAGATAAGTGAAAGCAGCAATATACCGTCGGCCTGCGTGTCGATATGCAGGCTGTTGCCCGGGAAAAGGATAACAGGCACATCGGTACTCGATTTGATCAGCCTGATTACCTGGGCCTGGTTGTCGGTGGTGAGCAGGCTGCCGCCAATAAAAAAGAAATCTATTGGGTTGGCCTCACTTAAAGCAAGCAACTGAAGGCAGGAGCTGTCATCCACATTGTCCGGATCGAGCAGTACCGCAAAATACTTCCTGCCTGGTTCATACGTATGTTTTATGTGAAATTTCTCAAAGGGCATCCTCTTCCGGATAATATTCTGTCGCTTCAGTATCACTTACCACGATGGGTATAGGCGCAATATCGGGATTTTTAGATACACTGTTTAAATATTCCTCTACCTTTTTTGTGAGGTACACCATTAGCAGCGCTGCCAGCTGGCTTGTCAGCATCTGCACCAGTTCCGAATTCATAAAGGATTTGGCAACGCCGGTGTGCTGGCCCTGGTGAGGCGGTGCGTAGTGGATCGCTTCCGGGGGCATATTATAACCCTGTGCCTGCTCATGCACCAGCGGGTTGTAGTGCTGGTATCCGGCTTCGGGAGGTATGGGAGGAATGTAGCCGACAGGTACGGCGGAAGGACCTTCTTTCGTTAGTTTTTTACTTTTTTTTTTGCTGCCGCCAAACATCCGCGATAACAGCAGGCCGGCCATCAGCACACCGCCGGCAATGGCTACTTTCTTGCCAATTTCCTGCGACTGTGTTTTTAGCTGTGCCACGTCGCCCATCAGGGCATTTTTGTATTCTTCTTTCTGCCGTTCCAGGAGATCACGCTCGTTGTCAAACAGGGGGTTTTTTAACTCGCTCATATCGATTTTTCTCTTTTATCAGTCTTATAAATCGTATTATCAAATGTCTTGTCAGCAATATTATTAAACACCTTTTTATCAAGACCAACTACCAGTACAACCAGGATAATGACATAAAGAAGTGCTATGATGCCAAAACCCCAAAAGGTACTGTCGAGGAGGTGGTTAAGGAGCAGACCCAGAAAAATACTAACAAAAATAACGCTCATAAAAGCAAAAAAGCCGAGTAAAATACCATGTACAATTCCTACAAAGGCTCCTTTTAGCTTTTCCTGGATCTCGAGCCGGATAATATCGATGCGGGTATCGATGTAGCCCATCAGGTTCTCCATCAGGTTAGGATTTTTTTCCCGTGTTCCGTTGTCTTTATTTACCATAGTGTCAGGCTTTTTATATTGCTTTTTCTGTATACGCGTATAAACTGTATAATTTACGCAAAGTTTGCAAGTTTGATTGTAGTACGGATATTGCAGTATCTCGAACGAATTTGGCAGCAGTTTGATTTATATTTTGTATACTGGCATCCTTGGATATTAATTTCTATACCGTATTAGGCATAGGCGCTACAGCTACATCGCAGGAAGTAAAGCTGGCATATAAACGCCTTGCGCTCAAGTATCATCCGGATAAAAATCCGGGCAATGTGCTTGCCGAGGAGCAGTTTAAATTGATTAACACGGCTTACCAGACGCTCTCGAACGCAAACAAGCGCGCCATGTACGACCTGAAACTGCAGTACCAGCGCGAGCGCCGGCGCATGATGCAGCAACAACAGGCTTACTACAATCCCCGCTACCGCCAGACCAGGCCGCCTGCTTCGGTGTCGGAACGGTATTACCAGAGCATCCCGGTAAACCGGAACCGCTTCTCCCGGAAAGACCTGTACATTACGCTGGCCCTGATTGGCGGCATCCTGCTTTTCAGCCTGCTGCTCAAGCTGGTAATGGACCACATTACAGGCGAAGATAAATATAAAACAGCGTTAACCTATATAGAACAAGGCAAATATAGCAACGCCCATAGCCTGCTCAACGATGCCATCCATTTCATGCCGAAGCGCCCGGAAGTGTACCTGGCAAGGGCCGGCCTGGAGATGAACGTGTACGAAAATTTTAAAGCCGCGCTCCAGGATATTAACCAGGCCATCGCTTTGCAGGATACAGTGCCGGCTTACACCTATTATATGCGGGGGAAATGTTACAAGCAGCTCTCGCAGTACAAACTGGCAGAGCGCGATCTTACACAGGCCATTTCCACCGACAGCACCCTCTACGCTGCCTACCTGGACCGGGGTGAGGTAAGGCTGTTTTATCTCGGGAAAACAGAAGCGGCTATCACTGACTTAACAACGTTTCTCAAACATAGCCAGGGCGGGGAGGCATGGACAACAGCCTTAACTTACCGGGGCTTTGGGTATTATATAAAAGGAACTTTTAACCTCTCGGAGGCCGACTACAAGCGGGTGCTGGCTGCCGATCCTACCAACGGTCGTGTCTTTTACCTCCTTGGCCGCACCGAAAAAGAGCAGGAACAACAGCACCTGGCCTGCATGCACTTCAGCGAAGCCTACAAACTGGGGTATTCGGCTGCTCTGCCGGAGCTTCGTAATTACTGTAGGTAAGTCTTTTTTTGATACTGAAATGCAGGCTGTGAGGCATGTAATAAACATTCCGGAAGGATGCAGCGGGTTATGGAGCCGCCAACCTTATTTGCTGCACCTGCCTCCACAGCCACTGCTGCTTTGTATGAACAGGAACTATCGCTTCCATAGTCCACCGATTTGATGATGCAGGCATTGGCACATTAAAAAATTAGCACAGTATATGCTGCTGCCCCTGCCACCATTGCCGCTGCTGCTATGAAAAAAACAGGTGGTGGATGAGGGACAACGTCAACAACTTTTTTTCACAGCCAGAGTACTGCTTCATAACCTTGTTTGGAATGCTGTCAGGAATAAAGCGGTACAAAAACAAAAAACCCTCACCGGTTAAGGCGAGGGTTTCAGTGGTGATGATTGGAATCGAACCAACGACACAAGGATTTTCAGTCCTTTGCTCTACCAACTGAGCTACATCACCAGCTCAATTGTTTTCCCTTGTTCCGAAAGGGTATGCAAAAGTAGCAACTAACTTTTAACTGGCAAACATTATCGCCAAAAAAATTTAAAAAATCTGTTTTATGGCTTTATTCTGTAGATTAGGCTATATTTATTGTAAACTGTATGCATAACGAATAACTTGTCGTGATAGGAATAGAGAATATTGTCTTCCTGCTAGTGGCGGTGCTGGGTATTGGCCTGTTTATCTGGCAAGTCCGGAAAATTCGAAAAAACGTGCTGCTGGGGCGCGATACGGAGCTGCTGGATAACCCTTCGGAGCGAATGAACAAAATGCTGCTCGTTGCCTTTGGGCAGCAGAAAATGTTTAAACGTCCGCTGGCCGCCGTGCTGCACCTGTTCGTGTACGTGGGCTTTATCGTGATCAATATCGAAGTGCTGGAGATACTCATCGACGGCATCTTTGGCACGCACCGGGTGCTGGGGTTTGTCGGCCCGCTTTACAGTGGCCTGATGGCGATAAACGAGATACTGGCAGCGCTGGTGATCATTGCCTGTGCTATCTTCCTCTGGCGGCGAAACGTAACCAAACTGCCGCGACTATGGAACGGTGTGGAAATGCGCGCCTGGCCCAAGCTGGATGCCAATGTGATCCTGATCACCGAAATCGTGCTGATGCTGGCGCTGTTCGTTTTCAACATCGCCGACATGAAACGCGTGTTGCTGGCAGGCGGCGAAGTGGTAGGAGCTTACCCGGTCAGTCATTTGTTTGTGGATGCGTTTGGCAACGATCCGGGGCAGCTGTATGTGATCGCTAAAATTGGCTGGTGGTTCCACATCCTGGGAATCCTGGCTTTTCTGAACTACCTGCCCAGCTCCAAGCACTTCCACATCATCATGGCCTTCCCGAATGTGTATTACTCCAAGCTGTTGCCCAAAGGAAAATTTACCACCAATCCTGCCATCACGCACGAGATAAAAGCCATGTTGGATCCCAGCTACCAGCCGCCTGCACCCAAAACAGATGCCGAAGGGAACCCGGTAATCGAGCGCTTCGGCGCCAAAGATGTGGAAGACCTGACCTGGAAGCAGCTGATGGATGCCTACACCTGCACCGAGTGCGGCCGCTGTACCTCTGTCTGCCCGGCTAACATTACCGGCAAGCTGCTTTCGCCGCGTAAGATCATCATGGATACCCGTGACCGGATGGAAGAAAAAGGGGAGCACCCGGCTATTTTCGCGCCGAATCATTACAAAGAGCTGGGCGTGGAGCGGGTGGCAGTAACCGAAGAAAAGACGCTGCTGCGGGGCTATATCACACCGGAAGAGCTTTGGGCCTGCACCACCTGCAATGCCTGCACCGAATCGTGCCCGGTTAACATCGACCAGCTTTCTACCATCATGGATCTGCGTCGCTACCTGGTGCTGGAGGAGTCTGCTGCCCCGGCCTCGCTTAATGCCATGTTCACCAACATCGAGAACAACGGCGCGCCCTGGGCCTTCTCGCCATCCGACCGGTTTAACTGGGCCGATGAACTCTATGTGCCGGTTAACAGCTAGCATTTTTGCTTGAAACCAAGATTTGGAAGAAGATTTTTAAATATAAAGTAAAATATTATTTGTATTTCTTGTAGCTGCAGCCTTTGCCGGCAATTTTACGGAGGCATAACTTTTCGTTGATAAAAAGTTTACGTCAGGTTTTGCCTTCAAACCCCTGGGCTACAAAAAATTCAATCACAACATCAGCAAACCCTGGAACGCTCATTCTGAATGGAAAATAAAAGATTAGTTAAAGTACCTACCATGGCGCAACTGGCGGCCAACGGCGAAGAACCCGAAATCCTGTTTTGGGTGGGCTGTGCCGGTGCCTTCGACGACCGGTACAAGCGTGTCACGCGTGCCTTTGTGCAGATACTGGAGCATGTGGGCATAAAATACGCCGTACTCGGAACAGAAGAAAGCTGCACTGGCGATCCGGCCAAACGTGCCGGAAACGAGTTCCTCTTCCAGATGCAGGCCATTTCCAACATCGAGGTGCTCAATGCTTATAATGTAAAGAAGATCGTAACTGCCTGTCCGCACTGCTTCAACACCCTTAAAAACGAGTACCCCGATCTGGGCGGTGTTTACGAAGTAATACACCATTCCACTTTCCTGCAGCAGCTCATAAACGAGGGCAAAGTGCGTGTGGCAGGAGGGGAGGAATTTAAAGGTCGCCGCATCACCTTCCACGATTCCTGCTACCTGGGCCGCGCCAACGACATTTACGAAGCGCCCCGCGACGTGCTGGCCGTGCTCGACGCCGACCTGGTAGAGATGAAACGCAGCCGCGCCAACGGCCTGTGCTGCGGTGCAGGTGGCGCCCAGATGTTTAAAGAGCCCGAACCCGGCAAAAAAGACGTCAACATCGAGCGGACCGAAGAAGCCCTGGCCACCCTGGGCAACGACAACAGCATTATTGCCACCGCCTGCCCCTTCTGCATGGTCATGATGACGGACGGCGTGAAAATAAAAGAGCAGGAAGAAAAGGTGCAGGTATTCGATATCGCCGAACTGATTGCCCAGGCCGAAGGACTGGGGAAAGTTTAGGAGTTAGAAAGTTTAGGAGTTAGAAAGTTTAGGAGTTAGAAAGTTTAGGAGTTAGAAAGTTTAGGAGTTAGAAAGTTAGAGAGTTTGGGAGTTGGAGAGTTTAAGAGGTAGAGAGTTTGGGAGGTAGAAAGGTAGAGCGGTAGAAAAATTAAGGGTACGGCTGTAGAGATGCGATGCTCGCGTCTCCTGCACGAACCACAAACAAACCCAATCCTGTTATTCCTTAAATCTTCTTAATCTTGTTCAGACAAAAAAATCCTGTTAATCCAATAATCTGACGAATCCAAATTCAAACAAATAATCACAAAAATCAGCGGTTCAGACAAGCAGCAGAGGCAATGGTGGCAGGCGCAGAAAAGTTTTTATCAAGTAAAGGGTTGAAAATCTTCAACCCCTACAAAATCCCTACTTTTCTACCTTTCTACCTTTCTAACTCCAAACTCTCTAACTCAAAAAAATATCTGTAAATTACGTACCAGTTGTAAATGTGCAACGCGTACACGATTTTTTTAAAATTAGATTAACCTATTACAATGTATATTCCGTTTGATGAATTGCCGCCGCATGCACGCCTCTGGATTTACCAGGCAAACCGCCCGTTAACAGAGGCAGAACAGGCCGAAATAAAACCGATGCTGGAACGTTTTGCTACTGAATGGAGTAGCCACGGAAAAGGGCTGGAAGCATCAGCAGCATTACTGCACAATCAGTTCCTGGTGCTGGCCAACAACGAAAGCGCCGCATCTGCCAGCGGATGCTCTATCGATGCATCTGTTAATTTTGTGCGGGAGTTGGAAAAACACTTCAAGGTTTCCTTCTTCGACCGTACAACGCTGGTCTTCAAAAACGGCAACGAGGTGCTAACCGTAGCCCTGAATGAACTGAAAGAAAAAGTATCGGAGGGCGTGATAACGAAAGACTCGCTCTACTTCGATACCTTGGTAAATAAATACGACGAGCTGAAAGCTGCCTGGCCCCGGCCTGCAGGCAGCAGCTGGCTTTCAAGATATTTTTAGATGATCAAACAATACTAACTCATGCTTCAGATACTTCCATTAAAGCCCTTTGTTTCCGGACTAAAGCAGGTGGGTATTCTTATGTTGCTTGTGTTGGTGCTCGGCGGGTGTGGGGCTGGCAGATACATCAGCAAAGGCGACCAGCGCTTTGAGCAGGAGCAGTATGAGCGGGCAATCGAGTACTACACAAAGGCGCTGGGCAGCACAGACAAGCCTGGCGAAATTAACTTTAAAATAGCCGAAGCTTACCGGCGTTCCAATAGGCTGGCGCAGGCAGAGCAGTATTACAAGGCAGCCCTGGATGCCAACTACCGCAGCGAGGAACTGTATTACTACTACGGCCTGGCCCTGAAAGCAAACGGCAAGTACGACGCATCGGAGCGTCAGCTGCAGGAGTATGTAAAGATAGCCCGCAATGCTACCCTGAAATCGCAGGCCCTGCGCGAACTGAATAACTACAGCTCCCTGAACGACATCCTGAAAAAGCATCCTGAGTTTGAAATACAGCACCTGGATGCACTCAATACCGAGGCATCGGAGTTTGCACCTGTTGTCGTGAACAATGAACTTGTCTTTTCCTCTACCAGGAATGCCGATGAAAAGTACCTGGGCAACGGCGAAGGCTTTTTAGATCTGTATGCCACTGCTTTAACCGATTCTGTGGCAGGCCTGGGCGCAACAGTTAACAGGTATGAAAGCATTAACCTCGAAGGCATGCACGATGCCCTGGCCACGTTCACCAACGACGGCCGCATTATGGTGTTTGCCCGTAGCAACGAGGGCACCAAAAAAGGCCGCCGCAATGTCGACCTGTTTACCTCTACCCTCGGCTCCGGCGGCTGGACAGAAGCCAAACGCCTCGGCATCAGCGACCCCACGGGCTGGGATTCGTCTCCGGCTTTCTCCCCCGACGGTAAAATACTTTACTTTTCGTCTAACCGCAGGGGTGGCCTGGGCGGAAACGATATCTATAAAACCACCATCGATGCCAACGGGCGCTTTTCTGCGCCAGTAAACCTGGGGCCTGATATCAACACGCCCGGCAACGAAAGCTTTGTATCCGTAGCGCCTGATGGTACCCTTTACATCGCCTCTGATGGCTTGCCCGGTTTAGGCAACCTCGACCTGTTCCGGATCGAAAACGGGAAACCCGTCAACCTGGGACCTCCGATCAACTCCCCCGGCGACGACTTTGGTATCTTCTTTAAAAACGGTTCCACCGGCTTCTTCTCGTCTAACCGCGAAGGTGGCAAAGGTGGCGACGATATTTATGCCTTTGAGCGCTCGATGCGCAAACGCGTAAACTTCTTTGTAGATGGCACCCTGTACCAGCAGCGTGAAGGGGCACGGCAGCAGGTGCCGGTGCCGGAACACCCGGTAGAACTGCAGAACGAGAAAGGAGAAAAAATAAGCGAAGCCACCACCGATGCCGCCGGCAAGTTCTCCTTCCCCCTCGACAGCGCCTCCACCTATGCTTTGATCTCCACGAAACCCGGCTTCTTTACGGCCCGCCAAAGCATCACGACCGTTGGCAAGATGCCGTCGCAGGCTGAGCTCACTGAGCCCGAAACCGATGTGCGCCTGACGGCAACGCTGGTGCTGAATGAGATTGTGAAAGACAAACCGATTGTGCTGGAGAACATCTTCTACGACTTCGATAAGGCAGAAATTCGACCCGACGCAGCAATTGAGCTCGACAAACTGGTGCAGATAATGGTAGACAACCCGCGCATTTCCATCGAGCTCAGCTCCCATACCGATGCCCGCGGTTCCGATGAATACAACCAGGACCTGTCGCAGCGAAGGGCGGAGTCGGCAGTGGAGTATATCGTATCGAAAGGAATAAGCCCGGAACGGATAACGGCAAAAGGATACGGCGAAAGCCGGCTGGTGGTAAAAAATGCCACTACCGAGGAAGAGCACCAGCGTAACCGCCGCACCGAGTTTAAAGTGGTGCGCGTGCAGGAGTAGCGTAACCAGGACATCAGCAAAAAAGCAGCTGCATTACATCAATAGCAGCTGCTTTTTTGTTTCCTGTTACCTGACCAGGTACTTTGCGCCGAAGCCAACAGTAGTGTAAGCCTTGGCTCTTGATAACTCGTCACTGGTTAACTTTACGAAAGGAAGTTGGCAATCCAGCGATAAGGCTACAGGAAGACTTGCAAACGAGAATTCCAGGCCGAAGGGGAAAACACCGTAAAAGTTGTTCTTTTTGGGTTGGCCGTAAAGGTGCCTGTAATTGCTGGGATAAGAATTTAATTGGAGCAGCGCCGGGCCTACGCCTACAAACGGACGCAAAAGTCCCATTCCTTCCAGGTGTGGCTGCCAGATAACAGCCAGGTATACATCTTGATACCCGACCTCTGAGCCTGTAGAACTGCCGGCATGGGCTTCGAAGCCAATATTGCGGTTTACAAAATATTTTGCTTTCAAAGCCGCTTCATTACCCTTGATAGCAGTATAACTTATGCCGGCTGCAATTTTGTAACTGGAGTCGTAAATCCTGGGTTCAGGCATTGTTTCCTGTGCAAGTAAGGGTGCAGAAAAACAAGTAATTAGAAGGGAAACAAGAAAAGCGCGTAGAATGTATTTCATAAAAAAAACAGGTACTTTTTAAAGATAAAGCCCTGGTGGCAAAATTACTAAACGCTACTTGCTTTCGTACAACTTTTGACAGAAAAAATGTTGAAACATCCGGAAAGCATACTGCTGCTTATCCCGCTTATGACGTCTTTATATTTAAATTTATGCTTTTCTGCCTTTATCCCTTCAAAGGCTTTCTTAAATTTGTAGTTCATTATCCAGAATTATGGAAAGTAGATATTTACGCCGCGGCGTGTCCGCTTCTAAGGAAGATGTGCACAATGCCATCAAGAACATAGACAAAGGCCTGTTTCCGCAAGCCTTCTGCAAAATTATACCCGATATCCTGACCGGCGACCCGGACTACTGCGCCATCATGCACGCAGATGGTGCCGGCACCAAATCGTCGCTGGCTTACATGTACTGGAAAGAAACCGGCGACCTGAGTGTCTGGAAAGGCATTGCCCAGGATGCAGTGGTCATGAACACCGACGATTTGCTGTGCGTAGGAGCCACCGATAATATTTTGCTTTCTTCTACCATCGGTCGCAACAAGCACCTGGTGCCTGGCGAAGTGATTGCCGCTATCATAAACGGTACCGAAGAAGTACTGCAGATGCTCCGCGACAACGGCATCGGCATTTACAGCACCGGCGGCGAAACAGCCGACGTAGGCGACCTGGTGCGCACCATCATTGTCGACAGCACTGTTACCGCCCGCATGCGCCGCGACGAGGTTATCTCCAACCATAACATACAGGCAGGCGACGTGATTGTAGGCTTTGCCTCTTTCGGGAAAGCCAGCTACGAAGACGAATACAACGGTGGCATGGGCAGCAACGGCCTAACTTCCGCCCGCCACGACGTGTTTCATAAATACCTGTCCAAGTCATACCCGGAAAGCTACGACCCCGAGGTGCCCGTAGACCTGGTGTACTCCGGCAGTTACCGCCTTACGGATGTGAACAAGGAAACAGGCATGGAAGTAGGCAAGCTGGTGCTCTCACCCACCCGCACCTATGCTCCTATTGTCAAGGAAATTCTGAAGGCGCACCGCCCGCACATCCACGGCATGGTGCACTGCAGCGGCGGCGCCCAGACCAAAGTGCTCCACTTCACCGACAAGGTACACATCGTAAAAGACAACCTGTTCCCGACGCCACCATTGTTTCAGCTCATCCAGCAGGAAAGCCGGACCGATTGGATGGAGATGTACAAAGTCTTCAACATGGGCCACCGCCTCGAGATTTACCTGCCCGAGCAATACGCCGAAGAACTGATCGCCATCTCCCGCTCGTTCGGCGTAGAAGCGCAGATCATCGGCCACGTGGAAAGCAGCAAAAGCAATGAGCTCACCATCAAAAGCAGCCACGGCAGGTTCTATTACGGAGGATAGCCGTTAATCTAAAATAAAATGAAAAACGCCCACAGGCACCGGTTGCCTGTGGGCGTTTTTCGTTTGCTGCTGCAGCCACCACACCCTCTGCTCCTGAAAATTAGAACAAGTGACACCGTAGCCTGTATAGCAGCTAAAGCAGCAACCGATCTGGCACAATAATTGGCCTGTAGCAAGTAGAGCAAAAGCCTGTACTGTCATGAAAAAACTGCTACTCCCGTTTCTGCTTGTGCTGCTGGTATTGCCGGTATGGGCACAAGCTTCCGCTTTATCGTTTACCACCAAACGAGGCGAACCTTTCCTGCTGATATTAAATGGCAAGCCGGTCAATCCGGTGGCTACAAACGTCGTGCGGGTAGCCAACCTGCAGCCGGGGCGGCATTATGTTCAGTTCAGGATCAGCGGGCGATACGGGCTTATTACCTCGGGCTTCCGGATAACGGTACCGCTAGGCCATCAGACGAATTACCTGGTGCACACGCCGTCGGGCCGCAGGGGTAGAGTGCGCCTGCAGAAGATAAGCATTGTGCCCTTGCCGCCACCGGTAGCTTCCACACAGCCTGTGCCTCCGCAGCAGCCCAATCCGCCTTATACCGAAACCTATCCCGGCGACTATCCTACCGAAGCGCCTGCCCCCGAACCCGCTGAAAAGAAAGACGGCTTCTGCCAGAACATGCTCAGCAAATATGATCTCGACAAACTGGTAACCACTATTAAGGCAAGAGAATCGGAAAGCACCAGAATGGCGATAGCCCGCGAAGCCATCAGCAAAAACAGCATCCTGTCCGAAGACCTGAAAATCCTGCTGGAGCAGTTCGAATTCGAAACCTCGCGCCTGGAATTTGCCAAATTTGCCTTCGATTACGTGTGCGACAAAGAGCGTTTCTACTACGTCTACGACGCCTTCAAATTCGACACCAGCATTAAGGAACTGCAGAACTACACCAGCCGCAGGAGGTAATGTGCTGATTTTTTAATGTGCTGATGTACTGATGTGCTGATGTGGTAATACCAAATATATTTTACAAAGTACCACAAAATTATTCCCACTTTGTCATCCCTTTGGGATCTTGTGGGCGAACTGCAGATCGGCCAGCTACTACAATTTTTATCATGGAAGATCCTGCTTTCTCTTTGGAATCGCGGGATATTAAGTCAATACACAACTTTACAAAAAGAAGAGGGCCCCTGTTCAACGACAGAGACCCTCTTCTTTTTATGCTGTAGCTGTAAGCGAAAAGAATTTACCTATTCCCCAATTAGCACATCAGCACATTAAAAAATCAGCACATTAACGCAGCCTGTCCATCGACCGCACCAGGTCTTCGTCGCGTTTGATGAAGCGGTTGGCCAGCGCATTGAGTAGCAGCGCCAGGATGATCAGGTAAAAGCCTGCCTCAAAAGTGCCGGAATCATCTGATTGTATCAGTTCATCGCCAACATAGTGGGCATGGTAGAAGGTGACGCCCAGCAGCGCTACCAGGATCAGGGCGTTAAAAAGGCCGAGCTTCATTTGCGTAAAGCGGTTCTTGAACTGGAAAATCTCGTACAACGCAATAACGGCAGCTGCAATTGCAAGCAGGCCAATGGCAATCGCGCCCTGCGACTGGGCTTTCCCTTCGTTGGTGGCTTCACCTTCTTCGGTATAAAAATGAGAGTCGAGCGAGAACGCTGTTAGTTCTACTACCTGGCCCGTAGTCGTGTCGGTTTTAGACCACAGCGGCAGGAACAGGATAGCGACCATCGACAGTACCAGCAGGAACAGAAATACACTTTGGATTCTTTGTATCATATAAGGGTTCGTTTAACTTGCAAAGAGTTGCAAAATTAGACAAAGACCTGTAAAACCAAAACCCATGAGCACGGCTTATATTGTAGATGTGGTGCGGACGCCTGTGGCGAAGTTTGCAGGAGCCCTGCGCCTGGTGCGCCCCGACGACCTGGCCGCGCATGTTATCAGGCAACTGCTGCTCCGCACACCTCAACTGGACCCCACGCTGCTGGAGGATGTAATTTTAGGAGCCGCCAACCAGGCCGGTGAAGATAACCGCAACGTAGCGCGCATGGCCCTGCTGCTGGCGGGCCTGCCGCAGGAGGTGGCCGGGGTAACGGTAAACCGCCTCTGCGCTTCCGGACTGCAGTCCATTATCGATGCTTCACGTGCGATAGCCTGTGGCGAAGGAGAGGCAATGGTGGCAGGTGGAGTAGAAAGTATGACGCGTGCCCCCTTCGTCATGGCCAAAGCTGAAACGTCTTTTTCCCGTACCGCCGAAGTTTTCGATACTACCATGGGCTGGCGCTTTGTAAATGCAAAGCTGTCGTCGCTGCACTACCCGTACAGCATGGGCGAAACAGCCGAGAATGTAGCAGCCAGATATAATGTTTCACGCGAAACACAGGACGCCTTTGCCCACCAGTCGCAGCTCAAGTACCGGCAGGCTGCCGATGCCGGGAAGTTTAATGAAGAGATCGTGCCGGTGGAGGTGCCGCAGCCAAAAGGCGCTGCAGTTGTTTTTGATACGGATGAGCACCCGCGGCTGACGTCGGTGGAGAAACTGGCCTCGCTGGCGCCGGTCTTTCAGCAAGGAGGGACCGTAACCGCCGGCAACGCCTCCGGCATAAACGACGGTGCCGCCGCTGCGCTGGTAGTCGGTGAGAAACTGGTAAAGCAGCTGAACCTGCAGCCCTTGGCCCGCATAGTAGCTGCTGCCGTAGCAGGCGTAGACCCGGCTTGTATGGGCATGGGACCAGTTCCCGCCACCCAGAAAGCACTGAAACGGGCAGGCCTCACCATCAACGACATCGACCTGTTTGAAATAAACGAAGCCTTTGCCGCGCAGGCAGTCGCTTGTATGGAGCAGCTTAACATCGATCCGGAAAAAGTAAATGTGAACGGCGGCGCCATCGCCATTGGTCACCCGCTCGGCGCCAGCGGCACCCGCATCACCGCCACCCTGCTCCACGAGCTGCAGCGCCGCCCCAGCACCCGCTATGGGCTCGCGACTATGTGTGTAGGCGTAGGACAGGGCGTAGCAGTGATTTATGAGAAGGTGTAGGAGGTTGTAATAAAAGTCTGAAAATGCAGGAAGATCAAAAGTTAAAGAAGAGAATTATAACTTCAGTAGTTATTGTCATTGGTTTCATGCTTTTGGTTAAGACAAATCCGATTTGGGAGAGAGAAATTGGTGGATTCTGGAATATTTTATTTTACTTGGTGATAGCTGTTTTCTTTTTCTGGATTATCATCAAGTTTATAATCGAAATTGTCAGCATCATCAGGAACAGAAAAAGATTGTCACTTTTGAGTTTTGTACCTATTGGTATATTATCCCTTTTTTGGCTTGATGTAACTTCTAACATCTTTTGGATTGACTTGGAAAAGCTTTACGGTGATGTAACCTTTAAGGCATGCTATGAAGGTACCCAGAACCAGGCAACATTTAAGCTCCGTGGGAAAAACCGCTTTGAACTCCATTGGACAGGGGTATTCTTTTATGATGAATATTTTACCGGAACGTATCAACAGGTTGGGGATACACTTTACCTGAACTACAAAGATCAGAAGCCTCGTAGGTTTGGCGACAAAATATTAATGGATAACAAGAACCAGCAATTAATAACCATAAGCAACACAGCGAATAGCGTCAAAAATGATGTGCCTTTTTACTATGGCTACTGCCAGGGGCTGAACTGAGAATGGTGCGCTGTTCAATCATTCAATAAGTCAACAATTTAGCCATTCAACCCTTAATGCGTTATTTTCTCGAAATAGCCTACGACGGCACCAATTACCATGGCTGGCAGACGCAGCCCAACGCGCACACCGTTCAGGAAGTGCTCGACGATTGCCTGAGTAAAGTGCTGCGCCACCCCATCAGCTCTACCGGCAGTGGCAGAACCGATGCCGGCGTGCATGCGAGCCAGCAGTTTTTGCATTTCGATGTGCCGGAGCCGATCGCTGATACTGCCCATGCCGTGTACCGTTTCAACCGCCTGCTTCCCGGTGATATCGTGGCGAAGCACCTGTACCCGGTGCCCGACGAGGCCCATGCCCGCTACGACGCCTTCGCCCGCACCTACCATTACCGCATTACGCTGGCTAAAAACCCGTTTACACGTTACTACGCTTACTACCTGAGCAGGCAACCCGACGTAGCCCGCATGAACGAGGCGGCTGCCGTGCTGCTGCGTTACGAAGATTTTACCACCTTCTCGAAAGTAAAAGGCGATACCAAACACTACAACTGCCTCATGTACGAAGCGCACTGGCAGCAGGAGGGAGACGAGTTGCTGTTCACCATCCGGGCTAATCGCTTTTTGCGGGGGATGGTGCGGCTGGTAGTGGGCACATTGCTGGATGTGGGCAAAGGAAAACTAACCGTAGAAGCGTTTGAGCAACTGGTTGCGAGCCAGGACCGCAGCAAAGCCAGTGGCGCGGCCCCTTCCGAAGGCTTGTACCTGGCCAGGGTGGAGTATCCGGAGCAGTTGTTACAGAATGAATAGTCTGCTCTTCAGGACATCCATGTCCTGAAGCTCTCTGCAGGGGACATCCGTGTCCCCGTTACACGTATGCGGACCTCCGCACCAGTTTATCAACAGGCATTCTCTACACCCGAAGCAAAACAGGTGTAACAATCAAAGCGAAAGTCTTAACTTTGCAATCCGTCAGAATTAAAAGTACGTACAGTAGAAACTGCTACTGCAGCTAATTCTGCTACAACAAAGACATCTCTATTTTGGAAGATAAACCAAAAGCAACCGGTAAAGTATTTGATTCGGATGTTTTAAAGCGGCTGTTCCAGTTCGTGAAGCCGTACATAAAAACCTTCTACTTTATCGTTTTCCTGACTTTTGCATCGGCCATACTGGCTGCCGTGCGCCCCTTCCTCATCCAGTACACCGTGGACCACGAGATACTGAACAACGACTGGGAAGGCCTCACGCGCATGTTCGTGATACTGACGGTGCTGCTGGTGGCGCATGCCATTGTGCAATACCTGCATACCTATTTTGCGGGCTGGCTGGGGCAGCATGTGGTGCGCGACATCCGCATCAAGCTCTACCGCCACATCCTCAACCTGCGCCTCCAGTTCTTCGACCGCACCCCCATCGGCACTCTCGTTACCCGCAACGTATCGGATGTCGAAACCCTGTCGGATGTGTTCAGCGAAGGGTTGGCTGCCATGATAGGCGACGTGCTCCAGTTGGTGTTTATCCTGGGCTTCATGTTCTATATCGATGTGAAGCTGACGCTGGTAAGCCTTTCCACGCTGCCGCTGATGCTTATCAGTACCTATATTTTTAAAGAGAAAATAAAAGATACTTTCCAGGAGGTGCGCACGGCCGTGGCAAGGCTGAACTCGTTTGTGCAGGAGCATATTACGGGCATGAGCATTGTGCAGATTTTTAACAACGAGGAGCGCGAGATGGAGAAGTTCCGGGAGATAAACAAGGAGCACACCCGCGCCAACATCCGTTCCGTGATGTACTACTCCGTGTATTTCCCGGTGGCAGAGATAATTGGTGCAGCTGGCTTGGGCCTGCTGGTATGGTACGGCGCGCACGGCGTAATAGACGAAGAGATGTCGCTGGGGATGCTGATGGCCTTTATCCTGTACATCCAGATGTTCTTCCGCCCCATCCGGATGATTGCCGACCGCTTTAATACGCTGCAACTGGGGGTGGTGAGTACCGAACGCCTCATGCGCCTGCTCGACAGTAAAGAAATGATTACCGACACCGGCACCTATGCCCCTGCTACCATCAAAGGCGATGTGTCGTTCCAGAACGTGTGGTTTGCCTATAAAGAGGAGGACTGGGTGCTGCGCGATATTTCCTTCGATGTAAAAGCAGGCGAGACAGTGGCTTTCGTGGGTGCTACAGGAGCAGGAAAAACCTCCGTCATCAACCTGCTCAACCGCTTCTACGAAATCAACAAAGGCCATATCCTGGTAGACGGGCACGACCTGAAGGAATACGACCTGGCGGTGCTGCGGCACCAGATAGGGGTGGTGCTGCAGGACGTGTTCCTGTTCTCGGGCACCATCGCCGACAACATCAGCCTGGGTAACAGAAGCATTACCGAAGAGCAGATGTGGCACGCCGCCGACCTGGTAGGCGCCCGTCGTTTTATCGAGCGGCTGCCTGGCGGGCTGCATTACGAGGTAATGGAGCGGGGCGCCACGCTGTCGGTGGGGCAGCGGCAGCTGATCTCGTTCGTGCGCGCCATGGTTTACAATCCGCAAATCATTATCCTCGACGAAGCCACCTCCAGCGTCGACTCCGAAACCGAAGAGCTGATTCAGTATGCCATTGAGCAGCTGATGCGCGGCCGCACCTCCATCGTCATCGCCCACCGCCTGTCCACCATCCAGAAAGCCGACAAAATTATTGTGATGGAGCGCGGCGAGATAAAAGAGGTAGGCAACCACGAAGAGCTGCTGCGGCACAATGGGTACTACGCACAGCTCTACCAGATGCAGTACAAAAACATGATTAACCTATGAATAAAACCTTTCTGCTGGTAATGGCAGTGCTCGTGATAATAGTGGTAGCTTTTTATGCTTACCTCGGCGGATTCAGTTCTGCAGACGTCACCACAGCCACTTCACAACCCCTGTATGTGGCGGGGCAGCCGGTAAAAGCACACATAAAAGATGAGCAGCTTGGCAAAGCGTTTCAGCGGGCATCCGAAGTGCTGGAGAAGAACGAGCTGGAGGGCGTGCTGGGCAACATCTACTACAACAATCCCGAAAAAGGCAAAGACAGTGTGAAAGCTTTCATTGGCGTAGTAGTACCCGATACAACTGTCAACTTGCCCGCAGGTTTTGAGCTGCGCAAAGTACCCGGAGGCCGCAAAGTAGTCCGTGCCGAGGTAGATGCCCATTACATGCTATCGCCAAACAAGCTGTATGCCGCCGTGTTCGAATACGCCGAAGAACAGAACCTGAAGCTGGAGGAATTTTACGTAGAGTGGTTTCCCGAAGATCACAAAGGCGTGGTAGAGGTGCCGGTAATCCCGTAATCGAATATTGTATTATTGTATTATTGTATAACGTAGGGGTTAACCCACGTGTTAACCCTCATGCCCCCAAACCCCCTTGTTTTCTGCCCCCACGCCTCATGCCCCCACACCCCCACATTCAATCCAAAGCAACAGCAGCGGGAATGGTGACTGCAGCAGCAGAATAAAACAGGCCAACCATCCCGAAATAAAACGCTACTGCTGCAGCCTCCATACCCACTGCTCCTGTAGCCAACAAAAAAAAGGCAGGAGCGCTGGCTATAAAACTATAACCAAAGCTCCTGCCTTTGTATCTGCAGAGCAGCTTTACCTACTCCTGCTCTTCAATATCTTTTATTCCTGCAATTTTGGCTCTCAGGGCATCCATATCTGGCCTGTGGTCTTTGGCAACTTCGGCAGCGTCCAGTTCCTGCAGCATGTGCTGCATCTGTTTCAGGTATTGGGTCTTGTCTTTCTTCAGGTGGGCTTTGGCCGCTTCGCTGTCGGGTTTAAACATGCTGCCTTCGCCGTAAATAAGCCACTGGGTATTCAGATCGGGAAAATGCTTCACAATAGCCACAAGTTCATCCAGCAGAAAGTTTTGGCCGCACATGATGTTTTCGAGGCATTTGCGGTCGGTTCCGGTTATTTTCTGCAGCTCGTCTATGGTCAGCTCCTTTAGATTGGTATAAAACTTAAATCTTTTGCCGATTTGTTGTAAGTCGATAGCCATACACAGGAATTTTGGGTTTTTAAATAACTTCTATACGTATATAAAGCATAATATAGTCTAAAAAATTCCTTTCATCAATATATTGTCTGCCAAAAGTGCTGAAACAGAAGTAAAAGTGCCTTGCTGCAAAAACAAATCTACTCCGAATCTTCGGCCTGTAACTGCCGTTCGTACAGCTCTTTGTAAACGCCCTGTTCCCGTATCAGCTCTTCGTGTGTACCGTGCTGCACAATCTCGCCGTCCTCCATTACCAGAATGCGATCAGCCAGTTTTACCGATGACACCCGGTGCGAAATAATGATAGATGTACGGTTGGCCATGATGCGCTGCAGGCTGTTGAGAATGGCATTTTCCGTTTTGGTATCTACCGCCGAAAGCGAGTCGTCGAGTATCAGGATGCTGGGCTCGCGCACAAGTGCCCGCGCAATAGATACGCGCTGCTTTTGTCCGCCCGATAAGGTAATGCCCCGTTCGCCCAGCTTGGTCTCAAACTGCTCCGGAAAGCGGATAATGTTCTCATACACGTCGGCATCGCGGGCGGCCTGCTGCATCTGCTCCTCCGTAATATTGGGCAGCCCGAAGCCAATGTTGTTGCTGATGGTATCGGAAAACAGGAACACATCCTGCGGTACATACCCAATCTGGCTGCGCAGGCTCTTCAGGTCATAGTCACGAACATCAATGTCATCGATCAGAATGCGGCCGCTTGTGGTGTCGTACATGCGGGGCAGCAGGGCGGCAATCGTGCTCTTGCCCGAGCCGGTGTTGCCAATGATCGCCAGGGTTTCGCCGTGCCGTATCCGGAACGAGATATTTTTCAGGGCATGAATGTGCGTGTCAGGATAAACAAAGTTTACGTTGTCAAACACAATATCGCCCTGGATGGATCTGCTGATGTGCTGGCGCGAAACGATGGTGGTTTTGGTATGCAGGAATTCGTTTATACGCTGCTGCGATGCCGCTGCCCGCTGCACCAGGCTGGCCGTCCAGCCGAGCGAGGTAACGGGCCAGGTAAGCATGTTCACGTAAATAATAAACTCTGCAATATTGCCCGTGGTAATGCTGCCATTGATAACTTCCTGCCCGCCAATGTAAATGGTAATAATGGTGCTCAGGCCTATCAGGAACAGGATCAGCGGGAAGAACAGCGAGTTTACAAAGTTCAGCTCCAGCGATTTTTCTTTATACTTGTTGCTGGCGCTGGTGAAGTTGTTGTGCGAATCATCTTCCCGCACAAACGATTTCAGCACCCGTATTCCGGAAAATGCCTCCTGCACAAAGGTGGTAATGCCCGAAAGGCTGCGCTGTATCTCGTCGGATTTGCGCTGAATGATGTTGTTGACATAGTAGATGCTGATGGCCAGAATGGGCAGCGGGATCAGCGTGTAAAAGGTTAGTTTTACGTTAACAGCCAGCATGTAGGGGATCACCATCAGGAACAAAACCACCAGGTTCAGGCCATACATAATGGCAGGGCCCAGGTACATGCGCACCCGGCTCACATCCTCCGAAATGCGCGACATCAGGTCGCCGGTGTTGTTTTTGCGGTAAAAGCTGAGCGGCAGGCTCTGGTAGTGCTCGTAAATCTCGTTCTTCAGGTCGTTCTCAATCAGGCGGCTCATCACGATAATGGTCTGGCGCACAAAAAACAGGAACAGTCCGCGCAGCAGCGCCATGGCCAGAATGACGACGCCATATACCAGGATGCTTCTGGCAAAAACATCATAGATAAGCTCCTGCTGGCCGAGGCCCTCATAAAGATTGTGCAGGCTGATGCCTTCTTTAATCAGATCAAAGGCATAACGCACCACCTGTGCCGGCAGAATCTGGAAAAAGTTGGAGATAATAATAAACACCAGCCCCCACAGGAGACGGAATTTATACTTGAGCAGGTATTTATTTAAGTAGCTTAACGATTTCACAATTATTAACTTGGGATCTGAGAGCTTTTACGTAGACAGGCGCTGTGCAAATTGAATTAATGGAAAAAAGAGTTAATTTTACAGTCGAAAAAGGGCAGGTAACAGCGCACAGCGTTTTACAAAGATAGAATAACCCTTTATCAATTTCATACATGGTCAAAATTAAAGAAACAGAAGTACAACAGGATAAGTCGGTTTTTGGCCGGTTAGCTGCCAGTAACCACGAAAAAGTTGTTTTCTGCCACGACCATGCTACCGGCCTGAAAGCCATTATCGCAGTCCACAGCACTGTATTAGGCCCCGCCCTGGGCGGCACCCGCATGTGGGCATACGCATCAGAATCAGAAGCCCTGGACGACGTGCTTCGCCTTTCCCGGAACATGACCTACAAGGCCGCCATTTCCGGCCTGAATGTAGGCGGCGGTAAAGCCATAATCATTGGGGATGCCCAGAAAGATAAGTCTGAAGCCCTGTTTCGCAAGTTCGGGCGTTTTATCAAGAACCTGAACGGCAGCTTTATTACAGCAGAAGACATTGGCACAACCATAAAAGACATGGAGTACATCCGGATGGAGACGGAGCATGTGGCTGGCGTTTCCGAAGCGATGGGAGGCGGGGGCGACCCGGCACCGCTGATTGCCTATGGCACCTATATGGGCATGAAAGCAGCAGCTAAAAAAGCTTTCGGCTCCGATTCGCTCGATGGAAAAAAAGTGGCGGTGCAGGGGGTAGGGCAGGCCGGTTGTTACCTGGTAGAACTGCTGGCCAAAGAAAATGCACAGATTGCCATAGCCGACATTTACGAAGACCGTCTGCACGAAGTGTCATCCAAGTTTGGTACGCAGGTAGTTGGCATGGACGACCTGTACGACCTGGACATGGATATCTTTGCCCCATGCGCCCTGGGCGGCACTATAAACGATAATACCATTGGGCGGCTGAAGTGTAAGATAATTGCCGGGAGCGCCAACAACCAGCTGCGCGACGAGGCGGTGCATGGCCCGGCGCTGGTAGAGCGTGATATTCTGTATGCGCCGGACTTCCTGATTAATGCCGGCGGCCTGATTAACGTGTACTCCGAACTGGTGGGCTACAACCGCGAAAGCGCTTATGCCCATACAGAACGCATTTACAGCTACACACTGGATGTGCTGGAGAAAGCAGAAAAGGAGGGCATACACACGCAACTGGCAGCCACCAAATTAGCCGAAAAACGTATTGCTGAAATCAGCAGCGTACGCTCAACATATTAATAGTAGCCTCTGTCAAAGAATATCAGAAAGTGCTGCACAACCTGTGGCACTTTCTTTTTGATGGATATTAGCCGTTTTACCAGTAGCTTTACCCGCTGCTTAATTTAGTACATACTCAATACAAAACGCTCTTTACATTTAAACATTATGCTCAACCGCAGAACATTACGAATCAAGGTTATGCAGGCCATTTATGCTTACCGGCAGGCCGAAGGTTCAGATTATCTGCTGGCGCTGGACCAGATAGGGGAAGAATTTGCACCAGACTTAAATTCGATGGAGGTGCAGGACCGAAAGCTGCTGGAGGGGAAAAAGCAGATTGCGACGCTGCTTTTTAAAGAGTGGCACGAAACAGGTCGGTTCGATGCAGAAGAAGCCGATCAGGAAATTGTAGGGGCGGTAAACAGGGCCATTGTTTTTTATCAGAACCTGATCCGGAAAGACAATAAGTTTTACGGCAACCAGATGATAAGCGCCGTAGAGCGCATCTACGACCATTACCTGGCCACATTGCAGATACTGGAAGTGCTGGTGAGCCTGGTGGAAGAAGAGGAAGAGAAAAAGGAGAAACGGTTTACGGCAGCAACCGGCCCTGACGTACAGCGTTTTACCAAAAACACCCTGGTGCAGCGCCTGCTCAACAGCAAATCGTACCAGCAGCACATCATCCGGCGGAACATTAGCTGGGGCTCAGATATAAGCGCCATCCGGGCTGCTTACAAAAACATACTGAAGCAGGACGAAGCTTTTCTGGCTTACCTGGCTTTGCCCCAGCCTACCCCCGAAGACGACTTCGAGGTTGTCAAACATATTTTTAAAAACATTATTTTTAAAGAAAAAAACTTACAATCTTTGTTTGAGGAGCAGGATTTAAACTGGGTCGAAAACAAAGCCATTGTCAAGAGCCTGGTAAATAAAACCATCAAGGTTTTTGCAGAAGCACCTGCCGATGAAGAGCCTGCCCTGCTGGATTTATCTGCCAACTGGGAAGAAGACAAAGCGTTTTTTGAGGAACTTTACGACCAGACGCTGCAGGACGACGAAAAGTATGAAGCCCTTATTGCCGGTAGTGTTAAAAACTGGGATGTGGAGCGGGTTGCCGCCCTCGATAAGATCATACTCAAGATGGCCCTTTGCGAAATGCACATCTTCAGGAGTATACCGGTTAAGGTTACTATCAACGAATATATCGAAATATCAAAACTCTACAGTACGCCCAAAAGCAAGCAGTTTATTAACGGTGTGCTGGACAAAATGGCACAGGAGCTTACCACCAAAGGCGATATCCGTAAGTCTGGCAGAGGTTTGATCGATAACAAATAAAAATTAATTTAGGTCGGGATACGTTGTAGGAAGCATCGTAAACAAAAGAAATTACGTACCCGGAACTATACGAAAACAGAAAAACGATGAGCAAGAAAACTACCACTGTACTGGCCTTTGTGTCAGGGGCTGCCGTTGGCGCCGCAGCTGGCATCTTATTTGCGCCTGAAAAAGGGAGAGAGACGCGCAGCTGGCTGAGCTATCGCCTGGAAAAATACCGCGATACCCTTTCCGAATTGATGGAGCAACTAATGGAAAACCGCGATGCTGTAGCATCTTCTGCCAAAACGGAAGGGCAACGGGTGATAAAAGATGCAAAAGATAAAGCAGAAAAACTGCTGGGCGATGTGGATTCGTTAATAAATGAAATAAACAGCAGAAAAGGAATCTAGGCGAATGAAACAGGTAACACTAATACCCGGCGATGGCATTGGGCCCGAAATTACGGAAGCTGTAAAAGCAATATTTACTGCAGCCAGGGTGCCGGTAGCCTGGGAAGAAGAAAATGCCGGTCAGACTACCTTCGATTCCATGGGCGAGCTGCTGCCTGAATCCCTGCTTAATTCCCTCAAAAAAAATAAAGTAGCTTTAAAAGGCCCTATCACCACACCGGTTGGCAAAGGCTTTAAAAGTGTGAATGTGCAGCTCAGGCAAATGTTTGACCTGTACGCAAACATCAGGCCGGCCAAAACTACCCCTGGCATCAACTCCAGGTTTGATAAGGTAGACCTGGTGCTGTTCCGCGAGAATACCGAGGGCCTTTATTCCGGTCTCGAAATTTTTGACCAGCGCCTGCAGATTGCCGACTCCATTTCGCGGGTGACACGCGTGGGGTGCGAAAAAATTGTGCGCGCAGCTTTTGAGTATGCCAACAAGCACAAGTGCAAAAAGGTAACCGTAGCCCACAAAGCCAATATCCTGAAGAATGCCGGCGCTATGCTGCTGGATGTGGCCGCCACTATTGCCAAAGATTACCCGCACATACAGATGGAAGACAAGATCATCGACAACATGTGCATGCAGCTGGTAATGAAACCGGAGCAGTTCGATGTGATTGTTACTACCAACCTGTTTGGCGATATCCTGTCAGACCTATGTGCCGGACTGGTAGGTGGTCTGGGTGTGGTGGCTGGCGCTAACGTGGGCGATGAGATGGCTATATTTGAAGCCGTACACGGTTCTGCGCCTGATATTGCAGGCAAAGGCCTGGCAAACCCTACCGCTTTGCTGCGCTCTGCCATTATGATGCTGCACCACATCGATCTGAAAGACGAGGCCTACCGCATAGAAGCGGCCCTGGAGGCAACCCTGAAAAACAGGGAAGAATGCACCCGCGACCTTGGCGGAAACGCCGGCACGAAAGAGTTCGCACAGCATATTATTGATAAACTTTAGTAAATAATTAGTACACGTTTGATATGAAAAAGAACCTGTTTTTTTCATGTGCGCTGGCTGCTGCCTTGCTTACGGCAGGCTGCGAGCAGAGCAATACAGCAAGTAACACCCCTACAGCCTCAGAGACTGTCACAACGGAGTCGGAGGCTGTTGTAGATAATCCGAATGTGGTTTCTACGGAGGGAGAATCAGCTTCGGCAGAAAATGCACCGGTAATTGAATTTGAAGAGCCTGTGTTCGATTTCGGCACTGTAAAGCAGGGCGAAGTGGTGCATCATGCCTTTAAGTTTAAAAATACAGGCAAATCGCCGCTCATCATCCAGAGCGCCTCTGCCTCCTGTGGCTGTACAGTACCTGAACCGCCAAAAGACCCGATTGCTCCGGGCGAAACCGGCGAAATTAAAGTTCAGTTTAACACGAGCGGAAAAATGGGCCAGCAGTCGCCTACCGTAGAAGTGAGAGCAAACACCCAGCCCAGCATTGTGCAGGTATCTATGAAAGGTACCGTAGAAGCCAGTAAAATACCAACGGCAGGTCCTGAAGGCCCTGTAAGACGAAACTAAAACCCTACTCTCAAATAAGAGAAATCCAACCTTATGCAAACCATCCTCTTACAAGCAGCTACAGACGGGGGCATGTTGCCACAACTGCTCATGTTTGGCGCTATTATTCTTGTTTTCTATTTCTTCATGATCAGGCCGCAGCAGAAAAAGGTGCGCGACCAGAAAAAATTCCGTGATGCGCTTACCAAAGGCATGAACGTGGTAACTATTGGCGGTTTACACGGAAGAATTGTAGCTGTAGAAGACGATATTGTGGTGATAGAAGTAGACAAAGGCATCCGCCTTACATTTGATAAAGCTTCTATTTCCATGGAGTCCACCGTTAAGGTGAAATAAATAGCTGAAAGTTGCCGTTTGAGAAAGCTAAAAATATAGTAATATGGTTTGTGAAGCCATTCAGGCCACAAACAAAGCAGTACTGGCGGGTAGTGGTGCTTTGTTTTGTGGCGGCTTCTACATTCTGGCTGCTTAATGCACTGAATAAAAGCTATTCTACACAAACTACCTACCCGATCAATTTCATTTATAACGAAAAGGAGCTCGTTCCGATTAAGCCGCTCCCTGAAGAAGTGCTTATCAACGTAACGGGCAAAGGCTGGAAACTGCTGCGCAAATCGCTGATGGTGGAGGTGCAGCCTACCGATATCTACATCCGGAGCCTGCCGCGCAACAATTACATCCTGGGCTCGGCCCTGCGCCCTGGCCTGGTAAATGTGCTGGATGGGCTGCAGCTCAACTTTGTAGTTACCGACACGTTGTTTTTCGATTTCAATGAAAAAATAACACGTACTATTCCGCTCAAACTGGACCCCAGGCAGCAACTGACCGGCGAACGGCATACCCTTGTCGGACCTGTGCGGATTAGCCCCGATTCTATTACGTTTACCGGACCTTCGTCTATGGTAGACAGTATCCGGAGTCCTTTCCTGTTGCGGCTGCCGCAGCAGCGGCTTACCTCCTCGGCTAAAGTGGAAGTGCCTATCAACTACGACTACAAAGCACTGGTGAAGGCCGATATCAGCGAGGCTGTTGTAACGGTTAACATCAAAGGGCTGCTCCAGGAAGAGCGGCAGGTGGTGCCGATGCCCGTAAATGTTCCTGCCGGACGTGAACTGAGGCTGAACCCGCCCTTTGTGCTGGTCCGTTACCAGATTATAGAAGATTCTGTAGCCCTGCTCAACCGCGACTCTTTCCGGGTGATTGTTGACTATTCCAAATACAGCCCCCAGGACTCTACGGTGGTGCCGGAGCTGGTACAAAAGCCGGCAGGCGTGCGGCAGGTAAGGCTGTGGCCCGACCGTATGAAAGCCGTGTTGGAGAGAGATTAAGAGGATGCTGAAAGTTGGAATAACCGGTGGTATTGGCGTAGGCAAAACTGTAGTTTGCCGCATGTTCGAGCTGTTGGGCGCTCCTGTCTACGATGCCGACACGCGTGCCAAATGGGTGATGCACCACGACCCGGTTCTGAAGCAGGAATTAACAGCAGCTTTTGGTCCTGAAGCCTACGACGCTACAGGCGTCCTGAACCGTCCTTTTATTTCGGGCATTGTATTTAACAACCCGGAGCGTCTGGCGCAGCTCAACGGGCTGGTGCATCCGCGCGTGCGCCTCGATTTTGAAAAGTGGGCAGCCGCTCATGCCGCAGCGCCCTACCTGATCAAAGAAGCTGCTTTAATGTACGAATCGGAGTCGTGGCGGCAGATGGATGAAATGATTGCCGTATACGCCCCGCTGGAAGTGCGCCTCAAACGCCTGCAGCAGCGCGACCCGCACCGCACCGAAGCCGACATCAAAGCCATTATTTCCAAACAGCTGACGGAAGAAGAGAAAATGGCGCGGGCCAACCACATCATCTACAACGACGAACAGCACCTCCTCATCCCGCAGGTACTGGCCCTGCACCAGCAGTTCTGCTCCCGGAAGGCATAATGCTCTCCTTCCCGCATAACTTCATCGTTACAACGGCCCAAAAGGTGTTCTGCAGCAGCCACCACACCCGCTGCTCCTCAAAATAAGCTTTCTGATTGTCAAATTAATTCTGCTGCAACTGCTACCACACCCTCTGCTGCTGGCATAAAGGAACCTGGTAAATGTGAGATAGTATAAGCTGAACAACCCCAATTCCCAACCAAACGCCACGCCCTGCGTTTACTTCCAATTTACCGACAATAATTTAGCTGGCTATTAAAACAAACCCTATGAAATCAGAAGTAACCTTGATTTTTGAAGAAACCGACGGCAGCCTGAAGTGGCTTTTCGATGTATTTGCCTATGCCTACCACATCAGCGAACCCAATGTTCAGAAAATGCTGGAGCCCATGCTGAAGGAATTCATGCATGAAAAGAGCTACTCTCAGCTCATGAAGCTTTCTGCTTCGGGAATTTCGGAAGAAGAGTTAGTGAAAAAGCACATCCACAAGAACCTGGTCCGCTTCAGCAGCCCGACGGTTTATGTGAGAGGAAAAAAAATAAAAGCCATGTGCTACATGATTGAGCAGATAGGCGCCATGAAGGCAATGGCGGCAGGAGAGGATGTGCCGGATTATGCAGCCAATTTACTCGAAGGCCACGAAAACATCCTGGACAGGATGAAAGACGCCATAACAGAGGCACTGGTGACGGCAGGAGCCAAAGGCGTGCACATCGAAAAGATTAGTAGTGAGTAAGTTACCTGGTTTGAAGCAGGGAAGAGCAGCAAAAAAACTCTATAAATACGGTCATGCTGCAGGTGCTGCTTCAGGCACATTCCGAAAATATACAATAAAGCTGAAAAACAAAAAGCGCTTACAAGAACCAACTTGTAAGCGCTTTTGCTAAATGTGGGGCGTACTGGATTCGAACCAGTGACCCCCTGCTTGTAAGGCAGGTGCTCTGAACCAGCTGAGCTAACACCCCGATTTTTGATTCCGGAAACCTTTTGTCCCCGTTTGATGCTGCAAATATGAAAGCTTTTTCTGAAACCGCAAAATGTTTTTTTCGAAAAGCGGCGTAAAGCAAACAAAACGGAAAGAAACAAAAAAGCGCTTATAAGAGCCAATCTTGTAAGCGCTTTTGCTAAAGTGGGGCGTACTGGATTCGAACCAGTGACCCCCTGCTTGTAAGGCAGGTGCTCTGAACCAGCTGAGCTAACACCCCGATTTTTGTTTCCGGAAACCTGCTGTTTCCCGTTTGATGGTGCAAATATGAAGGCTTTTTCCGAAACCGCAAAATGTTTGCTGAAAAAACTGAATTTTTTTTTCAGAACAAAACTACCTGTTGACCGTCTGTATTTACTGCTGTACCTTTGACGTTGGTAAGGTGCTTAAAATGTGTGTATTCCATTGAAGAGAAGAGGAGCTGTAAGAAAAGTGCTATTCTATGCTGCCGTGGTAGTGGTGGCTGTAGTTGGCGTGCCGTTGGGGCTGGTGTACAAGTACCAGGACAAAATAATTTCTCTTTTTATAGCAGAAGCGAACAAGCACATCACTACAAAGGTAGATGTCGAGAAAATATCGCTCTCGCTGTTCGATAAATTCCCGCATGTTTCCGTTAGCCTCGACAAGGTAAACATCCACGAAAACCTGCCCGAAAGCGAGGAATCGCTGGGGAAACTGGAAAAGATTTACTTTACCTTCAGCCTGGTTGATATCGTGCTGGGGAAATACAGGGTAAACCAGCTGTTCCTGGAGGACGGGGAGGTGCATGTAAAGGTGCTGGAAAATGGAGACGTAAACTACAACATCATAGCCACAGACACCACAGCCTCTGACGAAGCCTTTTCGTTCAGCCTGGAAAAAATTATCCTGAACAACGTGGCGCTGCACTACACAGACCAGCAGCTAAAACAAACCTATGCCCTGGATGCCCACCAGCTTACTGCTGCTCTCACCATAGCCGCTGATGCTGTAGCTGTAGAGGCAACCGGCAACGCCACCGTGAACAGCATTCAGCTGGAGAGCGGCGAGTACCTGAAAGGCAAAACCGTAGACCTGCAGGCTGCGCTCAACATAGATCAGCTGGCCAAAACGGTGCAGCTGGAGCCATCGGTTCTGAAAATAGAAGGCGCTTCCTACGAAGTGGCAGGCACTGTAGGCTATGCCGGAACCACGGAGCTGGATCTGGCCCTGAACGGCCGGAATACCAATGTGCAGTCGCTGCTGTCGTTGCTGCCCCAGGACATTACCCGGGCCTACAGCCAGTACCGGAGCGAAGGCGATATCTTTTTCAACGGCACGGTAAAAGGCCAGGTCTCAGCCAAACAGCAACCCAAAATTACGTTCAGCTTCGGTTGCCGAAATGCCTCTTTTTATCATCCCGAAATTAAGCGGCGCGTGGACGATGTCAGCTTTACGGGCTCCTTTACTAACGGGGCTAAGAACAATGCTTCCACGTCAGCACTCGAAATCAGCAACCTGAACGGGAGCCTGAATGGCCGCCCCTTCTCCGGCAACTTCGCTTATCATAACTTCAACAACCCCACCATCGCCTTCGACCTGGACGGGATGCTGGATGTGGGCTATGCGCTGGGGCTGGCCAAGCTGGAGCAGGTGCGCAGCGGGAGCGGACTGGCGCATGTGCGGATTGCCTTTAAAGGAAACTTCAATGATTTTAAAAACAGGCCGGGCAACAGTACCGTGAATACCTCCGGGGAAGTTACGCTGCACAACGTGGCCCTCTCGCTGAAAGGACTGCCGCACCCGCTCGCTAACCTGTATGGCAACTTCATGTTCAAGCACAACGATGTGGCTGTTTCGGACTTCAAAGGCCGGATAGGCGCCTCCGATTTTGTGCTGAACGGTATGTTTAAAAACATCATCGCCTGGACGCTGCTGGACAAGCAAAGGCTGCTGGTAGAGGCAGATTTTAAAAGCAACCACCTTAACTTCGACCAGCTGTTGCAGGAGCAGCAAAGCGCTTCTGCCTCCGGTACCGGCGCCAGCGACAGTTACAGGCTGGCGGTGTCGCCTTATATTGCCTTCGACCTGAGCGCGTCTGTGCAGAAACTCAATTTCAGGCGGTTTAAGGGGCAGCAGATACAGGGGCAGGTGAAACTGCGCAACCAGGTGCTGTCGTCGCCTAACATCTCGTTTAAGGCCATTGGCGGGGCTTTTGCCGTGCGGGGTACCTTAGATGCCACTTCGCGAAACCATATAAAAGTAGCTACAGCTGCCAGGCTCAGCAACATGAATGTCGACAGCCTGTTTTATGTGTTCGAGAATTTCGGGCAGACCTTCGTGATGGACAAGCACCTGCGCGGCAGCCTGACGGCCAACATTTCCTCCGAACTGTACTTCGACAGCCACCTCAGCCCCAAAACCGACCTGATACAGGCCGAGATAGTGGCCACGGTACGCGATGGCCAGCTCATCAACTTTGAGCCGATGCAGAAAATGGCTGTTTTCGTAAAGCGCTCGGAGCTGTCGAACATGCGGTTTTCCGAGCTGCACAACAGCTTCTGGATTCAGCGGCGCACCATCTACATGCCCGAAATGGATATCCGCTCCAACCTGTCGTCGGTGCCTGTGGTGTCGGTGTCGGGCATGCACACCTTCGACCAGGACATGGATTACAAGATCAAGCTGCCGCTGTCCAGGGGGCGCAAGCCGGACAAGGATTCGGTGTATGGCGTAGTGGCCGAAGATCCGGATGCCGGTAACAGCATGCTCTTCCTGAAGCTGAAGGGAAAAGAGAGCAACTTTAAAATCAGCTACGACGAAGCCAGGGTGCGCGAAAAAATAAAAACAGACCTGAAGCAGGAAGGCCGTGAAATCCGCGACTTGTTACGCGGCAAAAAGCCCCGCCAACAGGAAGTAAAAGAAGCAGAGCCGCAAACCGGCGAGTACTTTGATTTCTGATTTAGGAACAACCCGCTCTGCCACAACAAAATCCATTTCAGCAGTTGCTTTTGCTCCATAAAATTGTAAATATGGAACATGGTAAATATACGTATACCCATAAAATTTAGCAATTCACTAACTTTTAAGGCCATAAATGGTATAATTTCCACTTCTGATAAAACTATAGGTTTTGCCGCCCGTTATACTACCAGATTATGGCAAATGAAAGAATTTATAAAATAAATTGGAATTATTACTTTTAAATCCGGGTTCTGATATTGTGCAGCAGTAACAGCATAACTATTTCAGAACCAATGGTTGAAGATATAAGGGTGAAAAAAAGCCGGAGCTTCTCCGGCTTTTTTATGCTGCACCCGCCACCACAGCCTCTGCTGCCAGTTTTATCATTTTCGAGCTGCAGAGACTGTGGTGGCGGGTGCAGCAGCCTGGAAATAGCCAGCTTTAGAAGCCAGGTAAATAAAATAGCTACTATGGCCTGTCCGGTACCTGTTGCAGAAGAACCGTACTTGTCGGGAAAGCAAAGTCTGCGCCGTGGCCTTCCACAATATCGATGATCTTAAAAGCGATTTCCTCCCGCACATCAATAAACTCGTTCCAGTCGGTTGTATCTACAAAATAAAGTACCATCACATCTTTGGAGTGAGCGCCCAGGTTATGGAACCGGATGCGGCCATCCTGGTTGGTTTTGGGGTGGTTGTCGATAAACTCCTGTAGGTCCTGTGTAATGGCTTTGATTTGTTCGGAGGTGGTGTCGTAGGTGAGGTTAATGTCGAAGTTAACCCGCCGGAAAGTGCGCAGCGTCAGGTTGTTGAGCGGCTTGTCTATCATGGACTTGTTCGGCACGGTAACAAAAGTTTTTTCGAGCGTGCGGATGCGCGTGCTCCTGAAACCGATTTTCTCGATGGTGCCGGTAATGCCGCCCGCTTCCACCAGGTCGCCGACTACAAAAGGCTGGTCCAGGAAGATGGTGAACGAAGCCAGCAGGTTCTCCAGGCTTTCCTTGGCTGCAAAGGCAATTGCCAGGCCGCCTACTCCCAGGCCTGCCACAAACGTGCCTACATCCAGCCCGAAAACAGAACCAAGTATCACCAGGAACGCAAAAATCGAGATCAGGGCTTTGGCAAAATCCTTGAAAAAAGGGATCAGCTGGTCGTCGAGCTTCGATTGTGTTTTCTCGGCTCTTCTTCTGAAGATTAAGCCTATAAAATCAACGAAGCGAAGAATAACCCAGGTAACGGCCACAATCATAAAGATTTTATAGATGCCCCTTACTATTTTTAGTATCGGCTCATAAGATTTGATGATGATAGCATCGTCAGGTTTGATGGAAGGGTTGAGCGGGTACTTTAGCGCCTGGAAAGCAAAGAACAAAACCACCAGCATGATCAGCACCTCGAGGGGCTGCAGCAAAAAGCGTTTGAAGGTATTCTCGTCCTGGCCTTCTTCCTGCGAAAAGCGGTCGACCAGCCGGAACATGATGTGCGACAAGAGCTTGGAAAGTACTTTCTTTAAGATAAAGCCCAGCAGCAGGATGCCGGCAAAAATTAAAAAGTTGGTAACGGTGTTACCCAGAAATTCATAACCTAAAATTTCTCTGATTTCCCTGTTCATAAACGTTTTTACAGAAGTTGGCTGAGCGCAATTTCGAGCGTTGTTTTCGCTATTTCAATTTTTTTTGAGTTGTGGGTATACGTCTGTTCCAGCGCCCGGCGTATGGTGGCAGACACATCCGAAAAAATGGCTTCGTCTGTTATTGCAGCGCCGCTTTCCATCAGGTAGGCAAACACGCGCGCCATGCCGCAATTAGCCACAAAATCAGGAATAACAGACACGTGCTGGTCGGCAAAATCAATGGTGGGACCAAAGAAAATGCCCGGGTCCTGGAACGGTACATTGGCGCCACAGGAGATTACTTTCAGGCCGCAGTTGATCAGTTGCTCCAGCTGTTGCCGCGTTACCAGCTTCGAGGCAGCCGCCGGAATGAAAATATCTGTTTTTACAGACCAGATGCGGCTGTTTACTTCCTCAAACGGAAGCAGGTTGTGCGCGTGCAGCGCATTCTGCTGCCGGTCGTAAAACAGCTGCTGCACTTCGTCAAATGAATAGCCATCGGGATTAATAAGTCCGCCGGCCCGATCGATGATGCCCACTATCCGCACGCCCCTGGCGGCCAGGTAATATGCTGCCGCTGCCCCCACGTTGCCCCAGCCCTGTATAATGGCGCGCTTGCCTTCCGGATGGCCGCCCCAGAGCGTATAGTAATGCTGTACTGCTTCGGCTACACCGTAGCCTGTAATCATGTCGGCAATGGTGTATTTGCGTTCCCCGAAGGGAGTGTAGGTCGGATCTTCCAGCACCTTGCTAACTCCCTGCCGCAGCTGCCCGATCTTTTTTATTTTCTGCGGCTCCGTCGCATTAAAATAGCCGGTTACAATCCCCTCCTGCGGATGCCACAGCCCATACTCTTCGGTTATCGGGATAACCTCCTCTATTTCGTCGATGTTGAGGTCGCCGCCGGTGCCGTAGTAGTTTTTGAGCAGCGGGTACACCGCCTTGTACCAGCGCTCCAGCACCCCCCGTTTGCGCGGGTCAGTAGGGTCGAAGTTAATGCCGGACTTGGCGCCCCCGATGGCCGGACCGGAAACCGTAAACTTTACCTCCATTGTTTTGGCCAGCGACTCCACTTCCTGCCGGTCGAGGCCGGCACGCATGCGGGTACCGCCACCGGCAGCACCACCCCGCAGGGAATTGATGACCACCCAGCCTTCGGCCTCTGTTTCAGCGTCTTTCCATTCAAAAACAATTTCCGGCCTTTTGTTCTCAAACTTTTCGAGCAGTGCTTGCATACGTTGCTTTTAAAGAATTGTAAAAAGGTACATTATAATAAAGGAGAAAGCCGGACCGCAGGTGCTATCCGTAATAAATGGCTCCCCCGACATTGTCGTGTGAAGCGCCTGTAACGCTGCTGAGGCAGTTTACCTCGCCCCGCCAGCGGAGCACCCCCAGGAAAGCAAAGATAAGCGCCTCCTTAAACGAAACAATCTCCGGAGCCGGCACCTCAACCCGGAAATCCGCGCCCAGGTATTGCTGCAGCAGCTCTACCAGGTATACGTTAAACGCGCCGCCGCCAGTCAGCAGGACCCGGTGCTGCCCCTGGTGCAGGACGGGCAATGCCTTTTTTACCTGAACGGCGATATGGTGGCAGGCCGTATGCAGCTTATCTGCCGGAGAGGCTTTGGAGGCAGCCAGTGAAGCTAAACTATTGTACAATACCCATTCTTTCCCGAGTGATTTAGGGTATGGTGCTGAAAAATAAGCCGGGGCGTTTAGTTCCTGCAGCAGGACCTGTTGCAATGTGCCCCGGCGGGCCAGCTGCCCGTCCTGGTCGTAGGGGAGGCCTGTTTCGTTGGCAAGGGTATTCAGCAGCATGTTACAGGCGCCGGTATCGAACGCAACCCTGCGTCCGCTTTCAGAAAAAGACACGTTGGCAATGCCGCCCAGGTTCAGGCAGAAATCATATTCTTTAAAAAGCAGTTCGTCGCCGATGGGTACCAGTGGCGCTCCCTGTCCGCCTAAGGCAATATCCAGCGTCCGGAAGTCGCACACCACGGGTACACCGGCATGTGCGGCAAGGTAAGCGCCGTTTCCGAGCTGCAGCGAGATGTGCTGTTGGGGCTGGTGAAAGATGGTGTGGCCATGCGAAGAAACAAAGTCGGGACGGATACCATGTTCACTAATAAATTTTTTTGCCAGCTGCCCCAGGTGCTTTCCATAATCATGATCTAATGCAATTAAGTTTCGGCCCGTTGTCGTTTCGGCATCGCGGAGACAGCCAATCCAACGGTGGTCATATTCTAATGTATTAGCATAAAGTATCTTATATATCCAATTTCGGTTTTCATACGTAAATCTACATAATGCTATGTCAACGCCATCCAGGGAGGTGCCTGACATTAATCCGACCACGTGATAAGTATTCATATGAGCAAATTTAAAAAGCTTTGAATGGTTATCAGCCAAATATTGCAATTGCCGTATAATTCTTAAAGTGACAAAAAGAAAGTTAAATGTATGTAGAAACTGTTAGGTAGATTTTTAAATTATGAAAAGTTTGTTATCTCGAATTGAATCAAAAAAAATAGATAAGGCGGCTGCCATGCTCAAAGTGCTGGCTCACCCGAAGCGGTTGGCCATTGTGGACCTGTTGGGAAAGGAGGAAAAGATGACTGTAACCGAAATTTATAAGTATCTGGACCTGCCTCAGGCTATTGCATCACAGCACCTTATCACTTTAAAAGACAAAGGCGTACTGTCCTCTTTTAAAGTAGGCACCAAAATCTATTATTCACTCTCAATCCCAAAATTAATTGATGTAATAGATTGCCTTGAAGAATGCTGCATCGATATCTAAAAAAAGACTATACGGAGAAGCACCCGCCTGTTAAGTCGACAGAATGTTAAAGCCCCTGTTACCAGCTGAAAAAGTAGTAACAGGGGCTTTGGTATTTAAATATTCACTAAGAAAATTTGCAGGTTCACTAAATTAACGGTGCTCCACATCCGCCGACTGGTTCTCCAGGTTAAACAGGTCGTTGAGCACATCGATCAGCGTTTCGGCCTCGCCCCGTTTGCAGGCTGCTTTCAGTTGCAGCACCGGGAGCTTCAGTATTTTCTGCATCATGGATTTGGTGATGTTATCCATCCGCTTCATTTCTGCCGGGTCCAGCTTTTTGAGGTAGCGCGCCATCTCTTCCTGCCGGATCGCTTCCAGTGCATTCTTCAGCTTGTTTATCGTAGGCGATACCATCATCTCCTTCGACCAGTCGTTGAACTGCTCGATAGATTCGGTAATGATTTCTTTTACCTTCGGCACGGAGTTGATGCGTTGCTGCAGCGCCTCCGAAGCTTTGTTCTGAATGGTGTCGATGTTATACACCAGCACGCCTGGTATGCTTTCCACATTTGCCTCCACGCTGCGCGGCACCGACAGGTCTATAAAGAACTTGAACGACAGCACGTTCAGGCGCTTGATCATTTCTTTGGTAAAGAACGGCGTTTCGCGCGAAACAGACGAGATAATGACATCAGCTTCTTTCAGGCCCTGCACAATATCCTCGAAAGGCAGTACTTCCATGCCACACTCCTCGGCCAGCGGCACAGCTTTGGCCAGCGTACGGTTGGTGATCTTTACGTTTTTGTGGCCGGAGTCGCGCAGGTTGCGGCAAACGTCGGCGCCAATTTCGCCCAGGCCTACCACCAGTATGGCCGGGTCTGTAATTTCGGATGTTAATTCTTCGAGCAGTTCTACAGTGGCATAAGAGGTAGAAGCTGCGCCATCGCGGAAAGCTGTTTCCTGAACCACCCGTTTGTTGGTGAAGAAAATAGTGTGCATCAGGCGGTGCAGGAACGGACCGGTGGTTTCGCTGTCGGCGGCCCACTGGTACGCCTGCTTCACCTGGTTGGTAATCTGCATATCGCCCACCACCTGCGACTCCAGCCCCATCGACACTTCGAACAGGTGTTGTACGGCGTCGTTGTGCTCGTTCAGGATGGTGAAAAAATCGAAATAGTTGCTGATGTTGGCAATGCCTTTGGTAATACCGAGCAGCTTCACAATTTCGGCGCTGTAGTCGATGTCGGCATTGTAATAAACTTCGGTGCGGTTGCAGGTAGAGAGCACCAGGATATCAGAAGCTTTCAGGTAATTTTTCAGCGTTTCCAGGAACTGCCGGCAGGCGGTCTCATCTAAGGCAATCAGTTCCCTGATATCCAGCGGCGCTTTCTTATGAGACAGGCTGATTGCTTTGAAATTCTGAAGCATAATATTAGTTGAGATACTAGGGTGCAAATTTAAGTTTTGATTCTTTAAAATGAAAGTTCCTTGGTCATATAAACGAAATTATACTAATTTCAGCTGATTTTCGTCTACCGTGCATGATACTCATCTATTCCCAAAAGAACAGGATTAAACTTATTGTCGTTGTTGTCGCTTTAATTATAGGCGCTGCTACCATTACCTACACCAATATTCTGGTCAGTAAGCTGTCGGAGCGGGAGCAGGAGCTTGTGCACCTGTATGCCAAGGGCCTGCGGTACATGATCAATGCCTCCAGCGACGACAACATCGTGTTTATCGAGCAGGAAATCCTGTCGTCGAATCACACAGTTCCTGTTATCCTGACAGACGAGGACGAGAACATACTCGATACCAAGAACATGGATTTGCCCGAAAACATTTCCGAAGAGCGAAAAAATGAGTTGTTGCAGCGCGAAATCAGGAAAATGAAGGCGCAGCACGAGCCGATTGTGGTGCCCTGGGCCGAGGGTTCTGTCAATTATGTATTCTACAAAGACTCCGATCTGCTGTCGGAGCTGCGGTACTACCCTTACGTGCAGCTGATGGTGATTGCCAGCTTTGCCCTGATTGCCTACTTTACCTTCAGCTACTCGCGCCGGGCGGAGCAGAACCGGGTGTGGGTGGGGCTGGCCAAGGAAACCGCGCACCAGCTGGGCACGCCGCTCTCGTCGCTCATGGCTTGGTACGAGTACATGAAGTACAGCCCCAAGTTTGAGAACGAGCCGATTGTGGAGGAACTCTGGAAGGACGTCAGAAGGCTGGAGGTGATAACCGAGCGCTTCTCCAACATTGGCTCCGTGCCGCTGCTCCGCGACGAAAACATCTTCCAGGTCACCCAGAATGCCATCAATTACCTGCAGAACCGCATTTCGAGCAAAGTGGTGTTCAAAGTCTTCTCCGATTTTCCGCCTGAAATTACGGCCAAAGTAAACGTGTCGCTGTTCGACTGGGTGATCGAAAACATCTGCAAAAATGCCGTAGATGCCATGGAAGGAAAAGGCAGCATTACGCTCCACCTCTCGCTGCTGGGCAAAAGCCAGATCGCCCTCGATATTACCGACACCGGCAAAGGCATCCCTAAAAGCAAAATGGATACGGTATTTCTGCCCGGCTACACCACCAAAAAGCGAGGTTGGGGCTTAGGACTGGCACTTGCCAAACGCATCATCGACAACTACCACCAGGGCCGGTTGTATGTAAAATCGTCGGAAGTAGGAAAGGGCGCCACCTTCCGGATTGTGCTGAACAGGTGAGGAAGTTTAGGAGTTAGAGAGTTAGAGAGTTAGAGAGTTAGAAAGTTGTGGTGACCTCGCAGCGTCTTTCAGACCTGCGAGCGTCTTCTACAGGAATAGCATAATAGGCAATGCGTGTTAAAGACGAGCAGGTGATTGAAGTAGTAAGGTATGAAACCCGGCACAAAACAGCCTGGGATGCTTTTGTGGCCGGCTCGAAGAACGGCACCTTTCTGCTGTACCGGGACTACCTGGAGTACCACGCCGACCGCTTTCAGGACCATTCGCTGCTGTTCTACCGCAAAGGCAGGCTGCTCGCGCTGCTGCCCGCCAACCAGCAAGGCGAAGCAATTTACTCGCATGGCGGCGTAACTTATGGCGGCATCGTCAGCGACAGCACCATGAAAGTGGCCCTGATGCTGGAGGTGTTCGAAGCCCTGTGCCGCTATTTTGCTTTGCAGGGCGCAAAAAAGCTGTTCTACAAAGCCATTCCGCACATCTACCACCGGCTGCCCGCCGAAGAAGACCTGTACGCCCTGTTCCGGTTTAACGCCCGCCTGTACCGCCGCGACATCGGCTCCACCATCGAACTGCAGCAGGCTCCCGGCTATGCCCGTACCCGGAAATGGCAGATCGCCAAAGCCTCCGGAATGAATCTGCAACTTGGCCAGTCCGGCGATTATGAAAACTTTATGAAAGTGCAGCAGCAGCTCCTGCAGGAAAAGTACGGGAGCTGCCCGGTGCACACGGCAGCCGAACTCCGGCAGCTGGCGCAGCGCTTTCCGAAGAACATCAAACTCTTCACAGCCACCGAAGCAGGCGTAATACAGGCCGGTATCATTATCTACGAAACGACGGAAGTAGCGCATTGCCAGTACATCGCCACCACGGCACGCGGACGGGCTATTTACGCTTTAGATGCGCTGGTGCACTACCTGCTGCACACGGTTTACCCGCACAAAAAATATTTCGACTTTGGCAAATCTACCGAGCAGGAGGGGCGGGAGCTGAACGAAGGGCTGATCTGGAACAAAGAGAGCTTTGGGGGCAGAGGCATTGTGCAGGATTTTTATGAGCTGCAGCTGTAGCGGCTATGGTGGCAGGAGCAGTACGGTTTTCAGACGTTAAAAAAGTTTTCTGCTGCTGTCACCACAGCCACTGCTGCCGGCTTTCAGGCCTCAACTTCAGCCTACCGTTGCTTTGGTTGCCACAGGCCTGCCAACCAGCCGCACGATCAGCCATAGCAGCGCTGCCCCCAGCAGGTACACCAAAAACCAGTGCACACCCCAGCTCGAGAGGTTGGTACAGGCGACATTAGCGACCAGCGCTACCGTAATGGCATACGGAAGCTGCGTTTTCACGTGGTCGATGTGGTTGCAGCCCGAGGCCAGGGAGCTGAGGATGGTAGTGTCGGAGATGGGGGAGCAGTGGTCGCCGAAAACCGAGCCTGCCAGCACCACCGAAATCACGTTGTAGATAATCGGCATCGTTTCATCCAGCGGCATCCCTTCCGACTGGCACACATACCAGGCGGCCGGAAGCATGAGCGGGTACAAAATAGCCATGGTGCCCCAGCTGGAGCCCGTCGAGAAGGCAATTACAGCTGCCAGGAAGAACGTGATCTCCGGCATGAAATGTGGCGATACGTTGCCCGAGAAGAGTGAGGTCAGATATTCTGCCGTGTACAGCTCCTTCGTCACCGTTGCCAGCGACCAGGCCAGCACCAGGATCAGGATGGCAGGCAGCATGGTTTTAAAGCCCGTTACAAGCGATTCCATGGTGTCGTACACGCTCATAATGCGCTGGCTGATAGTTAGCACCACGGCCACCAGCACCCCCGCCAGCGAGGCCCAGATAAGCGCCGTGTAAGAGTTGGAGTTACCGATGGTGATAGAGAGTTTCCGGAAGAAGCCCATATCCGGGCTGGCCCAGGTGGCGGCATCGTAGCCGGTATAAACCAGCCCCGCAACTGTGCCCAGGATCACGACCAGCACCGGGAGCAAGGCATTCACAGCCCTGGTCCTGTCCGGGTCGATGGCTGAAAATGCTGCCAGTTCCTGCTGCGTTCCTTCCTGTTTTTTGGTGACAGCGCTTACGGCTCCGGTCGTGCGGGCACGTGTTTCGGCGGTGTGCATCAGGCCAAAATCACGGTTCATCAGGATCAGCAGCAGCATAAACACCAGCGTCAGGACAGGGTAGTAGGCGTACTGCAGCGAATTGAAGAACAGCGAATAAGCACCTTCGGCTATGCCCAGTGTTGAGGCGGCATCTTTGATGTATCCCAGTTCGGCGCCCACCCAGGTGGTAACAAAGGCAATGGCCGCCACCGGGGCAGCGGTACTGTCAACGATATACGCCAGTTTTTCGCGCGAAATGTAGTGCCTGTCGGTTACGGGGCGCATGGTGTTGCCCACAATCAGGGTGTTGGCATAGTCGTCGAAGAAGATGGCGATGCCTAACAGCCACGTTACAAACTGGGAGCTTTTGGCGGAGCGGGCATACCTGGAGAGCAGGTTCACAACACCCGCCATGCCGCCGTTCCTGGAAATTATAGCCACCATGCCGCCAATCAGCATCGAGAAAATAATAACCGACACATGGTCGACATCGGACAAAGCGCCCACCAGGTAAGTATCGGCAACAGCAAGCAGGCCTGTAAAGAGAGAGGTAAAGGAGAGGCCGTAAATAACAAATCCTCCCACCCAGATACCCGCAAACAGCGCCAGCAGCACCTCCCGGAAGAGCAGCGCCAGCACAATAGCCAGCAGGGGCGGCAGCAGCGAAAGCCACATCGGGAATTCCCGGATGCCATGCCTGGCTTTGGCATTCGGCTGGTACAGGCGGGCAATGGTGTGGGTATCCAGGTTAGCTGTTAGCTGCAACAACTTTACCGGCTCCACGATCGAAAACCGGGCCCTGCCCAACGTAAAGTTAATTTCCTCCAGTTCTCCGTTTATCCGGAGCGGGAGCACGCCATTGTACTTTACAAAATTGCCCGTCTTTTTGGTGGTATGCAGAATAAAAGCGGTGTCGTTTATCGCCTGCAGCCTGAACTCTTCAATAGCACTTTTGCTCGTCTCGGTTTGCGCAAGCGCTTGCCAGGAGAGCAGGAAAAAGAAAATCAGGCTTAGCAGGGGGCGAAACAGCTTCATGTAGTAGCGTTGTTTTAAAACCCCTTAAATAAGCAAATAAAAAGCATAATCTAAAATTAAGCAGGCGGTGCAGGTTGTACGGCAGGCTAGCGCAACGCAAAAAGAGGATGTGCCGGCAATCCTGTTACGCCGGCACATCCTGGTGTTGAGTTAGCATGGCTATAAATTCTGCTGCGCCTGCCACCATAGCCGCTGCACCTGTCTTAATCCAAAACAATAAATTTCAGATCAGTAACCGGCAGTTTGTGCAAGGTTGTCCAGATCCTGGTAAAGTAGACACCCGAAGGCAACTCGTGAGTTTCCAGGTTAGCGGTGCCGGTAAACTCTTTTTTCAGCACCTCCCGCCCGCTTACATCTGTTACCACTGCTTTAAGGTCCTCATCTGTAGCTGCCTCTATGATAATACTTGCGCCTCTTTTAACGATGGTCGGGTAAAGTGTTATAGAAGACGCTAAGGTGTTGGATGTGCTTATGCGTGCCATGGAAGTGCTGCTTCCCTCAGTTGTTGCTGTTTGTGACGCTGAAATTCCGCCGAGTGGTACTGAAGGGTACATATAATCAAATTTGGAGTCCTTGTTGCCAACCCGGATGTTGTCGTAGTAGAGCACCCGGTGGTGTATCAGCGATGTGCCGTACTTAAAGGCCGATTTGTAAATGCCTATTTTCCATTTGGGCAGGATGCCATTGTTGTACATGTTGCCGCCGTTTCGGGTAAGTATATGCGTGCCGTTATGCCATACTTCTATCAGGCCATCGGGGCCGTAGGAGTGGATGAAGTGGAAAACAAAGGTGTGCCACACATCCTTCGTTACTTCGCCTAAATCCGTTGTAGCGCGGTTGTCGAATTTGCCCGATTCGTTGCCGGCCTCCAGCAGAAACCGGTCGTTCTGAATGCGCAGCGAGGTAGCCGGGCTGCCGTCCTGGTACCACTGGTTGATCATGTCCCGCTCCGAATCGAAGGCGAAACCATCAGAAGGGAAATAGGCGGCAAAGGAATACCACATGTCAATGCCTGGAAGGTTTTCTCCTTTGATAATGGTTACTTCTGAACGGTACCCATCCTTCACCAGCGGGTCCGTATCTCGTATCTCCTGCCTGACAGCCTTCGCATCCCGGAAGACAGGGCTGGTGACGAACTGCATGGCATGAGGCCAGTCGCCAACCTCCAGGCTATGCGCCGAGGAGAAGGGAGCAGTGCCTTCCATGTCTTCTGAGTAAATAACGCCAGTGCCGGCAGCCGACTGCAGCACCGAGTAGGCCTGGCCGCCGGTGTAGCCGCCGGAAAGTATGCTGCCGCCTGTATCGTAAATTTCGGTGCCGCTATCCTTCAGGTCCAGGCGCAGCATGCCATCGCCGCTAACGGAGCTTACGGTTACATCATACACGGAGGAACTGACAGGCTGTATGGCCCCGGCCAAAATGCCGCTTACGTTGCCGCTCAATGGTGTAGCCGTGAAGTCGGCTGCGTCGACGCCGGTTACAGCTTCCGTAAAAGTAACCCGGTAGGTGAGGGTAGTGCCATAGGTGTAGCCGGTAGAAGGATCCTGGCGGTTGATGCTCACTACCGCAGGCGGCGCTGTTGAGGGTGTTTCGATCGTGTAGGTTTCGCCGCCGGTGAAGCCGCCGCTAATAGCTTTGCCGGTGGTTAAGCTGGTGATGCCGGTGCCGCTGTTATTGAGCAAAAGCCGCAGCGTGCAACTCTTGCTGATGGAGCTGATGGTAACGTAATAGGCATCTTTTGTGCTTGTTGCTACCACTCCGTTGCCACCAATCGAACCACTTGCCGAGCCACTAAGGTAGGCGATGGTAAAATCCCTTCTGTCGACGCCGGTTACCGGTTCCGAGAACGTGACCAGGTAGGTAACGCTGGACGAGAAGGTGGTTTCTTCGAGCGGCGAATAGCGGGTGATGCTTTTTACCTCAAGTATAGCAGACGACGCATGTTCGATGGTATAGGTCTGGCCGGTAGTAAAGCCTCCTGCTATCGCGTTGCCCGCTGCGTCTGCAATGCCGGTGTTCGTAGCGTTCAGGTCCAGGCGGAGTATGCCACCGCCGTTGACAGATACGGTGACATCGTAGGTGGTGCCATCGGTGCCAACAGCTGCTACAGCGTTGTTGCCAAGGGTTGCGGATAACTCACCAGTAGTACTAACGCTGAAGTCGTTTTTGTCTACTCCCGTTACTTTTTCGGAAAAGGCTACTCTGAAGGTGACGGAAGTAGCGCTGGTGGTTGGGGAAGTGGGCGACTGGCGGATAATGCCGGTCGCTGTTGGCGCAGCCTGATCGATGGTGTAGGTCTGGCCGGTAGTAAAGCCTCCTGCAATAGCGTTGCCCGCAATATCCTGAATGTTAGTACCCGTAGCCTTCAGGTCCAGGCGCACTGTGCCCGAACTGTTAATGCCACTGACGGTAACATCGTAGGTGGAGCCATTGCTGCCTGCAGGGGCAACGGCGTCAGGAGCCAGCGTGCCGCCAGCAGTGCCGCTAACGGAAAAGTCGGCTGCGTCCACGCCTGTTACCGCTTCCGAAAAAGTCACTCTGAAGGTAACGGCGGTGGCATTGGTGAGCGAGGTGGCCGGTGACTGATAGCTGATGCTCTGTACGGTGGGAGCCTCGTCGGCTGGCGGTGGCGGATTGGTGTTGCCAATTAGCTCCAGGTCGAACGCCAGGTCCGGGCTGTTTGCCCTTTGCTGGTGCACTTCCACGGCAATAACATGTTTTCCGTCAGCACTATTTGCAAAAGCTGATTTATCGATGGTAAAGGTTTGGGGAACGGTTCCGTTGTCTTTTGCTTCTGTGGCCAGCGTGGTGTAGGTAATGGTGCCTGTCGGCATATTATTACGAAAAGCCTCGGTGCCGTTAATATAAACCACCACGCCATCGTCTCTTAACACATTGAAGGTAAAGAAGTCAAAGGCACCTGGATTAGTAATAGTGATGGTTTTTCGGAAGTAGGTGGTAATGAATTTCTTTTTTTCATTGGGGCCATAGTTTACAGGAGTAAAAGTGCCAGTGATGCCGTATCCGAACTTGCCAGGGCCGCTTTTCCAGTTATTACTCATAGTAAAGTCAGGAGCAACCCAGGCTGTGCCCTGGTTTGAACCATCATCCAGAAAATACCACACTTCTCCAAATGAAATGATGGGCGTTTGCGCTGCTGCCTGCAGGACAGGTAAGAGGGCAACTATAATGCAGATAAAAAGTTTGTACATAGTCTTCGGTAGTGTTTGATAGTGGCTTTAGACCGACGAAGAAAGCTGCAGTGGTAAACCGACCTGCAAGAGCCAGCATACCGGCTTCTTTGTCGTCATACTTAAAGGATAAGTGCAGCTTCAGTTGGTGAGAAGCAACGGAGCGTGAAGGGCGCTTTGGTACTAGGGCAGTATCTGAAAAAAAGGATATACTGGCATATTGCTGACAGGGTGCTGCGTTTGTGTAGTATCCGGGGGGGCTATAACTTTCCTTAAGCAGCTGTTCCTGCAGGCAGGTTATTCTATGTTATTTCCATAGGTTCTGTGGTGCCGGTGTTGTTCAGGTTCCTGGTCGAACTAATCTATCTCCTAAAAGGCTCTGGAGGTGTTTGTTGTCAAACTATTATTTTGTTGTTATATATGGTTTTTTAACTATAGTGATACACTGTTCCTGTTGCAGCAGACAAACAAACTCATGCTCCACCATGCTGATGTGGAGTGGTTGTGCACGCTGATCGTGGTGCCGGTAAGGTTATTTATTTTGTTCTTGAATAATGTTATATGCTGAGTTGTATTATTTTACGATGTTGTAAATGAATTGTGCTGTAGGATTCATGTTATTTTTGTTTTTTTGGTAAGCAGTACTTAGTAAAAGGTAAAGGGATGCAAGCGGCATGTTATTTTTATGTTATCCATGAGTAGTAGCAGGAGGTTTAGGTGGTTTTAAGGTGTATGTTTCTAGTTTTCAGGTAGTTGTTTTGTGAGGTGCCGGGGCTGAACATGAACTGGAGGAAAAGCTGCAGGGAAGCGGGTTTGCTGCAGCTGCCACCATAGCCACTGCTGCAGGTGTAAAACGACATCAGCCCCTGCACAGGAGTACAGAGGCTGAAAATAGTATAAAGTTTTACGGTTACCGGATAATCAGCTTCCGGGTAAAGAGCTTATCGCCCTGCAGCACCTGGAGCACATAAACACCGGCTGCAAACCTGTGCGTCTCTACCTGCTGCTTAAAAGAACCGCTGTAGTTCCGGTAGTTTTCTTCAAACACCACATGCCCCGACAGCGAAAGCATCCTGATCTGCAGGTCCTCCGCCTTCTGAACCATAAACTCCAGCATAAACCTCCCGGAGGCCGGGTTCGGATACACAGAAACGCCATCTAACGCTTCCCTGTCGCGCAGCAGCGCTGTCGGGTTGATGGCAGGGCTGTTCTGTACCTGTAGGTTTACCTGTATTACTTCGCGTGGTATCATCGCATTGCTGACCACTTCAAGGCTGCCGGTATAGTTTCCGGCTTCCAGGCCGGTAGCGCTCACTGTAATATCCACGCTGGCTTCTCCGGCAGGGGCTATGGTACCTGAAGATGCCGCAACACTTAACCAGGTTGGGGTGCCTAACGCTCTTATTTTAAAACTATTTACAGACCAGGCAGACCAGGTGCTGCCATCGGAGCTGTAGAAGTTGGTGCTGTCGGGTGGGGTTAGCGCGTTAACGCCTTGTGGCGAAGTAACGCCCGTATGTACGAACACTACCCATACGGTATCACCCTGTACAAACTGCTGCAGTTGCTGCAAAGGTGCCGTTACCATCCCGCCGCCATTGGCAGAGGCCGCGTCTTTTACTTGTTGCTGCAGCAGTAAAGTGCCCTCAGCAGGCGTGGTTCCGCCTTTGTAGATTTTTAAAGTTGCCTCGTGTGGTGCAGCAGCCATGCTTCTGAAGTAGGTTTGTACCTGGGCCAGTGTGTAACGGGGCGTTGTTACCTTAAATTTAACAGCCAGGTGCAGGGGAACGGTGGTAGTACCGAAACCAATAAAGCTGTCGGCATCTCGGTCTGCATCATGCGCCATTGTACTGGCCGGATCAGGTTTTACGCGTACCGCATACGTTAAGGGGGCCTCACCGGCATTCGCTATGGTGATGGTTCGTGTTGCCACTGTATCTACCGTTTTGTTCAGCACTACATCCATACCGGTGGCCGTAACAACAGCAACCGGCGGACTGATAAGTGTGGCTGACAGGCTGACGTCAGCTGACGGTGTTGACGCGGCATCAGAGGCAAGCGTGAGCGTGCCGGCTAAGGTTGCTTTTTTAGAAGGCGTAAAGGTAACGCTGAGCTCCTGCTGTGAACCGGGCAGAATGGTAAGCGGCAGTGCTGGTGCAAGGGCAAAGTCTGCAGCCGGAAACTCGCCTCCGTTAAACGTGGCAGCGGTTACATTTAAAGAAGCTACGCCTGTATTTTTTACCACAACTTTAGCCGTGCTGCTGGTGCCGGTGAAGAGCGTGCCAAAAGTTACCGCGGCATTCTCTACGGCCATCGTTCCCTGTCCGCCGGTTACATTTACGGTGATAGGTCTGCTCACGACAGGCGTAAGCGGAGCATTGCTGCTGAACAGGATATCGGCCTGGTAAGTGCCGTTTACAACACCTGCGGCGTCCACGTGCATGGTTACCTCTTTTGCCTGTCCGGCAGGTATGGTGCCGGTAGCTGGTGTCGTGGTCATCCAATTGGCATCTACGGCGCGTGTTTTAAAAGCTGCTGTGTTCAGGAAACCAGCCAGAGGCTGGGCGTCGGAATAGCTGGAGCCGCCATCGCTGCTGAGAAAGAAAGTGCCGGGCCTGGCGCCCATGCCGGTATCGATGCCCTGGGGCGAACTTAAACCCGCCGGAATTACAAAGACCACCCAGAACACTTCGCCGGGCTGTAGCTGGTGCGCCTGCTGTAGCTTAAACGTCAGCAGGTCGCCGCCTGCCGGTATGGTGGTGGTAAAGCTCTGGCTTGCCAACAGGGTGGCATTGGCAGGCGTGGTGCCGCCTTTCAGGATGCGCACGCCAACGGCAGCATTGTTAACGGTGGAGGTATTATAGAAATAATTCTGCACATGCGACAGGTTAAACCCTCTGATACCGGCAACGAACCTGGTAGCAACCATAAAGCTGGCGCTGCCATAGCCAAACTTGTTGTCAGCATTGCCATTCAGCCTGTCATGATGCAGGATGTTGGTGCCTGTCCTGGGGTACAGGTTAAGGCTGTAGGTAAGCGGTTCCGTGCCGCTGTTTGTTACGGTAAATGCGCCTGAGGCGGTGGTGCCGTTGCTTCGGTTGATGTTAAAGGAGGAAACAATGCCTGCGCTTACCGCTATGTCGGGAGCTGCAAGCGTGGTGGTGTTTACTACGTTAGACAAAGGCGCCCCATCGCCATAAAGCGACCTGGCCACAATGGCAAAATAATAGGTTGTGCCGGGATTCAGTCCGCTGATCGTTACTGCCTGGGCAGTGCCCGGTGTGCCCGGCGTGATGTTCTTTACTGTTCTGGTGGCTGCGCCGAAGTTGGCTGCCGTAATAGGTGCTGTTGCATACCGGATGTCGTAGAGCACAGCCGGATCGGTGGTGTTTATTGCCGGAGCCGTCCAGGCCAGGTCCACATCTGTTTTGCCGGTGCGGTTTATCTTTAAACTGGTAATAGCCGAAGGGGCCACTCCTGGTGTTAGTGCCTGTATGGCCTGAATTGCTTTATAAGCATTAATACGCCCTGTTCCCAGCTTGCCCGCATACGTTGCCGACTGACCTGTAATGTTATCTACCGGATCGGCTGTGCTTTTTAAAATCTGGGTGACAGCCTGCGGTGTTAAGTTCGGGTTCTCGGAAAGCATAAGTGCTACCAGGCCGGCTACCATGGGTGTAGCCATGGAAGTGCCATTGTACGAAACATATTCGCCTGCTGCGCCATTGGCTACGGTACTGAGTATGGCAGAGCCCGGAGCCGAAACATCGATCCAGGTGCCGAAGTTAGAGAAGCTGCTTTTCAGGTCTTTCGAGTCGGTGCTGGCTACGGCTATCACATTGTCGTAGGCGGCAGGGTAATGTTTGGTTTCGATGTTTTCGTTGCCTGCAGCTGCTACAAACACCACACCGTTGGCTGTCGCTTCGTTTATTATATTCTGGATGGTCTGGCTGGTGCCGGTCCCGCCAAACGACATGCTGATCACGCGGGCGCCCTGGTTGATGGCATGCACCATGCCTTCAGCGCTTCGCTCAATCATCCTGGAGTCAGCTGTCTGGTCGCTGGTGCACTTGATGCCGATAATGCTTACTTTGTTGTTGCTCACAGAAGATACGCCCACACTGTTGTTGGTGACAGCTCCTGCAATGCCCGCACAGTGTGTGCCATGAGAGAATTCGTACGCAGTAGCTTTGTTTGTGCCTGCTGCAGGCGGACGCGGATCGTTGTCTTTATCAGCTACATCATAGCTCCTGTTCGCCTCCACGTTGCTTTGCAGGTCGGGGTGGGAGATAAGCACCGCGTCGTCTACAATGGCAAGCAGTGTTTTGGCAGTGCCTGTGTGTATGCCCGCTGCGCCTGTTGCGTTTATTTTATTAATCGCGTACTGCTGCCCGGAGGCATAAAACGGATCGTTGGGGACGGCAGAAGTATAATAAAGGGGTACTCTTTCGGCGTAAGCTACTTCGGGCATCGCGTTGAGTTCCGATAGCAGTTGGTTCAGCTGCTCCGGCTTGTCTACCACCACCTCGTAGGTGTTTTTAAACGAAGCTAATTTAGCCGACCGCGGCAGTTCTGTTACCCTACTCGATTCGAAACGGCGGAGGGTGGCATTTACCTTGCCTTTGGCTGCAATCTGTACCCGGGCCGCCTTCGACTCATACGTCTCCAGTTGCACCCCCTGCAGGTCTTTCATTTTAATGAAAATACGATCAGGCCAGTACTCGGGATAGGTGATGTTAAGATGCACTACATCCTCCATAGTAGCTTTGCTTCGTGTTTCGGCACTCAACTGCGCGGTAACTGCACCAGAAGTAACCAGTTCCAGCGGTTCCTGCGTTGGCGTAGCTGCCTTTAGTTTGCTTGCCTGAAGTGATTGTGCCGAAGTGTGCAGCCACAGAGGAGACAGTAAGCACAAAAGCAAAAACTTCTTCATGTATGATTGGCTAAAAATGAGGATTTGGACTTTTTAAAATTATATATAGATTTCCGAATATCTGAAATATGTTCTGAAAATGGAAGAACAGCTAATTTTTACATTCCGGAATACAAAACAGCCTCTTAAGCATTTAGAATTTTTCTTCTGTTTCGTGTTCTCCTCAACAGCTTTCGTTGAAATTAAGTTCTTTTTATGAATACATGAATATATAGAGAAGTAACAGGTGGTGCTCCTGCAGCTGAACTTAAATTTTCCGGGCCTTAACGGGCCCTGTTCACGATAAACACACCTGCTAAAATTACGACCATGCTCACATAATGCCAGAGGTGGATGGTTTCACCGTCCAGCACGCCCCACAGCAGCGCCACAACAGGGATGAGGTAGTTGATGGTGCTGGCAAAAACCGGTGTTGAAATCTGGATAAGCTTGTTAAGGAGGATAAGCCCGACGGCCGTGCTGAACACTGCCAGGATAGCAATGTAAAGAAAAGCTTCCCAGGCACCGGGCGCATAGGCAAACTTAGCGGAAACGTTGGTGGTGAAAAGATAAGCAGCAGCCATTGGCCCAACCGTGAGCAACGCCAGGCTCGACATGACGATGGGCTTAATGCCCTGTAGGCGGTATTTAATGATGTTGGCGCTCCCCCCGTAGCAAATGGTGGCCACTACGATAAACAGTCCGTAGCGCATATTGCTGAGGTTGGTGCCGCCGCCGCCGGAGAAGATCAGCATCGCGGTACCTGCCATGCCTACTACAATACCCACCATGCGAAGCCACGTGATCTGCTGCCGGAAAAACAAAGCGCCAATCAGGAGCGTGAACAGGGCCGTGAGCGAGTTGAGCACACCCGCCAGGCCACTGGCCAGATGTGTTTCGGCATAAGCAAACAGGAACGCCGGGAACAGGTTGCCCAGCAGCCCGCTGGCGAGCAGGAACTTCCAGCGGTGCCGCTCCACCTTGCGCAGGTTAGCCACAGCAAAAGGCAGCAACGAGGCACAGGCGATCACAATACGCATAGCACCAAGTTCGTCGGAGTTGAAAACGACCAGCCCTTTTTTAATCAGGATAAACGAAGTGCCCCAGATCAGGGTAAGCACTGCCACCAGCAGCCACACCAGTGCAGCCGTAGCGGGTTTCTCCTGCGGAGGTGTAGTTGCTGTTTTGATTGCAGTAGAATTGTATGTGGTGGATGAAAGAGCAGCAGAAAAAGTTTGGGAGTTAGAGAGTTTAAGAGTTAGAGAGTTTAGGAGTTAGAAAGTTAAAAGGTAGGGGTTGAAGATTTTCAACCCTTCCACGAACCACAGTCAAACCAAATTCTGTAAATCCTAAAATTCTGCAAATCCTGATTCAGACAAATAATCCTGTTGATCCTGCCATCATTTAATCGTGTTCAGACAAAAAATCACAAAAATCAATTAAATCACACGAATCAACGGTTCAGACAAACAGCAGAAGCAATGGTGGCAGGAGCAGAAAGAAAATTGTAGGGGTTGAAGATTTTAAACCCCTGCAATTTTAACCTTTCTAACTCCTAAACTCTCTACCTCTCTACCTCCAAAACTCCTACGCATAGCTCATCGTATGCGCTATCTCGTCCAGGGTATCGTAGATCTCCTGGATGTCTTCGGACTGCACCAGGCGCATGCGCAGCGGCTTAAAGTTCGGCAGGCCCCTGAAGTAGTTGGTGTAGTGGCGGCGCATTTCGAAAATGCCCAGCCTGTCGCCTTTCCACTCCAGCGAGTGCGTGAAGTGCTGGCGGCAAACCTCCACCCGGTCTTCGAGCGTAGGCTCCGGCAGGTGTTCGCCGGTGGCCATGTAGTGTTTGATCTCGTTAAAGATCCAGGGATGGCCAATGCTGGCGCGGCCAATCATGATGCCGTCTACGCCGTACTTATTACGGTATTCCAGCGCCTTCTCCGGCGAATCGATATCGCCGTTGCCAAACACAGGAATCTTCATGCGCGGGTTGTTTTTTACCTCGGCAATCAGGCGCCAGTCGGCTTCGCCTTTGTACATCTGCACGCGGGTGCGGCCGTGGATGCTGATGGCCTGGATGCCGATATCCTGCAGGCGCTCCGCCGTATCTACCACATTCTTGGTGTTCTCGTCCCAGCCCAGGCGCGTTTTTACCGTTACGGGCAGGTGCGTGGCTTTCACAATTTCAGAGGTCATCTGCACCATCTTCGGGATGTCGCGCAGCAAGGCGGCACCGGCTCCCTTGCAGGCCACCTGTTTTACCGGGCATCCATAATTAATGTCAATCAGGTCAGGACCGGCCTGCGACGAGACAATAGCGGCCTCGCGCATCGAGTCTATTTCAGAACCAAAAATCTGTATGCCAATGGGGCGTTCGTAATCGAAAATGTCCAGTTTCTGCACACTTTTGGCTGCATCACGTATCAAACCCTCAGACGAGATAAACTCGGTGTACATCAGGTCGGCACCGTTGGCTTTACATACTTTCCGGAAGGGCGGATCGCTCACGTCCTCCATTGGTGCCAGCAGCAGCGGGAACTCGCCCAGTTCTATGTTCGCAATCTTTACCAAAGCAAAATTTAATTTTTCACGTAAATTTACGTCAATTAAACCTAAAACTCCCTATGAAAGGTTTCATCTCGAAAGAACAACATCCATTTGTCGTCTTGTTGCTGCTAATTGCCTTTATTCTGGCGGGCGTTTTTATAGCGTCGTTTGTGTATGCTGTGTTTGGCGAATGGCTCTTCGGGGTGGGGATCTTTGAACTGGAGCGGGCACTGCGAAATCCTGCCGAGTTCCCGGAAGGAAGAGATGCTATCATGTTTTACCAGGGCGTGGTGTCGCTGTTTATGTTTGTGCTGGCGCCGCTCTTTCTCATCATGGCCTTGGGCTATAACCTGGGCGATTACCTGAACTGGAAAAGATCGCCCACCCTCGGGCTGCTCCTCCTCAGCGGCTTACTGATCGTGCTGATTATGCCTGCCAACTCGGTTATCATTAACTGGAACGCAGATGTGCAGTTTCCGGAATACATGAAAGGCTTTGAGGAATGGGCCCGGCAAAAAGAAACCGAAGCAGCTGAACTAACCAAACTGTTTGCCAAATTCGTGACGGTGATGGAGCTACTGGTAGGGCTGCTGGTGATCGCCATTATTCCTGCAGTAGGCGAAGAGCTGCTGTTCAGGGGCGTGATGCAAAAACAGTTGCACCGCTGGTGGGGCAGCGGGCACCTGGCCGTTTGGATAGCGGCAGCCGTTTTCAGTGCCATCCATGTGCAGTTTTTCGGCTTTATTCCGCGGATGGTGCTGGGGGCCTTGTTTGGGTACCTCTACTTGTGGTCCGGCAGAATCAGCGTGCCAATAATAGCCCACTTTGTAAACAATGGCTTCACCGTTCTGGTGCTCTACCTGCAGCAGACAGGCCGGGTAGATATGGACATCGAATCGACGGAGCCCATGCCGGTTTATACTGTCGTTATCTCGGTGGTGCTTAGTGCCGGCATACTGTATTACCTCTACCAGCAGTTTAAGGAGCTGCCGCTTCGCACACGCAGCCTAGAAAGTACAAGCGAAAACGTGCCGGAAGTATAGCGCTTTTGTAATTTATACATTAAGTGCTAATTTGGTGCTGTTGCACCTCCTACCAAACTTTACTCCATGAGCAAAACTATATCTACCCTGAGTAATCTGCAGCAGCGTGTTATTGTCGGTGTGCTGGGCGCTGCCCTGTTTATCGGCGGTATACTTTTTGGCGAGTGGACGTATTTTCTGTTGTTCCTGGGGCTTACCCTGCTCGGCATCCTGGAGTTTTACAGGCTGGTAGCGCTGCAGGAGGGGGTAAAGCCAAACAAAGGACTGGGGGTAACGCTCGGCGGTTTTATTTACGTAGCCGCTTTCCTGGTAGAACGGGAATTGGTTGCTGCTGAACTGCTTTACCTGTTGCCGCCTGTGCTGTTCCTGGTGTTCGTGCTGGAGTTGTACCGCAAGCTGCCGCAGCCTTTCACCAACGTTGCCTTTACGGTGCTGGGGGCCTTGTACATCGCCATTCCGTTCGGGTTGCTGCACCTGCTGGCTTACCTGCAGGAGGCCTATAGCTGGCAGCCGGTGCTGGGTTTGCTGCTCCTGATCTGGGCCGCCGACACAGGCGCTTATATCTTCGGAAAAAGTTTTGGAAAGCACAAGCTGCTGGCGCGGGTATCGCCGGGAAAAACCTGGGAAGGCTGGGCCGGAGGTGTGCTCATGGCCGTAGCCGTAGCCTGGCTGCTTTCCTTTTTCTTCGCTGACCTGGAGCTGTACCAGTGGATCGGTGTTGCCGTGATTGTGTCTGTTTTCGGCGTACTCGGCGATTTGGCCGAGTCGCTGCTGAAGCGGAGCCTGGGGGTGAAAGATTCCGGTACGCTGCTGCCCGGCCACGGCGGCATCCTGGACCGCTTCGACAGCCTGTTAATGGTAATTCCTTTTGTTGTGGCCTTTCTGAAAATATTTTAAGCGCTTCCGCCGGCGTGTTGGCAGCCAGTGCTTTAGGTGCAGGAAAATGCCTTTATTTACCGGGTAAATTGCAGCAAACGTAACAGTTGCCGATAAATTGTGTATACTCTGCAAGTAAATGGGCGGTTTCTTGTAATTTTTTTGTTAAATAAGTTTAAGTTTACATAATTTTAAAGCCGCTAATTACTCATTCCTGTAACCACCCGGGAGATAACGAGTTAAAGGATAGAACTGCGGCAAATTTACATAAGGATGAAAATTCATAGAGAAGGAAGACGAATACTGTTTTTTACCTTGCTTATTTTGCTAGTATTCAACTTGTTGCTGTATAACTACAATGCAGCCAACATGACGTTTAACCGAATTTTCTCCGGCATTTCTGTAATTGTGTTCCTCCTGATCCTGCAGTTTTTCCGTAGCCCATATCGTAACCTGCTCCTGCACGAAGACCTGATTGTAGCCCCTGCCGATGGCAAAGTGGTGGTGATAGAAGAAGTGGAGGAACCGGAATATTTCAAGGATAAGCGCAAGCAGATCTCCATTTTCATGTCGCCGATAAACGTGCACGTCACCCGTAACCCGGTTTCCGGCATCGTGAGCTATTTCAAATACCATCCCGGAAATTACTTTGTTGCCTGGCACCCGAAGTCGAGCACGCAGAACGAGCGTACTACCGTAGTGGTAGAATCTACAGCCGGTCCCGAAGTACTTTTCCGCCAGATTGCCGGAGCCATGGCACGCCGTATTGTGTGGTATGTGAAGGAGAAGGACGAGGTAAGCCAGGGCGAGGAGTTCGGTTTTATTAAATTCGGCTCCCGCGTAGACGTTTTCCTGCCACTGGACACGATCGTAAAAGTAGAGCTGGGCCAGAAAACAAAAGGCGGCGAAACAGTAATTGCCCAACTCAAAACAGAACCACCATCCTTTTTCGGGTAGATTTAGTTGGTTATTGGTTATTAGTTATTGGGGAGGATATGATTTGTCTGTGGTTTGTGATAGGGTTGAAAATCTTCAACCCCTACGAAATTCCCATCTTTCTGCCTTCTGCCTTTCTACCTCCCAAACTCTCAAACTCCTAAACTCTCAATACCAACTCGCGATCAGCTGCATCAGTTGCTCCAGGTAGTGCTGGTCTGTCTCATCGAAGTCGTTCAGCTTATCGCTGTCGATATCAAATACCAGCTTCACTTCACCGTCTTTCAGCACAGGCAGTACGATTTCTGACTTAGATGCGCTGCTGCAGGCAATGTGGCCCGGGAAAGCTTCGACGTCGGGTACCAGGATGGTTTCGCGGCGGGTGTAGCAGGCGCCGCAGACGCCTTTGTGGTAGGGGATGCGGGTGCAGGCAACCGGCCCCTGGAATGGGCCCAGCACCAGCTGATCTTCCTTGTTGAAATAAACCCCAACCCAGAAAAAGCCCATGCCCTGCTTCAGGGCCGCCACCAGGTTAGAGAGGTTGGCAATCAGGTCTGTTTCGCCTGCCGTTAAGGCCTCTAGCTGCGGGAGCAGGCTTTTATATTTTTCTTCCTTGCTGAGTGTTGCGTCTACTATAAGCGATTCTGCCACGGGTGCTAAATATTTGTGTGAAAATGAAAATTGATTCTGCAGAGGGTATGGTGGCAGCAGGTGCTAACCTTCAGACCTCCTAATCTCCGGCTGCATCAGGTTCGGTGGTAGTGAAACAGCAGATCGGTGCCTAAAGTTTGCGTGCTTTGCAGTTTTCCGTACACCATAGCCGGCGCCTTGATGCCAGCGCCAATGGCTTTTGCCGAGTTCCGGAAAACGAAGGCCTCGTCCCAGAGCCCCGCCTGCAGCAGGCTGTCGAGCAGGTAAGTACCGCCTTCCACCAGCACCGACACCACATTTCGGGCATGTAAATCCTGCAGCACCTGCGTTAACAGGTCCTGCTCCTGCGAGAGCTGTACATAGTGCAAGTTCTCATGCGCTTCTTCCTGTTTCAGGTAATTGTACACCACCGTTGGCTGACTCTTGTCCAGCAGCATAGTGTGCGGCGGGAGTTGCAGCTGCCGGTCAATCACGATGCGGAGCGGGTTGCGGCCCGGCCAGTGGCGTACGTTCAGGCGGGGGTTGTCGTAGAGGGCGGTGCGGGTGCCGACCATAATGGCCTGCTCCTCAGTGCGCCACTTGTGTACCAGCCGCTTCGCCAGGCTGCCGCTGATCTGCAGCTGCTCGCACTGTACGCCAGCCACAAACCCATCGGCTGTTTCGGCCCATTTTAAAATGAGGTAAGGCCGCTTGAGCGTGTGCAGCGTGAAGAAGCGCTTGTTCAGCTCCAGCCCTTCCTGTTCCAGCAGCCCGGTCTGCACCTGTATGCCTACCTCCTGCATTTTGCGGATGCCCCGTCCTGCCACCTGCGGGTTCGGGTCGGTGTTGCAGATAACTACATCCCGCACCTGGCTGTTGATGAGCAGGTCGGCGCAGGGCGGGGTTTTGCCGTAGTGGGAGCAGGGTTCCAGCGTTACGTACACGCGGCTGTGCGGGAGCAGGTGCTTTTCGGTAACGGAATTTATGGCATTTACCTCGGCATGCGGACCGCCATACTGCCGGTGCCAGCCTTCGCCAATAATGCGGTTATCGTGCACAATTACGCAGCCCACCATCGGGTTGGGACTGGTGCTGCCGCGGCCCAGGGCGGCAAGCTCCAGGGCACGGCGCATGTAAAGTTCGTCGGCTGATGTCATGGCAAGTGTTTACCTTTGCAAAGGTATAATAATTAAATTTGAAGCAGCATGATCCGGTAAAGCGGCGCATGCCGGGAAGTTGTCCGTGCAGGAGACGCGAGCATCACGCCGCTACATTTCATTCTCAATAACCTTTAACTCCTAAACTCTTTAACTCCTAAACTTTCTAACTTCTTAACTTTCTTGGCTACCGTTAAAGATACACATAATTCGATCAAAGCAGCGCTTGCAGCTGTTTATCCCGAACCGGAAGCAGGTGCTATGGCGCAGCAGGTACTGGAGCATGTGTTGCAGAAAACAAGGCTGGAACTGAGCCTGATGCGCGACCAGGAGCTTTCTGCAGCTGCCACCACAGCCACTGCTCCTCTGGTAGAGCGCCTGTTGCAGCACGAGCCCCTGCAGTACGTGCTGGGCATCGCGCACTTCTACGGACTGGAGCTGGCGGTAGACGAGCGGGTACTCATTCCACGACCCGAAACCGAAGAACTGGTGCACCTGATCCTGCAGGAACACCAGGGGCGTAAGCACCTGAATATTTTGGACATCGGCACAGGGAGCGGCTGCATACCCATTGCGCTGGCTGCTAACCTGCAGGAGGCGCAGGTGTATGGCATGGATATTTCGGAAGGAGCGTTGGCTGTTGCCCGTGCCAATGCAGAAAAATACCAGGTAAGGGTGTCGTGGCTGCTGCAGGATATCTTTGAACCCGTTCAGCACCTGCCACCACAGTCGCTGGACATCATCACGAGCAATCCGCCCTATGTGCTGGAATCGGAGAAGGAACTGATGCGGCAAAATGTGCTGGCCTACGAGCCGCACCTGGCGCTTTTCGTGCCCGACGAGGATGCCCTGAAATATTACAGAAGGATAACCGAGGTAGGGCAGACGCTGCTGAAAAAAGGCGGTAAATTGTACTTCGAGATAAATGAGCGCTATGGCAACGGTGTAAAGGAACTGTTGCTGCAGGCAGGCTACAGCCATGCCGAAGTGCTAAAAGATCTATTCGGAAAAGAACGGATGGTGCGGGCTGTGCTGTAAAATACCGGTTTTTTGCAAAAAATAGCCTGATATTGTTTAAACTGTTACCTTTGTAGCCGATAAAGGTGCTGATTACCATCATTGTACCTGATTTTGCACGAGAAGACAGGAGGCATGGCCTTAGCAACAGCCTATTTTGCACACGAAACAGCCGTTATCGACAGCGGAAGCCGGATTGGGAACAATACCAAAATCTGGCATTTTTCGCACATCATGGCAAACTGTGAGATCGGGGAAGACTGCAATATCGGGCAAAATGTGGTGGTATCGCCGGGGGTGGTGCTGGGGCGGAATGTAAAGGTGCAGAATAATGTCTCTGTCTACACCGGCGTTATCTGTGAAGATGATGTTTTCCTGGGGCCGTCGATGGTGTTTACAAACGTGATCAACCCGCGCAGCTTCATCAGCCGCAAAGAGGAGTTTAAGCAGACACTGGTGCGGAAAGGAGCTTCTATCGGTGCTAATGCTACCATCATTTGCGGGGTGGAGATAGGAGCCTTTGCCATGATTGGCGCAGGTTCCGTGGTAACGAAAAATGTGCCGGCCTTTGCATTGGTATATGGCAATCCGGCAAAGCAACAGGGGTGGGTAAGCCGTTATGGGCACACGCTGCATTTCAATAAAGCAGGCGAGGCCACCTGTCCGGAAAGCGGTGAATGGTATCTGCTGGCAAAGGGGCTGGTAAGGCCACTTGAATAAACAGCTTTGAAGAGAACTACTGATAATATCACCTGAAAACACAAGTAGAAAAACTTATACGCCTTGGAAAAGAAAAAAATATTAGTGACCGGAGGCGCCGGTTATATTGGCTCCCACACGGTGGTGGAACTGCACGAAGCGGGCTACGAACCTGTTATCATCGATAATTTCTCCAATTCTAAAGAAAGTGCTTTAGATGGCATTACAGCCATAACAGGCCAGCAGTTCCGCTGCTACCGCGTGGACTGTACCAATGCTGCAGCCATGCGCGAGGTGTTTGAGCAGGAACCTGGGCTGGAAGGCGTCATTCACTTTGCTGCTTACAAAGCCGTGGGCGAGTCAGTAGAGAAGCCGCTGGAGTATTACCACAACAACGTGGGGTCGCTGGTGGCGCTGCTGCAGGTAATGCGTGAGTTCAACGTGACAAACCTGGTATTCTCTTCTTCCTGCACTGTTTACGGCATTCCCGAAAACCTGCCGGTAACCGAGCAAACGCCGGTGCAGAAAGCCAATTCACCGTATGGCAATACCAAAAAAATCTGCGAAGAAATCCTCTCCGATGTTGCCCAGAGTGCCAGCACCTTAAGATCAATCGCTCTGCGTTATTTCAACCCGATTGGTGCGCATCCTTCTGCTAAAATTGGCGAGTTGCCGCTGGGTGTTCCAAATAACCTGGTGCCTTTCATTACGCAGACAGCGGCCGGCATACGTGAGCAGTTAACAATTTTCGGAGAAGATTACGATACTGCCGATGGCACCTGCGTGCGCGATTATGTGCATGTGGTGGATCTGGCGAAGGCACACGTAACGGCTGTAGAGCGCCTGCTGGAAGCCAAAGGCGACAAGATTGAGTTCTTTAACGTAGGTACAGGTTCCGGTAACACGGTGCTGGAGGCGGTGCAAGCCTTTGAGCGTGCTACCGGTGTTAAAGTGAATTATAAAGTGGGCCCGCGCCGTGCCGGTGACGTGCCAAAAATTTATGCCGATGTTACCAAGGCTACCGAAGTACTCGGCTTCCGGACAAACAGTACGCTGGAAGAAGCTATGAAAAGCGCCTGGGACTGGCAGTTATCTTTACAGGATTCAGTTACAAACGTTTAAATAATGAAAATTTTAATAACAGGTGGGGCCGGTTTTATAGGCTCGCATGTGGTAAGGTTGTTTGTAAACAAATACCCGGAGTACCAGATCTTTAACCTCGACGCCCTGACCTATGCCGGAAACCTGGCCAACCTGGAGGATATCGAGCAGAAGGAAAATTATACCTTCCTGAAAGGTGATATTGTAGATGCAGCGTATGTTGATGACATTTTTGCCAAATACCAGTTCGATGCGGTCATCCACCTGGCAGCTGAGTCGCATGTAGACCGCTCTATCGTGGATCCGCTGGCTTTTGTGTATACGAACGTAATCGGTACGGTTAACCTGCTGAATACGGCACGCAAATACTGGCAGGAGAACCTGCAGAAGCACCTGTTCTACCATGTTTCTACCGACGAGGTATATGGCACACTGGGAGAGGATGGTCTCTTTACCGAAGAAACCGCCTACGATCCGCGTTCGCCTTATTCTGCCTCTAAAGCCAGTTCCGACCACTTTGTGCGGGCTTACTACCACACTTACGGCCTGCCGGTTAAGCTGTCGAACTGCTCCAACAACTATGGCCCGAACCACTTCCCTGAAAAGCTGATTCCGCTGGCCATCCACAATATAAAAGAAGAAAAGCCGGTGCCGGTTTACGGCAAAGGCGAAAACGTGCGCGACTGGCTGTATGTGCTGGACCATGCCCGTGCCATCGACGATATCTTCCACAAAGGTGAAGTGGGCGATACCTATAACATTGGCGGCGTGAACGAGTGGCGCAATATCGACCTGATCGAGCTGCTCTGCGATACGATGGATGAGAAACTGGGCCGTCCGCAGGGATATTCCCGTAAGTTGATCACCTTTGTAAAAGACCGTGCCGGTCACGACCTGCGCTACGCCATCGATTCTTCCAAACTGATGAATAACCTGGGTTGGAAACCGTCTGTTACGTTTGAACAGGGGCTGAGCAAAACAGTAGACTGGTACCTGGAAAATACGGAGTGGCTCCACAATGTAACTTCCGGAAACTATAAAGCCTATTACGAGCAACAGTATACCGACAGATAATCAGCTGCTTTGTACGATTTGCCGTTCCACAATAAACCCATCAGCCACCTCACCTTCCTGGTGACAGGTGGCGGTGGGTTTGTTGGTTCTAACCTGGTAGAGTACCTCTTGCAGTTTGGTGCAGGTAAGGTGCGGGTGCTGGATAACTTCTCGAGTGGGTATCGCCGCAACCTGGCTCCGTTTAGGTCAGATCCGGCTTTCGAGCTGCTGGAAGGGGATATCCGCGATTTGGGTGCCTGTGCAGCAGCTTGTGCCGGTGTGGATGTGGTGCTGCACCAGGCGGCGTTAGGTTCTGTGCTGCGGAGCGTGCGCAACCCGGTGCCGACCAACGAGGTAAATGTGGGCGGTTTCGTGAACATGCTGACGGCTGCAAAAGAGGCAGGCGTAAAGCGCTTTGTCTATGCGTCTTCTTCGTCGGTCTACGGCGACAGCAAAGTGTTGCCCAAGGTAGAATTGCATACCGGGAAACCGCTTTCGCCCTATGCCGTTTCCAAGCAGGTGAACGAGCTGTATGCCGATGTGTTCAGCAGGATGTATGGGCTGGAAACGATAGGGCTGCGCTACTTCAATATATTTGGGCCCAGGCAGAACCCGCAGGGGGAGAATGCGGCTGTTATCCCCTTGTTCATCAATGCGCTGCTGCAGGAGCAAACACCTGAACTGCATGGCGACGGAAGGCAGACCCGCGACTTTACGTTTGTAGAGAATTGTGTGCAGGCCAACATAAAGGCAGCCTTAACCGATAATCCTGCCGCAGTAAACCAGGTCTACAACATTGCCACAGGTGCGTGTAAATCGCTGCTGGAGGTACTGGAAATAGTGGAAGCGGCCATAGGGGTAAACGTGGAGCCGGTGTATGGCAACACCCGCCCCGGCGACATCCGCGACAGTTTAGCCGATATCGCCAAAGCAACATATCTGCTGGAGTATCAGCCACGGGTAAGTATTGAAGAAGGTTTGCGCCGCACCTGCCAGTGGTATAAGCACAACCGGGATTTTCTTAAAAAAGATTAAGCGACTATTAATAAACGAAAACAAATGAAAGGAATTGTACTTGCCGGAGGTTCTGGTACACGCCTGCACCCCCTGACGCTGGCTGTAAGCAAGCAGCTGATGCCGGTTTACGATAAGCCGATGATTTACTACCCGCTGTCTACGCTCATGCTGGCCGGCATCAAAGATATCCTGATCATCTCTACACCACACGATCTGCCCATGTTTGAACGTTTGCTGGGCGATGGCAGTCAGATTGGCTGTAACTTCAGCTATGCCGTGCAGGAAGTGCCAAACGGACTGGCGCAGGCTTTTGTGATAGGCGAGGAGTTTATCGGCAACGATAAAGTAGCCCTGGTGCTGGGCGATAATATCTTCTACGGATCAGGCATGAGCAAACTCCTCCAGCAGAACAACGACCCGGATGGTGGTGTGGTGTATGCCTACCATGTGCACGACCCGGAGCGCTACGGCGTGGTGGAGTTCGACAAAGACCTGAAGGCTGTTTCGATAGAAGAGAAACCGAAGCAGCCAAAGTCGCATTATGCGGTGCCCGGACTGTACTTTTACGACAACGATGTGGTGGCTATTGCCAAAGCGCTTAAGCCAAGTGCACGCGGCGAGTACGAGATAACCGATGTAAACAAAGAATACCTGCAACGCGGCAAGCTGAAAGTGGGTATCCTGGACAGGGGTACGGCCTGGCTCGACACTGGTACCATCCAGTCGCTGATGCAGGCTGCTACGTTTGTGCAGGTAATTGAGGAGCGCCAGGGGCTGAAGATCGGCTCTATTGAAGAAGTGGCTTACCGCATGGGCTTCATTAACGACGAGCAGCTACGCAAAGTAGCCGAGCCGTTGCGCAAGAGCGGCTACGGCGATTACCTGCTCAGCCTGCTGCGGTAAACTAAACTATCAGAAACGACAAAAGCCGGTGAAAGCCGGCTTTTTTTATTGTCTGAACCTCTGATTTTTGTGATTTTACTTATTGACTTGATTTTTTGTCTGAACAGGATTAAGAAGATTACCAGATTGCCAGGAGGAGAGGCAATGGTGGCAGGAGCAGAAAGCTTTTGTTGGTCTGAATCTGGATTTACAGAATTTTAGAATTTTCAGGATTAGATTTGTCTGAACACGATTAAGAAGATTTAAGGAATAGCAGGATTGACTAAGTTTTTCTGTGGTTCGTGCAGGAGACGCGGGCACCGTGTCTCTACAGCTAATACCCCCAACCTCTCTACCTCCCTGTTACAGGGTTGAAAATCTTCAACCCCTACAAATTCTACCTTTCTACCTCCTAAACTCTCTAACTCCTAAACTTACAGTACAAATCCCAGCCCAAGCCCGAGCAGGATGAGCACCGGTGGCGGGATTTTGGTGAACTGCAGCAGGCAAAAGGTGGTAACCACAATGCCAAAGTTCAGCAGCGTGTTTTCGATGGGGTGGTAGAGCATAATGGCAGCGGCTACCACCATGCCTGAACTGGCTGCACTGATGCCCTCTAAGGAGGCCCGAACGACACGATACTTTTTCAGGCCATCCCAGAAGCGGATCACGAAGAAGATAAGGAAAGTGCCGGGCAGGAAAATGCCCAGCGTGGCAACAAAAGACCCCAGCAGTTGTCCCATGAAGCCATAATCACGCATAGCCAGGTTGCCGATAAAAGAGCAGAAGGAGAAGACCGGTCCCGGCAGCGCCTGCACTATGGCAAATCCAGAAAGAAATTCTTCGGCGGTCAGGTATTTCTTAAAGCTGACAAATTCTGTGAACATAAGCGGGATGAGCACCTGTCCGCCGCCGAATACCAGGCTGCCGTTTCGGTAGAAGTTCTCGAAAAGCCTTACTGGAAGGGAAGAGGTAGCGCCACCTATGACAGCAGCTGTAATGAGTACGCCAACATACAGGATAAAATTTGACCACTGAATTTGCAACGGCTTCCCCTCCAGTTCGGGGTGTTGTTTGAACCGGAAGGCTGTAATAACGCCAGCTGCTATCAGGAGCAGGGGGTAGACCCAGGGCGAGTTGAAAAAATAACCGGCAATGGCAGAAACGATCATGATGCCAACTGCCAGCTTGGTATGTACTACTTTCGAGCTGATGCTGTAGGCGGCATACGCCACAAAACCTACCGCCATGGGCTGCACAAACTGCAGGAAATCCAGGGATATGTTGTTCTGCTGCAGGTAGGTTATGCCGATAGCAGCAATCGCCATAACGGTAGCCGCCGGGGCTATCCAGACGAGCAGGGTGAGGTACGCCAGGTTAGGGCCGCCAATCCGGAAACCAATGGCCGTTAAGGTTTGGGTAGAGGTTGGGCCTGGCAGGATCTGGCAGAGGGCGTTCAGCTCGATCAGGTCCTTTTCGGTAATGTAGCGCCGCCGGTGAACGAGCAGCTTAAACATCATGGCAATGTGCGCCTGCGGTCCTCCGAAGGCCGTAAGGGAAAGCTGAAGGACATCTCGCAGAAAAATGTAGTAGCGCAGGCTCATGCTCAAAATCAAAAAAAGAGAGACAGCCCTGTTGGCCATCTCTCTTTCTGCAAAAATAACTTATGCTTTTTTCAGTCCCAGTTCTACCAGGCGCTCGTTCAGGTACTCGCCTGCGGTGGCGTCTGGATAGGCTTTCGGATTTGCTTCGTCTATACAGCTTTCCAGGCAGGTCAGGTCCATTTCGGAGCGTGGGTGCATGAAGAAAGGAATAGAGTAGCGGGAGGTATTCATGAGTTCGCGCGGCGGGTTTACCACACGGTGTATTGTAGATTTGAGCTTGTTGTTGGTGAGGCGCGCCAGCATATCGCCCACGTTTACCACCACCTGCTCCGGCAGGGCGGTTATCGGAATCCATTTGCCGTCGCGGCGGAGTACCTGCAGGCCGTCGGCACTGGCGCCCATCAGCAGCGTGATCAGGTTGATGTCGCCATGTTCGGCAGCGCGCACAGCATCGGCAGGCACATTGTCCGGGTTTTCGATCGGGAAGTAATGGATGGGGCGCAGGATGCTGTTGCCGTTGTGCACTTTGGCATCGAAGTAGCTTTCTTCCAGCCCCAGGTGCAGCGCGATGGCCCGGAGCACCTGCTTGCCGGCAGCTTCCAGCTTTTTATAAGCCTCCAGCGTTACCGCTTCAAGCTCAGGTACTTCTTGTGGCCAGATGTTGGCAGGATAAGCTTCCTTTATCGGATCATCATCCTCTACTTCCTGCCCCACATGGTAAAACTCCTTCAGGTCGCCGGTGTTGCGGCCTTTGGCATGCTCTTTCCCTTTGCCCACATAGCCCCGCTGACCGGCCAGTTCCGGGTCTTCGTACTGCTGCTTAACAGGGTCGGGCAGCGCAAAAAAAATTTTGATGGTAGTATACAGCTTGTCAGTCAGCTCATAGCTCAACCCATGGTTGCGCAGGGCAATAAAGCCGATGTTCTGGTAAGCTTCCCCCAACTGCTCCACAAACCGGGCTTTGCGCGTTTCGTCGCCTGACATGAAATCTGCTAAGTCCAATGAAGGTATTTCATCAAACAAAATTTCGCTCATATATTAAAATTACTGTATACTTTTTCGCAAATATTTCGTAGTTCGCAATATACAAAAAATAAAAACGCTAACTTAGCCCTATATCTCAACCAAATTACAAATAGATGAAAAAAACGTATCTATCCCTAGCTGCAGTAGCTTTGTTGGGGTTGTCTGCCTGCGATACAGCGCGTCAGACCCAAGAAACTGACACGCAGACTACTACTTCTGTAGCTGCTACAACAACCGGCCCTACGCCCTCAGGTGCCATTATGTCCAAAGATGGTCTCCGTGTGTATGCATTTGATAACTCTCCTTCAAACCCGGAGGCTCAGTTAAGATTAACGGTTCCACCGGCAGGCGGCGTTGTGGAGCCTGGTTCGGTAGAGTTTGTTTATGAACTGACTAACTTCCAGCTAACACGCCAGACGCCGCACTCCAATGCACAACACCTGGCTAACTCGCATGAAGGACAGCACATCCATAATATTATTGACAACGAGCCTTACACGGCACACTATGAAACACAGTTCACCAAAGATCTGGCCGAAGGGGACCATGTGATCCTTTCGTTCCTGTCCAGGTCCTACCACGAGAGCATTAAGCACCCGGGCGCCTACGACCTGCGCATGGTAACGGCAGGAAGGCCAACTGAACGTATGGAGTTTGATGTAAAGGCGCCGCATATGTTCTACAGTCGCCCGAAAGGTACCTACACCGGTGCAGAAGCTGAACGTATCATGCTCGACTTCTACCTGGTAAATACGGACCTGTCGACTACCGGCAATAAGGTGCGCGCTACGATTAATGGCACCGAGTTTATGCTGGACCGTTGGTTGCCTTACATTATCGAAGGCCTGCCGATGGGTGAAAATACGATAAAGCTGGAACTGGTGGATAATAACGGAAACCAGCTGCCCGGACCATTCAACAGCGTAACCCGTACCTTTACGCTGAGCGCAAGCTAAGATTCAAAATTAAAATTAATAAAAAAGAGGCTGCCCCGAACTGATTTTGGGGGCAGCCTCTTTTGTTTGTATAGTGGCTGCTGTTACGATTTTGGCTTTTGAGAGCCGCCCTGTCCCGGATCGGCGATGGAGTTGCGCATATCCGTGTCGGACTGGATGTTCTGCATGCGGTAGTAGTCCATAATGCCCAGGTTGCCGCTTCGGAAAGCTGCCGCAATGGCCTGCGGAATTTCTACCTCTGCCGCAATAACGGAGGCACGTGCTTCCTGTGCCTTTGCTTTCATTTCCTGTTCTATGGCTACGGCCATGGCACGGCGCTCTTCGGCTTTTGCTTCTGCTACTTTTAAATCGGCGTTGGCCTGGTCTATCTGCAGTTTGGCGCCAATGTTCTCGCCTACGTCCACATCGGCAATATCAATAGAAAGAATCTCGTAAGCGGTTCCGGCATCCAGGCCTTTCTGCAGTACCAGTTTCGAAATAATGTCCGGGCTCTCCAGCACCACCTTATGCGACGAGGAAGAACCGATGGAGGTAACAATGCCTTCGCCAACACGGGCCAGGATAGTCTCTTCGCCGGCGCCACCTACCAGCTGCATAATGTTGGCCCGTACGGTAACGCGCGCTTTTGCCAGCAACTGAATACCATCCTGGGCCACGGCAGCCACACTGGTGGTGTTGATCACCTTCGGATTTACGGAAGTCGTTACGGCCTCGAACACGTTACGACCAGCCAGGTCGATGGCGGTGGCTTGCTTGAAGGTGAGCGGAATGTTGGCTTTGTCGGCGGAGATAAGCGCCCGGATAACGTTGGGTACATTGCCGCCAGCCAGAAAGTGTGTTTCCAGTTCTACGGTACTTACATCGATACCAGCCTTGGTGGCGTTGATCATGGAATTTACAATAAGGCTTGGCGGTACTTTCCGGATGCGCATGAACACCAGTTCCAGCAGGCCAACCTTAACACCTGAAAACAGCGCCGTGATCCAGAGGCTGATCGGGAAGAAGTACAGGAAGATAAGCAGCAGGATGATGCCGCCGGCAACGAGAAAGAGTACGGAATAATCTTCGAACATAGGTTTATGAGCTTATTTCTTCTACAAATATTTTATGGTGGGTGATCTTAACAATGCGAACTGTTGCGTTGGTGTTTACAAACTCTCCATTTGTTTCTACCTCTTGCTGCTGCTCGCCAAAGAGCGCAGTGCCTTTGGGGCGCAGGGCTGAAATGGCTTTGCCTCTATCCCCAACCTGGAACTTGTGCAGGAGCTCATCGTTTACCCGCGACTCTATCCGGTTTTTCAGGGCAAAGCGTGTCCAGGCATCGGAGCGTAAGCTGTAGAATACGACAAAAAAGCCAAGCAGCACCGTGGTAGCCAGCACCAGGTGGCCGGTTCCGGTGCCCAGGGTGGCGTACCCGATCCAGATGCCTGCTATGATCAGCACAAAGCCCAGTATGCCTACAAGCGTGGTGCCCGGTACAAAAATGAGCTCCACAATGATCAGGGTAAGCCCAATGGCGATCAGCGCGATTACTGTAATCCAGTCGAGAAACATAGGCCGTTGTGCGTGTTAGGTAAATATAGGAATTTTGGTATTAACAAAGTGTACTTCTACTGTTTATTTACGAAGCGGGCTCTTGTTGTGGTGTTAAACTGTCGGATTGGGGATTTCACAAATAATTCTATTCAGAAAATGCCACTGCAGCTGCCACCACAGCCTCTGCTGCTGTGCGCCAACAGGAGGAAGTGAAAGTTTTGGGTGTACGACAAGGTGCGTTAAAACAAAATTAGCTCTTCAGACACCTGTGTCCTCGTGCCCGAAACAGCAAAGATTCAGACAAACATAAAATCATAGAAATCCTACCATCAACGGTCAAAAAAATGGCCTGTCGGGGGACAGGCCATGGTAAGTGGAATAAGTGTAATGTTCAACAGAGCTGCAGCAGAGGCTGTGGTGGCAGCTGCAGCAGTATTTTTTGACCGAAAACGGAGGCTTAGTAAGCTTTGGCAAAGTAAACGCGCTGCTTGGATGGTTTGCCGGTCAGCATGTCCACGCCTTCTTCTTCGGGCGTGTTGAGGGCGATGCAGCGGATAGTGGCTTTGGTTTCTTCCTTAATGCGTTCTTCGGTTTCAGGTGTGCCGTCCCAGTGGGCCAGCACAAAGCCGCCTTTGTTTTCCAGCACCTCCTTAAACTCCTCGTAGGTATCTACTTTGGTAGTATGCTCCTCCCGGTAGTTGAGCGCCTTCTGGTAAATGTTGTCCTGTATCTCGTCGAGCAAGGCAGGGATAAGGCTAGTCAGTTCGTCGAATTGTTGCGTGCTTTTTGTTTTGGTATCGCGGCGGGCAACTTCGGCGGTCCCGTTTTCGAGATCGCGGCCCCCGATGGCGATCCGTACCGGTACTCCCTTGAGCTCCCACTCGGCAAACTTAAAGCCCGGGCGCTCGGTGTCGCGGTTGTCGTATTTCACGCTGATGCCTTTGGCTTCCAGCTCCTTCTTCAGCTGGTTCACCTTCTCGCTTATCTGCGCCAGCTGCTCCTCGCCTTTGTAGATAGGCACGATGACCACCTGGATAGGCGCCAGCTTTGGCGGAAGCACCAGGCCTTCGTCGTCGGAGTGCGCCATAACGAGCGCACCCATCAGGCGGGTGCTCACGCCCCAGGAGGTGCCCCACACGTAGTCGAGACTGCCTTCTTTGGTAGCGAATTTCACATCAAAGGCCTTGGCAAAATTCTGGCCCAGGAAGTGCGATGTTCCGGCCTGCAGCGCCTTGCCGTCCTGCATCAGTCCTTCGATGCAGTAGGTGTCGAGGGCGCCGGCGAAGCGTTCGTTTGGTGTTTTTACACCCCGGATTACCGGCAGCGCAATGTAGTTTTCGGCAAACTCGGCGTACACGTCCAGCATCTGCTTTGTTTCTGCTACTGCCTCGTCTGCTGTGGCGTGTGCCGTGTGGCCTTCCTGCCAAAGGAACTCTGCCGTGCGCAGGAACAGGCGGGTACGCATTTCCCAGCGTACCACGTTAGCCCACTGGTTGATGAGCAGGGGCAGGTCGCGGTAGCTTTGTATCCAGTTTTTGTAGGTACTCCAGATAATGGCCTCAGACGTAGGGCGCACTATCAGTTCTTCTTCCAGGCGGGCAGCCGGATCTACGCGCAACTTTCCTTTATTGTCCGGGTCGGTTTGCAGGCGGTAGTGTGTAACCACGGCACACTCTTTTGCGAAGCCCTCGGCATTCTGCTCTTCTGCCTCAAACAGGCTTTTCGGCACAAACAAGGGGAAATAGGCGTTCTCGTGCCCGGTGCGCTTAAACATATCGTCGAGCACGCGCTGCATCTTCTCCCAGATGGCGAAGCCATACGGTTTGATGACCATACAACCACGCACGGCAGAGTTTTCTGCTAAGCCTGCTTTTTTTACCAGTTCATTGTACCATAAGGAGTAATCCTCGCTTCTTTTTGGTAGCCCTTTACTCATTTTTTGTAGGATTATTAATAATGTATTGCAAAAGTAGTATAACCTGGAATAATATTTGCTTCTTCTAAAGAAAGAAAATATATCAAACCCGCCTAAAATTACGTTAATAATTATAGTATTTACTAAGTTTTTGCACGAATGTGTGTTATCTTTGAGTAGATAGCAGCGTTTGTAACTATAAATAGAAAGCATATGAAAAAGTTTAATATATTGGCCATAGTCCCTGTGCTTTCTCTGTTGGTGGCAGGTTGCAGCAGCCCCGTGGCGCTGCAGTCTTCCGAGTATGATGATATGTACTATACATCATCCGACAAAACAGAGTATGTGCAACCCGGGGCAGAGGTAAGCAGCCAGCCTGAGCAGTATAACTCGGACGGCACGGTTGCCGCTACCGGCACTGAAGATTACCAGGGCGACGAGTACTACGACGGGCGCGAATATAACCCGCGCAACAACTGGTACCAGCCCAGCTACTCGTTTGTAGATCCTTACTGGGGCGGAGCGGCGTACGCTGCAAGTGCCTATCCTCGTTATTCTTACCGGTACGGCAGCGCCTTTTATGATCCGTTCTACGATCCGTTTTACGACCCCTTCTACGATCCTTATTACAGCTCCTTCTACAGCCCCTGGGGGCCGTCGTATAACAGGTTCAGCATCAGCATAGGGTATGGCATGGGATGGGGCGCTTACCGCAACCCGTTCTATGGCGGCATGTGGGGAAACCCGTATAACAGCTATTACAATGGCTACTACAATGGTTTTTACCAGGGCTTTTATACCGGCAATTATATAGACCGTCCGGGAGCGGTACGCCGGGTGCAGTACGGACCCAGAACAGACAGAAGCACATCCGGAGCTGTACGCAGCGCTTCGGGCAGACCGGCGCGTGAAGATCTTTCCGCTACTGGACAGCAGCGCATGATGGTTACGCCGGGTGCACATAATGCACGTCCTTCCCGTCCGGTTCGTAGCAGCGGAACTGTAAGGGAGCAAGCTACGCAAACGCAGCAGACAACTGTAGCGCCTGTTACCAGGCCTTCTGTTCCTGCCAGACCTTCAAGAGTAAGAACAACAGAACAGCCTGCCGGCGTAAACCAGCAGCGTTCGCAGCCAAGCCAGCCTGCTCCGGTACGTCAGCGCCCGGCCAGGCAGCAACGCCAGCAGCCAACCTATGAGCAGCGCAGCACGCCAAGCTATGAGCGAAGCACCCCGAGCTACGAGCGCAGCACACCAAGCTACGAGCGTAGCAGCCCATCACAAAGTACCCCTTCAAGACCCTCTAACAGCGGAGGCGGGCGACCTTCGAGAGGGAGTTTTTAAACCTTAGAAATTTAAATTCATGATCAACAAAATAGTTTCAGCCAGCTTAGCACTCGTGCTAGGCTGGAGTGGAACCGCTTTTGCCCAAACGGAAGCTGATGCCTTGCGTTACTCCCGATTAGGTTTATCCGGTTCTGCCCGCATTCAAGGTATAGGAGGCGCCAATACGGCTTTAGGCGCCGATATCTCCAACTTGTCTACCAACCCCGCCGGCTTAGGCTTTTTCAGAAGATCCGAAGTGACCATCAGTGCCGGCTTCAGTACAGCCAATGTACAGACAGATATTGCCAACCGCGAAGGCAGCTACTTTGGCCCTTCTACCACCGACAGCCGCAACTCGTTAAACATCCCGCAGGTCGGTATCGTGCTCTCCGACAGGCGAGGCGATGAAGAAGGCAGCGACTGGCGCGGCACAAGCTTTGGCTTAAGCATTAACCGCCTCAACAACTTCAATTCCCGGACTACCTACCGGGGCATGACAGGAGGCAGTGTGAACGACTGGACTATTGTTGACTATTTTGCGGAGCTGGCGAATAATAATGCGAACGTGGTTGGTGGGCAGACCCGTGTACTGGACCAGCTGAATGACGAGTATGATAATGCTAGTTCGCTGGGAGGTTACGCTACTTTGCAGGGAATGGCCTATGGTGCTTTTCTGATAGATGTTTTTGAAGATGAGCAGGGTGAGTTTGCCGCTCCACTAAATAAAATAGGAAGAGTAGATTTTGAAGAGGAGGTGCTCCGGAGCGGTTCGCAGAAACAGTTTGATTTTGGCGCTGGTACAAATTACCGGGATAAACTTTATTTAGGAGCGGCCATCGGCATCACGAGTTCAAATTTTAAACAGGAGCGCATTTACCGCGAGAGCTTTACGCACCAGGTTACAAACGACGATGGCTCCACCTCAAATGTAACAACAGATTTGTCGCTTCGCGATGAAATTAATTCCAGGGGCGGCGGTATAAACCTGAAAGTTGGTACCATTTACCGCTTTTCAGATGCCTTCCGTGCCGGTCTTTCTATCCAGACCCCGACCCTTTATACCTTTGATGAAAATTACGATACCTTCCTGCATACAACGCACAGCGATATCGGGGATCAATCTGTGGCACAAATGCCGGGGCAGTTTTCGTACACGCTCGTTACGCCTTTCCGGGCGACGGGTGGTTTAGCTTACTTTATTTCGAAAAATGGCTTTTTAACGGCCGATGTGGAGTATGTAAACTACAGCAACGCCCGCTTCAGCGAAAGAGACAGTGATTTTGGTAGCAGCGGCAGTTTCTTCAGCAACCTCAACGACGGTGTTGCCAATAGTTACCAGTCTGCTGTGAACCTCCGGCTGGGAGCAGAAGCACGATATGAGGTATTCCGCTTCCGGGCAGGTTATGCCAGAACCGGCGACCCGTACAAAAGCTCCAGCTTAAACGGCACTGTAAATACCTTTACCCTGGGAACAGGCATACGGCTTCAGAACTTTTACCTGGATGCAGCTTACTCCCGCAGCAACTCCGACAACCGCTATGTACCTTACTCCTTTAATGAAGGACCATCGCCGGAAGTAGCCATCACCGACAGGTTAACAAACATCATGTTTACAGCCGGCTTCAACTTCTAAAGAAAATTAAAAACTATTATAACGCGGCAGCCCCTGCAAGGACTGCCGCGTTCTTTTTGAAATCTTCCGGAATCCGGCATATTCTGCTAACCTGGAATAAAGAAATCATCACAAAACATATGTACCTGAAAATAAAAGCAACTTACCTGTTTGTCGTGTTCTTTTGCCTGGCCTTTGTAGCGCAGGCGCAGCAAAAGCAGGAAATCACCCTCGACGATATTTACCGCAAAGGTACTTTTGTGGCGAAGTCGGTTTATGGCGTGAACTGGATGAACGATGGCCGCTACTACAGCTCCGAAGTGGTGGATGAGCAGAACCGGGTGGTAGACATTGTACGGTTTGATGTGACCACAGGGCAGCCCGTAAACACCATTATCGAAGGCGAAAACCTGGTACCGCAAGGCAGCAGCCAGCCCATCCGTTACGAGGATTATACCTTTAGCTCCGATGAGCAGAAGGTGCTGTTTTCTACGGCGCACGAGCAGATTTACCGCCATTCCTACCGGGCAGAGTATTACGTGTACGACATTGCCTCCAAAAAACTGACCAGGCTCAGTAGCGGCGGCAAACAGCTTTATGCCACCTTCTCGCCCGATGCCAGCCGCGTAGCTTTTGCCCGAGATAACAACCTGTTTTTTGTAGACCTGAACACGATGCAGGAAACGCAGATTACCACCAGCGGGAAGTACAACGAGGTGATCAACGGTTATACCGATTGGGTGTACGAAGAGGAATTTGGCTTTGCGCAGGCTTTTACCTGGGCGCCCGATGGTTCTAAAATCGCCTTCTATACTTTTGATGAAAGGCAGGTACCGGAGTTTAACATGCAGGTGTGGGGCGAGCTGTACCCGCAGGATTACCGCTTTAAATACCCGAAAGCAGGCGAGGCTAACTCGGTCGTAACGGTTTCGGTTTACCATATCGGCAAGGGGCAGACGGTGAAGATGGATACCGGCACGGAGACAGATAATTACATTCCGCGCATTAAGTGGACCAGCGACAGCAACCTGCTTTCCATGCAGCGCATGAACCGTCTGCAGAACACGCTGGAACTGCTGCACGCCAACGCCACCACCGGCAACGCCAGCGTCATCCTCACCGAAACCGACAAAGCCTACATCGACATCACTGACGACCTGACGTACCTGAAAGACGGCAAGAGCTTTATTCATTCCTCCGAAAAAGACGGCTACAACCACCTGTACCTCTACAACATGAACGGTAAACTGGTGCGCCAGCTCACGAAAGGCAACTGGGAAGTCAGCAGCTTTACCGGCTTCGACGAAAAGAACGACGTGCTCTATTATATGTCTACGGAAGTATCGCCGCTCGACCGGCACCTCTACAGCATCAGCATCAAAGGCAAAAACAAAAAACGCCTTACCGATGTGGCCGGTACGCACACCATCAACATGAGCCGCGACTTCAAATACTACCTAGACTACCACACCGCCGCCAACGTGCCGCTAACGGTGAGCCTGCACACGGCCAAAGACGGCAAGCTGGTGAAGGTGCTGGAAGACAACCAGGTGCTGCGAAACCGGCTGGCGCAGTACGACATGGCACAGCAGGAGTTTTTCACTATGAAAACCGCAGACGGGACAGAACTGAACGGCTGGATGATGAAACCAACCGATTTTGACCCTAACAAAAAGTACCCGGTGCTGATGTTCGTGTACGGTGGTCCGGGTTCGCAGACAGTAACCAACAGCTGGGGCGGCGCAAATTACCTGTGGCACCAGACACTGGCAGGCAAAGGTGTGATAGTGGTAAGTGTGGATAACCGGGGAACGGGAGCACGGGGCGCAGCCTTTAAAAAAGTAACCTATGCCAACCTGGGGAAATACGAAATAGAAGACCAGGTAGAAGCAGCAAAATGGCTGGGCCGGCAGCCGTACGTCGATAAAAACCGCATCGGCATCTGGGGCCACAGCTACGGCGGCTATATGACGCTACTGGGCCTGACCAAAGGCAACGGCGTGTTCCGGGCAGGCATAGCGGTAGCACCTGTAACCAACTGGCGCTTCTACGACACCATCTACACCGAACGTTACCTGAAAAAGCCGCAGGACAACCCGGAAGGCTACGACGAAAATTCACCGCTGCTGTTCGCCGATAAACTGCAGGGCAAGCTGCTGCTCATCCACGGCACCGGCGACGATAACGTACATTTCCAGAATGCGGTGGCCATGCAGGACGCCCTGATAAGTGCCAACAAACAATTCGAGAGCTTTTACTACCCCAACCGCAGCCACGGCGTAAGTGGCGGCGTTACCACCCTGCACCGCTTCACGATGATGACCAACTTCCTGGAGCGCAACCTCATAAACCCGGAAACGGGAAATGGGCAGGATTAACTGTAATAAAGGATATTAGAAGCCGACAGGAGCAGCAGAGGCAATGGTGGCAGGCGCAGCAGAACAAAATCAGTTTTCTGCACCTGCCACCACTGCCTCTGCTCTTTTATAAGAGGCGGAATGTGAAGGAGCAGACTGGTTTTTCTTTGCTTTTGCGTGCTTCTTAGGGCGGAAGTGCGGCTTGCCTTTCCGGTAAGGATAATTCCTGTTTTCGGGAATATTGTTTACCACAATGGCAATGGCAAACAGCACCATCACCCCGAGAAACACCGGTGCCAGCACATAGTAGTACCCCAGCGACTTGATCTGTTCGGAGCCAATGTTGGCGATAAGCGCAGTAGCGCCGCCCGGCGGGTGAAGTGTTTTTGTTATCTGCATCAGCACAATAGACACCGACACCGACAAAGCTGCCGAAAGCCAGAGCAGGTCCGGGTTATTGAACAGCTTGCAGATGGTAACGCCCACAATAGCACAAATGACATGCCCTCCTATTAAATTTCGTGGCTGCGCAAGCGGACTGTTGGTGGCGCCATAAACAAGAACAGCCGAGGCACCAAAGGAGCCAATCAGGAAGAGCTGATCAGAGGCAGAAATAAAACTGTTGTGCGTTTGAATAAAGCCAATAATGCCTATTCCTAAAAGAGAGCCAATAAAGGTCCAGAGGTGATCGGTAGGGTTAACAATGGTTTGCCGGTAAACCACGTACCGGGCTATCCTGTATCTTCGTTTAATTTTACTCATGCTTTGCTGCGCTGCTTACAGAGCTAAGAGCTCAGAACCAGCGGGTTGTATTCATAAGGTGAACTACAAAGGTAACACCGTAAAGCTAAGACTGCAAATAGCACTATTCTTTTACGCCCAGCTGTGCATTGATCAGTGGCGTTTTCGGAGCCAGGAAGAAGCCTGTCAGGCTGGCAAACATAATTGGTATAAAATAATGAAAGCCGGTTAAGGTAGACAGCAGGATAATGGTACTGATAGGGGTGCGGGTAACGCAGGCATTAATGGCGGCCATACAGCTTACCAGGATCAGCGGCAGGTTTTGTCCTGGAAAAGCTGCATTGATGATCATGCCTGCCGTAACCCCGACAAAGAAAAGCGGAATGATAAAACCGCCCCGCCAGCCAGAAGTAACGGTAAAACTGATAGCAAGAATTTTGGCAACCAGCAGTACAAGCAGAAACTCCAGCGTAAAACTTTTCTCCAGCAGGATGTTGAGTTCGTCGTGGCTGAAGTATCGGGAGAGGGGCACGTAGTAGGCGATGGTGCCAATCAGGAGGCCCCCAACCGCCATCTTGATATAAACAGGAACTCCGAATTTCCGGAACAGGTACCGGCACTGCCGCACCGTAAAGATGAAGAGCCAGCCTGCTGCAGTACCTGCCAGCGCATACAATACAGCATAAAAGAAATCATTCAGTTCAGGAGTGGCATATACGGGAAATTGCCAGGTGGGCCCGATGCCGATGTGGGTGATAAGGATAAAGATAACATAGCTGGAGCAACTGGCAACAAAAGCTGGTATAAGCGCCTGGTAATATTCCACCACATGCTTGTGGTGCAGGATCTCGAGGGCGAACAAACTGCCGCCCAGTGGAGCACCAAACAAAGCGGTGAAGCCTGCGGCCATACCGGCTATACTTAACGAGCGCAGATCTTCTCCTTTAAACTTAAGCTTTCGGGCAATCCAGGAGCCGGTAGAGCCGGTAACCTGCACCAGCGGGGCTTCCGGACCCGCACTGCCGCCACTTGCAATGCACAGCAGCGACGACAGGATCATGGAAAGATTATTCTTGGGTTCCAGGCGGCCGCCTTTAAACCGGATGTTATTTACAATCAGATCCATTTCGCCGGGATCGCCGAGGAAGTGGATGATGAGGCCGGCCAGCAAGCCTGCAACAGTCATCAGCGGGATAACATACAGCCCTTCCACATGCTTCAGAAAGTGCAGAAAGCTTTCTAACACAGTCCAGTATGCACCGGCAATCAAGCCGCCAATGATGCCGATCGCCACCCACAGCAAAAATATTCGGCTGAACACAAAAGGGTTTAACTGTAACGGATAGTTAATCTGGTTCCGAAGCGTAGCAGCTAATCTTCTTGTTTTAAAGTCCATCGGGCAAAGGTACGGAGAAAATATGAGCTGCCGGAACAGAGGCAAAAGCTCAGCAGAAAACGAAACGCCTGTTGAGCAACACAAACTTCAGTCACTCAGCATGGCAGGCAAGCACTCCCGGGGCCGGACGCTTTTCCGGACCCGGAAGTGCTTAGTTTTCTATTACAGGCAGCCTGTTCTGCCACCGTCCACTGCCAGGCTCACGCCAGTAATGTAAGCTGCGGCAGGCGAAGCCAGGAAAGCAGCGGCAGCAGCCACCTCTTCGGGTTCAGCAAAGCGTCGGGCCGGAATGGCTTCTTCCATCTCCTTTTGTACCTCGGCCTTGTCGCGTCCTGCTTTCTGGGCACGGTTCTCGATCAGGGAGTAGATGCGGCCTGTTTTGGTGGAGCCCGGCAGCACGTTATTTACCGTAATGCCAAACGGGCCCAACTCGCTCGCCATGGTTTTAGCCCAACTCGCTACAGCCCCGCGCGTGGTGTTCGATACCCCCAGTCCCGGAATCGGCTCTTTTACGGATGTACTTACAATGTTGAGGATGCGCCCGTAACCAGCCTTTTTCATGAGGGGCAGCACAAGTTGCACCAGCTGGTGGTTGTTGATGAGGTGCATGTTAATTGCCTTCAGAAACTCTTCCTGTTTTGCTTCTGCAATAGGTCCTCCGGGAGGTCCACCGGTGTTGTTCACCAGGATGTGTACTGTTTCCTGTTGCTGCAGATATGCCTCCAGCTGCCGCTTTACTTCCTCAGGATTTTCAAAATCGGCTACAACATAGCTGTGCTGCTGGCCTTTGCTGCTGTCGAGGGTTTTAACGGTTTCCTGCAGTTTCTGCTCGTTGCGGGCTACCAGCGTAACGTTGGCGCCCAGCTGCGCCAGTTCGATGGCGGTAGCTTTGCCTATGCCCTGCGTGCTGCCGCACACGATGGCTTTTTTATCTGTAAGGTCTAAGTTCATGCTGCTAAAGTAAAGAGGAAAAAGGAAAAACGAAGGAAGCCCGTTGCTACTGCTCCACCACCACCACCGGCACCGGCCAACCGTCTTTCCCCCAGTTCAATTGCTCTATCCGCAGTCTGGACCTGCCGTTGTCGTTGGCGTCGTAGCCATGGAAAACGAGGTAATCTTTGCCTTTTTCGCTGAAGATGCCGTTGTGGCCTACGCCATGCCAGTTCTGGTCGCCTTGCAGTACCAGCGTCCCGCCACCTTTTGCCAAAGGCACGCCTGCTTTGTCAACATAGGGTCCTTCGATGTTTTTGCTGCGGCCAACAATCATTTTGTAGTCGCTGTCGGCGCCTTTGCAGCAGTAGTCGATGGAGGCGAAGAGGTAGTAGTGTTTGTTTTTGCGGATGATAAAAGGTGCCTCAATAGGATTGTTGCCGCGCTCAGTAGGTTCGGACTTGCGGCTGGCGATGGTGCGGTAAGCTTCCCGCGGCTCCGCCACGCGCAGGCGATCCTTGTTCAGCTTTACGAGCTGCAGCCCGTCCCAGAAGGAGCCAAAGCTAAGCCAGGGGGTGCCGGAGCTGTCGGTAATCAGGTTCGGGTCGATGGCATTCCACCTGTCGCGGCCGGGCTGCGACTCTACTACTTTGCCGTGGTCTATCCACTTGTAGTCTTTGTCCTCGGGGTTGAGGGTGGTGTTGGTTGCCAGGCCAATGGCAGAAGTGTTCTTGCCGAAAGCCGAAATGGAGTAGTACAGGTAATAGGTGCCCTTGTGGTAGCTGATGTCCGGCGCCCAGATGTGGTTGTTCCGGAAACCGGGTACCGCCTCCACGGCCCAGGCAGGCGCTTCTGCAAAAACCGGCTTCTCCCGCTTCCAGTGCTGCATGTCTTTCGACGACCACATGCCAATGCCGCGGCCTGTGCAGAAAAGGTAGTAGGTGTCGTTCTGCTTAATCATCACCGGGTCGTGCACCGGAATATTTTCCCGTAGCTGCTGGTCCTGTGCCCAGACCTGCTGCACAAGTATCAATGTGAACAGAAACAGAATTCTGATCTTCATAAAGCTTGGTTTTTTGATTTGATTATAGCAAAAGATCATTCCGGAATTATTGGCTCAGGCATGATTTGCAGCTTCACCTGCAAGCACTGCTGTTGCGCCAGGATGCAGTTTAAGGCAAACTCTATTTTCGCCAGGGATGTTCAGTTACGAAAAAAACAGTAGTTCGAATAGCTGTCGGAATAACAGTTTAAAGATATGCAAACTTGCAGAAAAATACCAGTTTTTAGGATTACAGGCATACCAGAGCAGGAGCAAAGACAATGGTGACAGTAGCTGCAGAACAAAACAAGCCATTCAGCTGCAAAAAAGCACTGCAGCCACTGTCACCATAGCCTTACCTCCTCGCGGGGAGCCATAATGCGCACCCAAATGCAGTAGCTGCTTTTGTTATAGTTTTACAAAACGTTTCATGTACAAACTTCCGTCGTTCGCCTGAAGCCTGATAAAGTAAACGCCCGCCGGTATGCCTGCTACAGGTATGTCTACCATATCGCCGGTAACACGCATTGTTTTTATCACTGCCCCTAAATCCGAGAAAACGACAATTTCTTTAATTGGAACAGCATTGAGGCTGATCCTTACCCTATCGGAGGCCGGATTCGGGTAAACCTCTATTTTGCTGTTTTCGTTTGCGCCGGCAATGCCTGTTACAGTAGTGATGATGTAGTCGTTTTTACTCGTAGCTGTGCCTGCCGGTGTAACCACACGCACGCGTCCTGTTTTGGCGCCTGGTGGTACTACTACTTTAATTGTGGTTGCCGATACAAATTCAGGAACAGCGGGAATATTGTTAAACAGTACCTCGGTTGTGCCGGCCAGGTTAGAGCCGGTAATCGTGATGTTATCGCCTGCTTTGCCGCTATCGGGGTTAAAGGATAACAGGACAGGTTCGTTGGGTGTGGTTAAATCAGAGACCCAGATGCCACGGCCAAAAGTGGCTGCCAGAATTTTATTTTCGGCAAAATGAATTTTCAGGTCGGTTACTACCACATTCGGCAAACCATTGTTAAAGGGCTGCCATTCGGAAGTCGAGTCTTTGAAAAAAACGCCCAGGTCGGTGCCAATATAAACTTCGTTGCTGGCGGCATCGCGGAACACGCTGCAGTTTACAGGGATGTTGGGCAAAGCGCCAGAAATATTCTGCCAGGTTTTGCCGCCGTCTTCGGAGCTGTACACTTTGTTGCCGGCGCTAAAGCCCGAGAAGGTGACCACCACATGCTCCGGGTTTAAGGGGTTTACCGACAGGTTGGAAATGTTGGCAGCCGTTACAGGAAGGCTGCCTGTAATATCGGTCCACTTGTCGCCGCCGTTCTCGGTTTTAAAAACTTTGCTTTTTGTATTGATGCCACCGGAGGTACCGGTGTAAATAATATCTGTATTAAGCGGGGCTACGGCCAGGTAGGTAAGGTTGTCGGTGCTTAGGCTGTTGGAGATGGCCTTCCAGGTGTCGCCGCGGTCGTTGGATTTGTAAACGTCTTTAAATCCGGCATACAGAATATTCGGTTTTACAGGATCCAGGATAAACGGCGTAACCCAGGCGCCGCGAGGGTTGCCCGGTATGTTGTTGGAGATAAAAGTAGGAGGCGTCGCGAACGCATCTTTGGTGCGGTAAATGCCGCCATTCTGATAGCTGGAGTACATAATTTTTTCATCCGAATAATCGATCAGGCAGTTGGTGCCGTCGCCGCCGGTTACATCGCGCCAACCAATGCCGTTGCGCAGTTTGGTGCCGTTGTCCTGTGCGCCGGCCAGCAGCAGGGCGCTGTTCCCGGCCGATACGCCAACCCGGTAAAACTGCGTGATCTGCAGGTCGTTGCTCAGGTCCTGCCAGGTAAGGCCGTTGTTGGTAGATTTATAGATGCCGCCATCGTTGCACTCAAACAAAGCAGTTTTGTCGAGCGGATGAAACATCAGGAAATGTTTGTCGGCATGTACGACCGCTACATTGGCCGTGCGGGAGTCGGCCCACCACATCGTAGCCAGTTCCCAGCTTTTGCCGCCGTCGGCAGATTTCCAGGTGTTGATGCCGCCCACAAACAGCAGCTTGGGATTGGTGGGAGAGATGGCGATTGCCAAATCGTACCAGCCCTGCCCGCCTGCCCCTACGCCGTTGTAGCTGGAGTGCAGCAGGTTGATGCCGCTTTTGTCGTAGGCCAGCTCAAAGGTAACGCCGCTGTTGGTGGAGGTATAGATGCCTCCGAACCCGCTGTTGGAACTGTTGCTGCACACAGCCTGAATTAAATCCGGATCGGCTGGCGTAACGGCAATGGCTACTCTGTTTACGCCGGTAAACGTGCTGGTCTGTTCCCAGCTGTCGCCAATGTCTGTAGAAATAAACACCTGCGAATCGCTGCTCCGGCTGCAGGCATACACGATGGACGGGTCTCCGAGATTGAACTTCAAATCGGAGTATACGCCTTCCCGCACCATTTTCCAGGAAGCGCCGCCGTCTGTGGTTTTAAAAATGCCCCTGTTTGTAGCCGCCAGCAGTACTTTGGTATTAACGCGGTGCATGGCCAGCGTACTGATGCGCACTTTTTCTTCATAATTAAAAGAAAGCTGTGTTTTGGTCCAGGTAACGCCCCCGTCCGTAGACTTCATCACGCCTTCGCTGTTGTTGTTGTTGATGCCATCGCCGGTGGCAATGTAAATGATGTTGGGGTTGGTGTGGTCGATGACAATGCTGGTTACGCCCAGCACGGGCAGGTCGTCGGTGCTGGTAGTCCAGGAGGCGCCGCCGTTGGATGTTTTCCAGAGGCCGCCCCCGGCGGTTCCTATCCAGAAGGTGCTGGTATCGGTCGGATGAAAGGCAATGCAGTTGATTCTGCCGATGCCGCCATAGCCGCCTTCCGAGTTGGCAGGTCCTAACGGAGCCCAGTTGGCAACGGTGGTGCGTCGTAAAGCCAGGCGCTCTTCTGCCCGCTGGAACTGCTGCCATTCGTTGTAGAGTAAAGCCGGGTCGGGAAAAGTACCTCCCGGCGAAACGCGTTGCTGCCAGTACCATTCCCAGCGTCTGAACTGTTTGTAGCCTTTTCCTTTTTCTACTTCCCTGTCCTGCCAGTAGCTTTCGAACTCCTGCTTTATCTCATAAAAATTAACTTCGGCCTTCTCCAAAGAGTTTACCCACTCCTGCGCATACAGCGTAACCGGAAGCAGGAAGAAGAAGACTACTATATATATGCTATGGTAAAGTTTTTTCATGTTACTGTAATTGAACTTGTAAATAAGTCAAATAGCCAAACCTCAGTGCATTATCACAGGCGGAAGCTCACGAATAGCAGTTACAGTAAAATGGCCGGGCTTGTCAGCGTGATAATACCTGATAAGAGCTTTTCCGGTAAATTTTACCGGGGGCTCCGACTTAACCGGTTCAGGCAGGGTGCTGCTGCCGGGTTCTGATGGAATAAAAGAAGAAGCGTGTAAAATAAGTATATCGTTTTTAGCTATACGTTCATTTTTGCCCAGCAGGTGTCCTTCTTTTTCTATCCGCAGTCCCAGCATCTGGCCTTCCACCCACACGCTGTCAAATACTATTTTATCATCGGTGGTTACTAAAACTTTAAAAGTAAAGTCTTGGCTGCTTCCGCCGCCGTGTACGCCGGATCTTTGCTCCTGCATGCCGGCCTCCAGCAGCGTAAAGGGCGCTGCTTGCTGCTGCTTAGGCAGTACACATCCTATAAGTGCCATAAGTGCAATAAGATACCCCATCTGCCATACTTTTAAAGTGCTTCTACACGTCATGTACACCCAACTATCCGGAAAGCAATGCAAAGTGTGCCTGTGATTTATGTTGTGCTATGTTATAAACACAGTAGCAAACAAAACCCTGGCATTAAATTACAAAAAGTAACCAATGCTGCAACAAAAAAATGGTATTTTTTTACAACCAATGTGTAAAATTTATGGTTGCTTGCGTACTGTGTTCTTTAGTACGCAAAACCCGGCAGGAGGGTACAGGTTTGGGAAAAGTTAATTCAGGAAATTAAGGTATGGCAGGAGGAGCAGCTACGGCGGGCGCTTGGTTGTGGTTTAGGTTATGATAAATGGTATTATTTTATTGTTGCTGTTGTGTTGTAAATACGTAAACCAACCCTCCAGGCCCTGCCCAGAAAGGCTTCAGAATGTGGAGGGTTGGTTGTCCTGCTATTGCAGCTTTGCAAATTCTGCTTTGGTCACTTTAAAGATACTGCCATGCCGCATTCCCTGCGGGAATGAGATTTGCTCAGAAATGTCGGTCCAGTTCTGCAGGTCCTTCGACTGTACGGCACCCATTTTTTTGTCCCTGTATTTGTCGAAGTACACAATCCAGGTATCGTCCAGCTTCAGGACGGTTGGCCCTTCGGCCCAGTAGCTTCCGGTGATGGGGGAGCTGGCAGGGGAGTAGGGGCCGGTCAGGTTTTTACTTTCTGCAATCTTTATGTTTTTCTGCGGAGGGGTACGTGTTTCATCTTTCAGGAACATCACGTAGCGGTCTTTGTCATCATCTTTCACGATGGTGGCATCGATGGAGTTGAAGCCCGGCTCGTACAGCAGCCTGGTGTCGGAGAAGGTTTTAAAGTCTTTGGTGGTAACGTAGTACATGCGGTGGTTGTAGGCGGCATCCTCTGCTACCTGCGTTTCCGGGAAAAGGCCGGTAATAGTAGTCGCCCAGTAAATCATGTATTCCTTCTTCTTTTTGTCGTAGGTGATTTCGGGAGCCCAGGTGTTGCGTGCGCCCTCCTCATGTTCCATTACCGGTATGTATTGCTGCTCCGACCAGTTCAGCAGGTCGTCGGAACTGGCATAGCCTATGCCTTTCTCGTTCCAGCTCACCGTCCAGACCATATGAAATTTGCCGTCGCCGCCGCGGATGATGCAGGGGTCGCGCATCAGTTTGTCTTTGCCTGCTGTTGGTTTCAGGAAAATCTCATCATTTTTCAGGGCTTGCCAGTTGTAGCCATCGGTGCTATAGGCCAGGTGCAGTCCGTCTCCGTTGCCTTTAAAATAGGAATACAGGTAAACCTCGTCGTCAGATGCACTTTTTTTAACAGCCGTACAGGAGCACAGGAAGGCCAGCAGGAAAATCAAGCTTAGTACTTTTTTCATCCGGGTTATAAGTGTTTAGGAGTTTGGTTAATCAGAAATTATGTTAAACAGGCCACTGGCATGCTGGTGCTGTAGCTGTGTTATTGCTGTTTCAGTTCGGATTTGCCTAAATATAGGTGTGCGAGGCGTAGCCGAAGCATAATAGGCTTGGTTGGCAAGTGTTTTATTCTCCTGATTTAGGTGATTCTGGAAGGCTAAACCCATACATAAACATCATTAAATGACCGCCTGAGCTTTCAAGTCCCACAATGTCCATGAGCTCTTCAAAATAGCCACAAAGCCTTTCTCTGTCTTCGGTGTCCAAGTCCATTTTCACATCAGAGAATCTTGATAGACCAATTTTTATCATGTCCTGATACTTTTTGGCAGTTGGACTTTCACCCTCCGCTACAGCCTTAAAATCATCTGCTGCTTTATTAATTTTATCTGTCAGCACGGTGCGCATTTTAGGGTCTGCCACTCCTGTATAGAAGGATGTGCTGTCCTTTGCAAACTTTTCCTTCTTTTTGAATTCTTCAAGCTCTGTCATAGCATTTTCAGGGGCTTTAATTTGTGTCTGACCATATCCAGAGAAGGACAAGAAGACAAATATGATTAATAGAAATTTATTCATGTGTTAAATGTTTGCCAACGTGCGGCTAACAGGAATAGTGCACGTCGCTGTCTTTTTCAGCTCCTTTAATTCTTTCAGGTATAGAAACTAAAGGATAAGCATACTCCGTAAAGCTAAAACAAAAAACGGAAAAATAGTTAAACCAATATATGCTTTCCTTTAACAGAAACAGAAACCAGCGCACGGTAAGAACAACCCAACCTGCACGCGGTTACCGCCAGGACCAGCGCGTGATCAGGCCAGGCCGGAAAGTAAGAACCAGGATCAGGAAACGAAGAGTGGCCAGAGGGTCTGCGGTGGCAGGAGCGCAAAATAAGCTGAAAAACTTTAAACAGGCCTCTATACTGGCCGTTGCCATAACAGGCTTTATGCTGATGATGTTCTCACCAAGCGAGGCCGGACTGGCGCAGGATACTATCACGGAGCGGGTAATTGTAACCGACACCGTAACGGAAGCCGAAGCCGAAGCAGCCGATACGGTTACGGCACCGCAGTCGACCCGCGAATCGGCTGATGAGGCTATTGGGGCGCTGCAAAACCTCTGGGAAAGCTTTATCTATTACCTTCCGAAGCTGCTGATTGCCATCGGTACGCTGGTGCTGGCCTGGGCGCTGTCGAGGCTCCTGCGGGTACTGCTGCATAAAACCATTGGCCGCTGGTACAGCTCCAGCGCCATCATTTCGCTGGTCTCTATTGCTGTCTGGTTGCTGGCAGTAGGTGTGGCCCTGAGTGTGGTGGCAGGCGATATACGGGCGCTGGTGGGCTCGTTGGGTCTGATTGGCCTGGCCTTGTCGTGGTCGTTGCAAACGCCTATCGAAAGTTTTACCGGCTGGCTCCTGAACTCCTTCCAGGGCTACTACAGGGTTGGCGACCGCATCCGGGTAGGGGAAGTTTTCGGGGATGTGTACCGGATCGATTTCCTGACAACGACGGTCTGGGAAATTGGCGCACCCTACCAGCCGGGCTTTGTGCAGGCCGAGCAGCCAACCGGCCGCCTGGTTACCTTCCCCAACAACGAAATACTCACCGGCACCGTGATCAACCTGACCGGCGATTTCCCTTATGTGTGGGACGAACTGTCGGTGTCGGTGGCAAACGAGTCGGATATGCAGCTGGCGATGGAGGTGCTGGAGGGGACCGCCGAGAACCTGCTGGGCAGCTACATGGTCGCCCCCGCCCAACGCTATGCGCAGTTACTGAAAAGGGCCGGACTGGGCGACAACGTGGCTGAAAAGCCGCAGGTGTTTATTTCGATAGAAGAATCCTGGACCAATATTACCATCCGCTACCTGGTAGGCGTCCGGGAGCGCCGGAAATGGAAGAGCGCCTTAACCTTCCGGATTGCACAGGAGCTGAACAAGCCCGATTATGCAGGCAAAATAATACCTGTTTACCCACGGCAGCAGGTGCAGATGATCAACCCGGATGGAACATCGGTGGCCGTAGATGCCGTAGGGCGAAAAGGGGAAAGCTGATTTTTTTCCAGGGCCGGCACGGCCGGAAACGTGCTGCCGCAGCTGCAGGTCTTGTTCCCGTAACGGCCCTTGCTGCCGTGTGCCTGCAGCTGTTAAACCCATAGCCGTAATCCGGCAGGTGTTTTGCCATTTATTCAAGTTTTAGTAAATTTTTAACATTATTTTTTTATTATTAATATTCTGTGAAGCAATTTTTACTATTTTTGTCAAAAGCAAAGACGTAACAGCTCAAGCCGAATATGAATTACGAAATTGATAATCTGGACCGCCAGATTCTGAAACTGCTCATGCAGGATGTAACCCGTGCGTATACCGATATTGCCAAAGAACTTAATGTTTCCGGAGGTACCATCCATGTGCGCATGAAAAAGCTGACCGAGATGGGAGTAGTAACAGGATCGCAGCTACTGATCAACCCTGCAGCCATCGGGTACGACGTTTGCGCCTTTATTGGAGTTTACCTCGAAACCGGTGCAGTGTATAAAGATGCGGTAGAGCGCATGCGGCAAATACCCGAAATTGTAGAATTGCACTATACCACCGGTTCATACAGCATGTTCGTGAAGATGATCTGCCGCGACACCAAGCACCTGCGGGAGGTACTTAACGAGAAAATGCAGACGATCCCTGGTGTGCAGCGCACCGAAACACTTATATCGCTGGAAGAAAGCATCTCCAGGCAAATTTCCATCGGTTAACTTGCCTGTCCCGATCAAAAGCGGCACACCCTACGCAAAGTAAGGTGTGCCGCTTTCTGGTTTTTATAGAATCAGGCCCGGGCTGCAGCAGCGGCTGTGGTGGGTGGTGCAGCAGACCTGAAACCGTACATTATCTTGCCCCGGCTTACGTATAAAAGTGCAGCGGCCATGGTGGCTGGGGCTGCAGTCTTTTTTGGGTGTAAAAAAGCCCGGTTCTGCTTTGCTGCCCCTGCCACCACAGCCGCTGCACACCAAAGTTGTAAGCGTACTGCAGCTATTAAAACGTAAATCCTCCTTTCCGTTACCGGCAGGGGAGTAACAGCACAAAAAATGATGAAAAGAAATACAGAACAGGATTTTGCAGGCATTGAGAAAATAAAAGAAAAGCAGGCCTGGCAGCTGGCGCAGTTCGAAGAATGGGCGGCGCGCCAGGACTGGCAGCGTTTCCACGAAACACACTACGACTGGTGGATGTTTCCGGTAGACCAGCCCAGCAGCTACGGCTTTACCTGGGTGGTATACGACTATGAGGTAAACGAGCTGAAAAAGGACCCGGTGTATGTGAAAAACTACCTGCGGGGCGTAGAACTCCTGCTGCTGGCCTGGGGCTGGGACCTGTATAACGAGCAGCTTGTCGAAAACCCGGCGGCAGACCAGCACTGGAGCAACTGGCCCATCAGGCTCTACAAGTGCGGCAGTTCGCTGCGGCTGTTTGGTTTTACCAGAGAGTTTGAATCGGTGAAGAAATACGCGCAGTACCTCATGCGCCAGGGCCATAGCTTTGCCTACAACAACCGCGACCTGCGCACCATTTTCCTGGACTAGCCGCTGCGGCTGTTGCCGCTAATTATGTACCTCTTCCGGCGCCTTGTCCGTACCTCTTTTTACGAAGACAAAGGCTATGGCAAACGTAACAGAAGACCTGAAGGAAAAACTTTTAAATGCCGTTATAGCGGTGGAGGACAAGCTGTCGCTGGCAAAGTTTAAGGTAAAGGACAAGCTGCATATCCTGGAGCCCATTAACATTATGCCCTACTATGGCTTCGGCAACGAAAAATATGTGTACCTGAAGGGGCGTGTGCTGGAAGACGAAAAGGTAAAGCAGTCCAGGGATGAGGACAGTGTGCTGACGCACCTTAAAAATACCTATAAGCGCTACGAGTCGGACGAGATACCGGGCATTAAGCTAAAGGCCAGTTTTGCCGGGCAGGAGCAGGAGGTAGAGACGGATGGGGAAGGCTATTTTAATGTGGAGTTCAGACCGGATACACCAATAGACTACAGCACCACCGGCAATAAAATAAAGCTGCAGCTGCTCGAGCATAAAACCGGTAAAGATATACTGGAAGCAGAGGCTTATGTGTTTGCACCTGGTAAAGATGTAGAGTTCGGGATCATTTCCGATATCGACGATACGGTGCTGGTATCCAACATCACGCATTTCCTGGGCCGCCTGAAGCTGATGCTGATGAAGAATGCCACCGAGCGCAGCCCGTTTCCGGGGATAGCAGGCCTGCTCAGGGCATTTTGCAAAGGCAGCGACGGCAAAGGGCAAAACCCGCTCTTTTTTGTGTCGGGCAGCGAATGGAACCTCTACGACCTGCTCATCAGCTTCTTCCGCTCCCACGACATACCCGAAGGCCCGCTGCTGCTCCGCGACAAAGGCACCCAACTCGACAGGGGCGACTTTGAGACCAGCGAAGAAGAGTACAAGCGCGAAAAAATCCGCCACATCCTCGACACCTATCCCGACCTTAAGTTTATCTGCATCGGCGACAGCGGCCAGCGTGATCCTGAGATCTACCAGAAAATAGTGGAGGAATATCCGGGCCGCATCCTCGGTATTTACATTCGCGATGTATCGCCGGACGAGCGCGACAAGGAGGTAAGAAAGATCGCCGGACAGCTGAAAAAGCATAACGTGGAAATGGAATTAGTACAAGAAACGCTCTCAGCCGCCAAGCATGCTGCTAAAATGGGCTGGATAAACCAGGAGCAGCTGGAAGATGTAAAACAAGCCTGCGAAGCAGATGAACAAGAGCAGTAAGCAAGAAACTATGGGGAATGACAAAAAGCGTGTAGCCATGCGCGTGCACGGAAAAGTACATGGCGTTTTCTTCAGGGCCAGCACCCAGGAAAAAGCTGAAGCGCTGGGCCTGGCAGGCTTTGTGCAGAACGAAGACGACGGCACTGTGTACCTCGAAGCCGAGGGCGACGCCGAAGCCCTGAAGCAACTGGAGCAATGGGCACACCAGGGCCCAAGCCGTGCCCGTGTACAAAAGGTAGAGGTAAAGGAACTGGACGAACTGAAGGAGTTTAAAGGGTTTGAACAGCGGCGGTAGAATAAAAATATCCGCTCTGTTTCATTCCGGCAAACAACATGCTCTTTCTCAACTGCATTTCCGGACGTAAACTTTACAATAACAAGCGCAACAAAAAAAGGCGCAGCAGGTAATGTAAAATCACCCAACATAATCCGAAGCCGCTATGTCAGTTATTACCAGAGTTGATAAACTTTACCAATCGACCCCTAAGCCCGTCCGGCTTATCCTGGGCTCCTGCTTGTTAGGGCTTACCGCTATAGTGTTGCTGCAGGGCATAACGGTGTCGGTGCTGGTGTGCTGGCTGCTGCTGCTGCTTTCCGGTATGGGCATCATTTTAGGGCTGCTCCGCCTCCGCGGGCAGCGCCCTCGCCTTTTTATGAGCGAAAGCAGGCATGTTGGTGTGCCGCAGAGGTGCACTGCAGCTGCCACCACTGCCTTGCCTGCTCCCGGGCTACAGCCCGCCGTTCCGGAGCAACTACGGCAAACCGCCGATGCCTGAGCCGGAAAGGCACCCCGGGTCAAACAAGCGTGGTTCTGAGCTTCCGGTTTTTGACCAACGTTTCGATGTAAGCATCTTCCAGCACCACATCTACCCCGCCAATCAGGCCCTGCCGTGCCCGCATCAGTATTTTACTGGTCTGCGAGTAAAACAGGATCGCACAATCGTGTGCTACGGTTGTATTGCCATCTTCGCTGTTGTCCTGGTAAATCTCTATCATCAGGATAGGATCAGAGAAAACGCGCAGGCTCGAAAGCTTGCCGGTTTGCAGCGCCCCTTCCTGCCACAGCGGGGCATTGCTTACATTTACGTCAAACTCGTAATAGGTACCCGTATCCTTTGCCGTAGAGCGGTAATCTGCACTAATGTTGATGTATGTTCTGAATTTATCGGACGTGTTGTTGATGGTAGACAATGCCAGGGCAAAGCCGCTGGCCCAGAAAAGATGATTCCCAGGGACGCCTTCTACCTGAAGTTTGTCAGCATAAAAGTAATAAATTCTTTCACCCAGAACAGACCGCAGGATCTTTAGCTGGGCATCAGAAATTCTGACGATCTCAATTTCTTCTCGCACCTTTATTTCCTTTAAGTAATTAAAGCTTCTGTATCCAACTGTTATGAGCTTTTACAGCCTGTGGGAGTGCATCTGCTATCCTGGCGGACCGGCAGATTGGCCCAGCCTCCGATGCAAAGTTCAGTCATACGCGAAGGCGGAGCAAATGATCAGATTTTTTTTCGTGAGGTTTTCCTGCAAGCTATCCTGTCAGCTGTTGCATAAGCCGGAAAAATGGTAGTTTCTGCAGCTAAATATAACAATAGTTTTCTTATCTCCAACAGGAAATGCTTTTTCTTCTCATCAGAAGATTTTCGGGTAGCCTGGCGTGGTGGTGTATGGCAGGAGCAAAAGGTGGTGCAGGAGAGGAGAACTAAAAGAGGGAGATGAGGCAGTACAGGCTGTGGGAAAGGCGCTGTAGCTGTATTTTAAATTTGTTGTGGGGGAGAAGCAAAAAACAACAGGAAACGCGGCCGTTATCCTCAGAACGGCTGCGTTTCCTGTTGCTTCAGATTTTAGTTGCAGCCAGGATTATACGCCTCTTACAATTCCGTGCAGGCCTTCTTCCTCGAGCAGTTCGTTAAAAGCTTCTGCTTCCTGCTGGTTACCGAAACGTCCGGCATTAATCAGGTGCATTTTTTTACCGTTAACGCTTTCCTCGGTAAGTTCCACAGTTAAGCTTTTATCGAATGCTTTTAGTTTTTGTGAAAGCTCCTGTGCGTGGGCATACTCTGTGTAGAACCCGGTTTTGATAGTGTAGGCACTGGCGGTGTTGTTATCGGTGCTGGCTGTCGCATCCGGAAGTTCTATCACTTCTACAGATACTTTTCCAAGGCCATCGTCAATAAAGTCAAGCTTGCGGGCGGCTGCTTCCGATACATCGATGATGCGGTTGCCGCTGAAAGGACCTCTGTCGTTGATGCGTACAATAACAGATTTGTTGTTGGACAGGTTAGTTACCTTAACCTTGGTGCCGAAAGGGAGAACCCTGTGAGCGGCAGTCATGCTATGCTTGTTATAGGGCTCGCCGCTGCTGGTTGTTTTCCCGTGGTACTTACTGCCGTACCAGGAGGCTGTGCCCTTCTGTGACCGGGTACTTTTTTGTGCAAAAGAAGTAAAATTAAACCCGAATGATAAGAGGATGATTAATAGGAAAAGAGAGAATTTTCTATTAATGTTCATATCAAATATTGGTTGGTGAAGCGACAAAGATAAGGCAAAAAATTAAAAATAAAGCCTTTTAAGGCAGATAGGCTGCCAGAACAGAGGGGGATACAGCGTCGAGGGCAAAGTTGCTATAAGTCAAAATTGTTAAAAAAGTCCATTTTGGAGCTGCTGAGGCTGTTTTTTTACAGATGGTGATGCGGGGCAAGATTCATTAAAAAATATTGAAAATTTTTTTCTTCTTTCACCAAAATTCTTAATTTTTTGGGCAAAAGCAGCGAATTTTATATTTGATGAGCCCGCGATAAAGAACAGGAGCTGTGGTTTTTCAGTAGAGGAGACTGTGGGCAGAAAGCGTACACTTTGTAAACAAACAGAAGATGGATTTTGGAAAGCTGGCAGACATAAGCCGCGTGGATTTTAGCCTCCCGCCGGACCACCCCGATACCTTGCGCACACTGGCTGCCGCTAAAAAAACCGGGCAGGTGCCGGAGGTGTACATCGGGTTACCCGTTTGGATCAACAAGGCCTGGGTAGGAAGCTTTTATCCTGCCTCGATGCGTGAGAAAGATTCGCTGCTGTGGTACGGCAAACAGTTTAATACCATCGAACTTAACAGCACCCACTACCACATCCCCGGCCCCGATACCATTGAGCGCTGGCGGTATACGGTGCCGCACGGTTTTAAATTCTGCCCGAAGTTTCCGCAGCTCATCAGCCACGACTCCGCTTTGCGTAGCGCACAAGGCCTTACAGGCACCTTCTGCGAGGCCATAGCGGGCCTTGAAGAGAAGCTGGGGCATTCCTTTATACAGCTGCCACCCTCCTTCGGACCGGCGCAGCTGCCCGACCTGGAGGCTTTCGTACAGTTTGTGCCGGAGCCGGTGCCGCTGGCGGTGGAGTTGCGCCACCTCGATTGGTTTACAGACAGGGTGGCTTCGCTGGAGCTGTTCGAGGTGCTGGAGAAGTACCGGGTGGCTACGGTGCTCACGGATGTGTCGGGGAGGCGCGACGTGCTGCACATGCGCCTGACCACGCCTGTTGCCATGGTGCGCTTTGTGGGCAACGGCCTGCACCCCACCGACTACAGCCGCATCGATGCCTGGGTGGAGCGCCTGAAGCTGTGGTTTGAAGCGGGACTGCAGCAGCTCTACTTTTTTGTGCACGAACCCGACAACATCACCTCGCCGGAACTGGCCACTTACCTGATCAACCAACTCAACCAAACCTGCAGATTAAACCTGAAACCGCCGAAAAAATTTGTGCAGCCGGTGCAGGGCGAGCTGTTCTGAGGCTGCCTTCCGGAGGAGGAGCAGTGGCTGCAGCAGTAAACTTTTACAGGGGAAAAAGGCCTGTTTTGCGGCATAAAAAAAGACGCTGCCCAGAAACGGCAGCGCCTTTTAAATAAACAGCTAAATAAAATAAGACTACAATTTAAATACTTCTTCCGGAATACCCTTGTTTACTTCAACAGATTTTACTTCTGCCTTAATCACCTGCGGGCCAATGGTGGTCTCCACCACATGCGGGAATTTAACGCCGCTCACCTCTTTGTAGTCTTTGAAGTTTTTGGTCTGGGTAATAATACCCTGCGGCGACTCCAGGCTGTTGATGGTTTTCACGAGCAGGCCGGACGCTTTGTCGTAGTACTGGGTTGCCTTCTGGCCATTCTCCTGCTCAATCTCGACTGCATAAGCATCTTTTCCGTCTATCTTTTCAACACCCTTCAGCTCTGTTTTTACACCCAGCTTGTCGTACAGCAGGATACCAAACAGGTCCGCTTCGAGGCGTTGGGCGCTTAATTCTTTTGGAGTCATGTCTTTGCTAATGCCTTGCATGGGGGCTTCCATTTTGCCTTTGCTGCCGTTAATCACTACCTTCTGGATGGGGCTGTTGTTCATCAGTACGGCGGTGTAGTATTTATCCGGCGCTTTTTGCTGCTGTACCAGCTCCAGTTGCATGCCTTGCACGTTGGCGTTGCTTCGTACGGTTATGTCTTTGAGCTTCTCGATACTGGCTTTCCCGCCGAGGGCTTTCACATAGTTGGCCAGCACGGTTTCGGCAGTAAGCCCGGCAGGAACAGCTGCCGCCGCAGGACGTTCTACTTTTTCGCCCATGGCATTATAGTACTCAATACCGCCTTTCTTGTCGAAGCGCTCCAGTTTGTCGGCAATTTCGCCGGCGTTTCCTACGGCAATGATGTAGGTCTGGTCGGGTGTGATGTACTGCTGAGCCGTGCGCTGGATGTCGTCTATGGTGGTTGCTTCTACCATCTTCAGGTAGTTGGCGTAATAATCTTCCGGTAAATTATAGCGGGCGGTGTTGATGGCATAGGCTGCAATGGTAGCAGGACGCTCCAGGCCACGGGCGAAACTGCCGGTTAAGTACGCTTTGGTATCGTTCAGCTCCTGCTCCGTTACGCGGTCGGTGCGCATGCGGTTGAGCTCGTTCAGGAATTCGACCACGGCACTGTCGGTTACGGCGTTGCGCACATTGGCATAGGCGGTAAACTGCCCCAGCAGCTTATCGCTGGTTAAGGACGAGTAGGCGCCATAGGTGTAGCCGTGGGCTTCGCGCAGGTTCATGAAAAGGCGGGCAGTGGAGGAGCCGCCCAGCATGCTGTTCATCAGCTGCGACGGAATAGCATCGGGACTGCCAGGCTTCAACTCGGCCGGGTTCACCAGCGAAACAGATGTTTGTACCGCGCTTGGCCTGTCAACGATAACAACCTCGGTTTGGGCAGGCTTTTGCGGCAGCGGGTATTCCTGCTTCTTTACCTCGCCTTTCTGCCAGTCTTTAAACGCCTTTTTCAGCTGCTTTTTGGCTTCTTTCTTCGTAATGTCGCCCACCACAGCCAGGTAACCGATGTTTGGTTTAAAGTAGCTGTTGTAGTAGTTCTGCACATCGGCCAGTGTAATGCTTTCGATGCTCTCCTCTGTCAGCTGCTCGCCATACGGATGGTCTTTGCCGAACAGCATAATCTGGCGCATTTTACGGGCAATGGCGTCCGGGTCTTCTTTTTCCTGGGCCAGGCTTGCCTGCATCTGCTTCTTGATCTTGTCCAGTTCCTCCTGCTTAAACTCCGGGTGCAGCAGGGCGTCGGCTGTCAGGTTGAGCAGCGTAGGCAGGTGCTTCTTGAGGGAGGAGGCACTAAAGCCGGTGGAAGAAAACGAGAGGTCGGCGCCAATAAAATCGACCTGCTCATCAAACTGGTCTTTGGTGCGGGTTTTGGTGCCGGTGCGCATCATCTGCCCGGCGGCCGACACGTAACCGGCCTTGTCGCCTTCCAGGATCGGGTCGCGGTCGAGCACCAGCGACATGGACACCACCGGCAGCTTGTGGTTTTCCACCACAAATACTTTAAGCCCGTTTTTCAGGGTAAACGATTCGTGTTCGCCCAGCTCAATTTTAGGAGCAGGTCCCGGAGCCGGCGGTTGTTGTTTTGTTTGTGCCGTCACCGTGACAACGAGGGCCAGCAGCAGGTAAAGGGTACTGAATATTTTTCTTTTCATGGCTGGAAATGCTTATTTGGGTTGCGCTGCTTTTGGTAAGTAATGCAGCACCACACGGTTCTCTTTGGTTAAATACTGGTTGGCTACGCGCTTGATGTCGTCTTTGGTCACTTTCATGTAGCGCTCCAGTTCGGTGTTGATCAGGTTGGCATCTTTAAAATACACGTGGTAGTTGGCCAGCTGTTCAGCTACGCCGGCCACAGTGGCATTCTGCTGCACAAAGTCGCTTTCTACCTGGTTGCGCAGCTTCTGGAATTCGCGGTCGCTGAGCTGTTCTGCTTTTACGCGTTCAATTTCAGCGTCCATAGCAGCCTCCAGGTCGTCAGCTTCTACCCCCATGTTGGCGATGGCATAAGTCAGGAACAGCCCCGGATCTTCTGTAGGAAAGGGAATGGAGGCAGCTGCTACCGCCTTTTGTTGCTTATCTACAAGGGCTTTGGGCAGGCGTGCGCTCTCGCCGCCGGAGAGCAGCGTTGTCAGCATGGAGAGGGCATAAAAATCTTCGGTGCCCTGGGCCGGTATGTGGTACCCCTGGATAACCGCCGGCAGCTGAATGTTGTCGTACACAATTTTACGGCGCTCTTCCGTCTGCTTCGGCTCTGTTACCGTTGGTCGGGGAATGGGTTTTGTTCCTTTCGGGATAGAAGCAAAATACTTCTCTATCATCTTCTTCGTCTCGTCTATGTTAATGTCGCCGGCAATAGAGAGGGTGGCGTTGTTGGGCACATAGAAGGTTTTGTAGAAGTCGCGGAATCCTTCGATTTTGGCATTGTTCAGGTCCTCGAAAGAGCCGATCGGGGTGGAGCTGTAGGGGTGCACGTCGAAGGCCAGGTCAAAGGTATTTTCCAGGATAGTGCCGTAGGGCTGGTTATCGATACGCTGCCGCTTCTCTTCCTTCACAACTTTTCGCTGGGTTTCAACGCCTACCTCGTCTACTTTTGAGGCACGCATGCGCTCTGCTTCCATCCACAAACCAAGCTCCAGCCGGTTGGAGGGCAGCAGTTCGTAATAATAGGTACGGTCGAAGGAGGTATTGGCATTCAGGGCGCCGCCTGCTTTGGTTACCATGCCCATGTATTCGCCACGGTCAATGTTTTCGGACCCTTCAAACATCAGGTGCTCAAAAAAGTGGGCGAAGCCGGTGCGTCCGGGTTCCTCGTTTTTGGAACCGACATGGTACAGCACCGAAACGGCTACGTTCGGGGTAGATTTGTCCTGGTGCAGGATCACGTGCAGCCCGTTGTCGAGCGTGTATTCTGTAAATTCAATCTTGTTGCTCTTGCTCTGGGCCAGTACAGCCAGGCTGGCGGCGCACCACAAAAGGCAACTGAAAAATGTGCGTTTCATGCAAAGACAGTTAATGGTTCAGGAACAGCAGGAAAGGCTTCCTGTTGTTCGGATGTTCTTAAAATTAACGTATTTTATGCAGACTGCCCACTCTGGCAGCCCGGAAAACAGAGTTGCTCCGGCAGATTTATACGAACGCGGGGATTTTGTCTATTAAAACAAAACTTTAGAAGCAGAACAGTTGGATTGTACGATCAGCCGTGAGTAGTAATCTGTTGCCCTGGCTTATCTCAATACATTCTCGGCAACTCAATCCCCTTTATCTTCCTATACAGGCTGAGGGCGGCCTGGTCGGTGAGGCTGGCTACGAAGTCGGTGATGTGGATGATGCGCTCGTAGTCGGAGGCGGTGTCTGGCAGGGCGATGTACTGGGGCGGAATGAGGGCGGCCAGTTTGCGGTGGTGTTTGGAGTCGGTTCTGAAAACAGCTTTCATGCAGGCATCCAGCAGGCCGGCCAGCACTTCGAAACCGGCAGCCTCTATCTCCAGCACCGGCTGGTTCCGGTAAATCAGGCTGACGGAAAGTTTGCCAATCTCGTCGAGCGTTGGTTTGCAGGCCAGTTCGTTGATGAGTGGCATATCGTAAGTGCCGGCCAGTATTTCGGTTTCGTGTTTCAGGAAAATATCTGCGGTTTCGTTTATCAGCTTGTTGATGATGCGGGCGCGCAGGTAGCCTATTTCTTCTTTCCAGTCGTAAAAGGTGAGGCTGGAGACACGGTCCGGGGCATCGTTGAGGATCTGGCGCAGCAGGGCCATGCCTTTTTCCGGCGGCACCAGCCCCAGTTTCAGCCCGTCTTCAAAATCGATGATGCGGTAGCAGATGTCGTCGGCTGCCTCTACCAGGAAAGCAAAGGGGTGGCGGTGGTAAAACACTTCCGCGTCCTGCCCCTTCTTCAGGAGCCCCAGTTCGTTGGCAATGGTGTTAAACCAGAGGCGCTCGGTCTGGAAGAAGCCATATTTTTTTTCGCTGGTATTTCGGGAGCCCCGGATCACGGGCAGCGATTCTTTCGGGTATTTGGTAAACGTGGCCAGCGTGGTGTAGGTCAGGCTGAGGCCGCCTGGCAGGTTACAGTGGCTGGGGTAGGTGTAGGTAAGCACCCGGAAACCGGCGGCGTTGCCTTCGTAATTCTGCAAATCGGCTTTTTCGGCTTCGGTGAGGCGCTGCAGGAAGGGCTGTGCCGCCTCGCTCTGGAAATAAGCCGAGATGGCATCTTCGCCGGAATGACCGAACGGTGGGTTGCCAATATCGTGTGCCAGGCAGGCTGCAGCTACAACATCGCCGAAGTCAGCCTCCTGGATGTTTTTATCTACCATGAGCTGCGGGTGGCGCTCCAGTATGCTTTTGCCCACAATGCGCCCCAGCGAACGACCAACTACCGATGCTTCGAGGCTGTGGGTGAGGCGGGTGTGCACAAAATCGCTTTCGGGCAGCGGCATGACCTGTGTCTTGTTCTGCAGCCTCCGGAAAGCCGAGGAGAACACAATGCGGTCATAATCGCGCTGAAACTCGCCCCGTACCGATTCGTCGGTTCCGTACTTTTTGGAATCTGACTCAAAACGTTTTTTCGATAACAATCGCTCCCAGGTAGTGCGCTGCTGCATAGGTATGTGAAAGGTTACTGAATATACAAAAGTATAAAGTAAACTCCTGTTTAAACCAGAAAATGAGCAACTATTGTTCGTGTACAGCTAAGGCAAAGCAGGAAAAGGAGCAGGGCGGCAAAAAACCGGTCATCTTTCCGGCATAAAAGTGGTTTTGATGATGTTACTTTTTGAGGTTTTTGCTTGCCAGTATGTTTGCTTTTTTGTTTGTTTCAGCTGTTCTGTTGCTTTTTTTAAAACAAAACAGTTGTGAAACGGATGTTACTTTTTGGGGTAAATATTCCTTTTGTGCTGAGGCAGGATAGCGCATCTTTGTAGCATTAGAACGCGCCCTTTCCAAGCTATCAAAACTTACTAGTAAACCCCAACACGAGGTAAACCACCTGTATCGGCTGTAGATAATACAGCGTTATAGGTGGTTATCTTTTTGCAGGCTGCTGCGCCAGCCACCACAGCCGCTGCTCCAATCACCGGGTTCACCAGCAAAAGCAAGCTGTTTTCTTCCTGATTACCTGCTAAAATGTTTTGCTGCCCCTGCCACCATAGCCACTGCTCCTGAAGGAGAAACTACGGGGGCAGGTTCAGCAGCATTTCCTTACAGTTTCACCAGTTTTACTTCTCCTCTTGTGCTGCCGTGGCTGTATACCAGGATGTACATACCTGCTGCCAGGCCGTGCACCTGTAATGTAAAAGGAATATTATCAATAAAAGTATGCTCCAGTTCCTTTACCAGTTTACCGGTATAATCATAGAGCTGAAGTGTGACGTCGGTTTCCTGCTGTATCAGGTACTGCAGTTGCACCTCTTCGGTGTTTGGATGGGAAGGATTGGGATACACGATAAACGTATTTACCACCTCCGGACTGATTACAGTTACCCTTGACGAGAAGAGCGGGACGGTTGTATTGCTGTAGGTTACGCGGATGCGGTAATAGCTGGTGCCGTCCAAGGGGGCGGTGTCGGTAAAAACATAGCTGCCCGGACCTTTAGGTGCGACAGTGGCAATGTCTGTCCAGTCGGTGCCGTTGGGGCTGCGCTCTACTATATAACTGCTCACGTTCTGTTCCGTGCTGGTGGTCCAGGTAACGTCCACATCTCCTTCGCTGTTAAAATCGGCGTCAGCCAATGTGATCTCCTTTGATAAATTGCAGTCGCCCTCTGTGTTGCGGCTGGTTGGCTTGATATTGCAAAGAGCAGCCAGGGCCAGCCGTACAGGGTCAAAGCTGTTTTCCATCACCTGGTTTCCGCCGGTAATATCAGTAGCAACAAGTTTCCGGAATGAGGTTCTGACGGCAACGGCATAATGCATGACCGATTCGTTTGGCTGGATCACATGGCCTAACTGGTGCGCATGGCCCAGTTCGTGTAAAACTACAGTTTCGAAGTCGAACTGGTTTCCGGTGGGGGGAGCAGGGCCATATTGCCAGTTAATGTTCTGGTTTATTTCCATGTCAAACTCATCTACCCACCAGGCTATCTCGTTGGTGCTGGTGTTGCGGCAACCGGAGTAGCGGCTGATGGTCTGGGCCAGGGTATTGGTTGCAATTTGTGTGAAAACCACCACACTTACGCCGTCTTTCTCCGATTTCTCGATGGTAGTAGGGGAGCCAATCCGCCAGTTAATCTCGGTGTTGCAGACCCAGCTGTTCATGGCCCGCCGGAAGCCCTCCTGCGCCTGCTGGCGCGACTGCATACTCGGGGCAAAGCGGATGCTGTAGCCACCCGCACCGTTTTTGTTAACCAGGATAGGTGGTGCCGGTGTGGTGCCGTTTTCTTCCAGCACGTTACTGTAAACATACTGGATGATAATGCTGCCGCTGCTGTTTACGGCGCTCCCGTCGGCGGTAACCACCTGGATGCGCCCCGAGCCGGCAGGCCCGCCCTGTACCGTGACAGAAGGAATCTGCACCTGTATCCGGGTATCGGTCCAGAGTTTGTAATCGCTGGCATAGGGCTCTACCAGGGTCTGGCCGCCGTCATCCCCGTTCCGGAACTTGACTGCCCCGTTGCCCCGGGTGTTGCCAAAGCCGGAGCCGTTGATTGTCAGAAGCGTTTTGGTGCCGGCACTGGCGGTGGTGGGGCTGAAACTGCTGATGGCTGGAGCCAGCACATTGCCTTGTATCCTGGGTTCGGGCGAAAGGCTTTCCTGCAGCGGCAGGTTATTGGCCACAACCCGGAAGCTTTTGCCTGTTCTGGCTATAATCGCCTGGTAGATTTCCTGCACGGCAGGGTAGGTGGTAAAAACGTCTGCGGCGATGTGCTGCTGCAAATCGTAACGGATAAAGCCTTGTTTGCTGCCGTAGGCTCTGCCGGTAAAGCTGCTGCTTGCCGGTGTGGTACGTAAGGCCTGCTCTTTCACCAGGAAGAAAACCCCCTGCTGGCCGCTGTGCAGCTGCAGTGCTGCCGAAAAAACATGCTTCTCCAGGTCAACGGTGCCGCCTTCTGTAATCAGTTCCAGTTCCTGTGGCTGCGCTTCTCCTTTAAAAAGCTTGTACACCCGAATGGTGTTGGAGGTGTAGATGTTACGATGACCTTCGTCCCAGAAAGAGCGCTGTGCTATTACTTCCCCTTCCACAATTACATCAGCTGCTTTTATGCGCTCCTCCAGCGAAAGCGGTATCATGTGGAGTTGGTCGGAGGCAAGGGCGCCAAAGGCAATGAGTAAGAAACACAGAATAAGAAGTGGTTGCCTGCCGAAGTGTAAGAGCACAGGGTAAAAACGAATCATGTACGTGATGATTTTGAGATGATGAACTTCTGTTGTCGTAAAACCTGCAGCACACGAAGCCGCTTTTTATGCATACGAAAAGCGATACGCCATGGATAAGCAGGCAGCTCAATTTATGTACGCACCTGAAACCCCCTTTATTGCACAGGCGGGGCTTCAGGCTTGCGTTTAACTGCTGCTACTGGGCTGCATACGGGTTTACGCCCATGTTCTGGTACACAAACGCCCACGTGTCGGCCCACTCCTGGATGAGCAGCGAGGTAGGTTTGCCGGCTCCGTGACCTGCTTTTACATCCACCCGGATGAGGTAAGGATTGCCGGGAGCGCCTTTATCCTGCAGTTCAGAAATAAATTTGAACGAGTGTGCCGGTACCACCCGGTCGTCGTGGTCAGCTGTTTTAACCAGCGTGGCCGGATACTTCACCCCTTTTTTAAGGTTGTGCAGCGGCGAGAAAGCGTACAGGTTCCGGAACTGTGCCTCGTTGTCTGACGAACCATACTCCGGCACCCATGCCCAGCCAATGGTAAATTTATGGAAACGCAGCATGTCCATCACGCCCACGGCGGGCAGGGCTACCTTTGCCAGTTCAGGACGCTGCGTCATGAAAGCGCCCACCAGCAGGCCCCCGTTAGAACCACCGGCAACGGCCAGGCGCTCGCGCGAGGTGTAGCCTTCCTTAAGCAGGTATTCGGCAGCAGCGATAAAGTCGTCGAACACGTTTTGCTTGTTGGGCGTCATGCCGGCTTTGTGCCAGGCTTCGCCGTACTCGCCGCCGCCGCGCAGGTTCGGCATGGCATACACGCCGCCATTCTCCAGCCACAGCATATTCGTGATACTGAAGCTGGGGGTAAGCGATACGTTAAAGCCGCCGTAGGCATAGAGGTAGGTGGGGTTGCTGCCATCGAGCTTCAGGCCTTTTTTGTGCACGATAAACATCGGAACCTTGGTGCCGTCCTTCGAGGTGTAAAACACCTGCTTTGTTTCGTAAGCATCCGTGTTAATGTCTACCTCCGACTTGCGCAGCAGCGTTACCTTGTTGTTGGATATATCGTAGCGGTAAGTGGTGGTGGGGTAGGTAAAGGAGGTAAAGGTGAAGAACGTTTCCTTGTCCTGGCGCTCACCACTGAAACCGCTCACCGTGCCTATGGTAGGAAGTTCCACACTGTTGAGGCGCTTGCCATTGGTATCGAAAACTACTACCTCACTGGCGGCATCTTTCATGTAAGACGCGATCAGGCGGTCGCCAACAAACGATACGTTGGTCATCACGTTCTGCGACTCCGGCACAATTACCTGCCAGTTTGCCTCCTGCGGTTTTTTGGGGTCGATGAGCACCAGGCGGTAGCGCGGCGCATTTTTGTTCGTGTGAACCAGCAGCTTATCGCCGATATTATCCACGACATTGTACTCCGACTCAAAATTATCTACAATGGGTTTGATGGTCGATTTCGGATCAGAGAGGTCGCGGTAGTAGAGGGCGTTGGCGCCGCTGGCTCCCTCCGAAGCGCTGATGTAGAGGAAGTGCTCATCTTCGGTAGTGCCGGCGTAGAAGTTGCGGAGCGCATGCTGCTTGTCTTCGTGCACCAGTTTGTCCTGGTGCTGCGGCGTTCCTACCTGGTGGTAATAGATTTTGTGGTACTCGTTTTTATTGGCCAGTTTGTTGCCCGCTGTTGGCGCGTCGTAGCGGCTGTAGAAGAAGCCGTCTTTGTACCAGCTCGGGCTCGAGAACTTTACCCACTCCACCTGGTCGTCCAGCTTCTTGCCGGTAGCGGTTTCCATTACGTGGTAAGTGTTCCAGTCGGAGCCGCCGCTGGCGGTGCCATAGGCTACATATTTGGCATTTTTCGAGAAAGCAAGTGCTGTTAAGGCTGTGGTGCCATCTGCAGAAAACTTGTTGGGGTCGAGAAATACGGTTGGTTCGCTGTCGAGGGTGTTCTGTACGTACAGCACGTTCTGGTTCTGTAGCCCGTTGTTTTTATAGAAGTAGTATTTGCCTCCTTTTTTAAACGGCGCGCCATACTTCGGGTAATTCCAGATCTGGGTTAAGCGTTCTTTTATCTTGTCCCGGAACGGAATATCGGCAAGGTACGCCTGTGTTACCTCGTTCTGCGCCGCAATCCACTGGTCCAGTTCGGCATCGTGGGTTTCCTGCCAGCGGTAGGGGTCGGCGACGCTGGTGCCGAAATAGTCGTCGGTGTGGTTTAGCTTTCTGGTGCTGGGGTAGATAAGGGCTTCGGATATTGCTGTTTGTGTTTCGAGTGCTGTTGTTTCCTGGTTCATGCCGTTGGCAGTAGTGTCTGGGTTAGATGATTTGCAAGCCGAAAAAGCAGCCAGGCCTCCGGCAAGCAGCAAAATAGTTGTGCGTTTCATTAAGCTACGTCTGAAATTTGTTCAGAAACAGAAACAAGATACGTATTTTCCTTAAATTTTTCTGCTGCCCCTGCCACCACAGCCTCTGCTCCTTTGATTGTCCGAATCAGGATTCACAGAATTTGAGAATTTTCAGGATTGTTTGTCTGAACAGGATTAAGATGATTTAAGGAATAACAAGATTGGGTTTGTTTGTGGCCCGTGCAGGAGACACGAGCATCGCGTCTCTACAGCCGTACCCTTAATTTTTCTACCTCTCTCCCTTCTAAACTTTCTAACTTCAATGCCCTCCCCAATAACTAATAACCAGTAACAAATAACTAAACTACTGTCCGAAGTTAATCTCGGTGCTGTCGCCGATGTTGAGGCTGTGGCTGAGACCTTTAAAGGAAGAATCGCTGCCGATGATGGAGTTGCGCATCACGGCGTTCAGCAGTTCGCTGTATGTGCCGATAATGGAGTTGCTGAGAACAGAGGAGGTGATAATCGTGTTATCGCCGATGGCTACATTGGGGCCGATGATAGAGCTGGAGATGGTGCAGTTTTCGCCGATGCTTACCGGCGGTATGATGATGGTGTTCGGGAACTGGCTGTAGTCTTTCCGGGTGCGGAACTGAGGGCGGCCAAGCAGGGTGGCGTTTGCTTCGAGCAGCGACTCTTTCCGGCCACAGTCAAACCAGTTGTCGACGCTCCAGGTTACCATTTTTTCGCCGTTCCGGATCATGTGCATCAGCGCGTCGGTCAGGTGGTACTCGTTCTGGGTCCGGATATCTTCCTGGATGATATACTCCAGCGACTCCGCCAGCTTTTGCGGGTGCATGATTTTGTAAAGGCCCACCAGCGCAAAGTTGGATTTCGGGATCATGGGCTTTTCCACCAGCTTCACAATAAAATCGTCGGAGCCTATTTCGGTTACGCCGAACAGCGAAGGTTTATTTACCTTTTTAACGCCCAGCACCGAGTAAGGCGCTTGCAGAATAGCTTCCAGGTCCACATCCACGATGGTGTCGCCGAGCATGATCAGGATGTTGTCTTCTGAGCGGAAGGTGTCGCGGGCAATCCAGAGCGCATGCCCAAGCCCCTCGCGCGGTTCCTGCACTACAAATTCAGCCTGAATGTCCGGGTATTTCTGGCGCACGTAGCGTTCCACTTTCTCGCCCATGTACCCGATAATAAAAACAAAATCGCGGATACCGGCACTCTTCAGCTTCTCGATAATATGCCCCAGTATAGTATTGTCTGCCACCGGCACCAGCGACTTTGGCTGCGTGTGTGTGTGCGGACGAAGCTTGGAACCGACTCCGGCTACGGGTATAACTGCTTTCATATACTATACTTTTGGAGGCAATATATTAAATAATGACTGCATTAAATAACTACTCCCGGTTTAAGTGTCAATCTGAGCGGCTGTTGAGGTTTATTTTACGCAGTGCCCGGCACAAAAGCTGACTGTGCAGCCGCTATACCAGGAACTAACGAAGGTAAAACATACTAATTTTTGAATATTTCGCGTTGATTTAAACGATGGTCTGTTAATTTCGTACTCATATCGCTTAGGGCAACAGACTTTGAACATGCACACCTTACAAACAAAACACATGAAAAAACTATTCTTTTACCTGATTGGCTTTGTTATTCTGGCTTCACAATCGTCCTGTGGCTACAACACCATGGTGCAGAAAGACGAGGCGGTGCAGGGGCAGTGGGCTAACGTAGAAAACGTATACCAGCGGCGTGCCGACCTGATTCCGAACCTGGTAAACACCGTGAAGGGAGCAGCCAACTTCGAGAAAGAGACCCTGGAAGCCGTGATGAACGCCCGCTCCAAAGCCACCAGTATCCAGTTAAGCGCCGACGATCTGACGCCCGAAAACATTGCACGTTTTCAGCAGGCACAGAACCAGCTGAGCGGAGCTTTGTCGAGGCTAATGGCTACCGTAGAGGCTTACCCCGATCTCAAGGCAAACCAGAACTTCCTGGAACTGCAGGCACAGCTGGAAGGCACCGAAAACAGGATAGCCGTAGAGCGGCGGAAGTACAACGAACTGGTGCAGGATTATAACACCACCGTCCGGTCATTCCCGAACAACCTGATGGCCGGCATTTTCGGGTTCGAACGCAAAGGCCACTTCCAGGCAGACCCCGGCGCAGAACGAGCTCCAACCGTACAGTTTTAATTGGATGAGTTATCTGAACCTTTGATTTACGGTGATTTTTTTGATTAACCTGATTTTGATCTCGCACGATTAATTGTCTGAATCAGGATTTTCAGGATTAGGGTTTGTCTGAACAGGATGAAGATGATTTAAGGAATAACAGGATTGGGTTTGTCTGTGGTTCGTGCAGGAGACGCGAGCACCGCGTCTCTACAGCTAATACACATGATCACTCCAGGCTCTCTTAAAGGGTTGAAGATTTTCAACCCCTACAAAAATTCCAAAATTTCTACCTCTCTACCTCCTAAACTCTCTAACTCTCTAACTCCCAAACTCCCAAACTCTCTAACTCTTAAACTTCAAACCATGCCCAGAGACGTTATAACCGAAGCAGACGAAGAAAAGATAATGGAAGCGATTCGGCAGGCCGAGCTGAATACGTCGGGTGAGATACGTGTGCACATCGAGAACCGCTGCAAGGGCAATACACTGGACCGTGCCACCGAAGTATTCGCCGAACTGCACATGCACCAGACCAGGCTGCGCAATGGTGTGCTGTTTTACGTAGCCCTGCTCGACCACCGCTTTGCTGTGTTAGGCGATGCCGGTATCAATGCCATTGTGCCCGAGCATTTCTGGGAAGACGTAACGGCCACTGTCATCAAGTATTTCAAAGAAAAGAAATATGCCCAGGGGCTGTCGGAGGGTATCCTGATGGCAGGCGAGCAGCTGAAAGCACACTTCCCCTACGACCAGAAAGGCGACACAAACGAATTGAGCAACGATGTTTCGTTCGGCGTATAAATAACCAACATGAAGCACTTTATTTTTCTCTTTACCTTTTGCCTCGCAAGTTTACTGGCAGCCGCGCAGGACAGCGATTTCCCGCCCCGGCCCAGCCCGCCGCGGCTGGTAAACGACATGGCCGACATGCTAAGCGTCAGCGAAGAAGCGGCTCTGGAGCAAAAGCTGGTAAACTACTACGACACCACCTCTACCCAGCTAGCAGTTGTTACCCTTACCTCCATCGGAGGGTATGATATCAATGATTACGCTGCCCGGCTTGGCGAGCGCTGGGGTATTGGCGAAAAAGAGGAAGATAACGGCCTGCTGATCCTGGTGGCAAAGAACGAACGCAAAGTCGCCATCTCTACCGGTTACGGCATGGAACATATCGTGCCCGATGCCATTGCCAAACGAATCACCGAACGCACCCTAAGCCCCAATTTCAGGCAGGGACAATATTACAAAGGTCTTGACGAAGCCACCAGCCTGATCATCAGCATGGCCAGCGGCGAATACCAGGCCCCCCCGGAACAGCAACGGCGGGCGCAGGAAGATGACGGACCTCCGCTTTTCCTGATTATCCTGATCGTGATGCTCGTTGTCTTTATCCTGGCCAGGAGAGGCGGCGGCGGTGGCAGAGGTGGTGGGCGCAGAGGAGCACGCACACTGGGCGGCCCCATCTTCATTCCCGGCGGCTTCGGCACCTTTAGGACAGGCGGCGGCGTGTTTGGCGGGGGCGGAGGAGGAGGCTTCGGCGGTTTCGGCGGGGGCTCCTTTGGCGGCGGCGGCGCCAGCAGCGACTGGTAAAAGAAGAAAGTAAAACGATGAAAGGCGCTGACGGGAAGCTTATTTCCTGAGCAGCGCCTTTATTTTTTGCCCCTTTTTTTAAGTTTTTTTCTGCAGCTACTGTCACCACTGCCTTAGCACATCACCTGCAGTCCGGGTTGTTGCTACAATAATCCTGCTGCGGAAGTTGCTGTGTCCGACCAATTTAAGCTGACGCCGCAATCATTTCACACAATTTTTCGTTAAGTTACCAGCACCAACCAGGCAAATGGCTGTTTTGCTTTCCAAAATACAGCCTGCGCAAGATTACATGAGGTTCTTTAAAGAAACAACCAAAGCAAAAGTAGTAACAGGTTTCTGCCTTTCCATTACGGTAGTGGCTGTTGCTATTTATCTTTTTTATGCAAGTTTCACCAAACTACTTTCGTCAGTAGAGTTGCTGTCGCAGCCCAATGTAAAGCTGGCGAAGCTGCATCATACGCTGGCCGATATTGCCACGGCCGAAAGTGCCATCAGGGCCTACACGCTTACCACCGACGACCAGTATTTCAAAGCCTATTTGGCCCACCTGGAGGACATCGACCGGCAGGTAGATACCCTGCGCACCTTGATGAACGGAAGCACTCATGAGCTGACGCAGCTGGATTCTGTTTCGGTGTTGCTCCAGGCCAAGCAGCAGAGCATGGCGCGGTACGTGGAGTTAAAAAAGCAGCGACGCGAATTAAACTTCTCCGATAAAGCGCTGCGCCAGATCACCTTATCTGCTTCCAGGCAGCCTGCCACCACCATCATCAAAGAGCAAACCACCACCACGATAGCGCCCAGAACTAACCCGCCAACAGAAGCTGCAGCACAACCTGCTGACGACAGGCGCGGCTTCCTGGGCAGGCTATTTTCAAAGCGCCAGTCCAGGGAACAGGCAGAACAGGTTGCTTCTGCTCCAGCAGCGCCACGTGTACTCCTGGAGCAGGAAATTTGTGTCGATACCACGACCACGCCGCTTCCGCAGCCTGTTGCCCAGGTGTCAGCCGTTAAACACATCCTGCAGGACATCAAAACCGAAGTAAGCCGGCACGATAAAAAAGTAGCGGCCAAAGAGCTGGCCCTGCTGCAGCAGGACAAGCAGATCATGGACCAGATACGGGCCATGATATACAGCCTGGAGCGTAGCGAGGCGCAGCAGGCGGCGCAGAATTCCGCCAGTGCCCGCGCCATCGTAAATAAAACATCGGTGGTGCTGCTTTGCATCGGAGCGTTTGGCTTGATAAGCTGCATTTTGTTTATCTGGATCATCCTCCGCGACCTTACCCGCAGCAATGCCTACAAAGCGCAGCTGATACGCGCCCGCAAAGAGGCGCTGCAACTGGCGCGTGCCAAAGAGGCCTTTGTCGCTAACATGAGCCACGAAATACGCACGCCGCTGAATGTGGTGCTGGGTTTTGCAGAACAGCTTGGGCAAACACCCTTGCAGGCAGCGCAGCAGGAACACCTGCAGGCCATCAGCAGTGCCGGCGAACACTTGCTGCACATTGTGAACGACGTGCTCGACCTTTCGCGGCTGGAGGCAGGCAAGCTGGTGCTGGAGGCAACACCCTTCAATATTCAACAGCTGCTGGCCGAGCTGGAGCAGGTATTCCGCCTGAAAGCAGAAACCAAAGGCATCGCCTTTAGCTGTGAGGCAGACAAAGAACTGCCCGCCTATCTGCTCGGCGACCCGCTGCGCCTGAAGCAGGTGCTCTTCAACCTGGCCGATAACGCTCTTAAGTTCACTCACCAGGGGCAGGTGCGCGTGGTGTGCAGCCTGCAGTCGCAGCGGCGGGGCAGGGTGGTGGTCTGTATTACAGTGGCCGATACGGGTATTGGTATTCCGCTGGAGCAGGCGGAGCACGTGTTTGGCGAGTTTAACCAGGCCGACGATTCTATCATCCGGAAATATGGCGGTACCGGGCTGGGCCTTTCGATTAGCAAACAGCTGGTAGAGATGCAGCGCGGCAACCTGACGCTGCAAAGTGTGCCGGGTCAGGGTACGACTTTTACGATCAGACTGCCATTCAAAAAAGCGACAGTTCCAGCCGCACAACCGGAGCCGCAAACGCAAGGGCAACCGCAGGCGCAGGCGTTTAAAGGCAGCAAGGTTTTGGTAATTGACGACGATGCCTACAGCCGCACCCTCTGCGAGATGATGCTCAAACGCTGGGGCGTAACCGTGCAGCTGGCCAACGACGGGCAGGAAGCGCTGCAACGGATCGGGCAGGAAAAGTTTGATGCGGTGCTGACGGATATACAGCTGCCGGGCATGAGTGGCAAGGCAGTCGCCAGAGCCATCCGGAAGCAGGATGCTACAATTCCAATCATCGCACTGACCGCCAACATCATGAGCCGGCACCAGCAGTTCTTTGCCAACACCGGCATCACCGATTACCTCCTGAAGCCTTTCTCGGAGCAGGAGCTGTACCGGAAACTGGCAAAAGTGCTGAAAAGTGCGCCAGGAATTTCGCTGCTGCAGCCACCACAGCCTCTGCTCCTCCAAACGGAAAGTAAAGGGCCTGCTTATGACCTGTCAGAAATAAAAGCCTTCGCAGGCGATGACGACGAGGCCTTAGCTGCCATTTTAGAAGCTTTGCTGAACGACCACCGCCAGAATTTCCAGTTACTGTTAGCGGCTGCCGCTGCAAATGACTGGCAGCAGGCAGGGGCGCTGGCGCACAAAATGCAGACTGCCTTTAAGCACCTGCGGGCGCAGTCGGTTGTAAAGCTGCTGGACGAGCTGGAGCAGGTATTGCACCAGGAGCAGCAGGAGGCAGTGCGCCTGCAGTGGGTAGTGGAACAGCTACAGGTGGGGGTGCCGGTGGTACTGGAGGCTATTGCTGCGGAGGTAAAGAGTTTGCGGGAAGCGGAGCAGCGGTTGGTGCTGTAGGGTTACTTTTTATCACCCTTTAATGTGAGTGTGTCCGGATTTCTTCTGCTATCAAAAACAGAGATGACTTCCACCACCTTTTCCAGTAATCGGTAGAAAATTAAATAATGTCCGCTAACAGCCACACGCACATCCTCCATATCTGTAGCTCGCCCAAGATAGTTGTAAGTTGCAATATATTTTACCGTTTCTCTGAACTGGTGAGCTAACTTTTGGCTGTATTTTTTGTTGCCGGTTCTTTTAAACCAATATTCCAGAATTTCTCTTCTGTCTTCTTTGGCCTGAAGTGACCAGACTATTCTTTTAGCCATTCGTCCTCTTCTTTCTCCAAATCCTCATTACTTACTACCTGTCCCTTATTTAGCTGCTCTAAGCCAATAGCAATTTTATGCTTTTGGTCTTCGGTGAGCTTATAAACGCCAGAAGCAGCAGTGTTTGTATCAAGAATAGTTTTTATCGCCTGTAGAAAATTCTCGTCCTCAATAGCCGATATTTTGTCGATAACCAGGTTTCTTAGTTGTTCCGTACTCATAAGACTTCTGTTTTCTATATTTAACGATGTGATGCTAGTCTTGTTATTGTAGTCCCATTCCTCATCCCCTCACGCATCAATACCATAAAGCTTGATCTTGTTGTAAAGCGTTTTCCGGTCGATGTTGAGGAGGCGGGCGGCCCTGGATTTGTTGTACTTTACCCGCTCCAGTACCGCTATGATCTGCTCCCGCTCGCTTTGCTCAACGGTGCTCCGGAGGTCGGTGGCTTGCGGAGCTGGTGCTTCGGCAGGCGTGGGTGTGGTGGCAGCTACAGGAGCCTCAGTGGCATTCGCAATTTCGGAGGGCAGTTCTTCCAGCGTTACTTTGTCGGTCTTGGCCAATAGCACCGCCCGCTTTACCACGTTCTTCATCTCCCGCAAATTGCCGGGCCAGTTGTAGCGCTCAAACGCATCGCTTACTGCAAGGGCAAAGCCGGTGATGTTCCGGTTGAGTTCGTGGTTGGCCTGCTCCAGGAAGTGGTTGGCAAACAGCAGGATATCAGCGCCGCGGTTGCGGAGCGGCGGGACGTTTATCTTGAACTCGTTGAGGCGGTGGTACAGGTCTTCGCGGAATTCGCCGCGGCTCACGGCCTGCACCAGGTCCTCGTTGGTAGCGGCAATAATGCGCACATCCACATCCAGGTCGGTGGTGCTGCCAATTTTCTTTACCTTCCGCTCCTGTATGGCCCGGAGCAGCTGTACCTGCACTTCATAAGGCAGGTTACCAATCTCGTCGAGGAAGAGCGTGCCGCCGTTGGCTGCTTCAAACTGGCCTTCCTTGTTGCCCATCGCGCCTGTAAATGCCCCTTTCACATAACCGAATAACTCGCTGCCGGCCAGTTCCTTCGAGAGGGCGCCGCAGTCTATCGCGACAAAAGGCTTATCCGAACGCTTGCTTCGGAGGTGAATGCGGCGGGCGACATACTCTTTCCCGGTGCCGCTCTCGCCCTCGATAATCACCGACATGTTGGTAGGCGCTACCAGGGCAATGTACTCGTCAAGTTTAGCGGCCTGCGGACTGTTTCCGGTCACAAAAGCAAAACCTGTTGCCGCACTTCTGCTTGCTGTTGCAGCTGGTTCGGAACTCTTTTTCTGCAGCGCCTTCTGGATGGTGAGCAGTGTCTCGTCGGGGTTCAGGGGTTTGGTGATGTACTCGAAAGCGCCCATTTTTATCGCTTTCACGGCTGTCCGGATATCAGCGTAATGCGTCATCAGGATAACGGGCACATCAGCCGACAGCACCCGTATCTGGCTCAGCAGCTCCAGGCCGTCGCGGTCGGGCAGGCGGAAATCGGTGAGCACCAGGTCGAATGGTTCCTCTTTCAGCAGCTGCAGTCCTTCGCCTGCCGTGTAGGCGGTTTTCACGCTGTACTGCTGCTTGCGCAGGAACGTAGCCAGCATCAGGCAGAAGGAAGAATCGTCGTCAATTAGTAGTAGGTGTGGCATCTCAGGCAGCAATATACGCAGGATCGGCGCAAATGGCGACAGGAATTTATGCTGCGGCCCAAAGAAGAACTTCCTGCGGCTCAGTGTCGGAGCAGAGGCAGTGGTGGCTGCTGCAGAAAAGCCGGAAAACAAAAAAGCCCCCGATACCGGAGGCTTCTTTGAAGATGTAGCTTCGTGTTACTTTACTCTTTTGTGTCTGTTTGTGCTGGTGTATTGGTTTGTTCTGGTTTGTCGGTGATGATGGCGCCGGTTTCGTCTACACGAATCTTCGCTTTTTCCTGCTGTGCGTTGGTGAAGAAAACTTCGTATTGTGTTTTCTCGCCTTCGGCAGCAGCAGCAATTTTATAAATTTCGCTTACCTGCCAGTCTTTCAGCGCATCCTGCTTCAGTACTTCCTGTACCGGGGCCGGAAGCGACTCCTGCGTTACTTTCTCGCGCTGCTCTTCAGGAGCTTGTGCGGTAGGCTGCTGGGTAGAAGTTGGCTGCTCTGTATTTTGAGTTTGTGCGTTTGCTTCGATAGCTGTAAATCCGAATAGTGCGATAGCTGCTGCTAAAACTGTTACCTTTTTCATATCAGTGTTTAAGTTGTTTAAATTTTTAATTGATAATGAACTCCCATATGTCAGAACTGTGCCAAAAGTCAAAAAAAGGTATTAAGTGCCTGAAAATTAGATGTTTGTCTTTTTGTGTTGAGTGTCAACAAACTGGGGAACGGGGAAGCGGAGTGTGGAAAATTTTCTACAGTTTGAGGAATTGTGGTACACAACCGAACTTTTGCGGGTAAAGCAGCTGCACCCCAATATCCCGCCGGCCGTAGAATCGTTTCGTTCTAATATTTTATGTCATTTCGAACGCAGTGAGAAATCTGGTACTGACACAAATGCCTGTTATTATTCAGATTTCTCACTGCGTTCGAAATGACAATTAGTTTCTGTTGAAGATTTCATTAATCAAATGCAGAATGAAACAGTCCCGCCGGTCGGATGGTTTTACTGCCAAACCAGGAGCTGCGCTGCTTCATTTTCCTCAATTATTGACTAACTTTAGCCCATGAGCGAACCACGAAAAAAACTTTTCCTGTTAGATGCCTTGGCACTTATCTACAGGGCACACTTTGCCTTCAGTAAAAATCCGCGCATCAACTCCAAAGGCATGAACACCGGAGCGGCTTTGGGTTTTACCAACACCCTGGTCGAAGTGCTTACCAAAGAGAAGCCTACGCACATCGGCGTGGCCTTCGACTCTGCGGCCAAAACCTTCCGGCACGACAATTTTGCTGAGTATAAGGCACACCGGCAGGCACAGCCCGAAGATATTACACTGGCCATCCCTTACTGCAAAAAGATTGTGGAAGCCTTTAACATCCCGGTGCTGATCCTGGATGGCTACGAGGCGGATGATATTATCGGTACGCTGGCTTGCAGGGGCGAGAAAGCAGGTTTCGATGTGTACATGATGACACCCGACAAAGACTACTGCCAGCTCGTGACAGACCACGTGTTCCTGTACAAGCCTGCTTTTTTAGGCAATGCTGTGGAGGTGTGGAATGTGCAGAAAGTGCTGGAGAAGTGGGAAATTGAGCGGGTAGAACAGGTAAAGGATATTCTGGGTTTGCAGGGCGATGCCGTGGACAACATACCGGGCATACCGGGTATTGGCGAAAAAACAGCCAAGTCGCTCATCAAGCAGTTCGGCTCGGTCGAAAACCTAATTGTCAACACCGATAAACTGAAAGGAAAGCAGAAGGAGAATGTAGAAAAATTTGCCGAGCAGGGCCTGCTGTCGAAGGAGCTGGCGACCATCCATTGCGACGTGCCGCTCGACTTTAACGAAGAAGCGCTTACCTACGATGGCCCGAACAAAGAACGGCTGACCGAGCTGTTCGCAGAGCTGGAGTTCCGGCAGCTGGCGCAGCGGGTATTGGGCGAAACCTTAGGTTCGGCAACGGCAGCTCCGGCTAAAACGTCCACACGTAAAGCCAAAGGCGCCGGCGAAAACCAGACATCCCTGTTCGGAGAAACTGCCGTAGCGGAAGCAGCTGTTGAGGAAGCAGTGCCGCAGACGATGCAGAACATCAGCAATACGCTGCACGACTACCACCTGATCAACACCCCGGAGCTGCGCCAGAGCCTGGTAACTTACCTGCTTAAGCAGGAGGAAATTTCGTTTGATACCGAAACAACCAGTATCGATGCCATTGTAGCGCGGCTGGTGGGTATGTCGTTCAGCTACGTGCCCGGCGAGGCCTATTATGTGCCGGTGCCGCACGACAACCCGGAGGAGGCGCAACGGATTGTAGACGAGTTCAGGCCGGTGCTCGAAAACAGCAACATCCTCAAGATCGGGCAGAACATCAAGTACGACATCCTGGTGCTCAAAAACTACAACGTGGCGGTGCAGGGACCGATATTCGACACGATGCTGGCGCACTACCTCCTGGAGCCGGAGATGCGCCACAACATGGATGTGCTCGCCGAAACTTACCTTCACTACAGCCCCGTCCCCATCACCGACCTGATCGGTCCTAAAGGCAAAAAGCAGCTGACCATGGCCGACCTGACGCCGGAAGAGGTAAAAGATTACGCCGCCGAAGATGCCGACATCACCTTACGCCTGAAGCGCTATTTTGCGCCGCTGTTGCAGGAGCAGGGCCTCCGGAAGCTGTTTCATGAGGTAGAGAACCCGCTGGTGCAGGTGCTCGCCGACATCGAGAAAGAAGGCATCAGCATCGACTCGAATGCGCTGGCCGATTTCTCGCTGCAACTGGAGCAGGAGATCAGGCAGATCGAAACCAAAATCTATAAAATAGCCGGAGAAGAATTCAACATCGGCTCGCCAAAACAGCTCGGGGAGATTCTTTTTGACAAGCTGCAGCTGCATGGCAAAGGCAAAATAAAGAAAACCAAGACCGGCCAGCACGCCACCGGCGAAGAAATCCTGTCGAAGCTGGCGGGGGAGCATGAAATTGTTGGGCTGATTTTGGACCACCGGCAGCTCACCAAGCTCAAATCGACGTACGTGGATGCGCTGCCGCAACTGGTGTGCGAGCAGGATAACCGCGTACACACCTCGTTTAACCAGGCCGTTACCGCCACCGGTCGCCTGAGCTCTACGAATCCAAACCTGCAGAACATCCCGATACGCACCGAGCGTGGCCGTGAAATCCGCAAAGCCTTTGTCGCCCGCGACAGCAAACACCTGCTCATCTCTGCCGACTACTCGCAGATCGAGCTGCGCATTATGGCAGAGTTCAGCGGCGACCAGACCATGCGCGAAGCCTTCCAGAAAGGCCTCGATATCCACGCTTCCACCGCCAGCAAAGTATTTCATGTGCCCCTCGATAAGGTAGACAGCGAAATGCGGCGCAAGGCCAAAACCATCAACTTCGGCATCATTTACGGTATTTCTGCTTTTGGCTTGTCGGAACGCCTCAACATCCCGCGCCGTGAAGCAGCTGATATCATCGAAGCGTATTTTGCAGAATTCCCGGCCGTGAAGGAGTACATGGATTCGGCCATCGAAAAAGCGCGGGAGCAGGAGTATGTGGAAACGCTGCTGGGCCGCCGCCGCTACCTCCGCGACATCAACTCGCGCAACGCCACCATCCGCGGCTTTGCCGAGCGCAATGCCATCAACGCACCTATCCAGGGTACGGCTGCCGACATCATTAAAATTGCCATGATCAACATCCGGGAGTACCTGCAGCAGGAGCGCCTGCAAACCCGCATGATTCTGCAGGTGCACGACGAATTGCTCTTCGATGCGCCCAAAGAGGAAGTTGAAATTGTAACGCCAAAAATCGTAGAGCTGATGACGAACGCCCTGCCGCTCAGCGTGCCGATGGAAGTTGGCCTGGGGGTAGGACAGAACTGGCTCGATGCACATTGATCAGGGAGTTTGGGAGTTAGAGAGGTAGAGAGTTAGAAAGTTAGAGAGGTAGAGTTTTTGTAAGGGTTTAAAATTTTAAACCCTTACACGAATCACAGACAAACCCAATCCTGTTAATCCACTAATCTGGTTAATCCAGGTTCAGACAAAAAACTTTCTTTCTGCTCCTGCCTCCATTGCTTCTGCTGCTTGTCTGAACCGCTGATTCGTGTGATTTAATTGATTTTTGTGATTTTTTGTTTGTCTGAATCACGGATTAAACAGATTCAAGGATGACACGGATTTAAGATTGTTTGGGGTTCGTGCAGGAGACGCGGGCACCGCGTCTCTACAGCCTTCCCCCCCAACGCCTCTGCCTCTCTGATACAGGGTTGAAAATCTTCAACCCATACATGTTTACTACCTCTCTACTTCTCTAACCCCTAAACTCCAAACCTTAAAAATTCAGGCTGCTGCGTTACCTAAACAGGACATCCTACGTTACTACACACAAATTTAATTTGAACAAGTAATGTACGATGTAATAATAGTTGGAGGAGGACCTGCCGGTCTGAGTGCTGCCATGTTGTTGGGCAGGTGCAGGCGCAGAGTGGCTGTGTTCGATACCCAGCAGCCCCGCAACCGCTGGTCGCAAAGCATGAATGGCTTCCTGACCCGCGATGGCATCAAGCCCAAAGAATTTATTGAGCTGGCCAGGACAGAACTGCAGAAGTATGATATAGAACTTATTTTTAAACTTGTAAAAACCGCTACCTACACCAAAGGCGAGTTTGTAGTGAACGATGAAGACGGCAATGTGTACCGGTCTAAAAAGTTTCTGCTTGCCACCGGCCTGAAAGATATTATGCCGGAAGTGGAAGGCATCATGGATTTTTATGGCACCAGCGTGCACCACTGCCAGTACTGCGACGGATGGGAATCGCGGGACAAGGCCATTGCCGTGTATGGCAAAGATCGCAAAGGTGTAGGGCAGGCGCTGGCCATGAAAACCTGGAGCGACAACATCACCCTCTACACCGACGGTACCGATAAACTGACGCAGTCGGACCGCGATGCGCTGAAGCGGAACGGTGTTGGTATCTGCACCTCGTCCATTGCCCGGCTGGAGGGAGAGGAAGGGATGCTGCAGCGGATTGTGCTGCAAAACGGCCAGGTGCGTGAGCAGGAGGTTCTGTTTTTTGCAACAGGCACCATGCAGCAATGCGACCTGGGCGAACAGCTGGGCTGCGAGTTTACTTCAAAAGGTGTTATCAGGACCCGACGGCAGCAGAAGTCGAACATACCAGGCCTGTTTGTAGCCGGCGATGCCTCCCGCGATATGCAACTGGTAATTGTAGCTGCCGCAGAAGGTGCCAAGGCAGGTGTAGCCATTAACATGGAACTGGAGAAAGAATACCGGAAATAGAAGCAAGCGGAGTAGCCCGGATCAGAAGCAGGCTGCTCCGCCTGTTTTTGTTTTCAGCCCTTGCTGGTGTGGAGCAGAGGCTGTGGAGGCAGGAGCAGAACTACTTTTTTCTTTGTAACCGGTGTAAAGCTACGGCAGGCGGAATAGCTTATGAGGAAAGCAAGCGCTGGTCTGCCGTTAATTTCGTTGGCGATTCGTCCTGGGCAACAGGCTGGAAGATATGTTCTTTCAGGCAGTAGCGATAGCCTTGTACCAGCAGGTGCATGATCAGTTGTTCTACGGCAATGGGTTCGTTTTCTTCTATCTTTCGTGTGTTGGAGTAGCGCACCTGGCTGGCATCTATGATGGTGACCACGCCCGTCCCGAATACCTCTACCTGGTCGCCTTCTTTTATAATGATGCCGGTTTCTTCGCTCAGGCCAATGCCAATGTACTCGGGGTCGTGCGCCACCGCATGGGCCAGGCGGCCAAAGCGGCCGCGTTCGGCAAAGTGTGTGTCGATGTAGATATGCTGGATAAAGCCAAAGCCTTTGGTGGTTTTCATCTCGCCTTTAATCAGGGAATAATGGCCGTACCCGTCGTAGATCATACGGTCTGACATGACGGCTGCGCCGGCGCTGGTGCCTGAAATAATAATTTCCTCTTCCCGGAACCGGCGGTGCATAATGCCCAGCAGTTCCGTGCCTTTCAGAAATTTTGCCAGCCGCAACTGGTCGCCTCCTGTAAAAAAGATAACGTCCGCCTGTTTAATCCGCTCCAGGTACTCCGGCGTATCGGCTTTGTGGTTTTCGTCGATGTGCATAAACCGGACATGATTGCACCCAAATTCCTCGAATGCTTTCTTGTAAGCTATGCCGGCATCCAGTACTTCTGTGGCAGCGGTGGCAATTACCTCAATACGTGATGTGATGTTGCATATCTGGGAACGGATCAGTTTCAGCAGCCCGTCATCGTCGCCTCCGCCCAATGCAATCAGCTTCCCTTTTATCATGTGTTAGTTGCTATAGGTTGTAAAGCTCTGCCTGGAATGTTTAACACCAGGTACAGTAAAGCTACGATTAAATTAAAGATGCAGCTATATAACAGCACCTGTTTATGCTAAGCCGGCTCCACAGGAACAGGTGTTGTGGCACCTTACAGAAATCCCTTTTCTTATTAAACAGCTGAATGCAACTTATGTTATGCCGCTACTACTAGAGCCGGCGGTATGGCGCCAGCAGCAGTAGTAGCGGCTGGTTCAGAGTGTTTTACAGGAGAAACAGGCAGGTGCCGACCTTTTTTTTGAAAGCAAAAATATTTATGAAGTTCCAGGCAACCTTCAGCCTGTTACCACTATCTATTAAGTCAGAAACTCAAAAACACTAAACCCATAAAACTATGAAAATCATTGTCCTGTTACTCGCCATCCTGTTCATGTTTATCGGCATCTTCAAAAAAACTGCCGACGATCTGAAAGAAATAGCTGTCAGAACCGAAATGAAGCAGTACCCTAACCTGTTGCCGCAGTTCGAGGTAGTAGCCAAACGCCTGCCCCGTTCCTGATTATACCGGAGCCTGCTTCTGTTAAAGAGTATCTGCTGCGCCTTTAGTACAAAGTAAAACAAAGAAATTCCGATCCGGAAACAACCTGTCAGCCCCCTTGTTTTTCCATAACATCCGGCTTCTGCGCTCCGGTTTGCAGTTCAACTGTAGGCCCGGGCGTAGAAGCCGGAAAAAATGCGAAAAAATTTTTCCCCCGTGATGTTACGATTGCTGTGGGAAGGCCCAGTTTTTTTACACAGTAGTTGTGGCTTTTTACGCTGTTTGCCCGTTTTTGCTGTTTTACGGCCTGAAAAAGGTATGTTACGTTGCAGGTGAAAAATTCCTTTTTAAAATAGGTTGCGCTAGTTATTTTTACACCAGTTAAGTAAAGCAGAAGGCGGATTAGGTGACGGAAGTTAGGTTGAGAGCGTACAGTGTAACCAGATGCCTGCCAGGCAGGCCAGTTTATTAACTCCCCTCTTTATTTCATGTATACAAATGTTGGCGTATGCACCTGAAAATAATCTTTTCTTCGGTTTAGCGTTGTAATCACAAAAGAAATTTTGTGGCGAAAAGCAGCTGAAAGCTACTTGGTAAGAATTTAGTGCTGCAGCTGTTAAAAATAAATTATGAATGTAATGTTTATGGTTTATATTGCAGCAAATTTATAAAAATTATGATTTACTGAAGTTTAAGGAACCAGAAAGTAAATTTTATGCGTTAGCATTACTATTTTCGGGATAAATACAGCGCAGGAACTGAAACCTGTGTCGTTATGGTCCGGGTATGCAGCAGAACAAAGACACTACTAATTGTGAAGATAAAGGAAAGCAAACTAATAAACCCCATCATTGCTTTAGCGCAGCAACAACACTGCCGGCTCTACATGGTGCTACCGGACCCCAACGGTAGCTATCAGAATAGAACAAACTTAAACTAACCTTTTAATGCAGAAGTTTGCACTGCAGTTAAAGTATGAAAACAAGCTTTCCTGTTATAGAAGTTCAGCTACCCCGGCTGAACTTCTTCCCTTTTTAGGGCCGTGGTATTTAACGATTGCGCCACAAGCGCAGTACGCAACACCGTTTTTGCAGGCAAAAGCAGGAGGCAAGGCTGTGGTGGCAACTGCAGCAAAAGATTTTATGCCTTTATACTATACTGCTCCTGCCACCACTGCCTTGCCTCCTGAATCACTGAACTGCTCCTGCCAGAGCTACTCTTCCCGTTTCCTGAAAATCTTTTTAAGCGGGTTTGTCTCCTCCTCCTTTACCGGCTCGGGCTTTTTGAAAATCTTATCGAAGATGTTTGTCTCTTCGCTTTGCTGCTTCTTTTTAGTCTCCTCTTCCTTTTTACCGAACGGCCACCAGCTTTTCTTCTCCTTCTTTTCGGCCAGGATCACATAACGTATCGAAACACCGCTCGACAAGCCTGCCCAGTCTTCGTGGTTGATATGTACGGCGGGTTTCAGATCAGCTGAGAGCAGGAAAGGCAAACCGTTTACTTTGTATTCAACGCCCAGAATGGCATCGACGCCTGTGAATACGCCATGGTCTTTCAGGTTGCCCACGTGTGCGCCGCCGCCAAGGTAGTAGTTAAAGCGTTTGCCCAGGAGGGGGCGGTGCCATTCGTACAAGCCTGTGGCGCTGAGCTCCCGGCCGCCTACCGCAAAAATGCCTTCGATGGTGCTGCGCTCCAAAATTTTCTGCTGCACCGTTACGCCAAACAGGTTACCGTCGAGGCGTGCGCCTGCTGCTGTTCTGTATTTCTGTGCCTGGGTGGCCGTGGCCAGTCCTAAAAGGAAAAGAATAAGTAGGTAATATCGTTTCATAAGGGTGTAAAAGTTCGTTTGCCTGGCTGCAAATATCTTACCTAATGCGACAGCTGCTGCACCGGAATTTCTGTAGAAATGTAAGCGTCTGAATATTAGTTTATTAAAAATGATCAGAACATTCGCGTGCGCGTCGGGCGCTACATCAGCCGGCGCCTCAGCTGCAATAACGGCAGACTTCCCGTTTCTGGTGTGTCGCAACAGGTGGAATGGTGTTTATTGCCCCGTTTTATTCTGCTGCACCTGCCACCACAGCCACTGCTGCTCCTGTTTTTTGCTTGAGGTAAAAAAGCTGCGGTGGGAGAGGGGATGATGGGTGGTTTTGCTTATATTTGGTAAGGGTTATTCGGTTTATACTTCTGTATTGGGTGGATAAACGGAGGAAGTCAAGTAATATATAGTTGTACAAAATATAAATCACAAATATGTATCAATTAAATGCTCATGTTTTACCGACAGAAACTTCAAGTCAGTATGGGAAAATAGAAGGTGCATATGCAGTAGTTTTTATTAACTATGCAGACATTGATGGTGCGTATGAACTGGCAAGGTACTACATCGAAAGTGACGGCTGGCAAATAGATGAATTAGAGGAGGAATATCTTATTTTTGAGTCTCCTGAAGATGTAGAAGAAGATTACCTTGAATTTTACAATGAAGCTTTAAAAGATGGCTATTCTCTTCTTTTTAATTGCTACGAAAGAGATGAAGGTATAGAAAGTGAAAACAAGGAAAATGAATAGGAATACATTGTGTAGCTGCGCCAATTTGGTCAAGTATGTTGGCAGATTTTTATTACCACCGAAACACCAGCAAAACAAAAAGGATGGGGAATGAGTAACTTTGATCAAATGAGAGGATATGCCAACAATTTCCATGTTTTTCGGGATAATTATCAGAATGTATTATGGCCCTAAAGAGCATAATCCACCTCACATTCATGCTTATTATCAGGATTTTACTACTACAGTCAAAATTTCTGATGGCGAGGTTATGGAAGGACGAGTTCCTTCGAAGCAACTGCGCCTGATTCAGGCCTGGATAGAAATTCACCGTGAAGAGCTTCTGGCTGACTGGACTTTATGCCAGAATGGAGAAAAGCCGTTTCAGATTGATCCGTTAAAATAAAAAAGATGTATTTAGCTGTTAAAGATGTAAAGCCCCAGGAAAACTACCTCTTGCTGCTGACTTTTGAAAATGGAGAGAGAAGGCAGTTTGATGTAAAGCCTTACCTTCATTTAGGCATATTCCAGGAACTGAAAGATGAGCGGCTGTTTAATACAGTGAGAACAAGTTTCGATACGATTGAATGGGAAAATGAAGCCGATTTTGATCCAGAGTTCCTGTATGAGCAAAGCCAAAAAGTGGATTGATTAACAGATCAACCTCAATCCCACCTCAATACTCCCCCCGGTACCCGCCACGGTTTGCTTTTTTCTCCGACTGCCGCCGCTTTCCCTCTATACGCCGCTTAACAGAGGCATGAGAAGGTTTGGTGGCTTTGCGCTTTTTCTGCTGCGTGAGCGCCTGCCGTAGCAGTTCATAAAACCGTTCGATGCAACGCTCCTTGTTCTGCAACTGGCTGCGCTCCGTCTGGCACACCACCTGCAAATACCCTTCGCTGTTGATGCGGTTGGCCAGCTTTTCCTGTACCAGCGCCTTTTCCTCCGCCGTCAGCGCTTGCGACTGCGCTACCGGGAACCGCAGCTCCACCTTCGTTTCCACCTTGTTCACATTCTGACCACCCGCACCACCGCTTCGTGAGGTAGAAAAGATAAACTCCCGCTCCAGGTCCCGCTCTTTCAGGTTCATAACTGTTTGTGTTTAAGATTCCAGCTGCTGCTGCCTTGTAACTAAATGTTTACGTGGGCCCGTAGTAGAAGTATAGCGCTGCAGGTTTTGCCAGGGTATACGCAGCCGCCACAAGCCCGACAAGGCAAAGCTACAAATAAAGAGAACACACAGGCAAAAGGGGCAGACCAGGAAAGGAAGCCTTTCTCTTTGCAATCCCGTTTAAAGTAATATCGCATCTAACAGATACCGCTATGAAATGGTCGTTAAAGCTGGGCAAAATTGCCGGCATTAAAATTCTGGTACACTGGACCTTCCTGATCCTCATCGGCTGGATTGTTTTCTCGGAAGTGCGCCGCGGGAGCGATGCCTTTACCACGGTGCTGGCCGTTGCCTTTGTGCTTACAATTTTCCTGTGTGTGGTGCTGCACGAGCTGGGGCACTCGCTTACAGCAAAACGCTATGGCATCAAAACCAAAATGATCACGCTGCTGCCCATTGGCGGTGTGGCCAGCCTGGAGCGGATGCCCGAAAATCCGAAGCAGGAGCTGCTGATTGCTGTGGCGGGTCCTGCCGTAAACGTGGTGATTGCCCTGATTCTCTGGCTGGCGCTGCCTTCGCTGCAGGAGCTGCCGTCCGAAGACTTTTTTACCCGCATCACGCCTGCCAACTTCTTTTACCTGCTGCTGTTCGTAAACCTGATGCTCGTCTTTTTCAATGCTATACCGGCCTTTCCCATGGATGGCGGGCGAGTGCTGCGGGCGCTGCTGGCCTTTAAGCTGGGCCGGGTACGGGCCACCCAGATAGCAGCCAACCTGGGGCAAATGCTAGCCATTTTCTTCGTGTTTATCGGCTTCTTCTACAATCCCTTTCTTATCCTGATCGGCATTTTCGTGTTCTTTGGCGCCCACTCCGAAAATATCATGGTGCAGTTCCTGGAGTTTATGCGGGGCCACAGCGTGCGCGAAGGCATGATGACCAACTTCATCACGCTTGCTCCTTCCGAAACCGTGCGCGATGCATTAAATAAACTACTCTCCGGCTCAGACCAGGATTTTGTGGTGGAGGAAGAGGGACAGGTAGTGGGCATCCTCTCCCGGTCGCAGCTGATTCAGGCGGTAAAAGAGGATAAAGTGCATGTACCAGTCGCGGGTATTATGCTGAGCAAGGTGAAGGTGCTGGATGTAGAAGACAAGCTCGCCGATGCCTACACCAGCCTGCAGAAAAACAAAGCGCCGCTCTACCCGGTGCTGGAAAGCGGCAAGCTGGCCGGCGTTATTAACCTGGAAAACATCAACGAGTTCATCATGATCAAATCAGCGCTGGTACATTAACTGCACCAGTTACCACAGCCGCTGCTGTTTGTCTGAACCGCTGATGGTAGTGATTGTATTGATTTTTGTGATTTTATATTAGTCTGAACACGATTAAATGATTAAAGGATGTACAGGATTTTTTTGTCTGAACAGGATTAAGATGATTTAAGGAATAACAGGATTGATTAGATTTGCCTGTGGTTCGTGCAGGAGACGCGGGCACTGCGTCTCTACAGCTAAAACGCAGGTCGCCAATTTAAACTCTCTGAAAGGGTTGAAGATTTTCAACCCCTACAAAATTTCTGCCTCCTAAACTCTCTAACTCTCTAACTCCCAAACTCTCTAACTCCCAAACTCTCTAACTTCTTACCGCTGCAGCACCAGTTTCCGGGTGTGGTATTTCCCGCCGTAGTAGATGCGCAGCAGGTAGATGCCGGAGGCCCTTGCTGACAGATCGACAACGCCTTCGTACTGGCCGTTGCGTTGCGCCACTTTGCCTGAGTAGAGCAGGTTGCCGGTCATGTCTGAAACTTCAAAGCTGATGTCTTCGGATTGGGTGGTCTCCAGTTCTATGCGGAAGCGGTCGCGGCTGGGGTTCGGGTAAACGATCAGTTCCGGGCTGATTTCTTCCACGCCGGGCCTGTAGATAAAGGTGTAAGGAACGGCCTCTTCCGAGATACAGCCATTCTGCACCGTTACCACACTGTAATTGCCGCTGCGGTCGGGCTCCAGTTCCTGGTCGGTAGCGCCGGGAATGAGTTTGCCATCGAGGTACCAGCGGTTGCCGGTGGCGGCGCTGGATACGAGGGAGTGGCCGGAGCGGCTGATGACCGGTTGGGGCAGTGTCTGGCCATTTCCCATCTGCACAGGTGCCCGCTCACTCCGGCAACCCAGCGCCCGTACTTTCAGGTCGTAGAAATAATAGTAGTAGCCTGTCTGCTCAGTACCTGCCGTGTTTCCGGTAATGGTAAACACATTCGGGATACCAAACGGATAGCCTGCCACGCCCTGGTTATTGCGGAAAATAGTAGCTCCTTCGGCATACGAGATGCCTATGCGGTAATCGCCGGGCTCGGGCAGTTCCAGGCCCAGGTAGTAAACAGCGCCAACGTCCGAAGGGTCGTCAGGTTGTACGTCGGGGGCTGCAGGTGTTCGGGTTGGCTGTACCGTCAGCGTGCGGCTCGACACAGGGGCGCCTGCTTCGGTGTATACGGTGAAGGTGATTTTGCCGCCATGCCCGATGTACAGCCTGGCACTTTCCAGCACCATGGGCGCATGCGCGGTAAAAAGCACATCCGGGCTGAACTGGTTATAGCCTCCGCCTGTGGCAAAGGTTTTAGCGGCAGGTCCCACTGTGGCCGAGAAATCGCTCACGGCAGCATAAAGCGTATTCACCGACTGGTCGAGCGGCACACTTACCTGGTTACCGGCAGCTACCGGAACCGTTGCTGCTGGAGAAGAATACCAGAACGTGTTATTGCCGCCACTGCTCAGCAAAGAGAGATGGGTGTCGCTGCCACAACGGAAAGCGGTTGCCTGGGGGGCTGCGGCAGGCGTGCCAATGGCGATGGTGCGGCCGGTGGTGTTGTTTCGGGAAATGGCATCTTCCGTGAGTTCTGTGTAGGCTACCAGTTCATACAAGGCGCCGGCTTCGGTCGGGAAGCTGCCTTCCATTACAAATTCAGCTTCGGAGAAGGAGGCTAAGCCTGCCGTATACCTGCTGGTCAGGCGCGCAACCTCCGTTCCGTCGCGAAGCACGCGCAGGGTAACAGGAACCGCTGCCTGTGCCGCTGCCCCGAAGTTGCGCAGTTTTACCAGCACGGCCTGTGCCGGAGACGCACACGCCGCCGTAGCACCCACCAGTTCAATGCCAGTAATGCCCACATCATGCTGTTGCTGCTCTACCCGGATGCGGTAATCCTGCGTTTCGCCGCGGGTATAGGTGCCGCAGGAGGTAATGGCAGTTGCGGTACTTGTTTCCTGCAGCACAAGGCGCATCCGGATGGTGGTGCCGGGTTCTGCAGAGGCAGGCGCGGTAACAGTGGCTGCAAAGGTGTCGTTGCTTGCTGCCAGCAGCGTTTCTTCCCCGACGTCCGTAAAGTTGCCGTTGCTGTTCCAGTCGATGAAAATTTTGGCTGCTTTGGGCGCGTCAGCATTGCAGGTGCCAGCTGTTACCCGAAGCTCCTGCGACTGTCCCGGCTGAAAGGAGATGGCGCTGCTGCCTGTCAGGTCGCGGAAGGTGGCGCAACCGGTAGCCGCTAGAGCCGCCTGGTAGGTGCCTAGTTGTAAGGTGCGGATATAAGTACCTGCTTCTGATGCGGCAGTACTGGCACAATAAGCCTGTCCGCCCACACCGCTTACGAGCAGCGAAAAATCCTGCTGGCTGTTTTTGAGGCTGCCTTTGTGCGAGATGCGGATGGTGTAGGTTTCGCCGGGCACCGCATCGGGCACCAGTACCTGCTCCACGTTATCAAGGATGTTGTCGCCGGTAAAAGCCGCATCGGCAGGACGGATCGGGTTAAGTTTCCAGGGCAGAAAGGTGTTGCTGCGGCCACTCACGCGCAGGTCCAGGTCGTTTACCAGTCGGGGTGTGCGGTTATTCAAAGCCTCTGCGCCCACTGGCGTTACATTCCCCTCCGGGTCTGTCCAGGAAATGGTTACTTTCAGCGGGCCGTCGCCGGAGGCCACTACTTCAATTGTCTGCGTTTGTCCCAGGTTCAGGCTTAGCTCCTGTAGCAGGTGCGTCTGCTTTGGGTTAGAGATAACGGTCGCTGCCCGTGCAGCATTCAGCAAACCCCAGCCATAGCTGTAATCCGGGCCCGGGGCGGTGCCTGCTTCGTCGGCTGTATGGATGGCAAGTCCTTTTAAGGTGGCAGCACGCATCACGGTGCCTTCGTGCAGGTTGGCATAATGTTCCTGCAGCAGCAGCATAGTGCCTGCCACGTTCGGCGAGGCCATCGAGGTGCCATTCAACGATTTGTAAGCGTTTTTTGCATCGCTATGTGTGGAGAGAACAGCTACGCCACCACCTACAATATCCGGTTTGATGCGGCCATCGTCGGTGGGGCCAAAGGAGCTGAAGGAAGAGATCGCTACATCGGACGGCTGGTTGTAACCATTGGCAAGTGGCGCCACGGCACCTACGGTCAGTATGTTTTTGGCGGTACCGTAGGTAGAGATAATGTCGTAGCCTTTGTTGTCGCTGATGTCGGCAGGACGGGCAGATTCGAGTGTGAACTTGCCGTTCTTGTTGCGTTTGTAGTAGGGTTCGCCTGCGGCAGGACCGTTTTCGTTGCGGTTATTTCCGGCAGATTTTACGATCAGGTAGAAAGGCGCATTAAAGGCAACGCGGTCCCAGGAGGCGGTAACATCGTTGTAGTAGCCAAACTTGTAATCCTCGGTTTTGCTGATATCGTTATCGCCCCACCACTCCCAGTACGGATCTTCTTTGGTGCCTTTCCGGTCGGGATTGTGGCGCCACCCGGCAACTGAGCCGTAGGAGTGGTTCGATACCAGCAGCGTATTGGCAGCAGCAGCCATCTCGGCCAGGTCGTTGTTAAAATTGTAAGCCTGCAGCTGCTTTACCCCAAAGGCCATTCCTTTGGCAAAAGGGTTTACGCCACTGGCAATCAGGGTGCCTGCTACGTGGGTGGCATGTTCATCAGCGGTAGTAGCTTTGTCTTTCTGCACCACGCGGCCCGCCAGTTCCTGATGCATTTCGTACACGCGCCCGGCATCCCACACGCCCAGGCTGTTAGTCACCACCGGACTGGCGCCGCTCAGGCTCAGGCCAAGGCTGCCGCCGGACCAAAGCTGATCGGTTCGGGTGGTTGCGGCACTGCGGGTATTGTTATAGGTGATGTAGTAAACTGGCTGCCCGTTCGCATCCAGCCCCTGCAGCGACAGGTGTGAGCCATCCCGGTAGGTTTTCTCGATAACCCAATCATGCTTTTTCGCCAGGGCTACTGCCTTGGAGAGGTTTTCTTTGTATTCTTTTTCAGAAGTAAGGGCAATGGCTTTCAGCGCCTGAACATTGCTGCGGGCATTCGTTACCAGCTGCTGTGCAGCGGCGGTTGAAGCGGTTGTCAGGAGTAGTGCAATAAGCCAAAAGGCCAATTCCTTCATAAGGTCAGAATAACAGATTATAGCAGACTATCAATTTACCTATAAAGGATTATTTAAACAAAGTCGTTCCATTCCGGACCGTTGATGGTAGGATGTAATGATGGGTGTGATTTTATGTTTGTCTGAACCTTTGATTAACGGTGATTTTAATGATTAGTGTGATTTCTTTGTCTGAACACGATTAAGAAGATTAATTGATTGCCAGGAGCAGAAGCAATGGTGGCTGGAGCAAAAGACTTTCGCTGCGCCATTTGTAAAAGGGTTGAAGATTTTCAACCCCTACAAATTATAATTCTTAAACTCTTTAACTTTCTAACTCTCTAACTCCTAAACTCTCTAACTCTTTAACTTCAATAGCTGCGCGTACTGCTTGGCAAAGTAGGTCAGGATGATGTCGGCGCCGGCGCGTTTGATGCTGGTGAGCATTTCGACCATGGCTTTTTCGCCGTCTATCCAGCCGTTTTGGGCAGCTGCTTTTACCATGGCGTATTCGCCGCTGATGTTGTAGGCAGCCAGCGGCAGGTTGGTGTTCTCGCGGAGCAGCTTGATGATGTCGAGGTAAGCCAGGGCGGGTTTTACCATCAGGTAATCGGCTCCTTCGGCGGTATCGAGTTCGGCTTCTATCAGGGCTTCGCGGGCGTTGGCGTAGTTCATCTGGTAAGTTTTTTTGTCGCCTGCTTTTGGTGCCGAGTTCAGCGCATCGCGGAAGGGACCGTAGAAGGCGCTGGCATACTTGGCGGTGTACGACATGATAGCTACTTTCTGAAAGCCATTCTCGTCGAGCACTTTGCGGATGTGGCCGATGCGCCCGTCCATCATATCGGATGGCGCAACAATGTCGGCACCGGCTTGCGCCTGCACGAGCGCCATTTTGCCGAGCACCTCCAGCGTTTCGTCGTTCAGGATTTCGCCGTTCTCCACAATGCCGTCGTGGCCGTCGGAGCTGTAGGGGTCCATGGCTACGTCGGTTACCAACGCCACATCCGGGAAGTTCTGCTTGATAGCGCGGATGGCGCTGGGGAAGAGGCCTTCGGGGTTATGGCTTTCGCGGGCGTATTTATCTTTCAGTTCCTCGCGGATGTTCGGGAAAGGGGCAAATACTTTGATGCCCAAATCCACGCACTCCTGCACTTCCTCCAGCAATTTGTCGATGGAGTAGCGGTAGATGCCGGGCATGGAGGAAACCTCTGTTTTCTGGTTATCGCCCTCCAGCAGGAATACAGGGAAAATAAAATCCTGCAGGTTTACGGTTGTTTCCTGCACCATATTCCGGATGGCCTCGGTCTGGCGATTTCGTCTTGGTCTTCTGATCATGGCTTTATATTCTTAACAGAAATTGTTCTGAGCTTCGTTATGCAAAGGTACGGCGAATGGGATGGAAAAGTAACCTTTGCCTGTTGTTTTATGGTTTCATGAACGCTGAATTCCTGGCCGGCAGCAGGTGTAACGGTTGACGCAGCTGCAGAAACAACCATTTTATTCTGCTGCTCCTGTCACCACAGCCTTTGCTGCTCCTTTCGGATTGGTTTAACCTGTTCAGGATGAATCAAATAGAAAGAAAATCGGGTATATGAAATAGGCGTCTGCCTGCGTTGTTATTGCTGCAGGAGTTTGCTACCTTTCGTGCATCCGGTTTTGGAACATCTAACTTCAAGTATATGAAACGAATTATCTTTTTAGTGCTGCTGGTGCTGGTGAGCAGTGGCGCCATGGCCCAGTTTAACCTGAACAAAATGAAGGAAACCGTAACCGGTTTGGCTGGCGGCGGAAGTCTCTCTGCCGATGAGGTGGCCGAGGGGCTGAAGCAGGCGCTAACTACCGGGGCTTCGAACGGGGCCGATGTGGTGTCGCAGGTGGATGGCTATTTCAACAACCCGGCGATCAAAATTCCTTTTCCGCCGGAGGTGAAGCGGGTAGAGGAGAAACTGCGCGCCATTGGCATGGGCAGCGAGGTAGACAAGTTTGTGCTGGCCCTGAACCGTGCCGCCGAAGACGCCGCCACCGAAGCCAAGCCTATTTTCGTGTCGGCCATCCGTCAGATGACGATTCAGGATGCCTGGAGTATTCTGAAAGGACAGGACGATGCCGCCACCCAATACCTGAACCGCACCACCTCGCCGCAACTGAACGAGAAGTTTAAGCCTATTATCCAGAATTCGCTCAATAAGGTAAATGCCACCCAATATTACACCAACCTGGTAAACACCTACAACAAAATTCCGCTGGTGCAGAAAGTAAACCCCAACCTCGACGACTATGCCACCCAGAAAGCCATAGAAGGATTGTTTGTGATGGTAGCCAAAGAAGAAAAGAACATCCGCCAGAACCCCGGCGCCCGCACCACCGACCTGCTGAAAAAGGTGTTTGCAGCGCAGTAGTAGCGAAAATATATTGTGTAGGGGCAGGTCGCGACCTGCCCGAATCGTGCACCGGCAATTGTGCAGGACCAGTCATGCATTAGAGCAGAGGCTGTGGTGGCTGATGCAGCAAATTAATATGAGTCTGGGGTAGGATTGGATCGGGAACGATTGGACAGGTCCCGACCCAATGCCGTCAACTTAAGGATTAAATTGTCATCTCGAACGCAGTGAGAGATCTGATATATTGCCTTTTTTGCTAATTAACCCAGATTTCTCCCGTTGGTCGAAATGACAATAACCTTTAGTTTTTCTTAAGTTGACGGCATTGGGTCCCGACCTGTCCCTACACGGCGGATCAAAAATTCAGAATCACTTCCTCGATAATATCGCAGCAGGCATGCAGTTGCTCCTCTGTGATAACCAGCGGTGGGGCAAAGCGGATGATGTCGCCGTGGGTTGGTTTGGCGAGCAGCCCGTTTTCCTTTAGCTCCACGCACACATCCCAGGCCGTACGTTCGTCGGCTGTGGGTTCTATGACCACAGCATTCAGCAGTCCCTTGCCGCGTACCAGTGTCACGAGTTCCGGGCGTTTCTCCCTCAGGCGCTCCATCCGCTCCCGGAAAATTTCTCCCAGTATCCGGGCGTTCTCCGTCAGGTTCTCTTCTTTGATCACTTCCAGCGCAGCTATAGCTACGGCTGCTGCCAATGGGTTGCCCCCAAATGTAGAGCCATGCTCGCCAGGCTGGATACACAGCATAATATCATCATTCGCCAGCACCGCCGACACCGGCAGCACACCACCCGACAACGCTTTGCCCAGTATCAGGATATCGGCGTGTACAGCGTCGTAGCAACTGGCGAGTATCTGGCCGGTGCGTCCAATGCCGGTTTGTATTTCGTCGGCCATCAGCAGCACGCTGTATTCTTTGCAGAGCGCATGCGCCTTGGCCAGGTATCCTTCATCAGGCACCACCACACCAGCCTCTCCCTGGATCGGTTCTACCAGGAAACCGCACACGTTGGGGTTCTCCTGCAGGGCCTCTTCCAGCGCTGCCAGGTCGTTGTAGGGAATTACCTTGTAGCCAGGCATGTACGGTCCGAAGCCTTTGGTAGAGACGGGGTCGGTGGAGAAAGAGATGATACCGGTGGTGCGGCCATGGAAGTTATGTTCTACAACAATGATTTCGGCATTGTGCGGCGGAATGCCTTTCTGCAGGTAACCCCATTTGCGCGCCAGTTTAATAGCGGTTTCTACAGCCTCGGCACCGGAGTTCATATACAGGGCTTTGTCGTACCCGAAGTACTCGCAGATATACTTTTCGGCCACGCCCAACTTATCGTTGTAAAAGGCGCGGGAGGTAAGGGTGAGTTGCTGCGCCTGCAGGGTAAGCGCCCCGATTATTTTAGGGTGGCAGTGGCCCTGGTTCACAGCGCTGTAGGCCGACAAAAAATCATAGTAGCGCTTGCCTTCCACATCCCACAGAAATATACCTTCGCCCCGTGTTAAGACTACCGGTATCGGATGGTAATTGTGGGCGCCATATTTATATTCGATAGCAATAGCCTCCTGGCTCGACGTGATCGCTTGCATATTCATAGTGATAGCTTATGTTATTTCACAAAAGGTTTGGTGACGGCGGTAGCTAAACGGCCTGTAGAATTATTACAGAATTTAGCAGGAATGGTTGTAAAAGTAATTAAATACACCTGCTTTTATGTGCAGGCAGGCGTTACTATGGCAGGCCCTTGTTTTGCCCCGGCTCAAAGCAGGTGTTCCGGTTTTGAGCCGGGGCAAAACAAGCTGTCAGCAGGTTAATGCTATAACGGAAGTTTTTGAAAAACCAGGTCAGTTAACTACAGGCGGAGGAGGGATGTGGGCAAAATGAAATCAGAAGTCTGTCTTAACTAAACATTCCGCTACCTTTGCCTTTGCCGTTGACTGCACTGGCTAAAGACTGCCGTAAACCCTTTGTGATCAAAATCGGCGTAGGCGTTGGTCATAATGCCCAGCACGTTTTCTGGCGTTCTGAACCCGTACACCTCGCGCTTGGTTACTTTGTCAAGGGCTTTTACTTCGTGCTGCTCCATCAGGGTCAGGCTGCCAGGGGCAATGGTGGTGTCGAGTTCGGGGCAGAAAATACAGTCATGCTGTATCGTGAAGGTGGTCAGGTAGCCGCGGCTACGCATCGAATGGATTACTTCTGCAAGAGTGGAATTGGTAGCCATAAGTAAAAATTTAGGTTAGTAAAAGAGTATGTTGATAAAACAGGATTAATCAAGTTTAAAATATAACGATTAAATGTGTGGTTTGTTGTGCAAAAAAAATATATTTAACTAAAATATCAGATAAACAGCTGTTTGTAGAAAATCGGGCAAAATGGGGCAACATCTGAAAGAAGGAGAAGATTATTACCTGAACGAGCAGGGGGTACTGGTTTTTACGGCCAGCTACCACCTGAAACGCGGCTATTGCTGCCAGAACGGCTGCCGCCATTGCCCCTATGGCTTCCGGAAAGGAGCTGCCAAGGCGCCAGGCGGGAAGGAGGAGAAGCAGTAGGAGCAGCGCTTAATTGATGTGTGTAGCCGGAGCCGGATCAGTTTTTAGAAAAATATTTCTCATGTCTTTGACTTTCTGTATCTTTTTACAGATATTTGCACCCCTATTGAAATAAATTAGAAAGAATATAAGATGGCACGAGTTTGCGATTTAACCGGAAAAAGAGTACGCGTAGGTAACAACGTTTCGCACGCTAATAATAAAACCAAGCGTAAGTTCTATCCAAACCTTCAGAAGAAGCGTTTCTACATTCCTGAAGAAGATGCATGGGTTACCCTGAAAGTTTCTACTTCAGCTTTAAGAACTATCAACAAGAATGGCATTTCTGCTGTGCTGAAAAAAGCAGTAGAGCAAGGCTACATCGTATTCTAGATTTTAGTCTTGTGCTGGTGCGTCAGCTTCTGAGCTGCACGGTGGCTGTATAGCGGCCGCTGCTTCGTCACAGGTCCGGACAAGCCATCTTCAAAATAAAGCATTTCCCGGCAACGGAGTGAGCTACTGTTTTGCAGTTGCGGCTCGCTCCGTTGCTGTTTTTTATCCGGCTGCTGCTGCATTATCCGTTTACGGGACGTGGTTGTGGCTTAGCGGGGAAGCAGCAGGTGCTAAGGCTGTGGTGGCAGGTGCAGAAAAGCACGATGCAGAATTACTGTAATAAAAATTTTATATAGTTTGTAATAAAGGATTTAAGCTTGTATATTTGCAGTCCTAAATAAAAAATTACTGTTGAGATGGCTAAAAAAGCAAAAGGTAATAGAATCCAGGTAATCATGGAATGCACAGAGCATAAAGCATCTGGTGCACCTGGAACTTCAAGGTACATCACTACCAAAAACAGAAAAAACACTCCTGAGCGTCTTGAGCTTAAGAAGTATAACCCTGTATTGAAAAAAGTTACTGTACATAAAGAAATTAAATAACCATGGCTAAGAAGGTAGTTGCAACCCTGAAAACCGCTACAGGTAAAGACTGGGCTAAAATAATTAAAGCTGTGAAGTCTCCTAAAACCGGAGCTTACACTTTTAAAGAAGAAATGGTGCCTGTTGATAAAGTACAGGAATATCTTGCTAAATAGTATAGCCTACTCTACTTATTTATAGATAGTGTATTTGAAAAAGTCCCTTTATTGGGACTTTTTTGGTATATTACCATGTCGTTAGACAACGTTTGTTCACCCTACATTGCTTAAGATGGGAATTTTTGACTTTTTCGGAAAAGAAAAGAAAAAAGAGTCTCTGGATAAAGGTCTGGAGAAAACCAAAACCAGCTTTTTCGGACAGCTCAACAAAGCTGTTATGGGTAAATCTACGGTAGACGTAGAAGTGCTCGACGAACTGGAAGAGATCCTGGTGCATGCGGATGTAGGCGTAGACACAACCGTTAAAATCATCGACCGCATCGAAAAGCGTGTGGCGCGTGATAAATACGTAAATACCTCCGAGCTCGACCGCATTCTGCGCGAGGAGATTGCAGCCCTGCTGGAGGAGAACAATGAAGGCGAAGCCGGTGATGCCTTTGTGTTGCCTGCCAATGTAAAGCCTTTCGTGATTATGGTGGTAGGCGTGAACGGTGTAGGCAAAACCACTACCATCGGGAAGCTGGCTGCCCAGTTCCATCGTGCCGGTAAGAAAGTGGTGTTAGGAGCAGCCGATACCTTCCGGGCCGCTGCCGTAGACCAACTCATTATCTGGGGCGAACGCGTAGGCGTTCCGGTTATCTCGCACGGCATGAACACCGATCCTGCCTCTGTCGCCTACGATGCTGTAAAGAAGGGCGTAGACATGAATGCCGACGTGGTGATCATCGATACAGCTGGCCGTCTGCACAACAAGGTGAACCTGATGAACGAGCTTGCCAAGATCAAACGCGTGATGCAGAAGGTTATTCCGGATGCGCCGCAGGAAGTGCTGCTGGTGCTGGATGGCAGTACCGGGCAGAACGCCCTGGTGCAGGCACGCGAGTTTACCAAAGCTACCGATGTGACGGCCATGGCCATTACCAAACTCGACGGCACCGCCAAAGGTGGCGTGGTTATTGGGATATCCGATGAGTTCAAGATACCGGTTAAATACATAGGCGTCGGCGAAAAGATTGAAGACCTGCAGGTGTTCGACAAGCAGGAATTTGTAGAGTCGTTCTTCTCGCTTAAAAAATAATGAAGTATGAAAGAAGCGTTGGTTATACTGCTATTCTTCATAGCGGCATGCAATGGCAGCAAACAGCAGCCCGGGCATGAGCAGTACAGCGCTTCCGATTCCGCCACAGCACAAGGCATGGTAAAGCAGGACACCTCCAGCGAGCAGGCACAGGATAACCAGGCACCCATTCAACAAGGCATCAAAGGAAAGATCTACTACGAAAGCGGCAACCAGATGCCTTCCCCGGACGTGCCCCGCACCAGCAACAAGCGTGGTGTGCAGCGGCAGGTGTTCATCTACGAACTCACCAATGCCTCCCAGGTAACCACCACTGAAGGTGTTTTTTACTCCAATATCAAAACCAAACAAGTTGCCCAGGTTACGACTGATGCCAACGGCAATTTCTCCGTCAGCTTAAAGCCTGGCCGCTACTCCATCTTCACGAAAGAGCCAAAAGGTTTATATGCCAATCTCTTCGACGGGCAGAATAACATTTTCCCGGTGGAGGTAAAGGAGGGGGAAGTGACGGAGGTGGAGTTCCTGGTGAATTATGATGCGGTGTATTAGTTTTAATAAATTTTTCCTTCGCTGCACCTGCCACCACAGCCTCTGTTCCTCTTGTCATGCTAAGATTGGTTTCCACCGGTTGTAGACGGTAAGCCTGATGCCGCAGGTGCAGTATCTTTTCTGAAATTCATAGCAACCTTACCAACCTCATGGTTCTAAACTACCTCTGGTCAGCCTTCTTTCTCATTGCTTTCGCCATTGCCCTCTTTCAGCTGCTGTTCTTCCAGGACACTGAAATCTTCCAGAAGCTCGTGGCCAGTACCTTCGACAATGCCAAGCTGGGTTTTGAGATTTCGCTGGGGCTGACGGGGGTAATGACACTGTGGCTGGGGCTGATGAAGGTGGGGGAGCGTGGCGGCGTGGTAGCCCTTTTTGCCCGCCTCGTAGGCCCTTTCTTCAGTCGTTTGTTTCCGGAACTGCCGAAGGACCATCCGGTGTTCGGTTCTATCCTGATGAACTTTTCGGCTAACATGCTGGGGCTGGACAATGCGGCCACGCCCCTCGGGCTGAAAGCCATGAAAGAGATGCAGGAGCTGAATCCGGACAAAGACAGGGCCTCCAATGCCCAGATTATGTTCCTGGTGCTCAACACCTCCGGGCTCACCATCATTCCGATCAGCATCATGGTATTCCGGGCGCAGTTGGGCGCCGCCGACCCTTCCGATATTTTCATTCCCATTTTGCTGGCTACATTTTTTTCTACCATGGTGGGTTTGATCGCCGTGGCCCTTTACCAGCGCATCAACCTGTTCAACCCGGTTATTCTGGCGTACCTGGGCACATTGCTGCTGCTCATTGGCGGGCTTATTTACTATTTCAGCACCATTCCGCAGGAGCAGGTAAGTGTTATCTCCAGCGTGGCGAGCAATGTCATTCTCTTTTCCATCATTGTTTCGTTTGTCGCCTTAGCCCTTATCCGGAAGGTGAATGTGTATGAGGCGTTTATTGAGGGAGCGAAGGAAGGCTTTTCCGTAGCCATCACCATCATCCCATACCTGGTGGCCATCCTGGTAGCCATCGGCGTTTTCCGGACGTCGGGCGCGCTGGACATGCTGGTGAACGGTCTTGGTTACCTGATCAGCCTTTCCGGCCTGAACACAGACTTTGTGCCGGCCTTGCCGGTTGCCTTTATGAAGCCTTTAAGCGGCAGTGGCGCCCGTGGACTGATGGTAGAAGCCATGAACACCTATGGTGTAGATTCGTTTGTCGGTCGGCTGGCTTCATCCATACAAGGCTCTACCGAAACCACGTTTTATGTGCTGGCAGTATACTTTGGTTCCGTGGGCATCCGCAGAACCCGCTACGCCCTCACCTGCGGCCTCCTGGCCGACCTGGCGGGTATTGTGGCTGCAATCTTTATTGCTTACCTGTTCTTTCATTGAGGGGCTGTGGCATGTATGAAAGGTGCTTTCTCATTCCACTTTAGGGTGATCAATATCTTCATTAATTCGTAAATTAACAGGTTAAATCTTTTGATATGGGAGCAATTGAGTTAAAAATAAGCATACATCAGCTCGTAGAGCGAATCCAGAATGAAGAGCTGCTGCAAGCCCTTTATGATTTCCTGAAGAGCAGGGAGAGCCAAACCCCTGGTGCCATCTGGAATTCCTTGACAGAGGAACAGAAGCGGGAGGTGTTGTTGGCCTACGAAGAATCAGAAGAGGAGGAAAATTTGATTGCCAGGGAAGCCATCTTCAGAAAACGGAAATGAAAATTTCTTTTACCAAACGAGCAGAAAGAAACTATGCTTCCATCAGAAACAAAATTACAGAGGAGTGGGGAGAAAAGGTAGCAGAAGCTTTTGAGCAGAAGATAATTGATTTCCTGGATATATTGGAAGAGTTTCCCAGGATAGGTATAATTGAAGTTGCTGACAAACACATTTTTAGTTTCCAGGTAACCAGGCAAACGAGGGTATTCTATAGAATAAAGCAAGAACAGATTATTATTCTGGCTTTGTTTGATGTAAGGCAAAACCCAACTAAAAAACCACGCTAAGGTATTTCAGCGTTCTACTTTCTCAGTCGTTTGCCTTCAAGTGGGGTGAACGTCTTTTTGCAGCTGAAGTGGCAAAAAATAATAAGGCTCGTCGCGCCTTACTCTGTTATTCCCCAAACTTCCCGTACCTTTGCCCCCTGATTATCAAAACGAACTATTACCGGCGCGCAATGGTTTTCAGTATTCAGGAACTATCGCGATAACAGTTACATAAGTGAAAGTAAGAACACTCAAAAAAGATAAAGTAAACGTCATTACGCTGGGTTGCTCCAAAAACCTGGTCGATTCGGAAGTGCTGATGGGGCAGCTGCGTGCCAACCAGATGGACGTGGCGCATGAATCCGACAAAGACGATTCCAATATTATCATCATCAACACCTGCGGCTTCATCGACAATGCCAAGCAGGAATCCATCGACACCATTCTGCGCTATGCAGACGCTAAGGAGGCTGGTGCAATTGATAAATTATACGTAACCGGTTGCCTCTCGCAGCGCTACAAAGATTCGCTGGAGGTGGAGATACCGCAGGTGGATGCCTATTTCGGTACGCTCGAAATGCCGCAGCTGCTTAAAAAGCTGGAGGCGGACTACAAGCACGAACTGGTGGGCGAGCGTCTGATTACCACCCCATCACACTTTGCTTACTTCAAAATTGCCGAAGGTTGTAACCGTCCCTGCTCGTTCTGCGCCATCCCGCTGATGCGTGGCAAGCACGTAGACCGCCCGATCGAGGACCTGGTAAAAGAAGCAAAGCGCCTGGCCAGCATGGGCACCAAAGAACTGATACTTATTGCCCAGGACCTGACCTACTACGGCCTGCAGCATTACGGCGAGCGCAAGCTGCCCGACCTGCTCCGCCACCTCTCGGATGTGGAAGGCATCGACTGGATACGGATGCAGTACGCGTACCCGTCGCAGTTCCCGATGGAAGTGTTCGACGTGATGAACGAGCGCGACAACATCTGCAAGTACCTCGACATGCCGCTGCAGCACGTTTCCGACAACATGCTCAAAACCATGCGCCGCGGCATCAGCAAGCGCCGTACCATCAAACTCGTTGACGCCATCCGCCAGCGGGTGCCGGATATTGCTTTAAGAACCACACTCATCGCAGGTCACCCCGGCGAGACAGACCAGGATTTCCAGGAGCTGTATGACTGGGTAGAAGAAACCCGCTTCGACCGCCTCGGCATCTTTACCTACTCTCACGAAGAAAGCACCCACTCCTTCTCCTTAGAAGACAACGTGCCGGAAGACGTGAAGCAGGAGCGTGCCGACGCCATTATGGAACTGCAGCAGGGAATCTCGGTAGAGCTGAACGAGGAAAAAGTAGGCAACACCTACAAAGTGCTGTTCGACCGCAAAGAAAGCGGCTACTTCGTAGGCCGTACGCAATTCGATTCGCCGGAAGTAGACAACGAGGTGCTTGTACCTGCTACCGACACCTACGTGCGCATCGGCGACTTCGCCAACGTGAAAATAACCGACTCCTCCGACTTCGACCTGTATGGCGAGGTGGTGAAGTAAAAGATTTGTTTCGATTCGTAAGCTCTGCAGGTGTTTTTCGCTTGTGGGGCTTTTTTTGTTTTGCAGTTTCACAAAGACCTCGCAGTGTGCGCAGCTCCTGCGAGTGTCTGGGTCGACTGCTGTCAGACACTCGCAGGAGCTGCGCACACTGCGAGGTCCTCTGATACGGAGTAACATCTCCCTTACAAAACAAAAATAAAACCGTTACTTTGTAGTGATGTGCAAAGGCTAGTGCCGGCGCAACAGTTTTCCGGCAATTCTGTAACAGGAATAGCTACTGCTGATGGAAATAGCAACTATGAAAATAACCAAGATCGACTACGCCGCCACCGGCGCCTTCTCCCAGGCCATAACCGATTACCTGTGTCGCAGTGAAAAGCTGCAGCCTTTCTATAACCGTTTTCCGGCACCGGAGGTATTTGAAGTGCAGCTGAAGGAGAAACATTTTAGCCAGGAACAGCGGCAGACGCTGCAACAGGTATTGCTGGAGCAGTATAAAACAGTAACAGAAGTTAACCCGAAAGTGCAGCAAAACATAGAGCTGTTGCTGCAGCCCAATACCTACACCGTCACCACCGGTCACCAGCTCAACATCTTCACGGGGCCGCTCTACTTTGTTTATAAGATCATCACCGCCATCAACACCTGCCGGGTGCTGCAGGAAAAGTACCCTGACTACAACTTCGTGCCGGTGTACTGGATGGCGACCGAAGACCACGACTTTGCAGAGATCAACCACTTCAACCTGTTTGGCAAACGTTACGAATGGCAGACGGAGCAGGCAGGTGCCGTAGGCCGTTTTTCAACAGCAGGCCTGGAGCAATTGCTGGACGAGCTGCCGGAGAAGTTTCCCGTTTTCGAAGAAGCCTACCGCAACAGCAAAACGCTGGCCGATGCTACCCGTGCCATCACCCATGCCCTGTTTGGCGATTACGGGCTGGTGAGCATCGACGGAGATCACCCGGTGCTGAAGCAGGCGCTCACACCTGTCATTGAGAAGGAGCTGACCGAAAACCTGTCGCATAAGCTGGTAAGCGAAACAAGTGCGCAGTTGGAACAGGCAGGCTACAAACCGCAGGTGTACCCGCGCGAGATCAACCTGTTTTACCTGAAGGAGGGGCTCCGGGAGCGGATTGTGCAGGAAGGCGAGCAGTTCAACGTATTAAACACCGACATCAGCTTTACCAGGGAAGAAGTGCTGCAACGGGCGAAGGAGCATCCGGAGGAGTTTAGTCCGAATGTGATCCTGCGGCCGCTGTACGAAGAGCTGGTGTTGCCCAACCTGGCCTATGTGGGCGGTGGGGCAGAAGTGCTGTACTGGTTCCAGCTGAAGAAGTTATTTGAGACATACGAAGTTACTTTCCCGGTGCTGATGCTGCGCAACTCCGCGCTTTACATTGGCCGCAGCAACGCCAGCCGGATGCATAAACTGGGGCTGGAGCCGGAGGTGCTGTTCAAAGATTATGTGGAGCTGAAGAAGCACATGTCGTTGGTGCTGCACGAAGAGGAGATAAGCCTGGAAGCGCAGCGGGAGCAGGTTGCTGCCGCCTTTGCCCAGGTAGAGCAGCTGGCGCAGGAAATTGACCCGACGCTCACCAAATCAGTAGGAGCAGAAGCCCAGAAAGCAACCAATACGCTGCAGATGCTGGAGAAGAAAATATCCAAAGCCCGCGACAACAAGCACGAGCAGACGTTTAAACAGCTCGAGAACCTGAAGGAGAAGCTGTTCCCGGGCGGCAGTCTGCAGGAGCGCTACGACAACCTGCTCTCTTACCGGACCAACAACCCGGATTTTATAGCGGAACTGGCTGCCGCTTTCGACCCGTTCGACCTGAAATTTACGATACTGGAGGAAGAATAATGCAGAAGGCGATGCTACGGAAACTGATGCTGGAGCGGCGGCGGGCGCTTCCGGCGGAGGAGGTGCAGCTGCGCAGCCAGCGCATTGCAGACCAGTTTTTCCAGCACTTTGCACTGCAGGCCGGGCAAACGGTACATGTGTTCCTGCCCATCCTCAAAAACAACGAAGTAAATACCTGGGTAATCATCGACCGGCTTCGGGTGGAACACCCGGAGGTGCGCGTGGCGGTGCCGGTAACTGATGTGGCGCAGCGCGTGCTCACGCATCATCACCTGACCGATGAGGCGGTGCTGCTGGAAAACGACTGGGGAATACCCGAGCCGCAGAACGCGCATATTATCCAGGCAGAGGAGGTGGATGTAGTGCTGCTGCCGCTGCTGGCTTTCGACAAAACCGGGCACCGCGTAGGTTACGGCAAAGGCTTCTACGACCGCTTCCTGGCCGATTGCCGCCCCGATGTGCTGAAGGTAGGTCTGTCGCTGGAGCCGCCTGTAGAGCGTATCGCAGACCCTAACCCGTTTGATGTTCCCCTGGATTGTGCCATCACGCCAGAGAGCGTGTGGAGAGGGAGTGGTGGCTAGTGCAGCAGTGTTTTTTGCCGGTTTTGCATAGCAGGAACTAAAAAAGCAATGCCCTCCGGAGAGAGAGCCGAAGGGCATTGCTAGCTGATTGGTAAAAGTTTAGTTGCTGGTTACAACGTTAAACTTCTTGATGTCCTGCACCGGGCCAATTTCTGTTTTTTCGATGATACGGCCTCTTCTCTTTAAGTGTACCTCTACAGGAGCCATGGTCCTGGTAATATCGGAGGTGGCTACCTTCACATAAAAAGTACGGGCTTCTACAGCTGCTCCCTTCTCGAACACATGGTTGCTCTGGCTTTTGTTTACCGGAAGGCCGGGAATTACCTGGTAAGTAGTGCAGACCACTTCGTACTTCGGGAGAAATGGTTTTGTAACTTTTTTAAGTAAAGTTTTCACACGAGAGGGCTTTTTTGTATTAGGGCTAAAAGTTTCCATAAAATAATGTTTGTGTGGATTATTTGGTTTAATGGCGCTTTAAATTATAACTATTTTTTTAAATTACAATGCCTGTAACCGCTGTGTTAAAGAAATAGTTCTAAATGTGTATTTGTATTTTTAAGGTGTGGGTTGTGCTGCTGCAGGTGCAGCTGTGTGCAGGGGAAAAGGCAGAATGGAAGCTTCATGAAACAGTGTAACAGAACTGGTGCTTGTACAGGAAGTGTGAAGGACTTGTTCCACAGAGGAACAGCAGTAGGTGTGGTGGCAGGTGCAGCAGAATTAGCACGAGCAAAAACGCTGCGCTCTATGGCAAAAGCGGTGATTTAAAGCGTCTTTACCATCAGCCATCTGGGGCTATTGTCGAGGTAGTAATCGGGGTACAGCTGCGTTGTCGTGAATCCGGCTTGCTGGTAAATGCGCAGGGCGGGCGCATTCTCCGGGTGTACTGTCAGGAGCATGGTTCGGGCTCCTTTTGCTTTTAAGGCTTCTGCCAGGGTGGCAGTTAATTGTTCGCCAATCCGCTTTCCCCGGTGGACGGGATGTACCGCCAGCGACAGCAGCCATCCTTCTTCCTGCTCCGCATTGTAATGGCCAATGGCGTAACCCGCTACCGCACCGGAAACTTCTGCTATCAGAAACAGGTCGTTGGTAATATCAAACAACTGCCGCAGCACAAAGAGCGGGTAGCTGTGCTGCCCGAACAGTTCTTCTTCCAGTTGATGTACAACCTTCAGGTCTTCCAGCTTCGCTTCCCGGATTATAAGCATGCTTCAGAGCTTAGAAGGCATACGACATGCCGGAACTAAACAGGTTGTACTTGTGCGTTTCTGCCCGGCTCGTATAAATGGGGGTAAGGTAGCGGGCGTAGTCCAGGTCGAAGCCAATGTGCCTGGTGGCTTTAAGCGTGACACCGGCATTCAGGGCAAAAAGGGTTTTGCTGATGCCACCGCCGTTTTTAACTTTCCCGTAACTTCCGTAGGAGTCGCTATGCGTCCAGGTGGGGGTGCTGGCGGCTGGCATGTAGGGTATATCATAATTTGAGAAGTACAGTATTCTTTCGGAATAAGCCACTAACGATGTGGTAAAGCCAGCTTTTACATCAAAAAACCGGTGTAGGTTGTAGCGGACGATCACCGGGAGGTCCAGGTACAGTATCGTTGTGTTTCCTGCTTTCCGATAGGGTTCTGGTGCGTGTTGGGTTGCAGTAGCATCCGATCCATCCTGCCACCTTCTGATGACAGAACCATCCGGGCTAGACTGGGAAAAACGCATACGGATGGGATTTCCGTTTGCATCATAAATCAGGTTTCCATCTTTGTCTCGTGCCATGCTATCTTCTGAACCATATACATCCTTAAAGCGAAACCCATAAGAGCTGCCAAACGGAGAGCCATCAGTAGCTTGTGAGCTTTGGTTTCCTTCAACTGCAATACTGTTTGATTTCTGGAACCGCACCAGCGTTGCCAGCAGGCCGGTTTCCAGAGCAAATTTCGGCGAGATACCAACAGCAACAGTACCACCAAACCGCCCTCCGGGCTTCTCCTTGAAACTGGTTTTGATGGTAGCTTTTTCCTGTTGCGGAATCTGATAGTATCCCATGTATGGCAAAGAGCTATCGTAAGTCACCTGCTTCTCCACATCCGCAATAACAGGAAAATTGCCCGACACATATGCCCGGAATGTTGCTTTTTGCGAATAGGCAGAGCTGGCAAGCAGGCACAGCAGCAGGAAGTACAGCTTTTTCATATAGACAGCAGCTTTCATAGCCAGGGCGCCTGTCGCACATTGGTATGCAGGAATTATGTAAGCGCAGGCATGCTGGTTGTAATGGCTAAAGATAATGCAATTTGTTAAAAAAAACCATTCATAGTTCTATTCCTTCTTCGCAAAAGAAAGTGTTTTGGTGTGGAAAGAAAGTGAAGCAGGAGATGCAGGTGCGTAGTGGTCGTTAGCATCTTTATCAGGGAAAGCCCCTGTTAGAATATTCTGCAGCTGCCACCATTGCCTTAGCTCCTCTAAACAGAGCCGGTTAGTGTTATGAAAAATGTAGCCAGGGGAAAACTTCGGGTGTTAATCTTCGAAATATTTTTTGCGCGTAAAGGGGTGTTACAGGCTGGTTTTAACGATTATGATGAAAATAATTATAAGTATTAAAAAATAAATATATAATGGTATAACATTATATAAAATTTATTATATATTTACAGCAAACAAAATTCTTTTATAACTTAAGCTATATATATTATGAAAAGAAAAAGTTTGTTTGCCTTGCTGGTACTTCCGGCATTATTTACAATGAGCTGCTCCGAAGAGCAGGAAATCACCCCGACAGCTGCCCTTGATGCGGCATCTACCACGTTGGCGACAGGTAACGGTGCTCCCAGCGGTGTGCACTATAACCTAAACATTATTGGCGTTCCAAAAGGAAAAACCGCTGACATGACCGGCAATAACGGCGGCAGAATCTTTGTTGACCTACAGGGTAAAACAAAGATAGGTTTAACTCCGGCACCGGAGGGAGAAAGCTTCCAGGTACTGGATGCTAACGGAACCGACTCAAATGGTGCAAGATTCCAGTTACCCCAGAATGTGTCGAATGCCTGGACAGTTTGGGCGCGTATTCCTGGCAATCAGAAAGGTTCTGTAACCATAACAACCTGCGCCGATATGGTGCAGACAGAAGATGGTACGTATGTAGAGGCTGTGCTTTCTTGTGAGGGAATTACCTTAGACCGAGCCAGGTATGGCAAGTTTACGGATGTTAGCGGCTCGCTTCTTTATGTTACCCTGCTGGCAGATGTTCTGGATGGTGATGGCAATGTGCTGCTGGAGGCAGGCACCTATCCACTCTTTGATGAGGCAATGGAGGGATACTTCTGGGATTATGACAACGATGGCCTGAAGTTACTGCAACTGCGGTTTTATCCAACCGCTTAACATATAACCGGTTTTCACCCGAAAATATTACGCCTAAGGCGGAGAAAGTAAAAGCCTCACTACCTGTTTCAGGAAGTGAGGCTTTTTGCTGGGTATACCTTATCAAAGTAGTTGTTACAATTTCCGGAAATACAGGAGAAGCTTTGCTGCAGCAGCCACCATACCCGCTGCTCCTGCATATTCCTACAGCAGCGCCCGTCGAGGCTGGTGCTGCTACAGGAGCCTGAACTACTGCGACGCCTTCTCCAGGATCATAAAGTTGGCTGAAGCACGGTTGAGCGCAATCGGTATGTTATTCAGCACTGCCGTACGGATGAGCGTCTGGATGTCGTGCTCGTGGCCGTGCGGGGTTTCGGCGTCGATAAAGAAAATGACCTTATGAATCTCGCCCTGCAGAATTTTAGCAGCCAGCAGAATATCGCCACCGCTGGGGCCATGCCCGAAAGGCTTGATGTTCATGTCGAGCAGGTCGTTGATGAGGGCAGACGTATTGGTGGTGCCTACCAGGTCGTACTTGCGTAGGGCCTGGTGATTTTCCTTTACCCAGTTCAGAAGATCCGTCTTCTTATTGTTATGCGCAATCAAAGCGATGGTTTCCATGTCAGAGTTGTTTAGTGCTACGCTATCAAAGTGGTAAGGTAAATAATTCCTTTCGGAATTTCCATCTAAAACAGGGGAAATTCCGCCGCCTGCAGCTTCATAATTTGCTGCTGCTGTTGCCCGGTAATGATGGTTACAGAATGATCGGCTTTAGTCCCCGCGTCATTTCGCGTTTACCCGGAGGGCCGGGCAGGGCTTCTACTTCAAAACCAGCGGCTTTCAGGTTTCGCTTAAAAGAGCCCTTGGCGCAATAGGTAACTAAAATACCGCCGGGCCTGGTGGCCTGGTACAGCTTCCGGAAGATTTCTTCGGTCCACAGTTCCGGTTGCTTTTCGGGTGCAAAGGCATCGAAGTAAATAATATCGTAATAGGCTTCCGGGGGAAAGAAATCCTCCAGTCCTTCGTTAATTTTCTGCAGGGTAAAGAAAGGCATCAGCGTTACCGGCTCGTTCCAGTTGCAGTGGTGCAGCTGCAGGTAGTAGTCCTGCAGTTCCGGGTTCAGGATAAACTGCTCGAAGTGCAGCCGCTCCACCAGTTTCTCGCTGAGCGGGTACTTTTCGAGGGTATCGTACTGTATAAAGGCTTTCTGCGACAAGGCAAAAGGTAACGTAAGTATAGCGTTTAAGCCGGTGCCAAAACCAACTTCCAGTATTTTGATATCGGTTTTGGTAGTGAGCACGTGCTCCAGTCCGTGCTTTATAAAAACGTGTTGCGATTCCTGTAGCGCCCCATGCACCGAATGATAATGCTCGTTGAGAGCCGGTACAAACAGAGTGTTAGAGCCATCTTTCGTTTTTCTGATTTCGAGGTACATTTTTGTTGTGTTACTTTACAAATGTATAAACGAATTATCGATTGTTATAAATAAAATTCCTGCCCTAATTTACAGGAGGTACAATAACAGATAGTTAGCAAAAAAATAAACCTGAAATGGCACGTGTAAAAGTAGAAATTCCGGCAGATACCGCATTCAAAGCCCACATCCCGGTCCGGATAACAGACCTGAACTATGGCAACCACCTGGGCAACGATGCCCTGCTGTCCATCCTGCACGAGGCGCGTGTGCAGTTGCTAGCGCATTTTGGCTATACCGAACTGGAAATGGGTGGCGCCAGCCTGATTATGGCCGATGTGGCTATTTCCTACAAAGGCGAGAGCTTTTACGGCGATGTGCTAACCATCAACATGGCGTTTGCCGATCTGAGCAAATACGGTTTCGATATTACGTACCACGTGTTCAACCAGCACGGCAAAGAGATAGCGCGCGCCAAAACAGGTATGCTTTGCTTCGACTACACAACCCGTAAATTAACCGCGCTGCCGGAGGAGGTGAAGGCGAAGCTGGAATCCAGCACCTGACTTTTTGCAGAACGACAACTGTGCCTTTCCTGGCTGTATGGGAGGTGGGGTATGTTGTTGCAGTGGTGTTTTCTCCGGCTTGTCAGGATTGTTTTTAGGCCCTGCAGCGCCCGCGCGACAAAGATCATGCTGTTGCTGCTGGAATCTAACAGGATAATCATATCTGGTAAGGCCGTTCGCTTCGTAGTAAAACTGCCGGCATAGGCTTTCTCCTTTGTAATCCTTCTTCAACAAGTATATGAGAACACTGCTGTTATACATAGGTTTGCTGCTACTGGTCTTAGCCTGCGTGAGCACCGAAAAGGCAATCGATAAAGCCACCGAAACTCAGGAGGCGGCAGAGCAGACGCAGGACGCTTTAAAAGAGCGCTGGCCTGAAATGGTTGAACAAAAGTATGCGGACTGGTTTCCTGCCCGCGAAACAACAGTAACCAAAACGGACACTATAGTTGACACAGTTGTAAAGGAGGTGGTGGTAAAAGCCGACAGTATCCCCTGCCCTGAACCGGCACCCCGGATTATCACAAGGAAATACACGCCCCAGGTTAAGCAGCCCGATGCCAGTTATTATAACCATTTACTTAAGCAGCAGACGAACAAGGTACAGGAAAGCAACGCGACAGTAGCAGCCTGCCAGGAGCGGGAAAAAACGCTCAGAAATGAACTGGCGGAAAGCCGAAGATTAATTGAGCAGCAGGAAAACAAGATTCGGGAACAGGACGACGAGGCAGACCGCCTCAAGTTAGCCTTGATAGTTGCCGGGTTGCTGCTGGTAGGAGTGTCCTTTGTTCGTTTCAAAAAATAACCTGGTATGGTTCAGGGCCTGGAATAGCCTGTTCAGCCGGACAGGCTTTTTTATTGCTATACAAAGGAGCTATTTTATCAGTATATTTGTTGTGGCTTAGGGAGCAGAAGCAGGAAAACTTCAAAAGTGATTCCCATTGTTTTACCTGAAGTATAAAATAAGCATCATTTTAGGTTGTAAATGTTTGGTTTATAGCTTGTAATGAAAATGAATTTGTAATTTTGCTGTATGACGATAATCGCAGACATCAATATCCTGAACAAGAAAGATATCCGAAAGCTGTCTTTAGACGACCTGAAGGCGTGGCTGGTAGAGCAGGGCGAGAAGCCTTTCCGGGCAAAGCAGGTGTACGACTGGCTATGGAAGCATGCTGCGCAGTCATTCGACGAGATGAACAATGTGAGCCTGGCGCTGCGCGAGAAACTGGAACAGCACTTCACCATCAATGCGGTGCAGGTGTCCAGGGAGCAGCTGAGCAACGACGGTACCATAAAATCGGCTTTCAAACTATACGATGGCCACATTGTAGAGGGGGTGCTGATTCCGCATGAGGAGCGTAAAACCGCCTGCGTGTCGAGCCAGGTAGGCTGCTCGCTTACCTGCAAGTTCTGCGCCACCGGTTACATGGACCGCCTGCGCAACCTCGATGCCGCCGAAATCTACGACCAGGTGGTGCGCATTAACGAGCAGAGCCTGAAGCAGTACGGTACGCCGCTCTCCAACATCGTGTACATGGGCATGGGCGAACCAATGCTCAACTACGCCAACGTAATGAAAAGCATCGAGCGCATTACGGCGCCCGATGGCCTGAACATGGCGGCTCGCCGCATCACGGTAAGTACGGCCGGTATTGCCAAGATGATTAAGAAAATGGCTGATGACGGCATTAAAGCCAACCTGGCTTTGTCGCTGCACGCCGCCAACGACGAGAAGCGCAACCAGATCATGCCGATAAACGAAACCAACTCGATTGAAGCATTAACGGATGCACTCAAATACTACCACCAGGTAACAGGCCGTAAAGTAACCTATGAGTACATTGTGTTCGCCAACTTTAACGATACGCTGCAGGATGCGGAGGAGCTGCTGCGCTTTTCCAGGATCATCCCCTGCAAAATCAACCTGATTGAGTACAACCCCATCGAGAATGCCGACTTTGTGAATACAGACGAGGAAAAGTGGCAAAACTTTATCTACTACCTCGCCGACCGTGGGGTGCAGGTAAATGTGCGCCGCAGCCGGGGTAAAGATATAGACGCTGCCTGCGGCCAGCTGGCCGTAAAGGAAACACCCTAAAGATAGTACTTTTAGCCCGCCAAAAGCGCCATCTCCTTTCCTGGAAATGGCGCTTTTGGTTTTTTATCAGGAGCTTTCCTTGTTAAACCTGCCTTCTGCCCGGGGCCTTCCGGTGCCTTTGCTCGAAAACTTAGGAAACTCCGCTATTTCCTGCTCCCGGTAAAAAGTAGCATGTTCCTTCGGAAGTATGTTGTGCCCGTACATCACGGAAAATTGCTGTGTGAATTCAGCCCCCAGGAGCACGATGGCCGAGGTATAATAAATCCAGACCAGGATCACGATAATAGAGCCTGCGGCGCCATAGGCAGAGCCGGGGTCGCTGGTGCCAACATACCAGCTGATCAGGAATTTGCCAATCACGAAAAGCAGGGCCGTGATAAAAGCGCCCACCCACACATCGCTCCAGCGGATAATCGCGTCCGGAAGGTATTTATAAATCAGGGCAAAAAGCAGGGTGATGATGCCAACAGAGAGCGCAAAATCTATAGCCCGGATAACAAAGAAACTGATGTCCGGAAAAGTGTCTTTTAAAAAGTCGCTTAAAATGGAAACCAGCGCACTTACCAGCAACGACAAAAGCATCAGGAACGCCATGCTGATCACGATTCCGAAAGAAAACATCCGGACCTTCAGCATTTTCAGGATGCCGTTTGTAGGTTTGGGTTTCAGGTTCCAGACCCGGTTGAGCGACTCCTGCAGTGTGGCGAAGAAGGTGGTGGAAGCAAAAACAAGGGTGCCAAGCCCGATCCAGAAAGCGAGCCCCCCCGATTCGCTCACATGCGCATTCTGAATGATGTTTTCAACTGTTTTTGCTGCATTAGGTCCGATAGCGGCAGCAATCTGGTTCGATAACTCTCCGGAAACAGCCTCCTCTCCCAGGAAAAAACCCGCAGCCCGGATGATGATAATCAGGAGCGGCGGAATAGAGAAGATCGCATTGAAAGCCAGTGCAGCCGCCAGCATAAGCGAGTTGTTTTCGTTAAAGCCGGAGAAGGTAGCCTTTAGCAGCGGAAGCGTTTTCTTTAGTAGTAGGTTTGCCATTGGCACTTTTTGCATGTTAGTTAAAACGTTTTCTGATACGGCAGCTACTGATATTGGTTAACTCTTCAGCCGCTGCAGCCTGAAAGGGCCGTTAATCCTGCAAAAGCTTTACTGCAGCTGCCACCATAGCCTCTGCTCCTGCTTGTACTGTGCCAGGAGCAGGAAAAGGCAGCCCCGGCACCGGGAGTACGTATACAAGAGCAGCAGCTAAGCAAAGACAGGAGGAGACGGATGAGACCATTGAAATTTGTACTGATAGTGTGCCTGTTCCTGCAGCAGGCAGCACTGGCGCCACAACCTGCACAGGCCGGCGCCGATCCCAAAGCCAGAGCGCTGGCGGAGCGGGTACTGCAGCAGATGGGCGGCGCCGAAGGCTGGGAGGCGACGCGTTTTATTTCGTGGGCCTTTATCGGGCAGTACCAGATCTGGGATAAGCAACAGCAGCAGTTCCGTTGGGAAAAGGACAGCCTGGTGGCGGTGCTGGACATCCGGGCCAGAACCGGGAAAGTGTACGAGCGGGGGCAGGCCCTGCAGGACGAGCAAAAAGTACGCGACCTGCTGGACCATGCCTACGCCCAATGGACCTACAATTCGTTCTGGCTGCTGATGCCCTTCCGGCTCCTGGATAAAGAAACAGACCTGGCATATGCGGGTGAAGGCAAAACGCAAACAGGCGCTCCCGCCGATATGCTCGAAGTTACGTTTCCGGAAGAGGGAGCGGGGAAGTACCTGGTCTGGGTTGATAAGGCGGAGGGGCTGGTAACGCAGTGGGCCTTCTTCAGCGACAGCACCAGTGCCACCCCGGTCTTCATCCGGAGGTGGTCCGACTATGGTGACTATGGCAGCATAAAACTTGCCGCCGACCGCAGCAGCCTGCAGAGCGACCTGCGGCTGCACCGCATAGCCGTGCCGGCCCATGTGCCCGACACGATCTTCAACAGCCCGATGCCCGTAGCGAAGAGCAGTAAAAGCGGGTTCTGAAAGGCTAGATTAAAGTAAAAAGAGGAAGGGCCGCCAAATCATGGCAGCCCTTCCTCTTTTTACCTTAAAATCTCTCCAGAACTACAACTTATCAATAGTAGCAGTCAGGTTACCATTTGCGGTTATGACGGCTTTTATGCCGGCCGGTGTCAGGTAGATATTTTCGGGTACAATATCTTTAATACTTCCCCGCAGCAGCACCGATTCGTGCACCCGTGCCGACTGGTCCAGGTTTTTCTGCAGCATCTTCTTCGCCTCTGTCAGCTGTCCCTGTACCGGGAAGTTCACCTGCGCCTGTATCATTTCCTTGAACTTGTCTTTTGCGAGCCAGCTGGCGGCGCTGAGGAGTTTGTCCTTGGTGTCGAGGTCGTAGTCGATGTCGCGTACTTTGATGGTAGCGCTTTGGGCGTCGTAGTACGGGGTGCCGCGCAGGTATATTTTGCCCGCTATTTTCTTTGTAAACAGGCCGGCTTTGGTCTTGCCGTCTACATCCAGCATCATGATCAGCTGCTGGCCTCCCGGAGAAATGGTGGCATTTTTTACAGTGAGCTGGCTCTTGTCGCCATCAAATTTGTAGGTTTGCCCGGCTACCTGCTCCTGCAGTAGCTTGCTGGCGTGCTCATAAGGAATGTTAGCGGTAAGGCCAATCTGAATGTCGTCGCTGAGGCGGTTGTCGATCAGGAGCTTTGGCAGGTTTTTGTTTACCTGTATCTGCGGCTTACCATCCGTGCTAACGGAGATGAAAGACGTGATGCCGATGCGGGTGCTCAGGTTGCCGTTTTTTACCTGGAAGGGTGCAATGCGCACATCCTGCGGCACAATGTTAAGCCAGGCATCCAGCCCGTCGTCCAGCTTTACAGGCTCCTGTATCAGCTGCCAGGCATTTACAACATACTTGCGCATGTTCAGGTGGTTCTGCAGTTCCTTGTCCAGGAGTTTGCCCATCAGCGCCATCTGCTCGTGCATTTTAGGCTCCACGAAGCGGGCCAGGCCAATCTTCAGCGGACCCAGTTGCAGGGTAGGTTTGGTATTGCCCCACTCAAAGTCGGTGCTGGTAATGGTTTTGATGCTGTAGTCTTCCGTAATGCCGAACCTGCTCTCGGTGTTGATCACCATGTCAAAAGCCGTGTCTTCGGTTTTGTCGATGGTAGGGCAGAGTTTGCAGGGGTCCCACTTCCAGCGCCCTTTGGCGTAGATGTGGAGCGGCACGCTGAAGTAAATTTTGTCTTTGTCGGCCCGGATGCTCAGGCGGCCGTTTTTCGATACGGTAACAGCTACATTGTCGCCTTCCAGCTTATCGTCTTTGTAGAGCACGCCGGCAAATTCCTTGTTCAGCCTTTCTTCTATGGCACTGATCGAAACTGAAACAGGCACCGAAACAGAAGAGAGCCGTGGCTGGTAAGCAGGCGTAGCTGCCACCGAACTGACAGGGGCTTCCGTGTTTAGGTTTGATGTGCCGGAGCAGCCTGGTAAGCTCAGGCTGAGGGTTGCTGCAAAAAGTAAGGAAGCAGCTGTTTGGGAGATAAGTTTTTTCACGTTTGTTGCTGATTAAAAAAAAGCGATGCAAGTTACAGCTTTTCCGAATCAGCTACTATGGCAGGAGCGCCAATTTACTTAATTTCCAGAAGCTTAGCCAACATTGCTTTTATGCCTTCTTCTGTACTAACAACGCCGCACTCCAATAAGGTCCCGTTTTTGTAAGTTGCAAAAAAAGGCGTGCCTGTCAGCTTCACTTCTTTGCTCGAAACCGGGTTTTCCTTTGCGTTCATCCGGACAAATACTATCTCGCCGTACGTCGGGTCGGAAGATAAGCTGGCAAAGGAAGGGGAAAGCTCTTTACAAATCAGGCATTCTTCATCCGTATATTTTACGATCACACGGGGTTTCTCAAAAATAAGCTGCCGCAGGTGGTTATCGTTTGATTCTGTTATTGTCATTGGTTTAATTGGAAATACAACCCTATAGACGGAGAAAAGCAGCAGCGGGTTAAGGTAAAAACAAAAGCAGCCGGCAAGGGTGGTGCCGGCTGCTTTTGTTTGTGCTGGTAAGCAGGTGTTAGAATACGAAACCTACCCGAATGCCTCCTGTCGCGAAAGGAGAGAAGTTCAGGCTGTGGTAGCCTTTGGTATTGTTCACATTGCCATTGTTTTTGTTTTCAACTTCCACGTCGCTGTTTTTGAAATAGGTAATTCCTGCACCAATTTCGAAACCGGCGTAGAAGTGGCTGGCAAAGTAATAGTCAACGCCAGCAACAGCGTTCAGGCCAATATTAAAGTTTGATCTGTTGGCGTTAGTGCCCGGTGCTGAAGCGCCTCTGTACTCAAAATTGGCATCTTCGTAAGAGGCAGTAGTAAAGCCGATTGGAAGTTCCGCTCCAACATAAGGTGATAATTTTTCGGTGCCGGCAAAGTGTTTTTCTATGCCGGGTGCAATCCGCAGGCTGAATACGGAAGAATTAGCGTCTTCGCTAATTTTATTGTAGTTGTAGTTCGCGCCAAGGCCTAAGCGAACGGCCATATCGTCGGCCATAAAATGCCTGAAGCGCAGGTTGCCGCCCTGCAGAAAGGTACCGTTGTTAAAGTTCAGGCCGATTTCGGCAGTAGTGTTACCGGTTGCGGCTTTGTTGCTGTCCTGGGCGTTTGCTCCTGCGGCCAAAACAAGCATCATGAGAAGAAGTACTAATTTGTTTTTCATGATTGTGAAATAATTATGGGTTGTTTGGTTTATCCCTATATAGCAATAACTATACCTTTATGCGCGGTAGCTGCGGTTTAAACATCAAAATTTATTTCAAACCTGGAAGTTTTGTGATTATTGCGCTGAAGATGAGGTGTATAAAAAATGAGCTACTGCTGCTATAATGGCAGTGGCGCGTTGGCAGAGAGGTTGGTTTTCAGGTTCTGGAGCATGTCGGCGGTCATGGCGGGCAGGTCGTAGGCGGGTTTCCAGCCCCAGTCGTGACGGGCGCTGCTGTCGTCGATGCTTTGCGGCCACGAGTCGGCTATCTGCTGGCGGTAGTCGGGCTGGTAGCTGATTTCAAAGGCAGGGATGTGCTCGTGGATGGCAGCGGCAATGTCTTTTGGCGCTAAACTCATGCCGCCGAGGTTGTACGCCGAGCGCACCGTTACCTGGCTGGCAGGTGCCTGCACCAGGTCGAGGGCCGCGATAATGGCATCGGGCATGTAGAGCATGGGCAGGAAGGTGTCTTCGCGCAGGTAACAGGCATACTTCTGCTCTTTCAGGGCTTTGTGGTAAATATCCACGGCATAATCGGTGGTACCGCCGCCGGGAGGAGCTTTGTAGCTGATGAGGCCAGGGTAGCGGAGACTGCGGACATCGAGGCCATACTTTTCGAAATAATACGCGCACCACAACTCCCCGGCCTGTTTGCTGATGCCGTAGACGGTGTTCGGGTCCATGGGCGTGTACTGGGGCGTGTGGTGGCGGGGCGTGTGCGGACCAAACACGGCAATGGAACTCGGCCAGAATACGCGGGCTGTCTTTTGTTCGCGCGCCAGGTCCAGCACATGCAGCAGCCCGTCCATGTTGAGGCGCCAGGTAAATTCCGGGTTTTTCTCGCCCGCCGCCGAGAGGATGGCCGCCAGGTGGTAAATATGCGTGAAGGTGTATTTGGAAGCCAGGTGGCGCAGCGCCTTCATGTCCAGCACATCGGCCTGCTCAAACGGGCCTGATTCCAACAGCTCGGCCTGTTTGGGAGGAGCGATGTCAGCGGCCACTACATTCGCGCCACCGTAGAGGTATCGCAGCTCCAGCGTCAGCTCCGAACCCAGCTGTCCGCAGGCGCCGATCACGAGCACCATCTCTTTCGTTGCCTTTGCTGCCATACGTTTGTACTTGCTGCTTTTCCCTCTTCACAATACTGCAAGTAGCTGATAGAAGTTGTTGCTGCGCCGGAACCGGAAAAGAAGCAGCAGCGGCTGTGGTGGCAGGTGCAGCAGAACTTTTGGCCTTACCGGTGGGCACCAAAACAATATAACCTGCAGCAGGCCTGCGAATTTTATATATTTGTGTGAAATTACCGGAATGCAAAGCCGGTGGGCAGCACCCCGAACCGGTTAAGGAGCACGTAACGCAGCAAGTATGACGTTTGAAGAATTTCTGATAAAAAGAAGGATAGACAAGGCAGCTTTTGAGGCAGACGACCCCATGCGTTGCAAAGAGTGGGCGAACATGTATGCGCAGATGCACCCGAACAGCTTTTACATGGCCGTAAAAATGGTGCTCAACGATGTTCGACTTTCCTATCACCTGGCGGAGGATGCTGTTCCAAAACCGGAGGTAACTGCTGCGCCTGCCCGTCCGTCTGCCCGTCGTGCTGCCCCTGCTGCCCCTGCTGCCGATGCTTCGGCTACAGCGCCAGCCGCAGGCGAGGCTGGTGCTGAAAAACAGGAAGCGCCTGCACCTGCTCCCAAACCACGGCCTGTCGTGCCCCGTCCTGCTGCCATGCGGCCAAAACCGGCAGCTGAAGGAGGGGAGGCTGGTGCAGAAACACCCAAACCCGACGAGGCAGCTCAACCAACTCCTGCACGTTCCAGGCCTGTTATCAAACGTCCGGTTATTTCCAAACCAGCCACGCCCGATGAAGCAGCTGCAACGGCGCCTGCTGTGGGCGAGCAAGCGGCAGAACAGGCACCCGAAGCTGCTAAACCAGCCGCACGTCCGCGTCCGGTTATCAAACGACCCGTTATTCCAAAGCCGGCAGCTACTGACGAAGCCGGGGATGCAACGCCTCCAGCAGGTGAGCAGGCAACAGAGCAGCCAGCAGCAGAGGCAGCCAAGCCAGCGCCACGTCCGCGACCAGTAATCAAAAGGCCTGCCGCTTTGCAAAAGCCGCCGCAGGACAAGGCTGCCGAAGCGCCTGAAAGTGCCGCAGCACCTCCTGCTACGCCGCCGGCAGCTGAGACGCCACCGCCAGCTACTGAAGAAGGTGCCAAACCAACGCCACCGCGTCCGCGCCCGGTTATCAAGCGGCCAACGGCACTGCAGAAACCGCCACAGGAGCCACCGGCACCGGCCCCAACAGAAGGAGAGAACACTGCTGATGCTCCAACTGAAGCGCAACCTGCAGCGCCTAAACCGCCGCGGCCACGACCCATCATAAAACGTCCCGGAGCGGCCACACCGCCAGCAGCACCGGAAGCTCCGGCTCCGGAAGTACCTGCTGAAAAGCCTAAAGAAACCTCTGCACCAGCTACGGAACCGTCAACACCTGCCGAAGAGGTAAAACCGGAACCGGAACAGCCCAAACCAGGTGCAGAAGGAGTAGAGGCTCCTGCAGAAAAGCCAAAACCGCCTCGTCCGCGGCCCATCATGCGCCGTCCGCCGCCGAAAACGGAGGAGTAGCGGGAGAGAAGCTGAACTGGTAGTTACCAATCCGTCTCACATCCGTAAGGTGTAAGGGAGCCAACACCTTACAGCAAACGGAACAATGTACGAAACTTTAAAACCGGATTTAGAGCAGCAGCTGGCCGCCATAGAGCAGGCGGGGCTGTATAAAAAAGAACGGATTATTACCACACCGCAGGGTGCTGTTGTCGATACGACGCAGCAGGCGCATGTGCTCAACTTCTGCGCCAACAACTACCTGGGGCTCTCTGCCCATCCCAACGTGATAGCAGCAGCCAAACATGCCATCGAGACGCACGGCTATGGCATGAGCTCCGTCCGCTTCATCTGCGGCACACAGGACATTCATAAGGAACTGGAGCAGAAAATTGCGCAGTTTCTGGGAACGGAAGATACCATTCTGTATGCTGCTGCCTTCGATGCCAACGGCGGGCTGTTCGAGCCGCTGGTAGGGGAAGATTCGGCTGTTATTTCGGATGAACTGAACCATGCCTCGATCATTGACGGCATCCGGCTGTGCAAGGCGCAGCGTTTCCGGTACGCGCACAACGACATGCAGGACCTGGAGGCGAAACTGCAGCAGGCACAGGATGCAAAGCACCGTATTATTGCCACTGATGGCGCTTTCTCGATGGACGGCACCATTGCGCAGCTGGATAAGATCGTGGCGCTGGCCGATAAATACAAAGCTGTTGTGATGGTGGACGATTCGCACGCTACCGGCTTCCTGGGCAAAACAGGCCGCGGAACGCATGAGTACCGGCAGGTGATGGGGAAAGTGGATATTATTACAAGTACCTTAGGCAAAGCACTGGGCGGTGCCATGGGCGGTTTTACGTCGGGGCGCAAAGAGATCATCGATATGCTGCGGCAGCGTTCGCGCCCCTACCTGTTCTCCAACTCGCTGGCGCCTGCTATTGTAGGAGCTACCATCACCGTGCTGGACCTGCTCAGCACCGACACCGGCCTCCGCGACAAACTGGAATGGAACACCCGGTACTTTCGTGATAATATGACGGCAGCCGGTTTCGATATCCGGCCAGGCGATCATCCGATTGTGCCGGTGATGCTCTACGAGGCGCAGCTGGCGCAGGAATTTGCCGCCCGTATGCTCGAAAAAGGCATCTACGTAATTGGCTTTTACTACCCGGTGGTGCCGGAGGGGAAGGCGCGTATCCGGGTGCAGCTATCGGCGGTGCACGATCAGGAGCATCTCGATAAAGCCATTGGAGCTTTTACGGAAGTGGGGAAAGAGCTGGGGGTGATCAAATAAATTATTTCAGTTATAGAAAGGAGGTACAGAATGTTTTCGAGCTCAGTAACGTTGGCAGTTCATGAAATTTAGTGTAACCGAAGGCCTTATTTTTCTGGCAGTTTCTTTTTACTACATAGGCGTAGTGTTTTCCATCATTCACCTCATTTTCAAAACAGACTATAACCTGAACCAGCGGCTGCGCTGGCTGGTGGTGCTGTGGGTGCCCCTGCTGGGTGTGCCGGTGTATTGGTTTTTCTGGAAGAGAAGGGGGAATAGTCAGTAATTCAGCATTTGTTTATTGTCTGAATCAGGATTTACGGGATTCTAGGATTTTCAGGATTAGGGTTGTCTGAACAAGATGAAGAAGATTTAAGGAATAACAGGATTGATTGTATTTGTTGGTGGTTCGTGCAGGAGACGCGGGCACCGCGTCTCTACAGCTAATACACCTGACCTCTCTACCTTTCTGTTACAGGGTTGAAGATTTTCAACCCCTACAAAATAACTAACTTTCTACCTTTCTACCTCTCTAACTCCTAAACTCCTAAACTCTCTAACTCCCAAACTTCCCTACGCTACATTCACCGATTTCTCAGACGACGGGGCTGCGGTGGGGGCTTTCTGATCGGTGTCGAACAGGAGCTGGTTTAGCTTTACGCGGAGGTCGGCGGCGGAAAGGTTGCGGTACACTTCGCCGTTGCGCACCAACGCAATCTGCCCCGTCTCTTCCGACACCACCAGCACAATACTATCGGTCACTTCGGTCAGGCCGATGGCGGCGCGGTGGCGCAGGCCCATGGAGGCGGGGATGTCGTTGTTTTCGGTTACGGGCAGGATACAGCGGGCGGCTTTGATGCGGTTGTTCGAGATGATCACGGCGCCATCGTGCAGCGGGCTTGTCTTGTTGAAGATAGACATGAGCAGACGCTTGGAAATAACGGCATCAATTAAGTCGCCGGACTCGGCGTAGTATTTCAGTTCGGAACTTTTGGAAAACACGATCAGCGCGCCCGTGTTTTTACCTGCCAACGATTTGGCCGCTTCGATAAAAGGTGTCAGGCTGAGCTTTTCGGCCTGCTCCCGCCGCCATGGAAAACCCCAGAAGCGGTCGTGGTTGAGGGAAGTGGTTTTGCCGATCAGCAACAGGAAGCGCCGTATCTCCGGCTGGAATACAATAATAGCTGCCAGCACACCTACACCCATAAACTGGCCTAGAATAATACTCAACAGCTCCATGCCCGCCGCCCGAACCACCAGGTACAGCAGGTAGACAGAGAGCAGCCCCAGGAAAATTTTTAAGGCCACACTGCCCGTCAGCAGCTTGTAGAGCTGGTATAAGAGTATGGTTACGAGCAGGATGTCGATGACATCGAGCCACTCAATCTCTAAAAATCCTATGTTAAATAAAGGAATCAACGTGTTGTTTTCGTGAATAGGTCTATGGTCTGTTTAGCTTCTTTTACGTCGTGCACCCGTAAAACGCCGGCTCCACGCATCAAAGCGATGGTATTTAGTGCAATTGTTCCGGGCAGGGCCTCTGCCTGGTCAATTTGCAGGAACCTGTACGTCATGGATTTGCGCGACAGCCCGGCCAGCACCGGCAGCTGCATGATGTTCAGCTCGTCGAGGCGGTTAAGAAGTTCAAAGTTTTGGTCTACTGTTTTGGCAAATCCGAAGCCGGGGTCAAGTATAATATCTTTTACGCCTAAAGTGATAAGAGTAGTTACCCGCTGCTGCAATTCGTCGAGCACATCCAGCACAATATCGTCATATTGGGCAAGGGTGGTCATGGTCTGCGGAGTGCCGCGCATGTGCATGAGTACGTAAGGCACCTGCAGCCGGGCAACGGTTTCAAACATGGCCTCGTCTAAAGTGCCGCCGCCGATGTCGTTAATAATGGCAGCACCAGCCTCCACAGCCGCTGCTGCTACCTGTGCCCGAAACGTATCTACCGAAATTATTGCTTCCGGAAATTCAGCAGCGATGGCTTTTATTGCCGGTATCAGCCGGTCGAGTTCTTCCTGCACCGGAATATCGGTCGCACCCGGGCGCGAGGAGTAGCCGCCAATGTCGAGGATGGCAGCACCGTCGGAAAGCATGCTTTCAGCTTTGCGGAGTACATCGGGGAGAGCGGCCAGGCGGCTGCCGGCATAAAAGGAATCGGGGGTAACATTCAGGATGCCCATTACCTGCGGCGTGGCAAGCGACAGGATTTTTCCGCGGCAGTTAAGTGTGCTTTTTTTTTGAAAAAGCGTATCTTTCGCTCCTAATGTTGGCATCGTAGTCAATTATTTTTAAAATTAAAACTAAAAAGTTGATTAGTCAAACCATTCAGGAATATAATCAGGTAGTGCAGCGCTGCAAAGACACGTTCGTGAAAAAGACCGCTGACTATGGTACGGCCTGGCGCGTGCTGCGGCTGCCGTCCATTACAGACCAGATTTTCATTAAAGCACAGCGTATCCGTTCGATACAGGAAAAAGGAGTGCAGCTGGTGGAAGAAGGTATTGCATCTGAGTTTGTGGGCATTATCAACTACAGCGTTATCGCCCTGATACAGGCCTCGCTGCCAGCCGATGCTGCCATGGCGCTGCCAGCAGAAGAAGTGGAGCGGCTGTATGCGGAGCAGATCGAAGAAAACCTGAAACTACTCAAAGCCAAGAACCACGACTACGGCGAAGCCTGGCGCGACATGCGCGTGAGCTCCATTACCGATATTATCCTGATGAAGCTCTACCGCACCAAGCAGATTGAAGACAACCAGGGGCAGACACTGATATCGGAGGGGGTGGAGGCCAACTACCGCGACATGATCAACTATGCTGTTTTTGCCCTTATCAAACTAAACTTTGCTCAGGATGAGATTTGTAAGTAAGTTTTTCTGGCTCTTTGTGGGCGTGCTTTTTATTTTTTCGGGCCTGATCAAGCTGAATGATCCGGTTGGTACAGCCATTAAACTGGAAGAATACTTCGAGGTGTTTGCCGAAGACTTTTCTTCGGTTTTCCATGTGTTTGAGCCGTATGCGCTGCTGCTGTCTATTTTGTTAAGCACGGCGGAGGTGGTGCTCGGGGTGGCACTGCTGGTGCGCTGGAAGCTGAAAAGCATCCTGGTGGCCCTGCTTGCCCTGACCATCTTTTTCGGCTTCCTTACCTTTTACTCAGCCTACTACAACAAAGTAACCGACTGCGGCTGTTTCGGCGATGCGATTAAGCTTACGCCCTGGCAGTCGTTTGCAAAAGACATGGTGCTGCTGGCCATGATCCTGGTGCTGCTGTTTACGCAGCGGTTCCTGCCGCCCATCACCAACAACAGGGCAGGCGCTACGGTGGTGGCAGTGTCAGCTGTTTTATCGGTAGCCATTGCCTGGTTTGCGTACGAGCACCTGCCTTTTATCGACTTCAGAGCCTATAAAGTAGGTAACAACATTCCGGCCCTGATGAAGCCTTCGGCGCCGCTCCGTTATAAATATGTGATGGAGAAAGACGGCAGGGACTATGAGTTTACGGATTACCCGATGGATGAGAGCTACAAGTTTAAGGAGATGGTGGCCCTGAACCCGGAGGATGGTCCGAAGATTACCGACTTTAATACCTGGAACGACGACGGCGACCATACTAAGCTGATCCTGCAGGGGAAGAAGCTGCTGATTATTGTGCAGAATGTGCAGAAGGCGGATAAAGAAAGCTTCCGGCAGATAAGCCGGCTGGTGCAGGAGGCAGAGCAGCAGGCGATTATGCCGTTTGTGCTTACCTCGTCGAGCAGCCAGGATTTTGAGGAGTTCCGCCACGAGGTAAACCTGGCAGCTCCGTATTATTTTGCCGACGGCACCGTGCTCAAAACCATGATCCGCTCCAACCCGGGCATTATGCTGCTGCAGGACGGTACCGTAAAAGGCAAGTGGCACTACAACGATACGCCGGATATTGAGGAGGTGAAGGAGCGGTTGTAATTTAAACCACCAACCATGAAATTCCTGGCATTTATACTGAACCGATTGGGGCATGGGCTGCTGATATTGCTGGGAGTGCTGGTGGCTATTTTCTTTTTGTTCAACGTGCTGCCCGGCGATCCGGTAGCCTTGCTCGCCGGTCAGCGTTCCGACCTGGCAACACGCGGCGCTATTGCAGCAGAACTCGGACTGGACAAGCCGCTGCCTGCGCAGCTGCTGTATTACATAAACGATGTGTCGCCGCTGTCGGTGCACGAGGATACGGAGGCGAACCGGCAGAAGTACGACTACACCACCCTCGCCGATTTTGGCGACGATGTGCTGGCCTGGAAGACGCCTTACCTGCGCCGCTCGTTCCAGAGCAATAAAAACGTAACCGATATCCTGCTCGACCACTTCACCGGCACCCTCTGGCTGGCTGCTGCAGCCATGCTCATTGCGTTAGTGTTCGGGATTCTGTTTGGCGTACTGGCCTCCTTAAAACCGCACAGCACCCTCGACCATACCCTCGTCACCACCTCGGTGCTGGGTATTTCGGTGCCTTCGTTTGTAGCCGCCATTCTCATTGCCATTACGTTTGGTTTCTACTGGAGCGACTGGACCGGCCTCAGCCTTACCGGGCAGCTTTACGAGATCGATCCTTTCAAAGGAAAACAGCTCATGCTGCGGAACCTGTTGCTGCCTGCCATTGCGCTGGGCATCCGTCCGCTGGCGGTAATTGTGCAGCTCACCCGCAGCTCCATGCTCGACGTGATGTCGCAGGACTACATCCGGACGGCTCGCGCCAAGGGACTGAACCGCTACCGGGTGATTACAGGACACGCACTGAAAAATGCGCTCAACCCGGTGGTGACGGCAGCGTCGGGCTGGATGGCTTCGCTGATGGCGGGCGCTTTCTTTATCGAGTATATTTTTAACTGGAAAGGCCTGGGAGCTGTTACCATTCAGGCGGTGCAGAACCTGGATTTCCCGCTGGTGATGGGGGCCACGCTGTTTGTCGCCTTTCTTTTTGTGCTGATCAACATCTTCGTAGATTTGCTGTATGTGGCCCTGGACCCGCGGGTGAAGCTGGAATAATTTATCGCGTAATTAAACAACCATGAGAATTTTTTTAATCGGCATGATGGGAGCCGGTAAAACAACTTTGGGCGTACAACTGGCCCAGGCGCTGGATTACCCTTTTGTGGATATGGATGCGTACATCGAGCAGCGGGAGAGCAGGACCATCGCCCAGCTATTTGAGCAGGAGGGGGCCGAAAGGTTCCGGGAACTGGAGCGTGAGGCACTGGAAGCAGTCGTGCAGGAGTATGCGCAGGCCGTGATAGCTACCGGTGGCGGCATGCCCTGTTTCCACAATAACATGGCTTACATTAACCAGCATGGCAAAAGCGTGTTCCTAGATGTGCCCGAAACCGAAATCGTGCGACGGCTTGCTGCGTCTGATCTTTCGGTGCGTCCGCTGCTGGCCAATAAGTCGGAGGCTGAGCTACAGGCATTTGTGGGTAATACGTTAGCCGACAGGCGGAAATTTTACGAGCAGGCGCGTTACATTTTCCGGGGAGAAGCAGATCTGGAATCAATTTTATCTGTGTTAAACAAGGAATAAATGACGCAGATCATATTTTAATCTGATTCCGGTTTATTATTTTGGAGGTAATTCTTATGTGCGTAGCTTTGCAGCAGTTGTAACCAATTTGCCTTTTTGCGGTTAAAGTAATTGCATCCAACACAACAAATTCAAAATGAAACCTAATCATAAAGGACGCGCCCAGATTTTCCAGAATCCTGTTCTGGAGCGACTTACCAGAACCCATATTGCCCTGCCTATTTCTATCTTCATTATTATAGCTGCCGGGCTGATTTATTATGGCTTAACAAACAGCTTTATAAATGTGCTGGAGGCAACAGGCTATTTTCTGCTGGGCTGGCTCATTTTTACGCTGATTGAGTACATGGCGCACCGGTACGTCTTCCATATGGAGACGAATACGCCTCTGAAGAAGCGGGTACAATATACCTTCCACGGCAACCACCACGACTATCCGAAGGATAAAGAACGGCTGGCGATGCCCCCTATTGTGAGCGTGCTGTTAGCATCGTTCCTCTTCTTTGTATTTGAGCTTTTTGTCGGGCGGCTGGTGTTTGGCCTGGTGGCAGGCTTGCTGTTTGGCTATGCGCTGTACCTGTTTGTGCACTATGCGGTACACGCCTATGCGCCGCCAAAAAATTTCCTGAAGGTACTTTGGGTGCACCACAGCATTCATCATTACAAAGATCCGGAAGCTGCGTTTGGCGTTTCGTCGCCCCTCTGGGACTGGCTGTTGGGTACGATGCCCAAAAAAGGGAAATAATACAGGACACGTTCCGTAAAGACGATAGCTTTAAAAACAGCAAAGGAGCCCACGCAGGCTCCTTTGCTGTTTTTTTATCTTCTCAGCTTTCTGAACAGCCACGCTACCAGCAGCACGATAAGCACGATAATGATCAGTGCTGTCCACATGCCTGCTTTAAAAATGTCTCCTACAAGTTCGCAACTGCTTAGTGTAACAGCCATCATCACGAAAATAACAGCTAAATAAGGTCTTATATCTTTCATCGTTTTAGAATTAAAGTTTACGAATGGCTGAGCAGGTAAAACATGGATACTGCTGCCTGTTTCTGCTCAACCTTAAATATGAAAATATTACCATATTTATACTGTGAAACGCGCGAAAAGGTTAGCAGAAACAGGTTGCCTGCTGCGGCGCCAGTGTGTGGTATTTGCTTGTTATACGCAGCTAAATTCCTGCTATGTTGCCTTTTTCCGGAGGTGAAAGTGGGGCTGATGCCCGACATCTGTTAGTGTCTGCTGGCAAAGTATACAGTTTTGGAGCCAGGTGAAAATTTTTATTGCCTTTAGATGAGAAGGAGTTGATTCTTTTTTATAGGTTTAGTGCTGTCTGTATCTGAAATAAAGCTAAACTATAGAATGATCGAAACGATAAAATGAAAAAAATCCATTATTTCGCCGCCCTCCTGCTAATCGTGTTTTCCCTTTCGTTAACGCAACAAAGCTTTGCTTCTTCTGTAAACCTGAAGACCAGCGCTTATGCAGTAGTAAAAAATAAGAAAGGGGCTAAGTCCGGGAAAAAAACTTTCAATCTCAGGAATTTCTTCGCCGTTTTCAACAAACGGGTAGTTTGTCCTGCCTATCATTAATAAGTAGCATCTCCAGTTCGCTGCACGGTTGGTTGCGTTAACGCTTTTCAGGAGCAGAGGCTCTGGTGGCAGGTGCAGCAGATTGGAAGAAGGCTTAAAGTCACCGGAAAGGAGAGTGTAGGAAGCGGAGAGGTGATGGGGTAGTTAAGTATAAAAGAAAACGAACAGCCACTTGCCGGGTTAGCCTGGCAAGTGGCTGTTCGTTTTGCTTTATGGGATTAATTTTATACCAAATCAGCTGAGGCAGGAGCTGGTTCGGGAACTGATAATAATTTGAGGCTTTCCAGGATGACTGCGAAGCCGGGGCGCTGTTTTACATGAAGATGCATGCATGCCTGTTTGAGCCTGGTTAGCGCGGGAAGGCACGGATGGCTGCTGTCTGCGGGAGCTACGTATCCGAGCAAGTCTTCGAGTAAACAGCCAAAAGCTCTAACTTCCAAACGTTCCAGGGCTGCCCTTTTTTCTGGGTCGGCTGCCTCGTAAGCTGTAGCGGCGCCAAAGTCACCCAGCAAGGGATGTGCAGTTTCATTAACCAGGATGTTGTGTGCGTAAAGGTCGCCATGCATAATGCCGCGTGCGTGCAGGTGGGCAGCGGCAGCGGCAATGCCCAGTGCAATGGTGCTGATTTCTGTTACCGAAAAGGAGGTGCCGGGCGGAAAGGTATCCCGGGTGCAGGTTTCGAAGCTTGGCGGGCCGCCTAAGTTCCGGAAAGCAGGCGGAATGAGTTCCAGGACCAGCGCCTGCTTCTGCTCCGGGTGATTGGCTACTTTCCCCAGTACCTGAACAAGGTTAGCGTGCGTACCTGCGGCCATGCAGGCAGTCATTTCATCGGCAGGCAAACCGTCGCTGGTCACTTTGCCTTTAAACACTTTTACTGCTACCTGTTTTGGTTTGCTGCCCCGGTTGCTGCTGTGCCAGTGCGCTTTTGCTATCAGGCCGGAGGCGCCTTCGCCTAGCTGCTGCTCCACTGCAAGGTCGCGCCAGTTTATTTCAGCAAGGTCACAGTTTTCTTGCACAGGCTTCACACACGGGTTGCCGCCAAAAGCCAGCCACGACAGCAGCGGCATGGTAAAGAGCCAGTCTGGCAGCTGCTCCAGTTTATTGGCCGAAATCCGGAGCAGCTGCAGGTTCAGGCAGTTTGCCAGTTCGGAAGGTAAGTGCGTGAGGTTATTGCCAGCAAGCATCAGCTTCTGCAGCCGTGCGCATTTGCCAATAGACGCCGGAATTTCTGCGATCTGGTTATTTGTTACTATCAGCCAGCGCAACTGCAACGGGAAAGCTTCTGCTGGAATTTGGCGGATGCGGCAGGCTTTAAAGCCAACCATTTCCAGGTTTGGGCACTTTCCCAGTACAGCAGGAAACTCCGTAAAATCATTATCCGAAAAGAAGGCTATTTTCAGGTGCTGCAGCTGAGCAAAGTCTTCGGGCAGGTGTGTCAGGTGGTTGCCCGATAAATCCAGGACCTCCAGCGTTTCGTGCAGTTCGAGTATCTCGCGGGGAAATTCCGTCAGGCCGCAGGCGAGTTTCAGGCGTTTAGCGCCGGCAAGCTGACCAGCCTTTAGTTGCTGTAATGTTTGCATAAAGATGATAGTATGTCCCGTTCTGAAATTGGTTGACAGGCTCAAATTAAAATTACCACTTTTTCAGTAGCCTTCAAAGTCTGCGCTTTGGGGACAATCTTTTTCCACTTTCACGTCTCCACGTTTTGCGCTGCATCATCTGCCCTGGTGAGGCCAGAGATGGTTGTTAAACTTCGTCCCGGTAAAATGTTTTCTTAGTTAAACATCACGGCTGCATAAAAAAACTGTTAAGAGAAGCAGCGTTTTTTTAAAAGTTATAACATTGACATATAGTTCCCTTAACATTCTGGCAATCCGCCAATGCTAGCTTTGCTGTCAAATTAATCAAGCAAAGTTATGCGTTTTAAGAGATTTACAGTTTACAGAAAGCACCTGCTTGCAACGCTCTTTCTGTTGCTAGTATGCAGTTGCGGTCTGCTGGCGCAGTCGCAAACCATCAGCGGCGTGGTATCCGATAGCCAGGGCCAACCCTTGCCTGGTGTAACAGTGTTACTTAAAGGTTCCACAGTGGCTACATCTACCAACATGGGAGGCGCTTACAGCCTTACAATTCCTGGCGCGCTTACCACCGGGGATGTTCTTGTTTTCAGCTTCATCGGATATAAAACATCTGAAGTGGCGTATAGTGGTAAAGCGACAATTAATGTGAAGCTGCAGGTAAACGACCATGTGCTGAGCGAGGTGGTGGTAACGGCGCTCGGCATAGAGCGGGAGCAGAAGGCGCTGGGCTACGCCACCCAAACGGTGAGCAGCGAAAGCCTGAACGACGCCCGCTCCAATAATTTTGCACAGGCACTGTCTGGTAAGGTGGCCGGCTTAAGCTTAACTTCACCCGGCTCCGGGCCCGTTAACTCCACCAGGATTTCGCTGCGGGGAGACAACTCTTTGAACCCCGATGGCAACAATGCTTTAATTGTGCTGGACGGGGTGCCGATGAGCAGCGAAATGACCAGCTCCGGGGTGAGCAGCGCCTATGGCGCCGGCTCCGGAAACGATGTGCCGATAGACTTCGGGAATGGCATTGCCGATATCAACCCCGATGATATCGAAAGCATTACCGTACTCAAAGGCCCAAGTGCAGCCGCGCTCTACGGTAGCCGGGCAGCCAACGGCGCCCTCATCATTACCACCAAATCAGGAAGCCGCAGGCAGAAAGGCATTGGCGTAACCGTAAACACCAATATCAGCTTTAACGATGTGCTGCGGTGGCCGGACTTTCAGCATGAATATGGCCAGGGCACGGAAAACCTGAACAAAGAAGGGAAGCCATACTATTCGTACCGTGCTTCAGAAGACGGAGCAAACACAGGTAGCACCAGTAGCGCCTACGGGCCGAAGTTCGATGGGCAGTACTATTACCAGTACGACCCAACCTTGGAGGGGCAGTCGGCAGAGCGGCAGCTTTGGAGGCCGTATAAAGATAACGTAAAAGGCTTCTTCAGGACAGGCTCCACTATCACGAACAGCGTAGCTGTGGAAGGAGGAAATGAGAAAGGGTCGGCTCGTGCTTCTGTCACGCATTCTAAGAACGAGTGGATTATGCCGAACACCGGTTTCGAGCGCCTGACAGCTGCGCTTAGCCTGAACTACAAAGCTTCTGATAAGTTGAGGCTCAACTCCAAAGTCAACTTCACGCACAAGAAGAGCGACAACCTTCCGGCAACCGGTTATAACAACCAGTCCATCTCCTACTTCATGATCTTCCAGAACCCGAACGTGGATCTGGCCTGGTATGAGCCAAGATGGAAAAGCGGGCAGGAGCAAATAGACCAGATACACCCGTTCAGCTCCTACATCGACAACCCCTACGTGATCGCTTATGAGATGACGAACGCGCTCAACAACTACTCCACCATCGGCAACCTCTCCGCCACCTATATATTCTCGCCAAAGTTTGACCTGATGGTACGCTCCGGAGTAGACATGAGTGCGGAAGACCGGGAGCAGCGTCGCCCGTTCAGCACGGCCAACTTCCAGTATGGCTACTACAAAGAGCAGAGCATTTTCGACTACGAGGTTAACACCGACGCCTTGCTTACTTACCGCGACAAAATTGGAAGCCTGGTAGACGTAAGAGCCTCTGTCGGGGGTAACATGATGAACCGCAAGTACAAAGGCACCAACGGCGTGGTGGACGGCTTGGTAATTCCGGGCGTATACAAACTCTCCAACGGCATCAGCACGCCCATGATGACGACACTGCACCGCAATAAACGGGTAAACAGTTTGTATGCGCTGGCCTCTTTCTCTTATGAAGACAAGATATTTGTGGATGTAACAGGCCGTAACGACTGGTCGAGCACCCTGCCTGTGCAGAACAACGCATTCTTTTACCCCTCCATCAGCTCCAGCTTTGTGCTGACCGATTTATTTGCCTTACCAACCCAGGTTTCTTTTGCCAAGCTGCGGCTATCGGCAGCACAGGTAGGTAACGATACCGATCCGTACAAAACCAGGAAGTACTACGGGCAAAGCGACTTTGCAGGTTCCGGTTCGGTACCCACTACGCTGCACAACGTGAACTTTAAGCCGGAAATTACCACCAGCTACGAAGCCGGTTTAGAATACATGCTCTACAAGGGCCGCATCGGCATGGACATTACGCTCTACAAAAGCTTTACCCGCAACCAGATCCTGGATGTGCCACTCGACCCGACCACAGGCTACAGCAGAGCCGTTATGAACGCCGGAAAGGTACGCAACCAGGGAGTTGAGCTGGTGCTGAACGCAAGACCAATTGACAATGCTTTCTTTAAGTGGAAGTCTTCGCTTGTATGGTCTAAGAACGATAACAAGGTGCTGGAACTGGCGGAAGGGATGGACGACCAGCAGATCATCGGCTCCGGCGGCCAGGCAACTATTATCGCCAAGGTGGGTGGCACTACAGGCGACATCTACGGCTACGGCTTCGTCAGGAGCCCCGACGGGCAGATTGTGTACGATGCGGCGGGCTTACCGGCTTACCCGGATGAGACACAATACATTGGCAACGCCTACGCCGACTGGAAAGGCGGCTTCTCCAACGAGTTTTCTTATAAGAACTTCCGCTTCAGCTTCCTGCTCGATGGCCAGTACGGCGGCATTATCTATTCTCAGACGCACCACAAGATGTCGGAGCAGGGCAAGCTGAAGCACACGCTGATGGGCCGTGAAGAAGGCTACATAATCGGCGAGGGTGTGGTAGACAACGGCGACGGCACCTATTCCCCCAACACGACCAAAGTAAGCCCGATGGAATATTACAAGCGCTACTACCGCAGGGCCAACGTGGAGTCAAACTCATTCGACGCCTCTTACCTGAAGCTCCGCGAAATGCGCCTGGAGTACAACCTGCCCAAGTCGCTGCTCAACCGGGCCAGGTTCCTGCAAGGGGCCAGCGTAGCGCTGTACGGTCGCGACCTGGCCATGCTCACCAACTTCCCGATTTTCGATCCGGAAACGGCCGCTCTGAATGGCTCTACCATTCTGCCAGGCGTGGAGATCGGCCAGATGCCAACCCCCAGAACCTACGGCATGAACGTTACCCTGAAATTTTAGATAACCCTTCCCGCTTTATTTTCCTTTCGTAGCAGCAGAGGCTGTGGTGACAGGTGCAGCAGAACAAAATGCGGCTTTGGAAGTGGTGAAACGTGGTTTGGCATCAGCCTTTTAGCATCCATTTACACATTACCAATAACAGAACTGCCGGAAGTACACCCCTGCAACCGGCAGTTCTTCAAAAGAAGAAAAACATCATGATAAGTTTAAAGAAGAAAATAGTCGTGTTGATGGTGGCCCTGAGCTGCGTCAGCGTTTCGTGCACCGACGATTTCGAAGAAATTAACACCGACCCCAACCGGATAGAAAAGATCAGCCCGGGAACCTTGCTCAACCCCATCCTCTACGAGATGGCCAGTTTTAACACCTCCCGGAGCGATGCCTACACCTTTGAGATTATGCAGGTGGCGCTTCCATACCCTAGCCCGTCGGGAGGGGAGCACCGCTACGACATTGGCGACAATGCCGGCAACTCCACCTGGAACACCTACTACCGCTGGTTAACCAACATCAAGGAAATGCATGCGGCAGCGGTTGCGGCTCAGGACCCGAATTACGAAGCCATTGCCCTTACCTTAAACGCCTGGACTTACTCCCTGCTCACCGACAGCTTTGGCGATGTGCCGATGGACGAGGCAGCACGTGGCGACGAGGGTATATTTTATCCGGCTTTCAATACGCAGGAAGAGGTTTACAGGAGAATCTTAGGTGATTTAGAGACTGCCAACAGCCTGTTCGATACCTCTAAAGACATGATCTACGGCACCGAAATACTGTATGGCAACGATGCAGCCGACTGGCAGCGTTTCTGTAATTCCCTTCGCCTAAGGCTGTTGCTGCGGGTATCTAAACGTACTGAGATGGGTTCTTTTGAAAAGATGGCCGCAATGATCAACGATCCTGCCAAATACCCTGTGTTTACAAGCAACGATGACGCCGCCATTCTGCAGATCCCCGGCATTCCGCCGCTTATCTCCCCCTGGGGCCGCGCCGTCGACTTCAGAACAGGCCGGGCAGCAGCGGAGTTTTTCGTGGATAACCTGAACAACATGAACGACCCCCGCCTGTCAAAGTTCTTCGGCCAGGCACGACTGAAAGACGGCACTACCACCATCGGCTATAAAGGCATACCGAGCGGCTATGCTGGCGGCGAAGCCCAGTTCGACTTTACTCCATCTAACCTGAACATAGCACTGGTTACGGCCCCCATGATTGCTGTGATTATGAGCTATGCTGAGGTCGAGTTTATAAAAGCCGAGCTGGCCCAGAAAGGGGTGATAACCTCCGATGCCCAAACCCATTACGAGAACGGTGTGAAGGCCGCTATCGAACAATGGGGCGCCACGGTACCAGCTGGTTATTTTGAAAATCCTGCCGCTGCTTATGACGGTACGCTGGAGCGCATCATGCTGCAGAAGTACTACGCCCTGTACTTTAACGATTATCAGCAGTGGTTTGAGTACCGCCGCACCGGGCTGCCTGTGCTGCCTACCACCGAAGCCATGCTCAACAACAAGCAAGTGCCTGTGCGCTTCCGCTATCCGGCCTCCGTGCAGATCAGCAACAGCGCCAACTACAGGAAAGCAGTCGAGACAATGGGTGGCGACGACATCAACACCAAAGGCTGGTGGGAAAAATAAGCGGACTCCCATCTGCTCACAAAACCTGCAGCGCACGTCCAGAAAAAGCAGGTCATGCGCTGCGGGTTCTAAAACATCATCTTCAAAAAAAAGACATGTCACAGAAAAGACGAACCTTCTTAAAATCGCTGGGACTGGCAGGCGTGGGGCTTACTTTTAACGCAGGCGCCCTTCAGGCCAGCCCTAAGGTAAAAATACCTGAAAAAGGCAAAGACTTATCCATTGTTAGCCTCAGCGGCAAAGTGCACAGCCAGGGCAAAGGCATTGCCGGTGTTGCCGTTACCGATGGCATCAACATCACCCTTACCGACGCGAAAGGCAACTACGAACTGGACAGCAATGCCACTGCCGAATTTGTGTACATCACCACTCCGCGCGGATATGAGTTCACGAACGAGCAAGGCATTACGAGATTCTACGAAAGGATAAAGGCGGAACGCAGCCGTTTCAAAGCTGATTTTGAACTGAAGAAACTGGCCCAGGACGACACCCAACATAACTTCATCGTTTGGGCCGACACGCAGATGATATCCGAGGCCGATGCAGCGGAACTGAAGGCTACCGCTGCCCCGGACACCAAAAAGCTGGTCGGCAGCTATGGGCAAAACGCTTTGTTCCATGGCATTGGCTGCGGCGACCTGGTGTGGGATAAGTTTGAACTGTTTGAGGATTACAAAGAAGCTGTCGGCATGACAGGTGTTCCGTTCTTCCAGGTAATCGGCAACCACGACATGGACCTCGATGCCCGCTCCGACGACCTCTCCAGCAAGACTTTCAAGAAGCTGTTCGGCCCCACCTACTACTCCTTTAACCGCGGCGAGATACATTATGTCGTGCTCGATGATGTGTTCTTTATCGGCACCGCTAAGAAGTACATTGGTTACCTGACGGAGCGGCAGCTGGCCTGGCTGGAGCAGGATCTGGCAACTGTAAAACCGGGAGCTACCGTGGTGGTAAGCTTACACATACCGGCCTACACAAAGCAGCACGTGCGCAACAAGGAGAAGGAGGAGCCTATGGGTGGTGTGGTAGCCAACCGGCGGGAACTGTACCGCCTGCTGGAGCCTTACAAAGCCCACATTATGTCGGGGCACACGCACTTTAACGAGAAACTGGTAACCGGTAACAATTTAATTGAGCACGTGCATGGCACCGTGTGCGGCGCCTGGTGGACCGGCCCTATCTGCTTCGACGGCACCCCCAGCGGCTACGGCGTGTACGAAGTGAACGGCAGCGACATACAGTGGTACTACAAAGCCACAGGGCATGCGAAACAGCACCAGCTGCGCATTTACCCGGTGGGAGCCATTAAAGAGAAGCCGGAGCACCTGGCCGTAAACGTCTGGAACTGGGACCCGGCATGGCAGGTGGAGTGGTTCGAAGACGGCAAAAGCATGGGCCAAATGCAACAGGAAACAGCGTTCGATCCGTTGTCGGTGGAGCTGCATTTGGGAGCAGCCAAGCCTGCCAGGCACAAGTGGGTAGAGCCGCACCTGACGGACCACCTGTTCTTTGCCAGGCCGTCCGCCTCGGCGCAGCGTATAGCGGTGCAGGTAACAGACCGCTTCAGAACAGTATTTAAGGAGGAAGTGGTGTTAAAAGACCTGAAACTAAGTCAGCTGTAAAGATTTAAGGGTTAATTGAGCCTGTTATCATTCAACAGGTCCGCTAAAGGTACAGGCCTGCTGAAATTTGGACAAGTCCAGGTTTTAGCAGGCTTTCTTTTGGGCCATACTTGCTTAAGCGTCTGCTTTTAATGCCAGCCAGTAAAAAAACGTGTACTGAAGAACAGCAGAGGCTGTGGTGGCAGGTGCAGCAGACTAAAAACGTACTCCTGAGGTGTACGGCTCAGCTTTAGAAGATCAATCCAAATACTCAGGGAGCTGTCGAAGGGGAGGTTGTGTGCAAAATGCATGCAAATAAAAAAAGCCACTTACCAGTTTTACCTGTAAGTGGCTGATTTTGAAGCTCCCCCTCTTGGGCTTGAACCAAGGACCCCATGATTAACAGTCATGTGCTCTAACCAACTGAGCTAAGGAGGAATTTTGTTTTCAATTCGCCGCGCTAGCGTTGAATTGTGATGCAATATTACGGCGGTTTTAAATTCTATGCAAGTGTAGGGCTAAAAAAATGTTATGGATTTTAATAATTTGCTGAAAATCAGCTGAAAATTTTAGTTGCTGATATACAGCGTTGACCCAACCAGTGATGTCTTATAAGCCCGGAGACCGTACACAGCCGGTCCGGCCATCACGTTGCCCTGGAAACTGAACTGGGAACCGCAGCATTTGTCTATGATAAACAGATTCGAGTCGTCTGCCTCTATTTGGGAACAGGCTGCTGCCGGATCGTAGGGACAGGTGCGCTCGAAGGCATAATATAGGTCTGCACTCTGGCGTACCACCATAATGCCTTTGTAGCCGCCTGCAATGTAGGCATAGCCGCCGTCCTGCTGCAGCCTGGGGTACATAGCGCTTCTTACATTTATTTGCTCGTTTACCAGCACATTCGGAATGGCAGGCCTGTCGGCGTTGTCGTTGCAGGAGGAAAGCAGCAGGAACAAGAAGCACGGGAGTAAGGAAAAATATTTACTCATAGGTGTAAAAGCCTTTGCCCGATTTGCGGCCCAGGTGGCCGGCATCCACTTTCTGCTGCTGTATGCGGTTTGGTCTGAATTTCGGATCATAATGAAATGCCTCAAATAGTGAGGTGGTGACGGCATAATTCGTATCAACACCAATCAGGTCGATAAGTTCAAAGGGGCCCATCTTGAAGCCACTGGCACGCATCAGCTGGTCGATTGTTTCGACACTGGCGACACCTTCCTCCAGGAGCTTCAGGCTTTCCACGTAATAATGCCGCGCTACACGGTTAACGATAAAGCCCGGAGAATCTTGCACCATGACAGGCGTTTTCTCCAGTTTCAGGGCCAGCTGCCGGACAGTTTCGGCTACAGAGGGGGCGGTGGCAGCACCGGAAACAACTTCCACCAGCTTCATGATGTGGGCAGGATTGAAGAAATGCATCCCGACAACCCGCTCCGGGTGTGCTACGGCGCCCGCAATGCGTGTAACAGACAACGACGAGGTGTTGGTGGCGAGAATGGTGTCGGAGCTGTTGATGCTGGCCAGTTCCTGCATGATGCTCTGCTTTACCTCCAGGCGCTCCACCGCTGCTTCTATCACGACATCGGTAATGAGCTGCAGCGTATCTTCTGTGAAAACGATGTTGTCGAGTACAGTTTGTTTGTCCGTAGCCGTTAACTTGCCGAGGGCGATGCCTTTGTCGAGATTGGCGCCAATGGTTGCTTCCGACTTTTGGAGCATGTTGGCATTAATGTCGAACAGGAAGGTTTTATAGCCTGCCCTGGCACAAACCTGGGCAATGCCGGCGCCCATGGTGCCGGCTCCCACTACGCCTATTGTCTTTATCTCTTCTAATTGCATCGGTTAACTGTTAAATGGTTGAATGGATAAACTGCCGGGTGCAGCTGGTTGTTGCTGTGCAGCAGTTAACCATTCAACAATTCAGCAATTTAACCTTACAGAATGCCTTTAAACTGGCGCAGGAACCGCACGTCGTTTTCGGTGAACAGGCGCAGGTCCTTTATCTGGTACTTCAGCATAGTTATACGCTCGATGCCCATGCCAAAGGCGAAACCGGAGTAAGTTTCGGAGTCGATGCTGCAGTTTTCGAGCACGTTCGGGTCTACCATGCCCGAGCCGCCGATCTCTACCCAGCCGGTACCTTTGCAGATGTTACAGCCCTCGCCTTTGCAGATCAGGCAGGTAATATCGATTTCGGCGCTGGGTTCGGTGAAGGGGAAGAACGACGGACGGAAGCGTACTTTGGTGTCCGGTCCGAACATCTCTTTGGCGAAGTAGTAGAGCGTCTGCTTCAGGTCGGCGAAGCTTACGTTTTTGTCCACATACAGCCCTTCTACCTGGTGGAACACCATGTGTGCGCGTGCCGAGATGGCTTCGTTGCGGTACACGCGGCCCGGCATAATGCTGCGCAAGGGCGGCTTCTGCATCTCCATCAGGCGCACCTGCACAGTAGAGGTGTGCGTGCGGAGCAGCTTGTCGCGGTCCTGGCTCAGGAAAAAAGTGTCCTGCATTTCGCGGGCAGGGTGGTTTTCGGGGAAGTTAAGCGCCGTAAAGTTATGCCAGTCGTCTTCCATCTCCGGCCCTTCCGACACGTTAAAGCCGATGCGCTCAAAAATGCGGATGATCTCGCTGCGCACCAGCGACAGCGGATGGCGGGTGCCCAGCGTGTTGGGCACCGTCGGCAGCGTAAAGTCAAAGCCCGTATCGGCAGACTCGGCAGTGGCATTTGCCAGTTGCTCCTGTGCCTGGTCGAACTTTTCCTGCGCCAGGTTTTTGAGGCGGTTCAGCTCCTGGCCCACCTGGCGGCGCTGCTCGGGCGCTACCTGCTTCAGGTCGTCGAAGAGGGCGGCAATTTTGCCTTTGCGGCCAATATAGGCAATCCGGAACGCTTCCAGTTCTGCAGCACTGCCCACCACAGCCGCTGCTATATCTTGTTCTACTTGTTGTATTTTCTCAACCATGCACAAAGATAATAATTTTGACCGTTGATAGTAGTGATGGCATGATGGGTGTGATTTTATGTTTGCTTTTTGAATATAGATGATAGTGACGGTACTAGCGAAATGAGCGGGAGCAAAACAGCTCAGGAATCCTGAATAATTTGAAATTTTATAAGTCCTGATTCAGTCACAAGGAGCAGCGGGAGTGGTGGCAGCTGCAGCAGACGTTTGGGCAATCATAAAATCACCCTAACCAGTACAACCACTACCATCAGCGGTCCGAAAAGTTCTGTTGCTTCTCATTCACCGACTTTATCTGCTGCTTTACCGACTTCCGGTTCGGGCCTGCCTAAAGCCTGTTGTAGTACGCGGGCGATTGCCGTACTTTTGAAGCAGACATTGAAGCTAAAGTTATTCAGATATGGAAAAACAAGATAATAAACCGGAGTTCGACCCCAACAGCGGCTGGGAGCGGCCGGGGGGCAACCGTTCGGGCAGGGTGCTGGGCGGCCTGCTGTTGATTGGCATTGGTGTGCTGCTACTGGCCGCTAAACTGGACATGCTCGTTCTGCCGTCGTGGGTGCTGTCGTGGCAGATGTTCCTGATTGTGCTGGGGCTGTTCCTGGGTTTCCGCCATTCGTTTCAGCGGCCGGGGTGGCTGGTGCTGGTGCTTGTCGGTTTGGTTTTCCTGTTAAGCGACTACTACCAGTTCAACCTGAAGCCGTATTTCTGGCCCATAATGATAATTACCTTAGGTTTATGGCTGATGCTGCGGCCCCGGAAACCCTACCGGTTCAGGCGGCACCACTACCGGGAACCCGTTATGCCACCACCACCGGCAGCAGCGCCCACCGGTTTCGAGGATAGCAGCTATGCCGGAACCAGCAGCAATACCGGTGCCTCGGTTGACTATGCAGCCCAAACTTCTGCAGAAGATTATATTGATAGCACGGCCGTATTTGGCGGTATAAAAAAAAACATCATTTCTAAACGCTTTAAAGGAGGCGAGGTAGTGAACGTGTTCGGCGGTACCGAGCTGAACCTGGCCCAGGCCGATATAGAGCACCCGGTGGTGCTGGACGTGACGCAGATATTCGGGGGAACTACGCTCATTTTGCCGCCGCACTGGCAGCTAAAATCAGAAATGGTGGCCATCCTGGGCGGTATCGATGACAGGCGACCTGCTTTGGCACACGGCCACGACCCCAACAAAGTGCTGATCCTGAAGGGAACTACGCTGCTCGGCGGCCTCAACATCAAGAGTTACTAACGCTACCGGAAAAATTCATGTCTCCTTTCCGTCTGATTCTCCTTTACCTGGGCTGGGCGCTGCTGTGGGCGGTGGTACAGGCACTGGTGCTGTGGCCTGCCGGCTTCGGGGTGGCCATCACCGGTACCGATGCGCTGCTCTCCAACCTGCTGATCGCGATGGGCGGCTATGCCATGGGTACCGGTCTGCGCTATTACCAGCCCGACATACGGCAGGGCGCTTTCCTGCTGGGCTGGGGACTGGGGCTGGCCGGTATCTGTACTGCTGTTTTTTACTGGTTGGTGGGTGAGCTGTGGGCAGGGCAGGAAGCTTACCTGGCATTTGTAAACGCGACCCTGGCTGTGCGTGTGGCGGTTGCCTGGCTGATGATACTGCTGATGCTGCTGCTGACGTGGCTCTGGTTTTATACCCGTGAGCTGCAACAGGCCGAGGAGCGGAAAATGGCCACCGAGAAACTGGCCCGTGAGGCGGAACTCTACAACCTGCGCCAGCAACTGCAGCCGCACTTCCTGTTCAACAGCCTCAACTCCATCAGTGCACTGGTGGTGGCCAGGCCGGAGCAGGCCCGGAAAATGGTGCAGCAGCTCTCCGATTTCCTGCGGGGCACGCTGCGCCAGGACAACCAGCAACAGGTGCCGCTGGCAGATGAACTGCAGCAACTGCAGCTGTACCTGGATATTGAAAAAGTGCGTTTCGGGCATCGCCTGCATGTAACGTTAGCGGCGCAGGAGGAGAGCCTGCCAATGCGCCTGCCTGTCCTGTTGCTTCAGCCGGTGGTGGAGAACGCCATCAAATTCGGACTTTACGATACGGTTGGCGACACCGAAATCAGCATAAAAGCCGCGACGGAAGACGGTTACCTTGTAATCACCACTCAAAATCCATACGACCCGACTACGCAGCAGCCCCGCAAAGGTACCGGCTTCGGACTCGATTCCGTAAGGCGCAGGCTCTACCTGCTCTACGCCCGCCAGGACCTGCTCACTACCAGTCCGCACGACAGCGTGTTTACAACAACCATTAAAATTCCACAACAGCAACATGAAAAAATGCCTGATAATAGACGATGAGCCCCTGGCCCGGAGTATCGTGGCCGAGTACCTGCAAAGCTTTCCGGAGCTGGAGGTAGTGCAGGAGTGCGGCGACGGGTTTGAAGGTGTAAAAGCCATCCTGCAGCACCAGCCCGACCTCATCTTCCTCGACATCCAGATGCCCAAAATAAACGGGTTTGAGATGCTGGAACTGGTAGAGCAGGCGCCGGGCGTTATCTTCACAACCGCCTTTGATGAATATGCGATCAAAGCCTTCGAGGCCAATGCCGTAGACTACCTGCTCAAGCCCTTCAGCAAAGAACGTTTTGAGGCGGCGGTAAAAAAATGGCTCGCCCAGCGCTCTGCAGCTGCCACCACACCCGCTGCTCACCAACTGGAGGAGGTAACAGGCAAGCAGCCCGAAGAGCACCTGCGCATCGTGGTAAAAACCGGCAACAACATCCGCATTATCCCGGTGCAGGAGGTGCTGTACCTGGAAGCCTACGACGACTATGTAAAAATTCATATCAGAGACGGCGTTTTCCTGAAGAAGAAGACCATGAGCTATTATGAAAAGACGCTGGACCCGAAGCAGTTCGTGCGGGTGCACCGCTCTTTTATGCTGGCGCTGAGCCAGCTCACCCGCATCGAACCTTTTGAAAAAGACAGCCATGTGGCCTTGCTGAAGAGTGGGGTACGCATTCCGCTGAGTAAGAGTGGCTACACCAGGTTGCGCAGTGTGCTTGGCATCTGAAGCACCCGCTGCTCCAGTAAAGTGATAGCGGCGCTTTTCTTGTTCGGCGGTAAAATCCGGCTACTGGGACAGGAAAAGCGGCAGTTGGTCTAATAGTGCTTCCTGATGTTAACGGGATGTTCCAATTTTACAGCCGCAGCGGCTGCACGAAGGTTTGTTAGGAGGAAAAATAAATGCTTTTGGAAACTTTTGGAATAAAAAACGTTTCCATAGTTTTGTGTTGTGGAACAGAAAGAAGTAGTTTTAGCAGAGAATGCAGCTGTGCAAAACAGGATAGTAAAGGGCGCATTTGAGCTGTTTTGCCAGAAGGGCATAAAAAGTGTTTCGATGGATGAGGTGGCGCAGCACCTGTCTATGTCCAAGAAAACGATTTACAAGTGGTTCAGCAACAAAGATGAAATGGTGTTTGCCGCTTTCCGGGTTTTCCTGGAAAATCATACATCGAGTTGCGAATGCTTTATTCAGCATGCTGAAAATGCCATTGATGAGCAGTTTAAAATAATGGAGGTAACCCGGGAGATCTTTGCCAACATACATCCGGTTATTTTTCATGATCTGCAGAAGTACCATGCCGGCAGCTGGCAGATGTGGCAGAAACATAAAGCTGATTTTATACTTGGCAAGATAAAAGAGAACCTGGAGCGGGGCATGAAAGAAGGCCTGTTTCGTACCGACTTGGATATTGAAGTAGTATCCCGCCTGCGCCTGACCATGATCGAGGTGCCGTTCGACAGGCACATTTTCCCCCCACACAAGTTTGAACTGCACCACGTGCAGGAGTCAAATCTTGAGATATACATGCTTGGCATCGCTACCCTGAAAGGCCATAAACTTATCAACAAGTACAAACAGATTACAGAAGAAGAGTAATTGATCCTTCCTTTAAATTTCCTCAGAACCATGAAAAAAATAAGTAGCCTGCTATGGGCTGTTTTCGCCATCCTCTGCCTGCAAGGAGCGCAGGCTCAGGAAGCGCCCAAGTCCTTTAGCCTAAGCCAGAGTATCGAGTTTGCCATCGCCAACCGGCCCAACCTGAAAGCTGCCCGCAACGAGCAGCTTAGTGCCAAAGCCAAAGTGGGAGAGATCAGGGCGATGGGATTGCCGCAGATAAATGCTTCCGCTGATGTGGGCGGTTTCTTTGTGCAGCAAAAGACCTTTGTGCCTGCTCAGTTTACTAACCCGGATGCAGAGCCAGGTACATACGTGGCATTGCCTTTTACACCAATATATTCCGGCAATGCAGTTCTTACGGGTAGCCAGTTGCTGTTTGACGGATCTTACCTGATCGGGCTAAAGGCTGCTAAAACCTATACAGAGCTATCGCGCAAGAGCCTGACGCAAACTGAAATAGAGGTAGCAGAGCAGGTGTCAAAAGCTTATTACAGTGTGCTGGTAAGTCGGGAGCGCATGGAGCTTCTGAACCAGAACCTAGCCCGCCTGGATACCCTGCTGCATCAAACGCAGGTAATGTTCGAGAATGGCGTGGCCGAAAAGCTGGATGTAGACCGCCTGCGTGTTACGCGCAATAACCTGAACGTGGAGAAGCAAAAAACAGAGCGCCTGCTGCAGCTGAGCGAAGACCTGCTTAAATTCCAGATGGGTATGGACCAGGAAGAACAGCTCGTGTTGACAGATAAGCTAAGTGAAGTGGAGGTGGACATGAGCAAAGCGAACACGGGCAGCTTTAACTACAGCAACCGCATAGAATATTCGTTGCTGGAAACGCAACGTGACCTGGCCCAACTGGACCTGAAAAATCTGCGCTCCGGGTATTTGCCAAAACTGTATCTGAATTCCCGCTTTGGTTACAGTACCGCCAGTAATGAGTTTTCTTTTATAACTAAAAGGACCAACTGGCTGGATTTTGGATTTCTTGGCGTGCAGCTGCAGGTGCCCATTTTTGATGGACTTCGCAAACACTACCAGATACAACAGTCCAAGCTTACCCTCGAAAATACGAAGTTAGGATTTGAAACCCTCAAGCAAAGCATTGACCTGCAACTGGCGCAATCTTCTACAGAACTCACCAACTCGCTGGAGGTACTGGCCTCGCAGCGCGAAAATTTAGAGTTAGCAGAAGAAATCGCGCGTGTTGCCAAAATCAAATTCCAGGAAGGGGTGGGCACGAACCTGGAAGTGGTAACTGCCGAAACCGACCTGCGCCAGGCACAAACCAATTACTACGCCGCCATGTACGATGCCCTTATCGCCAAAGTAAACCTCGACAAAGCTACCGGCACCTTAACAACAAAATAAAACACTTGAAACCAACCAGACCTGTACTAAAAATGAAAAAGATACTACTATTTACTTCTGTAGCTGCCACCATAGCCTTTGCAGCTTGCCAACAGGAAAATGATAAGGAAGCGCAACTGGCCGCCTTAAAAGAGCAGCAGACAGAGCTACAGGAGCAGATTGCCACACTGGAGGCAGAGTTGAAAAAAGAAGGCAAAGGTGGTGTTGTCGAGAAAAAGACGGTGCCGGTGAGCGTGGCATCGGTGCAGCAGGATACTTTCAGCCATTACCTGGAAGTGCCGGGCAAGGCGCAGTTCGACCAGGATGTGCTGGTAAGTCCGCAGGTGGGCGGGGTGCTGACGAGCGTGAAGGTAGAGCGTGGCGACCGCGTGTCGAAAGGACAGACCATGGCTACGATTGATGCGACGGTGCTGGAGCAGAACCTGGCCGAACTGCGCACCCGTCTGGACCTGGCCCGCATTGCCTACGAGAAACAGAAAAACCTCTGGGACCAGAAGATTGGAACCGAAATGCAGTACCTCACGGCCAAAAACAACTACGAAGCTCTGCAGCGCAACCTGGGTGCCCTGCAGCAGCAACGCAGCCAGTTTAACGTGAAAGCGCCTATCAGTGGCGTGGTAGACGATGTAATGCCGAATACAGGCGAGGCAGTGATGCCGGGTATGGGCATTATCCGGGTCGTGAATACTACAGGCGGCAAGGTAGTGGCAGAAGTATCGGAAGCTTACATGGCTAAGATAAACAAAGGCGACGAAGCCATTGTGCGCTTTCCCGACCTGGACAAAGAGGTGCCGGCTACCGTGGATGTGGTGAGTCAGTTTATCAACCCTTCCAGCCGCACTTTTACAATCGAACTTAAGCTGAAGAACAACAAGGAAATAGCGCTGCGCCCTAACCTGCTGGCGGTGGTGCGCATCCGCAACTACAAAAACGAAGACGCCATTACGGTGCCGGTAAACCTGGTGCAGCAGGATGGTAAGGCCGAATACATTTATGTGGCCCGCAAAGAAGGCAACCGCTATGTGGCGGCACGCCAGGAAATTACCACCGGCGTTACGTATGCCGGCCAGGTAGAAGTGCTGGAAGGCCTTAAGCCTACCGACCAGATTATTACAGCCGGTTACCAGAACCTGAACGAAGGGCAGCCGGTGGTGTTCGGGCAGGTGAGCAATGTTCAATCAAATTAAAGCGTAACCAGATGAAGCAGTTTAAGCCCACAAGTTGGTCGATTGATAATAGAACGAGTGTCTATATCATGACCATAATCATTACGCTGGCGGGTATATATTCGTATATCACCCTGCAGAAAGAAAACTTCCCCGATATTGTTATTCCTACTGTTTTTGTAGGTACCGTTTACCCGGGCACCTCTCCCTCTGATATGGAGAACCTGGTAACGCGCCCCATCGAGAAAAAGCTGAAGGCGGTATCGGGGGTGAAGAAAATTACGTCCAACTCCATCCAGGACTTCTCCATGGTGATCGTGGAGTTTAACACCGATGTGGAGGTAACGGAGGCCAAGCAGCTGGTAAAAGACGCGGTGGATAAAGCCCGTTCCGAGCTGCCGTCGGACCTGCCACGGGAGCCGGACGTGCAGGAGGTGAACTTCTCCGAATTCCCGATTATGGCCGTGAACGTGTCGGGCAACTACAGCATGGACCGGCTGAAAAAATATGCCGAAGACGTGCAGGACCGGATTGAGGGGATGAAAGAAATTACCCGCGTAGACCTGGTTGGTGCCCTGGACAAAGAAGTGCAGGTGAACCTGGACCTCTACAAAATGCAGCTGGCAAAAGTTACCTTCTCGGATGTGGAGCGTGCCATTGCTTCTGAAAACGTAACAATCTCAGGCGGTAACATTGTGGTTGGCGAGATGCGCCGTTCGGTGCGCATTGCCGGCCAGTATGTGGACCCGAACAAGATTGGCGATATCGTGGTGAAATCGCTTTCCGGAGCCAACATTCAGCTAAAGGAGATTGCCGAGGTGAAGGAAGGATTTGAAGAGCGTGAAAGTTTTGCCCGCCTCGACAATTCTCCCGTTATCACCCTCAGCGTGATCAAGCGAAGCGGCGAGAACCTGATCGAAGCTTCGAATAACATCTCCGACCTGGTGGAAGAGATGCAGGGAACCGTGCTCCCCGACGACCTGAAGGTAACCATAACCGGCGAGCAGGCCACGCAGACACGCCACACCCTGAACGACCTGCTGAACACCATCATCATCGGCTTTGTGCTGGTAACGATCATCCTGATGTTCTTCATGGGAACCACGAACGCCATTTTCGTGGGCCTGTCGGTGCCAATTTCGATGTGCCTTGCCTTTATCGTGATGCCTATTATCGGGTTTTCGCTCAATATGATTGTGCTGTTCGCGTTTCTGCTGGCGCTGGGGATTGTGGTAGACGATGCCATTGTGGTAATCGAAAACACGCACCGTATCTTTAACCAGTCGAATGTAGGGATTGTAAAGGCGGCCAAATTAGCGGCCGGCGAAGTGTTTGTGCCGGTACTGGCCGGTACGCTTACAACGGTAGCACCCTTCCTGCCGCTGGCCTTCTGGCCGGGTATTGTGGGTAAGTTCATGTTCTACCTGCCCATCACGCTCATCCTCACGCTGGTGTCGTCGTTGCTGGTGGCTTTTATCATGAACCCGGTGTTTGCGGTTTCTTTTATGAAGAAAGAGCATCATGGTGCCGATGTTTCGGTAAAAGCACGCAAGTCGTTCCTGCTGCTGGTGCTGGGCGCCCTGGCATTGGCTGTGATCGGCTACATTACAGGCTGGTATGGTACTGCTAACCTGATCGTGCTGGGCGTACTGCTGGTGGTGCTGAACAAGTACCTGTTTACGCGCATGATCCACTCCTTCCAGAACAAGACGCTGCCCCGCTTTATGAACGGCTATGAGCGCGTGCTGCGCTGGACACTGGTAGGCTACAGGCCGGTTGGTGTGTTCCTGGGAGTTATTGGGTTGCTTTTCCTGTCTATTTTCCTGACGGCGGTGCGTCCGCCCAAGGTGGTGTTCTTCCCGGAGAGTGATCCGAACTTTGTGTACACTTACATCCAGATGCCGGTTGGTACCGACCAGGTTGTAACCGACTCTGTGACCAAAGTGGTGGAAAACCGCATTTACAAGGTAATAGGCCAGGAAAACCCGGATGTGGAGTCAGTTATTTCGAACGTGGCCATTGGCGCCGGCGACCAGAACGACCGCAGCACAACCGCGCAGTCGCATAAAGGAAAAGTGACGGTAGCCTTTGTGGAGTACCAGGACCGCACCACCGACAGAACCACCGCCGATTACCTGAGCGAGATACGCGAGGCGGTAAAAGGCATACCGGGTGCAGAGATAACCGTGGACAAAGAGCAGTCCGGACCTCCGGTTGGCAAGCCGATCAGCATCGAAATTTCGGGCGAAGAGTTCCCGGAACTGATCGCCCTTTCCAAGTCTGTGACGCAGTACATCAACCAGCAGCAGATTGCCGGTATCGAAGGCTTGAAGTCGGATCTGGAAGACAGCAAACCGGAGATCGTCATCAACATCGACCGTGAGCGTGCCAACCGCGAAGGCATCAGCACTGCCCAGATTGGTACGGAGTTACGAACGGCTATTTTTGGTAAAGAGGCCTCTAAGTTTAAACTGGACGAAGATGAATACCCGATCCAGGTAAGGCTGGAGGAGAATTACCGGGAAAACCTGAATGCCTTGCTCGATATGCGCATCACGTACCGCGACATGAACTCCGGGCAGATCCGCCAGATCCCGATGTCGTCGGTGGCGAGTGTGGAGTATGCCAACACCTATGGCGGCATCAAACGCAAAAACCTGAAGCGCATGGTGACGCTCGAGTCGAATGTGTTGGCAGGCTATAACGCCAACGAAATTGTGCAGCAGATAGAGCAGTCGCTGAAGAACTTCCAGACGCCGGAAGGCTACGAGGTAAAAATGGGTGGACAGCAGGAAGAACAGCAGGAAACAATGGAGTTCCTGCTCATAGCACTGGTGGCAGCTTTCTGTATTATCTTCCTGGTGCTGGTAACGCAGTTCAACTCCGTTTCGAAACCATTCATTATCCTGAGCGAGGTGCTGTTTAGTATTATTGGCGTGCTGCTGGGCTTCTCCATTTTCGGAATGGATGTTTCGATTGTGATGACCGGTGTAGGTATCGTGGCACTGGCTGGTATCGTGGTGAAAAACGGTATCCTGATTGTAGAGTTCACAGACCTGCTGCTGGAAGAAGGCAAAGAGCTGAAAGAAGCGATTGTGGAAGCCGGTAAAACGCGTCTGAACCCGGTGTTGCTTACAGCCACAGCTACTGTACTGGGTCTTGTGCCGCTGGCCTTAGGTATCAACCTGAATTTTTACACCCTGTTCACCAGGTTTGAGCCGCACTTCTTTATGGGCGGCAACAGTGCCGCTTTCTGGGGCCCGTTAGCCTGGACAATTATCTTTGGCCTGAGTTTTGCCACGATCATTACCTTGCTGATTGTGCCGGTGATGTACCTGCTCAACGAAAAGGTGAAAGATAAAATCATCGGGAAACAGAAACGAGCTGCAACCTTTAAGCGCAATCAGGAATCAGTACAAGTAAACGGAAAGGTTAGAGAATATATATAAGATTATGGATACAACAGATAGAACCATCAAAAAGGAAGTAGTCCAGATCATCAGCAAAACGAAACGCATCCGGCCTGCGCGTCTGCAGGCAAAAGCGAACCTGATGCAGGACATTGGTTTTGATCCGGTAGATGTGGTGGATATTATTCTTGAGTTAGAGAAAAATTTTCATATCACCATTCCGGATGAAGTTCCGATAGATACGGTGGGCGATTTCATAGAGTATGTGTCGACACACGTGATCCGCAAGGCAAGTTGAATATAGTGTTTGTACAAGAAAGGGTGGGGCTGAGCTTCACCTTTTTTTGTTTAGAGCTTACCCGTTGCAAAGTGAAGCAGAGGGTATGGTGGCTGCAGCAGCGGAATATAATGTGCTGATGTGCTAATGGGGGTGAATTGTTAAATGGCTAAATTGTTGAATTGCTGGTGTAGCATCCTGTTTATCCTTTAATCATTTAATCGTGTTCAGGCAAAGGAGCAGAGGGTGTGGTGGCAGGTGCAGCAAAATAAAACAGTCCGGGTGTTTGTGGATTTATGCATTTCACAAACACCCGGACTGTTTCAGAATAAATGTAGTATAGTAACAGTTTTCCCGATAAGTTCCGGATTAATAGATGGAGATGCGGTAAGCTTTCAGTTTTTTATCCAGGGCACGGGCATTGCCGCACACGCTGTCGAGCAGTGCCCAGAAACGCGGGCCGTGGTTTTTTTCTACGGTGTGGGCCAGTTCGTGCAGGATCACGTAATCGCAGAGGGCATCGGGCAGGCGCATCAGGTGCAGGTTCAGGTTGATGTTGTTGATGTGCGAGCAGCTGCCCCACCGCGACTTGGCATTCTTGATGAACACATTCTGATAGTTAAACCCGAACTTCTCGGCAAAAAAAGCAGTGCGTTGCGGCAGGTACTGCTTGGCCTCTTTGCGGTACGTTTCCTCGATAGACTTACGAATAAACTTCTGTACATCGTTGTCGCGCACATCCTTGTTGGCAGGATAAAATACATTGATATACTCGTTGTCAATCACGCAGCGCATGGTGTACTGTGCGTGGGTGAGCAGGCGCAAGGTATGCGAGCGGGTTTTAAACTCCTGGTTGTGGTCGTACACCGTTACCTTGGCCTCATGCTGCTTCATGCGTGCCTGGTGCTCCTTAATCCAGTCGCTTTTGGTGTAGATCAGTTGTTCGGCCTTCTCAAAGCTAACATGCGGCGGCACAGCCACCCGAATGCCTTTGAGGGGCCTTACGCTGATGGTAACACGCTTCGCTTTATCGCTTCTCTCAATCAGTACTTTCCCGATCCCATCTATGTGAAGATTAACGGAAGATAGTCGTAAAAATGATGAACTCACTGTGGCTAAGAGTTAAAATACAAAATACTTGAACCAAATATAAGTAATTATTTTTTTAAAAAGCTATAGTGGTCAGTGCTTTTATCTTAAATAATTTAAATTTTTGTATTTGAATTGTACTATATTTTAGCCTGTTAATAGTTAATTATTGGAATATTTAAGGTAACAGAGAGGAAGATAAGAGGAAGATAAGCGGCTCCGGAAGGCACAAAAAAAGGCTGCAAAAAGCAGCCTTTCCTGTCTGTTATTTTATGTTACCGGATGTTGCCGCCGGTGGGCAGATCGTCGTTGCTGCTCTTGGGGCTGCGGCTGCTGTCGGTGGTGGCGGAGCGTAGCGTAGGCTCGTCGCTGCCGGTGTGCGTGCTTTCGGAACCTACGCCATGCGTGTGTGGTGCTTCCTGTCCGCTGGCAGTTGTTACGGTGCCTGCCGGCTGGTTGCTGTATTTTGGCGTTCCGAAGGAGCTGTCGGCGTCGTGGACGGTGCTGCTTCTGACAGGAGTGGGTTTGGTGGCTTCCCAGTGGGCAAAGCGGTCGAGCTCGGTTTTAATGCTTGTCATAAACCAGGCCAGTAGGGCGGCGTCGTCGAGCAGGCCGACAACCGGTATAAAGTCCGGGATAAAATCGATGGGCGACAGGAAATAGATAAAAACGGCAATGCCGCCTACCAGCGTAGGCGTTGGTATGCCCTGGTACTCGCCCGACATGGCGGCCTTGATCATGCGCGACAGTAGCTGCAGGTTTTCCCAGACTTCTACTGCCAGTTCGCCAATGTTCTTTTTGGAGGCTGCTTTTTTAAGCACATCGCCTATCAGTTTCGATACTTCAATCGGGTGTTTCAGAAGCTTTTCAGCTTTCTGCAGAAATGCTTTAAAAAAAGTGCTTTGTGCTACTCTGGTGCCATCTGGTCGTTGATTCTCCATGCTGTTTGTTCGTGTATTACGCTGTTGTTAATGCTGCATTTGCCCGGGCTGTGCTGCCAGGCGGTTGCTTTGGTTACAGGTTGCAATTTGATTAAATAATAACAACCTAGCTATACTTCCCTCCTGAAAAAATTGTTGTAGCTTTTAAAACAAAAAACCCTGTAGCGTATACACCACAGGGCTTGAGAATGTTATCGGGAGCAGCTTAGTTTACGCGTCCGGCTGCAAAATAATTTCTGTTGTAAAACGGCTCTTTCAGCGAACTGATCCGGACACCACCCTTGGAGGCGGAGTGGATAAATTTGTTGCCTTTCAGGTAAATGCCTACATGGAAGATGGGTTGTTTCGGGCTCCGGCGGAAGAAAACGATGTCGCCGGTGCGGATGCTGTCTTTCCGGACACGTTCGACTTGCTGGAACATGGAGTGGGAACTGTGGGTAAGGTTAATGCCATACACTTCGCGGTAAATGCTGGAAACGAAGCCGGAGCAGTCGGTGCCTTTCTTTTTAGAGCTGCTGCCGTAGCGGTAGGGGGTGCCGAGCCACGCGGTTACGGTTTTCAAAAGCTTCCGGTCTTCACTGTAGTCGAGGTTCAGGCCCAGCTTTTGGGAGTAGCGTTCGTAAAAAAGAGAGTCTGTGGCTGTGAGTGCATCAGGAGCCTCTTCGGGTGGCAGACGCAGCTGCAGGGTATTTACCATGTCGGCACCGGAGAAAGAAGCAGCCGGGGCGGCTGCGGCTGCAGTTGCTGCTGAGGTGTCTGCAGCAGGAATTACTTCGTAGAAATAAGAAAGCGCGAGTGAGATCAGGGCAAATACACTCAGCGTAATACTTTTTATCATGGGGTTTAGCTCGTTTGTGACCCGTGCTACGGGAGAAAACAGTTTCACCTTTTGTTACAAACCGGCTGTGCAACAGGGCACCAGCCAGGCCGGATTATAATTTCAGGGTGTTGCCAGATAACAACCGGTTGTGAAGTTAAATGTGAAAAGTTAAATATCCAAATTTAAGTGGTTTACAGTTGGCTTGGCGCCACTGATTGTTCGCCCAATATTTCAGCACATTAACCTTTTAGCTTGTTTGAAAAGCGGCTTCGGAAGCCAGGGATAATACAATATAGGAATAGGAGTATATGAATTGTAAAATTGTGGAAAATTCTTTTTTTGCCCGTATCGCACGCGTCGTTTTAAAAACCAAACGGGTGGCGATGGTGCTGGGGGAAACCATTCATTTAAGCGGGGTGGACAGGGACACCTTTCTCCGCAACGAAGAGTGGGTGGCGCATGAGCTGTGCCACATCAGGCAGTTTAAGGAACATGGCTATTACCGTTTCCTGGGATTGTACCTGTGGGAGTCAGTGAAGCGGGGGTACTACAACAACAAGTTTGAAGTAGAGGCCCGGGTAGCCGGGGCGCAGCGTATTTTTCCGCCGGACATGCCGGACATACTAAAGCCGCCGGGGCTGGCACAGGCCGGTGAGCAGCAGGTGTAGGTGTGGTGGCAGGTGCAGAATAAAAAATCGATGCCGGAGAACTGATGACAGGCCAATAAAACAACAAAGCCAGCGGCGGCAGGTATCTCAGTATCCTGTTGCCGCTGGCTTTCCAGCTGTAATAAGCCTTTGCTTGATAGTTTAGCTTATGCTTCGCGCCACTTGATGGTGCAGCCAATGGCTTTGGTGCTGTTCTGGGTTACGGGCTTGCCTTTTACCAGTTCATCCAGGGCTGCTTCGGCATATTTCTTTTCCACCTTCGAAGCGTCGCGGGAGTTGTCGTCTATCGCGCCGATGTAGGCCACTTTAAACGAGCCGTCTTTCTGCTTTTGCACCACATACAGCTGCGGTGTGCGGGTAGCGCCATAGGTTTTGGTAATTTCCTGTGTTTCGTCGTAGAGGTACGGGAACGGGAACTTCTTGTCTTTGGCGCGCTCCTGCATTTTGTCGAAAGAATCGGCAGGCGATTTTGTTTTGTCGTTGGGGTTGATGGCAACTACAGGATAGCCTTGCGGCGCGTATTTGTTATGCAGCTCGATGAGGCGGTCTTCGTAGCCCACGGCATATGGGCAGGAATTGCAGGTGAAGGTAACAATAATGCCTTTCACGTCTTTGAAGTCGCTCATCGACAGCATCTTGCCATCTATGTTCTTCAGTTTAAAGTCGCGTGCCTTGTCACCGACCTGATAGCCATCCTCAGCCGGAACAGCAGATACCAGCACACCTGCAAGCAGCAGGCAGGCCAGGTAAAGAAAAGAGAGGTTTACTTTTTTCATATACGACTACTTTTTTACGGGTTTATACTTGTTAATCAATGCCTGTAACTCTTCTTCTTTCAGCTCCTTTTCGGCGAAGAAGTACTGCTTGCGGTGGTTGTTAAACAGGAGGGTAGCCGGAATAGCGCCCGACCACCTGGGCTCCAGTTTGTCAATCCAGGTGTTGGCGTCGGTTTCATCGAGCAGCAGCAGCCTGGATTTTAGACTGCGCTTCTGTACAAAAGGTTTAACGCGTTTTTCCAGGTCTTCCACCGCATCCATGCTCACCAGGATCACGCGTACCGGCTGGTCTTTGTATTGTTTGGTTACCGCTTCAAAATAAGGCATCTCCTGGATGCAGGGCTTGCACCAGGTGGCCCAGAAATTTACCACGTACAGGGTGTCGTGGGGGAGCTGGCGCAGTTTTTCCAGTTCTTTGAACTTGATCACATCTACTTCCTGTGCCGTGGCCGGTAAAGCGGCACAGGTAAAAAGAAGGATAGCAGTGGCTGCCAGTAGTTTTATTTTTTTTATCATACCAGTTAAACGGATAGTTCCTGCTTTTACAGGTGAAGCACAAGCTAATTTAATTATTTTTCTTAGAAAAAAGTAGCGGATCTTTCACGGAGCGGTTGAACGCCAAACCTGCCGGAATCCTAAACCTGACTATTTTTTGTATGGAATAGTTTACAGGCAGGTTTTGCAGTTTGTTGTACATCCTTTCATAGCGGCTACTTAAAAAAGATAGGCGGTCACCAGGTAATACAGCAAACCCGCCAGCGCGCTCACGCCAATCCACGGGATCATGCCAATTTTGAAACGGTATAGCGCCACCACCGAAATGATAATCCAGGTGAGGGCGAAGAGGTCGGGGAAGCGGAAGCTTTCCGGAAATACGACAGCGCGGCCAAAGTAAACCGTCAGGTTGAGGATCACGCCCACCACAGCTGCCGTTACCACACCCAGCATTGCTTTTACTTTTACGTTGCCATGCGTGCGTTCGATAAGCGGTCCGCCGGCCAGGATAAAAAGGAAGCAGGGGAGGAAGGTAAAGAAGGTGGTGGTGAGTAAGCCCAGCGCGCCCATCAGCAGCGAACCGCCGTAGGTAGAGTAGCCCGCCATAAAACCCACGAACACCAGCACCATCACCAGCGGTCCCGGAGTGGTTTCGCCGAGGGCCAGCCCGTCTATCATCTGCAGCTCCGTAAGCCAGTGCAGTTTTTCAACGCTCACCTGCGCCACATACGGCAGCACTGCATAGGCACCACCAAACGTAACGAGGGCCGCTTTGGTAAAGAACAGCGAAAGGGTCTTCCAGAAAGCAAAGTGCCGCGACAGGCTGTAGAACAGAACAAAAGGCATCAGCCACAGCAGCAGCACGGAAATTCCTCTTACCAGGAGCTGTTTTGGTCCCAGTTGTGATTCCGCTACTTTGCTGGATGCGTTGATGTAGTAGTTTTGTTCATCGGCAGCACTTCTCACGCCGTCTTTGCCTTCCTGCAGGAGCGAAGGGTGCAGTTTACGGACAACAAACGCCACCGCCATGGCGCCCAGGATAATGTAAGGAAACGGGATGTTGAGGAAGAAAATGGCTACAAAGCTGAGCAGGGCCACCGCGTAGTGGAACGGGCTGTGCAGCGACTTTTTGCCGATTTTAAGCAGCGCCAGCGCCACAATAGCTACCACGGCAGGCTTGAGGCCATAGAACAGGGCCGCCACCCACGGAATGGTACCATAAGTTACGTACAGCATGCTCAGCCCCAGCAGGATGAACACCGACGGCAGCACAAACAGGATACCCGCCGCCAGTCCGCCCCGCACACCGTGCAGGAGCCAGCCCATGTAGGTAGCCAGTTGCTGCGCCTCCGGCCCCGGCAGCAGCATGCAGTAGTTGAGTGCGTGCAGAAACTTGGAGTCGGATATCCATTTCTTCTGGTCTACCAGGAAGGTATGCATGATGGCAATCTGCCCGGCCGGTCCGCCAAAGCTGATAAAGCCCAGCTTGAGCCAGAAAAGCAGGGCCTCCCGGAAGCCTGGTTTCACGGGGCGTGAAGCCGGAAAATGCTGCGTACTTGTATCCATGCGCCGAAAGACTGATGATAGAAAAAAGTCAAAAACACGGTAATAAACCTGGCTGCACCTGCCACCACACCCGCTGCTGTACTCTACTTAGCTCCGGAGAACTGCACTTTATGCAAGATGCTGAACCGCAGGATATCCCTGCTGTAAAAGTCATCGCCGGAGGACCGTTGCTGGTACCACTTCAGGTAGCCCAGTTCAAAAGCCAGTTTAGGCGATACTCCCCACCGCAGCCCGGCGTAAATACGGTTCTGGTCGAAGATATTTCGTTTTACGGCCTCTCTGGTTTGTACCATCACCTCATCATGTATAGTTGCCCGAAAACTCTGCTTTTCGCCTTTCCAGAGCGGCACCTCCGCCTGTAGCCTGTACCTGAACCGGGTGCTGGTAACGTAGTCGCTGGCAAGGGCATCGGCTACTACGCGTCGTACAAAGCGCTGCTCCACCAGGTACCGGTGCTGCAGGTTCACCTGCCCTGTCGCCTGCTTCAGTGTAACATCTGCCTGTACCCGAAACTCCGGCACCACCAGTTCGCTAACCGACCTGGAGTCCTGCGGATACTGTCGCGTGTAAACTAATCCTGCCCCTGCCTCTACCTGCGAGTTAAAGGTGTATCTGCCTTGCGACCGCATCACGAGGTGGTGCATTTTGTAGTGGTATACGAAACGACGCATGTCAACTTCGGATTGTATTGCCCATCTGGAGCCAAGTTGCAACTGGTTCTGATACCGCGTCCAGACCAGTTGCTGATGCGTTACATTCCTGCCCGACTGTGCCCGGACAGCAAAAGGTAGAAAAAGCAGGAGAAATAAAAAATAACGCATAGGGTGTCTGCTTAGCCGTAGCTGTTGTTTCTGAACCGGCAAAGGTAGTGTAGTAGGCAGAGCATTAGCAATAACAGGCTGTTCTTTCTACTCAGAATTGATGCACGCAGGTTGCTCCTGAGGTCCTTGGCAGCGCTAAGTGACTGGTGCGGGAAACGGTTGTCCTGTTTTATTTGTACCTTTGCTAAATTAACCATTAACCTGAACATGCTTTCTAAAAAAGCAAAATATGCCTTAAAAGCGCTTCTGTACCTGGCCAGGCACCAGCAGGAGGGGCTCATCCTGATATCTGACATTGCCGAAAAAGAACGGATTCCGCGTAAGTTCCTGGAGGCGATACTGGTAGACCTGAAAACAAACGGGCTGCTGCAAAGTGTACGGGGCAAAAAAGGCGGATATGCGCTGGTGAAGAACCCGGCGGAGGTATCGGTTGGCAGTGTTATCCGGATGATTGATGGTCCGCTGGCGCCGATTCCCTGTGTCAGCCACCTCTACTACCGCAAGTGCGACGAGTGTATCGACGAGGCAACCTGCGAGATACGGATCGTGATGAAGAAGGTAAGAGATGCCACCGCCGACATCCTGGATTCCACGTTTTTAAGCGATCTGGACAAAATAAATACCTTTTTAGAAGAATAAATTGGAAGTGTCAAAAAGTTTTACTCTATTTGTCTATAATTTCTATAGAGATTAAGGGTTTATCTTGCGATCTCAGAATAGAGGCAGTTAACAGTGCTAAACAGGTAACATGATGGCTTCAGGAAGTAAGATTAACAATGCCACGGTTTTAGAGCCGCAGCAAGAAACAGGAGCAGAGGCTTTGGTGGCTGCTGCAGAAGAAAAAGGAGTAAAGCTGAACCTTTGGTTCGGGCTGACTTTGTTGCTGTTGGTTGGCTGCGTTGCCTGGTTTACAGATATGCACCTGCTGGTGCTGGAGTACATTCCAGCTGGCATCAAACAGGAAGTGACTTCCGATATTTTCCTGTTCATACTCGGCGGTTTTATTGCCCAGATGATAGACGGGGCGCTGGGCATGGCCTACGGCGTCAGCTCTACTACTTTCCTGATTGCTACCGGTGTATCGCCTGCCGCGGCCAGTGCCAGTGTGCATGTGTCCGAAATTTTTACCAGCGGCGCCTCGGGGCTCATGCACCTGAAATTTGGCAACGTAAACCGCAAGCTGTTCCAGAACCTGCTGCTGCCGGGTATTGTGGGCGCTATGCTGGGGGCGTATGTGCTGTCGTCGCTGGAGGAATATAACTACATTCTTAAGCCGCTGGTGTCGGCGTACACGCTGGTGCTGGGTATGATTATCCTGCGCAAGGCGTTTGTGCCCAAAAAGGATGGTATCAAAGCCAAGAAAATCGCACCGCTGGCTATCTTCGGTGGCTTTATGGATTCGGTTGGCGGTGGCGGCTGGGGGCCTATTGTATCGTCGAGCCTGATTGTGCGCGGCAACAACCCCCGCTTTACCATCGGCTCTGTTAACCTGGCTGAATTCTTTGTGGCGCTGGCTTCGTCGCTCACGTTTATCACCATGATTGGCCTCACGCACTGGCAGATTATTGCCGGCCTGATTATCGGCGGTGTGCTGGCTGCGCCCATCGCTGCCTCACTTACCCGCCGCATCCCGGTGAAGACCATGCTGATTATGGTGGGTGTGGTGATTATTTTGGTCAGCTTCCGGACCTTGTTTATGGCGGCCGGGAAGTTTTTCTAAATTATTCCTCTGAACAAAAACAGCCAATCGGTGATACGATTGGCTGTTTTATTTATTCGTGCTGCTGTTTTACTCAAGATGCTATGAGAGTGTATGGCTCTAACCTGATTATCCTTTGAAAAAATAAGCAACAGAGAGGCTTAATACACGATTGTGTCCTTTGTAGGGATTTATACTGGTTACAGTCTCATCGCCGGAAGCTGGGATAATATTGGCCATCCCCCAGGAGTAAGTGCTACTGATTAATGCGGCCGCAGCCCGGTAACCAAGCCCGAAGTTTAGTCCATAATCAAAGCGGCTCCTGAAGTCAACAAATTCTCCATCATTTGCTTCCAAATATTCCAAATAATCAGCTTCATTAACTGTATTCCTAAATTTTATCTTTCCTTTAAAAGAGCTTGAATTGTTATTACCACTGCTTTTGTGTCTGACACTGCCTAGTATCCCGATCCCCACGTATGGGCCGGCATGAACCTGAAAATTTCTTTTTGAATATGCTATATGCATCGGAACCTCTAAATAATTCAAAGAGATGTTATTCCTAAATTCATATGATCCATTCACAGATTCTCCTTTATCACCAAATTTATACCCTTTATTGGTCCAGGCTAATCCAGACTGCAAGCTAAATGCATCGCTGAGTTTATTCTCCGCTATTATGCCAAAGCTATAGCCAAGCCTAGGCTTAGAAATATCTCTATCTGCATTATGATTGATTGCTTCAGCAGAAATGCGGCTGGAATTTACCCCCACCTGTATACCAAGCTTTACCTGGGAATAACAATGAACACTAACAAAGCAGAACATTAGGAGTAGCAGGAGGGAAGGTTCCTTTTTCATAGCTTCAGATGTTTTGTGTAAGAAAATTTAAAGTACTGTTAGAACGTCTGAAATGGCTTGTTTTGTATAATTTTAATATGTTTTATTTTTATTCTTTAAACCAATAAACCACCGACAGCCCAATCACCCTGTAAAAACTTTTGAAATCCTTATAGGTTTCATCCCCTTCCAGGCGGGTGCGGGAGTTGGCCAGGCCCCAGGCGTAGGTTGCCCGGAGTAAAGCCGGACCAGCCTGGTACCCGATGCCGCCGTTCAGGCCGTAGTCCAGGCGGCGCTGGTAAAGTATCCCGTTTTCGGGGGCAAAGTCTGCCGGCAGTGTGTTCCTGAATTTTATCCGGAGCCGTTCTTCATTTGTTTCGGAAACACCGTTCACGGTTCCGTTAAATTCGGACTTCCTGTGCCCAAGCATTCCGATGCCGATGTAAGGACCGGCAACAACCTGGAACTTCCTGATATGACAGGCTGCCTGTACAGGTACTTCTAAAAAGTGAACGCTTGTTTTCTGGTCGTATTCGAAGGCCACATTCATGTCTTTTCCCTTGTCCTCATACCGCTCCCCTTTGTTGGTCCAGTTCAACCCGGTCTGGAGGCTGAACGCTTTGCTCAGCTGGTAACCGGCGAGCACGCCTATGCTAAAACCAGGGATGGGCGAAGTCGCTTTTCTTAACGCTTTCTCATTCTCACGGTCTGCCTGCACATGCCGGAAATCGCTGTACGTGCCGCCTGCCTGCACCCCAAGCCTTACCTGCGCAAGGCCACGGAAACTGATCAGGCTAAGCAGTAACAACTGCAGGAGGAACATTCTGTTTTTCATGGCTTTCCGGGTAAAGGCAATCTGAAACCTGAAGCGCTTCTTATGGAAAAGCTGCTATTATCCGGACGTTTATCCTGCTATAATGTTCTTCGCTTTGGCTTTTTTATTTCTGCTGCTGCCACCATACCCTCTGCTCCTGCTCGAATAACCAAACCAGCCCCTGTGCGTTACTTCAGAGTACACAAGTTTTCATTTTCAAACCTTAAGAACGAGACCTATGGCAGACAAACTGAAAGGAAAAAAGATAGCAATTTTAGTTGAGAACGGCTTTGAGCAGGTAGAACTGACGGAGCCTAAAAAAGCCCTGGAGGCCGAAGGGGCCGAAACGCATATTGTTTCGCCGCAGGACGGGCAGGTAAAAGGCTGGGACCACACCAAGTGGGGCGATAAATTTGACGTGGATAAAAAACTGGACAGCGCCAAAGCCGACGACTACGACGGACTGCTGCTGCCGGGCGGCGTGATGAACCCGGACCACCTGCGCACCAACAAAACGGCTGTGGCGTTTGTAGATGCGTTTCTGTCGAGTGGCAAGCCGATTGCCGCCATCTGCCACGGCCCCTGGACGCTGGTTGAAACCGGTAAAGTAAAAGGCCGCAAAATGACCAGCTACCCCAGCATCCAGACCGACCTCAAAAATGCCGGCGCCGACTGGGTTGACCAGGAGGTGGTGGTGGACCAGGGACTGGTAACCAGCCGCAAACCCGATGACATTCCGGCTTTCAACAAAAAGATGATCGAGGAGTTTGCAGAAGGCATTCATAACCGGAAGTAGGCTGCCCTACAGTAACAAAACAGAGCCGCATCAGCCAGCAGGGCAGGTGCGGCTCTGTTTTGTTAGAGCGCTGGTACGAGCTGCATCAGCTGACCCGTCAGCTTCTCCAGGAAAGCGGTCAGCACCAGGTCGAGCAGGAGCAGGAAGAGGCCTTGCAGGACGATGGCGTTGCCCCAGCCGGTAAACTGTTCGGTTTTAGGCGAATTGCGGGAGTGCTCCTTCAGCAGCGCCCCCAGCAGGATATAACTTACATCCAGCCCCACATTCAGGTACAGAATTTTCTTGAACCAGTGGTGCAGCGAAAGGCTTTGGGCCATGGAGCGGGTGGCATCATCGGAAAGAATAAAATACAGGCTGGCACCGGCAATGCAGATGTTAACGATGTTCCAGTACAGGTTCATCTGGTGGAAATAACGTTTGCTGCGCGTGGCTTTGGTCAGGCTGAGGCTGCCGGTCAGGATGTTGAGCAGCGCCCACAGGCCCAGCCCCAGCATACCGAATTTTAAGATCTCGGACTGTTTGGTGTTAAACTGCTGCAGGGCCTCCTGCTGTGCATGGGCTGCAAAGGTGAATAAGAGTAGAAGTAGCAGGCAAAGAAGCTTTCTCATATGCTGCAGGTGTGGTTTACTGTAAAGAACAGCCATGTGCGGTTGCAGCCTCATGGTTTGGCAATAATGTCGAATCCGATGTTCACGTCCGAATAAATTGTTTTATCGCCTAACGATTGGTCGGAGAGGTAGGTGAGGCCCCATTTGGTGCGGTCAATGTTGAAGTTTGCCCTGGCCTTAAGTTCGTTCGGCTTACTGGTTATGTGGGCCGGGAAAGTTATACTTTTTACAGTGCCTTTTATTTCGAGGTTACCGGTAATGGTGTGGGTGGGGTTTTTAAGTTTCAGGTCGCTGTAGGCGCGCCTGCCTGGCTTTTCTGTTGCGGTACTGTCGTAGGGTGCTACCGAAATAATTTCGAAAACCGCCATCGGGTAAAGCTCCACATCAAAAAAGTCGGCTGATTTGAGTTGAGCGGTTAATTTCCGGTTGCCTTCCACCCCGATCGATTTGTCGGTAGCCTGTAGCGAGGTCATGTCAATAACGAGTGTTCCTCCTGTAATTTTATTTTCCTGAAGTTGCAGTTCGCCATTCAGCAGCCGGAATATGCCGTTGTGCCTGCCCGTTATTTTAGTGGCTATCCAGGTTACTTCGCTTTTTGCAGTATCTACCTGTAAGGCGTCGGTAGGGGCAATGGCAACGGGCTTTTCCAGTGCTTCGCCCACTTCGGCATCGTCGGTTTTAATAGAAGTTTCGCAGGCGCAGGCAAGCAACAGCAATAGCAGCTTGCAACATACAAGGCTATACTGCAACTGTTGCCTGCGCCTGCGCATACATTTTCCTGTTAATACTAGCCAAATCTGCTAAAACCCGACTCCAATGTAGCCCTGGATGGTATGGAGCTTGGCATTTTCGTTTATATCCACTCCCTGGTCGTTTCTTTCCCGGAGGTCATTGAAGTTCATGTTGTAGCGGGCGCCGATTCTGAACCTGCTCACGCGGGCCTCGATGCCTGCTGCCGCACCATAATTAAAGGTGTTGTAGTTATCGATGTTTACCTCGGTGCCATCCTTCTTGCCCGCAATAATATACCCTGCCTGCGGTCCGAAGTGTATATTCAGGACGTTTACGGGGTTAAAGACAAACAACAGCGGCACATCAAAGGAATTAAACCGGTAGGTGGCATCGGTGTTGTTGTTGGTTACTTTATAACCCCGGCGCATATACAGCACTTCCGGCATGATAGAGAAAAAATCGGTGATACTGAACTGGGCAAACGCGCCCGCATGAAAATTGGTATGCCCGCTCAGGGTGCCCATCGCATCGGAATCCTGGCCGCGGAGCCGCGTGTGGTTTATGCCTGCTTTTATCCCGATGCCGGAGTTGGTTACTTCCGTACCACTAAACAAATTGTGGTTTTGCATCATTTTGTTCGGACCGGTAATCTCGTCCTGTGCAAAGGCTGTATAAGCGACTGTCAGTAACAACGCGACTGTGGTAAGTATCTTCTTCATAGTTTTGATGATTAAATAGCGTTCTGTTTTTGTTTGTTGTTTGGGTTTTTGATTATTGAACGTATATACTGCTAAGCAGTTAATTCAGGTTACAAAATATTGCTTTAACACCCCGGTACCCCCGAAAGCAGCGCCTCTGATACCTTTGGCCGCCTTGGTGTAAGCTTCTTTTTTCCCGGAAATATTCCAGTACATGATTTACCTGTTAAGAAGCTGTGAACATCTGGTTAAGAAATAGACCGTTTGTTAACAGGAAGTGAACAGCTGAAAGTGGATAAATGTGATTAATCAACATAGTTATCCACATTTATCAACAAATTGGCCTGTCGAATGTTAACTTTTCAGGATGCTGCGGTTCAATCCTGTGTAAAATCAAAGGAGCAGAGGCTGTGGTGGCTGCTGCAGCAAAGTGTAATGTGCTAATTTTAAATGTGCTGATGGGGCCAGGATGAAGTTGTTGCTATTTAAAAAAGAAGATGACGGTAAATCCTGATTCAGACGGAAAAGCGGAGGTAGTTTATTTTGCCTGAACCCATTAGTTTTGTGTATGCTTAAGATTGCGTGGTCGCCTGTTTTTGTTCATTCCCTGCCCGAGGGGCACCGTTTCCCCATGGCCAAATACGAGCTGCTGCCCGAGCAGCTGCTGTACGAAGGCACCATCACCCACGATAACCTTTTTGCACCGGAACCACTGCCGGAGCCTTTTATCCTGGATACGCACGAGGCGGATTACTGGTACCGCCTGAGCCACCAGCTGCTGACGCCCTCCGAGGTCAGGCGAACAGGCTTTCCGCAGTCGAAGGAGCTGGTGCACCGGGAGGTGGTGATCATGAACGGAACGGTGCAGGCAGCCCTGTATGCGCAGCAGTTCGGCATCGGGATGAACGTTGCCGGCGGCACCCACCACGCCTTCACCAACAGGGGCGAAGGTTTTTGCCTGCTCAACGACATTGCCATTGCCGCCAACCACCTGCTCAAGTACAAAGGCGTTAAAAAGATACTGGTGGTAGATCTGGATGTGCACCAGGGCGATGGCACGGCCCAGATTTTTAAAAACGAGCCCCGGGTGTTTACCTTCAGCATGCACGGCGGCAACAACTACCCGCACCGCAAAGAGCACTCCGACCTGGACATTCCGCTGGCTGACGGCACTGATGATAACACGTACCTGTCGCTGCTACGTAACACGCTGCCCCGCCTGCTGCAGGAACAGGAGCCGGAGTTTGTGTTTTACCAGTCGGGGGTGGATGTGCTGTACAGCGACAAGCTGGGAAAGCTGGGCATGAGCCTGCAGGGCTGTAAAGAGCGCGACCGGCTGGTGCTGGAGCTGTGCCGGAAAAACAGTTTACCGGTAGCCGTGAGTATGGGAGGCGGTTATTCAAAGCAGCTGGCGCACATCGTGGAGGCCCACGCCAACACTTTTCGGCTGGCTCAGCAGCTGTTCTTTTGAACCGTTGATGGTAGTGATTAAATGATTTTTGTGATTATTTGTCTGAATCAGGATTAAGCAGATTAAAGGATTTACAGGATTTTTTTTGTTTGAACAGGATTAAGGAGATTTAAGGAATAACAGGATGAGAGGCAATGGTGGCAGGAGCAAAAGAAGTTTTTTTGTCTGAACCATGATTAACCAGATTAGTGGATTAACAGGATTAGGTTTGTCTGTGATTCGTGAATGGGTTGAAAATCTTCAACCCCTACAAATTCTACCTCTCTACCTTTCTAACTCCTAAACTTTCTAACTCTCTAACTCCTCAATACCGCTTTTTCAGCTTATCGTCGTCGGATTTCTTTCTGCCCGGGAAAATCAGTTTTAGCAGGATGTAGACGATGGGAGACAGCGCGAGCACCAGGATGACATAAAGAACGAGCTTCAGGGCTTTGGCAAAAAATGAAATCGCGATAGCCGACAGGATGACCGATACCAAAAACAGAAGCCAGAAATTGAGGGTGCTCTTTTTCATTGTGTCAGTTGCTTTATGGTTGAAATTGCAGGGCTTTTTGCTGTTACCTGTTCGTTTATGGTTCCGTCAGTTTATACTTCCGGTCGGGGAGAATAGTTAGCTGGCATAGAGCAACAGTTGCCACCGGAAAGCCCACATCCACCTCAGCCTGTACCTGCTGATGCCTGCCTGTTGTACCAGCTCTTTCAGTTCCTGCCGTTTAAAAGCCCGCCATACCGAAAGCGGTGCATCGTTCTTTACCAGGTAAGAGCGTGAGAAAAGGCTGGTTATCCATTTGATTGAATAGTAAGCCAGCCAGTGCCGGTGCAGGTCGTTGATGATGACGGCTAGTCGGGTCTGGGCCTGCAGCTGCCGGAACAACTGCACCAGCTGCGCATCTGTAAAATGGTGGCAGAAAAGGCTGCAAATTACTACGTCGTACTGCTCGTGCCGGAAGACTTCCGAAAAAACATCGTGCTGCGCAATACTGATTTCGGGATAGGCAGTGCAATGCTGCCGCGCATACTGCACCATAAAATCGTTTGCGTCGATGCCGGTTAGTTTTACGGCTACTCCTTTACGTTTGGCCCACCGGGCGATGGTGCGCAGCATATCGCCACCGCCGCAGCCTATGTCGGCGATATGTAACGGACCAGCGGCAGACTGCCGGTTAGCAACTAAATCGTTCAGAGCGTCGAGCACGACCTTGTGCCCACCGAGCCAGTGGTTGATGATTTCCAGCTCTTCCAGGTTCCGCCGTAAGTCCTCGCCCGAAAGCGAAAGATCATCCATCAGTTCCAGCTCTTCAGACCGTTGCTTCAGCATAATGTACTTTTGATAACATCGATTCGAGTGTAAGTCCGGGGCCAAAGGCAAAACTGAGCACCGGCTGGTTGTGGTCCTGTGTGGTAAGCGAGTCCATGAGCGCCTTGAGTACAAACAGCACCGTTGCCGACGACATGTTGCCGTATTCCTGCAGCACCTGGTAAGCAAAGCGGTTGTCGTCGCGGCTCAGGCCGAGTTCCTGCTCTATTACCTCCAGGATGCGGCGGCCACCCGGGTGTATGGCAAAGAATTTAATATCCGAAATACTGGTTTTTAAACCGTTCAGCAGCCTGTTGGTCAGCTGCCGGATGCCTGACTTGATCAGGTCGGGGACATAAGACGACAAGGTCATCTCGAAGCCGGTGTTGCCAATGTGCCAGGCCATTTCCGGTTTTCCGGCAGGCGCCAGGTCACAGTGGAACGACTGCAGCTCCAGGCTCAGGCCCTGCCCCGGCTGTCCCTGCATCAGCACGGCTGCCGCACCATCGCCAAATAAAGCATTCGATACCAGGTGGTCCTGTTGGGTGTATTTCTGGAAATGGATGGTGCAGATCTCGGTACAGACCAGCAACACCTTCGCCGTTGCGTCAGCCTTACAGATGGCGTCGGCCAGTTTGATGGCGTTGAAGGCCGCGTAGCAACCCATAAAATTGACGGCCGTGCGCTGCACATGCGGCAGCAGGGTCAGCCGTTCCACCAGTTCGATGTCCAGGCCGGGTGCATACATGCCCGTGCAGCTTACCGTGATCAGGTGTGTGATGGCTGCGAGCGGCACAGCCGGCACAGCCGCAAGACAATCGTGCACGGCAGCCTCCGACAAAGCCACGGCATGCTTCTGGTATTCGTTCATCCGCTGCTGCACCGTTGGGAAAGGCTCCAGCGAGGGCGTGTTTGGGTAAAAAGTGAAGTCGCCGTTGGTGCGGGTGTAATCTTCCAGCACACTGTAGCGCTTGCCGATGCCGGAAACCCGGTAAAGGGCCTTTAGTTTACGGGTTTGCTGCTCGTCGAACTGAAGAGCGGTAGCCATAAAATCTGCTACCTGCATCTGGGGTATTGCATGTGGCGGATTAGCCGTGCCAATGGCGCTGATGTAGCTTCTCATGTACCGCGGGGTATGGGTGTTGTTGTTTGATAAAGGTTCCTGCCTGGTTGCCTGTAAACAGGATTGTCATGTTTTTGTTGTCACCATTGCTGCTAGTTGGTGCACAGATTAACAGACAAAGCTAAGTACGGAAGCTGTACGGCATTAGATATGCGAAGCTGCTGCTACTGGTGCTTCTTTTTCTAAAATGGTTTGCCGTGGGTGTGGCGCATGAGCAGCTGTACCAGGAATGGTGTATGTTTGAGCGCGCCTATTGTTAGCTCCGACAGCACAACACCGCCAAACAGCTGCTGTACCGTGCGCCCCAGCCGCAGTCTGGTTTCAAACTGCTGTTTCCAGGCGAGGGTATAGGCCTGCTCCAGTTCCTGTCGGTTGCGGCCGTTCCGGAAATAATGCAGTACCTGTTCTGTGGCTATTTTACCGGCGTGTATAGCCATGGCCATGCCGTTTCCGCAAAGGGGGGCTATCATACCGGCAGCATCTCCGCACATGAGCATGTGGTTCTCGATACAGGTTTTGGTGGCAAACGAGATCTCATTTATTACCTCCGGCTGTTCATACAGGAATTCCGCCTCCTCGAATACCTTTTTCAGATGCGGATTTTTGTACAGCACAGCGCGTTCCATGGCCGGAATGGAGCCATGCTGTTTCAGGTTTTGGCGGGTGGTCAGGTAGCAGAAGCAGTAGCGGTCATCTTCTACTGCCGATATGCCGGCATAGCCGTCTTTAAAGTTGTGCAGTGCGATCAGGTCTTTGGGGTGGTTGAGCCGGAGGTGGTACTTTACGCCAATATAAGGAGAGCGTGCCGTGAAAAAGGACCTGTTCAGTTGCCGGTCCAGGTTGGCGCGTTTGCCGTAGGCCCCCAGTACCACGGGTGCCTGCAGGGTGTGGCCCCCGGCAGTCTGTACCCGGAACGTGTCGTTGGCGAAGGATACCTGCTGCACATTGGCCTGGAGCTTAAACGACACCCCCTTGTGCTGTGCCACCTGGTAGATGTAATGGTCAAAAGCATAGCGGCTCAGGCCAAAGCCACCCAGGTCGAGCGGCGCCTCCAGCAGGTTGCCTGCCGGAGACGATACGGCAAACCGCGAAATGGCAGCAGGTTGTAAAGGAGCAGGGTCGGCTCCAATGGCCTGCAGGTAAGGCAGCACCTCGTTGGAAACATACTCGCCGCACACCCGGTGAAAGGGATACACTTTCTTTTCGAGCAGCGTAACCTGCAGCCCCTGGCCTGCCAATCCGATGCTGCTGACCAACCCGGCCAGGCCGCCGCCAACTATAATGATGTCATTCAAATTTTCACAAAAAAAGTAGTCTACATTTTGTTCAATAAAAGCACCGGTTTTTTAGTAAAATGATTAAATTTATAGGGCAAAATGCATGAACTATTTTAGCTTTAAAGCGTTCTTATTAAAATAAAGAGTTTTCTAATATAACGAAATAAGAAATAATCCTCTATGAAACAATTTATACTTTCTTTTTTCTTCTGCTTGTCGTTCTTTGTGGCGTTGGGGCAGGCACGAAACAAGGCAACTGTTTCGGCTGCTGACGATAAGGAAAAGGCGCTTACTGTTGAACAGGACGAGGAAGGGATATCTATTTATCCCAATCCGAATTATGGTGTGTTTACAGTAACGCTTTCGGATACCTTTGCAAAAAAAGCAGAACTACGGGTAATGAATGTGATCGGGAATGAGATTTACCGGGAAACGCTGACACAGTCGGATGCCCGGGTTTCTACTGTTGTAGATCTTACGAAATTTGCCAAAGGCTTATATTATGTAAAGATCGAAACCGACAACAAAAGCACCGTCCGGCGGGTAGTGGTGAAGTAAACGGACCTATACAAATACAGGCGGCGACTCTGAAAAGGGTCGCCGTTTTTTTGTGAAAAATATTTTTTCAAAGAGCTTAAACCATGGCGCAGCATGTGTCGTCCAACCGAAAAATTTAAAAGAAAGAAATCATGAAAAGAGTAAACACCCTTTCCCGTATTCTGATGCTGTGCTTCGGAATCATGTTATCGTTTGGTGCTGCTGCACAAGGTGGTCAAGGTGGCCAGGGCGGCCAGCGTATGTCCATGGAAGAGCGTCAGGCGCAAACGCTGAAGACCTACAAAGAGCAGCTGAAATTAACCGACGAGCAGGTGACAAAGCTTGAGGCTATTAACAAGCGTTCGTTCGAGTCGATGCAGGCGCTGCGTGGCCAGAACCAGGATTTAAGCCGCGAAGAAAGAATGGCGAAACGCCTGGAAATTCAGAAAAAGACAGATGAGGAAATCAAAGCTATTCTGACAGAGGAGCAAAAGCCACTGTATGACCAGTTGCTGGCACAGCGCGAGGAGCGTATGCGTCAGTTTGGCCAGGGCGGTCAGGGTGGCCAGGCAGGCCAGGGTCAGCGCCAGCGCAACAACAACTAACAGCTCGCAGCTCCACAGCTGCTAAGCTGCAAAAAGCATCCGGAAATTTCTGCTCCTTTACCTGCTTCGGCCAGAGGTGATAAAGGCTTGGTTTCCGGATGCTTTTTTGTTTGCTGTTTAACGGCCCGCCCTGCTTCCTGTAATTCCGGAGCAGAAACTGTGGTAGCTGTAGCAGAGAACTTTCCTGCTGCACCAGCTTGATAAAGTATTGCTGTAACACCAGTTATTCCCCACCTCCTCGCTCCTTTTTTACGGAAAAAGTTCTTCTGCACCAGCCACTACAGCCACAGCTCTTCCAGGCAAAGCAGGGGGTAGTTTAAAAATTGTATAACACAGGGAGCCCGATGTGGTGGATTGTTAAAACTGAAGGTGCAGCGATACTAAAAAGGCATGCAGGTGTGCGCTTTCAAACGGGTAGTCTAAGGGTTTAATTCCTAGAACGGTACAATATGGTGCTGTTGAGGTTGCTGCATATTTTTAACTCAAAAAAATCTTTAAACTAAAAAGCAAAAGGCAGGATAGAGCAGGATACTTTTATTGTGCTGAGCTTATATTTTGGTAAAAAATTTGGATAGGAATATCTGACTTTTCTTTAGTAACAATCAGTAGTTAGTTTTTTGGTTTTTAAGTGCCGGATGCCCGGGGCGAGGTATGCAATTTAGTCTGCTGCCTGATGCGCCTGGTGTTGGGGTTTTGTGCAATTTTTTTACAGTACAGTTTTATTTTAATCATCAACAACTTTAAAAACAGGGAAATTTTATGAGAGTAACTTTTACAAAATGGATTGCTTGCCTGGTGGTATGTTGCTTATTTGGCATAAATGCACAGGCGCAATGGGCGCAGTTAACAGGAACAGGTGGGACGCAGGCTACCTACACTTCTGTAGGGGTAGCTCCAGATGGCACACCTTACGTAGTGTTCAGTGGCAATGTGGATGGTACCACCGGTAGTTCTACTACTACAGATAAGACGCAGGTAAAAAGATGGACTGGCACAGAATGGCAACAAGTAGGAAACGCAGGTTTTTCAACGGGAGGCGTAGAGTGGACCTCCATAGCTTTTTCTCCACAAGGAGTGCCTTATGTGGCTTTTAAGGATAAAGGAACCGTAGACGGTGTAGCAAACAGAATGAGGGTGGCCAGGCTCAACGGCAGTACCTGGGAAATTATTTATAACTCTGCTGCGGAAGGGCGCTATGCCTCCCTTGCCTTCGACAACAGCGGCGTACTGCACCTGGCTTTCCGAGACCATGCCAACGAAAGCAAAGCAGTGGTAATGCGCTACTCCGGCACAGGCACTGCCTGGTCACCTGTCGGCCCTGAGACCGGCATATCAACAGGCGCTGTGGAATATACCGCTATAGCTTTCGATAATAATAACAACCTGTACTTATCTTATAGCATGGGTGGTGCACCTGCCGTTCAAAGACTTGTAGGAACTGAATGGCAGCCAGTAGGAGCAGAAAGTCTGGCAGGTATCCATGCCAGAAATACAGACATAGCTATCGGTCCAAATAACATGCCTTATCTCCTAATCAGGTCAGGAACTGAAGCTGCCTCAGCAGTTGCCAGGGTATTTCGTTTGAATGGTACAACCTGGGAAAATGTTGGACCAGCCACAGGCTTTGGAGCACCAACAATCGATTGGATGAATTTAGAAGTCGGTAGTGATAATAAGCTTTATGTTGGTTTTATGGAAGTAGCTGGCAGAAGTGCTGTCTACACGCCAAATGCAGCCGGTACAGCATGGGAATATGTGGGAGGTGACAGAGTAAGTACTACCTTTAACGCCTCCCATACAGGCTTTGCTATGAATAAAGCAAACGGTAATTTCTTTATTTCAGCCCGTGGTGCCAGTGATGGCAACAGAGGATTGTTTGTGTGGCAATATACCCCAACAACAACAAGTGCTGCTAAAGACTTAGCAAATAAATCTGGTGTTAGTGTATATCCTAACCCCTCTTCTTCATCTTTCCGCTTTACGGCAGCCGGTAAGTTCAGCTATGTTATCTACAACAATGCAGGCCAGGTAATGGACCGTGGTCAGGGTGTTGGCGAAGGCGAGGCTGGTGCTGCACTGCGTGCCGGGCTGTACTTTATACAACTGCAAACGGAAGCAGGCAGCCAGACGCTGAAGCTTCTGAAGCAGTAGTTTTTAGCGAGCTGTATTTTCGCGTGTAGGAAAGCCGGTAAATGCAGTAAAACGCTTGGTTCTGAAAATAAGCAGAATCTGTAAATACTAAAGTGAATCAACTGAAAAGTGAGCCGAAGGTAAATTTTTATCTTCGGCTCACTTTTTTGTTTTTTGCCGACTCATCTGTTTCTCCTCCTCTTACCTGGTTCGCTTCCTGCCTGTCACGAGATGTCGCTCATTCCTGCCAAAAAAGGCACTGCACCTGCCACCACAGCCTCTGCTGCTCTCACTTGGTGTGAGGGGTAAAGGTAAAACGGGACCAAAGCTGTTTATTTTGTGAAATTGTATTTTGCTGATGGTGCTGTGAAGGCGCTACACTGTAGTTCTGGCGTTGCAGGATAGTGCAGGATAGGAAAGTTTTTGATAAGTTGTTAATTTAACAATCATTCGTTTGTTTTAATGGTAAAACACCGGATGAACGAGCTTGTTTTTTTGCTGAAAAAGCATTTAACCAGTAGTAGAGATACCCATATTTTTCGGCCTGAAATGAAAGAAAAAAGGCATTGTGGTTGCCCTGTTTTGCACTGTCATCTTTCGGTGCCCGCCGCTGCTGCGTGGGGGTCTGCTATGTTGCTGTTACCACCAAAGGAAATGTGTTTTTTTATATCCAATAAATTAAATTTTACAAATTGCCTATGCGAGCATTAATTACTAAATTCTTAGCCTGTCTTCTCGTCTGCTGTTTATACAGCAGTGTGGCGCAGGCCCAATGGCAAACAGCAGGCGGTGAACCTGCCTCCGACGGCAGCGCCATCTGGAGTTCCATGGATGTGGACAGCCAGGGTATTCCTTACGTACTCTACAACGAAGGCGGCTACCTTGTAAGAAGACTGGTAGACGGCGCCTGGGAAAATGTTGGAGCGGCTCTCAACTCTACCTCTAACAACAACACTGCCAACTTTCCTTACATCCGGCTGGACCACAACGACGTGCCTTACGTGGCCTACCAGGACAAAGACAACGGTGACAGGCTGACTGTGCAGAAGTTCAATGGCACAGCCTGGGAAGTAGTAGGTACGCCGGGCTTCACGGAAGGCGGCATCCGGTGGGCCTTCATTAACTTCGACAACAACAATGTTCCGTACGTAGCGCACCGCGACATTGGCTCCAGCAAAGGTCGGGTAGTGCGTTTCGTGGATGGGGCCTGGGAGTACCTGCCAAACTTCCTTGGTACCAACGCCGAGCACCCAACCACTGCCTTCGACAAAGGCAACAACCTGTACGTAGGCTACCGCGACACCGGCAAAGGCTGGCGTGGTTCTGTGAAGAAATACAACGAAGCAACAGGTGTATGGGAAGCACTGGGTACGGAAGGCTTTAACGCCGGTGGTCATGAAGGCGAGGTAGGCAACATTTACCTGGCCCTGGACAACAACGATGTGCCGCATGTGCTCATCCACGATGGCAAAGGCGCTGTGGGAAGTGACAAAGCGGCCGTGATGCGCTTCAACGGCACGGATTGGGAGTTAGTAGGCAATGCAGCCTTCTCTGGCGGCAACATCACCAACTCAACCGGTACTTCTTTCCTCGGTTTTGATATCGAGAACAGGCCTTTTGTAGGCTTTAACGATGCCGGGTATGTTGATGGTAGCAGAGCGGTGTTTATGCAATTAGTAGATGGTACCTGGACTAATATCGGGGGTGAACTGAGCCTGGGCAGAAGCACCAGCCATTCCGGTGCTACCATGGACCCAGCCACCAGGACCTTATACTATAGCTACAGAAACACCGGTGATGGTGGGAAAATCTATGTGCGGCAATATATCTGTGGGCCACTAATTACTGCTCAGCCAGCAACCGCTGATACGAACCAAGGGGGCGAGGCTACTTTAAATGTTACCGCTGAAGGTTCTAACCTGGCATATCAGTGGCAGGTAGACAGCGGCAACGGCTTTGAAAATATTACTGACGATGAAACTTACAGTGGTGCTACAACTGCCAGTCTGACCATTGCAGGGGCAACAGTTCCGATGAACCGCTTCAGGTACAGAGTAACGCTGACGAGTGAGTGTGGTAGTCTTCATTCAGAAAGTACTACCATCACGGTAATGCCTGACCCGTCTCAGTGGCAAACAGCAGGCGGTGAACCTGCCTCCGATGGCAGTGCCATCTGGAGTTCCATGGATGTGGACAGCCAGGGTACTCCTTACGTACTCTACAACGAAGGCGGCTACCTTGTAAGAAGACTGGTAAACGGCGCCTGGGAAAATGTTGGAGCGGCTCTCAACTCTACCTCTAACAACAACACCGCCAACTTCCCTTACATCCGGCTGGACCACAACGATGTGCCTTACGTGGCCTACCAGGACAAAGACAACGGTGACAGGCTGACTGTGCAGAAGTTCAACGGCACAGCCTGGGAAGTAGTGGGTACGCCGGGCTTCACAGAAGGCGGCATCCGGTGGGCCTTCATCAACTTCGACAACAACAATGTTCCGTACGTGGCGCACCGCGACATAGGCTCCAGCAAAGGCCGGGTAGTGCGTTTCGTGGACGGGGCCTGGGAGTACCTGCCAAACTTCCTTGGCACCAACGCCGAGCACCCAACCACTGCCTTCGACAAAGACAACAACCTGTACGTAGGCTACCGCGACACCGGCAAAGGCTGGCGTGGCTCTGTGAAGAAATACAACGAAGCAACAGGCGTATGGGAAGCACTGGGAACAGAAGGCTTTAACGCAGGTGGTCATGAAGGCGAGGTAGGCAACATTTACCTGGCCCTGGACAACAACGATGTGCCGCACGTGCTCATCCACGATGGCAAAGGCGCTGTGGGAAGTGACAAAGCTGCGGTGATGCGCTTCAACGGCACCGATTGGGAGCTGGTAGGCAATGCAGCCTTTTCTGGCGGCAACATCACCAACTCTACCGGTACATCCTTCCTTGGTTTTGGTGCCGACAACAGGCCTGTCGTAAGCTTTAACGATGCTGGCTATGCAGATGGTAGCAGAGCAGTGTTTATGCAGTACCACAATGGTACCTGGTCAGTTATAGGAGGCGAACTGAGCCTGGGCAGGAGCACCAGCCACTCCGGCGCTACCATGGACCCGAAAAGCGGCACCCTGTACTACAGCTACCGCAACACCGGCGACGGCGGAAGGATCTATGTGCGATCCTTTGATGCAGGACCTTTCATTGCAGCCTCGCCTGCCGATAAAGAAGTAAACGAAGGCGATGCCCTCACCTTTACAGGCAAAGCGGTAGGAAATAACCTGACCTACCAGTGGCAGGTGGATAAAGGAGACGGACTGTTCGAAACGTTGACCGACGGTACCATTTACTCCGGAACAACCACTCCTACGCTAACCATTGGTTTTGCCGACGCTACCTTTACGAACTATAAATACAGGATGGCAGCAGGCGGCGAACTGGGCGCAGCTGCTACAGACGCTGCAACGCTGGTCGTGATACCTTCCAATTTCTGCTATCCGCCGGAAATTACAACACAGCCGGTGGCTACGACAGAAATCTGCCAGGACCTGCCAACCAGCTTTTCGGTGGAGGCTACAGGTTCGGATGTTGTGTACCAGTGGCAGGTAAGTGCCGATGGAGGTACTACCTTTACCAACCTCGCCAACAACGAGCTGTACAGTGGCGCAACCGATGCTACCCTGGTTATCACAGGAGCTACGCCGGAAATGGATGGCAATATCTACCAGGTATTGGTGAGCGGCGCCTGTGCACCGGCTTTGGTATCCAGCAGAACAGCGCTTACCGTAAACCGGAACCCGACGGTTGCCGTGGAGCCTGCTAACGCACCAGAAAGCTGCATTGGTTCTAACGTTAACTTTACAGTTGGCGCGATTGGTGCAGGCGTAACCTACCAGTGGCAGGTAGATACCGGCGAAGGTTTTGTTGATATAACCGACGGTGACGCTTACAGCGGTGCTACTACAAGTACCTTAACGGTGGTGGGCGCAACCACCGACATGAACAGCAACCTTTACCGTGCCGTGCTCAGCGGAACCTGCTTATCTACCGACACCACCACACAGGTAGCCCTTAATGTTTACGAGCCATTTACTGCCGGCGAAATTCAGGCAGGACCTGGTATCTGCTACAACACGGTACCTGGTGCTATTACCAGCGCTGCCTTGCCAACGGGCGGCGATAACAACTTTACTTATTCGTGGCAGTCTTCTGTAGACGGAACCAACTGGCAGGATGTATCCGGCGAAACCGGTACCTCTTACACACCAACTGCGGCACACACGCAATCTACCTGGTACCGCAGAGCCATGCACAATGCTACCTGCGGCACTACCATCTATTCGGAGCCGACCCTGGTTACGGTATATGGTGATCTGATGCCAGGCGAAATTGCCGGAAACCAAACCGTTGACTACGGTACCATGCCAACCATGCTGTCTTCTGCAACCGATGCAACGGGCGGCAACGTGGTTTCTTACCAGTGGGAAAGGTCTGTGGATGGCGGTGCTTTCACGGCTATACCACTTGCAACCGGCCGTAGCTTTACCCCAGCCGATCCAGCCGACAAGACCATTGCTTACCGCAGGGTAGCAACCTCTGTAAATGGCTGCGGTACCGTAACCAGCAACACCGTTACGGTTACAGTGCAACAAAGAGCCTTCACCGTAAACGAGGTTCCGAATGCGCTCCTGCCATACGGCAACGACGAGCAGAACAGACGTTGGGGCGTATCACACATGGGAATGACAGGTACTGTAAGAATCAGGGTATTCGACCAGACCGGCCAGACTGTATTTGAGACCAGCAATGCGCAGACCGAGTGGGATGGGCACTACCAGGGAAAACTTGTACCGGAAGGTGCCTACTTCTTCAGTATCGAACGTGACGGCGGAAGCAGACTAAGTGGTTCTATCAAAGTTATTTACTAAAGGTTTATGAGAGATTTATTTAAAAATATAGTTAAAAAAGCATTTGTTCTCTCGCTGTGCGGGTTGGGGTTCTCGGCTTACAGCCAGACGAGTAATCCGCTGACACAGTACGCCCGGTTGCCTATCCTGTACAACCCGGCAGCATCTGGTGTAGAGAACTTTACTGATGTGAAAATTGGTACCCGCTACCAGTGGGCCGGCATGGACGATTCGCCAAAAGGATATTTCCTGGGGGTGAACCACTCTTTCCAGAATGATGAGACCACGGGGCAGACGAAAGTTGGCCTGAGCGGTTTTGTGGTACAGGAACGGGTAGCCGGTTACCGCGACTTGCAGGCCGCTGTTTCGTCTGCGGTGCACATACCGGTAAGCGGAGATACCTACCTGTCGCTGGGCTTTAAAGCCGGCATAAACAGGATCTCCGCTGATCTGGGCGAGCTTCGGGTGAGAGGCGAAAACGACCGGGTGTACCAGGACCTGCTTGCCTCCGACGGTGCCGTTTCTTACCTGGATGTTAACCCGGGCGTCATGCTGCATTCGAGTAACTTCTATATCGGTTATTCCCCCTTGCAGCTGATCCGCGCCAGGATTAGCGATAACTTTGGGGAAGAGGATGAAAGCGTTGTGCGCCATGTGGCAACTGCCGGCTATACCTTCCAGGTGACCGACGATTGGGAAGTAGCGCCGGGTGCGCTGGTGCAGCTCCAGGATAAACTCGACCCGACGTACCTGCTTACCGGTAAAGTAAGATACCGCTCCATGTTCTGGGGAGGCGTGGGCTACAGCCCGAACCGTTCCGTTTCGGGGATGCTGGGCATCAGCCCGACCAGCAGGCTGAACATCAGCTACAGCTACGACCACAGTGTGGGCGAAGCCAATGTGTTCAAGTTTGGCAGCAGCCACGAACTGATCATTGGTATTCCGCTATTCAAGCAAAGCGACAAAGCGCCGATGATGTGGTAATAACCCACCAGGCTTTAATGGTACAGGAGGCTGTCTTACAAGGGCAGCCTCTTTTTTTTCTTGTTTAAATGAGTAGGAGCAGAGGGTGTGGTGGGAGCTGCAGAGCCTTTTTAGCTGCTGTCTACTCCGGTAAAATGGCTTTCAGAACATAGCCTGTATAAGCGGAAGTATCTTTTACGATCCTGGCCTTTACAAAAAGGGCATCCGTCGTGTCGAGTACCAGGATCTGCTGTGACGTATCGAAATTGATAACGGTCCCTTGTTCTAAACTTGCTTCCTTGTATAATCTGCCTTTTATCAGGGGTTTGGTCATTTCGAGTACATCGGGCGGGAGGTCCGCTTCCTGCATGGTGGGGTTATCAGATGCGCCATTCCCTGTGGTGGAGTTGTCGCGGCAGGACATGAAAAGGATTATGGGAAGAAAAATACTACACAGGAAACGTCCACTCATACTAACACAGGTTTATTGTTAAAGGTGTATATGCCTGGTAGCGGATTAATGTTTCATGTTTGGTGCAGGTGGCAGCATTTTTATGTTGTGCAGCAGTAGCGTTCCTACCCACGGGTGTGCTGACAGAACAGGGCTTTTGCGCAGGAAAGGAAATAAAAAAGAGGATGCCTTTGGGGCAGCCTCACACAATGGTTATAATGTCTTGTATGCCAGAATTAATTTCAGGAATCCAGCCACCTAAGCGCTTCATTAAAGTCTGAAAAGTTCTGAAAAGCGATAGCTGTAATCAGTGGCGATATTTCTTTTACCTGTGCTTCTTTAACTTTATTGTTACTTTCGAGACGGGCAACTTTCTGGATCCGGGTACCTGATAGTTCCTTGATAAAACCCGAAGCGATGGTTGTGTACTCTTCTTTGCTTACACCGATTACAGCCTTTCGGGAATCGACCAATAGATTTTTTACGTCGTAAAATTTAACTGTGTTGATAATATCCTGCAGGCTGTGTTTAACTTCTGTAATGCTAAATTCCTGTATATCAGGCCACTCAACAATAAGGACATCTTTCGCAGGATTATAATCCAGGGTAATTAAAGGACTCGGTATGATCATGTAGGATCTGTTTATTTGTAAAGTAACAAAAAGTGTGCAAAATTAAATCCTTGATGTAACTTATTTTTGCAGAACCCGTAGTTGCCCCTGCGTTTTGAACTAATACGTAGTAGTTTTTAAGTAGAATTACAGAGGCTCTGCAGCTGCCACCATAGCCTCTGTGCCTCCTTGGCCAGGTCAGGTTTAAGGAAAGAAGGCACGACTGATGTCCGCTGTGCAAAAAAAAGCCCCTCAACAAACTGTTCAGGGGCTTTACCGGTGGCCGCACCAGGAATCGAACCTGGATCTAGAGTTTAGGAAACTCCTATTCTATCCGTTGAACTATGTGGCCTGTTAAATTATGCTAGCTTCGCAAATTTAGATGAAAAAACGGCTTAATACAAAACTTGTTTTTATCAAATTGAGCAATTAGTTTTATTCGGAGTGATTGCACACGTGGCAAATAAAAAGACACTCCTATCCCGCCAATGAAAAAGCTGCTACTGCCGCTACTATTGCTGCTGACTATTTTTACATGTGCTGCCTTTCTGAACCCGCAGGCGAAACCTGATTTTTCAGGGAACTGGGAATGACTGAAAAACAGCGATGCAGCTACTTTTTCCTTAGCATTAAAGCAGAAAGAAAACCAGCTAACCGGAAGCTACTGTGCGATTGCCAACTCCGGCAACCGGATTGATTGTGGCATGGACGAACACGATGCCTGTGCCGTAACCGGTACCATTAACGGTAATGTGGCTACGGTAAAGTACACCAGCTGCTACAGTGGTAAAACAGCTACTGCTACCATTACCTACCTGGCAGCTAAAAAGCTGTTGCTCTGGGAGGCTAAACCAGCTTCGGCAGGTTATGTGCCTGCAAAAGCTGAATTGAAACGGCAGTAAGCAGTGCTGGCTCTAGCTGTGCCTCCACCTGCCTTACATCATAGCTGAAATACTTGTCCGGTATTTTTTCATGCTGCTGTACCTGCCACCATTCCCGCTGCTCCTTTTTATTCTTATTTGCTTTGCATCCGGGCAACATCTTTTAGCCGGAACCGCTCCAGGAAACTGGCTGCGTCTGTTATTTCCGTTTCCTGCCAGTGCAGGGTGCGGGCCAGCTGCTGCCAGAGAGCTTTTGGCGTGAACCCCTGGCTGCGCATGGCATGGATGGAGAGGGAGGCGTGGGATTTAGAGAGTTTGCTTCCGGATTCTTCCCGCACAATGGGGTGGTGCACAAACCGGACGTTCAGAAAACCGGTTGCGTCCGTTTGTTGCGCCAGGAAAAGTTGTGCTGCCGTGGAAAGCAGCAGGTCCTCGCCCCGCACCACCGTGTTGATACCCATGAGCAGGTCGTCGCACACGGAGGCTACCTGGTAAGCCGGAATGCCATCCTTCCGCCGCACCACAAAATCAGGCATTTCCGCTGCCAGGGGCACCGTGCAGTTGCCGAGCAGCAGGTCGTGGAACGAAATTTCGGTGCCGGCCGGGATGCGGATGCGCCAGGTGGCATCGGGCAGGTCGAGCGGGAACTGCTTGTCGCGGCAGGTGAGGGGGTAGTTTCCCTCCGGCGATACGGCGGCTATCTGGCTGCGCGAGCAGGGGCAGGCATAGAGCAGGTGCTGCGCTGCCAGCTCCTCCAGCATCTGGTTGTAAAGCGGCAGCCGGAGGTGCTGCGAAAAGTTTTGGGTGAAGTCGGTGGCATCGCGGGGACCTTCGTCGTAGTCCAGGCCCATGAAGTGCAGCGTGTCGAAGATGTCCTGCAGGTACTCCTGCCGGAAGCGGGTGTTGTCCAGGTCGTCGATGCGCAGCACCACCGTTCCCTGCTGCTGCCGGGCCAGCGCCCAGGTAATGGCAAACGACAGCGCATTGCCCAGGTGCAGGTAACCGCTGGGGGTAGGGGCGATGCGGGTTTTCAGAGGAGGTAGTGAGGTATGACGCGAGTCTGTTTCCATTCTTTAAATGTTATCCAATGTTTCCTGCGTACTTACCAGTTTTTGAAGTAGTGTTTCATCATTTGAGGTTTCAAATGCAGCTAAAAGTTTTGGACGCATTTTTACTTTCGCCCACTGTAAAAATTCTGTTAAAAGCTGTGGGGTTTCATCAAATTCTGGTATTCTTTTTCTCCTGGTGAGTTCATAAAAGTTGTCATCTATAAAATTGCAAAATTGAATAATAGAGGTGCCGGTGTTAGCTTCCTCCCACTTTGATAGTAACCATTCGAAAGAGGGGTATACTTTTGCGATAGAAGTAAAATGGCTTTCAAATACCCAATCAATTTTTTCGTCATGCTCCTGAAGCAACTGCAGCCAAAGTGACTCCAGATAAAGCAGAATGGCATCATATTCCTGTTTGGGCCAATCTCGCCAGTGACAGTAGTTTAGTTTGTCAAACACAACCCAGCTCTCGATTAATGCTTCCTTGTATTGGGCAATCAATTCAAGGAACCTTGGCAAGAAGTGTTTATAGTCATCGGTGCCGCCCCAGGTGTAGCAGACTTTGAAGGCAAAAAATGCCAGCTCGTCTCCGGTAAATTCGCGCAAGGGTTTGGAAGAGACTGCTGCATTCCATTTGGCGACTTCTTTTTCTGGGTAGAGCGGACTGGCATCCATGTTCGGATTTAATGGATACTTGCTGAAAACGGTGTATAGGTTTTCTACTGCCTGCTTAGTTGCTGCTGTCATAGGAGCATATCAGGAAAATTGGTTGAATAGAAATATTCTTTCCTGAATATACGCATGAAAAAGTAAAAGCCTCCTGCCGGTGTGGCAGGAGGCTTTGTTGCTGTAGGGGGAGGAGTCGAACCTCCACGGAGTAGTTAGGCAAATATCTTTTTACTGGTAAGCTCAAGTAGCTGCTTTATCCCGAAATCTCCACCCCCGAGAGAGGAGGGCTTGTCTGCCAGTTTCAACACCCTACATTGTGTCGTTCTGATGATACAAACGTACGAAACCTTGTTGAGGGTTGCAAATTTTTTACAAAAAATAATTAAAAATTATTTTAATGTTAAGTATATAGTGAAAATGTTGTGAAAATAGAAATATGTAACTGCTTGAGGATGTGATAGATTAGCTTGTTAAGATATTTGTTTTGGAAGCCCATAGTTTTTTAAAATATACTTTTGTAACCAGCTGCCTTTGTGTTGGTTATTTGTTTTAAAACAAATGAGTGTTCGTGATTTATGCTGCGCCTGTAAAGCAAAACCGCCTGTCGAATATTTCTCGGCAGGCGGTTTTGCTTTTAGATTATTTCTTCTGTCTTTCTTTCCAGAGCTGGTTAAACGACTTTGGCGGTACCTTCAGCGGTTCGCGGCGTTTGCTCCAGGTGTCTTTTAGCACCTGTTTCAGGACCAGGTTTTTAATGCCGGCCGGTGCCAGGTTCAGCAGCGTGCGGCTTTTCATGGCTCTTACCCACAGCTTGAAAGCTGTTTTCTCCTGCTTGTCGGCCAGGCCCTGTTCCACGCTTTGCTTGCGGTTAAGCAGCAGCAGGTTGTGGATATTTATTTTGACCGGGCACACCGAGGTGCAGGCGCCGCAAAGGGAGCTGGCGTAGCTCAGGTGCTTGTTTTCCGGCATGCCGTTGTAATGCGGTGTGATCACAGAGCCTATCGGGCCGGAGTAAGTGCTCTCGTAGGTGTGGCCGCCAATGTTTTTGTATACCGGGCAGATGTTGAGGCAGGCGCCGCAGCGGATGCAGTTGAGCGCCTCCCGTTTCTCGGGCAGGGCCAGCAGCTCGGTGCGCCCGTTGTCGAGCAGGATCACGTACATCTCTTCGGGACCGTCTTTCTCCTTGGGCTGGCGCGGACCGGTAAAGATGCTGTTGTACACGGTTACGTTCTGCCCCGTTCCGCTCGTACTGAGCAGTGGCCAGAAGAGGTCCAGGTCCATGATGGATGGAATCAGCTTTTCGATGCCCACAATGGCGATGTGCGTTTTGGGGAAAGTGGTGGAGAGGCGGGCATTGCCTTCGTTTTCGGTAACGGCTACGCCACCCACATCGGCAATCAGGAAGTTGCCGCCTGTAACGCCTACTTCGGCTGCGGTGTATTTGGCGCGCAGGAGCTTGCGGGCCGTCAGTACCAGTTCCTCGGCGTCTTCGGTCGGGGCTATCTTCAGCTTTTCCACAAAAAGGTCGGCAATGTCTTTTTTAGACATGTGCATGGCCGGCGTTACAATGTGGTAAGGCCGCTGCTCTGCCAGCTGTACAATGTACTCGCCCAGGTCGGTTTCCACTACTTCAATCCCGTTCTTCTCCAGGTAATCGTTCATGTGGAGCTCCTCAGTCGTCATCGACTTGGCTTTTACCACCGAACGGGCACGTTTGCGCTTCATGATGTGGCCAATCTCCCGCAGCGCTTCATCGGCATCGCGTGCCCAGATTACCTTACCGCCACGGGCCGTAAAGTTCGATTCGAACTCCATCAAATACTTGTCTAAGTTATTGATGACAGTGGTTTTTATAAAAGAAGCCCGTTCGCGGGCCAGTTCGTGGTCGGTATACTGGTTAAGGCCGCGTTGCACAGCCGTGTTATATTTGCCAATGTTAAACCCGATGGTTTTACGATGGTCTCTGTCAAATGCTTTCGCCTCAGCATCCAGCAGAAACTGTTTTAATTTACTACTCATATAATGCTACCCTGCCTTTTTCCTGTGTAAAGCTATACCAGGACGTGCTTTAAAAAAGAAAACACCTTACTACAAAAGTAAGGTGTTTTTATCAGAATAATATAAACGTAGCTTTTTTTACAAAATTGCTTCAGGGCTGTACCGGCCTGTTTCCCAGCTAACTTACTTCTTGTTGCTGTCTACCACAATGCGTTTGTCGCGGTTGGCAAGTTCCCAAACCGTATAAAAGGCCAGTCGCGCTGCTTTCTCGGCACTTTCAAAAATAATTTTATCTACCGAGTCTGATGGCTTATGGTAGTCGTCGTGCACGCCGTTAAAGTAAAAGATAATCGGAATGCCGTGTTTGGCAAAGTTGTAGTGGTCGGAGCGGTAGTAGAAGCGGTTCGGGTCGTTTTCGTCGTTGTAGGTATAATCGAGCGTGAGGTTCACGTACTTCTGGTTTGCCTCCTCGTTTATCCGGTGCAGCTCCGACGACAGTTTATCAGACCCGATGACATAGATATAGTTGCTGTTGTTGGTCTTCTCGTACTTGTAGTCCATGCGGCCAATCATGTCGATATTGACGTCGGCAACCGTGTTGGCCAGCGGGAACACCGGGTTCTGGGAATAATACTCAGAGCCCAGCAGGCCTTTTTCTTCGCCGGTAACGGTCATGAACAGGATGCTGCGGCGCGGGCCAAAGCCGTCTTTCTTCGCCTGCGCAAATGCCTCCGCCAGCTCAATGACAGCTACTGTGCCGGAACCATCGTCGTTGGCGCCGTTAAAAATCTGGTCGCCTTCCAGTGTCGGGTCCACCCCCACATGGTCGTAATGAGCTGTTACCACCACTACTTCGTCTTTCTTATCAGAGCCTTCTACAAAGCCCAGCACGTTTTCGGTTGGAAGCGGGTTGCTTTTACGTTCGGTCTTGATGGTAACATCTTTCACCGCCGTGAACGTGGAAGGTGCCGGTTTGCCTGCTTTGGCTACCGCACTGGCGTATGCCAGCATTTTGTCGGGTGTCGTATTCAGCAGGGCGGCGCCTACTACCGGCGAAATGAACATAGCGGCAGCCGTAGCCTGAGTGTCGCTGCTTTTGATACTCACAGCAGGGTGGGTGGAGTAAGCTTTGTAGCGTTGGGTTAAACTTACAAATTCGTCGGCAGTGGTGCCGGTAACCAGCAACAGGCTTTGGGCACCGTGTTTGGTAGCAGCTTCGCGCTTTTTGCGGTAGTCCCGGCCCCAGTCCGATTGTTTATCGGTGCTGCTGATGAGGTACCTGCCGCTGCTGCTTTTAGGCTCGCCAGCCAGTGCCACTACCATTTTGCCTTTTACATCCAGGCCGGCATAGTCGGAGTAGTTGGGTGCGTCGATGCCGTAGCCTGCAAAAACAACTTCAACCGTTTGCTCTGCCTGGTAAGGAGGACTGCCCATCACAAAAAAGTCCTGCATCATCAGGAACTTCTGGTTATTGACAGTAATATATCCCTCGCCCCACTGGCTTTCTTCCAGTTCGAATTGCTGGTAATACGGATTGCTGCCTCCCTGCACCGGACCCACGAGCCCGTCTTCGCGGAACTCGCGGGAGATATATTCGGCAGCCATTTTCTGCCCTTTCTTACCTGTGTCGCGGCCTTCGTATTCGTCGGAGGCAAGGATGTGCAGGTGTTTGGAAAGATCGGCGGCTGTTACCGAGGCGGCATAGGTTGGTGCCGCTTCCCGGAGCCTGGCAGCGTCGGTAACCGGAGCTTTGGTAGAAGCCTGTGGTTTAGCGCAGCCGGCAAACAGGACTACTGCCAGTGCACAGGCGGCAAATGAATTGTACTTCATGAATGTAGATGTAGGTAGTTTAGATTAATGGAACGTTACTGTTTTACGATAAGTACGGTGGCAAAGGCGGCAACACCCTCTTTTTTGCCTACAAAGCCCAGGTGTTCGGTAGTGGTAGCTTTGATGGAGATATCGCTTTCCGGAATTCCCATTACTTCGGCCAGGCAGATTTTCATGGCCGGGATATGCGGGTTTACCTTTGGTTCCTGCAGGCAGATGGTCGAATCGATGTTGCCGACTTCGTAGCCTTCGCGGGCCAGCAGCGCCATTACCTCCTTGAGCAGGATTTTGCTGTCGATGCCTTTGTACTTCGGGTCTTTGTCGGAGAAGTGGAAGCCGATGTCGCGCATGTTGGCGGCGCCCAGAAGGGCATCGCAGATCACGTGTATCAGCACATCGGCGTCGGAGTGGCCTAGGGCGCCGTGCGTATGCGGAATTTTAATACCGCCCAGCCAGAAATCGAGGCCTTCCTGCAGTTGGTGTACATCGTAGCCGAAGCCTGTTCGTATCTTCAGTTTCATGGAATTTGTTGTTTTGCGTAGTGCAGCCGGGTGAGCAGCTGTCATGAAAAAAGTAAAATACAAAACTACTTAAATTCTGACCGTTGATGGTAATGATGAAGGTGATGAACAGGATTTTTTATTTGTCTTGACCGCTGATTTACACTGATTAAATTGATTGATCTGATTTTTGTCTGAACAAGATTAAAAAATTAAGAGATTAACAGGAGGAGTGGCAATGGTGGCAGGAGCAGAATGTATTTCTGATGTTAATTTAGGGTTGAAAATCTTCAACCCCTACAAAATTTCTACTTCTCTACTTCTCTACCTTTCTACCTTTCTACCTTTCTACCTTTCTACCTCCCAAACTCCCAAACTAATCTAGTCCCACTCCGGCGCCCAGTGCGGCTGCACCTCCCGCTGGTTAAGCCTGCGTAGCTGGTCTATCTGTTTTACTTCGTCCTGTGTCAGTTCAAAATCGAATACCTGGAAGTTGGCTTTCATGTTATGTACTTTGGAAGAGCGCGGAATCGCCAGCACGCCATCCTGCTGCAACAGCCAGCGCAGCGCTACCTGCACTTCGTTCTTGCCGTATTTCCGGCCAATGCTATGCAGGATTTCGTTACCCAGAAGCTTGCCCTGTGCTATGGGGCTGTAGGCAGTAAGGGTGATGCCGTGCTCCCGCAGGTAGTTGTAGAGCTTGATCTGGTCGAGGAGCGGGTGGTATTCTACCTGGTTGGTGATAATGTCGGCGCCCAGGGCTATTGTCTGCTCTACCAACCTGACCGGGAAGTTACTGACGCCGATGTGCCGGGTATAGCCTTTTTCTCTTGCCTCCAGGAGTTGTTCTACCGTTTCTTCCAGCGGCACCTCTGGGTTGGGCCAGTGGATGAGCAGCAGGTCTACATAGTCTGTTTGCAGTTTTCGCAGGCTTACCTCCACCGATGGCAGGAAGTCTTTCTGCGTGAGCCGGTCGTACCACACTTTGGTGGTCAGGAAGATATCTTCCCGTGGTACTCCTGCTGCCTTGATACCTGCGCCAACTGCTTCCTCGTTCCGGTAAATCTGGGCGGTGTCGATGTGGCGGTACCCTTCTGCCAGGGCTGCTTCTACAATAGTTTGTGCCGTAGTGCCCTCTAACTGGAAAGTGCCGAGTCCGAGGGCAGGAATTTCGGCGCCTTGTAGGGTGATGTACTTCATAAAGTGCTGCTTTTTGGGTATAGCTGTATGTTTTTTGTCTTTTTGGCTATTGGCACAGTAAACGGTTTCCTGGCTGCTGATGTTGTACCATCTATTTTAAGCGCAGGTCGGCGGTACAGTAAGTTCAATATATTCAATCGGTTGCAACTGTTAAAATCTGGTGCTGTTTTTTGTGGAAAAAAACAGCACCTCCTGCTTTTGGTGGCTGTGCTGCCACCAAACAGGAGGTGCTGTTAAGATTGTAGATTAGGGTCGGGATTCGCTAACCTTAACCTGCAGAAACAATAACCTAATTATAGTTGGGGTTTTGTTTAAATTCTGCCTTATTGGTAACTGCGTCCAGCTGTACCTGCGGAATAGGACGAATGTTGTGGTGTGCTTTAATATTTTCTTTAGCATCCGGGTTGTATTTCTGAACATAGTCTACCAGTTTACCGGTGCGTTTCAGGTCGAACCAGCGAATTTGTTCGCCAGCCAGTTCACGGGCACGCTCTTCCATAATAAAATCAAGGTTCAGTTGTGACGCTTCGATCTGCATCTCGGCTTCTTTGCCCGGTATGGCACGTTTGGTGCGCAGGGTATTAATGTATCCCAGTGCTTCTGTCGGATTCGACTGCATCAGCGCTTCAGCTGCAATCAGGTAAAGTTCAGCAAGCCGGATTACAAAGGCATCACGGGCGCTCCATTCCTGGTTGGCTGTCAGGCGGGTAGGGTCCATGAACTTCTTCAGCTGTATAAACTGCGACCGCAGCAAAGGTGAGCCATCAGCTTTATACATGGTGGTGCGGTCAAAGATCTTGTATTTTCCGGCTGCAACACTTTTTTGTTTTTCCGTGGCAGGCGTTTTCAGGAACAGCATAGAGGTATCGCCAGCACTCATCTGCGGATAGCCGTTCACATCGCCATCCTTCAGGTTAGGAGTGTTTGCGTACCACACTGTCTGGAAGCTGCCGTGGTAACGCTGGTCGTTTGCTTCGTTATACAAATCGAGCAGGCGCACAGAAGGCATGTAGCGCTGATAAGGGCGACCATATGCAACGGAACGTGTCATGCCAGGCTGCTTATCGTACACCATAATGTAGTACAAGTGGCCGTTGTTGCCTTTGTTGGTACCAACTGTGAAATCGCCATTCAGGGTTTCGTCGTTGGTGTAGTTTATGTAATAAACTGCTTCCGAATTGCTGCCGCCTTCGCTGTTCTTCATGTCCCAAAGGGCTGCATAATCACTGAAGAGCGCGTACCTGCCACTGTTGATAATGTCTTTTGCTAACGTTGCTGCCTCTGCATAAAGAGCGGCATCGTTGGTCTGGCTGGCTCTTGTCAGGCACAAACGTGCTTTCAGGGCTTTGGCTGCATCCTGTGTAATACGACCGTCTGTGGATTTCTTAGGGGCCAGGTTGGCGATTGCTATATCCAGGTCCGAAAAAATAACATTATAAAAGTCAGCTACCGAGGAACGTTTTGCCGTTGTTACCACTCCCACTGTAGGTGTAGTATTCAGAACCACATCGCCCCAAGTTTCTACGATAAGCGACAGGTACAATGCCCGCAGGAATTTTACTTCGCCTTCGTACTGCTTGTTGAGGGCAGGCGTTAGCAAAGGACTTGGTAACAAAGAAATGGCCGTGTTGCAAACGTTGAGCGATTTGTACAAATGTGCCCAGTAATCTTTGAGGTTGGTCTGGGCGCCGTTCAGGTCGACGGTATAATCGGCTAACTGGTTGGCTTTGTTGTCGCCACCCCGCAGGAACAGGTCGGTGCCGGTTTCTGTCATGCCAAACGGAGCTTCTTTGCCGTACCACAACCTGGTGCCGGAGTAGCATGCATTTACGGCACTGGTAATACCCAGTTCGGTATCGTAAAAAGGCCCTTGTGTTAAACCGCTTTTATTTACTTCTTCCAGATAATCGTTACAGGATGATACTCCCAGGGAGGAGGCCACCAGAAATAAAGCAATTATTTTATTTTTCATTTGATTTCAATTTTAAAGTACTTACTAATAACCGGTATGCACGCAAGGCTACTATAAACCAATGTTAACCCCAAAAATCATCTGCTTAGGCAGCGGGAAGCTTAAGTCGCCACCCCGCTCCGGGTCATAGTCTTTAATGCCGCTGAACACAAAGTAGTTTTGCAGGGTGCCATACACTCTCAGTTTGCTCAGGCCAACTTTTTCGGTGAGCGTCTGCGGCAGGTTATAGCCCAGCGATACATCTCTCACTTTCAGGAAAGAGCCATCTACATATCCTACTGTGGACTGGAAGAGGTAATTGTTCGTGGAGTAAGAGCTGTTCGGACGTGGGAATGCATTGGTAGGGTTCTCCGGTGTCCAGTAATCAACCACACTTGAGTTTTCCAGGGCATTCGGTTTGTAAGCTGTGTTGTATTCGTAGTCGATAAATTGCCCGATACGGCCGTACACAAACACGCTCAGGTCGAAGTTTTTATACTCGAAACTGTTGTTGATACCGAAAGAATATTTTGGTACTCTGGAGAAGGTCGTGCGGTCGTCTGCATCAAATTTGCCGTTACCGTTGATGTCCGCTACTTTGATGTCGCCTGGTTTAAAGCCACCAAATGCTGCAGCTGCATCCGCTTCGTCCAGTTGCCAGATACCTATTTTCTCGTAGTCGTAGAACACGCGTGTTGGCGAACCTACAAACCAGCTGTTGGCTTCGTTACGGGTAACGCCGTTGTTAAGCGCTACAATTTTCTCCCGGTTCAGGGAGTAAGTCCAGTTGGTAGACCAAGTGAAGGCCGGCGTAACGATGTTGTGCGAGGTTAAGGTAAGTTCAACCCCCTTGTTTTCTGTTTTACCCACGTTTTCTAACAACTCAGAGTAGCCGGTAGAGGTAGGCAATAAGCTAGGCAGTAACAGGTTGCTTGTGAGGGAACGGTAAACATCTATGTTACCCGATATCCTGTTATTGAAGATGCCAAAATCGATACCGGCGTTCCAGGTAGAGGTGGTCTCCCAGGTAAGGTTCGGGTTGCGCGGCATGCTCGGCCAGTAACCATAGGCAGCAGTGTTGCCGAAGGCATAGCCAGAGAGCGAAAGGCTGCCCAGTGTAGCGTACGGATCGATGGCTGCGTTGCCAGAGCGTCCCCAGCTCACACGCAGTTTCAGATCATCCAGTCCTGAAATGCCCTTCATAAAAGGTTCTTCCACCAGGCGCCATGCTGCAGACACTGAAGGGAAATAGCCCCATTTCTCTCCGTCAGCCAGTACAGAGGAGCCGTCAGCGCGAAGGGAGGCTTGCAGGATATACCTGTCTTTGAATTTATAATTTACCCTTCCGAAGAAAGAAGCAATATTAGTTTCGCGCAGCCCGCTTCCAATTATCTTGGAAGCAGTATTGGAATTCAGGTCATAGAAGGTCGTGATAGGTGAAGCCTGGTTCTGCCCGGAAGCTCTGAATTCTTCGAAGTTAGTCCCAAGTAAACTGTTCCCTAACAATCCCTGGATAGCGTGGTCGCCAACGGTTTTGTTGTAGTTCAGGGTGTTTTCCCAGGTATAGTTAAACGTGTTGTTGATAGTAACCCCAGAAGAAGAGTTGCGTCCTACGTTGGCAACGGTGTTGTGAGCCCTGAAGTAGCCGTTCCGGTAGTCCCTTATATCAAGGCCTATGGTTGATTTAAACAGCAGGTCCTTGTGCAGGCTTACATCCAGGTAAGCCGAAGAGAACAGGCGCTTGTCTACCAGGCTGTTCTCAAATACGCCAGGCTGCTCGTCGGCAAGCGGGTTAAACTGCGCGCTGTAGCCTGGAGCCGGGAACAGGATGATCTTGCCTTCGTCGTCGAATGCCTTGGCGATTGGTAAAATTTTGTTCGCCATGTTCAGCGGGTTGTCGCGCTTGTCCTGATCCTTAAAGGTATAGATAGCGGTTACACCTGTTCTGATCCTGTCAGACAGCTTATGGTCGACGCTAATCTTTCCGTTTATTCGCTGGAAGATGTCGTTCAGCAGTAAGCCCTGGTCTTTCTGGAAGCCACCTGACAGCGAAAACTGCGTCTTTTCGTTACCTCCGTTTATGTTCAGCTCGTAGTTCTGCAGTAAGCCGTTTCGGAAAATGTAGCTTTGCCAGTCTTCAAACTGTTTCTCCTTCAGGTACTCCAGTTCGGTAACCTGAAAGATGTCTTCGTCTTTGCGGTAGACACCTCCGTTGGTTGTGCGGTAGGCTTCTCGTTTTAATTGGGCATACTCATCGCCATTCATCATGCGGGGATATTTGCCGCGCTCATAATTGGAAATGTAGGAATTGAACGTCACGTTTGTTTTGCCCGCACGTCCTTTTTTAGTTGTAATAATAATAACGCCATTTGCACCCCGGGTACCATAAATAGCTGTAGAAGCAACGTCTTTCAATATCTCCACCGACTCGATATCGGTTGGGTTAATATCTACAAAAGAACCATATTGTATACCGTCTACTAACACGAGCGGCTGATTTTCTGCTTTGAGCGAGCGGTTGCCACGCAACACAATGTTTACGTTGGCGCCAGGCTGGCCATTGCTCTGCGTAATATCCAGGCCGGATACTTTTCCCTGTAAGGAACGGAGCGCGTTGGTCGTAGGTATAGCAGTTAGCTCTTCAGTTTTAACAGAGGTAATAGCGCCGGCTACATCGCTCTTTTTCATTGTACCGTAACCGACTACCACCAGTTCTTCCAGTGCTTTTGCATCCACTGCCAGTTTTATATTAATAACAGATCTGTTATTAACGCTTATTTCCTGTGTAGCATACCCAACGTAAGAAACAACCAGCGTGCTGTTTGCCGGTGCTGACAACGCGAAGCTGCCATCTACAGCTGTCACTGTTCCGGTAGAAGTTCCTTTTACCTGGATTGTAACACCCGGCAAACCTTCTCCCTTCTCATCGGTTATCTTACCCTTCACCGTGATGTCAGCTGCTTTTACAGCCTTTCTGTCGGTATTCCGCTCATGGGCTGCCAGAAAATCAGCTAAGGCTTCAGAACCGCTCATGGTTGTACCTGCAGGTTCCGACAGCATCACATTAAGTTTGCTTTCAGCATGTATATTGTTTGGTAAAAGCCCTAATAGTGGTAAGGACCAAAAAACATACTTAGCATAGTGTGTTCTTTTTTTCATGCTAATGGGTTTAAAAATTTAACATTATTAAAATTCGGCACCTGGTGTTTAACCAAAAGCCATTGGGCTATTTTTAAATAAAGGAAGCTAACTTGCGCTTGTGTGTTACATAGCTGGTAGCTTGTTGCTTTCTTGGTTTATTTACAAATGATGTGCATGTGGTAGTATGCGATCCAGGGCACAGCATTTCCTGTGCGGTACACAAAGCTGCACCACAATTTTTGTTGTCCCATCCTTTGCATCTTGTTGTTAATAATATAGTTAAGAATAAGATATTTTACCTTGCATGTTAGCAGGAAAAAGACGGATGATGAAGATTGTTAAGAGTAGACGGTGCCTGTTTGCGATAACTTTTGCAAACGTATGCACACCTTATGTTACATCAGGTGGAGGCGATGAATGAGGAGGTTTTGGGTTAAAGTTTGACTGTAGATACATGATTCAAAGCTTTTTAGAAGTGTGTAAAACGTGTAACTCATACAAATAATAAATATTTTTATACTTAAATCTAAAATTTATATCTAAACGAGATATGCAGCATAAGGGAAACAAAAAAAAATATAGCACATGTAACCCGTTAATCAAAGTTGCGACGCAAATGTTGTGCAATCGTTTGTGCATCTGCCGCTAAAAAAAGACAAATAGGAATGCTTCTCAATCCCTTGTCTGTGATGCGCTGAAACGAATCGAAATATCAACATAATTTTTGTAGTTGCAAAACAAATGTTAGTTAATTTTAATGTGATTTTTAAATTTTTGTTAAGAACAGGTTAAGTAGATGGGGTAGAGCGGTGAAGTCGTTAATAACAGGATATAGTTATATTTACTCATTTGCTTATACGCTGAAAAAAAATACCTCCCGGGGCGCCCTCTTTTATTTGAGCTGTAGGAGTTATGCCCATTGCCAGGTAAAGTAAGACTGATTGGCCGGGGTTGGGGAGGAAGGAACCCTGGAAAGAAGCGGGACGAAGAGGGAAAACGGACCATAGGAAAACACTGCTGCCTGCCCCCTGCCTTACTATTTTGTCCAGACATACAGAACCTCCTGTTTTGGTGATACCACTACCACTAAAACTGGAGGTTCTGTATTTATTATCCCGTGTCAACTAAAATCCGGGATGATGCATGTGCAGGAGAAAAAAACCTATGCTACCCCCTCCACTTCTTTTACAGGCTTTTTCTCTGCTTTATAAAGCAAGGTGGAGCAGTTGTTCGGGTCCAGTACTTGCTTGGCGCATCGCAGGATGTCCTGCGGCGTAACGGCCTGCACTTTTTGCCCTTCCAGGTTAATAAAGTTGGCGTCGCCCAGCAGTTTGCTGTAAGCCAGGTTCATGGCGCGGTTCAGCAGTTCTATTTCAGAAAACACGATCACGGTTTCGGCCTGGTTTTTTACCTTGTTCAGTTCGTGCTCCTCCACCATGTACTCCGTCAGCTCGGCTGTAACGGCCTCGATGGCTGCATTGGCGTCTTCCAGCGCTACACCTTCGTTCAGCTTGCCCTGGATCAGCAGCATGCCGGGTTCAATGGAGCCGGAAACCGACGCGGAGATCGTGTTGAAGAGTTTCTGTTCTTTCACCAGCCTGTTGTAGAGCCTCGACGATTTGCCGTTGCCCAGGATGTCGCTGATCAGGTCGATGGCATGGTAGTCTTTGTGTGAGCGGCCGGGCATGTGGTAGGCTTTGTAAATGGCGCTTAGCGGTACGTCAGCGCTGGTTTCGAGCACACGCGGACTGGCCTGCTGCGGTTCTGCAGGCAGCTGCCGCTCGTATTTGGTGCCGGCGGGAATAGGGCCAAACCATTTTTCAGCCAGCTCTCTGGCGTGCTCAAACGTGATGTTGCCCGCCACTACCAGGATGGCGTTGGAAGGCGAATAGTGTTTTTTGAAAAACGACTTCACGTCGTCCATCACGGCGTCCTCGATGTGCGCAATCTCTTTGCCGATGGTGGCCCAGCGGTAGGGGTGCTCCTTGTACACCAGCGGGCGCAGTTTCAGCCACACATCGCCGTAGGGCTGGTTCAGGTAATTCTGCTTGAATTCCTCTACCACCACCTTGCGCTGCACTTCCAGCCCATGCTCACTGAAGGCCAGTTCCAGCATCCGGTCCGACTCCAGCCAGAAACCGGTTTCGATGTTCTGGGCCGGCACCGAGAGGTAATAGTTCGTAATGTCGGGGCTGGTAAAGGCATTGTTCTCGCCGCCTACGCGCTGCAGCGGCTCATCGTACACCGGAATGTTTTTGGAGCCGCTGAACATCAGGTGCTCGAACAGGTGTGCAAAGCCGGTGTGGTTTTCGTCTTCGTCGCGCGAACCTACGTTGTAGAGCACGTTCAGGACGGCCATCGGGGTGCTGTGGTCTTCGTGCACAATTACCTGTAGTCCGTTGTCGAGGGTAAATTCTTTAAATGTTATCATCCGGAGATCAACCTAAAATTTCTTTTTTATTGACTGTGCCTTTAGCATACGAACCAACTGTAACAAAGGCTAAAGCCAAACGCTGTTCCGGCGGGTTCTGGTATGGGTAAAGGCGGAATATCATAATTACTTCAATAATAAACAAAGATATGGATTTTACAGGAACAGGAGAGGGAATGGTGGCAGGTGCAGAAAACTGCTGCAGCTGTCACCACAGCCACTGCTGCCAGGCAAAGTAACAATTTAGCCATTCAGCCCAACGAATAACAAAAGCACCGCGACAGGATAAAAAAAATCAGTTAATTTTACCTGCTCAAGTATTGTTATTGTAGCTGCACCCATGAACTATAACCGGAAAGAATATACCGACGACGAACTGCTGGCCTTATTCAGAGCAATCTTAAAACCCCGCATGATAGAGGAGCGAATGCTCGTGCTATTGCGGCAGGGGCGGATTAGCAAATGGTTTTCGGGCATCGGGCAGGAAGCCATCTCGGTAGGTGCTGCCATGGCGCTGGAACCGGACGAGTATATTCTGCCGCTGCACCGCAACCTGGGCGTGTTCACCAGCCGCCAGGTGCCGCTCGACAGGCTGTTTGCCCAGTTCCAGGGAAAGAAAACCGGCTTCACCAAAGGCCGCGACCGCTCGTTTCATTTCGGTTCCAAAGAACATCACATCGTAGGCATGATTTCGCACCTGGGGCCGCAACTGGCCGTAGCCGATGGCATTGCCCTGGCCGACCTGCTGGAGCAGAAGGAGAAAGTGACGCTGGTATTTAGTGGCGACGGTGGCGCTTCGGAAGGTGATTTTCATGAGGCGCTGAATGTAGCGGCGGTGTGGGGGCTGCCGGTAATTTTCCTGGTCGAGAACAACGGCTACGGCTTGTCCACACCCAACAGCGAGCAATTCAAGTTTCAGCATTTTATCGACAAAGGCCCGGCCTATGGCATCGATGCCCTGCAGATAGACGGCAACAATATATTAGAGGTGTACGACACCATCCGGCAGACAGCTTCCAGTATCCGGAAGAACCCGCGGCCTATGCTCATCGAGGCCATCACATTCCGGATGCGCGGCCACGAAGAAGCTTCAGGTACCAGGTATGTGCCGCAGGAGCTGTTCGAAAAATGGTCGAAAAAAGACCCGGTAGAGAATTTCGAGAAATACCTGCTCGACGAGATGGTGCTCACGCAGAAATCGCTGGCCGCCATCCGCGAAGAAATCAGCCTGGAAATTGAGCAGGCGCTGGAAACCGCTAATGCCACACCCATGCCCGTTGCCAACCCGCAGGAGGAACTGGCCGACATGTACCAGCCTTTTGAAAAGCGGGTAATTTTACCGGAAACAGGCGCAAAATCAGAACGCCGTTTTGTAGATGCCATTTCAGATGCCTTGCGCCAGAGCATGGAGCGTTACCAGGAACTGGTGCTGATGGGGCAGGATATTGCCGAATATGGCGGCGTGTTTAAAGTAACCGAGGGCTTTGTGGAGAAGTTTGGCAAAGAGCGGGTGCGCAACACGCCGCTGTGCGAATCGGCTATCCTGGGCATTGGCCTGGGCATGTCGGTACGCGGCAAAAAGAGCATGGTCGAAATGCAGTTCGCCGATTTTGTAAGCAGCGGTTTTAGCCAGATCATCAACAACCTGGCCAAGAGCCACTACCGCTGGGGGCAGCACGCCGATGTGGTGGTGCGCATGCCGACGGGTGCCGGAACTGCTGCCGGACCCTTCCACTCGCAGAGCAACGAGGCCTGGTTCTTTCATACGCCCGGGCTCAAGGTGGTTTATCCTTCCTCGCCCTACGATGCCAAAGGCCTGCTGAACGCGGCCCTCGAAGACCCCAACCCGGTGATGTATTTCGAGCACAAGCTGCTCTACCGCTCCATCACCCAGGAAATTCCTGACGACTACTACACGCTGCCCATCGGGAAAGCCAATGTGGTGGCCATAGGGGCCGATGTTTCCATTATTACCTATGGCATGGGCGTGCACTGGGCAAAGCAGCTGCAACAGGATATGCCGGAGGCGAGCTTCGATATCCTGGACCTGCGCTCGCTGCTGCCCTGGGACAAAGATGCCGTAAAAGAAAGCGTCGCCCGGACAGGCCGGGTAGTTATTCTGCACGAAGATACCCTTACCGGCGGAATAGGAGGGGAGATAGCTGCCTGGATTGCAGAAAACTGCTTCGAGCTGCTGGATGGACCGGTGGTGCGGGTAGCCAGCCTCGATACCGCTGTGCCGTTCTCGCCGCCCCTGGAGCAGGAGTTCCTGCCAAAAGCCCGCCTGCGCGAGAAAGTGGAGGCGATTTTAAACTTTTGATGTTACAAGCTGTAAACCATTATATGATGCTGCAACGCAAACACTTCTTTCTCGTTCTCCTCTGCTTTAGTTTACTGGCCAGTGGCGGCTGCCAGCGCAAAGGCCTGTTATGCCCAAAGAGGAGCAAAAGTACATCGCAGGTTATCGGTCCGAACGGTGCCAGTTTTGAGGCCACCAAGGTGCCGACAAACAAAAAAGGCTTGGTAAAGAAAAAAAAGTTCTTCGGACTTTTATAATCTGAATTGACTGCCTAAATTACATTTCACTTTAACAAGTATTTGTTATGAAATGTAATGACGCTTCAGGTCGCCGTACGGTGCTGGTACGGGGTAGTTTGTTTATGCTGTTGCTCTTAGGAGGGGTGCCGGCCATGGCGCAGACCGAGTTCGGGTCCGAGGCCTATCATAAGCAGGACCTGAAGTATGCATTGCTGGAGGCCAGGGAGGTAGAGTCGGCTTACGACCAGACACACCTGGATCTGAAGAACCGTAATTTCAAAAAAGGAGAGGCTGCCCGCAAGCGGGTAAAAGTAAACGGCGATCGTAACTACTACAAAGAAACAGGACGTAGTGGCGCGGTTTTACGTACTAAGCGAAATAAGCGTAAGTTTGCAAAAACTAAAAATAAAAATAGACATTAAAAAGGTAGCATATGAATTGGCATCCACTTACCAGTGCAGAGCAGTTAGACCAGGTAATAGAAGAGTCGAAAAGCACACCAGTGGTTATTTTTAAGCACAGCACGAGCTGTTCTATCAGTGCAACAGCAAAAAGCAGGTTCGAGCGGCAGTGGGGCAGTGCCGGCATAGAGCATGTAAAAACCTATTTCCTGGACCTGTTGCGCTACAGGCCTGTTTCAAACGAGGTGGCAGAGGTGCTCCAGGTACGGCACGAGTCGCCGCAGGTGCTTTTGGTAGAAGACGGGGTTTGTACCTACAACGCCTCTCATTTAGGCATTAATGTAGATGCCCTGAAGAAAAAAGTAACAGCGTAAAAAAAAGTAACGGCGCAGCTATACAAATAAGGTAGCTGCGCCGTTATTTTTTAGGGCTAATACTCGAACATAATGGTCTGCTTCACATCCGGGTGCAGGCTTAATGCAACCGGGCAGGTGCGGGCAGCATTCTCTAACATAGCTTTCTCTTTATCGGAGAAGCCGGTGGCGGGCATTTTAAAATGAAGCACGATCTCGCCGATTCGTCGTGGCTCGGCAGACATAATCTTCGTGATATCAATTTTCATCCCCTCAATGTTTATGTTGTTGCGGTTGGCTACAATGCCCATGATCGTCATCATGCAGCTGCCCAGTGCAGCGCAAACAAGGTCGGTAGGCGAAAATGCCTCTCCTTTTCCTTGATTGTCTACGGGGGCATCGGTAATAACAATGTTGCCGGAAGCCAGGTGTTGTGCGGAGGTTCGTAATTGCCCCTGATAAATATTGTGGATGGTTGCCATGCTTGTCTAACTATAGTTGGATAACACCGTAAATTTAGATAGATTTAGGAGAATAATAAATTAAAGAAGGTGGTAAGATACCTCATATTTGTTTTAGTCATGGCCTTGTGTGCCACTGTACCGGCAACAGCACAGACGCGCTCCGACGAGAGCTTTGATAACGAGCTGAGTTACGGAATTAACTTTAACTCGAACGCGGGGTTGATTGGCGGTGTGTTTTTGCGCTCCTCTTATTATAAGCGCGACCGGCTGTACCAGTTCTGGGCAGTGGAGCTGGTGGAAGTAAAACACCCGAAGGAGCGGCAGATATACAGTGTAAGAAGCGGCGAAACGTTTGTCCGGGGCAAGCAGAATTACATGTTTGTCGTGCGCCCGCAGTATGGTGGTGAATACGTGCTGTTTAAAAAAGCGGCCGAATCAGGGGTGCAGGTAAACGCAGTTGGTGCAGCCGGGCCATCTTTTGGCCTGATGGTGCCTTACTACGTGCGTTATTCTGTCGGTAACCAGGGCTTCGACGATATCCGGACTGTGCGCTACGACCCGAATACGCTGCTCCTGGAAAATATTTATGGCAGCAGTGGCGTGTTTACAGGCCTGAACGAGACAAATGTAAATATGGGCGTGCACTTTAAAGCGGGGCTAAGCTTTGAGTACGGCCGCTACCACGAAAGTATTACCGGCATCGAGGTCGGGTTTTTAGTCGAGCAGTTTTTTAAGAAACCCATCATTATACCGGAAGCCAGGAATTCCAACACCTTTACATCGGTGTATTTAAACCTTTATTACGGTCGCCGGAAATAAAGCGCTATTCCGAACAATTTTCTTGGCAGGTTTGTTATGTGCAGGTGGCACAGGCGTTGCCCTGCATAAAACTTAGCCATCGGCTAATGTCTTAACTCATAACTTCCTATCTTTGCACCATGGATGAATTAATGATGCTTCCGGTTATACCGTCCAATGCTGAACCAGCAGGACTAAACGCTTTAGGTAAACCACGCAAGCCCAACTGGCTGCGCGTAAAGCTGCCGGTAGGGAAAGAATACGCAAAAGTCAGAAATATAGTAGACGAATATAAGCTGCACACCATCTGCGAAAGCGGCAACTGCCCCAACATGGGCGAGTGCTGGGGCGCCGGTACAGCCACGTTCATGATTCTTGGAAATGTGTGCACCCGCAGCTGCTCTTTCTGTGCCGTAGCCACCGGCCGGCCCAATGAGTACGATGAAGATGAGCCCCGCCGTGTGGCCGAAGCCATTAAGCTGATGGGCGTAAAACATGCCGTTATCACCTCCGTAAACCGTGACGAGTTAAAAGACCGTGGCGCTGCCATCTGGCACGAAACCGTGAAGATGGTGAAGCAGATGTCGCCTACCACCACCATCGAAACCCTTATCCCGGATGTAAAAGGCAGCTGGGATGCCCTGATCACGATGATCTCGCCGGGGCAGGAAGTGGTGTCGCATAACATGGAAACGGTAAAGGAACTGTACCGCCGCGTAAGGCCGCAAGCCAAATACGAGCGCAGCCTGGAGCAGACCCGCCGCACCAAAGAATACGGCAAGCGTACCAAAACCGGCATCATGCTGGGCCTTGGCGAAACAAAGGAGCAGGTATACAGGGCCATGGACGACCTGGCCGCCAACGGCCTGGATATCCTCACGCTCGGGCAGTACCTGCAGCCAACCAAAATGCACCACGAGGTAATAGAATTCATTCACCCCGACCTGTTTGACCACTACCGCGAAGAAGGTCTGAAGCGCGGCATTAAATACGTAGAGTCCGGGCCGCTGGTGCGCTCTTCTTACCATGCCGAACGGCACGTGCACGTGTAACTGATAGTTGTTCAGCAACAAAAAAAGTCCCCCGCTAAGCGCATTAGCGGGGGACTTTTTTGTTTTCAGCAACTTGAGCAGGGGCAGGAGCAGCTGTCAGCCTTACATCAGCCGGGCAAGAGGAGCAGTGGCTGTGGTGGCAGGTGCAGCAGACTTTTTTATACCTTTTTTATCTGATGAAGATCAGGAAAAGCTTGTATGATTAGTTTTTGTTCTTGAATAAGTTATAAAATACCTCTTGCTGCCTGGCCTGGTGTAAGCGAGGTGGCATGTTCTGATAAACAGAAAACGGGTTCAGGCCTGCAAAATATACCGCTTTGTGTATAGTAACTTCCTGTTTTAAAACCTATTCAAAAATTTTAAGTAAACGGATTGTTCAATATATTGCTCCATTAAAATATAATGTTTTAACAATCTTTACTTAGAATTTTTTTCATGAATAAACTTTTATCGCTGTTATGGTGCTTCCTGTTAGCGGCTACGGTTCCGGGTTATGCGCAGTTAAATCCTGCTCTAGGACTGGCAGGAAGCTACGGTGTGCTGGCCGGGACACAGGTAAATAACACAGGCGCCTCCATCGTGCAGGGCAACCTGGGAGTATCGCCGGGCAACCAGATTATTGATGCCGCTTCTTTGTTAGTAGTAACCGGAACCAGGGAACTGGGGAATACTGCTGCTGCCGATGCCAAGGCCAGTGCCCGCGAAGTATACGAAAGTCATAAGCTCCGGCCTGTCACCCGTGTGCTTCCGAACCAGATCGGAAACGGCGAAGTGCTGACGCCAGGCGTGTACAAAATAAACGGCAACGCCAGCCTCTCGGGAGCCCTGGTATTAAATGGGGCCGGCAGTTCTGATCCGTTCATTTTTATAATTGAGGACGGCACCTTTACCACTGCCGCCACCACGGCAGCCCTTCCCCTTACCCGCATCGATCTGCAAAACCTGAACCCGGACAACGTGTACTGGATTGTAGAAGGAAGTGCCACCATTGGTGCAGCCAATGTGTTTGCGGGCAACATCATGGCCCGGGAGAGCATTACGCTGAATGCAGGCGTAACGCTGGCAGGCCGGGCCATTTCCCTGAACAGCAGTGTGAGCTTAAACACCAGCAACATTATACTGCCAGGTGTGGAGCAGGCCGACCTGAGCGTGCAAAAAACTATTTTAAATCCGGCAGCCTCTTATACGATTGGCTCCGAAGTAACTTACCGGGTAACGGTGCGCAACAACGGACCTGATCCGGCAGCTACAGTGAAGGTAACAGAAAATTTTCCGGCCCAGCTGCAGTTTGTAAGCGCCACGCCGGGCAAAGGCAGCTACAACCAAACCGCAAAGGAGTGGCAGATAGGAGCCCTGCAGAACGGGGAAGCAGTCACCATGGACATTGTGTTCCGGGTTGCGAGTGCCGGGAACAATATCGTAAACCGGGTAACAGTAGAATCGGCTACGCCTGATGCCATTACTGCCAACAACCAGGCCAGCAGCGAACCTATCAATGCAGCTTGCGTGGCACCTACCCTGGCCATCACCGGTCAAACGGACATTTGCCTGCCAACCACCAACCTGACCTATTCTGTAACGGCTGTGGCAGGGGCAACTTATACCTTCACGCTGCCCAACGGGTGGACGCCCGTTGCCCTGACAGGGAATACGGTGGTAGCAGCGCTGACAGCAGGAGCATCGGGAGGGGAGATACGGGCTACTGTTACGGATGCCTGCGGCAATTCCTATACTACCACTAAAGTAGTAAATGTACTTACGGCACCGGTTGCCCCTGTCATTACCGGAAGCGCGGCCGTTTGCGCCAATACCGAAACCACCTACACCGCCACCGGAGGAGGAACCAATGTAACCTATACCTGGAGCGGGACGGGGGGCCTGACAGTGGTCAGCAGCAATGGCAATACCGCAACAGTAAGAGCAGGCAGTACGGGCGGAACCTTAACCGTAACTTCTGCCAATGCCTGTGGCACAGCTTCGTCAGCTCCCTTTGCGGTAGCCGTAACGCCAACTCCTGCCACGCCGGGCGCCATCACCGGGGCAGCGGCTGTGTGTCCCGGAGTGGAACAAACTTATTCCGTAACAGCGGTAACGGGGGCTACGGCATATGTCTGGACGGTGCCAGCAGGCTGGCAGTTGGCAGGGGCAAGCGGCACCACCATCACGACCACAACACCTGAAATACAGGTAACACCCGGAACAGCCGGGGGCAACATTACGGTCAGAGCTCAGAACGTGAATAATTGTGCGGGCGGGACAGCCACACGGGCAGTTACGGTAAACCCTGCCGCTCCTGCCAGACCTGGAACGATTACCGCCAGCACTGGCGCCTGTGCTGGCACACAGGTTACCTACAGCGTAGCCCCCGTAGCCAATGCAACGAGCTATAACTGGACGCTGCCCGCCGGGTGGAATGCCGGAAACAATACGATCACCGCCACCACCACAACGCCCAGCCTGACAGTAACCGTAGGCAGCGGAGCCGGTGAAGTAAAGGTAAAAGCAGCTAACTCCTGTGGCACCAGCGATGAAAGTAGCTTGGCTGTAACAACAGCAACGGCACTGGGAACAATAGGTGCTGTTTCGGGTCCGGCAGAAGTGTGTGCCGCTACCACAGGCATTCAGTACAGCATCAGCCCCGTAGCAGGCGCCACCACCTATACCTGGACCCCACCTGCTGGCTGGACCATCACAAGCGGAGCGGGTACACCTACAATAACCGTCTCGACAGGAAATACAACTGGCAATGTACAGCTACGGGTGGTGGCTTCCAATTCCTGTGGTTCAGCCAGTGCGACTGCTACTATTATCACAAGAACAGGTCTGACCGTAGCAGGCGGCATTACCGATAACAGCAGCTTCTGCGAAGGGCTTTCCTACAGCATTAGTGCCGTTGCGGGGGCTGCCTCTTATACCTGGACGGTTCCGGCTGGCTTCTCCATTACCTCGGGCCAGGGCACTACGAGCGTACGCGTGCAGCAGACAACGCCCGGTGCAACGGGCCAGGTAACAGTAGCGGCAAACAATGGCTTCTGCGACGGGCCTGCAGCCGCTGCCACCATCGATGTTTCTCTTGCAGAAGGCGACCTGAATTTCCCGAAAGCCTTCAGCCCGAACGGCGACGGCACCAACGATACCTGGCGCATCACAAACCTCTCCCGCTATACCGACAACGACATCATCATCTTTAACCGCCTGGGAACAGAGGTGTTCCGGAAAAGCAACTACCAGAACGACTGGGCAGGAACCGGGCTGGAGCAGGGAACTTACTTTTATAAGGCAAGGGTGCGGCAGTGCGATGGCTCCAGTAAAGACTTCACCGGCTATGTGAGCATCTACCGCTAAGCACAAACAACATTATCAGAAAAGAAATGAATATGAAAATACGCTATACATTGCTGTTCCTGCTGCTCTGCCTCACGGCCCAGGCGCAGCAGGTGCCGCATTACTCGCAGTACATTTTTAACAGCATGGCCATCAACCCGGCCTACACAGGCAGCAAAAAAGTGCTTAACCTGAATGCTTTCCACCGCTCCCAGTGGACGGGCATGGAAGGAGCGCCCACCACACAATCTTTGAACGCCGACGGGCTGACCGCCTCCGACAGGCTCGGGCTTGGGCTCAGCCTGACGCGGGATAAACTGGGAGAGCAGTCGGTGTTGTCGGCTTATGGCAATGTGGCTGCAAAGCTGGCTGTAAGCGAGAAAGGTGTGCTGAGCCTGGGATTGGCCGCTGGTATTGTGCAGCACAAGCTCGATGGGCTGGAGCTGGGCATCACCGACGACCCGTCCATTCCTTCCGGAAACCAGGTATGGATAAGGCCCGACCTGAAACTGGGGCTCTATTACCACACCGACCGCTTCTACGCCGGCCTCTCCGTGTCGGACCTGTTGCAGTTCGACGACATGCAGCAACTGGAGCCTGAAAAGCAGTACTACTTCACCACCGGTTATGTGTTTGACATGGGCAGTAACTTCAAATTCAAGCCAAGCATCCTGGTAAAAGAAGATTTCAATGCACCCGCCAACGTGGATTTGAACGCTTTTGTGCTGCTGAAAGAGATGCTGTGGCTGGGAACCTCCTACCGCACCAGCCTGGGCATTTTTGAGCAAATACCCGAAGATCCTGCCCGGATGAAACGCACAGCCCTGGCCCTGATCGCTGAGATCCAGGTCAACAAAGCGTTCCGGCTGGGCTACTCCTACGATAAGATGCTGAACGACCTGCGGGGACTGCACACGCACGAGGTTTCTGTGGGATATTACTTCTTCCGCAAGCAGGATACCCGTATGCTCACGCCGCAATATTTTTAATCTTTAGCCCTTAGCCACATGAACTATAGATATTTACTACCTTTTTTCCTTTTTGCTGCAGCCACCATTGCCTCTGCACCTCAGGGACAGGCGCAGTCGGCCTTGCGGAAAGGCAACAAATACTTCGAGCACAACGATTTTGCCCTGGCGCTTGCCCAATACGAACTGGCCGCCGCCAAACGCACCCCCGACCTGCCCACGGCCCAGCGCATCGCCGATGCCTACCGTCTTACGCAACGCAGTCAGGAAGCCGAGAACTGGTATGCCAAGGTAGTTGCCATGCCAGGCCGCGATCCTATGAACCTGTATTATTATGCAGAAGCACTTCGCAGCAACGGCAACTACGAACATGCCAAGGAGCAGTACATGCGCTGGACAGAAGAGATGCCGCAGCAGGCCGACCGCGCCCAGGAACTGATGCAGGCCACAGACCAGGCCAGGAAATGGATGAACAAGTTACCCCTAGCCGAAGTAACACGTGTGCAGGGGTTAAACGCCGAAGGCGCTTCTGATTTCAGTCCGGTGCCCTACGGAAACGACATCATCTTTTCATCGGACAGAGGCGGCGCTGCCAACACAGAAGAAGAAACGTTTGGCTGGACCGGTCGCCCGTACCTGAAGCTGTACACGGCGCAGAAAGATGCGGAAGGAAACTGGGGTGCACCTGTTGCCTTACCGGCAGCAGTAAACACCACCTACCATAATGCAACAGCATCAGCTCCGGCAGATGGAAATGAACTTTACTTCACCAAGACAAAGCTTGTCAGGAAAGATGGCGCTGAAAATCCAGACCCCACCAGCTGGGTGAGCGGCAAATCGGAAGCGGAGGAGTATGTAAACCGGCTGGAGATTTATGTGGCGCGCAAAGCAGGCGATGCCTGGAGCGAAGTGCAGCCTTTTGCCTATAACAAGGTAGAAGAATATTCCGTGGCCCATCCTGCATTGTCGCCTGATGGACAGCTGCTGTACTTTGTATCGGATATGCCCGGAGGCAGCGGCGGAACAGATATTTACTACTCGGTGCGGCAAGCCGATGGCAGCTGGGGACAACCGGTAAATGCTGGCAGCACCATCAACACGCCCTGGCGCGAAAGCTTTCCGTATGTAGATGCCGACGGCCGCCTGTTCTTCTCCTCCGAAGGCCACACCGGCATGGGCGGACTAGATATTTTCAGGGCCGAAGGCCAGCACGCCGCCTGGAGCGGTGTCCGGAACATGGGCTATCCTGTCAACTCCTCTAAAAACGATTTTGGTATTATGTTCGACAGTGTGGGCGTAACAGGGCTGCTGTCCTCGAACCGTGATGCAGCAAACGGCACCGACGATATCTACCGCTTCACCATCCTGAACGAACCAATGGTACTGGCTATCTCGACTGTAGAACGTATTCAGAACAAGCAAAAGCGGACTGAGCGGGTACCACTGCCGAATGTTCGGGTGGCGGTAAAGCAGGAATCTGTTACCGACTCTACGGTAGTAACGACAAATGCGGCAGGTAAATACTTTCTGGACGCCCGCAAAGGCTACACCTACACCTTCCTGGGTTCCAAAACCGGCTACTTATCGCAATCGGAGCAAGTGCAGGTGCCGAAAACAGCGCCGGATACGGTGCAGGTCACGTTGCTGTTTTACAAGAGCGAAATCAACCGCGCCATCGTGCTGGAAAATATTTACTACGACCTCGATAAATGGGACATCCGCCCGGATGCTGCCCGGGAGCTGGATAAGCTGGTGAAGGTGCTGAAGACCAACCCCGGCATCAAAATAGAACTGAGCTCCCACACCGACAGCCGCGAAAGCCAGCAATACAACCAGCAGCTCTCTGAACGCAGGGCGCAGGCCGCTGTCGATTACCTTGTGTCGCGGGGGATTAGCAGGAGCAGGCTCACCGCCAAAGGCTACGGCAAAACCCGCCTCATCAACCACTGCGCCGACGGCGTGGAATGTTCAGAAGAAGAGCATCAGCTAAACAGGCGCACCGAGTTTATGATTAAGTAACGGATGCTATGCAAGAAATTTTTGTCCCCCTTTGAAGGGGGTAGGGGGATGATTTACATTTGCGAACAAACTATTGTTGTACTTGCTGGAGGAACTGAATTTATTCACAGCACATTCATCATCCCCCTTACCCCCTTCAAAGCTAATCTTGTAGGGAAAATTTTGTACTATTTTAAATGCCTATTGGCTTTTTTATCTTTATATACCGCAAGTTTGAGCGCAGCGGTAACTTGTGGTTATTTATGGTGCCAGTTTGTAACTGGCGTGGCTGAATATTTGTGCTTTTGTGCACACGCCAGTTACAAACTGGCCCTATTTAGTACCACAAGTTACCGCTGCGCTCAAACTTGCGGCAGAAATCGATTAATAGTACCTTTTTTTCCCTACAAGATTAGCTTCAAAGGGGGACTTTTCCTGCTACAGCAAATTGTGTAACGTCAGCAAGAAACTCAAGATAGTTTCACCTCATAGCTCAGGATAGCTCCGCAGTTTCTGTGGGGCTATTTTTGCTTCTGATGCCGGTTTTACGTGCTGCAAAAGTTTGCTACAGCAGCCACCACACCCGCTGCGCATCACCCAAAAGAAATTTACACAGGAAAGCACATTTTTTTAGTATCATTGTCCTGAACTTACCTGCACATCCGTTTAGATTCACTGCCAATTCATGAAAACCTATAAAATTCCGCTGCTTTTTCTGCTGACCTTCCTGCTACCTTGTACCCTGCTGGCACAGCAAGCACTGAACGGACAGGTGCTCGATGCCCGGAGCCGGCAACCCCTGGGAGGCGTAACAGTAACCGTGGTGGGTACAGGCAGTCAAAATGTAAGCGATTCGCAGGGGAATTTCCAGGTACCGGCGTATGAGGCAGTCACGTCGCTGCATGATAAATTCGTGTCACTTCATTTCGAGCTTCCGGGCTATACCGCCAGGACAGTTAAAGCCCCTTTGCTTTCTGAAGATGAGCTGCTGGTGCTGCTACAGCCGACCGCTACCAATTTATCGGAGGTTGAGGTAACCGGTTACGAAACAAACCGGCCTTTGCTCGAAACAGCAGGCGCGCTCAGTGTGATAGAGCCGGAGGTAATACAGCGCTTCGACGAGAGTTCGCTGGTGCGGGCGGTAAATACCGTGCCGGGCGTGCGCATGGAAGAGCGGGCGCCTGCCAGTTACCGCATCTCCATCAGGGGCAGCAGCCTGCGGGCCCCGTACGGTGTCCGGAATGTGAAGGTATATTTTGGCGACGTTCCTTTAACAGAGGCAAACGGTACCACGGCACTCAACCTGCTGGATGCCGGAAACATAGGCCGCATCGAAATTCTGAAAGGTCCTACCGGGAGTATTTATGGTGCCGGTACAGGCGGTACGCTGCTGCTGGAGCCAAAACGCGCCAAGGCAGGCGAGCATCAGTTGCAGGTCGGCGCCACCGCCGGCTCCTTCGGTCTCAGGCGCTACACAACCACGCTCTCGACAGGAGGAGCCAAGGCCAATGCGCTGGTGCAGTACACGCGGCAGGCCTACGATGGCTTCCGGGAGCAGTCGGCGATGGAGCGGGATGTGTTTTTGCTGTCGGCACAGTTTTATCCTACCACCAAACAAACCATTTCTACTTACCTGATCTACTCCGACCTGTTTTACCAGCTGCCGGGGGCGCTCACGCAGGCGCAGTACGACGAAAACCCGCGGCAGGCGCGTGGCGGCGCACAGGGAAGTGTGGTACAGAATGCTTCCATGAACACCGATGGCGTGAACACCGGCATCACGCACGAGTACCGGTTCAGCGACAACTGGCGCAACATTACTTCTGTCTTCGGGCTGTTCCGTTTCCAGGACCACCCCTTCAACACCGATTACGAGCGAAACGGCATGCAGGAATACGGCGCTCGCAGCCGCTTTGTCTATACCACCCGTTTAGGTGCCGCCACCGCTACCGTTACAGCAGGCGGCGAATACCAGCGGGGCCTGCTGCTGGCCCGCACCTACGACAACAACCGCGGCAAACTGGGCAACATGCGCACCGACGATGAAGTGCTGGCCAAAACAGGGCTGCTGTTTACACAGGCAGAAGTGGCCCTGCCCGCCGGTTGGTTCTTAACCGCCGCCCTCAGCTACAATGATACCCGCTACGACATCACCCGGTTAAAGCTAGCCGCCGCAGGAGCAGATTCCAGGTTTGTCCGCGACTTTAAAGCGGTAGCATCACCACGTATTGCTGCACTCAAACGGCTGAACGAAAAAATATCGGTGCATGCCAGCGTCAGTTCCGGCTACTCGCCGCCCACCGATGAGGATTTTCTGACCTCTGATGGCGTGCTGAACCAGGACCTGGAGGCGGAGAAAGGCATCAGCTACGAGACAGGCATACGCGGTACGTTGCTGAATAACCACCTCAGTTTTGATGTAGTGGCTTTTGCTTTCCGGTTGCGCGAAACCATCGTGAGCCGGCAGGATGTATCGAGCGTGGCGGTTTCCCGCAACGTGGGCTCCACACGGCAGAATGGCGTGGAAACCGCACTGGCCTATACCTTCACCGACAATGCCGAACAATTCCTGAGCTTTCTGCAGCTCTGGACGAGCTACACCTACAGCCACTTCCGCTTCAAAGCGTACCAGCAAAACAACACCGACCTCTCGGGCAACAAACTGACTGGCGTAGCGCCACATGCTGCCACCACCGGCCTCGACCTCCGGACCCGCCCCGGCTTCTATTTAAATCTGACCACCAACTACTCCGACCGCATCCCGCTGACTGACGAGAACACCGTTTTTTCAGAAGCTTACCTGGTAGCCGGAGCCCGTGCAGGCATCAGGCGGCCGCTGGGCCGGCACCTGTCGCTGGACCTGTTTGCCGGCATCGACAACGCCACCGACCAAAAGTACAGCCTCGGCAACGACCTCAACGCCTTTGGCGCCCGCTATTTCCAGCCCGCTCCGCCGCGCAACTACTATGGCGGCATTTCGCTAAAGTACAGCCTGGGAAAAGATAACTAAAGAAGAGGTAAGGAAACACCAGGGCAGGAACAGAGGCTGTGGTGGCAGCTGCAGAAAGCTTTTTCAGCACCATAAGCACTGCTACCCACGACTTTTAGGCACCAAAAAAGGCTTTGATTGCTGCAGCTCCAGCCACCACAGTCACTGCTCCTCAACTCCTGCTACCGCAGCGGCCCCCGCGGTGGGTACTGGGCAATAATCCGCGCCACAGCCCTGCTGATCTTCGACTCCTGCAACGTGGTTACGTTGAGGTTGCTTTCCGTCCAGCCGCGCCACACCAGCTCATTCGAAGAAGGATCAATGAAATCGATGATGAGGGTGCCGGGTGCGTAGTCCCGCACATTCCGGAAAGTGGGTATTCCTTCGTAGTTGTAGTTATACCGGTAGCCATACCAATACCCATAGCCAAACCCAAAGCCGGGGACAAACGCTGACGTGTCCGGAAGTTCTGCGGTCGGGTTTACAGAAATATCATAAGCTAAAAGCAGATCGGGCGCACGGGTGGTAGCGGGTGTCAGTCCTTTCTTCAGTAGCTCGCTTTCGATGGCAGCTTTCACGCGCAGGTCGATCATGGAACTGAAGGCCGGGGTGTAGGCGATGCTGGCCACGGCGCCCTCTACCGGATGCCAGGCGTAGGTGCGGTAGTGTTCGAAATTGGCCGTACGGTTGTAGTCGTTTTGGATGATGGGGGTGAGGGCGGTGCACCTGCACAGCAACAGCACGGCAAAAAGAAATAGGGTAAACAGGGCTGTTTCAGGAGATGCGGGAGGCGTACACTTCATGTTGCTGCGGATGTAGTTCTGAATTTCCCCTTATACGGCTACAAAAAGCAGCAGGGCTAAATTTAGAACCGGCAAACAGCAGAGAGTACAGCAGCAGCTGTTATTTCAGGCGTTTTAAGCCTTTCACCGAGTTTACAACAGCCAGTTTGTTTTCGACCCAGGCACTCAGCTCTTCAGACATGCTTTTGGCAGTTGCAGGCTCTTTGTCGGTAACTGCAGCAGCAGCAGCAGCAGTGTTGGAGGTGCTTACTGCAGAAGCTTCCTCTTCAGATAAAAGCGCAAGCAGGTTATCGGCAGGTACAGCAGCCACAGCAGTAGCCGGCCGAGGAGTGGGATCTCCGGGAGTAGCGGACTGGGCAGAAACGGAAAGGGCAGGCAACGTAAATAGAAACGCTAAGGCTGCCAGCTTTAGCGATTTTTTCATAACCAAAAACGGTAAATAACAAAGGTTGTAGCAAATGTAAGGAAGTTATCTATATATCAAACAATAATACTGATAAATATTTTTATGTTTTGTGTCTTTATTGTTCAATAAAGGTGTTGTAGCATAGGGTTTTATGCTGCAGCACCTGCCACCACAGCCACAGCCACCGCCTTTCGGAAAGGAATTTAGTCCGGATCCGAAAAAAAAAGCGCCTGGCTTTGAGGAACCAGGCGCTTCTGTTGTTACAGACAAACTGCGTTAAACAGTAGTCATTTCTTTATTCTCTTCGTTATACGCTTCTACCGGGGCGCAGGAGCAAATCAGGTTACGGTCGCCGTAAGCGCTGTCGATGCGGCTGACGCTTGGCCAGAACTTGTAATTACGCGAGTAGGCATAGGGGTAAACGGCTTTTTCGCGGCTGTAGGGCCTGTCCCAGTTGTCTGCTAAGGCCACCTGTGCCGTGTGCGGCGCATGCTTGAGGACGTTGTTTTTCGCATCGGCTTTGCCTTCCTCTACCTCGCGTATCTCCTCCCGGATCGCAATCATCGCTTCGCAGAAACGGTCCAGCTCTTCCTGTGCTTCCGACTCCGTTGGCTCCACCATCAGCGTGCCTGCTACCGGGAACGACACGGTTGGCGCATGGAAGCCGTAGTCCATCAGGCGCTTGGCGATATCCTCTACCTCGATACCTGCCTTTTTAAAGCCGCGGCAGTCCAGGATCATTTCGTGGGCGCAGCGGCCGTTGGTGCCGGTGTACAGCACCGGGTAGTGCTGCTCCAGTCGCGCTTTGATGTAGTTCGCATTCAGGATAGCCACTTTCGTTGCTTCTGTCAGGCCCTCACCACCCATCATCGAGATGTAGGCATAGGAGATAGGCAGGATGCTGGCAGAACCCCAGGGCGCAGCAGATACAGCATGAATGGCTTCGTCGCCGCCAATTTTAACCACCGCGTGGCCCGGCAGGAACGGCGCCAGGTCTTTTACCACCCCGATAGGACCCATGCCCGGACCGCCACCACCATGCGGAATGCAGAAAGTCTTGTGCAGGTTCAGGTGACAAACATCAGCGCCAATGGTGGCAGGCGAAGTAAGGCCTACCTGCGCATTCATGTTGGCGCCATCCATATACACACGTCCGCCGTTGTCGTGGATAATCTGGCAGACTTCAATAATGCTCTCTTCGTACACCCCGTGCGTAGACGGATAGGTAACCATGAGGCAGGAGAGGTTGTCTTTGTGCTGCTCCGCTTTGGCGCGCAGGTCTGCTACATCAATATTTCCTTTTTCATCGCACTTCACAATCACCACTTTCATGCCCGCCATTACGGCAGAGGCAGGGTTGGTGCCATGTGCCGACGACGGAATAAGCGACACATTGCGGTGCGCCTCGCCACGCGATTCGTGGTAAGCACGAATCACCATCAGGCCAGCGTACTCGCCCTGGGCACCCGAGTTGGGCTGCAACGACATCGCATCGAATCCGGTAATCTCGCAAAGCCAGCTTTCCAACTCATCAAACAACTGCTTGTAACCCTGCGTTTGATACGCCGGGGCAAACGGATGCAGGCTGCTGATTTCGGGCCAGGTTACCGGAATCATCTCGGCAGTGGCATTCAGCTTCATGGTGCAGGAGCCCAGCGGAATCATGGAGTGCGTCAGCGACAGGTCCTTGTTCTCCAGATGCTTCATGTAGCGCAGGATTTCGGACTCGGAGTGGTGTATGTTAAATATCTCCTGCTTCAGGTAAGCGCTTTTACGGATAAGGCTGTCGGGCCAGGTAACGTCCGTTTCGCCAGGCAGCTCGTCCAGTGTCAGCACGTCGTTGGCTTTGCCGGCTACTTTGGCAAATACGGCCAAAATCGCTTTCACATCCTGCAGGTCCGTGTTCTGGTGCAGGGAAATACCTACAAAATTATCGCCGAAGTAGCGGAAGTTGATGCCTGCCGCTTCTGCTTCCTGACGGATGGCAGTTTGCATGTCGGCAATTTCCACGGCTATTTTCAGGGTGTCGAAATAGTACTCGTTCAGCTGCTCAAAGCCTAATGCTTTCAGTCCCTTCTCCAGTTGCTGGGTAAGCGCATAGGTATTCAGGCCAATGTACTTCAGCCTACGTGGTCCATGATACACAGCATACATACCGGCGATTACTGCCAATAGCACCTGTGCCGTACAGATATTGGAAGTTGCTTTTTCGCGACGGATGTGCTGCTCGCGCGTTTGCAGGGCCATGCGATAGGCCTTGTTGCCCTGCGCGTCGATCGAAGCCCCGATAATACGGCCCGGGATCACACGCTTGAAGGCATCGCGGGTAGCAAAATAACCTGCGTGCGGACCACCATAGCCCATCGGCACGCCAAAGCGCTGGGTAGTACCCACTACGGCATCAGCGCCCATCTCGCCCGGAGCGGTAAGCAAGGTAAGCGAAAGGATATCGGCCGCAACAGCTACCATCATTTCCTGCTCGTGCGCCTTTCTTATAAAGTCAGAATAATCAAAAACAGCACCGTCGGCTGCCGGGTACTGCACAATGGCGCCAAATAATGTCTCGTCCTCCAGGTTCGCCTCCCGGTGGTCACCGATCTCAAGCGTAATTCCCAGCGGAGTGGCGCGTATTTTCAGGATGTCGATGGTCTGGGGCAGGCACAGCTCCGATACAAAGAAACGGTGGGCATTTTTGCGCGTACCTTTGCGCTGCGAGTGGAACATGGTCATGGCCTCGGCAGCCGCAGTGCCTTCGTCCAGCAACGAGGCATTGGCAATGTCCATGCCGGTCAGCTCCATCACCATCGTCTGGTAATTGATCAGCGCCTCCAGGCGGCCCTGTGCAATCTCGGCCTGGTAAGGCGTATAAGCCGTATACCAGCCCGGGTTCTCCAGTATGTTCCGCAGGATAACCGGAGGCATCAGGGTATCGTTATATCCTAAACCAATGTACGACTTGAATACTTTGTTTTGCTTCACCATGCCGCTGAACTTGTTCAGGAAGTCTTTCTCCGAAAGGCCGTGTGGTGGCAGGTTAAGCGGCTTTTTCAGGCGGATGGCAGCCGGCACCGTTTGTTCGATCAGGTGGTCCAGCGAGTTGGCGCCTATGGTGCGAAGCATATCCTGCATTTGCTCTTTATCGGGGCCGTTGTGGCGCTCCTTAAAAACATCGGCAGGTTTTGTTCTGAAAATCATAATAGTAAGTATTGATTGGGTGTAATCGTGTTTTATGAAGAAAAAACCTGGCGCAAAACCTGTGCAGGAATTCTTCTGCAAAAGTAATAAGTAATTGCTTACGAAATGGAAGCCGGAAAGCGAAATATCCTGTACATGTGCTCACCTGGCCAGACATAAAGCCGGCTATAGTAGTTGCACCTGTCTCTCCTGCTCCATTCAAACTAGTTAACACACAAATCCAAAGAACAATTCAAGAATAAATGCAGATACGGTCCTTAAAAATCGGAATAATAAAAGAGGGCAAGGTGCCGGTAGATAAACGGGTGCCGCTTACGCCTAAAAAGTGTGTCGAAGCCATGCAGGCCTTCCCGCATGCCCATGTGGTGGTGCAGCCCAGCCCGGTCCGCAGTTTCTCGGATGCCGAGTATGTGGAACTGGGCATCCCGCTGCAGCACGACCTCTCGGATTGCGATATCCTGATGGGCGTGAAGGAGGTGCCGGTAGAGCAGCTGATTCCCAACAAAACCTACTTTTTCTTTTCGCACACCATTAAAAAGCAGCCCCGGAATGCCAGACTGCTCCGTGCCATCCTCGACAAAAACATTACCCTGATAGATTACGAGACTTTAACCGATGCGAAGGGAAAGCGGCTGGTGGCCTTTGGGCGTTATGCTGGTATTGTGGGTGCTTACAACGGCATTTTGCTGTACGGTAAAAAGTGGAAGCTCTTCGACCTGAAGCCGGCGCACCTGTGCCAGGAGATGGAGGACATGCAGGAGGAGTTTTTTAAAGTGAAGCTTCCGCCCATAAAAATAGCGGTAACTGGCGGCGGGAGGGTAGCAGGCGGTGCGATGGAGGTGCTGGATAAAATGGGCATCCGGAAAGTGAGCGTGTTCGATTACCTGTACAAGCAGTTCAAGGAGCCCGTGTACGCCCAGCTCCACTCCGGCGACTACAACACCCGCCCCGATGTGGAAGTCTGGGATTCGCAGGACTTTTACCAGCACCCCGAGCGGTACCAGTCCACCTTCCGGAAATTTACCAAAGTAACCGATCTGCTGCTGGCCTGCGCCTACTGGGACCCGCAGGCGCCTAAGTTATTTACCGAAGAAGACACCCGCCAGCCCGACTTCCGGATAAACACGATCGCCGATATTACCTGCGATGTAAACGGCTCCATTCCCTGCACCAAACGATCTGCCACCATCGATGATCCTGCCTACGATTACAATCCGGAATCAGGAGCGCTGGAGGGGCCTTTTGCCAAACCCGGTAACATCACGGTAATGGCCGTGGATAACCTGCCCTGCGAGCTGCCGCGCAACGCTTCCCGCGATTTTGGCCGCCAACTCATCGACCACGTGTTCCCGCACCTGTTTAACGGCGATGCGGAGGGGGTGCTGGCCAGGGGCACCATCGCCAAAGACGGGAAGCTGACCGAGCGGTTTGCCTACCTGCAGGATTATGCAGACGGAAAGTAATACCAAATAGTATTTACTCAGTGCCACAAAACTTTTCCTCCTTTGTCATCCCTGTGGGGATCTTTTGGGCTTTGAATAGGGCCCCTACCCCAAACTGCAGTCAAGCTAGCTATTGGAGGTCATGTAATGGAAGGTCCTTTTTTACGATTTGATATAACAACCTTAGCCCGGAACGGGAGGTTGATTTGGCTTGATGTTATTGTACAATATTTATTTAGTCTTGTATGATTGATGTGGCGCAAATTGGTAATTTTTTTATAGGGGAATTTGAGTGGCTGTTTTTGCCTTTTCTGTCGGTTCTAGCCAGGTCTGCTGTGGTGCATTCTGTTGTCTTTCTTGTTGTGTTTTTTGTGCGGAAGGAGTTGCTTGCCGGGTAATTAAAATTGTAATTTTATAATAAATATCGAAACCCTAATATAGGAATAATATTTATATAAAATCCACTAACCCTGCCCATGGAAGCCAGTATTTATAAGTAGCTAATTCAGTTAATCTTATGTAGCCTATAAATACTCTTTTTCTATATGAAACTTTTACTACTTCAGCTATTAGTTTGCATATATTCGCTTATACCTGGTCAATGGACCGACTGGCAGGAAACAGGAATGACTGCTTGTGGCCCTGTGCTGATTAAATTTGATGTAAGTCCGGATAGTGATGCAAGTGGCGCTTACGAAATAAAAATAAATGGGACCCCCGACTCTGCCTGCGTAATTGTACTGCGTTCTTATTTTACTACTACCGCTGGTAAGGAACTATACGACGAAGTAACGCTGAGCAGTAAAACGCAGTGGCAAAGCAAGCAACAGGAACCTGCCGACAGTATTGCAGCCTTTGTTCGTACCGAAATTGTTTCCTCTACAGGATGCTCCTGTATAGAGGATACCAGCAGCTCCGGTGCCGGCAGTCTCAATACGCCAAACATGCCTGGGGTTTCCGCTGAACCTGCCGATTCGAATGCGGCTGCTGCCTGGACTCAGGCTTCTCCTTCTTCCTTGGAGGATGCCGCTCCGGACACGGCAGCAGTTACAGTGCCTGCTCCTGGTAATGCGGCTTATTCTCCGGATTCGGCCCCGCTGCTTCCTGCGCAACCCGCCGATACGGTGTCTGCTGATGCCTGGGCCGATTTGTCTGACTTTTCCTGGCGGGAAGAGGAGGACAGCATAACAGTTGTCAGCCCCGACACGACGGATGCATGGGCAGCGGCGGCTTCGCTTCCGTTAGGAGGAATGGCTGACAGTGCAGCAGTTGTTTTGCCCGATACCACCGATGTGTGGGCAGAAGCACCTCCCTTGCCACCGAAAGAAGAAAGCAATCCCGCTGCTGTGGTACCTGATACTGCTGCTGTAGTTTCTGAAGTAGCTGCAGTTCCTCCTGTTGCTACTGTGCCGCCTGCCGCTACAGCTCCGAAAGAAAAGCGGCGCATTGTAACCAACGATTTCTGGCAGATTGCCCGCGATTCCGCTTCCCTGCTGCAGGTAATGGCCGACCAGGTGACAGAGGACCGCTTGTTAAAAATAATGACGCAGGAAGAACTGGATTCCATCCGCGTTAACAGCGACCCCTTTATTTTAGAAGGATTACACACCATTGCCGATGCCTTCGTCAGGATAGATGAAGCTAAACTGGCAAGAGGCAGCGTTGCGGCTACTGCCAGGCAGGAGCTGGATCTGCTGGAAGAAAAGCAGCAGATTTTTATGGAGAAATACACCAAGCTCGTGAAGTCGGGCCGCTACGGGTTAAACTACTGCAGCGCGTGCTATGGCAGCCCCATCATATTCAGGCCCGACGGCTATCCGCCTTTCGAGGCCTGTGGCGAGTGCAAGGGAGGAGGGTATCACCTTACCTATCATGGAAATGCCAAACCGAACACCATTGAGTATCTTTATTTTGCGGAACTGCTTCCCTCGCCGGACTACCGCAAACCAACCCTGAAGCGGATAGCTGAAAATCCCGCCAATTTTGATTATGAGAATGGCATATTTAAAACTGAAGTGGAAGAGCTGTCTGCTGCCAGGAGTCCCTATTTCTTTGTGTGCATGTACTACAAAGGCGATGAACGCACACATAACAGGATGTTTATTACCGAAATCATCAGTAAAAAAGAACATGATATGTTTGCCGGTGCCGGAAAAGCCGGCGTGAAACTTCTGCTGGAACCATTTTTGCCGGAAAGTGCAAAGAAACCCGATGAGGTATATATCTGGGAGTTTAATAGTTATGAAGATGCCTACAACCGCAGCATCGTTCCGTTGCACCGGGCCGGTGTGGTAGGCTTCGAAATAGAGGTGCTCCAATACAAATAAAGTTTACTGCTGCTGTCACCACACCCACTGCTCCTCCCGGTTATGTCCTGTACGCTGCTGCAGGACATTTTTATTTACTGCAGCTGCCACCACACCCGCTGCTCCTGTAAATTAAAGTATATGGGGTTTGGTTTTGGTGAAATGGGCGGAAGTTTTACCTTTGAATAACTTAAGAGTATGTTTAAACTTTGCCTTTTGTGCTGCAAATTGCCCATAAAGGAACCTGACTTCACATTTTTTTCGCCCCATAGCGCTGCTATGACGCTCAAAAACTGTTTCGTCAGAACCCTTTCTGAACAATTTTCGCTTACAAAAGCAAAATTTAACATACTCTAATCTGTCATCATTCAAAACAAACGCATAAAATCATGAGAAAGAAAATTGTTGCCGGTAACTGGAAAATGAACAAGACCTACGAAGAGGCCCTTTCGCTGGTATCGGAAATAGATAACATGGTGAAAGACGAAGCAACCGGCGATGTAACCGTCATTGTAACGCCGCCTTTCCCGTACCTGCAGCCTGTAGGCAAACTGACACAGGGCAACGACAAAATGCACCTGGCGGCACAGAACGTGAGCGAGCACGAGAGCGGCGCTTTTACCGGAGAGGTGTCGGCGGCCATGCTGAAATCGGTAGGGGTGGAGTATGTGCTCGTAGGCCACAGCGAGCGCCGCATGTACCACCACGAAGATGAGCAGACGCTGTACAAAAAAATGAAGATGGCCCTTGCCCAGGGCATACAGCCGATCTTCTGCTGCGGCGAGCCACTGGAAGAAAGAGATGCCGAGCGCCACTTCGACTACGTAGGCAAGCAGCTGCACGACAGCCTGTCTTTCCTGAGCAACGAAGAGTTTGACCAGGTGGTGATTGCCTACGAACCAATCTGGGCGATCGGTACAGGCCGTACGGCCAGCAGCCAGCAGGCCCAGGAGATGCATGCCTATATCCGGGAGCAGCTTTCGCGTATGTTCGATGCCAAGGCAGCTTTCAATACCAGCATCCTGTATGGCGGCAGCTGCAACCCCGGCAACGCAAAAGAGATATTTGCACAACCCGACGTAGACGGTGGCCTGATTGGAGGAGCATCGTTGAAGTCCAGAGACTTTTTAGATATTATTAAGTCTTTTTAGGATAAAATAACGTTAAATAAAATTAATACAAAAAAAGGCTGTTGATACGTACTATCGACAGCCTTTTTTTCGTAAAATTAATATATATTTGGAAAATTTTCGCTTATGAATATCATAATAATCCTATTGTTGCAGGTGTTTGCCTTCACGGTGCGTCCCGTTGCTCCTGCACCGGCCGCTCAGCCAGTGGCTATACAAAAAGATTACTGCCGCATCTACGGCTCTGTGTACCTGGAGCGCGACCCGAAGTACAAAAACACGGCAGCCTATACGGTTTATATAGAAAAAGAAGATGCCTTTGCCAACATGATCGTGTACCGCGAAAGCAACAAGCTTTTTGCCGATGCAACAGCCGTGTGGTACATCACGCCTAAAAAAGCCTTTGCCGACCACGTGCTTTACGTAACCGAAAACCGCAACCTGGCTCAATTTTCAGTTTATTTCACCGATGCCCGCGCGTTTGCGGAGTGCCGGCAATAGCAATACCCATGGATTATATAGAAGTAACCATACAGGTAAACCCGGAATTTTCCGACATCCTGGTAGCCGAATTGGGCGAGTTAGGCTTTGAAGCCTTTGTAGATACAGAAGATGGTTTTAGCGCCTATATCCTGGAGCACCTGTTTGAGCAGGAGGCCCTGGACGAAGTGCTGCAGCGCTATGCGGAACTGGTGCAGGTAACGTACCAGGTGCAGCAGATTGCCCGCCAGAACTGGAACGAGGAATGGGAACGCAATTTTGAGCCGCTCTATATCGGCGATAAAGTTTCGGTTCGGGCCTCTTTTCATGAAGTGCCGGAAGGAGCCGCTTATGATATCGTCATTAACCCGAAAATGTCGTTTGGTACCGGCCACCACGAAACCACCACCCTCATGATCGAGAACCAGCTGACCCTCGACCATACCGGAAAGCGTGTGCTGGACATGGGCTGCGGCACAGGCATACTGGCGATCATGGCTTCCAAACTTGGCGCAGCCGATGTGGTGGCAGTAGACATAGAAGACTGGACGGTAGAGAACGCGCGGGAGAACGTGCAGCAGAATAATTGTGCGGCTATCGAAGTAAAGTTGGGTGGTGCGGAACAAATTCAGGGAGAAAATCCTTTTGGCGTTGTGTTGGCCAATATTAACCGAAACGTGTTGCTCGAAGACATGCCTGCCTACAAAGCAGTGCTGGCGCCGGGCGGGTGGCTGGTGCTGAGCGGTTTCTATACCGAAGACCTGCCCATGCTCCGGGAGCGCGCAGCCAAATTGAATCTTAATTTTATTTCACACCGGGTTAAGAATAACTGGGTTTCTGCCATTTTTCAGGATAGCTAATTCTTTGTATATGAAGCATAAACTTTTACTCTTTTTCTTTTTTCTTATCACACTGGGTGCTCAGGCACAAAACAAGCTTTCCGATAGTCCCGCAGATTTTATAATAGATGCGAAAGCTTTAGTTATTTCAGGAAAGGGAGCAAATGCAGAAAAGCTTGCCGCTGACCTGGAGATGGCCTGGCAGAGCGGCAAACTTGCTTCTAAGCAACAGCAGGAAATTATCAGCATTTCGCAGCAGATGCTGCGCAAAAAGCTACGGTCGCGCCCGCACTTCGAGAATTTCTTTAGCATGTTGGCCAATGGTGTTAATGTGCAGAACCTTGATGCCCGTGCTATCGACAACATGCTGGAGGTAACAGCGAAAGCCGTAAAACAGGACGATGCTGCCACGCTGGACCGTTTTATGGCCACATCCGCTCTTTTCCTGGCGTCCAAAGAACTGCAGCAGAACAAATTTATTAAGCTCAGAGTGTCCGGAGGGCAGTTCAGCTTTGCCTACGAAGGAGGACCTGCCGCTAAGGCCGATGCCAAAGCAGCCGAAAACAACGGCGGCGAGTGGGACAACTTCTCCTGGGACGACGAAGTAGCAGGTAAGGAAAGCACAGACGATGGCTGGGGAACCGTTGAGGTAGCCCCGAAAGCCGCAAAGAAAAAAGAAAAGTCGGTAGAAAGTGTAAAGAAACTTTTTGTCCCGGCACAACCTGCTGTAAACGGACCTGCCCTGAAACTGGAGAATGTAGTGCTTACCTTTGTAACACCCTTCGACTCTGTGAGCATTCAGCAGACAAGCGGGCAGGTAGCGCTGGCGCACAACCTCTTTGTTGGTGAAGGAGGCTCTTACGAGTGGCAGGTAGCGGGCAGGCCTGTAAGCGCAGTTTTTAAAAAATACAACTTCGATATTACCAAGGCAGCGTTCCGGGTGCCGGATGCCACGCTTACCTATTCCGAATTCCTGGAAAAGCCGATCGAAGGCAGCTTCGAATTTAAAAGCCAGAAGCGCGGCAGCAATGGCGGGAATGGCTATCCTAAATTCGCTTCGTTTACAAACAATGCCCTGCTCAATAACCTGGGCGACAACATTGCTTATACCGGTGGCTTTTCGCTGTCCGGGAACACACGGGGCAGCAACTGCCTGGATGGCAGCTTGTCGCAGATTATGGTGTCGGAGGCTGGGGTACGTAAGTTTCGCGCCAAAGCCCGGAACTTTGCCATGAACGATTCCCTGATCACGTCTTCCCTGGCTGCTGTTGCTATTTACCAGGAGAAAGATTCCCTGTCGCATGCGGCCATCCAGTTCGAATATTCAAAACCAGCCAGAGTAATTACCTTAACAAAGAAAGAAGGCCCTTATGGAAAAGCCCCTTTCTTTGATACCTATCATAAATTTGAGATTGCAGCCGAGCGTGTTATCTGGGACCTGGACAGCCACCTGATCAATTTCTCAACCATCAATACCAAAACGCTTATTCCGGTGCAGTTCGAGTCGGTCGATTATTTTTCCAACAGCAGGTTTCAGCAGTTGGTTGGTATATCCGACTTTCACCCTTTGCGGCCGCTGATAGCTTATGCTGCGAAAGCCCGGAAAAAAGAATTTTTTGTTTCAGAAGTAGCGGATTATACCAAGATCAATGAAAAAGCATTAAAAGGGGCGGTGCACGACCTGTCGTACCAGGGGTTCCTGGATTATGATGCTAATTCCGGCTACATCATACTAAAGGAGAAAGCATGGCATTATGTAGGCGCAGCGCAGGCGAAAAATGACTACGACCACCTGGTAATCAGATCGGTGGCGCCTTCGGGCCGTAATGCAATCCTGGATCTGGAGTCAAAAATAATCGAAGTACATGGCGTAGAAAAAATAACCTTCTCCAGCGATGCAACCGGTGTTTACCTGGTGCCTGACAATGGCATTATCCAGATTCTGGCCAACCGGGATATTAATTTCAACGGGCAAATATTTGCCAACCAGCTTGCTTTTAGTGGTACAGACTTCAAATTTAATTATGAGAAGTACATGATAGACCTGCAGCAGCTAAAAAGCATGTCCGTTCTTTCCAACAATTCCAAGGTTAATGAGAAAGAAGGGCCTAACCAGATGGTATCGAAAAGTGCGGGTAAGTTATCCGGGCAGCTTTACCTGAACAAGCCGGACAACAAGTCGGGCAAAGAGAAGCTGTATGAATATCCAAAGTTCGAGGCGTTGTCGGGCGGTCAGTTAGGCTTTTCCAGCAAGCAGGTTTTAGGTGGCGCTTACGACAGCACCGTGTACTTTGAAATGTATCCGTTTAAAGTAGACAGCTTAAGTAACGTGCGGCAGGGTTCGGTTGGCTTTAAAGGAAAATTCTATTCCGGTGGTATTTTCCCGCCTTTCGAAACAGATGCTGTCCTGATGCCGGATGGCTCCATGGGGTTTGTATACGATGCACCGCAGGCAGGGTTGCCGGCTTATGGTGGCAAAGGCATGGTGTACGATACCATCTCGCTCAGCTCCAAAGGGATAGAGAGCAAAGGGAAATTGAAGTACCTGACTACTACGCTGGAGGCCCCTTCCTTTACATTTTACCCGGACTCGGTCGTTACAAAAGAGGGCGCTGTGTTAACGATGGCAGGCCAGAAGCTGAACGATGCCGGATTTCCTATGGCTTCTCTTGCCGGTTACACCATGAAATGGCTGCCAAAAGCAGATACCATGTATGTGAACACAGTATCAGCGCCCATGACCGTGTTTAAGGAAAACTATACCTTTAACGGCCTTCTCAAACTCTCGCCCGGAGGTATGTTCGGGAACGGTGAAGTAGACCATGCCGTGGCAAAAGTTACAGCGCCTGTTTTGGCTTTCGGGGAAAAAAGCTTTTCCGGTAAGAACGGCATATTCCTGGTAAAGTCGGGCGACGAAGAGCGTCCGGCGCTGAAGGTGCAGGATGTGAGCCTGGAGTATGATCTGGCGAAAGGAAGTGTTGATTTTGCGATTGAAAAGCAGGGTGCAGCCAGTATCGAATTCCCGCAGGCCCAGTACAAAGCATCGCTGAAAGGCGGCCGTTGGGATATGAACAAGCAGAAGGTGAGCCTGAAGGCAAGTTCCGAAGACGGTACAAGTTACTTTTATTCGCTGCACCCGCAGCAGCAGGGGCTGCGCTTCCTGGCGGCCAGCGGCGAATACGACCTGAAAGGAAATACGCTGTTGGCTGGAGGTGTGCCTTACATTGCAGTGGGTGACGCACATATTCTGCCCGATAGCGGGAAAGTGGCCATCGCTGCCGATGCTACCATCAAAACCTTACGGAATGCCAGTATCGTTGCCGATACCCTGAACCAGTTCCATAAGCTGTATGCCGGTAATATCGATATTCTGTCCCGCAAAACATTTACCGGAGATGCGCTTTACGACTACAAAAATTCGGCAGGCGAAATCTATAAACTGCACTTCACCGACTTTGTTTACAACGCTTCTCCCGGCACTAAAAATCCTGTAACGCATTCTGTTGCCAGGATTGACGAAGCAAAACCGATCTTCATACTGCCGCAGATTCTTTACCACGGCGATATAAAGCTGCATTCTTCGCGTAAGAACCTCGATTTTGACGGTAACCTGAAGTTAAAGATCGGAGAAGCTGATACAGACTGGTTCCCTTTTAAGCGCGACACGCTGGACCCGGAAAATATGCGGATTCCCATCCTTAACCCAACCGCAAGCGATGGCGAACCACTCCGAATCGGCTTGCATGCGTCTGCAACATCGGCCAAACTCTACAATACCTTTGTGTCCAGGAAGCAGGATAAGGAAGACCTGGATATGTTTTTAGCCGACGGCTACCTGGCCTACAACAAGGAAACGAACGAGTTTAAAATAGGAAAAGAGAATCGTGCCTTTGGCAATTCCTTTGAAGGCAATGTACTTACTTACAACCAGGCCACCAAAATACTGGGGCTGGCAGGCAAGATAAACCTGCTCAAACCAACCGATAAGTTTGGCGTAGAAGCAGCCGGTATCGGAAGAGCCAACCTCGACAGTGCCCTTTTTGCGCTGGATGTTATCATGGCCTTAGACCTGAATATTCCCGGGCAGGCGCTGGATGCCATGGCGCAAACCATAAAAGAAAATTCCGTGAGGTGGGAAGTAAGGTACAATGGAAACGATGACCTGCTTTATAAGCTCGGCGGCTTTATGAGTAACAAGGACATTGAGAAGTACCGTGAAAAAAGCACCATGCAATTTGTGCCCTTTTATGATGCGTCCTCTAACCTGGCGCGGAGCCTGCTGCTGAGTTCCGTAAACCTGCAGTGGTCCGACAAGCACAAAGCCTGGTACAGTGTCGGCAAAATCGGGTTTGCCAGTATCGAGAAAGAAGACATAAGCAGTGAACTGGAGAGCTACCTGGAAGTACGCCACGATATGAATGGCGAGCCGGTGCTGTCGCTGTACTTCCAGGTGAACCAGTACAACTGGTACTACCTGAATTTTGAGCAGAACGGCCTGGTGCTGGTTTCTTCTGACGATAAATTCAACAAGATTATAACTTCAAAAGCACGCGGACGCCGGGGAACTTCCACCAAATACGGCTTCTATCCTGCAGAGTCTATTGATAAGGATGAATTTATTAAGCATTTTAGAACCAGTTACCTGAAAGGCGTGGAGGAAGTAGCCAAAGGACGCAGAAATTAATTTTTTTTCGGAATACCGGCAGCGCTCATTCCCGGTTTCGGAAACTCCGATAACCACACCGTAGCGCGGGAACGTATACTGCCAATATAGGATGCACTGCTTCCGGTTTTGGATATTACATTTATATTTTGCTATATTTGGTTCCTTTTCCGGTTGAGGTCGTCTGCCTTTTATTGTACTTAGGGTATAGTAATAGTGGCTCGAAAATAAAATACTAGTTCATGGATGTACTTTTGATAGCTGTACTGTTAGTAGCTGCTTACCTGATTGGCTCTATATGTACTGCCGTGTGGTTAGGAAAATCGTATTACGGCATCGACATACGCCAGCATGGCAGCGGAAACTCTGGCGCTACCAACACCTTCCGGGTGTTAGGGAAAAAGCCGGGCACGATTGTGATGCTTATTGATATCTTTAAAGGATGGGCTGCTACCTCGCTGGCCAATCTGCTGGTTGTGTTTAGTGCAATCGAAGCAGATAACCTTATTTTTTATCAGCTGATCATGGGAGCCCTGGCGGTGGTAGGCCATATCTTCCCGGTGTATGAGAAATTTAAGGGCGGTAAAGGCGTAGCTACTTTGCTGGGCATGATGCTGGCCATTCAGCCGGAGGTGGCGCTGCTGTGCACCGTTATTTTTGTGATTGTACTGTTTACATCAAAATACGTGTCGCTGGGCTCTATGATCGCAGCCCTGGCCTTTCCGGTGCTGATGCTGCTGCCCCGCTTCAGCCCCGATAACCCGATCCTGATCATCTTTGGTTTTGTGCTTTTTGCGGTGGTCGTGCTCACGCACCGGAAGAATATCAACCGCCTGCTGCACGGCGAAGAAAGCAAAGCCAACATCCATCTCGGAAAGAGAAGATAAATACCGTAATAGTTAAACTGCCTGAAATAACAGGGCAGCCAAATTAACAGAAGCCACCTTTTTGCAGAGGTGGCTTTTTTGTATATTTAACCAGACAACACCAGAACTATGATGAAAAACTATATCTCCGAAAACCAGGACCGCTTTATCCAGGAGCTGCTGGACATGCTCCGGATTCCTTCGGTAAGCGCTGATCCTAAATTTAAAAATGATGTGCTGAGAACAGCTGATTTTGTTGCCGGCAAGCTAACAGAAGCCGGTGCCGATAAGGTTGAGATTTGCGTGACAGGCGGCTACCCGATCGTGTACGGCGAAAAGATAGTAGACCCGCAGCTGCCTACGGTGCTGGTGTACGGACATTACGATGTGCAACCCGCCGACCCTTACGAACTCTGGGATTCGCCGCCGTTTGAGCCGGTGGTAAAGCACGAGAAAATTTACGCACGCGGCGCCAGCGACGACAAAGGCCAGATGTACATGCACGTAAAAGCCTTCGAGGTGATGATGCAGCACAACGCATTGCCCTGCAACGTGAAATTTATGATAGAAGGGGAGGAAGAAGTAGGCTCCGACAACCTGGGCACTTTTGTGAAAGAAAATAAAGACCGGCTGCAGGCCGATGTCATCCTGATTTCGGATACGGGTATGCTGGCCAACGATGTACCTTCCATCACCACAGGCTTGCGCGGCTTAAGCTACGTGGAGGTAGAAGTAACCGGGCCAAACCGCGATCTGCACTCCGGTATGTACGGTGGTGCCGTGGCTAATCCCATCAATATCCTGTGCCGGATGATCGCCTCGCTCCACGACGAGCACAACCGGATCACCATACCGGGCTTTTATGATAACGTAGTAGAGCTCTCGAAAGAAGAACGGGAGGAAATGGCGCGCGCACCCTTCGACCTGGAGAAGTATAAAAAAGCACTGGACCTGCAGGAGGTGCACGGCGAGGAAGGCTATGTAACCATGGAACGAACTTCCATCCGACCCACCCTGGACGTGAACGGCATCTGGGGCGGCTACACCGGAGAAGGCGCTAAAACTGTGATTCCTTCCAAAGCCTTTGCCAAAATATCCATGCGCCTGGTACCCAACCAGTCGCCGGAGGAGATCACCGAAAAGTTTACGCAGCATTTCGAGCGTATCGCGCCCAAAAGTGTAAAGGTGCTCGTAAAGCCGCATCATGGCGGAGAGCCGGTGGTTACGCCAACCAACTCGATTGCCTACCAGGCAGCTGCCATGGCTTACGAAGAAACCTTTGGCATTAAACCGGTGCCGGTGCGCAGCGGAGGCTCCATCCCGATTGTAGCCATGTTTAAATCAGAGCTCGGTATCGATTCGGTGTTGATGGGTTTCGGGCTGGATGCTGATGCCATACATTCGCCAAATGAAAGCTTTGGGATTTTTAATTTCCTGAAAGGGATCGAAACAATCCCGTTGTTCTTCAGGAATTTCGCGGAAATGAGTAAAAAGCGGTAAGCCTTTTTCAATAACAGAGCAGCGGCTGTGGTGGCAGGGGCAGCAGAATATTTTTGATGGTTGAGCTATTATTTTATTCTGCTGCCCCTGCCACCACAGCCGCTGCTGCTTGCAAAAGCAGCGCTACAGCATTTTCCGGTGCGACAGCACATACCCGACCGAAATCTGCCATACCTGGTTTTTCTGCGTAAGTCCATCTGCTGAAAAAGTGCGGAAGCCACCTGTATGGCGCGCACTGAGCAGGAAGCCGTTGGTCAGCAAAATGCCGGCTCCAATGCCATACCCGTAATCGAACGAGTTAAAGTTGCTGCGGTCGTAGTGCTGCTGCCCCAGCACCACCGGATCGGTTGAGCCGGCAGTACTGCGGTCGATGCGGTTCACATCGCTGCCCACGCTCAGCAGGTAGGCAATATACGGGCCGGCTTCTACAAAAAGTGCTCCTTTGCGCAGCTGCACCATCACGGGCAGCTCCAGGTAGTTCAGGCGCACATCACCTGAAAACGATTCGGTATCGCTCACTTCGTAGCCGTCGTAGGTGAAGCCTTTCTTTACAAAGAGCAGTTCGGGCTGCACCGCAACAGCCGAAACAAAATCATAATTTAAGAGGAAGCCAGCATGCAAACTGGCATTGGTGTTTACCCGCCTGGAAGGAATATCGTCGCCTGTCGCGTTTGTAACGCCGCCTCCTGCTTTGGCGCCAACCCGGAGAACCTGCGCGTTGGCAGCCAGTACCGGCGACATCAGGATGAATAGTAGTAGGATTGCCTTTTTCATGTTATCAGAAAACTAACTGTTTATTCTGGGTTGTACTGGCCTGCACCTAAAAGGTTAGCGGGTGTGCAGAAACAACAAGAGCCGCTACGTTGCTGTAGCGGCTCTTGTGAAAGTGTAAGTAGGATTGTTAATTTCCGGAAGGGATCGTTAATCCTAAGGTGATCATGAATACCGAGTGGCGTGCATTGGTCACATCCCCATCAAAGTTCATATCATCCTCCACAAAATCTTTCAGGCTACCATTGTAGCGTACGCCAACGCTAATGCCGTTGTTAGAGGCAAAGCCAATACCGGCGGCATAACCAATCTCAAATTCTGATAAACCTGCTTTGCTTTTTTCGTCTGACGTAGAGCTTTGCAGGTTGCCATTGTAATATGTTTTGGTTTTGTTGTTCACACTTAGCAGGTAAGAAGCCTGGGGGCCTGCCTCAAAATATAACGGACCGGCCTTTACTCTGGCTAAAATCGGGAGGTCTATGTAGCTGTAATTTACCTTTCCTTCCCTGGTTCTTGTGCCACCTAAAACAGGTAACGGTGATTCCTGTGTCTCGTTAAACTTAAAACCTTTTACCGAATACAGCAGCTCGGGCTGAATAGAGAAAAAGTCTTCCACGATCGGAAAGTTAAAGATAGCGCCTGCATGAAGGCCTACTTTGTTTTCAAATAAATCTTCGTCGCGTAAATCGCCTGAAAGATTAGAAATGTTGGCGCCCACGCGCACACCCACAGTAGCCGACTGAGCATTTGCTGTATAAACACCAGCTACCATGCAGATCAATAAAAGAAGTTTTTTCATGTTATATGAATTGTTTTAACTGTGTGATTAATACGTAAGATGGCATTTTTTTATTTGAGTTTTTTGAAATAAAATTCATGACCAATACGTAAGCAGTTGACAGTAAGATGAATAAATTGAAATAAAAAATTTTTACTATATTTTCTGGAATAGCAATATTTTAATTTATCATAAATTAAGTTCAAATTTGTCTTTTTTAGTTCTCTGCACCTGCCACCACAGCCACTGCTCCTGGTTTATAAAAATCAGGCTACGTGTGTTGCACAGAAGAAGGTAAAACAGGGGCATAAAAAAACCTCCTGCCTTGTTAAAAGGAGGAGGTTTCTGATTTTATTCGTTCCGGGGCTAAAACTTTATTTTCACCGACACATCCATCAGCTCACGTACTGCCTGCTCAATGGCATCGGGGTCGTAGCCTGCTTCGCGCTGCAGCTGCAGTTGCGAACCATGCTCAAAAATCCGGTCCGGTATGCCCAGGCGTTTTACTTTGGCGGTGTAGCCGTAGTCTACCATAAACTCCAGCACGGCACTTCCGAAGCCGCCCTGCAGGCAGCCGTCTTCCACGGTTATTACTTTGTCGTATTTAGTAAAGATGTGGTGCAGCAACTCCTCGTCGAGCGGTTTGGCAAAGCGCATGTCGTAGTGGCCGGGCGTGAGGCCTTCGTAGCTCAGCTTCTGGCACACGTCCACCGCATAGTTGCCGATATGCCCGAAGGTCAGGATGGCTACTTCTTCGCCTTCCTGGATCGTGCGTCCTTTGCCTATTTTTAGCAGTTCCAGTGGCGTGCGCCAGTTTGGCATAACGCCTTCGCCGCGCGGGTACCGGATGGTAAACGGACCAGCGCCTTCCTGCGAGGCCGTATACATAAGGTTGCGCAGTTCCTGCTCGTTCATAGGGGCCGCCACCACCATGTTCGGGATGCAGCGCATATAGGCAATGTCGTAAGCGCCGTGGTGGGTAGGGCCGTCGGCGCCGGCAAAGCCTGCGCGGTCGAGGCAGAAAACCACGTGCAGGTTCTGCAGGCACACATCGTGCAGCACCTGGTCGTAGGCACGCTGCATAAAGGTGCTGTAGATGTTGCAGAACGGCACCAGTCCCTGCGTGGCCAGGCCTGCAGAAAACGTAACCGCATGCTGCTCGGCTATACCCACATCAAACGCACGGTCGGGCATGGCTTTCATCATAATGTTAAGCGAGCAGCCCGAAGGCATGGCAGGCGTCACGCCCATTATCTTCTCATTCTGCTCAGCCAGCTCTACCAGGGTATGGCCAAACACGTCCTGGTACTTAGGCGCCTGCGGCTTGTCGTACTGCACTTTGTAGATCTCGCCGGTAATTTTATCGAACAGGCCGGGTGCGTGCCATTTGGTCTGGTCTTTTTCGGCCAGGGCAAAGCCTTTGCCTTTGGTGGTGAGGCAGTGCAGGATTTTCGGACCCGGAATGTGCTTCAGGTCTTTGAGAACAGCTGTCAGGTGATGAATGTCGTGGCCGTCGATGGGGCCGAAGTAGCGGAAGTTCAGACCTTCGAACAAGTTACTTTGTTTCAGGATGGCTGCTTTCACACCCGCCTCTATCTTGGCTACAATATGCCGGGCATCCGGTCCGAACTTGCTTATCTTGCCGAGTATATTCCAGACCTCGTCGCGCATTTTGTTATAGGTGCGGGAGGTGGTAATGTCGGTGAGGTATTCTTTGAGCGCGCCCACATTCGGGTCGATGCTCATGCAGTTGTCGTTGAGCACTACCAGCAGGTTGGCGTTGGCTACGCCGCCGTGGTTCAGGGCCTCGAAGGCCATACCGCCTGTCATGGCGCCGTCGCCTATTACGGCAATGTGCTGGCGGTTATTCTCGCCTTTATATTGTGAGGCTACCGCCATGCCCAGTGCCGCCGAAATGGAGGTGCTGGAGTGGCCTACGCCAAAAGCATCGTACTCGCTTTCCTTGCGTTTCGGGAAGCCGGAAAGGCCGCCGTATTTGCGGTTGGTATGGAAATTATCTCTGCGGCCGGTTAATATTTTATGCCCGTAGGCCTGGTGCCCCACATCCCACACCAGCTGGTCGTAGGGCGTGTTAAACACATAATGCAGTGCCGTTGTGAGCTCTACCACCCCCAGGCTGGCGCCAAAATGCCCGCCATGGATAGAGACTACATCAATAATATATTGCCGCAGTTCCTGACACACTTGCAACAACTGCTCTTCCTTCAGCTTCCGCAGGTCGGCAGGTTTGTCGATGGAGGCAAGCAGCTCTCCGGGTTTGATGATCATAGAATAGCCTTTATAGATCTCAACAATTTTTCTCCGTAAAAGTTTGCACTGCAAATGCTGTTTTTCCGGACAGAATGTAAAGGTAGTAAATTTAAGAATAAGAGTAGCCTTTTTGTCTTCTGCGAGATATGTTACCAGGCTATTCAAAAACCAAAAGCATCGCTGCAATTGGTTCGTGCTGGGCAAGTTAGCAATTGGCTGCAGTTGCGCCTGTGCCATTTGCGGCCGTGCCCACCTGTATACAACTTCTCCGCGAAAATAGTTTGATTTCTATGTATCCGGATGCCTGCAGATGTGGCAGAACAAGTGCCTGCAATCAACCGAAAATGCTTACTTTTGCATTTCATCGGTATTTGGTGCTAAAAAAAGAGATATAGAGGTGAGTTTTGAGATTAGATTACCGTTGTTTGAGGGGCCGTTCGACCTGTTGCTTTTCTTTATCGAGCGCGATGAGCTGGATATCCATGATATTCCGATCTTTAAAATCACAAACGACTTCATGGCGTATGTGCGGGAACTGGAGCACCTGAACATCGAGGTGGCCAGCGATTTTATCCTGACGGCTGCCACGCTCATGCGCATTAAAGCCAAAATGCTGTTGCCGCGCACCGAAAAAGACGAGGAAGGAAACGAAATAGATCCGCGTAAGGAGCTGGTACAGCACCTGCTGGAGTACAAAAAATACAAAAGCGTGCTGAGCGACCTGGCCCTGATGGAGGAAATGCGGATGAGCCAGGAGAGCCGCGGCAACATTGAGGAGGAAGTGCTGCAGATTGCCAATGCCAACCATTTCGAGTACGAGCTGCAGGACCTGAGCCTTTACAAACTCATGCGGGTGTTTGGCAAAGTGATGCAGCGCTACGACGAAGAGCAGCAGAAACCGAAGCATACCGTCATCACCTACCCCTATACCATCGAAGATCAGAAAGCTTTTATCCTGAAAGAAGTGGTGCAGCGGCAGCGCATCTCCTTCTCCGAAATAACCAGGACTTTCCCCGATAAGATTGGCATGATTTTTAACTTCCTGGCCATACTCGAGATGCTGCAGCTTAACCTGGTCGGGGTAGAGGTAGGCGAGGGTTTCAACGATTTTACCCTGACCATAGCCGAGGGCGATGCCAACCAGGTGACACAACTGCATTTGTCTTAGCAGACGCTGCCATAACTGTTAGCATGCAAAACCGTTTGCTGATTTGCAGAGTAGTTAGAGCATGTTTAAATTCCGTCCTTTGCGCTGCAAATTGCCCGGAAAGGAACCTGACTTCATTTTTTTCTCGCACCATAGCGCTGCTATGCTGCTCAAAAAACATTTCGTCAGAACCCTTCCCAAACAATTTTCGCTTGCAAAAACGAAATTTAAACATACTCTTATATAGTTTTACAGGCCTGCCTCCTGTTCGTGCTGAAAACGGCAGGCTGCCAACTGACCTACATGGATCAAAATAAAAAGACGATACTTAAAAGCTTTAGTCCGGTCAAGATCCTGATTCCGGTTTTGCTGGGATTAGCAGCTACGGCATGGCTTTTTATAAAAGACGATAAACTGGGCGACCTGAAGGGGATCACCGAAGCGCACATCGGCTGGCTGCTGGCCTCGCTGCTGGTGCTGGTTATCCGCGACCTGGGCTACATGTACCGCATCCGGAGCCTGACCGACAAATTCCTGACCTGGCGCAACAGCCTCGATGTGATCATGCTCTGGGAATTTGCCTCTGCTATTACACCCTCGGTGGTGGGCGGTACAACCGTAGCTACCATTATCCTGAACAAAGAAGGTATTCCGCTGGGCAAGTCGCTGGCCTACATCATGCTCACGGCCGTGCTCGACAATATGTTTTTTATTATTGCCGCTCCCATTGCGCTGCTGGCCACACAAGGCGAGGTGTTCCCTACCTTCAACCTCGATCCTTCGGATGTAGCCAAACTAAAATCGGCTTTTTACATCAGCTACGGCCTCATTGCCCTCTACACCTTCCTGATGATTTTTGCGCTCTTTGTCAGGCCCCGCGGCTTTAAATGGCTTTTGCTCAAAATCACCTCTTTCAAGTACCTGCGGAGGTGGCGGGTAAGTGCTTTTCAGCATGGCAACGAAATAATATGGGCTTCGCAGCAGTTAAAAGGCAAGAATTTTAACTACTGGGCCCGCGCCATCATCTCCACCATCTTTGTATGGTGTGCCCGCTATTTCCTGCTCAACTGCCTGATTGCCGCTTTCACGGACGTAACGCTGGCCGAGCACCTGCTCATCATTTCGCGCAACCTCATCTTCTGGATTGTGATGCTCATTGCCATTACGCCCGGTGGTGCCGGTATCGTTGAGATGGCTTTCCCAAGCTTCTTCGGGTTGTTCCTGGGCAGTTTCAGCAACATCGTGGTGGTGCTCTACCGCCTGATCACCTATTACCCGTACCTGGTGCTGGGCTCCATCTTCCTCCCCCGCTGGATCGCCAAAGTCTTCGGGCGCCAGCAGCAGGAGAACGAGGTGAAGATAGGGTGAGCAAACCATTTTTGAAGGAGCGGGTAAGCGGTAGCTGCAGCTACTACCAGTTCCTTAACAGAACAAGGTAACAGCCGTATGCACCTGTACAGGCCAACGATGCAGGCTAAATGATAATGGAAACCATCCTGACGAATAGTAAATTTTTCGTTGTTGTTGCTATTGCCCTTTTCGGCTGCAGAACATCAGGCGGAGATGAAATAGCGGCAGATGAAATTGCCTATACCAACCAGGGAGAGTACGAGAAGCAGCTGATAAAAGAGTACTTCCGGGAGAAGTATGCGCCTGGCACTTATGCAAAATTTGAAGGCCTGATCCTGCGGGACTCGCTGGACGAGTTTGGTGTGATTTATTTTGATGAGCTAAGGCTAAAACTGCGCGTTGAGAAGGAAGCTTATAAATTAATTTTCACGAAAAATATCCTTAACCCGAATTACCTTTATATCATCAGGAAAAAGTCGTTAACCGTTTGTTGCTTTAAGGAGTTGACGTACCTGGAAAGGAAGGGCACCCAGAGGAGGTTCAGGTTCTGGGTTTATGAGGAAGGCTTTGCAAATCCGTCGGAGTATCTGCTGGAACTCACCAATAAGCATGCAACTGATAATACCGGCTTAACAGAGTTTCTGGGTGATGCCGTCGTAACCCACCTGTCGGAGCCTCGAATCGTTATTTAGCCGGCCCCGGCGCTTTTCCCGGCTGATGTATCACTCTATAATGACATGATCGTACACCCATGAAAGCCATCATCATAGGAGGAGGTATCGGCGGCTTATGTACTGCCCTTGCCCTGCAGCAAACCGGAGCCGACGTTACTGTTTACGAAGCAGCCCCGCATATCAAACCTGTGGGTGCAGGTATCGGGCTGGCAGCAAATGCCATGCAGGGCTTAGCCAGGTTAGGAGTAGCCGAGGAAGTGGTGGCCAGGGGCAGGCAACTGAAAGCGCTCACCATCTTCGACGAGAAAGGCGGCATTATCAGCGATTTCGATACCCGTCCCCTGAGCAAGAAGTACGGCATCAACAACTTTGTCATTCACCGGGCCGACCTGCACGAGGTGCTTTACCGCCACCTGAAGCCCGGTACCGTGCAGCTGGGCAAGCGCTGCCAACAGGTGCGGCAACAGGACGGGCAGGTGCAGGTTACGTTTGCAGATGCCACCACAGCCACTGCGGATCTGCTTATTGCCGCCGACGGCATCAACTCTTTGGTGCGGCAGGCCCTGTTGCCGCAGCGCAGGCCCCGCTACGCCGGCTACACCTGCTGGCGCGGCGTTACCGAAAATCCGGGTGCTGCCATCAACACAGCCATCTCTGCCGAAACCTGGGCGCCGCAGGGGCGGGTGGGGATCGCGCCCCTGCAGGACAACAAAATCTACTGGTATGTGTGCATCAACGCCCCCGAACGTGATCCGCACATGCAACAGCTTACGCCAACACAGCTGGCGGAGCGCTTTGCCACTTTACCCCCTGCTATACCTGCCATCCTGGGTGCTACCAAACCCGAAGAAATCATCTGGAACGACATTGCCGACCTGGAGCCGCTGAAGCAGTTTGTGTTCGGGCGCATCGTGCTGCTCGGCGATGCCGCCCATGCCACCACCCCCAACATGGGCCAGGGCGCCTGCCAGGCCATTGAAGATGCCGTGGTGCTGCGCAACTGCCTGCAGCAGCAGACAAGCCTGGCGTCGGCGCTGCAGCAGTACGAAAAACGCCGTCTGGCCCGTACGGCCAAAGTCATTCGCCTGTCGCGGCTGCTGGGGGAGGTGGCGCAATGGCAGAACCCGGTGCTGTGCCGTGTGCGCAACCTGCTTTTCCGTCTCATGCCCAAATTCTCTACCCAAAGCCAGATGGAGTGGCTCTACCGCGTCGATTTCTGATGTAGCTGTTTTTTCAAGAGGAGCAGTGGCTGTGGTGGCAGGAGCAGTAATGTTTTTTAGGCCCCTGTAACCGCTTTTTTGCCCTTTTCAGAAGATAATGCTGAAGAAGGAGAAACTTTTTTTTCTAATTGTATGTATATACATTAAATGTTTATACATTTGTGATAGAAACAACAATCAAAACTTAAACACTATACCTATGGCAACGCAAGAAACAACAGTAGCGACAAACGTAAAATGGGCAGTAGACCCAACACACAGCGAAGTACAGTTTAAGGTAAAACACCTGATGATTACCACCGTAACAGGTTACTTCAAAAGCTTTAACATCGAAGCCGAAACCGAAGACGGTCAGTTCACGAGTGCTGACAGCGTGGTGTTTACCGCCGACGTCAACTCCATCAGCACCAACAACGACCAGCGCGACACGCACCTGAAGTCAGCTGATTTCTTTGATGCAGAAAATCATAGCGAAATCCGCTTTGTGGGCACCAGGTACGAAAAAGTAAGCGGCGACGACTACAAACTGCACGGCGACCTGACCATCAAAGGCATTACCAAACCGGTAACGGTAAACGTGGAATTCGGTGGTATTGTGGTAGACCCGTATGGCCAGACAAAAGCCGGCTTTACGGTAAGTGGTAAAATCAGCCGCCAAGAGTTTGGCTTAACCTGGAATGCCGTAACCGAAGCTGGCAGCGTAGTGGTAAGCGACGAAATTAAACTGCACGCCGAAGTGCAGCTGGTAAAACAAGCTTAAGCTCATCCTGCATAGAGCAGCGGCTGGCTAACTGAACTTGGTATCCAGCCGCTGCTTTTCTTTTATTTACCCGCTGTACCGGGTTTGTCCTTTATGAGTACCAGGCGGAAAAGATGCAACAAGTTTTTCGTTCCGGCATATACATTATAAATAAAACGAACATGGAAGACAGAATATTAGGCCTGCACCACATTACGGCGATAGCCGACCAGGCTAAACGCAACTTAGACTTCTACATCAACGTGCTCGGGCTTCGCCTGCTCAAAAAGACCGTCAATTTCGACGACCCGGGTACTTACCACCTGTACTATGGCGATGAGCGCGGCAGCGCGGGTACTATCCTGACTTTCTTCCCTTACGAAGGCGCCCGCCGCGGCAGGCCAGGAGCCGGTATGGCCACGCAAATTGGCTATGCAGTGCCCGAAGGAAGCTTCGACTTCTGGATGGACCGCTTTGCAGCCCTCGACGTGCATTTTGATATGCCATCAGAAAAATTCGGCGAGCAGATACTGGCCTTCCGCGACCCGGACGGGCTGCAACTGGAACTGGTGGTGCCTGAAAGTGCCGACGACCGCAAACCCTGGGAAACTGCTGAAGTAAACGCCGGTGTAGCAACACGTGGCTTCCACAGCGTTACGCTTACCTTAAACGACGTGAAACCTACAGCCGCGGTACTGACAGATATTTTTGGGTATAAGCTGTTGGAGCAACAGGGCAACCGCTACCGCTACATCACCGACGCTGTTGGTACGGCCGCCATCATCGACATTTTAGAAGTTCCGAACGCACCACGCGGTGTGGGAGGTGCCGGTACAAACCACCACATCGCCTTCCGGGTGAAGAACGAAGAAATCCTGATGGCTTTCCACGAGAAGGTGGCCAGCAGCGGCCTCAACATCACGAACAAAATAGACCGTAATTACTTCTATTCGCTTTATTTCCGGGAGCCGGGCGGCGTGCTGTTCGAAATAGCCACTGATAACCCGGGCTTCGGGATAGACGAACCTTTCGATAAACTGGGCTCCAGTCTGCTTCTGCCGCCACAGTACGAGGCTAACAGGGCCCAGATTGAAGCCGTGCTGCCAAAGCTGAACTAAAACCGGAAGCGCTTAATTTATGCACCTGCCGCTTCGGCACCGCATGTACAGCAGGTGTGGCTGTGGTGGCTGCAGGTGCAAAGGAAAATCAGTAACTACAAGGAAAGCTTTAAGAGCAAGGCCGCTATGTATACACACGAAAAGAAAATCATTACCCGGGGCAAACCGCTGGAGCAGGCAGGCAAAGCGCTCATCATGGTGCATGGCCGGGGAGCTACCGCCGAAAGTATTCTGTCGCTGAAAGACTATTTAGACGTGGCTGATTTCACGCTGCTGGCGCCGCAGGCTACCAACCACAGCTGGTACCCCTACAGCTTTATGGCCCCTGCGGCACAAAACCAGCCTGCCCTCGGCTCAGCCCTGGAGCTGCTGCACGAAACGGTGCAGCAGGTGCTGGACAGCGGCATCAGCAGCAAAAATATTTACCTGCTCGGTTTCTCACAGGGCGCCTGCCTTACCTCCGAATACGCCACCCGCCACGCCCAACGCTACGGCGGTCTGTTCCTCTTCACCGGCGGCCTAATCGGGCAGCAGCTGGATACGAGCAACTACCAGGGCACCTTCGACGGCACACCCGTCCTCATCACCACCGGCGATCCTGATCCGCATGTGCCGGTGAGCCGTGTAGAGGAAACGGTTAACATTATGGAGGAAATGGGAGCTGTTGTGAAGAAGAAAATCTACAAAGGCCGTCCGCACACCATCCTGCAGGAAGAACTGGACCTGGCGAATGCGATTCTGGCGAAGGGGTAGCCTCCTGCAGAAAGTCAACGACCTCGCAGCGTCTTCCAGACCTGCGAGTGTCTTATTTGCTACGCAGCTACAACCGCAGAAACAGTAAAGCAATAAATTAAAATTACAAGACTCCTGTAGCTTCTGCTATCCCCGAAGACGCTCGCAGGTCTTAAAGACGCTGCGAGGTCTGTAGCTGCTGCCACCATTGCCTCTGCTCAACCTTAACCGTGCTTCTGAAGTATTTTACTCGTACAGTTGCTGCTTTCATCAACAACTGCACAAAATCAGAAGTCCATGTTCATGCCAGCTACCGATTTTCCGTTTAGCCTCCTCCTTCGTCTGTTGTTTCAGGTTGGAAAAGCGTTCAGGAGCAGCAGGTGGTTGTTGCTGGCAATTGGTACTGCTGCCATCACGCATACGGCAGTTGCACAAACAGACACTACAGGAGCCTCTCAAAATACCGGCAAGCAGGAGGACCTTTTCTCAGTTGGAGCAGGAGCGCAGTACGGGTTTATCTTTGCCCATTCCGAGGATGTGCAGAATACGAGTGGCGCACGCCCCATTGGTGTGGAGTTTATCCTGAGCTGGCAGAGCAACGATGCCCCCACCTGGAGCCTCTGCAACTGCTTCCCCCGCAAAGGGTTGCTGCTCAACTATTACGATTTTGATGTCGCCCTGCTGGGGAAGGGAGCTACGGCCGCTTACTTCCTGGAACCCACCTATCGTATTACTGACCGTGCCTTCTTCGCCTTTAAAGGAGCTGCAGGACTCTCGTACCTCACCAATCCCTTCGACAGCACCAGCAACCCCACCAACCAATCGTACAGCACCGCCATCAACGGCTACCTCTTGTTTGGGGTGGGCGCCTGGTTTCGGGTGAGCGAGCGCTGGTGGCTAAATCCTTCGGTTAATTACCAGCACATCTCGAATGGCGGCACCAAAAAGCCCAACAAAGGCATCAACTGGCCCACGGCAGGGGTGGCAATCAGTTACCAGCCGCAGTTCAGACCTTACTACACCGGCACCCGCACAAAAGAAAAGTTCTGGAAAGACTACTCGCCCCGCTGGGATATTGGCTTGATGGGCGCCGCCAGGAGAGGGTACGATGTGGAGGGGCAGCGCATCCGGTCGCCGCTGGTGGGGGTATTTGCGCAGGGGGCGAAGCAGGTGGGGCGCGTCAGTGCCCTCACGCTGGGAGCAGAAGTTTACCGCGATGGCGAACTCCGGAACCTGCTAAGCAAAGAGTCGATAGATGCCAGTCCCGTGAAAGCCGGTGTGATGGCAGGGCATGAGTTTATTTTGGGCAAATTCCTGTTCAGCCAGCGCCTGGGCTATTATGTGTTCGACCAGACGCCTTACTACGACCAGCTGTTTCACCGTTGGGGGCTGCTGTACCGGGTAAACCGCCACCTGGGAGCAGGCTTCAGTCTGCTGGCCCACCGGCAGGTAGCAGAATATATAGATTTCCGGGTTACTTATTCGTTTCAGAAGCGGTATGAGTAGGGGATGAGCAACTCATCTACACAAACCACACATCCTCCGCAGCGAGATCTAAGTTAATGGTGTCGCCTGCTGCAAAATTCCGGTCGCCTGTTCGCACCGTTACAGTACTTCCCGGGACCTGCACTTCCAGTTCATAGTGGCTGCCAAAGAAATTGACCTGTGTTACTTCACCGGCGATGCCTTGTCCGGCTGTTAGGAGCTTAAAAGCTTCCGGGCGGATAAGCATACTTTTGTCTGTTGATGGGACGGAGATGCCGGGTAGAGCAGCAAAGGCTTTGGTGGCTGCAGCAGAAAGCAAATTATAGTTGCCAAAGAGGGAGGCGGCGTATTCGTTGACCGGGTGCCGATACACCAGCTCCGGCGTTCCCCGCTGGATTACCTGCCCCTCCTGCAGCACCAGGATTTCGTCGGCCCACGAAAGCGTGTCGTGCGGGTCGTGCGACACCAGGATGCAGGTGATGCCCAGTTTCTCGCTGATGTCGCGGATAACGGCTTTGAGCGTGTTCTTATGGGTGATGTTCAGGTTCGAGAACGGCTCGTCGAGGAGCAGGAGGCGGGGGTGCGACGTAAGCAGCCGCGCCAGTGCAATCCGCTGGCGTTCGCCGCCCGACAGCTGGTTTGTTTTCCGCTCCAGCAGGTGCGTTATCCGGCACACCTCGTACAGCAGCTGCGCCTCCGCCGCCGACTGCTTGTTGGCATACCGCAGCACCTGCTCCACCCGCAGAAACTGCGCCAGCTCAAACTGCTGCGACAGGTACGCAATATCCGGGTGCCCCGGCACCAGTTTCTCCACCGGCCCGATTACCTTCTTGTTGTTGAACAGCACCTCGCCCGCCGTGGGCTCCACGAGTCCGGCAATAGTCTGCAGCAGTGTACTTTTGCCTGAACCTGTTTCGCCGGCAATGGCTATTTTTTGGAAGGGCTCCTGCGAAAACGTGACATCCTGCAGGGCAAACTTACTGTTTTCCTTTACACTTATTCCGGATACTGTTAGTAGGCTCATGGTTTTTGGAATTGTAGACCTGAGGCAGATGACAGAAAACAGACAGTTTCTTGTCTCCCTCCAATGCTATTTTTATAAAAGCAAATCCGAAACGGGTGCGCTGGTGCGAGCTTGTAGCTCGTACCTTCACTTTCCAGACTAATTTGCTCCGGTTTTACATACATCACCTAATTTGTGCGTGGTATGTAAGTACGAGCTACAAGCTCGCACCAGCGGATGAAAGTATTTACGGTTGCAGCAAATAAAACTTGTTTGCGCTGCTGCTAAAACCCAAGAGGTTACTGTGCTTGTTGGTGAAAAACACACAACAAGGGCTACGGCACCTGCCTTCACAGCGCTTAAGTTGATGGCATTGGGTCGCGACCTGTCCCTACACCATATCCTGTTAACAAACAGAAAAGCCAGCTTCAGCAGCTGGCTTTTCTTATTCTACAAAATTACTGCGCTTCAACGGCAGCAATTTAACAATCAAATTAAGCTAACTCTTTTGCTACCAGGTCGTGCTGCATCAGGTACTCGGCAATTTGTACCGCGTTGGTAGCAGCGCCTTTGCGCAGGTTGTCGGCTACAATCCACATGTTCACGGTGCGTGGCTGGGTTTCGTCGAGGCGTACGCGGCCTACGAAAACTTCGTCTTTGCCGTGGGCATCCTGTGGCATCGGGTATTTCAGGTTTTTCACATCGTCTACTACTACCACACCTTCTGTTTCGTTCAGGATACGGTAGATATCATCCAGCGTAAAGTCTTTTTCGAACTCCACGTTAACCGACTCCGAGTGGCCGCCCATAACGGGGATACGCACTGTTGTAGCTGTTACACGGATAGAGTCGTCGCCCATGATCTTTTTCGTTTCCTTGATCATTTTCATCTCCTCTTTGGTGTAGCCGTTGTCGGTGAACACGTCGATGTGCGGCAGCACGTTCAGGTCGATACGGTACGGATAGGCCATTTCGCCTTCTTTACCGGCACGTTCGTTCATCATCTGGTCAACCGCTTTCTTACCAGTACCGGTTACAGACTGGTAGGTGCTTACCACGATGCGCTTGATTTTCAGCTCTTCGTGCAGCTTGTTCAGGGCCACTACCATCTGGATGGTAGAGCAGTTCGGGTTGGCAATGATTTTGTCTTCTTTCGTAAGTTCTTTTGCGTTAATCTCAGGCACTACCAGTTTTTTGGTAGGGTCCATGCGCCAGGCAGAAGAGTTGTCTACTACCGTGATGCCTGCTTCTGCAAACTTAGGCGCCCACTCGGTAGAGGTACCGCCGCCGGCAGAGAAAATCGCAATTTGCGGGGCAGCTGCAATCGCATCCTGCATCCCGATAACCTTTATCTGTTTACCCTTAAACTCCATTTCCTTACCAACAGACTTCTCTGAAGCAACCAACAATAATTCTGTTACCGGGAAGTTACGTTCTTCCAGCACTTTTAAAATCTCGCCGCCAACTAGTCCTGTGGCGCCTACAACTGCTACTTTCATGGTTTAAGTTTATAAATAGATAAATGGTTAAGCTTGTTTGTTTTGGCGTGCATTGCTGTACGGCCTGTTACTGTGTAACACACAGCGGCAACTAAAAATTGCAGCACCAGCACTTTCTTTTAGCCTAATTGCTGTTGTTCCCGTAAAAGTCCTAAAATTTAAAACAAGAATCAAGTACAGGCGGTGCCAGCGCTTCGCGCACGCGGGTGCAAAGTAAATAAGTTTTTACCACATTTCTACACATGAAACAAACTTTACTTGTTCTGCTTCTGCTATTTCCGTATTTTTTGAAGGCCCAGCTCCGCGACAATTTCTCAGACGGCAACTTCGCGAGCAACCCCGCCTGGTCGGGCAACACCGAAAGCTTCCAGGTGAACACGGCAGGGCAGTTGCAGAGCAACGGACCAGCCGTTACCGGCAGCACCCTCGTCCTCACCACCCCTTCGCAGGCAGTTTCCGGCACCGTATGGGAGTTCTGGGCGAACCTGAAGCTGGCCACCTCCTCGGGTAACTACGCCGATATCTTCCTGATTTCCGATTCCGATGATTTGCAGGGCAGCAACAGCGGCTATTTTGTGCGCATCGGCGGTACGCCCGACGAGGTGAGTTTGTTCCGCAAAGACAAAGGCGGTAGCGGCGTGTATGTGATTAACGGGCAGGACGGCACCATCGGCAGCAGTTCCAACAATGTGGTGCGGGTGCGCGTAACCCGGAGCAGCAGCTACGAGTGGCAGCTGGAGATTGACCTGACGGGCACCGGGGAGAGCTACATGAGCCAGGGCACTGCCACCGACGCCACCTACAAGCGCTCCAGTTTCTTCGGGTTGCTGCTGCGCTATTCCTCCGCCAACAGCCGCAACTTTTACTTTGATGACTTTGTGGTGACGGACCAGCAGCCGCCGGTACTGGAGACGGTGCGTACGCTGAGCGCAACTGAGCTGGAGCTGATTTTTAGCGAGCCGCTGCGGCCGCAGGAAGCGCAGACAATCAGCAACTACACCTTGAATGGTACTGCACCACCCACCACAGCCACTCTTGCTGAAGACGGCACCGTGCGGCTGACGTTTACACAACCCTTCCGCAACGGAAACAACAGCATCCGCATCAGTGGCCTTGCCGACCTCTACGGCAACACGATGCCTGCTCCTGCCGAAGCTACCTTTGCCTTTGTACTCCCTGCCGTGCTGCCGGGCTACAACGAAGTGCTCATTACCGAAATAATGGCGCGCGAAACACCTGCTGTCGGCTTACCGGCACAGGAATATATCGAGCTCTACAACCCTACGGAGCGGGTACTTACGCTGCAGGGCATCCGCTACTCCGATGCGACCTCTACTACCACACTGCCCAATGTGCAACTGCAGCCGAAGGAGTATGCGGTGGTGGTGCCGAATGCGCAGGTGGCGAATTTTACCCAGTTTGGCAGGGTGATTGGCATCAGCAATTTCCCGTCGCTCAACAACACCGGCGAACTGCTGCAGCTGCGCCAGCCCAATGGCCGCCTCATTTACGCCGTTAACTACAGCGATGCCTGGTACAAGAATAGCAGCAAAAGCAATGGTGGCTGGAGCTTAGAGATGATTGACGTGACCAATCCCTGTGCGGGAGGTGAAAACTGGATGGCCGCTGCTGATGCGCGTGGCGGTACGCCTGCCCAGGCCAACTCTGTAGCTGCTTCTGTTCCGGATAACACACCGCCTGCCCTGTTAGCAGCTACGCCGCTTGCTCCTGACAGGCTGCTGCTCCGTTTCAACGAGCGCCTCGACAGTCTGCAGGCCGTCAGCAGCAGTAACTACAGCCTCAGCCCCAGCGTGGTTGTGGCGCAGGCGCTGGTGCGGGGGCCGCTGTTTACGGAGGTGGAGCTGCAACTGGCCGCACCGCTGCAGGTAAACCAGCTCTACACCCTCACCGTCACCGGCATCCGCGACTGTGCCGGTAACCTGGGGAGCCAGCCGTTGCAGGTAGCTTTTGCTTTGCCTGCGGCTCCCGCGCCCGGCGATGTGGTGATAAATGAAGTGCTGTTCAACCCGCGCAGCGGTGGTTCCGATTTTGTAGAGCTGGTGAACCGGAGCAGCAAGTACCTCGACCTGCAGCACTGGCAACTGGCCAACGTCAGCAGCGACAGCATTGCCAATTTCCGCACCATCACCACCGCCAACTATGTGCTGGCACCGGGGCAGTACGTGGTGCTGACTTCCAGCCCCGACAACATCAAAACCAACTACCCCGCCGCCCGCGAAGAAACTTTCCTGCGCATGAGCAGCCTCCCCTCGTACCCCGACGCTGCCGGAACGGTAGTGGTGCTGCAACCTGACAGCCGCATCGCCGACCGCTTCGACTATAACGCCAGCATGCATTTTAACCTGATTGATGACCAGAACGGGGTGTCGCTGGAGCGGATACGGCTGGAGGGACCGACGACAGGGAGTAATTTTCATTCTGCAGCTTCCACCGCAGGCTTTGCTACCCCCGGCTATCGTAATTCCCAATCGCAGGAGCGCATGGCAGCTTCCAACATCTTCACCATTGCCCCCCGCGTGTTCACCCCCGATGGCGACGGCATGGAGGATTTCACCACCATCAACTACAGCACCGATAAAACCGGCTTCGTGGCCAATATCACCATCTTCGATGCCAACGGCCGCGAAATACGAAAACTGGCCCGCAACGAGCTGCTCGCCACCAACGGCTTCTTCCGCTGGGACGGCCTCCGTACCGACGGCACCAAAGCTGCTGTTGGGTACTACCTCCTGTACATCGAGCTCTTCGACTTGAACGGGCAGATGCATGTGCACAAGGAAAAGGTGGTGGTAGGAGGACGGTAGGGGTACCCTTTACGGGTACCCAATCGTTGACCCTTTATGGGTACCCGATCGTTGATAAATTTCCTCCTATAATGGACCGCAGGTGATTGGGTACCCGTAAAGGGTACCCCTACTTAAAACTTTGCATCCATGGAATGATATCTTCCAGCATGGTTTCGAAAGACGTGTTGTGGGCTCCGCCGGGGATGGGGGTAAATGTAATATTCTTAGCTCCTCTGGCCTTTAACGCTGCAAAGGTTTTTTCGGAGTTGCTGTAAGGTACAATCATGTCGGCGGTGCCGTGGTAGAGGCGGGTGGGACTTTGGGGCGCCCAGTCCGTCAGGCTGTTGTCCTGCAGCGCCTGCTTGAATACCTGCTCCTTGTTGGCATCTTTCAGGCCGTTGAAAAAGGCTGGGGCAAAAAGGGTGGCTGGGTCGGGGTGCAGCTGGTTGTTGATGTCGCCGGCACGGTTGCTGCCGTTAAACAAGCCTGGCAAGCGCGAGGCGTAAGGCTCCTGGAACAGCTCCGAGAGCGGGCGCTTCCAGTCGTTGGTGTAGTTGTAGGCCTGCAGGATATAAGCCAGGTAGGCCGGGAAGGAATAGGGCTGGCCGGATGTAACATCGCTCAGCATGGCTGTTAAGTCGTAGCCACCGGCGCCGGCAGCCGAAGCAGTTACTTTCAGGCCGTGGGCCGGATTGGTTTCTATTTCTTTCTGGGCAGCCATCGTTACATAGCCGCCTTCCGAATAGCCTACCAGGAAAAGCTTGTTGTTGGTGGTTAAATTTTGCTCCTTATAAAAGGACCTGCCTGCCTTAAGCATGTCCACTACTGCCAGGGCAGAGTGCTTCTGGTCGTAGTAGGGGTGGAAAACGTTTTTCGATTCGCCAAACCCGATGTAATCCGGCATAAAGGTGATGTAGCCTGCCGCGGCAAGCAGCTCAAACCCGGAAACGTCGGTGCTGGCGGTGGGGGCTTCGCGGTGGGCGAAGATGGTGCCGTGTTGCGCACTGATAACAGGAGCCGGCGTTGTGATGCCAACCGGGATGCAAACCAGTCCGGAGGCTTTTATCTCTTTGCCCTGGTAGGAGGTGGTGTAAACCATTTTATAAACCGACACGCCATATTTCACCTGGTCGCTGTAGGTGCCGAAGCCCTGTGCGGTCAGGAGCGGCTTCAGGGTACTCAGGGGCACGGAAAGCAGCAGTTGAGACGACACATAGGGATCTTTGGCTGTTTCTGCAACAACCGGTGTCGGTTCAGCCTGGTTTTGCTGGCATGCTGTAAAGGAAGTAAGCAGTGCCAGCAGCAGGCTGTAGAGATATAATCGCTTTATCATAAGTACTTTAATTTCATTACGGAAGGCAAGCGCCTGTTCTGCTTCAACACAATTTGCTGCCGGTTAGTGCCATTGTTGCTGTCAGGGTGATGAGCAGTGGGTATGGTGGCGGGTGCAGCAAACTTCTCAACTGCTGTTGTTTGATAACACATTCGTTATCAGGACGTAATGAAGGGGAAAAGTGTTGAAGGATACCAAACAATTTACGTATGATAACGGCAGATTTAAATACCATCGCGTTAACCGAGTTTACCGCTAAATCAAAACCCGGACAAAAATGCAAAGCCGCATTTCCTTTGTTAGCGGTACATGGCACCTCCGCTTCAGCAGCAGTTTACATTGAGCTTGCCCCCGGTAACGAGTTGGGGCGGCACACCGATAGTGCCGAGGAAACGCTGCTGGTGTTAGAAGGAGAAGTAGAAGCAACCGTAGGAGACGAAAGCGGCAGGTTGGCGAAAGGCCAGTTAGCGGTCGTGCCCCGGATGGTGCCGCACAACCTCAAGAACCTGGGACAGGACACAGCCAGAGTACTGGGATTTTTTGGCGGCGCCAACAACATTGTAGCCACTTTTGATGAAGTGTGGCTGCCTACGAATACCAACACGGTCGATACCTCCCAGATGCAGTAGCAACCGTCTTTTTTTTAGTTTTTGTTTCTTCTGAAAGCCTTCAGCTGCTGCCACCAGAGCCTCAGCTGTTGCTGTATAAGCCATTTCAGTTCACCCGGATTTCACCTGCAGACCAGTAGAGCATGGTTTTGGCTTTGGCGTATTTGGCCTTCAGGGCAAAAAGCTTCAGTTGCGACTCCATCAGCTTCACCTCGCGGGAGTTTACCAGGAACAGCGAACTTTCGCCATTCTGGAAGCGGATAACTTCGCCGTTGCGCAGGGTGTTGGCATTCTCCACCATCCGCTCCTGCAGCCTGATTTGTTCTTCCAGCGCCTGCCACTCATTAAAAGCAGCCAGCAGGTTATTCTCGATCTCGCGGGTCGTCTGTACCAGTTCCAGGCTGTTGGCCTGCTGTTTGGCTTTGGTGAGCTGCAGCTTGCCACGCTCTTCGCGCAGGAACAGGGGCAGGCTGAAGCTCAGGCCCAGTTTGTAGTTGGCGCCCATGTACGGGCGCTCGAAGGCGTCGGGTTGCAGGTAAAAATCGCTTTGCAGTACATTGTATTCCGCGTTGAGTTTGGGAAGGAGCTTGTTGGCCGCAAAACGCTGCTCTACCTCCAGTTGCTGCCCCTTCAGGCTGAGTTTGCGCAGGTCGGGGTGGTTGGCTTTAGCAATGGCCAGGAGCTGCTGCACCGAGTCCTGGGGTAGTGCGGTAAGCTCGCTGCCGGTTAGTGCCGGTATGGTGCGTGCCTGTAGCTCCAGCGGGACCTGGTTTTCACCCCACAGGTGGGTGGCCACCATCAGCCGGGCATTGTTGTAGGCCAGTTGGGCCTGCTGCAGCATTACCTGCCGGTCCTGCACCGCCATGAGCGCCTCCACGGTATCGATGGCAGGCAAGTCGCCTTCCTGCACCCGTATGCGTACGCCCTGTAACCTGAAAGCGGCCAGGTCCACGGCCTCTTCATAAAGCGTTACCTCCCGGAAGTACAGCAGCCAGTCCCAGTAATCTTTGGTAGCCTGCAGCAACAGCTTGTTAATGAGCTTGACGCGCTCTGCTTCGGCAATGTCCTGCATCAGGTTGGCCTGCCGGATAATGGCCCGCCGCTCGTCGATGAACAGACCCTGGGCCAGCGGCACCGAGATGCCGGCAAAGCTTAAGCCTGCCGCTGGTGTGTTGTTTTCCGGGTTCAGGTACTGCCCGCGTGTCTGGTCGTAGCCTGCCTTTAGTACCGGGCCGAACCAGGTGGGAATTTCCAGGGTATTGGTCCAGAGGTGATAGTACTCTTTGCCGTTGTACTCTTTGCGGTAGAGTTTGGAGCTGATAACGGGGTCGAGGGCGCCGCGGGCCATGCGCAGTTCCTGGCGCGCCTGTTCGGTAAGCAGGGCAGCCTGTGAGGCAACCGGGTGGTACTGCAGGATGAGCCGGTGAAAATCCTGCAAGGTGAGCACCTGCGCCGTGTCCTGCGTCTGTGCCTGCCCTTTAGACAGGCAGGAGAGGAACAGTACCAGCGCCAGCAGCAACTTACGGATTCTGTGGTTTCGTATCATGCTTCAGGTTATTCGGAGTAGGTGGAGGCCGTTTCTTTCTTTTCCTTACTTTCTTTTGCGCCGGCTTTTGTGTCGCCGGTATAATCTGCCGGGAAGTTGTTGAGCTGGCGCCAGATTTCGTACCAGACAGGCACCGTGTTCAGCATGGCCCAGCCTTCCACACCGGAGCCTACGCGCAGGGCATCCGGCCATTCCTCCTGCCTGGGGTCCTGCACTACCAGCACACGGTACTTGCCGTTGGTGCCCGTGTTGTCTATTACCGCCACCTCGCCTCCGAACGTACCGAAGCTGGCGCCGGGCCAGCCGGAGAACACCAGGGCAGGCCAGCCTTCGAACTGCAGGCGCATATCGTCGCCGGGCTTTAGCAGCGGCAGGTCCAGGGCATCGATGTAGAGTTCGGCAGCCAGCTGCGGGTTGTGCGGCATAATGGTGGCCAGCGCTTCGCCTTCTTTCACGGTTTCGCCGATACCGGCTTTGAGCGTACGTACCAGGTAACCGGCCTGCGGCGCCACTACATAATAGTACTGGCTGCGGATTTGGGTGCTGTTGTATTCGCTCTGCAGCTTTGCCACCTCGGCCTGCGTGCCCAGCACGTAAGAGCGGGTGGCGTTCAGTTCCGCCTCGGCCTTAGCTATTTTGTCGGCATACTCTGCCTGCAGGGAGTTTAGTTCGGTGCGGGCATTCTGCAGTTCGGCGCGCGTAGCATCGTATTTGTTTTGCAGCGAGAGCAGCTTAGCCTGCGCTTCCTGCAGTTTCAGGCGGCGCTGCTCCAGCTCCGTCAGCGACTTCAGGCCCTGCTGGTAAAGGTTTTCCTGGCGGGCAAACTGTGCTTCGGCAATGGCCAGTTCGGTGCGCTGCGCCACCACATCCATGCTGTCGCTCTGCAGCTTCAGGCGGGTTTGCGCTACTTTGTTCCGGGCCTTCTGCAGGCTGAACACCAGGCCTTCGCGCAAGGCCTGTATCTGCTCCTGCATGGCTTTTGCCTTGGCTTCGGTGGCTTCGGCAGAACCCTGCTTCGCTTCCAGCTGCTCGTTGAGGTTGCTGAGCAGGTTAGGGTCCATGTACTTTTCCTTTATTTCGGATAAGGTGGCAATGGTGTCGCCTTTGTTTACCAGCGTGCCTTCCATGATATGCCAGGCCTCGATGCGGCCGGGAATAATGGCTTCCACGGTCTGTGGCCTGTCCTGTGGCGTGAGCGCTGTGAGTATTCCCTGCGAGCTGATGTTCTGGGTCCAGGGTAAAAAGAGGCAGAGCAACAGCACCAGGAAGATACCCGCAATCCAGTAGGTGAGGATGCGGCCCTGGCGGGGCGTCTGCACCTGCTTCATCGACTCCAGCTGCATTAAATCAGCCTCTTTTGTATCTTTTACTATCTTTGCCATGGCTGCTTAAACGGTCACTTCTGTTATTTCTTTCATTAAGGCGTGCCGGCTTACCTGTTCATAGGTGCCGGAAGCTACCAACTGTCCATCCTGCAGCAGCAGTGTCTGGTCGCAAAGCCCCATCACATCCAGGTCGTTCGATACGATAATCATGGTCCAGCTAAACTGCGGGCTGGCGAGGGTGCGCAGGAGGGTCATTTTTTCTTTTTTGCTCATGCCAATCCAGAAGTCGTCGATGATGAGCAGCTTCGGGCGGCCCACCAGGCTGCGTGCCATCACGATTTTTCGGGCCACACTGCCGGGAATGCGCAGGCTTCCGCCCACCAGGTACGATTGCAGCCCTTCCGGGAGCTCGTGCACAAAATCGCTGAGGCCCGCCAGGTCTGTCGCCCAGAGTACATCCTTTAGCGGCAGGTCGCGGCCCAGCGTTATGTTTTCGAGCAGCGTTCCGTCAAAAACCTGTTCTTTGGACATGTTATCGCCAATGAGGCTGCGCAGGTTGCCAATGTGCAGGTCGCGGAGCGATACGCCGCTGTACACAATGCTGCCTTCGTAAGACGGGTACAGGCCCAGCAGCAAACTGATGAGCGTGCTCTTGCCGGAGCTGTTGTAGCCCGCGAGGCAAACGCGCTGGGAGGGCTTGATGTCGAATGTGATGTTTTTCAGGGTTTCTTTCGCTGCGCCCGGGTAGGTGTAGTTCAGGCGTTGTACCTGTATGCCCAAGCCCGCGTCCAGTTGTAGTTCTGCGAGTTTAATGCCTTTCACTTCTTCGATCGGTAAGTCTGTTACATGCCCCAGCTTGTCGAGGCTGGTGAGCACGTCGTACACGGTATCCAGCTTAACGATAATTTTTTCGACCGCCGTCATGATGAGGATGATAACGATTTCGGAAGCTACGAACTGCCCGATGTTGATTTCCCGCTGCACTACCAGGATACAGCCCAGCACCAGCAAACCGCCCGTGATAACGGTTTTGAAGCCGACAAAGCTCAGGTACTGCGTCATGAGCACGCTGAAATGTTCTTTCCGTACTTTCAGGTAGTTGCTCACGTAGCCATCGGTGCGGGCTGTGGGCAGGTTGGTATGGCCTACCAGTTTAAAGGAACTCATGGAGCGGGCCAGCTCCTCGAGCCAGGCCACCAGTTTGTACTTGTACTTCGATTCCATGATGCTCGTGTCCACGCCTTTTTTGCCGGTTGCCCAGATAATGAACACCAGCACCACCACCAGGATGATCCCCAGGAAAATAAAGTAGGGGTGGTAAAGCGAAAGCAGGATCAGCCCGAACAGGATCTGGATTACAGCGGTAGAAAAATCAAGCAGGATTTTGGCTAAGCCCTTTTGCAGCGACACCACATCAAAAAAGCGGTTCATCAGCTCGGGGGGGTAGTACTTGTTCAGGGCTTCGGCCTGGAAGCGCGGGATGCGGTACACAAAGTCGAAGGCCGTCCGGGCAAAAATGCGCTGCTGCAGGTACTCTACCAGCCACAGCTGCATGACCTGCAGACCGCCCACAATGAGCAGCGCCAGAATGATAAGCCCGATAAGTACCACCACCGAAACCGAAATCTGCCCGCTCGATACAAAGCCGATAATACTCTGGATACCCAGCGGCAGCGCCAGACTGATAAGGCCCGCCGCCACGGCGTAGGTGTAGAGGTAGATGATCTCCCGTTTCTCGGTGCTCAGCAGGCTCAGGAAACGCTGCATGGGAGTTGCACGCGATTTTGTCGTTTTGTCAGCCATTTTACCTGGTATTCTTCTTTATATTTTTTGTCATTCTTTTTCCATAACAGCTAAGCAGCTCAACTGTTTGGCTTACGTAAGCCTGTTTAAACCGCTGCAAAGCTAACGAAACTTTTACTTGTAATAGTATTACTATCGTAAAAGTTTCATTAACTATCAAGGTTGTGTTTGGGCGACTTTTGCCGCGTAACTGTGCTGGTTATTTATAGGGCTACGTGCAGGAACGGTGTAGGTAAGGAAATTAGCTTTATTGACTGAGTTTCATCAGCTAACAGGAGCAGCAGTGGGTATGGTGGCAGGTGCAGCAAAGCAGCCACTTGTTTATACTGATGATTTAACGAACCGTCACGAATGCTATTGGGATGGTGTGAGGCGCACCCCGTCAGTTAGCGCTGGCGGGGCCGTCTATATGATTAGCGGTTCGGGCTTTTACTTGTCTTTAATTTGACTTACTTCCCACTTTATTTATTTCGCTTGTAATGTAATTGAGCTAATCCTGTTTCAAAAGATTTTGCACTTACAAATTCAAGCTTTTGTTCAGGTCTGCCGTCTTTGAAAAGTCTTGTCCCGTTACCAACCAAAATAGGAATAACGGAAATTATGAACTCATCTATTAAATCGTGCTGCAGAAGTTCATTTATAATTTCTGCTCCTCCGTCACAATAAATGTTTTTACCGCTTTCTGATTTTAGTCGTTGAACTAACTCACTCAGTTCTCCTGTGTAAAATATTGTTCTACCTGTTCTCGGTCTTTCAGTCCTTGTAATTACATACACGTCTCTTTGTCCGTTGTCGTAATGGGAAGCCCCAATTTCTCTCATTACATAATCATAGGTTTTTCTTCCAAGAATTATGGTGTCAATATTTGCGGTAAATTCTGTGTAACCGTAATCTTCCCCTTCCTTGTCCACTAAACTCAAAAAACTAAGGTCGTCATTTGGTTTTGCGATGTAGCCGTCTAAGCTTGTCGCTATAAAAAGGGATAATTTTCGCATTGCTGTTTATTTCTTATCTGTCTGTATCGTGTTGTAGAGTTGTCTTTTAGCTTAACCGCTAACGGTACTATCAAACAACATTACACCCGCTATCCTCCCACTACAGGAACATAAACGGAGTAACCTGACCGAATATACTAAAAATCCAGGTGAGTTGTGCCGGCAGAAGGCTTGGAATTGTGCACTGCACCTGCCACCACAGCCACTGCTCCTCAGAATATCAATAACTCGCCTCGTCCAGCTTCACCTTGCCTTTAAAAGTCCAGAACACGAAGGTGGTGTAGATGGCAACAAGCGGAACACCGATGGCGGCAAAGGTCAGCATAATGCCCAGCGATTTGGTGGAGGCAGCTGAGTTGTAAACGGTAAGGGTGTAGGCCGGGTCGAGGGTGGACACCACGATGCTCGGGTACAGCTCCACGGCCACCAGTATCAGCAGCAGCGCCAGCGTTACCCCCGACGACACAAAGGCATAAATGTACCTGCGCTTCGTAATCTGGCGGGTAATATTGGCAACGGCCAGTACCATGAGTGCCGGAATCAGGAACAGCCACTGGTTTTCGCGGATGGTGTTGGTGAGTTGCGGAATGTAGATGAGCGTGTACATGGTGAGCAGGATGACGCAGAGCGAGAAGAAGATGGTGGTATTCCGCACCAGGATGGTGAGCTTGGCATACAGCCGGTCCTCCGTCTTCATTACCAGGTAAATAGCCCCGTGCATCATGAAAAGCGCCAGCGTGGTAATGCCAACCATAATGGCGTAGGGGTTGAGGAAGTACAGCCAGTGCCCGGTAAAGTTACCTTCTTTGTCAATCGGGATGCCCTGCAGCAGGTTGCCCAGGATGAGGCCCAGCAGGAAGCCGAGGGTGGCGCTGGAGAGGGAGTAGGATACATCCCACATGCGGCGCCACCAGGCCATGGGCTCCTTGCTCCGGAACTCAATCGAAATCGCCCGCAGGATAATCATCATCAGGAAGAGCATGAACGGGAGGTAAAAAGCCGAAAAGACCGAGGCATACACTTTCGGGAAGCCGGCAAACAGCACCCCTGCTCCAATCACGAGCCACACCTCGTTGCCGTCCCACACCGGGCCGATGGCGTTGAGGGCGATGCGGCGGCTCTGCTCTTTCCGGAAGAACAGGTGCAGTGCCCCGGCCCCCAGGTCAAAGCCGTCGAGGATAGCGTAGCCGGTAAAAACGCCGCCCATTACTAAAAACCACCAGGTCGGATAGTCGATGTTCAGAAAAGTTTCCATAACTGTTATTTTATGTTGCGCCTGCTATTTCTTGTCCCATTTTGAAGGGGGCGTTTCATTCTAGCTTTCTGCTTTTCAAAAAGAAAAATAAAAGTAAATGTCATTTCGAACGCAGTGAGAAATCTGGGTTATTTCAAGCATTTGTGTCTGTCCCAGATTTCTCACTGCGTTCGAAATGACACAGAATATTAAAATGAAACGGCCCTGCCCTTCAAAAGGAGACTTTCCCAGCTGATGCACTTTTTATTTATGTCTGTAACTATTTGCTTCCAAGTTGAGCGGCCATGGATTCCTGCAACGGGTTATGCTCGAAGTCGTGCTTGTCGTAAGGGCCGTGCTGAATTTTTTTGTTGAGCAGGTAAATGAACAGCGCGAACAGCAGCGTGTAAATAAAGGCGAACATAATCAGCGAAGACAGTACCTGCTCCGCCGTTACCGCCTTCGAGAGCGCGTCCGAAGTTCGCAGGTGTCCGTACACCACCCACGGCTGCCGGCCTGTTTCGGCGGCAAACCAGCCGGCCTGGTTGGCCAGCTGCGGCAGAATCACGCCCCACATAAACAGGTGCAGCAGCCAGCGCTGCTGGAAAAGTTTGCCTTTCCACCAGAGGTAGCAGGCAAAGAGGGTGAGGGCAATCAAAAACATGCCGATGGCAATCATGAGGTGGTAAGTCTGGAACACGATGTTGAGCGAACCGGGCCGGTCTTCGGGTTTAAAGGCATTGAGTCCGGTAATGGGCGTCTCGAAATCCTGGTGCGTTAAAAAGCTGAGGCCGCCGGGGATGGCGAGGCCAACGGTGCGTTGTTTTTCCTTGTCGATGTAGCCGAACAAATACATATCGGCAGGAGCGGAAGCTTCGAAGTGGCCTTCCATGGCGGCCAGTTTAGCGGGCTGGTGCTCGGCCACCACCTCCGCCGACAGGTGCCCCAGGAAGAGCTGCAGCACGGAACTGGCCGTGGTAACCACCAGCGCAATTTTAAAGGCGGCCTTGGCAAACTCGACGTGCTTGTGGCGGAGCAGGTAATAGGCACTGATGCTGAGCACCAGGAAAGCCCCGGCAATAAAAGCCCCTACCCACACATGCAGTATCCGCTCCACCGACGACGGGTTAAACACCATCGCCCAGAAATCGGTAATCTCTGCACGAGCCTCCATTCCCTCTCCTACAATGTGATAGCCCGCCGGCGTCTGCTGCCACGAGTTGGCCACCACAATCCAGATAGCCGAGAACATCGAGCCCAGGAACACCATCACGGTAGAGAAGAAGTGGACGCGGGGGCTGACCTTGTTCCAGCCAAAGAGCAGAATACCAAGGAACCCCGATTCGAGGGCAAAAGCAAAAATACCCTCTGCCGCCAGCGCACTTCCAAACACGTCGCCTACGTAGCGGGAGTAGGTGGCCCAGTTGGTGCCGAACTCAAACTCCATCACAATGCCCGTGGCTACGCCGATGCCAAAAATGAGAGCAAATATTTTAATAAAGAAGCGGGTCAGGTCTTCGTAGAGCTTGTTGCCGGTGCGCAGGTAAGTGCCTTCCATAATAACCAGCACCAGCCCCAGGCCAATGCTCAGCGGCGGGTAGATGTAATGGAATGCAATGGTAAAGGCAAACTGAATGCGGGAGAGAATTTCAACATCCATGGCAGGTTGTTTTAGGGTGAAAAAGGATTGCCGGCAGCAGGCGGTTCCGGTTCAGCCACGACTAAAATACAACCAGAGCCACTTACTGTCAACGCTGTTTTGAGAAGCTAAAATTAACTAACAAAAGCGGGAATTCCTTTTGATCCCGGCGCTTTATTTGACCGTTACTTATTTTGTCAGAATCACGGATTTGTTGGATTACACAGATGGCACAGATTTTTTTGGATGATATAAACCTTATTAATTATCAGGCATAGTACGGGCAGCAAAATCCGTAAAATCCTTAAATCCGTTGAATCCGTGATTCTGAAAAAAAGAAGCCTTACCTTTGCAAACTGCTTTTGCCGTACATACACCTAAAAAGCGCACTGCACCTGTTACCATAGCCACACATGAAGTTCGAAGACTACCGCATCTCGCCCGAAATAAAAAAGAGCCTGGAAAAACTGGGTTTTAAGAAGCCGACGGATATCCAGTACAAAGCCATTGCGCCCATTCTGAAGGGGGAGGATGTGCTGGCCATCGCCCAGACAGGTACCGGCAAAACAGCAGCCTTTGCCATTCCGGTGATCGACATGCTGCATGTGCGCAAGAGCTCCAAACGCTCCAACGGCATAAAGTGCATCGTGATGGCGCCGACGCGCGAGCTGGCCCTGCAACTGACGGAGGTGTTCGAACAGATTGGCCGCCACACCCGCGTCAAGACCTTCTGCGTGTTCGGCGGGGTGGAGCAGGGGCCGCAGATAGCCAAACTGGAAGCAGGCATCGACATCCTGGTGGCTACGCCCGGTCGCCTGTTCGACCTCGTAAGCCAGGGCTATATCCAGCTGGATAGGGTAGAGGTGCTGATACTCGATGAAGCGGACCATATGCTCGACCTGGGCTTTATCCACGACATCCGCCAGCTGATCCGCCACCTGCCCCGCAAGCGCCAGACACTGTTCTTCTCGGCCACCATCAACGAAACCATCAAGGAACTGGCTTACTCGCTCGTGAACAAACCGGTGCGCATCCAGGTGTCGCCCAAAGACCCGGTAGCCAAAAACGTAGACCATTCCGTGATGTACGTGGACATGGACGACAAGCGCTTCTTCCTGGAGCGGGTGGTAAAGGAGAACCCCGATAAAAAGATACTGGCTTTTGTGCGCACGCAGGTGCGGGCCGAGCGGGTGGTAAAAGCCATGGAACGCGTAGGCATTGAGGCCGCCAGCATCCACGGCGGCAAAGAGCAACGCGACCGGACAGACGTGATGAAGCGCTTCAAAAGCGGCGCCGTAAAGCTGCTGGTGGCAACGGATGTGAGTGCCCGCGGCATCGACATTCCCGGCGTGGAGTACGTGGTGAACTACGACCTGCCCGACCAGCCCGAAAACTACGTGCACCGCGTTGGCCGTACCGGCAGAGGCACCCAGAAAGGCATCGCCGTCAGCTTCTGCAGCCCCGAAGAAAAACCCATCCTCGACGAGATACAGCAATACCTCACCAAAGACATCAAAGTACTGGAAGTAGACAAAGAAGACTACGAAGCCACCATCGACTTCTCCGCCGACGCCAAATACGACTGGCGCGCCCTTATGAAGGAAGCAGAGGAAGGGGAGGCTGCTGCTAAAAAGAAAAAAGGGAAGAAGAAGCGGTAAAAATTTTCTGTAAGGCTAACCAGAAGGTGTTATGTTGGCATATGCAATTGTCCGTTTACTTGCTATTACGTTAGTAATTGTTCCAATATGTACAGGCTTGTTCTGGGCTTTAATTGCGAAGTTAACACCACCTAGTCAAGTGACTTCCTTTGGCTCTTATTGGTATCTGGGATGGGGCTATACCCTCTTTGCATTTACCTGGTCCTATTTAGTATTTGTGTTAATTCCTTACAGTCTGCTTTATGTTAATACGAAGCTGAATTCAGGCTCTATACTTATCAAGTTTGTTGTCTTTTATGCATTGATGTTAGTAATGGGCGTATTATTGCCTTATGCGTCCGTTATTGGTCTTTTTACATCATCACATCGCTATCCAAACATATTTATACTATACTTGTTACTTACCCTTACCATCTGCCCCTTATGTAACTACTTCCTGAATAAAATTGTCAGGAGGAAGCAGCTAGAGAAGGAGCATCTCTGAATGGGCTTAGTTTGATTTGGCACGTCAGACTTTCCTTACCCTCTCCAGCAACTGCTCCACCCAAAAAATCAGAAACAGCGCCAGCAGGTTAATGCCCAGGAACTTCTCGCCGGTGGCGGTGCCGAAGTCGAAGCGGAAGGAGGAGAGGGCGAGGCGGAACTTAAAGGTCCAGGAGCCGGTCAGGTCGAAGCCGAGACCGATGCGCAGGCCCGCTACGTACTGGAAGCTGTAGGCCCCGAAGCTGAAGTAGATAACCTGCAGCACCTGGTTGAGGAGCGAAAGCCGCAGGCCCCGCAGCGGGTTGCGTAGCAGCAGGCTGCCGCAAATAATAGAGAAAACAAAAAGCGCGGTAGCAAAAAGTGAAATCCGCAGGGCAGACTGGTCGATTATCACTTCGCCGCTAAAAAGCACCCAAACCGTAAGCGCGATGCCCAATAGCCCGCCGATGATCTGGTACAGGCTAAGAGCGAGGAGTTGATTTTTGATGCGGCTGTTCAAATGTTTAATACTACAGTAACTGTTCAGGTAGCAAAGGTAAGCTGCGTAAAGCCGTTATCAAACGCTTTGGTGGTGGTTCTGTTCATTTTTGCCTCCTGCACGCCATGTGCAAACAGCGGGATGCCTTTGCCCAAAAGAACCGGGATATAAGTGAGGATAATCTCATCGAGCAGGCCCGTATTCAGTACCAGCGTGTTCAGTTGCCCGCCGCCAATCAGCCAGATATCCTGCCCCGGACCCTCCTTCAGCTTCCGGAGAAATTCTACCGCATCTTCTTTTACATACGCTGCGAACTCCGTGTCCTGGTGGCTCTTGTTCCTGCTGAAGACGTAGTTCTTTTTGTCGGGGTAGGGGAAGGGCATGTCAAGGCCAAGTACGGTCTGGTAAGTGGTGTGGCCCATCAGGGTGGTGTCGACTGTTTGGAGGAAGCTGCTGTAACCAAAATCTTCGCCAGGAATGGTATACGCTTCATCGTGCAGCCAGTCGATGTTGCCATCGGGGCGGGCAATGTAGCCGTCGAGGCTGGCAGCGATGTAGAGCACGATTTTGCGCATAATTCAGGGAAGTTAAAAGTGGGTTACTTTATAGTAAACTTAATGGGTATCATAATCTTGGTTCTGACCGGTTTCCCATCTATTCTGGCAGGCACCCACTCATCCGGGATTAATGTTACTACTCTTAAGGCTTCCTGATCCATGCTGTGATAAAGTCCTTTTTCTACCTTTTCGTTAACAATTGCCCCCGTTTCTGTAATTTCAGCACTTATATTTACAACTCCTGATATGCCTGCGTTGATGGCATCCCGGGGGTACTTAATATTTATAGCCACAATGCCGAATACACCGGCATCTCCGGTTATATAAAACGGCTGCTGATCAACAGGGGCCTCTGCAAATCCATTTTCGGTTAATACTTTCAGCTTTTTGCAGAACGAAGATCCTTTCGATACTTTCAGGTACTTATTTTCTTCAAAGTCAAACTGCATATCCAACTGCCCATTAGCCCGGTAATAAGACCAAACCCCCACAGGTTTGCTTGCCGCATACTGGCCGGCTACCCGCCAGGCCGGCTTGCCAACCATTTCGTACGGCCCGTGCTTCACCGAGTAATCATCGCGCAAAACTGTGTATTTCTCAGTACAAAAGTGATTGGTTGTAGCCACTTTCTTGATTTTAGGCGGCGCTTCCTGAGCCGGTGCAAATGTGCAGGCAAACAGCATTAACAGAAGTGTAAGCAGAAATTTCATGGGTAGTGCTATAAGGGTTCTTTGCAAATGTTTTTTTGATAAAGTATGATAATTTTTAGCAGAAATTCAAATTAATAAAGTGTCTGCGCAAAAAAATTAAGCTCCACCAGTGCTACCGTCGCTTCCTTTCTGCAGCCGGTAGTGGTAGAAGCTGTAAAAGACTTCTGCTGCAGCCACCACAGCCTGTCCTCCTGTACGAACTCTACTTTCTTAACATTTTGATAACATTGGAATAACAGAGAGGTAATACGGTCTTAATAGTTTTGCAGCGTGATTCAGTAGCATAGTGGTTTCAGGCTGCAAATGTGAAGCACTTGAGTCACAGATTAAACTTCAGTCTGACTAACTGAAAATTTTTCTGTGAGCTGTGTTACTGAGACAAAGAAGGATTATTTCTCACCTAAACCTTTATATTATCGTGAACTTAAAACTCACAAAGGCGGCCTTTTTGCTGCTCCTGACATTGTTTTGTGCTCATTATGCGCAGGCGCAAAGTGTAAACAAATCAAGATTTGGAAAAGGGTTGCAATTTATCGCTGCAGATTCCTCTTTTAGCTTAAAATTCAGCACACGTTTCCAGACGCTCTACCAGACTATAAAAAGTGAAGGTTCCGACGATTGGAACGATCGCATGATGATTCGCAGGGCCCGTCTTAAATTCGATGGCTTTGTGTATTCTCCAAAAATAGAATATAAGATAGAACTTGGCCTGAGTAACCGTGACATCGGTAGTGATAACCTGGATCAGTTCAATAATGCGGATAACATCATCCTCGATGCGGTAGCCAAATGGCAGATGACGCCCACCCTGGCACTTTGGGCCGGACAGACAAAACTTCCCGGAAATCGTGAGCGGGTTGTTTCTTCTCAAAAACTTCAGCTCGTAGACCGAAGCCTGCTTAATTCAGAATTTAACTTGGATCGTGACATAGGTCTGCAGTTACACAACGAGCACCAGATAGGCGGTGTCGTGTTGCGCGAAATTGGTGCTGTGTCGATGGGCGAAGGGCGCGATGTGACTTCTGTAAACGAAGGTGGTTATGGGTATACTGCCCGTGTAGAAGTGTTGCCTTTTGGTAACTTTGAAAGTGAAGGCGATTATGTAGGCGGCGACCTGGCACGCGAAGAAACACCAAAACTGTCGCTGGCAGCTTCTTACGACTTTAACGACAATGCCACACGTTCACGCGGACAGTTAGGAAGCTTCCTGAGCGGCCAGCGCGACCTGCGCACCTGGTTTGTGGACGCCATGTTCAAATACGAAGGCTTTTCGGCTATGGCAGAGTATGCCGACCGTAAAGCAGCCGATGCAAGCCCGGTGGTAAGCTACGACGGTAATTCTGTAGACGAGACATTCGTAACCGGCGAAGCTTTTAACGTGCAGGCAGGATACCTGCTGCAGAGTAACTGGGAAGTAGCAGGACGTTACACTACCTTCGATCCAACAAACGTAACCGGCATAAACAATGAGAAGCAGTACACGTTTGGGCTTTCGAAATACATTGTTGGCCATAGCCTGAAAGTACAGGGCGATGCCACGCTTATCAGGGAGCAAAACAGAGCCGACAGCTATATGTTCAGGCTGCAGATGGAGGTAGCGCTGTAACGGCAGCTGACGGAACAATTTGCAAATCTGAAAGATACGGTTCTCTTAAAAAAGCACTCCGGATAAAAAAGATAACTCCTGTATAGAAAAAACAGTATATCGGCTGTAGACACTTTATTACAACAGGAACATTCTCAACTAAATCAGTATCAATCACAAACAACTAACCAGATGTTTACTATCAGGCTTACCTATTCAAAGCTCAATGCAGCTATATTGCTAAGCGGCGCCCTCCTGATCAGCGCTTGTGGCGGTGGCGGTTCCGAAACAGAAGGAGCAGAAAGCGACCTTTCCGGCAGCATCCAGATCGATGGTTCCTCTACGGTTTATCCTATCACAGAGGCGGTAGCCGAAGAATTCAGGGCGGAAGCGCCAGACGTGAAAGTAACAGTGGGCGTGTCGGGTACAGGTGGCGGCATGAAGAAATTTACCCGCGGCGAGATTGATATCGTGGATGCATCCCGCACCATAAATGAAGCCGAATCTAAACTGGCCCAGGAAAATGGTATTTCCTTTATCGAGCTTCCTGTGGCCTACGACGGCCTGACAGTGGTGGTGCACCCTGAAAACGACTGGGTAAAAGACATTACCGTAGCCGAGCTGAAGAAGATATGGGAGCCGGAGGCACAAGGTACCATCAAGAAATGGAACCAGATACGTCCGGAATGGCCTGACAAGGAAATTCACCTGTATGGCGCCGGTGTAGAGTCTGGTACGTACGATTACTTTACCGAAGCGATTGTAGGAAAAAGCCACGCCAGCCGCGGCGACTACACCGCCAGCGAAGACGACAACGTGCTGGTGCAGGGCGTATCGACCGACCCGCTCGCCCTTGGCTTCTTTGGGTATGCCTATTACGAAGAGAACAAAGGCAAACTGAAAGCAGTACCTGTAAACGACGAAGACGAAAGCAATGGCAGTGGCGCTATTCTGCCCTCGCTGGAAACGGTAAAAGATGGCTCGTATGCTCCGCTCTCCCGTCCGTTGTTTATTTATGTAAACTCCAAGGCTGCCGAAAGACCGGAAGTGGTAGAGTTTGTAAACTTTTACCTGGACAATGCCGGCGAATTAAGCCAGGAAGTAGGTTACATTCCGATGCCTGCCGAGCTTTATGAAGAGCAGAAGCAGAAGTTTGAGCAGTTTGCAACGGGCAACAAGCAAGCGCAGTAACATATACTTGGTTTTAACTAAATACAGGTATGGCTCCCTTTGCGTAGCCATACCTGTATTTACATAATAAAGAGCAGCATCTTGAGAGTAACAGAAAAAATTGTCGAGGGCTTGTTGTGGTTATCGGCCATCATCACCATCCTGGTTACCCTGGGTATCATCTGGGTTCTGTTATCAGAATCTGTCTCCTTTTTCAGCGAAGTTTCCATCATCGAGTTCCTCACCGAAAAAGAGTGGACTCCGCTATTTGCAGATAAGAAATTTGGCATACTGCCCCTGGTGGCCGGTACGTTGCTCACCACCATTATCGCCATTGCGGTTGCCTTGCCCATAGGATTAACTATTGCCATTTACCTCAACGAGTACTCCCATGCCCGGATGCGCCAGATCGTTAAGCCGATGCTCGAGATACTGGCAACCATTCCTACGGTAGTGTATGGCTTTTTTGCGCTGACGGTGGTAACGCCTTTCCTGCAGAACTTCTTTCCGAACATGGCCGGTTTTAACGCCCTTTCTGCCGGTATCGTCATGGGTATCATGATTATTCCCATGATTTCCTCGCTCAGCGAAGATGCCATCAGTGCTGTGCCGCGCTCGTTGCGGGAAGCGGCCTACGGCATGGGGTCTACCCGTTTGCAGACTGCTTTCGGTGTCATGGTGCCTGCCGCTTCGTCGGGTATTGTGGTGTCGGTGATCCTGGCTATTTCGCGGGCTGTGGGGGAGACGATGATTGTGGCCATTGCCGCCGGTCAGCAGCCGCGCCTTACCATGAACCCGCTCGTGCCCATCGAAACCATTACCACTTACATTGTGCAGGTGAGTTTGGGCGACGTGCCGCATGGCTCGCTGGAGTACAAAACCATTTTTGCAGCAGGTATCACCTTATTTGTGTTCACCTTCGCCCTCAACAACCTCAGCTTCTGGATTAAGAAGAAATACCAGGAAAAATATGACTAACTCCGACCTCAACAGATACAAAGACAAAGCCTTTCAGGTGTTCGGCATTTTCTGCACCTTTATAGGCCTGGTAGTACTGGCAATTTTCCTGATTGGCATCCTGATTGACGGGCTGGGCCGGATAGACTGGGACTTTCTGGTTAGCCTTCCTTCCCGCAGGGCCAGTCGTGCCGGTATCCTGACCGCCTGGGCCGGAACCCTCTGGATACTCGTGCTCACGACCATTATTGCTTTCCCTTTAGGTGTGGCAGCGGGGGTGTACCTGGAAGAATATGCCCGCAAAACAAAGCTGGCTAACTTCCTGGAGATAAACATTGCCAACCTGGCCGGTGTGCCCTCCATTATTTACGGGTTGCTGGGGCTGGAGATTTTCGTGCGGCAGATGAAGCTTGGTCCCAGTTTGCTGGCCGGCGCCCTCACGCTGTCGCTGCTCATCCTGCCCATCGTAATCGTAACCACGCGCGAGGCCATTAAAGCAGTGCCCCGCAGCATCCGGGAGGCTTCTTTTGCACTGGGAGCCTCGAAGTGGCAAACCATCTGGAACCAGGTACTTCCGGCTTCTTTCGGCGGCATCCTGACCGGGGTGATCCTGGCCTTGTCGCGGGCGGTGGGCGAAGCCGCTCCCCTGATCGTGATCGGGGCGCTGGCCTATGTACCCTTCACGCCTTCGAGCCCGCTGGACGAATTTACCGTGTTGCCTATCCAGATCTTTAACTGGACCTCCAGGCCACAGGCAGCTTTTTTAACCAATGCCGCCGCCGCCATTATTGTTTTATTATTGATTACATTTTTGCTGAACGGAATTGCCGTATACTTGCGCAACAGACAGCAGAAGAAAGTTAAGTGGTAAGCACATACTCATGAGCAAAAAAGAACCTAAGCTAGAGGCAAGAGAGCTCAATGCCTATTATGGCGATTTTCATGCCCTTAAAAATATCAGTCTCGCCATGGAAGAGAAACATGTCACGGCCTTTATCGGACCTTCCGGCTGTGGCAAGTCTACCTTCCTGCGCACCCTTAACCGGATGAACGACTACGTGGAAGGCTTCCGGGTAGAGGGCGATGTGCTGCTCGACGGCAGAGACATATATGACAAAAACATACGGGTAGATGAACTCCGGAAAGAAGTAGGTATGGTGTTTCAGAAACCAAATCCTTTCCCGAAAAGTATTTTCGAAAATGTGGTGTACGGGCTAAAGATACAAGGCGTTAAAAACAAAGCCGTGCTGCAGGAAGCTGCAGAAAAGTCGTTGCGGCAGGCGGCGCTCTGGGACGAGGTGAAAGATAAACTGAACAAATCAGCCCTGGCCCTGTCGGGGGGGCAGCAGCAACGGTTGTGTATTGCCCGGGCGCTGGCCATTTCGCCCTCCGTGTTGCTCATGGATGAACCTGCTTCTGCCCTGGATCCTATTTCCACAGCCAAGATTGAGGAACTGATCTATGAACTGAAGAAAGATTATACGATTGTGATTGTAACGCACAACATGCAGCAGGCCGGGCGTGTGAGCGACTACACCGCATTCTTTTATATTGGGGAGCTGGTAGAATTTTCCAAAACCAAGGCCATGTTTACCAGTCCGAAAGATACGCGTACACAAAATTACATTACGGGCCGTTTCGGGTAAGTAATAATACTATGTGAAATTTCGTATACTTATAAATTCTCACCCAATAAAATTGCAGCATGTCGCATATAGATATAGAACTAACCAAAGTTAAAACCAAGCTGATGGAGATGTGGGACCTGGTAGAGTACCAGCTCCAGAGCGGACGCGAGGCCATGAACAACGTTGACCTGGAACTGGCTAAGAAGATAATAAAGCTGGGGCGAAAGGTGAACAACTACGACGTGAAGATAGACCGCATGTGCGAAAATATTTTTGCGCTATTCACTCCTGTTGCCGTAGACCTGCGCGTGCTGCTGGCCATCCTGAAAATAAATGCCAACCTCGAGCGTATCGGCGACACCGCAGAAGGCATTGCCCAGTTTGTGCAACGAATGGATAAGCAACTTCCTGCAGACCTGGTTGCCCAGACGCGGGTGCAGGAGATGTACGAGGAAGCGCTGGTCATGCTGGCTGAATGCCGCGTAGCGTTTAGCAACAACGATACCGACCTGGCAAAGGCCCTGATCAAACGCGATAAAATGCTCAACAGCATCTACCGCCAATCCGACAGCATTATTGTCACCTTCATCCGCGACAATCCCGATAGTGTGAAAGACGGCCTGACGCTGCTCCCCATCATTAAAAAGCTTGAGCGTGTAGGCGACCAGATTACCAACATAGCCGAAGAAATCATCTTCTACCGCGATGCCAAGGTGATTAAGCACAAAGAAAAGAAAAAGAAAAAGAAGAAGGATGATGAGAACCAGCCTCCGGAGGCGTGATGGTGATGAGCTGATTTTTCAATGGATGAATTGTTGAGTTGCAATAGCGGCCGGCAAAAGGAGAAGCATGGGTTTAAGCTCGTGCTTTTTTTGTGCCCGCAGCTTACGGAAGCAGCAGTGGCTGTGGTGGCAGGTGCAGAAAAGTTCCTCCACCCATTTGCACATCAGCACATGAACCAATTAGCACATTAATTTTCGAAACCAGCATTTTGTGTTGTAACTTTGCAAAAAAATTTAAAACCGTGCTGTTTAAAGAGGTTTTACACTTAATGCGGAAGGATTTTGTGCTGGAGTTGCGGCAGAAGTATGCCTTTAACGGTATGCTGCTGTATGTGAGTAGTACGGTATTTGTGTGTTACCTGAGTTTTGGGCTGCGCTCCAATGTGCTTACCGTGCCGGTCTGGAATGCGGTACTCTGGATTATTCTGCTGTTTACCTCCGTAAATGCCATTGCCAAAAGCTTTATGCAGGAGAACCGGGGGCGGCTGCTCTACTTTTATTCCATTGTGAGTCCGCAGGGCGTGATACTGGCCAAAATCCTGTACAATGCCTGCCTGATGCTGGTGCTGGCGCTCATCTGCTTTGTGTTTTACGGCTTTGTGCTGGGCAACCCGGTGCAGGATGTGCCCATGTTTTTACTGTCGCTGCTCCTGGGTGCTATCGGCTTCTCCACCTCCCTTACCATGATTTCGGGTATTGCCTCGAAGGCCGCCAACAGCAGCACCCTGATGGCCGTGCTCAGCTTTCCGGTTATCGTGCCGATGCTGCTCATGCTCATCAAGATGTCTAAAAACGCGCTTGATGGGCTGGACCGGAGCGCCAGTCTCGACGAACTGCTTACCCTGCTCGCTATAAACATGATCGTGGTAACGGTTTCTTACATCTTATTCCCGTACCTTTGGCGCAGCTAAGGCAGGTGTTCTTTGTGTAATGGTAAAACTGAAAGAAAAAATTGAAAGCGCTGCTGATTTATAATAACAACGGCTGACAAAGCCAGAAGAATAGTAAAATGAAAAACAACTGGTGGAAAATTTTAACGGTGCTGCTGCTGGTATTTACAGTAGTGGCCGGCATGTTGTCTGATGTGCCCCGCCTGGCTATCCTGAACGAGACTATCCGTAACCTGTATTTCCATGTGCCCATGTGGTTCGGGATGATCCTTATCCTGCTGGTGTCGGTGGTGTATTCTATCCGTTACCTTCGTAACCCCACCATCAAAAACGATATTTTTGCTTATGAAGCTGCCAAAGTAGGCATCCTGTTTGGTGTGCTGGGCATTATCACGGGCATGGAGTGGGCGAAATTTACGTGGGGCGAGTACTGGAGCAACGATCCGAAACAGAACGGAGCAGCCATTGGCCTGCTTATTTACTTTGCTTACCTGGTGCTGCGCAGTTCTTTTGCCGAGCAGCAGCAGCGCGCCCGCATCAGTGCCGTGTACAACATCTTTGCCTTTGCCGCTCTTATTCCGTTGCTGTTTATCCTGCCGCGCCTCACCGACTCGCTGCACCCCGGTAGCGGCGGCAACCCCGGCTTTAATGCCTACGACCTCGACAACCGCCTGCGCCTGGTGTTCTACCCGGCCGTGCTCGGCTGGACCCTGCTGGGCATCTGGATAGTGAATGTGAAATCAAGATTTGAAATACTGAGACAACGCATATATGAAAATGTTTAGAATACTGGTGCTCTGGTGCCTGTTGCTTGGTGCTACTATGGGTCTGAACAATGTTCAGGCACAACCGGAGCAAAACGGTGGCACCACCATTATAGCAGAACCGGAAGTAGAAATGGCCGACACCCTGCGCCAGGACGGCAAAATATACGTGGTGGTAACCGTGCTGCTGACCGTGTTGGGAGGCGTACTGGTCTACCTCATCTCCCTGGATCGCAAAGTAAGCCGGCTGGAGAAAGAAGTTAAAAGTTTGGGAGTTTAGGAGTTAGAGAGTTTAGGAGTTAGAGAGGTAGAGAGGTAGAAATTTCGGAATTTTTGTAGGGGTTGAAGATTTTCAACCCTGTAACAGAGAGGTGGAGAGGTTGGGGGGATGGCTGTAGAGCCGCGGTGCCCGCGTCTCCTGCACGAACCACAAACAATCTTAAATCCGTGTCATCCTTGAATCTGTTTAATCCGTGATTCAGACAAAGCAGCAGAGGCAATGGTGGCAGGAGCAGAAATGGTTTTTTTACTTCCAGACTCAAAAACTGACAACAATCACCGAATAACTTTAAAAAATAGCCCATCGCCATGGATTTAAAATGAGCTTCCTGGTGTTAGGCTATCGGGAAAGAGTATCTACACTGAATTTATATAGATGAAAAAATCACACATCATCGGGATAATTGTAATTGCGCTGGCGATTGGCATTATCATGTCGACGGCCGGAGATGCCAGTACCTATGTTTCCTTTGGCGAGGCCATTGAGCGCGCCCAGGACGGCGACGACACCAAAGTGCACGTGGTAGGCCGCCTGAAAAAAGATCCGCAGGGCCACATTGTGGGCATGCAGTACGACCCGCTGGTAGATCCGAATTACTTTACCTTCACGCTCGTAGACACCAACCGCTATGAGCAGCGCGTGGTATATTACCAGCCAAAACCGCAGGATTTTGAGCGCTCGGAGCAGGTGGTTATTACCGGGAACATCCAGAACAACGTGTTCGTAGCCGATAAAATCCTCCTCAAGTGCCCGTCTAAATATGTGGAAAAAGAAGTGACGGCAAGCCTTTGAGTTTAGGAGTTTGGGAGTTAGAGAGTTTAAGAGTTATTTAGAATATTCAACACTCTTTAACTCCTAAACTCTCTAACTCCTAAACTCTCTAACTCCCAAACTCTCATAACTTTTAACTCTTAACTAATTACCATGATAAATACGCTGATCGGGGACCTTGGCCATGTGAGTGTGATCATTGCTTTTGTGGCAGCCATTGTAGCCTCTTATGCTTATTTTATGGCTTCGCGGCCTGCGGTGGAAGCTTCTGCCGATACCAGTTGGCGCACGATGGCGCGTGCCGCTTTTTATGTGCATGGTGCTGCCGTAGTAGCCATTATCTTCTTTCTCTTCAATATTATTTACGAACACCGCTACGAGTACCATTACGCCTGGAGCCACTCCTCTAACCATTTGCCGGTGTACTATATGATTTCCTGCTTCTGGGAAGGCCAGGAAGGATCTTTCCTGCTCTGGGTTTTCTGGCATGTGGCCCTGGGAATTGCCCTTATTAAGTTCGGAAAGAAAAATAAAACCTGGGAAGCGCCCGTGATGGCTACTTTCTCGTTCGTGCAGATCTTCCTGACGTCGATGATCCTGGGCGTGGTAATCGGAGACTTCAAACTGGGCTCTTCGCCGTTCATTCTCATGCGGGATGCCATGACGGATGCGCCGGTATTTAAAATGGATCCTAACTTTGTTCCCAAAGACGGCACCGGCCTGAACCCGCTGCTCCAGAACTACTGGATGGTGATTCACCCGCCAACCCTGTTCCTGGGCTTTGCTGCTACGCTCGTACCGTTTGCGTTTGCCATTGCGGGCCTCTGGAAAGGCAAGTTTACCGAGTGGGTGAAGCCTGCGCTGCCCTGGTCGCACTTCGCTGCTGTAGTACTGGGCATCGGGATTATGATGGGAGCTTACTGGGCTTACGAAACGCTGAACTTCGGGGGCTACTGGAATTGGGACCCGGTGGAGAATGCCGTGTATATCCCGTGGCTGGTGCTGGTGGGGGCCATCCACACCATGATCGCCTACAAGCGCAGCAAGCAGGGACTTTCCGCCTCTTTCATCCTGGTTATTGCTTCTTTCCTGCTCATCCTGTACGCGACGTTCCTGACCCGTAGCGGTATCTTAGGAAATGCCTCCGTGCACTCTTTCACTGATTTGGGTTTATCCGGGCAGCTGTTTACCTACCTGGCGGCCTTCACGGTGCTGGCCATTGCGCTGCTGGTGTACCGCTGGAAACAAATACCGTCTACCGAAAAAGAACTGACTACCTACAGTGCCGAATTCTGGGTGTTTATTGGCGCCGCCGTACTTTGCCTGGCTGGTTTCCAGGTGCTGGCTACTACGTCTATCCCGGTTTATAACTCCTTCCTGGGCTTTATCGGGATCGAGTCGAACGCAGCCCTGCCTGCCGATCAGATTGCGCATTATACCAAGTTCCAGTTGTGGGCTGGTATCGCCATCGCCATTCTTTCGGGCGTGGGGCAGTTGCTGTGGTGGAAGAAGGCAAATAAGACCAGCTTTAAAGATGCCATTACGGTACCGTTGATGCTGACGCTCCTGATTACCAGTTTGGTGATCATCCTGTCGAATAAGTTTGATGTGTTCAGCTTTAAGCTGGACAACCCGGTATACATTACCTTGTTTATAGCTGCGCTTTTTGCTGTGCTGGCTAACCTGAGCATTATATTCGGACTGCTGCAGAAAAAAGTAAGCTTGTCGGGTGGGGCCGTTGCACACATCGGGGTAGCGCTGATGCTGCTGGGTATCCTGTTCTCTTCGGGCTATTCCAATATCATTTCGCAGAACAACTCGGGCCTGCTGTACTCCCGCGAATTCCCCGACGAGATTAACCGCGACAACGTGCTGCTCTGGCGTAATACGCCTGTAGAAATGGGCAAGTATCAGGTAAGCTACCACGGCCGCTTCCAGGAAGTAAAAGGAGTGCCCGGTTATGTGAACCAGGAGCTTCTTTTCCCGACCGACGATCCGTATAAAGCCATCGCGCGCGGTGCTATTAAAGCAGGTGACAAGGTATATCACGAAACAGGCGATACACTGGAGCTGCACTCGCCGGAAAATATCTACTACGAAGTGTCGTACGAAAGTCTGGATGATAGCTTTGTGCTGTATCCGCGGGCGCAGACCAACCCGAACATGGGCTTGCTTGCTTCCCCGGATATAGAGCATTTCTTTACCAAGGACCTGTACACGCACGTATCGTCTATCGCGCCTGAAGAAAAAGAATGGGGCGAGCTGAAGGAGTATGAAGTTGCCGCCGGCGACACGATTATTCTGAACGACTACGTAGCTGTATTCAATGGCATTGAGCGCATATCGCAGGTGCCGGGCGTGCAGCTGAAAGCTGGCGATGTGGCAGTGCAGGCGGATATGAAAATAATGGGGGAGCGCAAAAACTACCATGCACACCCGGTGCTCATGATCAAAGACGGCATGATGGGGCTTTTGCCGGAAACAATCGAAGACCTGGGCTTGCGCATCACGTTCATGCACATCGACACCGAGAAGAGCCGCTTCAAAATAGGTATTAACGCCACGCAAAAGGACTGGATTATCCTGAAAGCAATTGAAAAGCCGTTTGTAAACATCCTCTGGATAGGCACAATTATCATGTCTGTTGGTTTTGTGATGGCCATTGTGCGCCGCAACAAAGAAGGCGGCAAAGGCAGCGATCAGAAAGGCAAATCCATCCCCAGAAGAAAAGTGCAGGCAGCGTAAGCACTGCTGCAAATAAACACCAAAGCCCCTGCACCCGCAGGGGCTTTGGTGTTTATAAAAGTCAGGAAAGCATATTTAATCCTCTTTCAAGCTTTCAGCTTGGAAGTACTATTGAGCAAGTTTTCACCTTGCGAGAATGAGCAGCAGGTAATACTTTAGCTAGGAAAGCCGAAAGCTTTCCTATATAACAGGTCCAGTTTGAAAACCTGAAGCAGAAATCAAAAGTAAAATGAAAGCACGTACAATCGCCCTGGTAGGCGCAGGCAATGTAGCAGTACACTTGGGCAAAGCACTGGCAGCAGCAGGCCATACCATCGCCGCCGTCTGCAGCCGCACCCCCGAAAGCCGCACTGCCTTAGCCGCAGCATTATCGCCAGCCACACCGGTAGCTACTCCGGATTTCCGGAACCTGGACCTGGACATCGTTATCCTGGCTGTACCGGATGCCGCACTGGCTGGTGTGGCCGCTGCCCTGCAGGTGCAGGAAGGTACGATGGTGGTGCATACTTCCGGCTCACAACCGCTTTCGCTGCTGGATGCTGTTGCCGGAGCCCGTACAGGAGTTTTTTACCCGCTTCAAACTTTCTCAAGAGCCAAGCCGGTGGATTTTAACGCCATTCCCATGCTGGTGGAGGCACGGGAGGAGGAGACGCTGCAGGAACTGGAGCAGTTTGCCCGGAGCATCAGCCAACAGGTGCAGGTGGTGTCGTCTGATGCCCGTAAGCAGCTGCACCTGGCTGCCGTTTTCGCCTGCAACTTCACCAACCACCTGCTGGGCATCAGCCGGGAAATTCTGCAGCAGGCCAACCTGCCCACCAATCTGCTGCAACCACTGCTAAACGAAACCATTGCCAAAGCCTCACAATTTCATCCTTTTACCGTACAGACAGGTCCGGCCGTTCGTGGCGACCAGAATGTACTGCAGGAGCACCTGCGCCTCCTGCAAAATCAGCCCCGCTACCAGCAGCTTTACCAGGTGCTGTCGGAGAGCATTGGGGAAGTTAGAGAGTTTGGGAGTTAGAGAGTTTGGGAGTTAGAGAGTTTGGGAGTTAGAGAGTTTAGGAGTTAGAGAGTTAGAAAGTTTGGGAGGTAGAGAGGTATAATTTGTAGGGGTTGAAAATCTTCAACCCTGTAACGGAAAGGTAGAGAGGTTGGGGGTATGGCTGTAGAGACGCGGGCACCGCGTCTCCTGCACGAACCACAGGCAAATCTAATCAATCCTGTTATTCCTTAAATCATCTTCATCTTGTTCAGACAAACCCGAATCCTGAAAATTCTAAAATTCTGTAAATCCTGATTCAGACAAATACAGAATCACACACATCATTCAATCCTACCATCAACGGTCAAAATCAAAAGAATCAGCGGTTCAGACAAACAGCAGCAGCGGCAATGGTGACAGGAGCAGCGGAGCCTTTAGCCGTTTCTCGTTTTGATTCGGGAGGCGGGTTTCATAACTTTGCAGTTAAAATAAATTTGAAAAATGAAAGTTGTTAATATAACGTTTAAGTTTGCAGACGGCGCGCCAGACCAGACACATCCTGCCGTAGAGGGAGAGTCGGTGCTGGATGTGGCCCTGGATCATAATATTAAGTTGCAGCATAACTGCGGTGGCGTGTGTGGGTGCAGTACCTGCCATGTGTATGTAGAAGCCGGAATGGACGACCTGCCGGAAATCTCTGACAAGGAAGAAGACTTTATTGACCGCGCCATCGACCCGCGCCTGAACTCCCGCCTGGCCTGCCAGTGTGTGGTGCAGGGCAACGAGGACCTGGTGGTAACGGTACCTGAGCAGGACTTTTTAGGCCATTAGAAGTAAATAAAAGTAACCGGTGAACCCGAAACTGTTCACCGGCTGCTCTTTACCCATAACTGTAAAACCAAGAAGAGAGATGAACAAAAGTTATGAGCCGCCCATGCACTGGGGCGACCACGAAGACATAGCCATGGCGCTGTACGAAAAGTTCGGCGACGATTTCAACGAGTCTAAAATCTACCGCATCCGCTTTACCGACCTGATCGAGTGGGTTCTGGCCTTGCCAAATTTTGAGGGCAAGCGCGAAGAAGCCAACGAAGGGCACCTGGAGCAGATCCAGGCCAAGTGGGTGTATGAGTGGCGCGACAACAACAGTTAAAAAAAATCTGCACGGCAGGCACTGTTGTAGTATTAAATAATATCTATATATTTAAAGGTTCTTTCTGGTAAAGAACCTTTTTTTGTTTTTTTAGTCATGACAATCACGCAATTAGACTTAACACGCATCAACACCTTTGTATTTGATGTGGATGGTGTGCTAACGGATGGTCGTTTGTATTGCTTTGCAGATGGGGAGCAGGTAAGAGCCTTTAATATAAAAGATGGTTTTGCTATAAAACATGCCATCCGGCAGGGGTACAATGTCGCGATTATATCGGCCAAAAATGAGCCCGGTGTGCGGATGCGCCTGGAAGACCTGAACATTGAAGACATTTTCCTGGGCGCCGACGATAAGACAGAGGTGTTTGAAGATTACATTTATATGCAGGGCATTCATCCGGCAACGGTAGCTTATATGGGCGACGACATGCCCGACCTGGAGGTGATGCAACGCTGCGGGCTGCGTGCCTGCCCCGCCGATGCCGCCGACGATATAAAAGAAATCAGCACGTTTGTTGCCACAAAAGGAGGCGGCCAGGGAGCTGCACGCGAGCTGATTGAGAAAATTATGAAGGCCCAGGACACCTGGTAGCCTGGTTAGATTATTTTGGGTACTAATTGTACAAAAATTTTTTTATACTTCTTGGATATATAGATTTTTCTTATAATTTTACCACCAGTTAAAAATTACAAATTTATTATTTTATGAAAACAGGAAAAGTAAAGTTTTTTATTGAGTCAAAGGGTTTTGGCTTTATTACTGAAGACGAGACAAATGAAGATTTCTTTGTACACGTAACAGGCCTGAACGGATTACAGATTCAGCAGAACGACCGTGTTGCTTTTGATACACAAGAAGGCAAAAAAGGTGTAAACGCTGTTAACGTACAAAGAATCTGATAAGACATAACTTTACCGTTACAGAAAAAGCCCCTCCAGCAGGGGCTTTTTTTATGCCCGGTAAAAGGTTGTACTGCACATCCGCCCGCCTTACCTTTGTACAACCAGACCCTGTGTTGCCTTGAAAGAAATCCTGAATCTTGTCCGGTTTCCGAACCTCCTCCTCATCGTGTTGTGCCAGGCGCTGGTGCAGGCCTGCCTGCTTGCTTCCGGCATTAACTGGAGCAAAGCACTGGAGCCTGGTTTTATCATGCTTACCGTATCTACAGTACTGGTAGCAGCAGGAGGGTACATTATTAACGATTATTACGATGTAAAAATAGACGCCATCAATAAGCCTGAGCGCATGGTAGTCGGGAAAAAAGTGCGGCGGCGCCATGCCATGACCGTACACATGATGGTATCGGCGGTAGGGGTGCTGCTGGGTTTCTGGCTATCGTGGCAGGTAGGTTTGATCAACCTGGGTGCCGTGCTGCTGCTATGGGGATATTCGGATCAGCTGAAAAAAATGCTACTCATCGGCAACGTCGCTATTGCCCTGCTGGGGGCTTCCATGCTGTTAGTGGTGGCGGTTTATGCCGATAAACTGAACAAAATCACCCTTGGTTATGCCCTCTTTGCCTTCCTGATCTCCCTGATCCGGGAAATAGTTAAAGACATGGAAGATGTGAAAGGCGATGCCTCCTTCGGCTGCCGCACCCTGCCTATTGTAGCCGGCCTGCGTAACACAAAATTTGTGCTGTACCCGCTGTTAGCGCTGTTTATGGTGTTTGTGCTGGTGGTGATCTTTCATAACAGAACAGGTAGTTGGTTTGATAGTTATATGGCGCTGCTGGTACTTGTGCCAAGTCTCTGGTTTATTGTCAGGCTGGTGCGTTCGGATAAAAAGAAAGACTTCACCTTCCTGAGCAACCTGGGCAAATTCCTGATGCTGACCGGTATCCTGTCGATGTTGCTGATTGGGTAATGGATAATGTGCTAATTTAGGAATGTGCTCATGTGCTAATGGGGTAATGGGGTTGAATGGTTAAATTGGTAAATGGTTGTAATACGTAAAATCCATCAATCTGCTTAATCCAAGTTCAGACAAACATAAAATCACAAAAATCATTTAATCACTACCATCAGCGGTTCAGACGAGCAGCAGAGGCAATGGTGACAGGAGCAGAAAGAAATTTTTTTGTCTGAATCAGGATTAAGCAGATTAAAGGATTAACAGGATTTGATTTGTCTGTGGTTTGTGATAGGGTTGAAAATCTTCAACCCCTACAAAATTTCTACCTCCTAAACTTTCTAACTTTCTAACTTTCTAACTTTCTAACTCCCAAACTCCCTCATGCCCTCCCCAATAACTAATAACCAATAACAAACAACTAAATTTCATTTCCTGAAGATATTTTCCTAACTTGCAGCTTCTTATCAAGAAAGACCGAGGGATAGGGCCCTTTGACGTCTTAGCAACCTTGTAACAGCCTGGTGCTAATTCCCTTCCGGAACCAACTTTGTCCGGAGAAGATAAGAAAGCTCATCCTGCCCGGGTGTCCTTCTTGATAAGTAAACGCAGACGACTTAAGAGAAGAAAGAGACACCATTCATGAAAGATCATCCTATTTATAAATTGCTTCAGGAGCGCATCCTCGTGCTGGACGGTGCCATGGGTACCATGATTCAGCGTTACCAACTGGGGGAGCAGGACTTCAGAGGCGAACGCTTCAAAGACCATCCCGGCGACCTGAAAGGCAACAACGACTTGCTTTCCATCACGCGTCCGGATATCATCAAGCAGATCCACCTGGACTACCTGAACGCGAACTCCGATATAATCGAAACCAATACCTTTAGCGGCACTTCCATTGCCATGGCTGATTACCAGCTGGAGCACATCGTGTACGAGCTAAACTATGAATCGGCTAAAATAGCAAAGGAAGCAGCGAATGAGGTAACAGCACAGAACCCGGCCAAGCCGCGTTTTGTAGCCGGTGCCATCGGTCCGACGAACCGGACTGCTTCGCTTTCGCCGGATGTGAACAACCCCGGCTACCGCGCCATCACCTTCGACCAGCTGGTGGAGGCCTATTACGAGCAGGTGCGTGGCCTGGTGGATGGTGGCTGCGATTTGCTGCTGGTGGAAACGGTGTTCGATACGCTCAACTGTAAAGCCGCTCTGTTTGCCATCGAAGAATTTGTGAACAAAGGCGGCAAAATGTTGCCAATCATGATTTCCGGTACCATTACCGATGCCAGCGGCCGTACGCTGTCGGGGCAGACGGTGGAGGCGTTCTGGAATTCGGTGTCGCATGCGCCTATCCTGAGTATCGGCTTTAACTGTGCCCTCGGTGCCCGTCAGCTGAAGACCTACATCCAGGAGCTGTCGCGGATTGCCGATGTGCACATCAGTGCTTACCCGAATGCCGGTCTGCCAAACGCTTTTGGCGGCTACGACGAAACAGCTGCCGAAATGGGTGCTGTGGTAGAAGAATACATGGCTGAAGGGCTGATAAACATTCTCGGTGGTTGTTGTGGTACCACACCGCCACACATCCAGCGCATTTCCGAACTGGCCGCCAAACACAAGCCGCGCGTTGTTCCTCAGATTGCGCCTTACTCCCGCTTCAGCGGACTGGAAGCACTTACCATTAAGCCCGATACGTTGTTCGTGAACGTGGGCGAGCGGACGAACGTAACCGGTTCCAAGAAATTTGCCCGCCTGATTGTGGAAGGCAAATTCGAAGAAGCCCTGTCGGTAGCGCAGCAGCAGGTAGAAGGCGGCGCCCAGATTATCGACGTGAACATGGACGAAGGCATGCTCGACTCAGAAGAGGCCATGACCAACTTCCTCAACCTGATTGCTTCGGAACCGGATATCGCCAAGCTGCCTATCATGATTGACTCGTCTAAGTGGACGGTGCTGGAGGCGGGGCTGAAGTGTGTGCAGGGCAAGTCCATTGTCAACTCCATCAGCTTAAAAGAAGGCGAAGAAAACTTTAAACAGCAGGCACGCAAGGTGCGCCAGTACGGTGCCGCTGCCGTGGTAATGGCCTTCGATGAGCAGGGGCAGGCTGATACGCTTCCCCGCCGTAAAGAAATCTGCGAACGCGCCTACCGCATCCTCACCGAAGAAGTTGGCTTCCCGCCACAAGACATTATTTTCGACCCGAACATCTTAGCCATTGCCACCGGTATAGAAGAGCATAATAACTATGCCGTAGACTTTATTGAAGTGGTGAAGTGGATAAAGGAGAACCTGCCGCATGCCAAGGTAAGCGGTGGGGTGAGTAACCTTTCCTTCTCCTTCCGCGGCAACGACCTGGTGCGCGAGGCCATGCACACCGTGTTCCTCTACTACGCCATCCAGGCCGGTATGGACATGGGGATCGTGAATGCCGGTATGATGGGCATCTACGAAGAGATACCGCTGGAGCTGCGCGACCTCATCGAAGACGTTATTTTCAACCGCCACCCCGACGCCACCGAAAAACTGGTAACCTATGCCGAAACCATCAAAGGCAAAGGCAAGGGAGCAGCGCAGGCCGACAACAGCTGGCGCGAAGCACCGGTAGAGGAGCGCCTGAAGCATTCCCTGGTGAAGGGCATTGTAGAGTTCATCGACGAAGACACGGAAGAAGCACGCCAGAAAGCCACCAAGACCCTCGATGTAATCGAAGGACCCTTGATGGCAGGTATGACCGTGGTAGGAGACCTGTTTGGAGCCGGTAAAATGTTCCTGCCGCAGGTAGTGAAGAGTGCCCGCGTGATGAAGAAGTCGGTGGCCTACCTGTTGCCGTTCATGGAGCAGGAGAAGCTGGCCGACGATACGTCCAAATCTACCGCCGGTACCATACTTATGGCTACCGTAAAAGGTGACGTGCACGATATTGGTAAAAACATTGTGGGTGTGGTGCTGGCCTGTAACAACTATGAAGTAATAGACATGGGTGTGATGGTGCCGCTGGATAAAATTCTGGCTGAGGCAGAAGCGCAAAAAGTAGACATCATCGGGTTGAGCGGCCTGATTACGCCTTCGCTGGACGAGATGGTGTATGTAGCGCAGGAGATGGAGCGCCGTGGCATGAAAATTCCGTTGCTCATTGGTGGTGCCACCACCTCCCGCATCCATACGGCTGTTAAAATTGCGCCGCAGTACAGCGGACCTGTGATACACGTGCACGATGCCTCCCGCAGCGTGACCGTAGTGAGTAGCTTGCTCAGCGACAAGCGCGACGAATACATTGCCGAGATAAAAGCAGAATACGAAAAGCTGCGCGCCGACCACTTTGGCCGCACCAAAGACCGCCAGTTTGCTACCATAGAAGATGCTCGCGCAAATAAATTTAAGGTTGACTGGAAAGCCTCGCACCCTATAAAACCATCCTTTATCGGCAACAAGGTGTTTGAGAACTACCCGCTGTCGGAGATTGTGCCGTACATCGACTGGACGCCGTTCTTCCACACCTGGGAGCTTAAGCGGCAGTACCCGAAAATCCTCAACGACCCGGAATTAGGAGCCGAAGCAAGCAAACTGTTTGCCGATGCCCAGGAAATGCTGCAGGAGATAGTGGACAAGCAGTTGCTCGAAGCACGTGCCGTAGTAGGTTTCTACCCGGCCAACGTGGAAGACGATGATACCATCCTGGTGTATAAAGACGATACGCGGCAGGAGGTGCTCACACAGTTTCATACGCTGCGCCAGCAGGGCAAGAAAGGAGAGTCGGTGCAGAACATGGCTTTCTCTGACTTTGTAGCGCCAAAAGAAACCGGCATCCCGGATTACATTGGTGGCTTTGCCGTGTCGGCAGGTTTTGGTATCGAGAAGCTGATAGAAAAGTACGAAGCTGACCACGACGATTACCGCTCCATCATGGTAAAAGCCCTGGCGGACCGCCTGGCTGAAGCCTTTGCCGAGCTGATGCACGAGAAAGTGCGCCGGGAGTTGTGGGGCTACGCACCAGACGAGCACCTGAACAACGAGGACCTGATCAGGGAGAAGTACCAGGGCATCCGTCCGGCACCAGGTTACCCGGGTTGCCCCGACCACACCGAAAAGATAACGCTCTTCAACCTGCTGAAAGCAGAAGAGACAACTGGCATCATCCTGACAGAAAACCTGGCGATGTACCCGGCTTCTTCGGTGAGTGGCCTCTACTTTTCGCATCCCGATTCGCGCTACTTCGGCTTAGGCAAGATAGGCGAAGACCAGGTAGCCGACATCGCCCGACGCAAAGGCATGCCGCAGGAAGAACTGGAGCGCTGGCTGTCGCCGAACCTGAACTACGAGCCAAAGCCTGTGTCGCAGCAGGCGGTATAGCTTTTTCAACCACCCTGCTATTCCTGTCATTTCGACTGCAGGGAGAAATCTGATACAGAGATAACCCAGATTTTTCCCTGCGGTACCAATGACAGATTTTGCAACAGTTGGCTCGAAGAGAAAACCTTTCCAGTTTTCGCAGGAGGAGCCTTCTACGTGTTCCGGTGCTGAGCTCTGCTCAGCAGCCCGCAGCGCAGCGAAGGGCAGGTTCACGTAGACAGCGACGGATGCGAAAACGCGGCCGCGCGGCCGAGGAGCGCGAAAGTTAACAATGAAAAAGGGAGCAAGAAGATACAAATGAACAAACACTAAGAGTAAGTAACATTTAACGCTGTCATGTTAAACTTTAAGCACTTTGAAAAAGTGTAACCCCTCGAAATGACAATAATGTGTAGTTGGAGCATGGACTTCAACCCAACAAGTAACAAATCACCACAAAACATACACCCTTACCGCTAGATGAAAGTAACGGACCATTTTAAGAACGCAGATAAAACCTTATTTTCTTTGGAAGTGCTGCCTCCCCAGAAGGGCGAGAGCGTGAAGAACCTGTTCGACCACATCGACCCGCTGATGGAGTTCAAGCCTCCTTTTATTGATGTTACCTACCACCGGGAAGAGTATGTATACAAGAAGCGGGAGAACGGCCTGCTCGAGAAAATGACCACGCGCAAGCGTCCGGGTACAGTTGGGATATGTGCTGCCATCCAGAACCACTACAAAGTAGACACTGTGCCGCACCTGATTTGCGGCGGCTTTACACGGGAAGAAACCGAGAACGCGCTCATCGACCTACACTTCCTGGGCATCGACAACGTGCTGGTACTGCGCGGCGACTGCGTGAAAAGCGAAACCCGCTTCACGCCGGAGCCAGGTGGCCACCATTACGCCACCGAACTGATTGAGCAGGTGGTAAACATGAACAGCGGCCGCTATCTTGACGAAGAGCAGACCTACAAGAACAGCACCGACTTCTGCATCGGCGTGGCCGGCTACCCCGAGAAGCACTCCGAAGCGCCAAACATGAAAGCCGACATCCGCTGGCTCAAAAGGAAGATAGAACTGGGCGCCGACTACATTGTAACGCAGATGTTCTTCGATAACCAGAAGTATTTTGATTTTGTAAGGCTCTGCCGCGAGGAAGGCATTGATATTCCCATCATTCCGGGCCTGAAGCCTTTCACCACCAAATCGCAGCTTACCCTGTTGCCGAGCATGTTCCACATCGACATTCCAACCGAACTGGCCGATGCCGTAGAAGCCTGTAAGGATAACAAAGCCGTCGCGCAGGTAGGCGTGGAGTGGGCCATACAGCAGTCCAAAGAGCTGGTGGAGTTCGGTGTGCCGTCGCTGCACTACTATTCTATGGGTAAATCAGAATCGGTACGGAAGGTAGCTGAGGCTATTTTTTAGTTTGTCTGAATCACAGATTTATGGGATTAATGGATTACACAGATTTTTAGGTAACTGGTTATAGTCGTACTTGTCGTTGAATCTGTGGCATCGGTGCAGTTTGTTTAAACCCAATTTTTCTTTCACTTTCATCAGAAGTTCAGCCAGTAGACTTTTTTATGAGCTGAAAATTTCCATGTGAAAGGATTTATACCAAATAGTAAAAAGAACCTTCCATTACGAATAGGCTTTTAGCAGATGTTTCTGCAGCTCGCCCATAAGATCCCCTGCGGGGATGACAAAGGAGGAATAGTTTATGGAACTGAGTAAATACTATCTGGTATTAAAATGTATTTAAATACCAGAATCAAAATCTGAGTAATCCATTAATCCGGTAAATCTGTGATTCAGACAAAAGCAGCAGAGGCTGTGGTGGCAGGAGCAGTGCACTAAAATGAATCAAAAAAGTCTGCTGCACCTGCCTCCACTCCCTCTGCTCCTCAAAGGCAGGCTACCTTATTCTTCCTCGTTAATCATACTAATCAGTCGAATCACAAAAATCAGTGGTTCAGACAAACACTACTCTTGGAACAAATCCAGCGCCAGCTGGTCAGCCAGCAGTTTTCCCTTATCCGTCAGGTACAGTACCTCGTCTTTGATAAAAGCCAAGCCTTTTTGCTGTAGCTCCTGCAGGTAGGTGCCGTGGGAGTGGTGGTAGCTGAAGCCAAATTCCTTTTCAATTTTACGCAGGTCGCAGCCCCAGCTGGTGCGGAGGCTGGTGAGGACATACTCGTTTACCTGGTCGGTAGGCGAGAGCGTTTCCTGTTCCGCCGGTACCTGTCCCTGTTGCAGGGCATCGATGTACTTTTTATTGTGGGCGACATTATACTGCCGGGAGCTGCCGTTGAAGGAGTGGGCGCTGGGACCGATGCCCAGGTAATGCACGCCACGCCAGTAGTTGCTGTTGTGCCTCGATTCGTAGCCCGGTTGGCAGAAGTTTGAAATTTCGTACTGCTCAAAACCTTGCTGTTGCATTTGTTGGAGCAGGATCTCGAATTGTTGTGCGGTGTATTCGTCTTCAGGAGCGGTAAACTTCCCTTTCTTGCTCCAGCGGCCAAATGCGGTGTCGGGCTCGATGGTGAGGGCGTAGCAGGAAACGTGCTGCACGTTCAGGGAGAACAGTAGCTCCAGGTCGCGCAGCCATAGGCTATGGTCGGGGCTGGGGATGCCGTAAATCAAATCGACGGTGATGTTTTGGAAACTGGCTGCCTGTGCATTGAGGACACACTGGAAACTTTCGGTGGCGTTGTGAGCGCGGTTCATCAGGCGCAGGTGCGGCTCGTGGAACGACTGCAACCCGATGCTCAGGCGGTTAATACCTGCCTCGCGCAATTCCTGTAGTTTGGCCGGCGTCAGGTCGTCGGGGTTGGCTTCTAAGGTTATTTCGGCATCATCCGCAACCGGAAACAGCTCGTGCACCCGCTGCAGGATAGTCTCCAACTCCTGCCGGTTCAGCAGCGAGGGCGTACCGCCGCCGAAGTAAATGGTTTGCACCGGCTGGCCCTGCAGGTAGTCCTGGCGCAGCGTGAGTTCCTGCAAAATAGCCTGCACCATTGCCTCCTTCAGGCCCATGGAGGTACTGAAATGGAAATCGCAGTAGTAGCAGGCTTGTCTGCAGAAGGGGATATGGATGTAAATACCGGCCAATGTATAGATAAGGGTTTTCTGTCGTTATAGGTTCAGGTGCTGTTACTGGTGCTCTCCACGAGCCGGAACTATAACCGGTGGCTTTTCCTTTTTAAGAGGAGTTGGCCAGCCGAAGTTCCTGCTAACAATATTACCTGCGTTCAGGTATCTTTGTGGTAGCCTTGCTGCAGCACGTTCTGCTTTACCTGATAACAACAACCGGCCCTGAAATATTCACTGCAAATGTACAAATTAGTCGCTTTAGTTTTGTGCTGCTTGTTATGGTTGCCCTTGAGGCAGGCGCACGCGCAGACAAAGCCGGCAAAGCAGGTGGCGCTGAAAGTACATGTGGCAGCGGATGACAAGGCGGCGTTGCAGCAGGTTAGTTATACGGCGCTTCTGCCGGATTCCGCCAAAGCTGTACAAGAAGCACGGTCGCTGGTGTACAGGCTGCAGCAGGAGGCTTACCTGTTGGCTTCGGCCGATAGTATGTACCTGCGGCAGGATACGCTTCACGTGAAACTATACATAGGGGGGCGGTACGAGTGGGCGGCGCTCCGGAACGGAAACCTGAGCGAAGGCATCCTGGTGGAGTCGGGTTTTCGGGAGAAATTTTACCGCGACGTTCCGTTCAAACCTGCGGAATATGTCAAGCTGCAGCAGCGCATCCTTGATTATGCCGAGCGTAACGGCTACCCTTTTGCTACGGTCTGGCTCGATTCGGTTGAAATAAAAAATAACCGGATTGAGGCTGCTCTGATGGTGGAAAAGGCCTTTGTCGTGACCTATGATACGCTGCAGGTCATGGGAGGGAGCAAAACCAACCCGAAGTTCCTGATGCGTTACCTGCAGCTGTACCCTGGGCAGCCTTACAACCAGGACCAGGTGAACATGACGCAACGCATGCTCACGGCGCTTCCTTATATTAAAGTGACAAGGCCGCCGCAGGTGCGTTTTGCCAAAGATAAAGCCCGGGTGTACTATTTCCTGGAGGACAGGCAGGCAAACCAGCTGGACGGCGTAGTAGGTTTCCTGCCCGACCCGACGAGCAGCAAAAATAAGCTTTTGATAACCGGTGAGGCCAACCTGAACATCCGCAACATAAAAGGCAGCGGCAAGCAGCTGGGGTTGCAGTGGCGGCGCGTGAACCGTGGCTCCGTTATTCTCAACGGCGAATACCTGCACCCCAACCTCTTCGGCACCCCCATCGAGGTAGGCGGCCGATTTAACCTGCTCAAGCAGGATTCCTCGTTTATAACAGTGCAGCCGCGCCTGCAGTTTGCCTATTACACACTTAAGTACGGCAAGTTCAGTGTGTTCACGGAGTGGCGCAACTCCCGCATTCTCTCCACCGCCAATCCCCAAAGCCTGCGGACCCTCGACCTGGCCGATGCCCAGACAACGGTGTATGGTCTGAATTACCTCTGGAACAACCTCGACGACTTTTACTTTCCGAAGCGGGGGAGGCTGGTGGAGCTGCAGTTTTCGGCAGGAAACAAAAAGGTGCTGCGGAACCCGTCGCTGGAGCAGAGCTTTTATGATACCATTCAGCAGCGATCGGCGCAGCTAAGCCTTGGGGTGCGGCTCGAAAACTTCTTCCGGATGGGCAAGAGCAGTGCTTTGCTGGCGAGGCTGAAAGGGGAAGCTTTGCTAAACGACCAGATTTTCCTGAACGAGATGTACCGCGTTGGCGGCCTGAACTCCTTACGCGGCTTCGACGACTATTTTTTCTATGCCTCGTCGTTTGCAGTAGCTACGCTGGAGTACCGGCTTTTTACCGCAGAAGATTCGTACGTGCTGCTTTTCTACGACCAAGGCTACTACCGCAGCGATTTGCAGGCTTCGTTTGCACAGGCGTATCCGTTTGGCCTGGGCGGCGGTATCAGTTTCAGTACCGGAGCAGGCATCTTCCAGTTAATCTACGCAGTCGGAAAATCAGAGCAGCAACCTCTTTCTTTGAAACATTCGAAGATACATTTTGGTATAACAAGTAAGTTTTAAAAATGTCGGCTTTTTTTGAGGGGAGGCTTGCAATTCTAAAATCTTACCTCTACTTTTGTAACACAATAACAGTGCGGGGTGGAGCAGTTGGTAGCTCGTTGGGCTCATAACCCAAAGGTCGCAAGTTCGAGTCTTGTCCCCGCTACCTCAGATAAAGAGAAGTCCTTGTAAGCGTAGAGCTTGCAAGGGCTTTTTGCTTTTTAGGTGACCAAAAAGTGACCAATCAGCTGTTTCTGGCTGGTGTTGCCGTTTGCTCCTGGCTGGCTTCCGCTAATAATTCCACGATCCCTTCGTTCCTGACGATGTGAAGGCCCAGGCTTTCTTTGGAGACTCCCTCTTTTAGCCGGTAATCATAAACAGGAACCTGGTCCTGGAGCTTTGTGTCAAAACAGGCAAAGAAAATATTACGGTGTTTCTTTAGCTCTTCGGCAATCTCTACGATGTGCGTTGATACCAGAAACAGGGAAGTCTGGATGTTGGAAAGTGCGGCTATGATCATCAGGGAAGCATCTGAGGCATCCTTGACATTAGTACCCCGGAATAACTCATCGAAGATTACCACCAGCTTTTTGTTCTTCTTTAGCTTAACTGCGGTTTCTTTTACTCTTCTTACCTCGCTATAGAAATGACTGTAGCCTTTGTTTATATTATCAGAAAGATTGATGGTGGTAATGATCCCATTGAAAACTGTTGTGCGCATACCTGAAGCAGGAACAGGAAACCCGACGTGCGCCAGGTAAATGCATAGCCCAAATGATTTTAGGAAAGTGGACTTACCAGACATGTTTGCTCCGGTCAGGAAGCAAAGGTTTTGGGCTTGCCTGATTGTAAAATCATTCGGTACCGCATGCTGTACCATTGGGTGAAACAATCCCTGAATTTCAACAGTTGGTTCCGGGGAGTTTAAGTACTCCGGATAAGTCAGCTGCAGGCTTTCCGCTGTGCTGGCTACGGCAACATATGCATCCAGCTTATACAGGAAATCCAGCAGTTCCAGCACATCGTTTTTGATGACCTGTCTCAAGCTGTAGTCGTATTCCCCAATTCTGAAAAAGTGCATTCGCTCATCTGCGTAAGACGCCACCAGCTCCTTTACCTCCCTTTTGGATAGAATATTCTGTACTCTAAAGCATAAGTGCGATAACGCATGGGGTGTGTGTTCGTGCTGGAACTGAGGCAGCAGGTTTTCCAGGTACTTTATAAAACCGACGGTGTTTCGGATGCCTGTTGTAATGATGTAATAGTCATTAGAGAGGTTGTAGCTATTTTTAACATGTGTCAGGAAAGCATCCAGGTAGTTCTTTCTTAACAGGTGAATAGTAGAAGTGATGTAATGCTCGACAAACTCCACCTGCTTTCGGTCTATCAGCAGATCCGGCCTGTTCTCCTGCATATAACGGATGGCATCACTTCTCGCCTCTAACACCTCCAGGCTTTGGCTGGGGGAACAGAGTATTCTATCCAGCGCGTTCCTGCCTCCTTTTGTCCGGGTACCGGCAAAGATAGAGTAGAGTGAGCCTTCCTGTGTAGAATCAAACAACCCCAAATCCCGGAGTGTCTGCTCGTCTGCTTCAAACGGAGTATCTTCCTGTGGCGTGATATCCCCGGCTTGTTGCTTACCTTCCTTAGTGAGAGTTCCTTTGGGTAAATAATTCAGCTCTTCCAGCTCTTGGGTTCTTTTAATGTGCCTGCACACACCGTTTGAGAGCAGGATAAGCCGGTTGCTTACTTCAATAATACTTCGGTAGTCATGGTCTGTGATGATGAAGCCTTTTTCTGACTTATACTGATAAATCAGCTCCTGTATGGCTTCTTTATAAAGTGGTTCAATGGCGGAAAAAGGCTCATCGAGCAGCACGAACCTGACCGGCAGGTTTACCAAAAGCAGCACTTCAAAATACCTGCGTTCTCCTCCCGAAAGCGCTGTGGCCGTTTTATTGATATGCTTCTTTATTCTTTCGTTACCAAGCACCGCTTCCTTTCTTTCCCGGTCTTCCAGGAAGATGGCTGCAATACGCTTCAGGCTAATTCCTTTCGGCAGGAAGCTGTGTTGGGGCAGATAAGCAACCAGTTTTTTCTCCCTGTAAGGCTCAGGGTATACCTTTTTGTCAATCCTGATGCTTTTATCAGGGGTGTCCACCGATCCAAAGATGATTTTGAGCAGCGTGGACTTGCCGGAACCATTCCTCCCTAAGAGCCCTACCACATCGCCAGTCTTACATTGGAGGTAGACGTTGGTGAGCACCTGTACGCCGCCATAATTCTTCAGGACACTATCAACCTCTAGTTCGTGCACATTCATAGGAGGAGGTTCTTTAGTAGAAGAAGTATTAGCAGCAGCAGCACATTTAGGGAGTAGGCGCTCAACACGAGATTAAGCCTGGATAGCCCTTTGTTAAAATAGAAATAGTAGTTTGCCTTGTACCTTTTCTCATAGAAATACAAGGAAAGCAGAAAGCCTCCTGTTAGCAGGGAGAGTCCAAAGCTAACTAAAAAATCACCCGATATACTTAAGCCTAAGAAGCCTAACAAAAGAGAGAAGGGTATATTAAGGACGTGAAGCTCCTGATAGAATAATAGTTTTGCTTTCATGTAAACTTCCGTGACTGAAAAAGGTGCGTATTTCAAAACGTTTCCTGCCTTTACAAACAAGGAAAAGTTTTCCTGTTGCAGAGCAGCAGCGACTGTGGTGGCAGGTGCAGCAGAACAAAAAATAGTGCGTTTCCAAAGGAAAGAGGTAAACGGGTGGCACTAGTGCAGCATCTCAGGCTGCTAATTCCCCACAGAAATAACTTTCACAGGCCCCAGCAGTCCCGATTCCGCTAATTCATATTGTCCACCAAAAGGCGCGATGTATGTGTCCAGTACTTTTTTGTCAGGACCCGCTGCTTTATCCCCGACCAGCCTGTTGGTCCACTCATTCGTTACCTTTATTTCCAGCAGGTTGTTGCCGGGTCTTAGAACATCGGTCACGTCGACCTGGTAAGGAGCTTTCCATACCACATCCAGCTGCTTTCCATTTACCAGAACCTCGGCGACATCGCCTACCTTGCCAAGATCCAGCAGGAGCTTATTGCCACCTTTAAACCAGTTCCTGTTCGCTTTTATGGTTTTATGGTAGGTAGCGGTGCCGGAGAAATATTTTACGCCTTCCTCCGGGTTGTTTGTCCAGGAGTTTAACGTCGCCATATTAATTTTCGCAGGCGCTCCCAACCCGTTAGGGAAAGTTACTTCCCAAGGACCTTCTATCGTGCTAAGGACCGTCTTTGCTTTAGGTGCCACCGTGCGTGCCGGTTCCGGTGCTTTCCGACTGAATACCACGAACACAGCCTCCCGCTCCGCTAAATGCAACGGTACGGTGGTGTGGTTGTCGGACGTGCTGTAGCCAGCCGGTTCCGTCTGTCCGGTACCCGGATGCCAGAGTTCCACATCTTTGCCACCAATGCGAAACCGGACGTTCAGATCCTGGGGACTATTCGAGCGGTTAACCAGAAAGTATATGTCGGCAGCATCGGTGCGGCGGTGTATCCAGGATACGTCGCTGTCTAAAGGCTGGCTGTATGCAACGTCAGGGGAAACGGCTATGGAGGCCATTACCTCTTTTAATGGTAAGCCCCACAGCACGTGTCCTTTGCCATAACTACGCCTGGTCCGGCTGGAGCCGTCCAGGTCGCCCCAGATTTCGTTTGCAAGTTCCTTTACTTCGGCATCAGAACCCGGATACCCGGCAAGGCCCGGCGCTTTTACAGGCCGTGGTCCCACTACGGTGGCGCCACCTGCTACCAACTCCCGGATTTTGCGCAGCAGGGGCACTGTCATCTGGTCGGTTTCGGGCAGCACCAGCACCTTGTAACTCATGCCATCCGGCAAAACAAGCTGCCCGTCCGCATCCACCGACATCCGGTTCAGCAGCACATCGGCATTCAGGTAGTCGAATGCGTAGCCTTTAGGGGTTGCCGGTTCCAGCCCGCCACCCCAGAAGGGCATGGTGGACGGAGCGCCTTCGTTCAGCAGGTAGGCAATATCGGCAACGTACTGGCCCTGTTGCAGCATAAAGGAGTTGCGGGCCAGGTACGTGATAAAAGGTCTGGCTTGTTCTGCCCAGGTGATGTTCCGGTGGAGATGTGTCCCGACCATGGCGTTACCGGGTTTGGTATCGAGCGGCTGATGTGCGGAGGTGTGAAAGACCAGTTGGTTGATGCCCTGGGTAAACCAATAGTCACTTATCTTCTTTAGCGTGTAAGGCGATTCAAAATTCCCGCCCGTAAAGGCCTCGGCAGCCGTCAGGTTTTTTCCATACGCATGCGAGGCAGAGGCAGCCCCGCGTACATCCTCGTAGTACATCGCGGAAGGGTGCAGGTCTTTTACCCAGAACTCGCCCATCGGAATGTCCATAAACTTTTTATTCAGCAAGGCATCTTCAATGGTTTCGAGCGATACGCCCCCTGCTTCTCCGTAGGTTTTTATTCCCTGCCGATGGAGGAAATTCGTGATAACGCCATAATGATTTTCTGCAAACATATCGACCAGCGTGCGGCGGAAGTCCCAGAGGAAGCGGTCGCTGACTTCGGCGCTGCCTACTACTTTGCCAGAAAGCACCGGCAGGTAAGGCGTCGGGTCGTAGCCTCTTCGTTTCTGAAACTCGGTCAGCATCTCGTCGGTCCAATTCTGGATGCCGGCTTCCCAGCTATCCAGCAGCATGTAGCGCAGGCTTTTCCCGTAAAGCGGGCCAAGCGCCTGCACCAGTGGTTTCGTGTAGTTTTCCATGTACGCCTCGGTGTGTTGGCGGCTGAGCTTATCTACTTCGTAGCCAAGACCGGCAGGTACGGCGGGGCGGTTTTTTGCCCCCGTCAGCGAATAGCCAAAACGCATGATGGTCCAGTTGCCTTTTGGTACATTCCACTGCAGGGTGCCGTCTTTGCGCATCCGGGAGGTCAGGTCAACGATGTCAGCGGGTGGGATGGCTGCATCGGCCGCAACTCCAGGCGTGGCGGTAGACCCGTATTCGAAGAGAAAGTTGAAGCCTGCTTTGTCTTCCCAGCGATGGACGCGCCCGCCGTTGTGCAGCTTGAAATCGTTCAGTACGTAAACGCTGTCGGGTTGCGGGGGAGCTTCTGAAATTACGTCTGCCGGTCGCCTGGGGGCTCCGGTTAGCTCCAGCCGGAAATACCGGGCCGTGGTTTTCGGAAAAGCAAACGTTCGCACGGTGCCGCCCCGGTAGCCCTGCTTTCCCGGAAGAACTGCCAGTGTTCTGAAATTTTTGCCGTCGTCGCTTGCTGTTACACGTCCGAAAGGTATTCCGCGGGGACCGGCAATACTAACGGCCTGTGCCTGGATGGGCTTAGCAAAGGCATACTGCACCCAGGCTGTTCCGTCTTTTTTAGAAGTTCTGACCGTGAGGGATGTGTTTAATTCATCGTCGAGCAAGGCCCTGGCGTCGGTCGTGCCGGCGCTCGTTGTTACAGTAGGTGTAAGCGCAGCCGCAGGGCTTTCAGCTGCTGGGGTACGGTAAACAATAACAGCGCAGTCGCCATAAAACCGGGTTCCACCTGCCTGGTTGCCACCTCGCGACAGATTCTGGATAGGTCCTTCGGTGGAAGGTGGTTGCGGCAGCTTGCCGTTAAACGTTTTGCCGCCTTCCACCTGTAGCTCACTCCAGACCAGCTTCTTCATGGCCTGCTCCGGCTTCACCCAGGGGCCACCGGTTAAGCTCCAGCCTGCGGAGCTGAAAATAGCCATCTCCAGCCCCAGGCGCTCCGCCTCCGCAGCAGTGTATTTTACAGTCTCCAGCCACGCTGGCGAACCGAAAAGAATCTTGTTGTCTACATCTTGCCCGCCACCGGCATTCACATCTGCCAGTTGAAAGCCGGCAATACCCACCCGTTTCATCCACTCCAGGTCTTTGGTAATACCTTCTTTGGTGACATTGCTTTTCGTCCAGTGCCACCACGTCCGGGGCCAGGCAGCAGCCGGTGGGTTTTCGAAGCCTTGTTTCAGGGGGGCGGCAGCGTCTTGTGCACGTCCTGCAAGGGAGCAGCAAACGAATACGGCTATCATCATTCCTTTCAGGAAGAAACTGCAGTTAGGATGTGTCATGTTGGTTAGATAAGCGTTAGCCTCGTCTTCTTCAGTTAGCATGCATGCGCTTGCGTAGCATAAAAAGGATTTAACTAACAAGCGTTAAACAAATATATCAGAAATTGCTTGCTGGTAGGGAAAAAATTCTTCTTAAAATTGAAAACGTTAAGCCGTTTTTGCTCTCTTTGAGGTGCTGAGGCCATGGTCGCGGGTGCAGCGGAACAGCAGCGGCTGTGGTGGCAGGTACAGCAGAACGAAAGCAGCCGGAAAACTACATCTTTCTGATCGCCAGCCCTTGTTTTGTCAGCTGTTATGGTTATCTTAACTAAATGCTGTGTCTTCTTCTATTATAAGCCAGTTGGGAGATATAAGAATTAATAAATGAAGAAAATATACACCTTTGCTTTCGTTCTGCTTTTGATAAGCTGTAGTGTAAAAGAGAGAGAAAAAGAATTTACTGACCAACATCAAAACAACGCTTCTTCTCCAGCAATAGAATTACAGAACTCAGGCACCCAAGCTCAATTTACTAAGGAAGATATAAAAGGTGTATGGGCCTCCGGAGAAAATGAAAATGCTAGCTTTAGCATCGAAGAAGATTCGATACTCTTTGTCGACACCTTCGAGTATGTAAAATACGAATTCAGGAACGATACCCTGATATACGTTGAGGATAATATTCCCTTTTTTAAGACCAAAATAATCAAAGCAGACAAGGATTCTTTGGTAACCTCTAATCAGGCTGGAATCCGCAGATTGTGGAGATTTAAGGATTAGAAGTTGGTAAAAGAATTACATCTCCCAACAAGAGCTATAAAGTAGCTATACTATGCCACTTTATAGTAAATCCGAACTATTTAACCGATACTAAAAGTATGAATCTGCTTGTACGTTATTCCAAACAAATGCTGCTCCTGGCGGCCATCGTGTGCTACAGCTCCGCCAGCTACGGGCAGGGCAACCCGCCAACTAAAGTGGCGGGCATTCCGGTTAATTACGACGAGGCGCAGGTTGGAACGTATACGCTGCCGGATCCGCTGACGCTGCAAAACGGGAAAAAAGTAACTACCCCGGCTATGTGGACGAAAAAACGACGACCGGAGATACTGCAGCTTTTTTATGAGAACCAGTTTGGGCGTGTTCCGGGAAAGCCTGCTTTTTTGGCGTTTGATGTGTTTGATAAAGGTACTCCTGTTTTCAACGGCAAAGCCATCCGGAAACAGGTACGGATTTATTTCGACAAAGATACCGCCAAACATAAGATGGATGTGTTGCTTTATGTTCCTGCAGCAGCCACCAAACCCGCACCGCTCCTGTTAAACATCTCCTTCACAGCCAATGCCACGACAGTAGACGACCCGGGTATTCGACAGGGAACGGTGTGGAAAGGCGAAGCGCGCGTGCTGGCCACGGCGTCTCCGTTCAGAAAGGTAAACGTTGAAAAATTCATCGATGCCGGTATTGGCTACGCAACCGTTTACTACGGCGACATTGAACCCGACTTCCGGAACGGGATAAAATATGGTATTCGTAGCGCCTACCTGGAACCGGGCGCCACACAGGTAGCAGCCAACGAATGGGGCGCGATTTCGGCCTGGTCGTGGGGCCTGAGCAGGGTGATGGACTACCTGGAAACCGATAAGACAGTAGATGCCAGACGCGTGTCGGTAACCGGAGCCTCCAGGTTGGGCAAAACGGCTTTATGGACGGGAGCGCGCGACCCACGGTTCGCGATGGTGATCGCCAGCATTTCAGGGGAGAGCGGAGCCGCGCTTAGCCGCCGGAATTTTGGCGAAACGGTAGCGCACATGACCGATACCACGCGTTACTTTTACCAGTTCGCCCCGCGCTACCACGATTTTTCAAATAAAGTAAACGAACTGCCGGTAGACGGGCACATGCTTATATCGCTCATCGCGCCACGTCCGCTGCTGCTGCAAACCGGCGATACCGACTCCTGGTCCGACCCGAAAGGAGAGTTCCTGGCAGCAAAAGCCGCTGAACCTGTTTACCGGTTGTTTGGGAAAAAAGGTATCGAAAGTGACACGTTCCCGGCCGCCGGCGACGACTCCAACCTCAACACGCTGGGCTACTACATGCATAGCGGCGGCCACGCCGTACTTCCGGAAGACTACGACATCTTCATCCGGTTCATGACCAAACATTTTGCGCTTCCGGGTAACAAGTAAACCAGCTTTACGGACAGACTACGCTGCACGCACCTGCTGCTCCTGCCACCACAGCCGCTGCTGGTCTTCTGGTGCATGCCTGCCGTAGCCACTGTTGTTTTTACCGCTTCAGCCATTCCAGGGCTTCTGCTTTATCTGTAAAGTTTTTAAACAGGAAGGGAATATAAATGGTCTGGTTGATATAACTGATATGGGATTGCACGGTCGCCTCTACGTCAGCGCTAAAAGACTCGACACGCGCAATTTTCTGAACGTGCGTTTTCATCAATCCCAGGGCTAACGTCAGAGAAATTTCCCTGCCTTCGGCATTTCCTGCCGGCACTGCCGTTTTGGAAGAATCAATCAGGATCCTTTTTACATTATATGTTTTTACTGTTTCAACTAACTTGTCGGTGGCATTGATTATTTCAACCAGTAAAAAATCCTGTAAATCCGGATAAACGACCTTCAAAATACTGTTTGCCGGGTCGTAATCTGTTTTTAATAAGCTGCTTATAAACACGTTATTGGTATTAGGGTATTAGGATGCAAGTAATAAAAGCTTTTTATAAAAACAAACAGTTGTTTTTATAAATAAATAAAAAATTTACTGATAAATAAAGTATTCTGAATTTTACCTGTTTCAGTGGCTGTTTTTTGGGGGGGGACTGCTGCAGCGAAAGAAAGAAGTCAGCTCTTTCGCTGCGGCAGGAAATTGTTTTTTTTCACCTGATACAGGCTCCGAAAAGTTAACAGCAGCAGCCACCACTCCTTCTGCTTCTTTCAGATGTACTTATTGGTACAAGATGCTCTCTGTTTTTAAGTAATGTTAAAAATTTTGTTTTTATTTTCTCAAATAAAAATGAGATTTGTTACCTTGGTTGAATAATTTTTCTTGTGAATTTAACTATTCTGTTAACTGGTGGAATGTGCAGCGGGTGAATTAATTACAGCGTTTTCTGAGATCTATAGCACCTGCGGGTGTTCTGCTTCTCAGGGATAGGAAAGAAAATACTTCTCCTGTCGTACAATAACTGTTTAGCTGGTATACTATATTGGTTGTACTATATTTTCATGGATGAAGAGGTGTTAAGGATGCGTATAACAAGCTTACTCGTATGCATGCTGCTGGTGCTGTTGCAGCTACAGGCTAAGGCGCAGCAAGATACCACCATGGCCCGGATTCTGGCGGCGAAGGATGACAGCGCAAAGGTGGTGGACCTGGCAAATTATGCCTGGAAACTTGTAGAGACGGATACGAAGAAGTCGATGGCGCTTTACAGGGAGTTGCTGAAGTTAGGTGAAAAGCTGGATTACCCTTACTGGCAGGGCATTGCCTGGCTCAATATGGGCGTAATTCATGCCAATTCCGGTGAGGATAAAAAGGCAATAGCAGATTTCAAAACGGCCATTCCGCTTTTTAAGAAAGACAACGACACCAGCTCTGTAGTTATGTGCCTGCTCAATCTGGGCGCGGTATCCGAACGAATCGGCGACATGGATACCCGGATTAACGCAACCATGCAGGCCATTCGCATCCTGGAAAACACAAATGACAAGCCCATGCTGGCGCAGGCAAACAACGCCATGGGCGTGATGTATTACAACCTGAGTAAGTTCGAAAAGGGCATCGCCTACTTTAAAAAAGGCGTGGCCGTGGCTCGGGAAGCGCAGGACACCACCAAACTGATCAACGGCCTGTACGGGATGGCCAACTGCCTGTCGTCGCTTGACCAGTTCCCGGAAGCCCTGACGTATTCCAGAGAAGCACTTTCCGTTGCGCAGGCCTCCGGAAAACTTCGTAACCTCGTAGTCGCGCATACCAGCATGACAGAGGTGTATATCAAAACAAAAGAAGCAAAGCCTATATTATACCATGCAGCGCAAACCCTGAAGCATGCGCTGGCTTCAGAAGATAACCACTATGTCCTTATCAGCTATATCAACCTGGCAGAGGGACACAAGCTGGCAGGTAACCAGCAGCAGCGCCTTTTTTATTTAAACAAAGCATTGGAACTGGGGCAGAAGCAGGGCACTACCATTCAGCTCGACGATGTATATCAGGGCCTCTCCGATGCCTATGCTAAGCTGAACCGCCACAAAGAAGCGCTGGAGTTTTACCAGAAGTACGTGATTTTTAAAGACAGCACCAACAACCTCGAAGACAAGAAAAATGTAGCGGAGCTCGAAATCAAATTCCAGACGGCACAAAAGGAGAAAGCCTTATCCGAGAGCCAGCTGAAAATAGCAAAGCAGGACCTGCAGTTGCAGCAGACAAAAAGTTTTGTCATCTACAGTGTAGCCGCCACGCTGGTGGCTTTGCTGGTGGCAGGCATGGTGTACCTGAACCTGCGCCACAAAAGAAAACTGTACGCCCGGCAGCTGCAGACCATGCAGCAGGAAAAAGAAATTCAGCTGCTGCATGCCGTGATGCAGGGGGAGGAGGGAGAGCGCAGCCGGATTTCCAGGAGCCTGCACGATGGGGTGGCCGGTATGCTGGCAGCCGTAAAAATGCACATGAGCAGCTTGTCGGTTGCTAACCCTGAGGTAAGTGCTGCCACCGGCTATAAGCAGGCTATTTACCTGCTCGACGAGGCTTCGGACGAAGTACGGAAAACCGCCCACAACCTGATGCCGGAGGTGCTGCTGCATTACGGTCTCGACGAAGCCTTGCGCCGGTACTGCCAGAGCATCATGAACAAAGACATGCTGGAGGTGCAGTACGATTCCTGGGGCGATATTAAGCGCTACAGCAGCGGCTTTGAGTTGTCGGTGTACCGCATCGTGCAGGAGCTGCTCAACAACATCATCAAACACTCCAAAGCCACCCACGCCATTGTGCAGATGAGCCAGCAGGAGAACATCTTGTCCATTACCGTAGAAGATAACGGCGTCGGCATCAGCAACAAAAACGCCTCTTCCGACGGGTTGGGGCTGCTGACGCTGCGGTCGCGGGTGGAAGCCATCCACGGGAAAATGGAAGTGGATGCTGAAGCCGGAAGTGGCGTAAGTGCTTACCTGGAATTCAATACCGCTATGTTAGAAAAAGAACTGGCATAACCTATGGATGCCATACGACTCGCTATTGTAGACGACCACCAGGTAGTTATTAACGGGCTGGTAGCCATGCTTTCCGATGTTCCCGGTATTAGCATCATCTGTACCGCCACCGATGGCAACGCCTTGCTGGAGCACCTGCAGGAGGCACAGCCCGATGTTATTTTGCTCGATATCCAGATGCCCGGTTGCAGTGGTATCGACTTGTGTAAACTGGTGCTTCGCCAGCACAAGAACATAAAAATAATAGCCTTCAGCAGTTTTGATGATTCCCATTACGTGAAGCAGATGCTGCGGAATGGCGCCTCCGGTTACGTACTGAAAAACGCCGACCAGCAAACGTTGCTAAAAGCCATCAGAGCAGTAGCCGACGGGCAGGAATACATCGACGAGCCCATCAAAAACCTGCTCCTCCGCGAAAGCATCGGCGGGCAGCGGCGCTCCATGTACGAAATTCCGCTGACTAAGCGCGAAAAAGAAATCCTGAAACTGATAGCCGAAGAGCACTCCAACCAGGAAATAGCCGATAAGCTGTTCCTGAGCCTCCGGACCGTGGAAACCCACCGCTTTAACCTCACCCAAAAGCTCGAAGCCAAAAACACCGCCGCCCTGGTAAAAGAAGCCATCAAACGAGGACTCATCGAGTAAGTTTCTGCTGCTGCCATTTCCGCACCTTTCTCTGTATCTCCTGCCTGGCCGGCGGCAGTGCCGGCCTCATTTTCTAAGTAGTACTACTTAATTATTTTTTTCAGCATTTCTGCGCAGGCGCACGGGCTTCCGGCGCCTTAATTTTGTCATGTAACTAAGAGGATAAACGCCAGGCAAATTGTTGCAGGAGAGCATTTTACAAAACCGGTGCTGTAGCGTGCTGCCTGCTGTGCAGAGGCCTTTACAGCTTAGTTGCACCTGAAAACCTCTAAAACCTATACTATGAAAAAAGCTAATTTTTTAACCTGCCTGCTGCTGCTTTTTATCACCTTGGGGTGTGAAAAAGATCCAGTAGTACCCCAGGACCCCTACCAGAATTCGCCAGGCACTGCCGTTCATGCCGATTTTAAAGGCGGTGTCTGGTTCTGGGGGTATTCCGGTCCGCAGTCTTACTACGATGCCGATGGCAACGAAGTGGGCAAAGAACTGGAGGCCGGACGCCAGTACCGTTTTTCGGAAGTAGATGGCAAAGGGCGGATGGAGTTTGAGCAGTACCTGGGCATGCGCAACGGCTCCAACTGTGTTACCGAAATCTACACCCGCAAAAAAGGCACGGTTAAGTTCGAAGGTACGAACAAATTCATTTTTTACCCGGTAGAGGGCAGCTTTAAAACCATCAAAAAAGGCACCTCCGCCAGCTGCAGCAACGAAACCAGCGAACGACAGGCTACTCCGGACGATTTAAAACCCATTACCATCCTTTATGAAATCAGGGTAATAGACGGTGAAAAGTTACTCTATGTGTTTGGCGAAGATGACCAGGGAGGCACCGACCCGCTCTTCGTCTACCAAAGAACAGAATAAGCAACAAATTCTAAACAGCACATTTTTCAAACCGATTAAATCTAAAACTATGAAATTCATCAGACCATTTTTCATGCTCTCTGTGGCAGTCACTGTCCTGCTCACTTCCTGCGAAAAAGAAGACCCACAACCGGCTACCATCACCGCTAATGCCGGAACCGACAAAACGGTAGAGATCGGCGAAACGGTTATGCTCGACGGCACTGCCTCCAAAGGCAGCGCAAACATGTCGCTCAGCTATGCGTGGAGCCTGGTAAAAAAACCGGCAGGCAGCAATGCCTTGTTGGAGGGTGCTACCACCACCAACCCTGCTTTTATGCCGGATAAGCCCGGCGAATACGAGCTGGAACTGACTGTAAGCAGTGCCTCCCTTTCCCACACCGACAAAGTACTGGTTATTGCTACTGCTGCCACCACACCGCTGGTACTGGACAACATCACCGCAAACACCACGCTCGAAGACAGGGTGCAGGACCCCGCGCTCCCGGACTATGTCGTGAACAGCCGGATAGGAGTAGATGCGCAGCTTACCATAAAGCCAGGCGTTGTGATTGCGTTTGCCGAAGATGTGGCCATGGATGTTAATGACGGCGGTGTGCTGATTGCCAAAGGCGAAGCAGATAAAAAGATTCGCTTTACAGGCAAAGCGGCTCAGAAAGGCTACTGGACCGGCCTCATGTTCTTCTCCAACAGCAGCGCCAACGAGTTCTCTCATGTTGAAATTTTATATGCAGGAAGCACAGGGCTGGTAGACGATGTAAAAACGGCGCTTGCCGTATCGGACGGGGCACGCATCACAATAAAGAACACCACAGTAGCTCACAGCGGCGGGTACGGGTTGTACCTGCGCGACGGCTCTACCCTCTATGGTTTTGCCTCTAATGTTTTCAGTAACAACCACGAAGCCCCGGTGCTGCTCACAGCCGTGAACGTGCCTAAACTGGATGCCGTTACAGTATTTACCAGTAACAACGGCAGAAACATCATCGAAGTACAGTCTTCATTTATTAATGGTCCTGGCGAAGTGGTGTGGCAGGCCTTTAACGACAACACGCCTTACAGGCTGCTGGGCACCATGAACGTCATGACCGGTTGGAAATTAACGCCCGGCATTACCATCGAGGTGGCCGAAGATACCCATTTTGATATTGGGGAAGGATACATAAAAGCCATCGGTACTGCCGGTAAGAAAATTACGATTACCGGTGCCGTTAAAACCACCGGCTCCTGGAACGGCTTTGTTATCTATACCAGAAGTTCTTCAAATGTAATGGAACACGTAGATATAAAATATGCCGGTGGCGAACACCTGATTTCGGAAGTAAAAACAAGCATAGCCGTATCGCACGGAGGCAGCCTGTCCATCAGGAACTCAACCATCAGCAACAGCGGCGGCTACGGCATCCATGTGTACGGCGACGACTCCACGCTGAACGCAGACGTGGAAACCAGCAATACCTTTACCAACAACGCCCTGGCCGCTATCTTCTACGACTATTTTTAACTAACAGGAAATATGCCTCACCAACAAAAAGCGGCTGCCCGATGTACCGGAGCAGCCGCTTTTTGTTGGTGAGGTGAAAGGCTTTTTCTGCGCTGCTGCACCACCCACCATTGCCTTACCTGCTGTTTTAACAGGAAAAAAGCTTTGCTGCACCTGCCACCACAGCCTCTGCTGCTGTTCCCAGCGAGAGGAGAGAAGAGGACATGCCTATTTCGGGGCTTCGGTAGGTTTGGCAGGCGGTTGCATTACCTCACCGCAGTTGCTGCAGGTGCGGCGCTCTTCGCTCTCCCAGAAGTTGTTCATAATTTTAGGAAGCTGCTCTACAATGTCGGTTACATCGGCATATTCTTCATAAAGTTTATTGCCGCAGTTCTCGCAGAACCACAGGAAACCGTCTTTCTCGCCGGGTTTGCGGTAACGCTCCACCACCAGGCCTATCGTGTTGGCAGGCCGGCGGGGCGAGTGGGGCACGCGGGGCGGCAGCAGGAAAATCTCGCCTTCTTTGATCGGAATATCTACAGGTTTGCCGTCCTCAATTATCTTGAGCATGATGTCGCCTTCCAGCTGGTAAAAGAATTCTTCGCCTTCGTCGTAGTGGTAATCTTTACGGGCATTGGGGCCGCCCACTACCATCACAATAAAATCGTCGTTGCCTTTAAATACCTGCTGGTTGCCCACAGGCGGCTTAAGCAGGTGGCGGTGTTCGTCTATCCACTGCTTAAAGTTAAAGGGTCTTGCTATAGCCATCTGTTTAGTTACTTTGGTTGATTACCGAAAGTACGCAAAAACAAAGACAATTGGCAACAGCGTTCTGGCGCTTTGCTGTACCAGCCACCATTGCCACAGCTCCCGGCTAGGGCTTCCGGCGAAGCAAACAGCAATAAGCACCGGAAACAAGATGAAATGCTTGTGGAGAGGTACCCAAAGAATAAAAAAAGGAATTGAGCTGCTGCGAAGCGCAGCAAGATGCCTGCAGGTGCTGGTGCCTTCGCTCCTGCACAGGAGGTAAGGCCATCGTAACCAGTGCCTGCACCAAAGACATGAGGGGGGACAGTTATAAGCTGCTTCAGAACCAAATCTGATTGTAAAGAGATGCAGAGCAGGAGCTTTTTCTCCTATGCAGTCTCCTGCTCTGCACTGGACTGCCGTTACTAAGAAACAAAGTAAGCAACAGTTCCAATAGCTGCGAAATAGCTAGCGATTACCAAATAAGCAACTGCATCGGCACTTAAGTAAAATTTTTTCATAATAATAAATATTAAAGTTATAAAACATAGGTCATTAAGCCCTTATAGCTCTTGTTTTTATATCTACGAGTACAAACGATTGTTCGTTCCATGCAAATGTAGATTTTTTTTATGATTTTGATATAATTTATGAAAAATATATTTTATTGTTTTAAAAAATAAGTATATAGTTCAAAAACAAGGGTGAATGGCAGCTTTTATTGAGTAAAAGGTAAATTTAGGTTTGTAAATTAACTTGCTGATATACAGCTATTTGCGGTTTTAAAAAGCGTCTGGAAATTAGTCCGGAAATTGACCTGCGCATCTAAACAGATGAATAGCCGTTTACCTATGTTTTGTTTGATAAAAAAATGAAAAAGTACTGTTGTAACATCGGTTTAATTGAAGGTTGATATGATGAGCTTTCGCTCGGAAAGAAAAAAACAAAATAAATACTTGTAATAATTCTGAAAAGGCTGATGAAGCCTCAGGCTGGTTAGTCGGGGCTTAATGAAGGGATGGCTGTGGCAGTCTTTCTCCTGCTGGTTTCGGTGCAGGAATGGCTGTAGAGACAAAACAAGGAGCCGGAAGAACGCTGGTGCAGGGTGGGGGGCAATAGAAAACAAAAGCGCCCCGATGGAAAACCACGGGGCGCTTTTATCTTTTAATCCGGGGGCTAAGCCAGTTTTTTATAGCGGATGCGTTTCGGCTCTACATCGCCCATACGCTTCTTCTTGTTCTCTTCGTACTCGGTATAGTTGCCTTCAAACCAGTATACCTGCGACTCGCCTTCGAAGGCCAGGATGTGCGTACAGATACGGTCGAGGAACCAGCGGTCGTGGGAGATGATAACGGCGCAGCCGGCAAAGTTTTCCAAAGCATCTTCCAGCGCCCGGATAGCATTCACGTCCAGGTCGTTGGTTGGTTCGTCGAGGAGCAGCAGGTTGCCGCCTTCTTTCAGTGTCATGGCCAGGTGCACGCGGTTGCGCTCCCCACCCGACAGCTTCTCTACTTTCTTCTCCTGGTCGCCACCCGAAAAGTTAAACTTGCTCACGTAGGCCCTGGATACCACCTGGCGCCCGGCCATCATCATGTGCTCGGTGCCACCGGAAATCACTTCAAACACCGACTTAGTTGGGTCGAGGTGGGCGTGCTCCTGGTCTACATACGAAATCTGTACGGTAGAGCCTACCGTAAAATCGCCGGCATCAGGCTTCTCCTGGCCGGTTATCAGCTTAAACAAAGTGGTTTTACCGGCACCGTTCGGACCAATGATGCCCACAATGCCACCCTGCGGCAGCGCGAAGTTCAGGTCCTCGAACAGCAGTTTATCGCCGTAGGCCTTGCTCACGTGGTGCGCCTCTATTACCTGTGCGCCCAGGCGCGGACCATCCGGGATGAACAGCTCCAGTTTCTCTTCTTTCTGCTTCACGTCTTCGCCGGCCAGCTTGTCGTACTGGCTGATACGTGCTTTGGATTTGGCATGACGGGCTTTTGGCGCCATCTTCACCCACTCCAATTCGCGCTGTAACGTCTTCTGGCGCTTGCTTTCCGTCTTCTCCTCCTGCGACAGGCGCGTAGACTTCTGCTCTAACCAGCTGCTGTAGTTGCCTTTCCACGGAATACCTTCGCCACGGTCGAGCTCCAGTATCCAGCCGGCCACATTGTCGAGGAAGTAACGGTCGTGGGTAACGGCAATCACGGTGCCTTTGTATTGCTGCAGGTGCTGCTCCAGCCAGTCCACCGACTCGGCATCGAGGTGGTTGGTAGGTTCGTCGAGCAGGAGCACGTCCGGCTCCTGCAGGAGCAGGCGGCACAGGGCCACGCGGCGCTTCTCACCACCCGACAGGTTGGCGATCACGGCATCTTCGGGGGGCGTGCGCAGGGCATCCATGGCGCGCTCCAGGCGGTTGTCGAGTTCCCAGGCGTTGAGCTGGTCGAGGCGCTCCTGCACTTCGCCCTGCCGCTCAATGAGCTTGTTCATCTCATCGTCGGTCATCTCCTCGGCAAACTTCATGTTTATCTCGTCGAATTCGCGCAGCAGGCCCACTACTTCGCTTACGCCTTCTTCCACTACCTCGCGCACGGTTTTGGTTGGGTCCAGGTGCGGTTCCTGCTCCAGGTAGCCTACTGTATAGCCCGGCGACCACACCACTTCGCCCTGGAATTCCTTGTCTACGCCGGCAATAATTTTAAGCAGGCTCGATTTACCGGAACCGTTCAGACCAAGCACGCCAATTTTGGCGCCGTAGAAAAACGACAGGTAAATGTTTTTAAGTACTTGTTTCTTTGGAGGGTAAATTTTGCTTACCCCGGCCATCGAAAATATGATAGTTTCGTTACTCATGGTATGTTTGTTCGTTTTGTGCCAATTTAAATACTGTGCCTGATGCAGACCAATCCGGAAAATATATCAGATTTGGGATATTACCTGCAGCCAGAAATCAGTTATTCTGTAAGGAATTACAAATATCGGAAAAAATCATGCATTTACCCTTCACAAATATGAACCGAAATGATTAAACTTGTGAAAGGCACTCAGCATAATGAGGTCCGGACCTATGGTGGAAAAGTACCACAGGTCCGGGTTGTATGGCCTGGCTCCAGCTTTTTAGGAGTACCCCGGCAAACGCAGCCCGATGAACTGCGTATGCTAGTTAAGTTACTTTTTTACCTTGCTCCTTATTTTACAAAAACCCGATCCAGTAAATGGAAAACCACGATCTACTATTGAAAGAAGCCCAGCAATATGGCTTTACTCAAGACCAGCAAGTTTGGCTGAAAGCATTTATGAACTATCCGGCCAGGCAGGTAGGCGAAGTGAAAGAATCGGAAAATGATTCGCTTGTTTACTTTGCAAAACGTTTTGAAATGTTTCAGGATAAGGTGAAAAACCTGCTGGAACGTATAGAAACCTCTGAAAACAAAGGCTCTTTTCTGATGAAAGTGCTGCACCTGAAAGAGCAAATAGGCAGCTACGATGCTTTAGGCGATTTTGAAGCGCTTTATTACAAGCTGAGTGCGGCCGAGGAAGAGATAAAAGAGACCATCAAGCAGAACAGGGAAAAAAATCTTGCTATAAAAATTGGGCTGATACAGGAAGCGGAGGCGCTGCAGGAAAGCGTGGAGTGGCAGGAGACATCCGATAAACTGAAGGAACTGCGCGCTACCTGGATTAAAACAGGCCCGGTGGAGAAAGAACTGACCGACGAGATTGAAGAGCGGTTTAAGGCGGCGCTGGAAGTGTTCTTCGAACGCAAAAAGTCATTCTTTACCGATAAGAAGCAAATGCAGAACCGCATTTACGAAAGGTATAAAAACCTGATTGCGCGGTCGGTGGCGCTACAAAATTCCGAAGACTGGGAGGCAACCACACAAAAGCTCAAGCAACTGCAGAACGAGTGGAAAGAAGTAGGCGGCAGCCTGCCCCGCAAAGTAACCAGCAACCTATGGACGGAATTCCGCAAAGCCCACAATCACTTTTTTGAGCGGCTGAAAAACAAGATCAACAACGAAAAAAACCAGTCCAGGGATAAATTCTACGAGGCCAACCTGGAGAAGAAGGAAGCGCTGGTTACCGAGGCAGAGCAGTTGCTGCAGCAAAACAACCTGAATGCTTCCGTAAAACGCGCCAAAGAACTGCAGGCCGAATGGAAGAAGGTAGGGCCGGTACACCCTTCTGTTTCGGATGCGGTGTGGGAGCGTTTTATAAAGGCATGCGACAAGATATTTGAAATGAGCAGCCTGGAGCACTACATCCGGAAGCGTCAGCAGGCCTCTAACGAAAAAATGAGTGAAACGGAGGGGGCACAGGCCCGTATCAATGCCCTGAAAGAGTTTATTAAGTCAGACAAACAGGAGTTAGAAGTGCTGGAGTCTAACCTGGGTAAGCTAAGCGATTCGCCCGGGAACGAGGCGTTCAGGAGTATGCTGCAAGGCAAAATCCGGAACTTTAAGCGTAAAATAGATACCAAAGAGCACCTGATTTCTATCTTCAAAAACAAACTGGTGACTTCCGGAAGTTAGAAGCCGGTTGCCGGAAGCAGCTGATACTTAGCCTTGTGTTCCTGCCTTAGTATTAATAACCCGCAAGAGGGCCTCTTTTAGATGCCTTCGGAGACAAACTTTTTTTAAAAAAACCTCCGGGCATAACCAACATTTGCAACTTGAATTCGTTGTGTTGGTAAAAAAGGAGAAAAAACAAATTATTTTTAAAAAAAATTTTTGTTTATATATTTATTAATACTTTTGCAAACTAAATTTTTTCAGCCATAAGTTAAGGAGAACATATTATGTATTGGACACTGGAATTAGCTTCATACCTGGAGGATGCACCCTGGCCAGCGACTAAAGACGAACTTATTGATTACTCAATCCGTTCTGGCGCGCCAATGGAAGTGGTGGAAAACCTGCAGGCACTTGAAGACGACGGACAACCTTATGAAAACATAGAGGAAATCTGGCCAGATTATCCTACTAAGGAAGATTTCATGTTTAACGAGGACGAGTACTAAGAGCATTAAGAATTTTAAGGCGGCCGGAAGCGAAAAGCTGCTGCCGCCGTGCTTAATTCAATATTTGATTAGCGTTTGATCGTTGAAGTAAAAAACCTGGTTGCGGGTTATGAACAGCGTGTTCTTATCCGCAACCTTTCTTTTTCTGTACCAGCGCCTGCTTTTGTAGCCATAATTGGGCATAACGGGGTTGGCAAGAGTACCCTTTTCAAAGCTTTTCAGCAGCAGGTGCCTTACCAGGGGCAGATCATCCTGCAAGGGCAGAACCTGAAGACCATACCCCATCCTGCTGCCAACGGAATCCTCGGTTACCTCCCGCAAAAGAACTTCGTATCCTTCCCGATTAAGGTGCACGACCTGGTGGTGATGGGGTTGTTCCGGAAGAAGCGCTTTCTGGAAAACTACAGCGCCGCCGATTATGCCCTGGCCGCTTCGGTGGTGGAACAACTGCAGCTTTCGCACCTGCTGGAGCAGGATTTTACGACCCTCTCGGGCGGGGAGCAACAACTGATATGGCTGGCGCAGCTAACCTTGCAGGACGCCGCCATTTGCCTGCTGGACGAGCCTACGCAGCAGCTGGATGTGTACTTTAAAAAGCAGGTGTTCTCGCTGCTGCAGCACTGGGTGCTGGAAAACCGCAAAACAGTGCTGTGCATCACGCATGACCTGTACAACCTGCTGCCACTGCAGGGCTACCTCCTTAACCTGTCTAAACCTTCTCCGGCCTTAGAACCCATTTCCCTGGAAGCCATACAGCAAAACCAGGAGTTCCTGGAGAGCAGCCGCCAGCCTATAACGGTTCCTTAGCAAATGCCTCTGCCAGCAGCAGGTCTTCGGGCGTTGTGATTTTGATGTTGCGGTAGCTGCCTTCCACCAGCACGATCTGCTCGCCCAGTTGTTCCACTACCGAGGCATCGTCGGTAAAAAAGTCCTGCTCCGGTTGCTCGTATGCCCGCTTCAGAAGCTCAGCCCGGAATGTCTGGGGTGTTTGCACCAGCTTGTAATTGGTGCGTGCCACAGCCTTGCTTGTCGTACCGGTCAGTTCCCGGATCGAATCTTTAGGGGAAACGGCTACGATGGCATTGCCTTGTTGTGCAGCAGTCTGGAAAGAATTTTGTATAATGGCTGTGCTCACAAAAGGACGCACCCCGTCGTGTACCGCCACCAGTGCCTCGCCTGCAGTAACCGCAGCCAGCCCGTTTTTTACGGATTGGAAGCGTGTTGCGCCGCCTGCCACCGTTAAATGGAAAATGTTGAACCTGTATTGCCGGCACAGCTGCCGCCATGTTTCCAGCTGGCTCTCCGGCAGTACCACGATCAGCCGTAGCTGCGGGTTGTAGGCATAGAAGCGTTCGATGGTGTGCATCAGGATGGGTTTGCCGGCTACCTCAATAAACTGTTTGGGAACTTCGCGCTGCATGCGGCTGCCCGTGCCGCCGGCCACAATAATCGCGTACTCCTCTGGTTTCTCTTTCATTCAAACTGTTTTTGCTGCAGCAATATAAAAACAAATGCCCCGGCTATTGCTTAACCGGGGCATTTGTTTTGTAACGGGTATAGGTGCCGCTTATAAAATCAGCATCACATCGCCGTAGCTGGCAAAGCGGTATTTTTCTTTTACAGCCTCTTCATACGCTTTCATAATCAGCTCGTAACCGCCAAAAGCAGCTGTCATCATGAGCAGCGTAGACTCCGGTATGTGGAAGTTGGTGAGCAGGCTGTTGGCAATTTTGAAATCGTACGGCGGGAAAATGAACTTGTCTGTCCAGCCTTCGTTTGGCTTCAGGCGGCTGCTCGCCGATACCGACGATTCCAGGGCGCGCATGGTGGTAGTACCAACAGCACACACATGCTTTTTATTATCCAGGGCCCGGTTTACAAGCTCTGCGGTAGGCTGCGGAACATTAAAGTTCTCGGAGTCCATCTTGTGTTTTGTCAGGTCTTCCACATCTACGGGACGGAAGGTGCCCAGGCCAACGTGCAGCGTCAGCGGCGCTACATCTACGCCTTTTACTTCGAGGCGCTTTAGTACTTCTTTGGTAAAGTGCAGACCGGCAGTGGGAGCCGCCACAGCACCTACGTTCTGGGCATACACCGTCTGATAACGTTCCCTGTCTTCGGGCTCGGCTTCCCGTTTAATGTATTTAGGAAGCGGCGTTTCGCCCAGGTCGTTTATGGTTTTGTAAAACTCCTCGTCGGTGCCGTCAAATAAAAACTTGATCGTACGGCCACGCGAGGTGGTATTGTCGATTACTTCAGCTACCAGGTCGCTTTCGCCAAAGTACAGTTTGTTGCCGACACGGATTTTACGGGCCGGATCAACCAGCACGTCCCACAGGTGGATGTCGCGGTTCAGTTCGCGCAGCAGGAAAACCTCGATCTTGGCGCCGGTTTTTTCTTTGTTGCCGTACATGCGGGCCGGGAAAACCTTGGTGTCGTTCACAACCATTACATCGCCGTCGTCAAAATACTCCAGGATATCTTTAAAGATTCTGTGCTCGATTTTGCCGCTGCTGCGGTGCACCACCATCATGCGTGCTTCGTCGCGGTTAGCAGCGGGGTGTGTAGCTAAAAGTTCCTGCGGAAGTTCAAATTTAAATTCTGATAACTTCATATGTTAAATATTACGGTATTTAAGCTGTTAATTGATGTTCGTTCTACATGCATTTGCTGTGGCTACAGGCTGTTTCCGGCCAATGGCAGGCACGCAAATGTAAAAGTGGTCCATTAAAAATAACCTCTCCTGTCGAAAATAGTTTGCAAAGGTAGTTCATAAATCTTAATTTTCCCTGTTTATTCGCATAACTCTGCCCGGGATTATGCTCCTCTTCGCTGTAAGGCAACACATTACCCGTCCAAAATAGCTTACAGGCAGCGCGTGCTTCTCTTTTTCTTGCTGCATACTGCTGCAGCAGGTGTGGTGAGAGTGGCTGTGAACTGATTTCTTTTGTTTTTCCGGTGATGCCGTGGTGCCGGGACCGGCATTTGTTCTGCTGCCATTGCCACCATTGCCTTAGTGCCTGCAGCTAAAACCGGCCGTTGAAAAGGGGCATGCTGGTATGGCCTGTTATACCCGGCGCTGCCATTAAAAAGTAATAAATATCCTGTTGTGGGGGAGGGGGTGGTAAGAAGCGGTAGTAGCGGGCTGCTGTGTTTTAGAACTGGGATTGTGTGTACAGCTTCACGGTAATGGCACGCGTTGCCAGATTTTCGCCCTGCTGACTTATTTTGTTCCCGGCAGATTCAGCTTTTACTTTTTTAAACTGCTCCGCCAGCCCCTTCGGCTCGTTGTTAACCAGATCCGGTGCTTCTGCTGTACTGAAAAGTATGACATTGGTCTGGTTGGTATATACTTTTAGCATAAAGCTAACAGCCATACAACATGCTACAAGAGCTACCGCAAACACTGGCTTCACATCCATGTTTTTCAACCTTTAACTAGTATGCCATAAATTTGACTAAACAAACATAAGAATTTATTCAATAAATTGTATCGCTTGCCTTAAAGAAATAATGATAATCAAGCTGCCGGATTTTGTTCAGGCACTGTGGTAAGAAATCTGGTGCAGCTGCTTCTGAAAACGTTTTACGGCAGAAATAGTTAAGTGAAGTGGCGCCTTCATGCGCATCGGCTGAAGGGAGTGCTGCCCATGACGGTTCTCTGCTGCTGTGCATGCACAAAAAGGTTCTACAATTCGGTTTTTGGGCAAAATAATTGTTAATTTAGAAAATAAGCACTGCCACGTTTTATGTTATACCTGCGCCTGGTTACCGAGAGTTTTCGTTTTGCCTGGGAAGCCCTTAAAGCTAACCTGTTCCGGACCATCCTGTCGTTGCTGGGCGTGACGATTGGTATTTTTGCCATTATTGCCGTGTTTACACTCGTCGATTCGCTGGAGCGGAACGTGCGGGAGAGCATGAGCTTTCTGGGGGAGCGCGTTATTTATGTGCAGAAATGGCCGATCAGCTTCAGCCACGACAGGCCCTGGTGGGAATATTTCAGACGACCCCAGCCCACGTTGCGGGAGTTCCGGCAGCTGGACCGTAACCTTACGAACGATGCCGGTATGGCTCTTTTTTCGGACCGCGGGAACAACCTGTTCAAATACCGGAACAACAGCTTCTCGAACGCAGGCCTGACAGGCGTTACCTATGGCTATAACATTATACGGGATCTGCCCATAGAGCAGGGCCGGTACTTTATTCAGCAGGAAATTGATGCTTCGCGCAATGTGATTATTATTGGGAGCGCGGTGGCCGAAGGGCTTTACCCGAACCAGGACCCCATCGGGAAACCGCTGAAGGTAAGCGGGCAGAAATTTACGGTGATCGCGGTGCTGGAGAAGCAGGGGGAAAGTATGTTCGGCATGCCGACCCTAGATAAGCAGGGCATTGTGCCCTTCGGGGCTTTCAGCAAGATTTACAACACGGGCCCTAACGGCGTGAGTGCCACCATTGGCATAAAAGGGCGCGACGATGACGAAGGGCTCCTGGAACTGGAGTATGAACTGCAGGGCATGCTGCGCAACATCCGCGGCCTGCGGCCCCGCGACAAAGACAGCTTTGCCCTGAACCGCCCCGAAATGATTGCAGAAGCAGTAACCGGTTTCTTTAAGGTGATCGGGCTGGCGGGATGGGTAATAGGCGGGTTTGCCATACTGGTAGGCGGCTTCGGGATCGCCAACATCATGTTTGTGTCGGTAAAAGAGCGTACCAACATTATCGGCATTCAGAAATCGTTAGGGGCCAAGAATTACTTTATCCTGTTCCAGTTCCTGTTCGAGGCGGTGTTCCTGAGCCTGATCGGCGGCAGCATTGGCATACTGCTGGTGTTCCTGCTCACGCTCATCCCGCAGGACCTGATGAAGATAGTGTTATCGGTAAGTAACATATTGCTGGGGCTCGGCGTATCGGCGGTCATAGGCATGTTGTCCGGAATTATACCTGCCGTGCTTGCTTCTAACTTAGATCCGGTGGTCGCTATCCGGTCCAAATAAGGATAACTGCTTGATTTAGAGAGAACAGGCTGTCTGTCCCGCTTCCTGGAAATGAAAAGGCGCTGTTGCTCAATAAAAAATTATATAAAAACGGATGTTGTCAGCTAAAACAGATCCGCAGGAATTCCTGTCCTGAAGAAGAAAAAAATTATGAAAAAGCTTAGCAAAACAAGCAAGACAAAACTCAACGACGAGGTGCATAACCCCGGCAGCGGGAAAACCATTCGTCACCCCGATGTAAATGAAAACAAGGCGACCTCTATCACCGATTTACGTGAACACGGAAACGTTCATGGTGCTCCCGCCTCTGAACAGGACATCCGCATCCGGCAGGCGTTTGTTGATAAAGACTGGAACGAAATTAAAATAGCCGACTCCTGGCAGATATTTAAAGTGATGGCCGAGTTCGTAGAAGGCTTCGAAAAGCTGGCCAAGATCGGTCCCTGCGTTTCCATTTTCGGTTCGGCCCGTACTAAGTCCGACCACCGCTATTACCAGATGGCCGAAGAAATTGCCGCCAAACTCGTGCGCCATGGCTATGGTGTGATAACGGGCGGCGGACCGGGCATTATGGAAGCCGGCAACAAGGGCGCACACTCCGAGGGTGGTAAATCGGTTGGGCTCAACATCCAGCTGCCGTTCGAGCAGTTCAGCAACATCTACATCGACCCCGATAAGCTCATTAACTTCGACTACTTTTTTGTGCGCAAGGTCATGTTCGTAAAATATGCCCAGGGCTTTATCGGGATGCCCGGCGGCTTTGGCACCCTCGACGAGCTGTTCGAGGCCATCACCCTGATCCAGACCAAAAAGATAGGCGCTTTCCCGATTGTGCTGGTTGGCCGCTCCTACTGGCAGGGCCTCTTCGACTGGTTAGACAGCGTAATGCTGCAGGAAGAAAGCAACATCAGCCCCGAAGACCTGGACCTGGTGCACATCGTAGACGATCCGTCGGAAGCCGTAAAAATCATCGACGATTTCTACAGCAAATACCTGCTGTCTCCAAACTTCTAATCAATATCAAAACAGTTTCTACTATCGGAAGCAAGCCCAGCAGCGGCTTGCTTTTTTTGTGCAGGTAAGGCTGTGGTGGCAGGCGCTGAAAACTTTTCAGCTCCTGCCACCACAGCCTCTGCTCCTGCGGAGGAACTGCTTGTAGTACCCGAAACAAAATATAGCAGCAGCAGCGGTCTTGCTAACCCCCAACGGTTTTGCTATCGTATACACATCTATGGTTTTAAGAAGGTTGTTAAGCAGGAAGGAGAGAAAAGTAATTAAGCAGGAGCTTAAAGTAAAGGAAAAGCATAACCTTGAAATTCGCGACAGCCTGGCGATGGAACGCACCAAGTTGGCCAATGAGCGTACTTTTCTGGCCTACGTGCGGTCTGCCATCGGGATGGTGCTGGCCGGACTTACGTTTATGAAGATTTTTGAAGATCCTGCCTATATTGGTCTCGGTTTGATTTTTATTCCGGTGGGGCTTGGTGTCGGTTACTTTGGTTATTACCGGTTTTCGAAGAAGAAAGCCGAAATTCTGCGGTATACACACGAGTATGTTCCTACCAGTCCGGTGCTGGCAGAAGTTACCGCGCAGGATGAACGTGACACATCTCCCTAAAAGCGCTGCGGCTGCCTGTGTGGCTGAACCTGTGCCTGCACATTGTTGCACCAAAACACGGGTAATTTTGTACCTTTGCAAATTAAATCAAAGCATACTGAATGGCTTTTAAGCAAGAGCAATCACCTGATACAGGCACTGCTTCAGCAGCGCTCTCCCCGAACGGAGAAGCGCAGCAGATAGAGGTATACGGTGCCCGCGAACATAATCTCAAAAATATCAGCCTGAAGCTGCCGCGTTACAAACTGGTGGTTTTTACGGGCATCAGCGGCTCGGGTAAATCTTCCCTGGCCTTCGATACCATTTATGCCGAAGGGCAGCGCCGCTACATGGAAACCTTCTCGGCCTACGCCCGCAGCTTTATGGGCGGCCTGGAGCGCCCCGACGTGGACAAGATAGAAGGCCTGTCGCCGGTTATCTCGATCGAGCAGAAAACCACCAGCCGCAACCCCCGCTCCACGGTGGGCACCATTACCGAGATTTACGACTTTATGCGCCTGCTCTGGGCCCGCACCGCCGATGCCTACAGCTATGTAACAGGCGAGAAAATGGTGCGCCAGTCCGACGATCAGATCGTAAACCACATCCTGGAGAATTTTAACGGGAAGCGGCTGGTTGTGCTGGCGCCGGTGGTGAAGGGCCGCAAAGGGCACTACCGCGAACTATTCCAGCAGATCCGGAAGATGGGCTTTGTGCGGGTGCGCGTAGATGGCGAGCTGCTGGAGCTGACGCCGAAAATGCAGGTAGACCGGTACAAAATTCACGACATCGAGATCGTGATCGACAAGATTGTAGCCAAAGAAGAAGACCGTTTCCGGTTGTCAAGTTCGGTGCAGAATGCGCTGACGCATGGCAAAGGCATGGTGCTGATCATGGATGCCGATACCGGCCAGACCCACTTCTTCTCGCGCCACCTCATGGACCCGGCCACCGGCATTGCCTACGATGATCCGGCGCCAAACTCCTTCTCCTTCAACTCCCCCTACGGCGCCTGCCCTACCTGCACCGGCCTGGGCGAGATCCAGGAAATAACCGAAGAATCCGTTATGCCGGACAAAGACCTGAGCATCCGGCGTGGCGGCATTGCGCCGCTGGGCGAGTACCGCGACATCTGGATTTTCAAACAAATAGAGGCGCTTTTTAAATACTACAAAGTTTCGGTTGCCACGCCTATTAAAGACCTGCCGGAGGAAGTGCAGAAGGTGCTGCTTTACGGGCTGGATGAGGACCTGGAGGTAAACACCAAAAAAGGAACCTACATTATCGAGTTCCAGGGCATCCTGAACTTCCTGAAAAGCCAGATGGAATCGGACTCGGAGAATATCCGTGCCTGGGTGGAAGAGTTTACCCAGACCACCGTCTGCCCCGACTGCCACGGCTACCGCTTAAAGAAAGAATCGCTGCACTTTAAGATCGACGGCAAAAACATCGGTGAACTGTCGGTGCTTGATATCAACAAACTGGCTGCCTGGTTCAGTAACCTGGAGGAACGCCTGAGCGAGCGGCAGAACGTAATCGCGCGGGAACTGCTGAAGGAGATTCGCAAGCGCATCGGTTTCCTGCTGGACGTGGGCCTGAACTACCTGAGCCTGCACCGCCCTGTGCGCACGCTGTCGGGCGGCGAGAGCCAGCGCATCCGGCTGGCGACGCAGATTGGTACACAGCTGGTGGGGGTGCTCTACATCATGGATGAGCCCAGCATTGGCCTGCACCAGCGCGACAACGAGCGCCTGATCAACGCCCTGAAAGACCTGCGCGACATCGGCAACTCCATTATTGTGGTGGAGCATGATAAGGATATGATCCTGCAGGCCGATTATGTGGTGGACATAGGTCCGGGAGCCGGTATACACGGTGGGCAGATTGTAACCGCCGGCACGCCGCAGGAGATGATGCAGGCCGGCACCACCACCGCCGACTTCCTAAGCAACCGCCGTGGCATTAAAGTGCCGAAGGTAAAGCGACCTGGCAATGGCAATGTGCTGAAACTGGTTGGCGCAACGGGGCATAACCTGAAAAACGTAACGCTGGAGCTGCCGCTGAGTAAGCTGATCTGTGTAACCGGTGTGTCGGGCAGCGGCAAGTCGTCGCTTATACACGATACGCTGTACCCAATCCTGAACCACCACTTCTTCCGGGCGAAGCGCGAGCCGCTGCCTTACAAAAGCATTGAGGGGCTGGAACTGATTGACAAGGTAATTGAGGTAGACCAGTCGCCGATTGGCCGCACGCCGCGCTCCAATCCCGCTACCTACACCGGCGTTTTCACCGACATTCGTTCGCTGTTTGCCTCGTTGCCCGAAGCCAAGATCAGGGGCTATTCGCCAGGCCGCTTCTCGTTTAACGTGAAAGGCGGTCGTTGCGAAGCCTGCGAGGGAGCCGGTATGCGTACCATCGAAATGAATTTCCTGCCCGATGTGTACGTGCCCTGCGAGGTGTGCAAAGGCAAGCGCTACAACCGCGAAACCCTGGAGGTGCGTTACAAAGGCAAGTCGATAACCGATGTGCTGGACATGACGGTGGAGAAAGCAACAGAGTTCTTCGAAGCGCATCCGCGCATCCTGCGCAAGATTTCCACGCTCAACGATGTGGGGCTGGACTATATCACGCTGGGGCAGCAGGCGACTACCTTGTCGGGTGGCGAGGCGCAACGCGTGAAGCTGGCGACGGAGCTGTCGAAAAAAGACACCGGGCAAACGCTCTACATCCTGGATGAGCCCACCACCGGGCTGCACTTCCAGGACATCGAGCACCTGAGCGACGTGCTGCACAAACTGGCCGACAAAGGAAACACGGTGCTTATTATCGAACACAACCTCGACCTGATCAAAATTGCCGATCATATTATTGACATAGGTCCGGATGGGGGAGAAGGCGGCGGTACGATTGTGGCAACGGGTACACCCGAAGAGATAGCAGCACAGGGCAAAGGCTACACCGCCCGGTTCCTGGCAGAAGAGCTCCGCACCAGCCACTACTACGACCCTGCTGAAACGACAGAAGAATAGCAGCTGCATAAAAAGAAAGGATAGCCACCTGAACCGGAGCTATCCTTTTGCTTTTGTGCCCTTGCCTTAGCTATTTTGGCTTCAAAAGTTCTGCTGCACCAGCCACCACAGCCGCTGCTGCAGTATGTCGAGAACAGACTTTAGTAGTCGCTCACGTTCTCTTCCAGGGCCTGCGCTGTTTCCAGGTGTTGTCTTGCCAGCGGCACTTGTTTGGAGGCAAACTGCTTTATGTTCATAGAAACGCCGTTGTCTGCCATATCTTCGTAGCGCTTCAGCAGGTCTTTGTGGCTTTCCACGGCTTCCTCGATATAAGCCAGGTCGAACGGTAAACCGGAGCGGGAGCTGATCTCGTCGTAGGTTTCCTGGTGATCCTTTCCAAGTTTGGAGGGCAGAATAAAATTTCCTTCAGCCCCAACGGTGTTTATTTCGTCCAGTATCTGCCTGTGCTCGTGCTTCATCTGCTGGGCCAGCTCCCGCACTTCCGGGCTTACGGCCTGGTTAGCTGCCAGCTCGCTCAGTTGCAGCTGCAGCATATTGGCACTTGTAACTTCGGCTAAAAATAATGCATCGTTTTCCATGTTCTGCATGCCTGCTTCCTCAAAGCGCTGCACACTTTGTTCGGCAGCATGGTGTATGCTGTCGTCGGGGGTGCAACTGCTGTTAACAGCAAGCAGCGCAGCAAGCATGCCGGTGGCGAAAAGGTTTCTCATAAGAATGGTGAACTTATGACGCACCTGCCGTTAAACACCGGCAGGTGCATCCGTGGTAGTTGTACTAAATAAACTGTTTACTGCTTGTTTAGTTTTTCTTTTAGCTGCTTTGCCTGATCAAGGTGCTCGCGCAGGGCGGGGAGTTTATTCGAGGCAAAAGATTTTACTTCCTGCGCCTGCATGTTCTCCGAAGCGTTCTCAAACATGTCGATGTCGCTTTCATGTGCACTTACGATCATATCCACATACGCTTTGTCGAATTCTGCTCCTTTTTTCTTTTCCTGCAGCTCTTTCAGCTTGTCCATGTGCTCCTGGCTCATGCTGTCGGGCAGCGTAATGTTTAGCTGCGATGCCAGCGACTTCAGGTCACTGTTGGCTTTTTCATGCCCCGAGGCAATTGTTTGTCCCAGGTTTTTCACCTCCGCATTTTGTGCCTGTTTCTGTGCCAGTTTTCCTGCTTCTACCTCAAACATACCACTGCTGGCCGCTTTCGTCAAAAACTCCGACTGGTCAGCTTTGCGCTCTTCCATTTCCGATTCCTCAAACTTCTGCTCATTGGTTTCCTGCGCCTGCTCAACGCTGTCGGTTTTCTGGGAATCGCAAGCTGCCATCCCTGCCAGCAGGGCGCATGCAATAAATCCTGTCGATGCTAATTTTTTCATAGTTTTAGGCTTTGTTACCTATTTATAGTTGAACATATGACTATATACGCCCGAACAAAGTTGTAGTTATCCGGTATAACCTGTTGCAACACCACTGCCCGGGCAGTGAGGTTGTTACGGAAAAGCGCCTGCTGCAGCTTTGTGCTGAGCCGGTTTTTGCTGAAAAATAAACCTGTTCCTAACCTAATACCAATAGTTATAGTACCCATGACAAATTATTTACCCCTAGAGCTTAAGATTATGAAAAAAATCAACTCCTTATTTGTTGCAGCTTGCTTCTTTTTACTGCTGCTGCCGCTCTCTGCTGTGCAGGCACAAACCGAAGACGACGACGATTACAGAAATGAGCAGGAATACAGGCAGAAAATACTGGCCGGCAACCCGAACAGGATCCTGAAAGTGCATCCGCTGCAGTTAGGCGAAATCTACCTTGCCTATGAGCGTGTAAGGGCCGGCGATGTCAGCAACGAACTCGGGCTAAGCTATATTTACAGGACCTACCTGAAAGACGGAGACTCCAACTTATCAAGAGATAAGGCCCGGGATACAAAAGGCCTTGCTTTGCGGATGGAGCAGCGGCACTATACCTCTAAAGAAGGAAATGCTCCCTATGGCTTCTTTCATGGCCCTTTTTTCGGCTACCGTTTCCTCCTGTTCGACGATTCCAGCTATGAAATATTTAATCAGCCGGAACCGGATGTAAACGACCCCGATGCGCGCTACATCGGGCGCCTGTTCCTGAATACCTTCGACCTGGCCTACCGGTTTGGCTACCAGTTCAGGTTAAATAAACATTTCGCGCTGGAAGTAGCCGGCGGGCTGGGCGTACGGGCAAAGTATGGCTACTCCAAAAATGCGAATGAACTGCTGCAGGATCTCTTTGTCGGTAAAGAGATTACCTCCCAGCGGAATGGCGTTCTGCTGGCAACCGCACTGCCGCAGTTTAAGGTGGCGCTGGGTTATTCTTTCAGGTAAGGGCGCAAACCGCCTGGTTTTGTTCTGCTGCACCTGTCACCACAGCCACTGCTCCTTTGTGTTGGGGCAGTGGCTGTGGTGACAGGTGCAGTTAAAACAGGAGAAGCAACACGAAAGCCTGCACCCAGAAGCTCCGGACTTGCTTTTGGCAATGGCGTAATTCTGTTGCAGGCTTTTTTATTTTTCAGCAGGAAGGGGACGGGTTTCAGCTAGTCGGTTTCATCCGAATACGTGAAGCCGCCGGTATAGCTTCCTGTCAGCGTTTTGCCATCGTGTAAGGTCAGGTTATACTCCAGGGTGGGGTTGGCTGCTGAGCCCGATACCTTTATGGTACCGCCTGTTGCTATCAGGATAATGTCGGTCTGTTCCAGTGTTTTGTTGTTGTTGCTGTCGATAAAAACAAGGGCATAGTTAAAGTAAGCTTTGTTCTTGTACTTGGATTCAAGTTCTGTATCGTTCAGGTCATCGTCATCATTGTCGGTGGGGGCAATGTGTGTGAACGTACCGGTGGTAAACCCTGCGGTGCCCGGAGAAAAAAGTTCGGCAAACACCATCACCGTTGAGCTTGCAGATGTTGGGGCATAGGAATTATCGGCCTGCTTGGTAAACGTTCCGTCTAAAATGGTGAAGTCGTAGTTGTGGTGCGTATTCGTGGTCCCAAACACACTTAGCGGACCATAATCCTCTACCAGTCCGGATTTAAACGTGTATTTCTGGCCGTTGTATTCCAGTTGGTTTGTTGTGTCTGGTGCAGGATCTTCTTCTTTATCTTCTTTACAGGAAAAAGCGAGTAGTGCGCACAGCAGGAGCAAGACCTGCAGGGTAACGTGGGAGAAGGTAGGTTTCATAATTTTATTTGATAAAGTAAGGTTATAACTGGCAATGGCTACTCGGGCTGTCGCTGACCGAAACGGAGAGGCAGTATACGGGTAAAACACGTACTGTAAAATCGCTAAAAAAAGCTGTAAATCAAAACTTTAGTGCAACTTTATTTTGGTATAGTTATACGGAAAATCAGGAGCCATGGAAGTCTGGTTTTCGTTTTTCTATAAAAGCGGCGACACCTTCTTTGTGATCGTTGGTGTTTCCGGCAATTTTCTGGCACTGTGCCTCGTACTCCAGCATTTCATCCAGCGTGGAACTGAACGACCGGTTGAGCAGCTTCTTGGTAAGCGCAATGGCTTTGGTGGGAGCTGCAGCATAATAGGCGGCCAGTTTGTTTACTTCCGCATCGAGTGCAGCTGGCGCTACCACTTTGTTTACCAGGCCCAGTTGCAGCGCTTCGTCAGCCTTTACTTTAGAACCCAGCGTGCTCAGCTCAAAAGCCTTCAGTGAGCCGACGAGCCGTGGCAGAAAAAAAGAAGAACCGGAGTCCGGCACCAGGCCCACCTGCACAAATACCTCCACCATGCTGGCCTCTGCCGAGGCTATGATCATGTCGCAGGCAAGCGCCAGCGAGCAACCGGCACCGGCAGCAACCCCGTTCAGTTTACAGATCACCGGCTTCGGCAGGTTGCGCATAGCCCGGATAATGGGGTTGTACCGCTTCTCGAGCGACTCCGACAGGTCGCGTTTGCCGGCCTGGGCAATGGCTTTCAGGTCCTGCCCGGAGCAGAAAGCCTTGCCGGCTCCTGTTAGCACCACTACCCGTACCCCCTCGTCGCGGGCTACCTGCTTCAGGGCATCCTGCAGGTCGTAGCTCTGCTGGTCGTTAAAGGCATTAAACACTTCGGGCCTGTTTAAGGTGATGGAGGCTACTCCTTCTTTTACTTCATACAAAAGGCATTCATACGTCATGGTCTGTGTACTTGGTTATCTTTTTTACCTGGTGTAGTAGCTGCTAATCAGTAGTGTTGCAATTTTTTTATAGTTTTTTTAGCTGAACCAAGAATAAATATTAGCAAAAATTAATTTTCTGCACACTTTTTGCTTTTGCTCAAATCGTCCCGGAAGCAGCTTTTTCTTCGTTGGGATACTTTACGCGCACAACCTTAATTAATCTATAAACTATGAAAAAAGTTAGTCTACTTTTAGTAGCAGCTATGCTGCTATGCCTGAGCTCTGTGAGCTATTCCCAATCCAGAAGCCAGCGGCCCGCCAGCCGCTTAACGGCCAGCAGTTCCCTTTCTTCGCTCTCGGCAGGAGGAGCCACGCCTGCACTTGCCGCCAGCCAGACGACGATGCGGCTTCCCCGGTCAGAAAAGCAGTATTTCTGGTTTGGTACGTCCTGGATGCCGGTGCAGGATATTACCCACCAGTACAACAACAAAGGACTTGTTACAGTTAGCGAGGCTACCAACTTACTTGCAGCCGGCGTGCTGCGCACTACGCACGCCTACGATGCACAGGGGCGTGACACGCTGGAGCTTAACCAGGTAAAAGTCGGAAACAACTGGGTAAACGAGTCCCGTACCCGTATTAAATACGACCAGCAGGGCCACATGACCTATTTTGCCATTTTTGAGTGGAACCGGGAAACAAACCAGTGGGAAATAGGCGCTGCTACCAGGCACACCCACACCTACGATTCCAATAACCGCTTGTCTCAATCTGTTTCAGCTGAATACGAAGAAAATAACTGGAACGATATCTCGAAATCTGTTTACGAATATGCAGGCAGCAGTCTGGTGCCGGTTAGCATAACCTCCTATGAGCGTATGGAAGGCGCCTGGGTAGCAGACGAGCGTATGACAGAGTTGGTGTATACGCAGAACCAGTTTGAGCAAAGCTATATCCTGCAACTTTATGATGGAGGCGCCTGGTTTAACAATGCCCGCCATACGTTCTCTTACTCCTTCAACGCTGCTGCCAACACCACTACCGTAACAGAAGTAGTCGATGCTTTCCAGAACAATACCTGGGTGCCGGGCTACAGAACAACAGTGGAGTTTATGGCAGGGGATTACCTGGTAAGCTTAAAAAGTGAGGTATACGAAAACAACCAATGGATAGTAGATGCCGGAAACAGCGAGATTACTCAAATCCAGAAAGATGCAGCAGGAAGCATTACAGATATTGTTTTCAGGTTTTTTGATGAAGAGGCAGGGCAGGAAGTGAACTTCCTGCGTTTTGCCTTCAGCGATTTTATAAATGTAACGGTTACCGGTGTTAAGGATGATGTACTGGCCGGTGCCACCCAGCTGTACCCAAACCCAGTTACAGATAAGTTGCATGTGGCGCTGGATGCTGCCAAAGTACAGGATGCTACTGTAAGCATACACAGCATTACCGGGCAGAAAATGTACGAACGCAGCAGCCTGCGCGGCGAAGCCACCATCGATTTGAGTACGTTTCCGGGTGGCGTGTATTTGGTGCGGGTAACCGGGCCTGATAACGCGGGCTTTACTAAAAAGATCGTGAAGCAGTAGGTTTGGGAGAAAAGCCTTTTTCCGGTGTTTTCCCTGGTTTACTGTAGCAGTAGCGGGTGTGGTGACTGCTGCAGCAAATAGTTAACGGGGTGTTGGGAGATAAAAAGGAAGGGAGTGCCTGTGCTATGCGGCGGGCGCTCCCTTTGCTTTTATGCTTGCAGGTCTAAAATGCTATAGCACCGGCTACCAGGGCCAGCAGGAAACCGCTTCCAAAACCGGCATATACCTGCGCCGGCGTATGGGCATGCAAGGCAAGCCGGGCAGAAAGTACGGCCCCTGTCAGGAGGATAGCGAATAATAGCGGAAGCAACATCAAACCATCCGGAACCAACCGGTGGAGCATAAACAGGATACCAAGGCTGCCTCCCACACCCACACTGTGGGCGCTCACTTTCCAGAACAGCGAAATCAGGAAGGTCAGGAAAACAGACACGGCAATTACACCCATTATAAAGTAGAACAGTTGGTCGAGGGCCGGTTCGCGGTAAAGCAGGTAGGCCGTGGTGGTGTAGCAAAGCCCGGTAAAGAGCAGGGGCAGGCTGCGCTGTTCCCGCCTCTCCATTTCAAAAGAATCTACCTGCCCGGCACGTATCATGGCATAGGCTCCTAAAGCGGGGATTATAAACGTGGTAAAGAAAATCATGACCAGCACAGCCCAGCGCACCTGCAGGGGCAGCGGGAACATGGGGGCCGGCAGGTAATACAAGATAAAAGCAAAAAGATGGGTAGGCATTAGCAGCGGATGGAAAACCACCGACAGTACCTTCGCAAGAGAACGGCTCACAAGCAGGTATTGATAATCAGGAATGACAAATTAAATCAGAGTTTGTAACGCCAGGATTTTCTGGCAAGATATGCTGCCGCTGCTGGCATAGGTTTCTGTGCAGTCCGGGTTGCTGATGTTTTAATGGTTAGCAGTTTACAGCGGCTACAGCTCCTTCCGTAGCCGGGCAACGGGAATGTTGAGTTGTTCGCGGTACTTGGCCACCGTGCGGCGTGCAATATTGTAGCCTTTCTCGTTCAACATTTTCTCAATCTTCTCGTCGGAGAGTGGTTTGTGCTTGTCCTCTTTGTCGATAATCTCTTTTAAAATGTGTTTCACCTCACGGCTGCTGGCATCTTCGCCCGATTCGGTGGCAATACCTTCGGAGAAGAAATATTTGAGCGGGTAAATACCAAACTCGGTTTGCACGGCTTTGCTGTTGGCTACGCGGCTCACGGTACTGATGTCCATGCCAATTTCCTCGGCAATGTCTTTCAGGATCATGGGGCGCAGCTGGCTTTCGTCGCCTTCCAGGAAAAAGTCGTGCTGGTACTTGATGATGGCTTCCATGGTGCGCAGCAGCGTGTTCTGGCGCTGCCGGATGGCATCGATAAACCATTTGGCAGCATCAAGCTTCTGCTTTACAAAGGTTACGGTTTCCTTGAGCTTTTTATCTTTTTTGTCTGATTTATCATAGGCATCAAACATGTCGGAGTAGGAGCGGCTGATGCGCAGGTCGGGCGCGTTGCGGGAGTTGAGCGAGAGCTGCAGCTGTCCGTTTTCGTTCGTTAAAATAAAATCGGGAATGATGTACTGCACCCGCGTCATACCGGCTCCGGCGCCTCCCGGTTTCGGGTTGAGCTTTACGATCAGGTCGACTGCTTTTTTAAGTTCGTCTTCTGTAACCCCGAATTTGGATTGCAGCTTGTGGTAATGCTTTTTGGTGAATTCGTCGAATGCTTCGGTAATAATGCGTTCTGCCAGCACGGTGGTCGCGTCCTGCTCACGGCGGTGCAGTTGCAGCAAAAGGCATTCGGGCAGGTCGCGGGCAGCAATGCCTGCCGGGTCGAAGGTCTGGATCAGGTGCAGGACCTGTTCTATTTCCTGCTCGGTGGTTTCGATGTTCTGCGAAAAAGCCAGGTCGTTTGCAATGGAGCTTAACTCCCGCCGGATGTAGCCATCGTTGTCGATGCTGCCAATCAGCTGCATCCCAATGTTGTACTGCTTGTCGTCCAGCTCCAGGTAACCCAGCTGGTCGAGCAGGTTATCGGTGAGGGAAGAGGACATGGCAATAGGCATTTCCCGGTCTTCCTCGTCGCCGCCGCCACGGTCGCCCTGCATTTTGTAGCCGCTTATTTCATCGTCATGCAGGTAATCGTTCAGGTCGATCTCATCGTTCTTGTTAAAATCGTCTTCGTACTCTTCCTCGCCGGAGCTTTCGGCAAAAGGATCGGTTTCGGCTTCCTCGCGCCCCTCTTCCAGGGCAGGATTTATCTCCATTTCTTCCTTAATGCGCGCCTCTAACTCAGCAGTAGGTATCTGGAGCAGCTTGATGAACTGTATCTGCTGCGGCGATAACTTCTGGGATAAAAGTTGTCTTAAATCGAGTCGCTGCATAGGTTAAAATCTGTTTTCTAGGCTTGGTTGTGCACCTCCAAATTTAGGATAATTTTACTCGCATTTACAAAAAAGGTTAAAATATCGTTACTTTGAGGGTTTTCTTACAGCGCCTGCCCGAAAAGCAACGGAAAACCAAACCAACATCGGGGAAGTTGGGCTTTCTGCCGGGGCGGCTGCTGTACCTGTTCCGATATATCTTAACTGGAAGTAAGGCAACAAGTTTCAAAAATTAATTTATACTTTTATAGGCATCATCGCTTTCATACATTATACGCAATCATAACACATGCAACGCACGAAAGTAAAAGATCTGCTGACAGGAGCCGAGGCAGGCAAAGAGGTACTGCTGAAGGGCTGGGTACGCACCAAGCGCGGCAACAAGTTTGTAAACTTCATCGCCGTGAACGACGGCTCCACCATACATAACCTGCAGGTTGTAGCTGATTCAGAGCATTTCGGCGAAGAGGCGCTGAAAGATGTAACCACCGGTGCCAGCATAGCGGTTACCGGCGAACTGGTGGCCTCGCAGGGCAAGGGACAGGCCTACGAGGTGCAGGCCAAAACCATCGAAGTACTGGGCAAGGCCGACCCGGAAACATATCCGCTGCAGAAAAAGGCGCACTCGCTGGAGTACCTGCGCGAGATTGCGCACCTGCGCTTCCGTACCAACACCTTTGGGGCTGTATTCCGGGTGCGTAACACGCTGGCGTTCGCGGTGCACAAGTTCTTTAACGAGCGCGGTTTTGTGTACATGCACACGCCTATTGTAACAGCATCGGATGCCGAGGGTGCCGGTGAGATGTTTAAAGTAACTACGCTGGACCTGGACAACCTGCCCCGCACCGAGGAAGGGCAGATCGATTTTAAAGAAGACTTCTTTGGCCGCGCCACCAACCTGACCGTATCGGGGCAGTTGGAGGGCGAGCTGGCTGCCATGGCCTTCAGCGATATTTACACGTTCGGACCAACATTCCGTGCCGAGAACTCCAACACGGCCCGCCACCTGGCTGAGTTCTGGATGATAGAGCCCGAAATGGCTTTCCACGACCTGAAGATGAACGCCGACCTGGCCGAGGAGTTTATCAAATACATTATCCGCGAAGCGATCGAGAAAAACGCCGACGACATCGAGTTCCTGGGGCAACGCCTGGCGGAAGAAGATAAGAGCAAACCGCAGCAGGAACGCCAGGAGATGACGCTGATGGAAAAGCTGGAGTTTGTGGTAAACAACAGCTTTGAGCGCATTACTTATACCGAAGCCATCGACATCCTGCTCAACTCGAATCACTATAAAAAGAAGAAGTTCCAGTACGATGTAGCCTGGGGCGTAGACCTGCAGAGCGAGCACGAGCGTTACCTGGTAGAAAAGCATTTCAAAAAGCCGGTAATCGTGACGGATTATCCCAAAGACATCAAAGCCTTTTACATGCGCCTCAACGACGATGGCAAAACCGTTGCCGCCATGGACATCCTGGCGCCGGGCATCGGCGAGATTGTAGGCGGATCGCAGCGGGAGGAGCGTTACGAACTGCTGGTGGAGCGCATGAAAGGCGTAGGCATAACCGAAGAGGACCTGTGGTGGTACCTGGATACCCGCCGCTTCGGAGGCTGCCCGCACGCCGGCTTCGGACTGGGCTTTGAGCGCCTGGTGCAGTTCGTGACCGGTATGGGCAACATCCGCGACGTAATCCCATTCCCGCGCACGCCGAAGAATGCGGAGTTTTAGCAGCGGCTAAATCTGGTAAGATAAGAGAGGTTGTTCTGGATACGGGGCAGCCTCTTTCTTATTATAACAGCTTGTGTACCTAAAGTGGCAAAATAGGGTTTGTTCGATATGAAATGCTACTCTTATCAAAAGAAAAATGACGGTTGCTATGAAACGAATGATTGTTTGTATACTTTGGCCGGAAATTTGCACGTTAAACAATTAAAATAATCAGATAAAATTAATGCGCAAGTTCCTTTTAATCATGTTTCTAATGGGTGCGGTTGCTTTAGAAGCAAGCGCCCAGCAGGAGTTTGCAAATGTAGAGCTGCCCGTGCGACGTGCCGAAGATATGGTGTCGGTGGCGGATGGCGACGGCAACGTTTGTATTTACTCCTACCAGAGCAATAAGCTTTATTTTAATGTAATTTCTCCTACCGGCGAAGTAATCGCCTCGCATGAAATACCGTACCGTTACAGCCAGCAGCCGCAGATTTTTGGTTCACGGGTTACGCCGGACGAATTTGTTTTCTATAGCCGCTATATAAATGGCCGCCGCGAGTATGTGCGCCCGTTTGCCATCAGCCGAAATACCGGTGCGTTCCGCAGTTTGCAGGACATTGAGGTGGTAAAAGGCCGGGGCGAAGAGTTCATGGGCGGATTTGCCGATGCCAGCCACCTGTACATGCTGTTTTCCGATAGAAAAGGTAACCTGATCCTGCACCGCGACAACGGGGAGGGCGAGGCCCGGCTCGAGAAGAAAACCTTTGTCAACAACATGCCCAAGACGCGCCAGCGCATGGAGCGGGAAAGCCAGCTGATATTCGTGCATCCTGACCTGGAGCGCAATGTGTTCACGGGCCACCACCGCAGCAAGATGTACACCAACGGCGATAAGATCTTCATGATCTTCGACGGCTATTACCTGCGAGGAGAAGGCAACAAAACAACCACCGAAATCCTGACACTGGACTGGAACACGGGCCAATCCGCTTACCGGGCGCTACCGGCCATCGAGCAAAAAGGCAGCCTTGGGTTTAATTCGTTCCTGCACCAGGGCCGGCTGTTCCGGGTGCTGATGGACAAAGAGCAGCTGAACCTGACGGCGTACGATTTCAACACCCTGCAACCGCTGAAAGAATATAGCTATACGGCTGAAGAAGAGATCGCCATTAAAGCCACACCGGTGTATCAGCGCGGTGTGAAAGGGCTGTTCTCTTCGGATACCAAGGTGCTGGAGAAAACCTCTAAAGTGATGAAAAACCTGGCCAGCGGTGTACCGGCCATTACCGTAGATGCTTTCAGCGACAGCACCATCCAGCTGACCATTGGTTCGTATGAGCCGCCGCAAACGCAGCGTAATGGCGATCCGTCGCGGATGGTACGCACACCCGACCGCTACGTGAGCACCTCCCGTGGATTAATGATGATTCCGGGGCGCTGGGTGCCTGCTTATAGCCTGCCGTACAGCTACGGCGCTTTTCCGGGGTACTACTACGGCGTGTACGATCCGTTCCGGAACAGCGGTTCCGGTGCTTCGGCTGACCAGGGCATCAGCACGTATTTCAGAGCGGTACTTGATAGTAAGTCCCTTGCCAAAGTAGAGACGGGCGAAGATGGTCTGATCGAGGACAAGGTTGAGAAATACGAAGAAGAACTGAAGCCGATGCCGGAAGTAAGAACCCGCTACCGCTATGGTAACAAGCTGCATTACGGCTATTACGACAAGCGTTCCAAAACCTTTAAAATTGTGGAGTTTGCTCAAAACTAAAAGCAGCATCACCTTTACATAAAAAAGCCTCACGCACCGGTACCGGGCGTGAGGCTTTTTCATTGTCAGCCCGATTGTTTCTTATTCGTCAGCTACAGCTATCATGCTCCGTATCCGGGCCTGTATCACAGGGCTTTCCTGGTAAGCGATCATGATCTTTTCGTATTTATCCAGCGACATGCCATCTTTTTCGATGGCTTCCTGTACGCCTTTCTGTACAACAGGCTGAAGTTCCATTAAGCGTTGCGCTATTTTGTTAAAAGCGGCTTTTTCTTCGGGTGTAGCGTCTGCCTCATCGAATTTGTGGTTCTGGTACGCAACGGCCAGTTCATTAAATTTATTTATATCAAGTTTCTCTTCTACTAAGATAGACAACATCAGCTTTTCACTCTCTTCCTGTACTACCATCAGCCTGCCATTGGCATCGATAAACTGCTGCAGTTCAGCATCGGTAAAGGCTGCCAAAGGTTGTTGCTGTTCTGTCTCCGGCGGTGTTGCCTCCTGTGCAAAAACACTGTTTGTAAAGCTTACCAGGCACACCATACATGCGGCTACAATTATCTCCTTTAGTTTATTTATATTTTTCATGATATTCCGGAATTTGGTTATAGAAAATAACAATGAAGTTATGTGGTAAAAAATAGATTTTATTAAGGCGATAGTTGTTGTGCCGCCTTAATAACTATACTGATTTTGTATAAATTAGTTGTTGTTTTAGCGGCCCCGGGTAAGGGCAAAATTGTACAACAGCCTTCAGGTGGATGCGCAGAATTTTTCGGCAGCAAAAGCCGGAACGGGAGCAGCGGGAGTGGTGGCCGGTGCAGCAGAAAAAACGAGGCTGTAACTGCTTCCTTTGCCGTATTTTTCAGAGCATTTCAGGAGCAGAAGGAGTGGTGGCTGCAGCAGAAAAGTTTTTAAACGCTGCTGCACCGGCCACCACAGCCTCTGCTCCTGAAAGTGTGACTTAGATACTTGTGTTGGCGGTTACGCCCGGTAAGGTTTTAGCTTTTCCTTTTGGATAAGCTGTTTCTCCAGGAGCTGCTGCACTTCAGGCTTGCTATAATCGTCCACCGATTTAATGTGCTTCATTACCTTGCGCATGATCTTGTCCTGGATGCGGCCTGTTTCCAGGGCGTAGGAGTAGGGGTAGTCGGAGAAGGTGACCATCGAGTAAAGCGGAATCCATTTGCCGGGGTACTGCTCGTTTATTTTAGCTTCTATTTTTTTGCGGAGCAGGAAACGCGGATCGGCTACCTTGTCGCGCATTTCGATGAAGTTTTCTACCGCCAGATCGGCAATGGCATCGGCATCGGGTTTACGTTTCTGCTCAAAGGTTTCGAAGAGTTGTTGCCAGTCGCCATCGAAGGTATCCAGCAGTTGGTCCAGTACGGTGATGTCTTCGAAGCCGGCGTTCATGCCCTGCCCGTAGAAAGGAACAACGGCATGGGCCGCATCGCCGATCAATAAGGTGTTGCCCCCGTACGACCACGGGAAGCACTTGATGGTTACCAGCGAACCAACCGGGTTTTCAAAAAACTCTTCTGCCAGGCCGGGCATCAATGGCACCGCATCCGGAAACACACGCCCGAAGAACTCCAGCAGCTGCGCCTCTGTGGTGAGCGAGGCAAAAGACGCTTCGCCTTTATAAGGGAAAAAGAGGGTGCAGGTAAAGCTGCCGTCGATGTTGGGCAGGGCAATCATCATGTAGTTGCCACGCGGCCAGATGTGCAGCGCATTTTTTTCGAGTGCCCAACCACCGTCTGCTGTTGCCGGAATGGTCAGTTCTTTGTAGCCGTACTCCAGGTAGCTTTGCGAATAGTTATAGAGCTCCGTTTTCTGCATGGCCAGGCGCACCATCGAGAAGGCGCCGTCGGCACCGAAAAGTAAATCCGGTTTGAGTTTGGTCTGTTCCTGTGTTTCCGTGTTTCGCAGCAGCGCTTCGTGTTTGCGCAGGTCCAGGTCCAGGAGCTGCTCGTTAAAGTGGAAGTTGATGTTGGGGTCGGGCTCCGACAGGTTCATCAGCGCCATGTTCAGACCCGCCCTGGAGACAGAGTAAATATATTGTCCTTCTTTGCCGTAGGGCAGAAACGAGAGCTTGCCTTGTTCGTCGTGCATCATGCGGCCGTGCATGGGCACCGCCACCTTGCGCACCTGCTCTTCAATGCCAATGCCGCGCAGGGCGCGCCAGCCCCGGTCGCTGAGGGCGAGGTTAATGGAGCGGCCGCCATCTACGGTTATCTTTCTTAAATCCGGGCGGCGCTCGTACAGGTCAACTTTATGGCCCCGCCTGGACAGGTACAGCGAAAGCAGCGACCCAACCAGACCGGCTCCGATAATGGCAATGTTCTTTTTATCCGTCATAATGAAAGGCAAACTCCCTTGTGGCTGTAAAGTAACAGGTAAGTTTTGGCAATGACAACCCCAAAAGCAGCTGTTATAATACCTGCCGGAAGGTGAGGTTGATGCGGGGTTGTACGGTTTTTGCTGTTTTCGGGATGCTGTGCTGCCAGAAGTGCTGTGTTGGCCCCTGCATGAGCAGCAAACTTCCGGAAGGCAGTGTCAGTCGGACGGGTGCTACATCTTTCCGGAAGCGGTGGCGGAAGGCAAAGCGGCGTTCGCCTCCAAAACTAAGCGAGGCAATAACAGGTTCCTGCCCCAGTTCCGGCTCGTCGTCGGAGTGCCAGCCCATGCTGTCGTGGCCGCTGCGGTAGAGGTTGAGCAGCACGCTGTTGTAGGTGTGGCCGGTTGCCTGCTCTACCTGCTCTTTCAGTTGCTGCAGTACCGGAATCCAGGGAGCAGGCTTGTTTTGCAGGCCGGAATAGGTGTAGGCTTTGTCGCCGTACCAGGCGGTAAGGCGCGGCATGGCGGTTTCTTTGCCAAAAAGTTTGATGCTTTCCTGTTTCCAGTTTATTTGCTGCAGCAGCTCCTGAAAATAGAGCTCACTTTGTGTAGCACCGAAGAAATGCGGGGCAAAATATACCTCGGCATCGGGCATCGCCAGCTTTTCAAAATCACCTGCTAAGGGCATCCGTGTGTGGTTAATGATGTTGGGTGATATGTTACCGGTCGTTGGGGCTGCTTTTTAGACTTTGCTGCTCCTCTTTTACTTCCGGTTGCTGCTTCCGGGCAGTATCAAGATATTGCATCGCCCTGCTGGCGGTTACGCCGTGTAAAACAATAGAGGTCATGACAATAAAGCTAACTACCGCCCACAATTGGTTGGCATCAACAAAATTAATCTTATCCAGCGCGAAAGACAGGTAAAAGAAAGAGCCGATCCCTCTTATCCCGAAAAAACTGATCCCCAGCTTCTCTTTCAGCGAGCAGTCGACCCCGATCAGCCCGATAAGCGCACTGGCCGGCCTGATCAGAAACAGGAAGACCAGTCCGGCCAGTGCGCCCTGCCAGGTCAGGTACTCCAGCACCCCGGTCACCAAACTTCCTCCAAAGAGCATGAGCAGGATAACCATAATGATGCGCTCCACCTGGTTTACAAAGTCGTGCATTTCGGTGTGGTAGTAATCTTCTTCTTCGTAGCTGCTCATGGTAAGCGCCGTTACAAAAACGGCAATAAAACCGTAGCCGTGCAGCAGTTCCGTTACCCCATACGATACCAGCGTGGCCGATAAAGCCAGGAAACCGTCTGTAGCCCGTGGAAAGCTCGATTTACGGGGCAGGAAAAAAATGAGGTAAGCCAGCAGCCGCCCGAGCAGGTAACCAATGCCGACACCGGCTGCTACCCTGTAAAGCAAATCGCGCACGACCCACTCGCCAAGCCAGTCGCTGTTATTCTGGGCCGCCACCGCCAGCACCACGGCCAGCCAGGTAAAGGGGAAAGCGGTACCGTCGTTCAGGCCGGCCTCTGCTGTTAACGAAAAGCGCACATCGTCTTCTTCTTTATCGTGTGGCGGACCAACCTGTACCTGTTCCGCCAGCACCGGGTCGGTGGGCGCCAGTACGGCGCCAAGCAACACAGCGCCCGCCACAGTCATTCCCAGGAAGTGCCACCCTACCAAGGCCAGAATACCGATACATAACAACATGGTTACCGACACCAGGCGCAAGGGGATCTGCCAGTTTTTCCAGCTAAACCTGCGCCTGATTTTCAGGCCGGTGCCCATCAGTGAAATAATCACACTCAGCTCCGTAAGCCTGACAACGTAATCTTCCTGCCAGATAGGATCCGGATCGGCAAGCCGTAAGGGCAACAGGTAAATCGCCACACCTGCCAGCAAAAACAGGATAGGGTACGAAACAAATGTTCTTTCCATGATGGCGGGTATCCAGGCCATGGAAAGGGCAGCAACTCCTATAATAGTGAGTTGTACGATATAATTATCCATTGTAATAGCGCCGTTAAAGACAGGCGGAGGTTGTCATGTTGCGAACCAGTTCCGCCGGTAGGGCTTCATACGTAGGTTTCGCCTGTTTCGTCTTTCCCGGATATTAGCAGTTCTTTTCCGGATGATTGGTGTCGGGCTGATTTCCCGGCATCAACTGTTTTGCATGTCGCCACCCAGGCATTCCTGTCGCTCATAAATTCTGCTGCGCCCGCCACCACAGCCACTGCACCTTAAATGCCTGGGAAGGAGGGACGTTAGCGGGTAGTCAGGCACTGGCGCAGCACTTCAGCAAAGCGGAAAACTTCCTCAAAGGTATTGTAAAGCGGGGTAGGAGCGACCCGAATAACGTTAGGTTCACGAAAATCGACGATGATGCCGGCTTCTGTCAGTTTATCGAAAAGCAGGCGGGCGTTCTGCTTCACGAGCATCGAGAGCTGACATCCGCGTGCCGCCGGGTCGCGTGGCGTTATTACCTCCAGCGTATTTTTGTTTACCTGCAGGTCATCTATCAGAAACTCCAGGAAACCTGTCAGTTTTTCGCTTTTCTGGCGCAGGTTGGCTATACCGGCCTCGTCAAACAGCTCGAGCGAAGCGCGATGTACGGCCATCGGCAGAATCTGGGCGTTACTCAGTTGCCAGCCTGCAGCTCCGGGCATCGGGATAAATCCTTTTTTCATCTGAAACCGGACAGAGGCATCGTGTCCCCACCAGCCTGCAAAACGTGGAATGTCGGGATTGTTGCCATGGCGCTCGTGCACAAACACTCCGGATGTGCCACCCGGACCGGAGTTCAGGTATTTATAACTACACCAAACCGCAAAGTCCACCTCCCACTGGTGCAGCTGCATCACCACATTGCCCGCCGCATGCGCCAGGTCGAAGCCCACTAAGGCACCAGCTGCATGCCCTGCCGCTGTGATGGCTGCCATATCGAACAACTGACCGGTGTAGTAGTTAATGCCGCCCATCATCACAAGCGCCAGCTCATCGGCATGGCTGTTTATGCTTTGGATAATATCTTCGGTGCGCAACGTGTGCTCCCCCTCGCGCGGGAATAGTTCGATAATGGCATCATCCGGATTGTAGCCATGAAACCGTGTCTGCGACTCCAGGGCATATTGGTCAGACGGAAAAGCCCCGCCTTCGGTAATAATCTTATACCGTTTGCCCTGCGGCCTGTAAAACGACACCAGCATCAGGTGCAGGTTTACGGTAAGCTGGTTCATCACCACTACCTCTGCAGGGTTAGCTCCCACTACACGGGCAGTAGCTGCTGCAAGAAGTTCATGATAACTGAACCAGGGCGTATCGCCTTTAAAATGGCCTTCAACAGCAAAGTCGGCCCAGTTCTGCATTTCGTGGTCCAGGTAAGCCTGTGCCGATTTGGGTTGGAGGCCTAAGGAGTTTCCGCAAAAGTAGATAGCATCCTGGCCTTTAAGTTGTGGTGCATAAAAGCGGCTTTTATAGTGCTGCAGCGGATCCAGCTGGTCCTGCTGCTGGGCAAAGGCGAGTGAATTCTGGTAGTTCATGTGGTGTAGCGGATTAAAATGGTGCTTCCTCTGCACCATACGCATGAGAGCGCTAAGATGGCAAAATAAGGTGAGATCTGACAAGATAAATGGCTGCAAGTAATTACTGCACCTGTCACCACAGCCTCTGCTGCTTTGCCTGAACCGGGATTCCCGCTGATTTATCTGATTTCATTGATTTCTTTTCCCTGCTCCTTGACTGCTCCTGCCACTATTGCCACTGCCGGGCAGGAAGTAGTGTCAACGAACTACATCAGGTGCATCAGGAAAATCAGCGGGAATCCCGGTTCAGACAAAATAATCCAGCTGGTTCAGAGGACTTTACCTGAAAATCGGGAAAATGTTAGCTACAGCTCTTGCAAAGCGAAAAACAATTTCTACCTTTGCACTCCCAACGCAAACGAGCGGCGGGAAACGGAAGCCAGGCAGTGGCTACCGGCGCATGATGAAAACGAAAAGCTTGAAATTATTTTTTGCTTTTGCTTGCAACTTCAGAAGTTCTGCTTACCTTTGTAACCCGTTTCAGCAGGAGGCGGCCAGAAAGAGGTTTTGCTAACAGCTGTAAGTAGCTAAAGCAGAAGCAGAAAGAGGTAAAAAAAAGAAATTGAATTTCTTTTGGAAGGTCGGAAAAAGCTGCTTACCTTTGCCTCCGCTTCCTGAAAAATGCACAGCAGGCGGCAGGGTAGCTGAAACAGAAAAGAAAAAAAAGTTTTTCAAAAGCATTGCAAAGTTAAAAAGTTTGCTTACCTTTGCAACCCCAATCAGAACAGAAGGTTCTGAAACGGAAAAAATAACACGAGCTACAGCAGTAGCACAGGAGAAGGAGGAAGTCCTTCTGCAGGTTCTTTGAGAGATTGAAAGAGACGAAATTAAAATCCGCGCGGGTAAATTACCTGCGTCAATTCTAAGGAAAAGGAAAACGGGTCGGGACAGACAGACACATTGGCTGCTTTCGGGTAGCTTAAAGAGTATTCTTACAATGG